>JAUYVH010000009.1 GCA_030715135.1 Keguizhuia sedimenti | reverse complement strand
CGGCTATCTCAGCCCAGTACAATTTGAAAATCTACAATGTGCTTAGTGAATGTGTCCGTTCAAATGGGGGAAGCCCAGTTCGGGTTGCAGTTGGGTACGGCATAGCGGCAGTTTCATGCGGCGGATTTGTGGAACACTAACTTTAAGCGCTCCGGCGCGCTGAGTCTGGGTGTCGCTACTGGCTGGCAGCGGATACTCAGCTAAAAGTGCTGCCGATTCAGGCTTCTTGTTTTTCCGATTGAGGATTACATCTGCATTCTTACGTAGCTGTTCGAATTGCTGCTCCTCTTGGTCTAGACGAGGTACGGGGCCTGGGTCAGACAGCACCTCATCATCCCGAATGCCAAATCGGTCATTTATTTTTCACAGGCCTCGTGCGGGACCAGATATTCAATGGATTCAATGAACTCTTTGCCTTCAACGCTCAATGTATTGGACAAGTTGAGGATGCGAAGAGCTGGCTTCGCAGTCGTTAAGCGGTTACAAACTGCTTTCCGGGATAAAGTGAAGACTTGGCGGTATCCATAATGTCGCAAGGCCTTACACCGTCTTGCGGATACATCGCAAGCCCAATCTGGAAGTCGATCTCCATCGTGCCTTTTTCCAGCAAATAAGGCTTGCTGATTTCAGATGCCAGCTTTTCCATGACTTGCACCGCCTCGCGCAAGCCAGCAATACTCTTTAACAGAATAGCAAATTGATTGTCCTCTATCCGAGCAATGGGATCGGCTAGGCGAACTGAAAAACTGATTCGATTTGCAATTTCTATCAATACGAAATCTGCTACAGGCATGCCGAAAGTCGCCTCAGGCGCATCAAGGTCATCGATTTCCAATATCACCAATGCAAACTGCTCATGATATCGGGTGGCATATCCAACGGCGTATTCCAAATGCTCATACATCATTGGGCGATTCAGCACACCCGTAAGCGAATCTTTTTGGGCTGAAGTCTCAGGTAGTTGGACTGCCTCATTCTGGTTGCCCGCTTCGTCAGCCAATAGACTGACCTGGTTGGCAAGACTGGTCAGGCGCTGAATGCGCAGCTTATTGTTGATTTGGTAGAGTTCTTCCTTTTGATTCTGCAGGGTCTGCTTTTGCCTTGCCATTTCAACGAATATCGAAATCTTGGTTTGCAGGATCTTCGGGTTGACTGGCATGAAGATATAATCCGCCGCGCCTTTCTGGTAACCCTGCAGTCGATGAAAATCGTCGTCAAAGTAGGCCGTGACGAAGATGATTGGAAGCGACGCCAATCGGGGATTGGAATGGATCGCGTCAGCCGTCTCGAAGCCATCCATGATCGGCATTTTGACGTCCAAAAGGATGACGGCGAATTCCTGCCGCATCACCTGGCGTAGGGCATCTTCGCCGGAATAAGCCAATACCACTTCGTATTCTTTACGATCGATGGCTTCAGACAGCACGCTTCGTAAAGCAATCGCGCTATGGATATCGTCGTTGACGATTAAGACTTTTGATGCCGGTGCTACAGGAGTCATTCGAAACTTCTCAACGCTAATAAACAGAGTAAATTGCCGTTAGCCGATACCTCTATTGCAGCGTGGCTTCCGCAATGCACCGATATCAAACAACCGTATTTTCCTACAGGGACTAAATAGGTTATTCCAAAAGGGCAATAGTTTGATTTACATCAACCAAGAAATGTATAAATTGTCAATTTTTCAATGCCGAGAACATCTAGAGGTAAGGAAGAAATTCGGCTTGATTGATATTCTGGGAACATATAAAATATTTCCTCATGGAAACATTCCCACCTTTGAATCCATATATAAGAACATAGTAATCTCCTGTTATTTGAAAACCTGCTTTTGCCCAAAGCAGGTTTTTTTTCGTCCGTGTGCTGGAGTACTAAGCGTTATTGCCTATCTATTAGTGCCGCAATTTAGGAATCGTCTGATTGATTGCCCGCATCCAAATCCTGATAATTCGGTGTCCCATATAAGCTGTCAGGAAGTAAAGTGGAACCGCTACAGAACCAGGTCTGGGTTGAACTCGTGAATAACATCATCATGGCGCGCATGCGTGGTGAGGTGACGGAAGAAATGCTGAATCAACGTCATGAACAGATTCTGCAAATTGCCAACGACACGGGCTGTAAAAAGCTACTGCTCGACGACTTGGAAATGAACGCAATGCCGTATGAAATCATAGAAGCACAGCGTTTTTTAAATGAAGAATTGAATGCCTTGAAATTCAGAGTAGCCGTTGTCGTCCCAAACAGCCGCTTAGCGTATTTGGCAAGGCTTCAATTCGGTGGCGAAAATCACAAAGTGTTTTACACCGATATTGTTGAAGCGATTAACTGGCTACGTGAATACTGCCAAATGTGGAAGAACAGTGAAACTGTCATCCAAATAACATCCCACAATCCAGTATAGATAAAGGATGCCGGCCGACTGCCATCTTTCGGTTTAGTTTGGCTCATCATATCCAGCAGTTTCTACCGAAGGACACCGATCTTTCCACTTCTGGCGGACCCAACGATGGCAATAAAAAAGCCCGCACTTTTTCGAGTGCAGGCCATGAAACACTGACAGGAGAAGACTGTAAAGTGTCCAGGCATCGTAAACGTATTGACTTAAGCGTCTCTTAAAGAGCTGGAGCGTTATCATTATTAAGGTCGCGCATTCCGATGCGTGTCATGTCTTCTTCCGGTCAAGGCATCTGAACATACGCCTATTTCAAAAAAATAATGTCATTGATGCAAATCAAGTCATCTCTCAAAAGTTGCTTTTAGGCATTGGCTGCGATGCAGCGCTGCACGAGAATGCCGCACCCTGTCATTTTCTTGGTAAATCAGCATGCCGCATATTCTGTTAGTCGATGACAAAAACTTGATGGTTCAACTGTTCAAGTGCCATCTCGAAGTCCATGGTTATCGCGTTACCATTGCCCACGACAGCGTCACTGCTCTCGACACCGTCAAACGCAAAGCCGTCGATGCGGTGATCACCGATATCAGCATGCCCGGCCTGAACGACGAAGAGTTGCTCCCCCAACTGCGAACGTACCAACCGGAACTGCCGGCTATCATCGTCTCCGGCTACACACGCAACTTCACGTGGGACATGGATGACAAAACAAAATTGTTTAGTAAGCCCGTGGACTTGCCTCAGTTGCTGGCGTCCTTGGACGTATTGGTGCATGCTCACACTGAACTAACGCGTGCTGCATAGATAGAGCGGTCCGGCCGGCTAGTTAGTTGCGTTTTTAGAGGGGGTACAGTCAGCTTGGCGATACTGCTGTTTAACTGACCACAATGTATCCGGGCTCTATTCGAGCAAGCAGTTATCGGTTCAACGAAGATTCGCTGAAGTTAAATCAGGAGATTGAACTACCATTGGTACGGTGCCGGTATCTGGAATTGCCACAAGCGGACCGCACCATCGGCTGAGCTTCGATAAGATCTCTACGACGATCTGTTCGTCTGCATGCACGAAATATAATTCTTGAGGATATTCGTCTCCGGAATACGCTGTAATACCAAGTACGGCCCTGGGCGCTCCGTTGGCATCGTCCTTCATCTTGACCTCGGCATGCCATGGCTGGTTGAGCCCATGGGATTGAATGCGTACGTCGTATTCGTTTAATTCATGTAATACCGATTGGATTGCCCGACCCGTTGGGAATCGTGAAGAAACCGGGGGGCATGCAACGCCGCAAGTAGAGAGCCAGTCTTTCATGTCCTCATCTAGCGGCCAAACTACCCAAAAGATACGCTGTGCATGGCTGGTGGAACGAAGGAACATTGAAGGCTAAAACGTTGGAAAAGCGTTGAGGTGGGTCGGTGTATCGGAAACGTACACTTGGTACATTAGGTTTTTGAACCGTCTCGCGCTAACTCTTTCTTTTTATCTTATAGATTGTGAGCGAAGAGGTGAAGGGCAGCGTATCAGCTGTTTCTTAAGCAAATCTTAGTCGAAATAAAGGACCTGTAGCTGGAAGTGAGCAGGATTAGAACGCATCTATTGTTGCAGTGATCGGAAAAGATAAAGCAATTTATAAAGGTATGCACAGTTTTTTCTAATACGTGCGGCCCTGTTATTGCCTCAGTTCAAAGGCAGTAACAGGAACGTCATTAATGGCTGACCTACACTGCTGCCAGCACATCCTCAGCGGCTTCAAACGAAAAGTTAGTGAATAGCTTTTTTGCAGACGGTACTTCTTTAGAGCGCGATTGAGACGGTGGCAGGCGGCGCATGGTCTTTAGTGCCTGCATATCCTTCAGGGTGACTGAGCGTCCCTCTACTGCAATGTATCCGATGCGGTCGAAGGCGGACAAGGTGCGGCTAACGGTTTCCAACGTCATGCCCAAATAGCTGCCGATCTCCTGACGGGTCATGCGCAAATTAAATTCTTTGCCGGAGTAACCCATGGCCGAGTAACGCTCGGATAGCGCAACCAGAAAGCGGCCGACGCGCGCTTCTGCGCTAAGCGAACCAAGCGCGCTGGCCATGGCGTGTTCACGAGTCAGTTCACGGCTCAAGACACCGTATAGCGACAGTTCGAGCTCAGGGTACTTTCTGCCCAACGAGGAAAACACTTTGAACGGAATGACCACCACATCGCAGCTGGACAGTGCGACGGCTTCGGACATGTACTGCTTTAAGTGAATGCCATCTACACCCAACACATCGCCTTTCATCGGAAAGCTCAGTACCTGCTCGTTGCCTGCATCATCAATCATGACTGTTTTGAGAAAACCTGAATTGACGAGGTACAACGCGTCGAATGGCTGACCGATTGTGAAAAGCCGTTGGCCGGCCTTGAACTGCACATGCTGGAACACCACGTCATCTGCTGCTGTTGCGGCCACGGTAGGTGTTACTCCAAGCAGACTGCATACATCCGCCAGACTCGACCAGAGTTGACCGGCACGCTGACGGCCTGCGACTGGCTTATTGAAGGGAGCGGATGTAGCAATACGGGATTGGGCGAACATGACTGACATAATTTCCTCTTAGAACTTTGTCTTTTGAATTCAATGATCGGGTTATTTTTTAAATTGCACGGTGCATTTCGGTGAGGTGCAGTATGTCAATTCAATAAAGAAATGCATATCAGCACACGCTGATATGAAGAGTAGGAAGTAGTCAGAAATGGATAAGCCGATTCTTAGCTCGAAGCAGTAAGAGCTGCATCCGTTTGTATCAACGCTTGAGTGAGATGAATATCATCAAGCATGTCTCGGCAACCTTAGTCATGCATTCCAAGTGGTACCGAGAAATGCCTTGCTTTCAAAAAATAACAAGACCGTTATTACGAGATGAATCGCTGTGTTTAGACGCGAGACGCCATTCTTAAGTCGTGGGTTTCCAATGTCGCGTCAGAAAATAAAACCGTGTAGTACGACAGTGCTAAAGCAGCAACTAACCAAAGCATATTCGCTCCATGATTTATCACCAAAGCATTTTGGCAACAAGGGTGCTCAGATGTTCCTGCGGGCTGCCATCCATTTCTCAAACCAGCCGTAATTGGTTTGAGAATCCTCAGACAATACAGAGTTAGTATTGCAATTGTGGCAATTCGTTACAGTTGCTGCAGAACTTTATGAAAAAAACATTTTCTTTTTAATAGTGATGTGCAAACAAGTATTTACTTGCAAAAGGGAAATTCGTTCGTGCAGAAAACTGTGTGGCTCAGATGGGTAGCAGTATGCACCGTAGGCGCAGCAGCACTTGCTGTATTGCTAAACTACATGTTTCTTTTTCGCGCAACAACGGCGCACGATAAACCCATTTCTTTGGCACACGTCGGTTCGCATCTGCAGCCCGCGGAGACGTTTAAACCTATCAACTCAGCTGCGGCAGAAACAGGTACCGGACAGGCACTTAAAAGCGAAACGAGTGATTCGTTAAATGCCAGCTCACGGTCTTCTATGAAACCAGGCAAAGCGGAGCAATTGGTGAAGAAGCGCCGTGCAGAGTTAGAGCGTGCACGCGCTGATTATTTGCGCATTCAACGGCAGATCGCCGAAGAATATCTGGGAGCCGAAGAAGGTGAACGCGCCCGTGGACGGGTGTTGAAGGCCTCGGAAGCCTTGGCTGCGGCACAAGCGCAGCTCGACGATTCCTTTACAAGTGGCACCTATCCCTCTGGAAATCGGCACGCAGCCATACAAAACTTGCGAACCGTTATAGATGACAAGCGCAACCGCGCCAAATAAATGGGCTGCCAAATTTCATATGGCGGGCTTTAACGGAGCAGCTGCTGTGCGCCAGTTCACCTATGCTGCCTGTTCGTCATCCAACGGTTGACAAATCGCCTTGTCGCGGATGGCTTGTACCGCACGCATCAACATGTCGTAGGTCACTGCATCGGCACGCTTGCGATGCAACTGATAACCGTTGGCACTTTCGTCGTCCAGCTCGGCAATAGCTTTTTCTAAGTCTGCCAGGCAGAGCGGAAGCCCTGCCTTGGTGGGCTGCTGGAATGAATTGACGTTTAACGTTAAGGTGCCGACAGCATTTGTCAGATGATCCCGTGCGAGCACGTTGTGAGTGGCTTTGCTGCGCTTGAGGTAAACAAGCAATAAATCAGCATTAGCACACCGAATGTCGTCCAGGTTGCTGCCCTGTTCCAACTGGTCGAGGATTGAATGGATGCATTCCATCTTCAACTCGATTCTTATTTTTAGTGGTTTAACCCTTAAGTCATTGCCTTTTATGTAAGGCTCCGCGGGTTGATTCCAATCAATCTACTGAATAGGACAAAGATGCATCGTGATCCTGCTCAGAACCAACACCCTGCGATCGAGTCTGATGGGTGGCTCTTTAACCTTCTACAGAATGGCTCGCATCGTTCTGACCTCCTAGCGTTTCATCTGGCGCTGAATGTAGACATGGCAGATATCATCACTCATTCACAGCAATTAGCATCACTTATCCGAACAGAGCGTGAGATGCTTCTGTCGGCGTGGCGCCAAAAAGTGCGCCAAATTCCAGCCGCTACCCAGCTTGATACTCCTACCTTAAATGACCATATTCCCGTGTTGTTGGTGGAGTTGTGTACTGCCCTTGAGCAGGGTATGGGCCAGGAACTCGCTGCGCACATCACAAATGGTTCTTCTTCCATCCATGGCTTGCAACGACTGGAGGACGGATTTGGCATTGAAGAGGTCGTCGCGGAATACAACATGCTGCGCCACTGCATCCACGAGCTCGCAGACTCACATCATTTAAACTTACAAGGTCAGGCTATCCACATCCTAAACGGGGTGCTGGATACGGCCATCGGCGCAGCGATTAAAGCGTTTGTTGTGCAGCAGGCGTTGGATACGCAACGGCGCCGAGAAGATTACCTGGCGTTTGTTGCGCACGACTTACGCACGCCGTTGAATGCAGTGGCTCTCGCGGCGCAGCTACTGGAAAAGGACATTGCACAGCATGAAACCATGGAGCGCAGCAGGACCGTACTTAAAACACTGGAGCGCAACGTCGGCTACCTGACGACGCAAGTGAACAAAGTCCTACAGGAAAACGTCAGCCTGGAGACCGAGTCTGGCATTCGCCTGGAATGCCGCCAGCTTGACCTGTGGCCGCTAGTGGAATCCTTGATCCATGACCTGCGTCCTGTTGCGGGTTCGGGCAGCACCAAGCTAATCAATGACGTGCCGCAGGATTTAACCGTTTGTGCCGATGCCTCCTTGCTACGACGCGTATTTCAGAATTTGATTGCCAATGCGATTCGGCACACGCCACATGGCACGATCAAACTTTCCGCTCGGTATGCGCAAGCGCAAAAGCTAGTGGAGTGCGAAGTGAGTGACGACGGCTGCGGGATTGCAGAGGAGCGGCTGCCGCATATCTTCGACAAATTTGAAACGGATGGTAAGCGGGCAACCGACTTTGGCCTGGGCCTGACCATCTGTAAAACATTCGTCCAAGCGCATGGAGGCAACATAACGGTTACCAGCCAACCTAGGCAGGGAACACGTTTTAATTTCACACTCCCTGACATACCGGACTGCAGCTAAGTCCACTCCATCCCATGATATGGTTATACATAATGACATGCTGTCTACAAAAAAAAGCCTAGGAAGCTATAGGCTCCTAGGCTAAGTTTCATTAGTCCCTAGTTTGATTATGTACTGGTACTCCTTGGAGCAAGATGAAGTGTCTTACTTTTGATCCTGATAGCCAATCCCATGAATATGGGAGAAAAGGTGAATTACTATTCACAGGAACTGTTGAGGAGTCTGTTGATAACTCTGTATGACTCATGCAAGTAGTTGATTCAAATAAAATTCATCAAGGTGCAACGAATTTAAGCACGGTCATTTTCTAGTTCACATTGGCTTTGGCAAAGCCGTAAATGTCTGCTTCCGGCCTATTCTGTTGAAAAAGTCAGGCGGCAACATTCTTTAGGCCATGGTTGAAGCACATTCATATGCTGGACGAATCAATCTTCAAAGAATTGGCACTATTGATTCTTTTACTGAATCAATAGTGCTTGATATCGCTTCATTTTTTTCTTCTTATTACGCTTTCCTTCCCAAGACATTCAACAAAATATTGCTTCCAGACTTTTTCAACACAATAGGCCGATAGCAGACATTCATCTATGTTGAACTGCAAATATAAATTAAAGGCAGTCCTTAATAACAACAAAGCCCCAGCAGGCAATGTTTTCAAATTAAATCTAAAGTCAATTTACCTAGAATTGCGCTCGACTCAAACTCTTAATATTATTTCTTAAATTTGGCTACTTAATTGACTGTAAATAGGTCTTAGATTAGATCTTTAATATAGCTACTCAATTGATGAGTAGAGAGATCAGGTCAATATTTTTTTATAAGTGTAGATATTTGAAGAAATCATTACTTCATAAAATCAAAGACTTAAATTAATTTTCAAATTAAATTTTTAATGTAACTTATCAGCTGATCGCCGACCACGAGAGCAACGATGACCCCTGCATATTCCTTGTCCGGAAGAGCCGCCAGTATTTTTTCCCGCAGCCGGAAGCGGAGGCTTTCGACGTAGTGCTTCACACTTGGCACGAAAGAATGGAGCCGTGCATTTTTACGGATGGCTTGTGCGTCAGGCCGCACATATCCGGTTGCCCGCAGCTTCTGCTCCAATAGCCATGCCTCATAATCGAAACCGTACTGGTTGGCATTACCATGGGGTCGACGTAATCGGACATTCAGTTGCCATCTTTCTCCCGGCTGGACTGAGCCAATTGCATATCCTGCATTCGGGTCATATCCGGAATACCATGACAATGCAATTTTTGACGGCAGTTCCAGGCTGCTACCTGATGCATCCTGTGCCTCTTCAACAGCGAGATTGAAGCGCACGCCGTGTTCAAACCAGTATGGAAGACTGTCAATCGTTCCGACAACGGTAATGTCCGTTCCTTCGAGTTCCCGTGGCAGCTCTTCTGCCAGATAAAACATGGCGAAGCCCGCCGCCCAAACGAAGCCCGCAAGTGAACCGACGATGACATGCATCACGATCTTCGCCGGCATGCTGCTGATATATCGAACGAAGATGCAGAGTATGACTGTTGATGCAGCCAAAGCAAGCATTAAAGAAGGTGAAGGCAGGGACGCCTGCAGCTGCAGCCAGCCAATACCGGCAACGAATCCGATAATGGCGCCGCGCATGGGCTTTAACTGATGCTCGCCAGCCTGGGGATGGCGGCGCAGGCATTGGAAAATGTCGAGCGTGCAATCTGCTCGACCGGCATGGCGCGCAACTCCGCCAATGCTGCACCGATCCGCGGCAATTCAGCCGGACTGTTTCGCTGCGGATGCAGCCAGACGGGCGAAATGTCCGGCGCATCGGTTTCCAGCACGATATGTTCCAAGGGAATTTCCGTTGCAAGCCGCCGGATCTGCAGCGCCCGAGGAAACGTCATGGCACCGCCGAATCCAAGCTTGAATCCCAGGTCGATGAAGGTATGTGCCTGCTGAAAGCTGCCGTTGAACGCATGCGCAATGCCTCCCGGAGCCCGGATGCGCCGCAGGTATTTCAGTACCAGATCCTGAGACCTCCGCACGTGCAGGAGGACAGGCAAGTCATAGTCGCGTGCTATTTTCAGTTGTTCGCTGTAAAAGAATTCCTGCTTTTCCTTCAATGGATTTTCCCGCAAGACCGGCACGAAGAAATCCAGCCCGATTTCACCGATGGCAACGAATTTCGGATCTGCAAGCGAGGCTTCAACCAGCTCGCGCAAGTCTGCAAGATCGCTCTCTTCGGCCTGAGGCACAAAAATGGGATGGATGCCCAACGCATACGCACAGTTGGACTGGTTACGCGCAAGATCGGCCACGACCGAAAAATTATCTCTGGCGACTGCAGGAATGACGATCCACCGCACGCCATTCCTGCCAGCATGGCTTGCGACGTCCGGCGACTCCCCTCCGAACTCATGCGCATCGAGATGGCAATGGGTGTCGATCCACATTGTCTATTCCTTGTATGGCTGAAGTCCGGCTTCCGACAAACGCATGACACGATCGCAATGATCTGCCAGTTCGATATCGTGCGTGACGATGACGAAGGACGTGCCCAGCGTGCGCGACAAATCCAGCATCAGGTCGAAGGTCTGCTGCGCCGTGTGGCGGTCGAGATTACCCGTCGGTTCGTCTGCCAACACGCAGGCCGGCTGGGTAACCAATGCGCGTGCCAAGGCTACCCGCTGCCGTTCGCCTCCCGACAGCTCTCCCGGAACATGCGATATGCGCTTGGCCAGCCCGACGCGTGCCAGCATCTCTTCTGCACGATGATGGGCTTCCGCACGCGCCATTCTTCTGATCAGCAAGGGCATGGCAACATTATCCAGAGCGGAGAACTCAGGCAGCAAATGATGAAACTGGTACACGAAACCCAGCGACCTGTTGCGCAGCTCCCCCCGCGCGGCCTCGTTGAGCGAGGCCAAATCCTGTCCGAGCAGCGTGACTGTACCGGTCGACGGCGTATCCAGCCCCCCGAGCAAATGCAGCAAGGTGGATTTCCCCGAACCGGAGGCGCCAACGATTGCGACGCGCTCTCCCCTGGCAACATTGAACTGAATGTTGCTCAATACGGGAACGGAGTAATTTCCCTGGACATAGGTTTTTCCCAAATTCTGGCAGGACAATACAAACTGATCCATCATGCTCCCAAAGGTATTACTTGATTTTTACGGTATCTTTTCTGTCCAGTCCAAGGACAGATAAGCTCGATGACCACAGCCTGTCAGTCATCACTCGCTGTGCTCGGCCGGGCAAAATTTTTACCAAAATCAACCGCTGCGACAATTGACCTTATTCATACCGCAACGCCTCAGCCGGCCGTACCCGCGCCGCCCACCAGCTTGGATACAGGGTTGCCACCAGGGACAAGGCGAATGCCATTGCTCCGATCAAATACACATCGCGCAGGTTCAACTCCGAAGGTAATGCGCTGATCAGGTAAACGTCGCTGGATAGAAATTTCATTCCGAACAATTGCTCCACCGACGCCACAATACTGCCAATATTCTGCGCCAGCAGCACGCCAAGTCCGATCCCTGCAGCAGTGCCGAGGAAACCGATCAGTGCCCCTTGAATTACGAAGATCCTGCTGATCGCACCCGGGGATGCGCCAAGCGTTCTCAAGATCGCAATGTCCGACTGCTTGTCCGTCACCGTCATGACCAGCATCGACACAAGATTGAAAGCTGCGACCGCTATGATCAGTGCCAGTATCAGGAACATGATATTTTTCTGGCTCTGCACCGCAGCGAACCACGTTCTGTTTTGCCTCGACCAGTCCCTTATCAAAAGGTCGCCGGTCAGGCTTCTGGAAAGATCGAGCGCAACCCGTGGAGCCCGCTGCATGTCCTGCACCTTGAAGCGCAATCCGGACGGAGCTTGCAGGTTGAATAGCTGCATTGCATCATCCATATGGATAAAAGCAAGTGTCGAATCGTATTCGTAATGGCCGGCGCTGAATATGCCCGCAACGGTAAACTGAGTCAGTTGCGGCAGCCCTGCAGCCATCTCGGGCCTTCCTTGCGGAACCAGGAGGTTGATTCGGTCACCGACCTTAACCGCGAGCGATTTTGCAAGTTCGCCACCGATGATGATCCGTAGTGCGCCTGGAACCAGATCGTCGAGTTTTCCATCCTTGACCTGGTTGGCCACACCGGAAACGCCGGCTTCCTTTTGCGGAAGCACGCCACGAACGATAATGCCGCGCACTGTATCGTTGCGCGTGACCATTGCCTGTCCCAGCACATAAGGCGCTGCGCCGATGATTTCCTTATGGCGGAATGCTTCCTGAGCCGTTGCCTGCCAATCCTGCAACTGGCCTGTGGCATCGAACACTTCTATATGCGAAAGCACCGAAAGCATGCGATCCCTCACCTCCTTTTGAAAGCCGTTCATGATTGACAGCACGACAATCAAGGCCGCTACGCCCAGAGCGATGCCTGCTACCGAAATCAATGAAATGAAGGAAATGAAGCTATTGCGGCTGTTGCGTTTTCCGGCACGCGTGTAACGCAGGCCGATCAGCCACTCAAAAGGCATGTTACGAAAAATACTCATTCAGCTTCCCTTCTTGCGGAAAGCCGATTCCAAGGTGCCTGATTCTGTTTCATTGTCATGGCTATTCGTACCTCAGCGCTTGTGCAGGATTGACCTTCGCCGCCCACCAGCTCGGATACAGGGTTGCAATGAAAGCCAGCATGAGCGCCAGCATGCTGATTGCCCAGACATCCGGCCAGCGCAGATCAGACGGCAAGGTGCTGATCAAATAAATATCGGCCGGCAAGAACTGGATTCCAAGCGCCCGCTCGATCAGCGGCGCCAGCACATCGATATTCAATGCCGTTACCACGCCCAGGCAAGCGCCAATGATTGTGCCGATGAGGCCGATCAAGGCGCCCTGAATGATGAAAATCTGCATGATGGACCGCGGCGACGCCCCGATCGTGCGAAGGATTGCAATGTCGGCCTGCTTGTCCGTGACCGTCATGACCAGCGTCGACACCATGTTGAAGGCGGCGACGGCAATGATCAGGGTAAGAATGATGAACATCATGCGCTTTTCCGTCTGTACCGCTGAGAACCATGCCCGGTTTTGCTGCGACCAGTCCTGTACGACAACATCCTTGCCCAGGGTTTGCGACAACTCCTGCGCCACTTCGCGGGCGCTATGCATGTCCTCGATCTTCAGGCGCACCCCGCTGGGTGCGGCCATGCGGAACATTTTCATGGCATCGTCCAGATGGATGAATGCCAATGCGGCATCGTGCTCGGGATGCCCGCTGCGGAATATTCCTGCAACGGTAAACTGCTTCAGGCGCGGCAGTACTCCGGCCGGCGTCACTTGTCCTTGCGGCGCAATCAAGGTTACTTTGTCGCCGACGCCTACATTCATGGCGCGAGCCATGTCGGCACCCAGCACAATATTGAAATTACTCGGCTTCAAATCGTCGAAATTGCCCTGCCTAACCTGACGTGCGAGTTCCGATACCTTTGGTTCCTGTTCAGGGAGCACGCCGCGGACCATCACGCCCTGCATATCGCGGTCGTGCGTGAGCATCGCCTGGCTGGCCACGAAGGGAGCGGCTCCCTGTACCTCCGGATGTTGCGATGCCTTTTGCGCAACCGCCTGCCAATCGGGCAAGGTGCCGGATGCGCCGCTGATTTCTATATGCGCGAGCACGGAAAGCATGCGGTCGCGCACATCCTTCTGGAAACCGTTCATTACTGACAACACGATGATCAGCGCGGCTACGCCTAAAGCGATGCCCGCCATGGAGATCAGCGATATGAATGAAATAAATCGGTTACGGCCGCTACGCTTCCCGGCGCGGGTATAGCGCAAGCCGATCATCCACTCAAAGGATAAATTCTTGAAAAAGCTCAAATCGGTTTTCCTGAAAGACACCCTGGAAAAGGTTAGCTGAATCTGGTCATTTGCTCATGAAATAGTGTTTCAATTCTTGCAATCCCAGGCAAAGCCTGAAGTTTGCCATATTAACGAATCGCCCAGTAGATATTTATCAGCAGAATCAATCTTCGAAAGAGGCAGTCTTTGCACGCCGATCATCCGTCTCATCCTTGCCGCAGATGCCGCAAATTGCGCTCGAAAAAGCAGAGATGCCATTGTTTTACCGGTGCTCGGCTGCATATTGAGTTAAGTGCAGCGATGGCTCGCTGCCTGTAAACCGGACACATGCCGGTACAATGGCAGTATGAACAATCTTGATATTCTTATTCCCTTTGGATTGCCGCCGGCGGAAATGGCCGCCGACTTGAGGCGCGCACTGATTGCGCCCAGCTATGCCACCATGCTGGCCAGATCGAAATCCGTAAAAGAAACCGACATGGATGCCTTTTCGCGCACCCTTCCGCACGAAAAATGGGTGGCAGCGCAGTTCGGGCTTGCAGACAAGGATCCTGCTAATAGTCCGCCGATTGCCCGAACGGCAATGCAGCGCTTGGGAATACGCGGAGAATCCGGATTCTGGTTTCTATTGCAGCCCGCGCACTTGCACGTCGCAAGAGACCATCTTGTATTGACGGATCTGCGCAAGCTTGTCTTGTCGGAAAATGAATCGCAGACCTTGTTCCAGTCGGTTGAAACGCTTTTCGAGGAAGATGGAAAGGAACTCGTTTTCGGCGATGCGAAAACCTGGTTTCTGCGGGCCGACGATTGGGCGGATTTTTTGACATCGACACCCGATGCCGCCAGCGGCCACAATATCGATATCTGGATGCCACGCGGGCAAGGAGAGCGCGAGTGGCGCAAATTGCTGAACGAAGTGCAAATGACCTGGCATATGCATCCGCTCAACACTGAACGCGAATCGCGAGGTGATCCGGCCGTCAATTCATTGTGGCTTTGGGGCGGCACTCACGAGAGAACTCCTGACAGCCGTTCCCGGTATCAGCATATTGTCAGCCCTCTTCCCTGGATGCCCTCTTCAGAGCAAACCTTCGAATCGGACGCCAGCGTGACAGGACTCCTCGACACATCTACATCGAGCGCACTTCTTGTGATGGACGACTTGATGGATGCAGCCATGGCAAGCGACTGGTCGACGTGGCTGGATAATATGCATCGCCTGGAAAATGAATGGATGTCACCTTTGCTGGAAGCGCTCAGGAGTGGCAAAATCGATGAAATCCGGTTTATCCTCAGCCACGGCACTAGACTGCTTGAAGTCGCTTCCGGCAAGAATTCAGTAAAAAAGTTCTGGATTAAACCTTCACTCGCTACACTGTCCAGATGACCAGAATCACCACCCGTTCCTATCAGTTCCGCGATGCCGAGTTTCTGCGGCAAGGCGGCATTCATCCCGTGCTTGCGAGACTGTATGCCGCACGCGGCCTGAAAGACGTCCGGGAACTGACCAGCGATCTCAATGCCTTGATCGCTCCGGCTGGCATGCGCCAGATTGATGCGGCCGCGAGTTATCTTGCCGATGCGATCGTCGCACGCAAAAGAATGGTGATCGTTGCCGACTACGACTGCGACGGTGCGACGGCTTGTGCAGTCGCATTGCGCGGTCTGCGCGCGATGGGCGCCAATGTCGACTTCATTGTTCCGAATCGCTTCGAATACGGCTATGGGCTGACACCAGAAATCGTCGAACTGACGGTCCGGGAAAAATCACCCGACATTATCGTCACCGTCGACAACGGCATTGCCAGCATTGACGGCGTAGATGAAGCAAACCGCCGCGGCATCGATGTCGTGGTAACGGACCATCATCTTCCGGGTGACAGGTTGCCCACAGCGCGCGTCATCGTCAATCCGAACCAGCCTGAATGCGGATTTCCAAGCAAGAACCTGGCTGGCGTCGGAGTAATGTTTTATGTTCTGCTGGCCCTGCGCGCTGAATTGCGCCAGCGCGGCATATTCGATGCAGGCAACCAGCCCAGGCTCGATGCCCTGCTGGATCTGGTTGCATTGGGCACTGTTGCGGACGTGGTCAAGCTTGACGCGAACAATCGCATCCTGGTCGCACAAGGGTTGAAGCGCATGCGCGCCGGCCGCATGCATGCCGGTATCGCGGCATTATTCCGGGTAGCCGGCCGTGAAGCGCGCCGGGCAACGCCCTTCGACCTTGGTTTCGCCGTCGGACCCCGTTTGAATGCGGCCGGGCGCTTGTCGGATATGTCGCTCGGCATCGAATGCCTGGTCACGGATGATGAAGACCGCGCATGGGAAATCGCTCAGCAGCTTGATGCGATCAACCGCGATCGCCGTACCATAGAAGCCGACATGCAGGAAACGGCCCTGGCCTTGCTGGACTCCCTGGACCCCAAACAAAGTGCCACCATCAGCGTCTTTGACGAATCCTGGCACCAGGGAGTGATCGGCATCGTCGCGTCGCGGATCAAGGATAAATTTTATCGTCCGACCATTACCTTTGCTCCGGGCGACAATGGATTGATCAAGGGATCGGGCCGCTCGATCAACGGGTTCCATTTGCGCGATGCGCTGGATCTGGTTTCCAAGCATGCGCCGAGCCTGATCGAAAAATTCGGCGGCCACTCCATGGCGGCCGGATTGACAATCCGTGCAGAAAACTTCGAGGCGTTTTCTGCCGCTTTCGAAGCCGTCGGCCGGGACCAGCTGACCCAAAGCCAACTGGAGCGCGTCCTTGAGACTGACGGACCGCTTGAAGAAGACTGTTTTACGCCGCAATTCATTCAGTTGCTTGACTCGCAAGTCTGGGGCCAGGGCTTTGCGCCGCCGGTATTCTGCGACGAATTCCGGGTACTCAGCCAGCGTGTATTGAAAGACCGGCATCTGAAATTATTGCTGGAGAAAAACGGTTCACGATACGACGCCATCTGGTTCGGCTCCACCGAAGCCTTGCCGGACCGTGCACGGGTTGCCTATCGCCTCGATGCCAACGAATTCAACGGCGTCACGCGGGTGCAATTAATGGTCGAACATGCCGAGGCAGCGTAGCCAGTCCATCCCCAAAAGCAAAATTGCCGGACTGACAAAGCGGACCAATGGACCGCTGTCAGTGGCACCACTGCTATTCGCGCCAGACGGCCGGCATTTTCCCATCGCCGCTCAGGTATAATCTCTGGTTTGATTTAAAGTACATCATCATGGAAGCCGAACGCCTCAATTCCCTCTCAGCCCTGCTCGCGGATCTGAAGACCCGCGAAGTCGAATTACGGAGGTATCTTTGACTTCGATGTGAAGTCGGAGAAACTCGAACAAGTCAACGCCGAACTCGAAGATCCGAACGTCTGGAACGACCAGAAACGCGCGCAGGATCTCGGCAAGGAAAAAAAATCCCTGGAAGCAATCGTCCTGACGCTGACGAACATCGAATCCGGTTTGCGCGATGCGTCCGACCTGTTCGAGATGGCGCGTGAAGAAGGCGACGACGACACGCTGCAGTCCATCGAACAGGATGCCGAAGAACTGAAGAAGCAAGTCGAAGCCATGGAATTCCGCCGGATGTTTTCCAATCCGATGGATCCCAATAACTGCTTTATCGACATCCAGGCCGGTGCAGGTGGCACGGAAGCGCAAGACTGGGCATCCATGATCCTGCGCCAGTATCTGCGTTACTGCGAACGCAAAGGTTTCAAGGTCGAGATCCTGGAACAGTCCGACGGCGAGGTGGCCGGCATTAAAACCGCCACGCTCAAAGTCGAAGGCGATTATGCCTACGGCTACCTGCGCACCGAAACGGGGGTACACCGCCTCGTGCGCAAATCACCTTTCGATTCGGCCAACGGCCGCCATACGTCATTCTGCAGCTTGTTCGTGTATCCCGAAGTCGACGAATCCTTCGATATCGAAATCAATCCTGCCGATGTGCGGGTGGATACCTATCGCGCATCCGGTGCCGGCGGCCAGCATATCAACAAGACCGACTCCGCCGTTCGCCTGACGCACGCACCTTCCGGAATCGTCGTGCAATGCCAGAACGACCGCAGCCAGCACCGCAACCGTGCCGAGGCGTGGGACATGCTCAAAGCCAAGCTGTACGAACTGGAGTTGCGCAAGCGCATGAGCGAAAAGCAGAACCTGGAAGACTCCAAGACCGACGTCGGCTGGGGCCACCAGATCCGCTCTTACGTGCTGGACCAGTCGCGCATCAAGGATTTGCGCACCGGCTTTGAAACCGGCAACACCAAGGCAGTGCTGGACGGCGACCTGGATGGATTCATCGCCGCATCGCTCAAGCAAGGCGTATAAAAATTATCGAAGGCTCTAGCCCATACCATGATGACTGACAAATATTCAGCCCTGCAGGAAGAAAAAGACGAAAACTCGATCATCCTCGAACGACGCAATAAGCTGGCTGCCTTGCGCAAAAACGGCGTAGCGTTTCCGAACGATTTTCGCCCGGAACATAAAGCTGCCAATTTGCAGGAGCAATACGGCGCCACGCCTCGTGAGGAACTGGAAACCCTGGCGGTGACCGTCAGCCTTGGCGGGCGCATGATGTTGAAACGTGAAGCGGGTAAAAAAGCCGCCTTCGCCACCTTGCAGGATTCGTCCGGCCCGAGCGCTTCAGGCCGTATCCAGATTTATGTCACTTCTGAAAAAACCGGCGAAGCGGAAATGGAAGCATTCCGCCACTATGACCTGGGCGATATTCTGGGCATTGAAGGCACGTTGTTCAAGACCAAGACCGATGAGTTGACTGTACGCGTGACCAAGCTCCGGCTATTGACCAAATCGCTGCGCCCTCTCCCCGATAAATTCCACGGTCTCGCCGACCAGGAAACCAAGTACCGCCAGCGTTACGTCGACCTGATCATGAACGAGGAAACGCGCCGCACTTTCAAGGCGCGTACTGCGGCCATGTCGTCGATCCGCCGTTTCATGGGTGACCATGGTTTCATGGAAGTTGAAACGCCGATGCTGCACGTAATTCCCGGCGGCGCGGCAGCAAAGCCTTTCGTCACGCACCACAATGCGCTCGACATGGAAATGTACCTGCGCATCGCGCCCGAGCTGTATCTGAAGCGCCTGGTGGTCGGCGGTTTCGAGCGTGTATTTGAAGTCAACCGCAATTTCCGCAATGAAGGCGTGTCGCCACGCCATAATCCGGAATTCACGATGATGGAATTCTATGCGGCTTATGTGGATTACAAATGGCTCATGGATTTTACCGAGCAGGTGATCCGCCAGGCAGCCATCGATGCACACGGCACCGCGGTACTTTCCTACCAGGGGCGCGAACTGGATTTGAGCAAGCCCTTCCATCGCATGACCATCGTGCAGGCAATCAACAAATACGCGCCGCATTACAGCGCAGAACAACTGAACGACGAAGCGTTCCTGAAGCAGGAGCTGAAGAAATTCGGCGTGGAGCCACACATAATTTCCGGACTGGGTGCCTTGCAGCTATCCTTGTTTGAAGAAACCGCCGAGGCGCAGCTTTGGGAGCCGACTTACATCATCGATTATCCGGTTGAGGTTTCTCCCCTAGCACGTGCATCGGACACCGTACCTGGCATCACCGAGCGTTTCGAACTCTTCATCACCGGCAGGGAAATCGCCAACGGCTTCTCCGAGTTGAACGATGCGGAGGACCAGGCAGCACGTTTCCAGGCTCAAGTTGCTGCAAAGGATGCAGGCGATGAGGAAGCAATGTATTACGATGCCGACTATATCCGGGCATTGGAGTATGGCATGCCTCCGACTGGCGGCTGCGGTATCGGTATTGATCGATTGATGATGCTGATCACTGATTCGCCGAATATTCGCGATGTCATCCTGTTCCCGCATTTGCGCCGGGAAGAGTAAGTTTATTGAATGAAGTTAAAAGGCCGCCTGAAGAGTTTTATTCGGCGGCCTTTTTTGTTGTTGGCTGAAACTGATTATAAGTTGGCATGCTTATTCATTAATGGTTACAAAGCTTTACATCTGACACAGCTTTTCCCCTAGTTTCACTCTCCGCCTTCTTCGATAATTTATCCGTACACATCAACAATGTGATTTAACTGGAGGAAATTATGGAAGTTCAGGCACATCCCAATCGGATTCATCCGCTGGTTGCCGCTGCATCGATTTCAGTCATCCTGGTGAGCCTGGTGGGCATCGGAGCAATGACCGGTCTCTTTCCAAATTCCCATAGCTCGGCTTCGCCTTCGCCCGTAGCTGCAGTTCCTGCACCGGTCGTCACTCAGACGCCGGCGGCAGAACCGGCTCCTGTAACGGCGCTTGCGCCAACCGCGGCCGATAATAAGCTCGCAGCTGAAAGCGGCGACAAGGCAACGGTAAAACGTTCAGCATCCAGCAGCCCTGCTGAAAAAACGTATGCACCGCGTCCCGTGAGGACTGCACAGGCACCGTCATACACTCCCGACTACCGCGAGCCTGCGCGCGCGCAAGTTCCGGCAATCTGCTATGAGTGCGGCCGCGTCGAGGCAGTGAATGCCGTGCAGACACAGGCAGCTCCAAGCGGTCTCGGCATGATTGCCGGTGGCGTGGTTGGCGGCTTGCTTGGTAATCAAGTCGGCGGCGGAAACGGCAAGAAGGTCGCTACGGTTGCCGGTGCTGTCGGCGGTGGTTATGCAGGGCATGAAATTGAAAGACGCACGAGAACCGCCACAACATATGAAGTGCGTGTGCGCATGGAAGACGGTACAGTCCGTACATTCCCGTACAACAATCAGCCGCACTGGAATTCGGGCGACCGCATCCGCGTGGTAGACGGTTACCTCAGGGCACGCGGATAATACGGCGGTTCGGTCTTAAAAATAAAAGAGGCAGCTTTTTAGCTGCCTTTTTTATTTTGCTTCGTCTATCCAGGCCATTTGAATGGCTTCCAGGATTTTTTCATTGGAACGATTCGGATCGTCATCGAATTCGTCAAGCCCGCATATCCACTTATGGAGATCGGTAAATCGGATCGTCAGCGGGTTGACATCCGGATACCTGTCGTTCAGTTCTTCGGCTATGCGAATCGTATCAGTCCACTTCATTTTTCTTATACCCCTGCTTAATGATTTTCGCGCGCATGGTTGATTGTGTACTTCGGAATTTCAACCACCAGGTCTTCCTCAGTCAAAATCGCCTGGCACGAGAGACGCGAGGTCGCTTCAAGTCCCCACGCCATATCCAGCAGATCTTCTTCTTTTTCCTGTGGCTCTGCGAGTGCATCATATCCTTCCCGAAGAATCACGTGGCAGGTCGTGCATGCGCAGGATTTTTCACATGCGTGTTCGATCTCTATATCGTTGTCCAGCAATGCGTCACAAATCGACTTTCCGGCGGGAGCCTCGATCACTGCGCCTTCGGGGCAAAGTGTTTCATGAGGTAATACAACAATTCTTGGCACCTGAGCTTCCTTCAAAATAAGCAATCACCATGTTGGCAGAATGCGTAATTAATCAAGCCACTTCATCCAGCTTTTTGCCGGTAAGGGCTGCGCGTACACTGCGGTCCATGCGTCGCGCGGCAAATTCTTCCGTTCCCCGCGCCAAGGCTTCAGCCGTTGTCTTGATCGCGTTGTGGTCTTCACCACGCGCAGTCTGACGCAAAGCCTCCATCAGTCTGATGACTTCCATGCGCTCCGTATCCGACAGCAGATCGCCGTCGTTTTCCAGCGCCACCTGCGTGGCAAGCAGGATGCGCTCCGCTTCAACCTGTTCTTCGCGCAAGGCACGCAGTTTCATGTCGATATCGGCAGACTGGAACGAATCCTGCAGCATTCTTGCGATGTCCTCGTCGCCGAGCCCGTAGGACGGTTTCACCTCGATGGCTGCTTCGACGCCGGAACGCAGTTCGCGTGCCGATACGGACAGTAGACCATCGGCATCGACCTGGTAGGTCACGCGAATGCGTGCCGCTCCGGCAGCCATGGGAGGGATGCCGCGCAGCTCGAATTTGGCAAGCGAGCGGCAATCGGTCACCAGCTCACGTTCTCCCTGCACCACGTGAATCGCCATCGCCGTTTGTCCATCCTTGAACGTCGTGAATTCCTGAGCGCGGGCACAAGGAATTGTCGAATTGCGAGGAATGACTTTTTCAACCAGGCCACCCATCGTTTCGATTCCCAGGGACAAGGGAATGACATCGAGCAAAAGCCAGTCATCTCCGGAGGCGCGATTGCCAGCCAGAAGATTAGCCTGAATGGCGGCTCCCAAGGCAACAACCTTATCCGGATCGATATTGGCAAGCGGCGTAGTTTGAAAGAACTCGCCTACTGCCTTGCGAATGTGCGGCATGCGCGTCGCGCCGCCTACAAGCACGACGCCATCGACGTCTTCGACGGACAGGTTCGCGTCACGCAGAGCCTTCCTGCACGGCGTAATCGTCTTGTTCACCAGATGCTGGGTAATTTGCGCGAATGTTGCAGCGCTTATGGACAGATGGACTTCTTCGCCGGAATTCAGCACTGCATCGATCTTCGCTTCTGCATTGGATGACAGAAATTCCTTTGCCTCGCGCGACTTGACCATGAGGATACGAGTGTCCTCGTCCGAGAGAGGTTCCAGTCTCGCCTGTTCAATAATCCAGCATAGAAGACGGTGGTCGAAATCGTCGCCGCCCAATGCCGAATCGCCACCGGTTGCCAGAACTTCGAACACACCCTTGGTAAGTTTCAGAATGGAAATATCAAAGGTTCCGCCGCCAAGGTCATAAACCGCATAAACACCTTCTGAGGCATTATCAAGCCCATAAGCAATCGCTGCGGCAGTAGGTTCATTCAGCAGGCGCAATACATTCAATCCCGCCAGCTTGGCAGCATCCTTGGTCGCCTGCCTCTGCGCATCATCGAAATATGCCGGCACCGTGATCACGGCTCCGACCAATTCATCACCGAGTGCATCTTCCGCGCGCTGACGAAGAGTTGCCAGAATTTCAGCCGAAACTTCCACCGGGCTTTTTATTCCCGCAGCCGTTTTCAGCTGGACCATGCCGGGAGTATCGATAAAGTCATACGGCATGTTCTCGACATAGGCGATATCCTTCAGGCCGCGCCCCATGAAGCGCTTGACTGAAACGACTGTATTCTTCGGATCGGTGGTCTGTGCGCCTTGAGCTTTGTAGCCGATATGGGCGCTTCCGTTGGGGAAATATCTCACGATAGAAGGCAGCAAGGCGCGCCCTTCTTCATCGGTAATGATTTCCGGAACGCTGTGACGAACCGTCGCTACCAATGAATTGGTTGTGCCCAGGTCTATGCCAATTGCCAATCGATGCTGATGCGGTGCCGTGGACATGCCTGGTTCGGCAATTTGTAGAAGCGCCATTTAATTTTGCCCTGCCAATTCTTTGCGCAAGTTGAACTCGCGCTGATATTTTGAAAAATCGCTCGCTGAATAGGTACAAAAAATGACCTTTTCAATGTGCGCCATTTCTCCAAGCGCATCGAGCACTGTATCGAATGCAATCCCGCAAGCCTTTTCGAGCGGGAATCGATAAACCCCGGTACTAATCGACGGAAATGCAATCGAGCGCAATCGATAGTCGTTCGCTATGCTCATTGCATTTCTATAACATGCCTCCAGCAATTCTGCCTCATGTGCGCCACCGCCATGCCAAACCGGACCGACTGCATGAATAACATGCTTGGCGTGAAGCCGATAAGCGCTGGTAATCTTGACCTGTCCTGTCGCACATCCTTGCAGGGTCAGGCATTCGCGGTACAATTTCTCGCCTGCCGAACGATGGATCGCCCCATCGACACCGCCTCCTCCAAGAAGCGTAGAGTTTGCTGCATTGACGATTGCTTCTACCTTCAGCATCGTGATATCCGCTTCGAGGACTTCAATCTTGTGCAGGCTCATGATCGGCACAATGCGAATGGATTAATCTTCGAGCACTTCAAAGGCGTGCACGATTTCATCCGCAAACTTCTCCAGAAACATCAATTTGCGTACTGCCTGACCGGCTTCTGCAAACTCGCCGGAATCAAGCAAATTCCCGACTAGCGCTTCCTGTCTTTTCCGCTCATCTCTTAATATCGCATCGAGCTCTTCCAAAGCAGTAATATTTTTTTCAAGCTTCGCATCTTCCAGTGCCTCTCGCCATTCCATTTGCTGCATCAAGAACTCGCGCGGCATTGCGGTATTCGACTCGGTTTGCAAATCTATGCCGTTCAGTTCACATAAGTAAGCTGCACGCTTGAACGGATTTTTTAGCGTCTGGTAAGCCTCGTTGGCGCGAGTAGCCCATTGCATCGCTACTCTCTTTTCCGCTTCCGACGCGTTTGCAAAGCGGTCAGGGTGTACGCGTCCCTGTACGTCACGGTATGCATTGTCGAGCGCGTTTGCATCGATGGAGAAGCGCTGCGGCAGGTGGAACAGATCGAAATGATTTTGCATGGATAGTTAAAATAAAAGCCTGTTCGTACTTCAACAGGCTTCGATTCACGCAAGGTAGAAACCTATTCCAGGATTTGCATGATTAACGGCAAAAAAGCGCAATAAGCGTGTCGCACTTTTAAATACGGAAACTTTCCCCGCAACCGCACTCGTCCTTCACGTTGGGATTGTTGAATCGGAATCCTTCATTCAATCCTTCGCGCGCGAAATCAAGTTCGGTGCCGTCGATATACGGCAAACTTTTCGGGTCGACAAACACTTTGACGCCATGCGACTCGAATACGGTATCTTCGGTAGCGCACTCATCCACGTACTCCAGCTTGTATGCCAAGCCGGAGCAGCCTGTCGTGCGCACACCGAAACGCAAACCGATACCCTTGCCGCGCCGTTCAATATAGCGGTTGATATGCTTCGCTGCTTTCTCGGTCAATGTCACTGCCATAGTCGTACTTTCCTTCGTCGTATCCTAAGTTGCCATGACCGAAATCAGGCTGCTTCCTTGGACTCCGTGCCATGCTTGACCTTATAGTCCTGCACCGCAGCCTTGATCGCATCTTCAGCCAGAATCGAGCAATGGATTTTTACCGGCGGCAATGCCAGTTCTTCCGCGATCTGCGTATTTTTGATCGACAGCGCTTCATCCAGGGTTTTGCCTTTTACCCATTCAGTCACGAGCGATGATGAAGCAATTGCCGAACCGCAGCCATAGGTCTTGAATTTTGCATCTTCGATCACGCCATTGGCGCCAACCTTGATCTGCAGTTTCATGACGTCGCCGCAGGCGGGCGCGCCGACCATGCCGGTACCGACCGTATCGTCGCCTTTTTCGAACGCACCAACGTTGCGCGGATTTTCGTAATGGTCGAGAACTTTGTCTGAATAAGCCATGGTATTACTCCTTAATCTCCGGGCAAGTTCACCCGAATTCTTTACATTCGATAATAGTTAATGTGCTGCCCACTGGATCGAGCTGATATCGATTCCATCCTTGTACATATCCCACAAAGGAGACAGTTCACGAAGTTTCGCTACTTTTTCCTTGATCAGCTTGATCGTGAAATCAATATCCTCTTCCGTGGTGAAACGGCCGATCGTGAAGCGGATCGAGCTGTGCGCCAATTCATCGCTGCGGCCCAATGCCCTCAATACATAAGATGGTTCCAGACTGGCCGAAGTACAAGCCGAACCTGAAGAAACTGCAATGTCTTTGATCGCCATGATGAGCGACTCACCCTCAACATAGTTGAAGCTGACGTTCAGGTTATGCGGCACGCGGTGCTCCATGTCGCCGTTGACATACACTTCCTCGATTTCGGTCAGGCCTTTTGCGAGGCGATCGCGCAACGCACGGATGCGGGCCAGCTCGCTGTCCATTTCTTCGCGGGCGATGCGGAATGCTTCGCCCATGCCGACGATCTGGTGCGTCGCCAATGTTCCCGAACGCAGGCCGCGCTCGTGTCCACCGCCATGCATCTGAGCTTCAATGCGCACACGCGGCTTGCGGCGCACATACAAGGCACCAATGCCTTTCGGGCCATAAGTCTTGTGTGCAGAGAACGACATCAGATCGACCTTAGTCTTTTGCAGATCGATCGGCAGCTTGCCAGTAGCCTGCGCCGCATCGCTATGAAAAATGATGCCCTTGCTGCGGCACAACTCGCCGATCTCGTCGATGGGCTGAATTACGCCGATCTCGTTGTTGACCAGCATGACGGAAACCAGGATAGTGTCCGGGCGAATCGCGTCTGCCAGCTGCTGCACCGTGATCAGGCCATTGTCCTGAGGTTGCAGATATGTCGCCTCAAAACCTTCACGCTCAAGTTCACGCACGGTGTCCAGTACTGCCTTGTGCTCGGTCTTGACTGTGATGATGTGCTTGCCCTTGGTCTTGTAGAAATGCGCAGCGCCTTTCAAAGCAAGGTTATTGCTCTCGGTTGCTCCGGAAGTCCAGATGATTTCACGCGGATCGGCATTGACCAATGCTGCGACCTGCTCGCGCGCTTCTTCCACAGCTTTTTCCGCCGTCCAGCCGTACATGTGACTACGCGAGGCGGGGTTGCCGAACTGCTCGCGCAGGTATGGGATCATTTTATCTGCCACGCGCGGATCGATCGGCGTAGTTGCCGAATAATCCATATAAATCGGAAAATGCGGAGCCTTGATCGTATCAATCAGGCTTTTTTCCAAAGGGGCATTCATACTTATCAACTCCAGTCGAATTAATTCGAATTAAGCGGAAGCATGCGAGCGATGGACTACCACGACCGTCTCTTCCAAACTCTTTTGTCTTTGCTGGTCTACCAAATCTTTTAGCGATACGGAATCCAGATAATCCACCATCTTGGCATTCAGCGTTGCCCACAGATCATGGGTCATGCAACGGTGCCCTTCCTGATGATCACTGCTATGTTTGCAGTTTTGCTTTCCGCCACACTGTGTGGCATCCAACGGTTCATCTACAGCAATAATAATGTCTGCCACAGTAACTTTCTCCGCCGGTCTCGCAAGGTTGTATCCGCCACCGGGGCCGCGTACCGATTCCACTATTTCATGACGACGCAACTTGCCGAACAATTGTTCAAGGTAAGACAAAGAAATTTCCTGCCTTTGACTAATTCCGGCAAGTGTCACCGGCCCACTTTCCTGGCGCAATGCGAGGTCAATCATTGCAGTCACCGCAAAACGACCTTTTGTAGTCAGACGCATGAAATCTCCGCTCCCAAATCAAACCTGACAGACATGAACGCATAGAACCGTTCACTGCATTGTTACGAATTATATCAAAGTTGAGTAAATTTGTCAGGTATTCAGAAGTATCGCCGAATGGCAAAGGAAGATGAAGGAGTAGAAAATTAAAGGAATATCATCAGAAAAGATGATGGACAACATTATTTCATAGCGCACAATATTATTCCAGCGCAATATTGTCACCTGATAATAAATGCTTTGTGACCAAGCCGGTTAAGAATCCTGTTTCTGCAACAGGCGCATGGGACCAAACAAGGCTTGCATGACGGGATTGGAAATGAAGGAAAGGTTATAAGGATGTTCTGAAATCGCCTTCGGGAACCGGGAATTTTCCGGAATGCTGCTCAACAGTTCCGCGACTTTCCCCCACAAGACCAAGGTAGGCGGAGTCTTCGCATGTGTATCCGCATGGTCCGCCAATGCGCACAATACTTTCTGTAGAAGCGGCTGCCAAGCTTTGGCTTCTTTGAGTGGCGGAACATTCGGCCGGTAAACTAATGACGCATTGAGCAATAAAAATCCATGTCGCGTGAGATTCTCCTGCAAGTCCGGCAGCGTTTGAATAAAATTATTTTCTGGATGCAGCGCCTTTTCAGCAACAATCGCCAAGGCATCTCCACTGGTCTTTTCGATAGAGAGATATCCCTCCGTTACCAACAACATCTTCATGAAGTTGCGCAGAGAAGTTGCGCGGTTGACTGGCTTGGACAAGCCTTTTTCCGACCAAAGTTCCTTGACGGCGCCATCCATAAAGCACACGCCTGTTGCACTCTCCTCGCGTGGATACGGTCCCTCCCCCACCAGGACATAGTGCACGTTCGGCAGCGGCTGAGTAAATGCTCCGAACATCCACCCACGCGACGGTAAATAATCCTCATTGACCAATGTAGGCAAGTAGGCGGGATTTTCCTCCATCATGGCCTGCAGCCCATCCAGAAGGATGGGACGCCACGACGCATCTGCCAAATCCGCGGCTTTGATTATTTGAGAAGGAATTTCCTGCTGTTTATTTTTGTTAGGCATGGCAATTGACATGGTACGCAATAAATAATGCTCTGCATGCGTACCGCATGCAGAGTGTAGGTATTTTAACTAGCAGACATTCACGATCATCCTACAAATCGTTCGCATCACATTATTTTTTCACGAGCGGCACGACGTTGTCTGCACCCGGCACTCCAAACAGTTGCTCCTTCAAAATGCGCAACTGGTCGCGAACCTGCGCAGCTTTCTCAAATTCGAGATTCTTGGCATGATCCACCATTTGTTTTTCAAGCCGCTTGATTTCCTTGCTGACCTGCTTTTCGGTCATCGACTCATATTTCGCCGTATGCTGCGCAACCATTTGTTCTTCACGCGCTTCGTGCGGGGTATAAACGCCATCGATCAACTCGCGAATTTCCTTCTTGATGCCGGCAGGCGTAATATTGTTCGCCTTGTTGAAGGCGATCTGCTTGTTACGACGGCGCTCGGTTTCATCGATTGCCCTGCGCATGGAATCCGTCACTTTGTCGCCGTAGAGGATAGCCATTCCATTAAGGTTACGCGCAGCACGCCCGATAGTCTGGATCAGGCTGCGCTCCGAACGCAGGAAACCTTCCTTGTCGGCATCGAGAATGGCGATCAACGATACTTCAGGTATGTCCAGTCCTTCGCGCAGCAAGTTAATTCCTACCACCACATCAAACGTACCGAGGCGCAGATCGCGGAGGATCTCTACCCGCTCGACCGTATCGATATCGCTATGCAGGTAACGGACCTTGATACCGTTATCGCTCAAGAATTCCGTTAACTGCTCGGACATTCGCTTAGTCAGGGTCGTTACCAGCACGCGCTCGTTTTTCTTGATGCGGTCGGTAATCTCATTCATCAGATCGTCCACCTGGGAGCTGGCAGGCCTGACACTAATGATCGGGTCGACCAGTCCTGTCGGACGGACGACCTGCTCCACCACTTGCCCCGCATGCGTGTTTTCATAATCTGCCGGCGTTGCCGACACGAAAACAGTCTGACGCATTTTGCTCTCGAACTCGTCGAACCGTAGCGGGCGGTTGTCCAACGCAGACGGCAGGCGGAAGCCGTAGTCGACCAGATTGGTTTTGCGCGCACGGTCGCCGTTATACATGCCGTTAAGCTGACCGAGCAGGACATGCGATTCGTCCATGAACATCAGCGCATCCTGCGGCAAATAGTCAATCAACGTGGGTGGCGGTTCTCCGGGCTTGCTTCCACTCAAATGGCGGGAATAGTTTTCAATCCCTTTGGTAAAACCGATTTCCTGCATCATCTCCAGGTCGAAACGGGTGCGCTGCTCCAGGCGCTGTTCTTCGATCAGTTTGTTCTGGCGACGGAAGAATTCCAGCCGCTCGCGCAATTCCTCTTTGATCGATTCGATCGCACGCAATACAGTCGCGCGCGGCGTGACATAGTGCGATCCGGGATAGATCGTAAAACGAGGAATTTTCTGCCGAACCCGGCCAGTCAACGGATCAAACAATTGCAGACTGTCAATTTCATCATCGAAAGTCTCGACGCGCAGAGCCAGCTCAGCATGTTCTGCCGGGAAAATATCGATGGTGTCGCCGCGTACGCGAAATGTCCCGCGACCAAAGTCGACATCATTGCGGGAGTATTGCATCTGGATCAATCGAGCAATCACGTCGCGCTGGCTTATCTTGTCCTTGGCGCGCAAGGTCAAGATCATCTGATGGTATTCATTGGGATTACCAATACCGTAGATTGCGGAAACCGTTGCAATGATGACTACGTCGCGCCGCTCCATCAACGATTTGGTGCAGGATAGACGCATCTGCTCGATATGCTCGTTGATTGAGGAGTCTTTCTCGATGAACAAGTCACGCTGCGGCACATACGCTTCAGGCTGGTAATAATCGTAATAGCTGACGAAATATTCCACCGCGTTTTGCGGAAAAAATTCGCGGAATTCACTATATAGCTGAGCGGCAAGCGTCTTGTTGGGCGCAAAAACAATGGCAGGCCTTCCCATTCGGGCGATGACATTAGCCATCGTGTATGTCTTTCCCGAACCGGTTACGCCAAGAAGTGTCTGAAATGACAGCCCGTCCTCAATGCCTTCCACCAATTTGGCAATTGCGCCCGGCTGGTCACCGGCTGGGGGGAAAGGTTGATATAGACGATAAGGAGAATTTGGAAACGTGACGATTTTAGATTCGTCAATTGCACTAGAAACCTGGGATAATTCAGCCATTCTTGTTTGACCTTTGGTAAAATAGCAAGTTGCGTCTGGACGTCAAGTTTTCTATCATCCTGCGTTACCGCCAACCCGACTGCAAATAATTGCGGTCAATTTTTCATGTTATCACGATGAACGCACCTATTCCTGCAACACTGTTCGCCTCTATTGAGATGGCTCCCCGCGACCCGATTCTGGGAATTACAGAAGCCTACAACGCGGATAAAAACCCAAACAAAAGTAACCTTGGCGTCGGCGTTTACTATGACGACAACGGTAAAGTGCCCCTGCTCGAATGCGTCCGCAAGGCTGAAGCACTCTTGATGGAAAAACCAGCTGCACGCAGCTATCTGCCGATCGACGGCCTGGCCGCTTACGACAAAGCAGTACAGGAATTAGTATTTGGGGCCGACAGCAAGGTAATTCAAGAAAAACGTGCAGTCACCGCACAAGCACTTGGCGGCACCGGCGGCCTGAAGCTCGGCGCAGATTTTCTCAAGCGCTTTTCGCCGAATTCGCAAGTCTGGATCAGCGACCCAAGCTGGGAAAACCATCGCGCATTGTTTGAATCCGCCGGCTTCGTCGTCAATAATTATCCTTACTATGACGCGGCCACCAAAGGCGTAAATTTTGAAGGCATGATCGGCTCTTTGAAGACCATTCCGGCCGGTTCCATTGTCGTCCTCCACGCATGCTGCCATAACCCAACCGGTGCCGATCTGACTGACGCACAATGGAAGGAAGTAATTCAGGTAGTTACCGAGCGTGGATTGATTCCTTTCCTCGACATGGCTTATCAGGGCTTTGGCGACGGCATTGCCGAAGACGGCAAGGTGGTTCGCCAGTTCGCAGAAGCCGGTGGCCCGGTCTTTATCTCCAACTCGTTTTCAAAATCCTTCTCTCTGTATGGCGAACGCGTCGGCGCTTTAAGCATTGTCGCCGTCACCGCCGATGAAGCAGCTCGTGTACTGTCACAACTGAAGCGCGTGATTCGCACCAATTATTCCAACCCGCCGACACATGGCGGCCAGGTTGTGGCAACGGTTCTCTCCACGCCGGAATTGCGCAAGCTATGGGAAGACGAACTGGCTGGTATGCGCGTTCGCATTCGCGAAATGCGTGAGGCTTTCGTCAACAAGCTGAAAGAAAAAGCCCCAGATCATAACTTCGACTTCGTGACCAAGCAACGCGGCATGTTCTCCTACTCTGGTTTGACCAAGCCACAAGTGGATAAGCTCCGTGATGAATATGCTATCTATGCAGTCGATACCGGTCGCATCTGCGTGGCGGCACTGAACACACGCAATATCGATTACGTCATCGATGCAATTGCAAAGGTTATCAAGTAATAAAAAATACAAGGACCAATGGATGAATGCAAATTTATCCATTGAAGACCTGCAATAAAACGCATTCAGGTTTTGACAATTCAAAGAAGATCGTCCTATAATATTGTCTCTGTTCCCTGATAGCTCAGTCGGTAGAGCGACGGACTGTTAATCCGCAGGTCCCTGGTTCGAGCCCAGGTCGGGGAGCCACAGAATTTAAAAGGCCAGCAAATGCTGGCCTTTTTCATTTGCTCGTCCTTTCTTCCAGTTGCAACCAAATGCATATTCAAGAAGGACAACACAAAAATCATTCCTTGCACGGTCAATGCTGGCCTATCACAATAAAGACCGAGCCCAAGATCCCGAATTCTGCTGCTTCGTACTTACTCTTCTATTTCACGTTTATTTTCTACCGCGCTTTGGAAAGAATAAGGAGCCACTTTTTCAGAAAAATTATTTCCAAATGCCCAGGCTGAATACCGGTACAACAATCGATGAGCGGATTTACTTTATAAAACCTTTTGCGAAAATCCCTGCTTACAAACAGCTCACGGCGCCCCAGCCGTATTGAGAATGACATTGGAGCGTACTCGATGCCGAAGTGGCGAGTATTACAAAATTCCAGGTTAGCCATGTTCTCCCCTTGCGTTGATAAAGTAGATATACTCTAACACAAATACTGTATATATAAACAGTTATATAACTCAATGTAGTGCAAGTGGCACTATGATGTGATGTTAGTTCCCCGAGGATGGCTTAATTACGAACACTCTCGTAGTTGTGACCTTTGTCTATTTACAGAATGAAATGTAAAATTTCCCTTATTGTCAATTTGCAAATCCTCATATCCTAAAACCGCTACCGAAGCTGTTTATTTGAGCTCGTACAGTTTTGCAAATTCGTTTCCGAAAGATTGGTAAGGCCGGACTTTTGAAAGTAGAGCAATGCAGGTATCAGATTTAAAATTTCTGGTTGTCGAAGATAACGATTTTCAAAGGCATTGGCTGAAAGTCATGTTAAGCAATGTCGGCGCGACAAAAATTTATCAAGCAGCCGACGGACATGAGGCATTGAAGATCCTAAAAGACGCAGACAGTGCAATCGACATAAGCTTTATAGATTTAAATCTGCCAGGCATGGATGGAATGGAATTGATTCGTCACATGTCCAAGCAAGAGCGTTCGCCCTCGATTGTTCTCGCCAGCGCCCTCGCTCCCTCACTGATTTTTTCAGTGGAGACCATGTCGAAAGCATATGGAGTCAACCTGCTTGGTTCGATCGAAAAACCTGCCGCTCCCGACACCATACTCAACCTTATCAATCTCCATCAATCCTTGCCTAAAGCCGGAAGCGAGCGAGAGCCTCCTTGCATTAGCCTGGATGACATACGTCGCGGCATATCAAAGGATGAGTTCGAACCTTTTTTTCAGCCGAAAGTTGAGCTCGCATCCGGAAAAGTAAAAGGATTGGAGGCGTTCGCGCGCTGGCGCCATTTGGAACACGGGATATTGTCTCCCGCATCCTTTCTAAGTCCCCTCCAGCGCTCAAAAGAAATCAATCAGCTTGATCTGCTGATTTTCAAAAAGGTTCTGGATATCTATCCCAATCTGCAGAAGCATGATCAGGAGATGCTTGTATCAGTCAACATTTCTGCGATTTCGTGTGCGGATTTGAAATTTGTGGAAGACGTTATCGCATATGCCAATCAGCGCCAAGTTGATCTGAAAAATATCTCAATTGAGATTTCAGAATCTGCCGCAGTTGAAAATGCTCCCAATTTTCTGGAAAACCTGGTTCGGCTGCGTATGAACGGGTTCGGCATCTCGATTGATGAATATGGAACCGCTCATTCGAGCGTTCAGCATCTGCTGCGCATACCATTCTCCGAATTGAAAATCGACCGATCGATGATCCGCGGAATGAGCGACAGTCCATCATTGGAGATTGCCCTCGGTCTCAGCATTGAACTTTGCCGACGGCTGAATTGCCATTCCGTCGCAGTCGGTGTCGAAACAAAAAATGATTGGGATTTGCTGCAGGAACTGGGATGCAATGATGCGCAAGGCTATTACATTGCACATCCTATGGACGAAAAAGTGCTTTCGGTCTGGATGAAAGAGTGGGCGCAATTCTTTTAACGAACTTTAATAAGATAAGATTGCGAAACACGATAAAAGGAACAAAATCATCGTTTGATTTGAGAAATATCGAATCACCAAACTTGCATACCGATAAAATCCGGGCCGATTCAGCGTAAATGCACAACGTAATCACAAAAATATTTGTAGATTGTGCATCCTTCTATTCAGACGTAGGATGGACAAAGGTCTTGTGATAAAGTGAAAACTTGAATTGTTTAAGTTGTTGAACGAGTTTTATAATTTATGCAATTCTTTGCGCCGCTTCGATTGCTAGTGCAGTTATGTATGACTGCCTAATTTTTCTACTGCCAGCTATTAATTATCCACATTATGATTCGCATAGTAATCGCCGATGACCACACAATCATGCGTGAAGGTTTAAAACGCATTTTGGAAGGTGCCGACGACATCGAAGTTGTAGGCGAAGCCGTAGACGGATTTGAAGTATTGGCACAGGTACGCAAAGGCGGATTCGACCTGCTCCTGCTTGATTTGTCGATGCCAGGCCGGAGTGGCGTGGAATTGATTCGTCAGATAAAGGACGAAGTGCCTAAGCTGCCGATTCTCATACTGACGATGCACGAAGAAGAGCAGTATGCAGTGCGTGCGATCCGTGCCGGAGCACGCGGCTACCTGACAAAGGAAAGCGCCGGAACACAATTGGTCAGTGCGATCAGGAAAGTAGCGTCGGGAAGGCCCTATATCAGCCTGGAAGTAGCTGAACAACTTGCCATGGATGTCATGCCATCGGTTGAGAATTTGCCGCATAAGCATTTATCCGATCGCGAATTCGAGGTGTTCAGTCTGCTAGTCGGCGGCAAATCCATTACCGAGATTGCGGAACTGCTGCATTTGAGCGTCAAGACCGTCAGTACTCATAAAACCCGCATTCTGCATAAAATGGGTATGCCGTCGTTAGCCGATCTTGTGCAATATGCTGTGGCTCACCGCCTTCTCACCCCCTTCAAGATGTAAGGCGCTTTGCGGACGCGACTGCGGACTATCTTCCCAAGCGCAGTTTTGTCCGGCACCGCCCCATCACTTCATTCAACTTGCCCACCGCATGTAATATCGCAAGCGATGTGTATGCTTATACCCAATTAAGACTTAATTCGTCCTTCAAGAAGGCCAACCCGCTTGGGCGATTCTCATTAAACTGAGGTCATTTTCATGACCGGAAATTTTAAGAGACGCATGCGTCGCCAGTCGGGTTTCTTCCCGCTTCAAAGCAACGCTGCACGCTTCACGCACAAGCCCTAAATTTTCCAGAGAAGCGTCGTTACTGACTTTCCGGTTACTGAAATTTTCAGTTAAACACAATCTCGGCACTTCCACTTCATCCTACTGGAAAGAGCGCCGGCTTCCAGCGAAATCGGAATAGTGCGCAATCTTCACAACTGAATGCCAAATACCTGTTTATTTTTTTGTTGCAAAATGGAATTTTTAAGATATATTCCTTTGTTAAAAAACGTTACGTTTTGCACACTTCCGTTCATAGCTTAAGAAGCTAAGGTCTGATGTAAATGAGCCAACACGTTTAACCGATGGCATGTAGGTTGAGAAAAATATTTTTGAAGTTCATCTGTAGCAGGAGTCGGCAATGGTAAATCCGCAAATAATGGAAGAAGGCCGGCCATCAAAGCATGCTATCGTGGTAGATGACGGCTTGGTTGAACGTTTGCTTGGAAAAGCAATGCTGGAAAAATTGGGCTTTTCGGTCAAAACCGCTAGCAATGCCGAAGAAGCGCTACGGATGATCGATCAACAACAAATTGATCTAGTATTGTGCGATATTGCCATGCCCGGGATGGATGGACTGGAATTATTGAATACCGCCCGATCCCATCCTCATGCTCCGCTCTTCATCATGTCGACCAATCATAATGACGCGGAACATGCCATCGCCTCCATGCGTCTTGGTGCATACGGTTACCTGATTAAACCTCTGCGTTTCGAGCACCTTCGAGAGACGGTCACGGAGGTCATGGAGAAATATAAAAGCGATCAGGACCGCGCCCATAGAGCGGATAAGCAGAGACGCATTGATCCACTTACCAATCTCATCAATAAAAGCGAATTCATGCGGCGCCTGGATGAACGCCCGCAGCTTGCCGCTTCTGCTCCTGGAGCGGGAGCACTTTTACTGATCAAGGTTTCCGGTCTCAACCATATCAATCATAGCTACGGCAGGCCGGCCGGAAACAAGGTATTGCAATTCGCAGCAAGCATATTGACCAGATTGGTACGGCCGTCCGATATCCTTGCGCGCATTGGCGGGGATCTGTTTGCAATTTACCTTGAAAACGTCACCCAGGCGCAATTGGAAGAAAGAGCGCGAAGCATCGCGACAACCGTCGAAGAATCCAAGATGGTACTCACCGGCGAAGCATTCAGCCTGAATCTTGTGATCGGCGGTGCATGTTCAGGAAAAAATCTGGAGGTTGAGGATTTATTCAATCGCGCGGACTTCGCTTTGCATCTGGCCCGTGAACACAGCCTGGGTCAAATCCATATATACAGCGAGGCGGATGAAATCCATAAGCGCGAGCTCGCTCACCAATTGAACACGCTTTCACTGGCACGCGCAGCATTAAACGACCATAGTCGAATCGTTATGCATTACCAGCCCGTCGTAAATCTTGTCACGGGCGAGCTCAACCATTATGAAGCCTTGCTGCGCGTCCTGGACGACAAAGGCAGTTTCTGCATGACCGGCGAACTGGTTAAAACATGCGAAGTATTCGGCCTTATCAGGCGGCTCGACCAGGCCATTATCGAACTATGCCTGGAAGACATCAAACGCATACCCGAAGATGCGTGCGTTGCGATCAACCTCTCCGGCAAATCGATCGGCGACCCGGATTTGCTTCAGTTTATCGAAAACCGGGTTCTGGCGGCCGGGATTGATCCGCGCCGCCTGATATTCGAATTGACCGAAACCGCCGCCTTTTTCAATATCGGCGACGTCAGGCACTTCGTACAAAAGATAAAGAGCCTCGGTTGCCGGTTTGCGCTCGATGATTTCGGAGTAGGCTTCTCCTCGTTCTACTACATCAAGGAACTGGATTTTGACTACCTGAAGCTCGACGGGTCTTTCATTGTCAAGCTGACAAAGAACCCGCACGACCAAGTCTTCGTTCGCGCAATGGTCGAAATCTCAAAAGTGTTCGGATTGAGCGTTATCGCCGAATGGGTAGAAGATGAAGAAACGGTCGTGATGCTGCGCGATCTTGGCGTCACGATGGGACAGGGCTACCATTTCGGAAAGCCTGCCATGCTCAGTACCGTGCTCAAGAAGATACTTCATTGAATGGCTTGATCTCCGGGCCACGCCAGGAGCCGACATATTCTTGAACTGCACTTGCAAGAAAAAATATCGGGCAGGTCGCAATCCCCATTTCGGCAATCAGTTAACGCATGTTGAGATCCACCGATGCACTGCATCGCAGAAATGGCTGTAAGGATCAGATTTTCCGCGCTTGCAATTTGATTAGATGTCATAACGCCACGCCCCCCTAACGTTGGCCGGGCAGGGCAGGTCAAGCCAGCTTGAACGATTGACATCATCCGTATAAGCGTCGCTGGATTATGCTCCATGCCGATCTTTCAACAATCGGTGCCATTGCGCCAATACTCCACGCAATTGCTGTTGCAAACAGCTTGAAGTTTGGAAACTCTTGAAAATCCAAGGTTATAATACGGCGCATCGCTTAACGAATGCCTGATTGATTCTCTCTTTGATCCAATTGTTCAATGCAACGATCAGGCAAACTGGGCCGCCTTCATGCGGCCCGTTTCGTTTGCTGTTCAAATCTTTTGAATTTTGCATGGTCGAGCAAATATCAACCCGTGCGAAAAGTGCCATGACGTGTGAGCCGCCCCTATGTCGAAAAATCTAGTTCGCAAGCCGATTGAGATCAAGATCTCCACTGTCGTTGCTGTTTCCGCCATCTTGCGCGAGCTCGATATGAATGTCCTGAAATCAGCCTTGCAGGATATGACAGGTGGTGCTCCGGATTATTTCGACAACGAATTTACCATCATCGATTTTGCGGATGTGGACCTCGCGGGACAATCAATCGACTGGCCGGCATTAATTGCGCTGTTCAAGGCATATAGCCTCAACGTGATCGCCGTGCGCAATGCACCCTCTTCCATGGAAAGCGATATTCTGGCTCATGGACTGGGTATCGACTCTGTTCCACCATCTCGTCCGGTACCGCAGCCTGAGGAACCACAAGCCCCAGCCTCCAGGCCTGCGCCTGCAGCGCCGGCGCAACCAGCATTGCAAAGCGCAGCAGCATCGACCCGAAGCACAATGATCATCGATACCCCAGTCAGGGCCGGGCAGCGGATATATGCCCAAGGATGTGATCTGGTTGTTACGGCTGCCGTCAACAACGGCGCCGAAATCATTGCGGATGGCAGCATTCACGTTTATGCTCCGTTGCGCGGACGGGCGCTGGCCGGGGCCAGCGGCAACGACGGAGCGAGAATCTTCGCCATGAGCATGGAAGCGGAACTGCTGTCGATTGCCGGCATTTATCGCACGTTTGAAAATGGCCTGCCTGACAATATTGCGCAGCGCCCTGCACAAGTACGCCTGACCGGCGACCGGCTCGATTTGCTTTCCATGAGTGCGGCTGTGCGTTCGTAATTTTTGATTATTAAAGGAGTAAGTTCGTGGCAAAAATCATTGTCGTAACGTCCGGCAAGGGCGGCGTAGGGAAAACGACGTCCAGCGCCAGCTTTGCCTCTGGTCTGGCTTTGCGCGGTCACAAAACCGCGGTCATCGATTTTGACGTCGGCCTGCGTAACCTCGACCTGATCATGGGCTGTGAACGACGTGTAGTGTACGACCTGATCAATGTCGTCAACGGCGAAGCCACTCTGAATCAAGCTCTCATCAAGGACAAGCATTGCGAGAACCTGTTTGTCCTTCCCGCCTCCCAGACCCGCGACAAGGATGCGCTGACTGAAGAAGGCGTGGAAAAAGTCTTGAACGACCTCTCAAAGATGGGCTTCGAATACATTATTTGCGATTCGCCTGCCGGCATCGAGCATGGCGCAGTCATGGCGCTGACCTTTGCGGACGAAGCGGTGATCGTCACCAATCCCGAGGTTTCCTCGGTACGTGATTCAGACCGCATTCTGGGTATTATCCAGGCAAAGTCCCGGCGCGCCTTGAAGGGTGACGAGCCGGTCAAGGAGCACCTGCTGGTCACCCGTTATGTCCCCAAGCGTGTCGAGGCTGGCGAGATGCTTTCCTATACCGACGTGCAGGAAATCCTGCGCATTCCGCTGATCGGCATCATCCCTGAATCAGAATCCGTATTGCATGCTTCGAACCAGGGCAATCCGGCGATCCACATCGAAGGCAGTGACGTCTCGGAAGCCTACAAGGATGTCGTCGCACGTTTTCTAGGCGAGACAGTCCCCTTGCGCTTCACTACTTATGAGAAGCCGGGACTGCTGCAGCGCATCTTCAAGGGGAAATAAGATGGCCCTCTTATCGTTTTTATTCAATACCAAACCGAAGACCGCCAGCGCAGCCAAAGAGCGCTTGCAGGTCATCATTGCCCGCGAACGAAATGGCATGGACGGCCCGGATTTTTTGCCGGCGCTGCACAAGGAATTGATCGGCGTGATTTCCAAGTACTGCAAGGTCAATGCGGACGACATCAAGATTTCCCTGGACCGGCAAGGCAATCTGGAAGTGCTCGATGTGAACGTGGTATTACCTGATGTCGCGCTGAAAAACTAGTATCCATCCGTATTGCATTTCCTTTGGGCACGGATTTGTCCGAGTCCGGAAGGCGCTGGCCTTTTTCGCTATGATGTCATGTAATTCGATCAACATTCATTTCATAGCGAGGACAAGGCATGAAGACCAAAGCCGCAGTTGCATGGAAATCGGGAGCGCCGCTCACCATTGAAGAGGTGGATCTCGAAGGTCCCAAAGCCGGCGAAGTGCTGGTTGAAATCAAGGCAACCGGCATCTGCCATACCGATTATTACACCTTGTCCGGCGCCGACCCGGAAGGAATTTTTCCGGCGATCCTGGGCCATGAAGGCGCCGGCGTCGTTGTCGATGTCGGCCCCGACGTCAAAACGCTCAAAAAAGACGACCATGTCATTCCGCTCTACACGCCGGAATGCCGCCAGTGCAAATTCTGCCTGTCCCGGAAAACCAACCTGTGCCAGGCTATCCGCTCCACCCAAGGCCGCGGCCTCATGCCGGATGCGACCAGCCGCTTCTCGCTCGATGGCAAACCGATTTTTCACTACATGGGCACATCGACGTTTTCCAATTATGTGGTGGTGCCGGAAATCGCGCTCGCCAAAATCCGCAGTGACGCGCCCTTCGACAAGGTCTGCTATATCGGCTGCGGCGTCACAACCGGCGTAGGTGCCGTGCTGTTTACCGCCAAGGTGGAAGCCGGTGCCAATGTCGTTGTGTTCGGCCTCGGCGGCATAGGCCTGAACGTGATCCAGGCTGCGCGCATGGTCGGCGCCGACAAGATCATCGGTGTAGACCTGAATCCTGCGCGCGAGGCGATGGCGCGCAAGTTCGGCATGACCCATTTCCTGAACCCGAATAATGAACAGAATATAGTTGACAGCATCATCAGCCTGACCGACGGCGGCGCCGACTACAGCTTCGAATGCGTGGGCAATGTCACGACCATGCGGCAGGCGCTGGAGTGCTGCCACAAAGGCTGGGGCCAGTCCGTGATTATCGGCGTCGCGGCTGCGGGACAGGAAATCAGCACCCGCCCCTTCCAGTTGGTCACTGGGCGGGTATGGAAAGGATCGGCATTCGGCGGCGCGCGCGGCCGCACGGATGTTCCGAAAATTGTCGACTGGTACATGGAAGGCAAGCTCAACATCGACGACCTGATTACGCATACGCTTCCGCTTGAGCGAATCAATGAAGGATTCGATTTGATGAAAAGTGGCGAATCGATCCGTTCAGTGGTGATTTACTAGCTTGAAATCCGTGCCTGGAATAGCGGATTGGCGCAATCGGATATACAATCTCCGGCGCTTCGCTGCCGGCCGTTTATCGCTTCAGCGGCCATCGCTTAAAAAGCCGATTCAATGCTGGTGGCATATGCGGCAGTCCAGGCCATTGGGCTTGCAGGCAAATCAAGGGGCATCAGTCAACTTAAAGGCAGATTTCAGATAGCCAGATCGAACAGGAACACCAGTGAGAGTCATCAGTGAACATCGCTGCTACGACGGCGTACAAGGTTTTTATCGACACGTATCCACGGTAACCGGAACGCCGATGCGTTTCTCGGTTTATCAACCGCCGCAAGCCAAACATCAAAAAGTGCCGGTGCTGTTCTATCTGGCTGGCCTGACCTGTACCGAGGAAACGTTCATGATCAAGGCCAATGCGCAGCGCTTCGCCGCGCAATACGGCATGATGCTCGTTTCACCGGACACCAGTCCGCGCAATACCGGGTTTCCCGGCGAAAACGATAGCTGGGATTTCGGCACTGCCGCCAGTTTCTATGTCGATGCGACCCAGGAACCCTGGTCCAGGCATTTCAAGATGTACTCTTATGTCGTGCAGGAATTGCGTGACACCATCGTACAGAACTTCCCTGCCCTGCCTGACCGCATGGGCATATTCGGCCATTCGATGGGCGGACATGGCGCGCTCGTTCTGGCGCTGAAGAACCCGGATATCTATAAATCAGTTTCCGCATTCGCTCCCGTTACCGCTCCATCGCAATGCCCATGGGGACAGAAGGCATTTTCCAGCTATCTGGGTTCCAATATCGCGGACTGGCACCAGTACGATGCCAGCGAACTGATGAAGCAGCGCCAAAACCCCTTCCCTCAGGGCATCCTGATCGACCAGGGCCTGGAAGACCAGTTCCTGGATGTGCAACTGCTGCCGCATCACTTCGAGGCAGCCTGCATCAAGGCAGGCCAGCATCTGAGCTTGCGCCGCCACAGCGGATATGACCATAACTACTACTTCATCATGAGTTTCATGGAAGACCATATCGCCTATCATCATCGCATTTTGAGTGCCTAGGCTGTATCGAACTTGATGGGCGATGCATGGAACTGCATGGCATCGATTTCACCTCTGCGCCGAGCAAGCGCAAGGGGATCACGATCGCAACAGGCCAGCTGGACGGCGACACATATGTCCTCACCTCGCTGCTTTCGCTGCACAGCTTCGAGGCCTTTCGCGCCTGGCTTAAACTGCCGGGCCCCTGGCTCGGCGCGTTCGACTTGCCTTTTTCTTTTCCCAGGGAACTGATCGAACACCTGGGCTGGCCCCGGGATTGGGCAGACATGATCCGCCATGTGGCGGGCATGTCGCGCGCCGAATTGCGTCAGACCTTCAAGACATTCTGCGACGCCCGGCCGGTTGGCAATAAGTTTGCACACCGCGCCACGGACGGCCCGGCCGGCTCGTCCTCTCCGATGAAATGGGTCAATCCGCCGGTGGCCTACATGCTGCATGCAGGCGTACCGCTGCTGCTGGAAGCAGGCCTGACTGTCTACACGCTTCACTCCGGCGACCCGGACCGTATTGCGCTGGAAGCCTATCCCGGACTGGTTGCGCGTTCCATTACCCGCTCCTCATACAAAAGCGACGAGCGCGCCAAGCAGACCCCCGAGCGCTATGAAACGCGCCAGCGTATTGTCGAGACCCTGGAAAAAGGCGATTACCGCTTTGGCGTACGCCTTGAAGCCGGTGCATTCCGCCACGACCTGATTTCGGATGCCACCGGTGACTTGCTTGATGCCTGCCTGTGCGGCATCCTTGCAGCATGGGCGTGGCAGCGTCGTGAACAAGCCTTCGGTTTGCCCGATTTCGATCCGCTGGAAGGCTGGATCGTCGGCGCATAAACCAATCTTTTCTCTCACGCATTCTGCCGCGCCACCATTGGTAAAGACCTGTCATGATCTGAATTAAAGAATCAGTATGCGCAAGCCGTGATTGAAAGGAAAGACCTTATGATCGTCACCATAAGCTGACAGTCAGTAAATTACCGTGCCCCGACAAACCCTTCAGAACTCACTAAAGAACACTACGGAGATGACCCGCAGGCGGAAGATTATTTTTGTAGTCCTCGCAATTTTGGGATTGCTCCTGCTGTCCGGAGTCGCGGCCGTCAAATTACTGCTCAATGACGAGCGTCTCTCAGCATTTGCTCGCGAAAGAGTCAGTAACAGCCTGGGGCGCGAACTGAAACTTGAGGATTTGTCGCTGCGATTCCAGCCTTTGCCGACCGTGCTGATCAGGAATGCGGAGCTGGGCAATCCTTCCTGGGCCAAAGAAGCCTATTTCCTGCGCGCAGATGAGGTGGCCGCAAGATTGAACCTGACTTCCTTATTGCGCGGCCAGGTAGAGCCTGTTGCTTTGTCCATCAAGGGCTTGTCTGTAAATCTGGAAAACTCATCCGACAACCGCAAAAACTGGCAGATGCAAACGCCTGCCGCTAGGCGAAACACGGGCAGTTCCTCCTCCGCATCCTTGCGCCTGGCATCCCTGCAGCTTGAGAACGTGCGAATCCGCTATGCCAAGCATGCCGAACCGCTGCGTGAATTACAAATCGGCGAACTGCATGCACACGCCGATCCCGGCCTGCGCAAAGTACGCATGGATGCGAGGATTCTGCGCAACGAAGTTCCGCTCCAGTTAAAAGCCAAGTTCGAGGATCTGTCCGGAATAGGTCGTGAAGGTGCCGTTTCCAATGGTTCCATGGAATTGTCTTTCAGGTCCGCGCAACTCGGGGTTTCAGGATCGATACCGATAAGCGGTAGCCTTCGGAACCATAAGCTCAATGCGGATTTCGATGCCAAGTCAGCTGGGGAAATACTCCGATTCTTTGGAATTGCCGACATCGACCTTGCGCCGATCAAGGCAAGCGTTGAGCTGGAGGAAGACAAAAACGACATCCGGGCAAGCAATCTTCTATTCCAGATTGGAGAACTGAAGATCAATGGAAACGGCAAAGTCCATGTCGCGGGTTCAAAACCGTATTATCGAGCCAGTCTCGCAGTCGAACACCTGGACTGGACACAGACAATGCGCGATTTCGGCCGCCCGCCTCCTCCGCCGAAGCCACCGGGCCAGCTCTTTCGTGACACTCCACTGGGCTGGCGAGCCGTTTCGGGATTGCAGAAAATCAAAGGAAAAACCGAACTGCACATCCAGCGCGTCAAGCTGCGCTCGGGTATTGAATTGAAAGACTTGAAGGCCGACGTTGATGCTAATGACAAGCTATTGAGGATCAATGCGTTTTCATTCTCCATGCTGGATGGTCGCGCACATGGCAGCTTGGCATTGGAAGGAAACCGACGCACCGCGAAGCTGAATCTTGAAATGAACAAGGTTTCCCTGGGAAAGTGGCTTGCCGCACGCGGACACCGGATTGCCCTCAGCGGTGGCCCCATGGATATTAAAGCCTCGCTCTCGGCCAGCGGATTGTCGATGAAAGACCTGGCGGAATCCTTGACCGGACCGGTCAATATCAGTGTGGGTCCTGCGAAACTTCAGTCAAAACAGATCCAGCAAGCCGAAACCTGGTTGATTGGCCTGGCTCCGGTATTTTCCACAACTGAAGCAGATCAGGTGAATCTGGCTTGCATGAGTGCCTATCTGCCTTTTGAGAAAGGCCATGCGGCATCGGAACCGATCGGTGGAATACGCAGCGACGCGAGTCAGTTCCTTGCCTCCGGCTATGTCGACTTGAAGCAGCAGACGCTGGATTTGCGCGGGCGGGTGCGGGCGCGTTCAGGCGTAAGCCTCGGTGTGTCGAACATCGCCGGCGGTGACCTGAAGATTGCCGGGAGAATCGGCAAGCCCGTGATCGGTCTCGACCCCGGAGGCACGCCAAGCGCTTTGGCGCGCATAGGCGCAGCCATCATGACCAGTGGTGTCAGTATTCTGGCAACTGCACTTTGGGATGCAGCGAATCCGGCATCGGATCCATGCCAGATTACTTTCAGCGCCCATGAAAAACAGCGGCCATCGCGGCAAAAAAACGGAATCAATTCGCAGCAAACAGTAGAGGCCAACTAGTAAAACGTTCTGCACGGATTGATCGGGCGAAGCATTGGTCTTCTCCTGTAACAATAGCGGACACTTATTCCTATTGAATGAATCTCCTGCGCCTGAACAAAAAACAGGTGCTTTCTGCATATAAATTCGCACCAGTTGCGGAAATTGCTGTCTATATAAGTATTGCCGGTTCGGTTTCAGCATGCCAAATCGCCAACCGACAAGAAACTTGCTTTACCAATACGGAATCAAGTTTTCCTCTAGCAGTTTTTACCTACATTCAATTACTACAGGAAGGAGCATCTATGGAAACGCCAAAGACTGTACCTATCGGAAGTGACGCACCAAACGGATCGAACAGCGCCTCGTGGGATCGCACTGTCGAGCAGGCCAAATCGGGCGCTCATACCACTATCGATCGTTTGTCCGAAAGTGCTCGTCCTGCCGTGGATAAGTTCTCTGCCACCGCACATCAGACCGTGGACAAATTGTCGGACGTCGCGTCGCAGGCGTCCGCCACATTCTCGGAAAAATTCTCGCAAGCCAAAGGCTCGCAGCAACAACTTCTGGACGATACTCGTGCCTATGTACGCGAGAAACCCGGCACCGCGATCGCCATTGCCGTTGCAGCCGGTTTTATTCTGCGCAGCATTTTCCGCTCCCGTTAAAACATTCCCGCTTTAACCGGCGCAGGCCGCTGTTGTCAGCGTGAAAGCTGCAACTGCGGCCTTTATTGCCTGTCCTGAGGTAATTCCAGGCTCAAAAATCCAGTCTGACAGGAAGCGGTGTCCTAGTGCAAAACCTGGCCGGATGACGACGACATCTCCGGCACCTCACGCGGGAAATTTTTCCCTTCAATATAGGTTTTCATCCGCATCAGATCGTTTTCCAACTCCTGCTCCGGATCGTTGCCCAGAAGCGCAGCAAGGCTATCGACCTTACCTGCAGCCGGACGGTAATACATCCGCACGGTTGCCCGTGTTCCCCCGTTTGAAGCTTCAAAACGTACCGATCCGTTATGATCTATGGGTGAGCCCGGCTCTGTTTTCCAGGCCAGCATGGTTGGCTCCATATATTTGGTCATCACTGCATCCCACTCCATATTCACGCCGCCCGGTCCCCGCATTGTCCAGTGCGACTGTTGTATGCCGGTACTCTGGATTTCAACAAGATGAGACATGAACTGTGGAAAGTTATCGTATTTCGACCAGATATTAAATACTGTTTCCGGAGAGGCTTGAATGTCGATTGATTTCTGCAGATGAATCGTTTTTTTCTGCGGTGCGGTGGTACTGGCCGCGTTGAAGCGCCTGAACTTTCCCCTGCTCATGCTTTGAATTGCATAGCCCAGACCGGCAATCGCGAGCAATGCGCCAACTGGTATACGCTGCGCCGCGCCAATCATGGCGCCGCCGGCTGATGCAGTAGTTTGCGCGGTTTTTTGCTCGATCATTCGCGCCGTCTCACCGGCATCATGTTGCGTCTTTTGCCGCTGGCCGCTCAGGAAAGACCGTGTCCGGTTGTCATGCCTCATTGCAAGATGGTCGCGCAACTCATGCACTCCAGGCATTTGCCGCAATTTCTGCAGAAGCCGATCCTTCTCCTTTGCCGCTATCAGGCCAGACAGGGTAACGCAGCCTTGCTCCGCCTTTATTCCGATATCCGACGGAATGCTGGTCAGCCTGGAGACGGCATTTCGCACACGTGCATGCAGGCCTTCATCATCAAGAGCCTGGCGTCTCATTAAGTCTTTTGCGCGATATTGCGCTGCCGACAATCGATTGCCGGTTCCATGCATCACCTGACTTAGGGCACCGCCGGTCCGGGCCGACGCCGTGCGCATTTTTTCCTGCACCAGCAAGCGGCGCCTTTTTCCGCCGATGGGATCGGCAAGGTACATGGCCATTGCACCGACCGCTATGCCGCCCAACCAGGTTGCGAATTGTGGATTTCTCCTCGAATATTGCTTCACGACAGTCTCCTTCCATGTGTCATTTCACCGGATGCGCAATGACTCCGCACCAGTTTTTTTAAACCGAGTAGCATGTTGATGTCGCTCGGGCGTGGAAGTTCTGTGTAAGCGAATCAGATCGGGAATGTTTTATCGGACTACATAGATTAGAGCGTACCCACATGATGGTCGTGGTTCAGCGTCCGGCAAACGTCATGCTTGGAGTGCCCTGTGAACCTCTTGAACCTGCCTTTGGATTTTTTTATTCAAACTACGGGCTGAGAAGCCCCGAACGAATGAAGGTCACCACGAAAGAGCTTGGCCGGCAGCAATCAAACGATCGCTCCGTGACTGCCGTTCTGACAACGTAGGCTTAGTTAAAAGAAGCGTTGGAAAAGAAATGCGGACTGCGTTAAGCGCTGCTTCCCAGAATGGCATTTGCCATCTTGCGCGCGCTGGGAAGGAAACGGGCAATGGTTGAAAGCAGTTCATCCTCGCTGACGGGCTTTCCAAGATAAGCATCGCATCCGGCCCAATTGCCGCGCAGTTTATCGAAAGCGGAAGATTTGCTGCTCAGCATGACAACTGCCGCATTTTTTGTGGCGGTGCTGGACTTGAGCATTTTGCAAACCTGATATCCGTCGATGCCGGGCATCAGAATATCAAGAAAAATGCAGGTATAAGCTTTCGCTTGCGCCATATCGATCGCTTGCTCACCGTTTTCAGCGAAATCCACGTCAAAGCGAAATGGCGTCAGCTTGGCGCGCATGAACGCACGCACCGTTGCACTGTCGTCTACCACCAATACCGATTCGATGGGCTTGGGTTCAACATAAGCCGGTTCCGGCGGAAGGCTTTTGTCGTTCGCGCGCCGGAATGTCTTCCCATCCCATGCGCCGGAAGTTGCAAGCCGACGCCGTGCGCGCTCCAGGAGCGCAGAGCGCATGACCAGGTCAAGCTGCTCGAACAGGCGTATCCAGTGAATGGGTTTTTCAACGAGCGGCCAGACCAACTGATCTGCGCTGCGCCCGATCAGCACCGCAGGCGCATGCACATTCGGCGAGCGCTCCTGAAGTTGAATGAGAGCTTGAGGGCTATCGGCATTGACCAGATAAACATCGGTCCGCTCGTCCCCGCCGGAAGGCTCGGCATAACTGAATTCCCTGCGGCTCGTCAGCCGGAATGTTGAAGACAGAAGCGTCTTTTCGGCATCCGGGAAGCCGAGCATTTCGATAATGAAGCGGCGCGTGCCGAACGCCTGCGCAGATGACTGAGATCCTTGGTCCATAATAAATATATTGATGGTGCCGCTTCAGGTTAAAGAGTGCCCTCAGGAAAGATAACTAGTATAAGACATCTTTTTATATTGACATGCATTGCGGCTGAATCTGGTAAGGGTTTCAGTCAAAGCCGCAACATTTTGCCAAGAACTATTCTCATTGTCCCCATACGGCATGGATCAAGAGCCAACCGCCTTATCTGCATCGATGAGGCGGCTGCGGTAGATCGCAGCAACAAGATCCGACTGCGTGACGATTCCGGCAAGCTTTTGCTCATCATCCAGAATGGGGACGTGATGGAAACCGGCATCCGACAGCAGCGGCACCAGTTCTACCATGTGGGTAGATGTGTGCACCGTCGTAACCGGGCTGGTCATGATCTGGCCGACCACTTCCGGCTTATCGGAATGCGTATGCAAAGTGCGTTTGATGAAAGCACTGAATTTTTCGCCGAAGGAATGGTACTCGTCCAGTTGCGCATGCTTCATGAAGTCCGACTGAGTCACGATTCCGATGACGCGGCGTGACCGGTCGATGACCGGCAAAGCCTTTACCTTATGGCGGCGCAGTAGAGACCAGGCTTCCTGCAATGGAGTGCCGAAGTCGACGGTAATCACATCTTTGGACATGACATCCGCACAGGTAATGTTGCCTGCGCGGCGCTGGTAGGCATGGCGCTCAGCCTGCATGAGCAGGGATTCCAGTTCGTCGCGGCTAATGTCCAGAACCTGGTTGTATTCCTTCAGTACCGCATCCAGATCTTCCGGTGCAAATCCAATCTTGTCGGTAGGACGCGGATCCTTTGTACCATGCGTGGCTACCGGCGGAGGACGATGGGGATAAGGACGACGCACCGCGTTATTGAAAAGTATCGCCACCGCCACCATGAGAACCGCATTGATGGCCACGGGCGAGAACACATAATAAAAACCCTGCTCGTGGATTGTAGTCCCGCCCAATACTGCGGTCAGCGCTGCAGCTCCTCCGGGTGGATGGAGGCAACGCAACAAAAACATGGCGCCGATCGCGCCAGCGACGCCTGCGGCTGCAGCCACAGGAGGATCACCGATGAGTTTTACGGCTGCAACTCCCACAGCTGCGGATATGACATTGCCGCCTATAACTGCCCACGGCTGGGCCATCGGACTGGCCGGCACTGCATACAGCAGCACTGCAGATGCCCCCATGGGGGCGATCAGGAAAGGAAATGCCAGTGATGGACCGAGCAAAGCATACGAAATCAGACCGGTGATCAAAATTCCAATCAAGGCACCGCAACATGTGCGCAGACGCTCATAACGGTCGATCAGCAATGTTTCCGGAACAAGGCGATGCAGCCACTGTAAGGATTCCATTATTTTTAAGGGTATTTAAGAAAAGAAAGTATTTAGCAGACGCGCAATTTTAGTGCATAACCACTATAGTTGCATTTGGTATGCAGGATATTCACGCCAGAAGTTGCCAACTTGCCATACATTATTTGCTAGGGCCGTTTGCGGCAATGAGTTTAACCCGACTTCTTTCGGGCTTCTTCCGTTTCCAGCAAACATATCGGCAAGTTGTGGAATTTGCCAAGCCGTTTTTCTACGGAGAGAACCGGCCTGAATCCCACATTTCCAATACAATGCTGCCTATGATGCATACTCCCAGAAACCTATCCTCTTATCCGCCTTACCGGCCCGAAGTCGCCGCCAGGCCCGATCCATTCCTGCCCATGTCGCGTGCGGAAATGGATAAGCTCGGCTGGGACAGTTGCGATGTCATTATCGTGACCGGAGATGCCTATATCGACCATCCCAGCTTTGGCATGGCGCTGGTTGGACGCTTGCTGGAAGCTCAGGGTTTTCGCGTCGGTATTATCAGCCAGCCGGACTGGTCGTCCGCGGATGCCTTCCGCGCCCTTGGCAAACCGAATCTGTATTTCGGCATTACGGCGGGCAATATGGATTCGATGATCAACCGGTATACCGCAGACAGGAAGATCCGTTCCGACGACGCCTACACGCCCAACGGCGAGCCGAACAAGCGTCCGGACCGCGCAGTGCTGGTTTATTCGCAGCGCGCCCGCGAAGCCTATCCCGATGCCAATGTCGTCATCGGAAGCATTGAGGCCAGCCTGCGCCGGATTGCACATTATGATTACTGGTCTGACAAGGTACGCCGCTCCATTCTGCCGGACTCCAAAGCCGACCTGCTGTTGTTCGGCAATGCCGAACGCGCGCTGGTAGATTTGACGCACCGGCTGGCTGCGGGCGAGCCGATCAAGTCCATCAGGGATCTGCGCGGAACGGGATTCATGGTGCCTGCAGGCTGGAAGCCGGACGACGACTGGACCGAAGCGAATTCGACCCGCATCGACACGCCGGGAAAGATCGAACCGCATCCCGATCCTTATGAAATGAAATCGAAGGAAACGCAAAGCTGCGCAAGCGGCTCTGCGGATGGCGCCAAACCGGATACTGCCGTGCTTGAAAAGCCGGTCCTCATCCTGAGCCGCGAAGAACGCCTGGCGGCGATGAAGGAAGTGCGCGCCAAGACGGTAGTTCGTCTGCCCTCCTACGAGCAGGTGAAAGACGATGCGGTCATGTATGCGCACGCGTCGCGTGTTTTCCACCTCGAATCGAATCCCGGCAATGCACGGGCGCTGGTACAGGCCCATGGTGAAGGCGCCGGCGCGCGTGATGTCTGGCTGAATCCCCCGCCGCTGCCGCTGGCCATGGAAGAAATGGACGCCGTATTCGACGCGCCGTACGCGCGCGCGCCTCATCCTGCCTATGGCAAGGCACGCATCCCGGCTTGGGAAATGATCCGTTTCTCAGTCAATATCATGCGCGGCTGCTTTGGCGGCTGTACCTTCTGTTCCATCACCGAGCACGAAGGCCGGATCATCCAGAGCCGGTCCGAGCCGTCGATCCTGCGCGAGATCGAACTGATACGCGACAAGACCAAGGGCTTCACCGGCACGATCTCGGACCTGGGCGGCCCGACTGCCAACATGTATCGCCTGGCCTGCAAGGACAAGAAAATCGAGGAGACCTGCCGCCGCCTGTCCTGCGTGTATCCGACCATCTGCAGCAATCTCAATACCGACCACAGCAAATTGATCCGCCTGTACCGCAAGGCGCGCGCCATACCCGGCATCAAAAAAATCCTGATCAGCTCGGGATTGCGCTATGACCTGGCAGTGCGTTCGCCGGAATATGTAAAGGAGCTGGTGACGCATCACGTCGGCGGCCTGCTGAAGATCGCGCCGGAACATTCCGAAGATGGCCCGCTGTCGAAAATGATGAAACCGGGCATGGGCGCGTATCATGAATTCAAGCGCCTGTTCGACCAGTATTCGAAGGAAGCCGGCAAGGAACAGTACCTGATTCCCTACTTCATCGCGGCCCATCCCGGAACCACTGACGAGGACATGGTGAACCTGGCTTTATGGTTGAAAAAGAATAACTTCCGCCTGGATCAGGTGCAGGCATTCGTGCCGACTCCTATGGCACTCGCCACTGCCATGTACCACACGCGCAAGAACCCGCTGCGCAAGGTGACGGCAGACTCGGAAGCGGTGGAAACCGTGCGCACCGGGCGCAACCGCAAGCTGCACAAGGCACTGCTGCGTTATCACGATCCGGAAAACTGGGAAATCATCCGCGAAGGCTTGCAGCGCATGGGACGATCGGACCTGATCGGTAGCGGCGAAAACCATCTCGTGCCGCGGACTTCGCCGAAGCCTGGCCTGGTTGCGATGGAACGCAACCGGGAAACGCCGGGGCCTGACAAGCTAGCAAAGAAATTCGGGCACAAGACCTTGCGGCCCGGTGCGGCCATCGTGCGCAAACCGGCAACGAAGGGCGGGCCCGCCAAAGGAAAAAGCAATTTGGCGAGAACTGGCCACAAATGATTATGGAGAAATGTCCGCACCCGCGCGGTTGCGGATACTAATCCGATATTTCTGGCGGCAAGAGACGCTTTCCCACTGAGATAAGTTCTTAGCCGAATTTGCGCGCTGCATCCAAAGCCAGTCCGGCACCGATACTGCCGAACAAGTCCCCTTCCACGCGCCGCGCGGACGGCAGCAGGGATGCCACCTTGTCGCGCAAAAGCGGCACACCGCTCGATCCGCCGGTAAAAAATACGGTATCGATGGACTGGGCAGAGATGCCGGCGTCGAGCAGCAATGTACTCACCGTTTTCCCGATTTCCTCGACAAGATGCTCAACCGCAAGGTTGAAATGCTCTCTGTCGAGCATCAGGTTCTGCCGTGACGTGAGCCGCTCCAGATTCATCCCGACGGTTTCTGAAGCCGACAAGGCAATCTTCCCTTCTTCCGCCTTCAATGCAAGCCAGTGTCCTTCACGCTGCTTGATCAAGGCAAACAGGCTGTCAAGCTTCCCGCGTTCGCAGGCATCGCGATAAATATCCTGGAGCTCAGTCCAGATACGCGGCGTATAGGCAAAATTGATCGTATGCCAGGTTGCGAGATTGAAGTAGCAGGTCGACGGAATTTCATTGCCGTTTCTCAGCTTGCTTCCCATGCCGAGCAAAGGCATAAAACTCGAGAGACTCAGATACTTGTCGAAATCCGTTCCGCCGATATGGACGCCGCCGTTGGCAAGAATGTCGTCGCGCCTATCGGCCTTTGCAATCCGGTCCGGCGAGAGGCGAACCAGGGAAAAGTCCGAAGTACCTCCTCCGATATCTGCAATCATTACCAGTTCTTCACTTTCGATGCGGGATTCATAATCGAATGCCGCCGCGATAGGCTCGAACTGGAATACGATTTCCCTGAATCCTGCCTCATGGGCAATTTCCTGCAGGGTGTCCTGTGCAATCCGGTCCGCTGCAGGATTGCCATCGATAAAAAATACCGGACGGCCGAAAACCGCCTGCGAAAATGACCGCCCGGTGGCCGCTTCCGCCCTGCGCTTCAGTTCAGTTATGAATTGCGCAAGCAGCATCCGGAACGGCAAGGCGCGTCCCAGCACTTCCGTCTGCGCGTCGATGAGGCTCGTACCAAGCAGGCTTTTAAGAGAGCGCATCAATCTGCCTTCATACCCTGCCAGATATTCGGACAAGGCCGCTCTCCCAAAAGCAACTGCATTCTCTTCGGCATTAAAGAAAACAACCGATGGAAGCGTCACCTTGCCGTCTTCAAGCGGAAGCAGGACGGCATCCGCAGTTTTGCACCATCCGACAGTGGAGTTTGAGGTTCCAAAATCTATACCGCACGCATTCGCCACGCTTATCCCATTGGAGCAAAAAGGCCGAATCATATGTCATGCGACCGGAAATGTCATGCGCTCGCTTAAATGTGTGGCGAAACACGGAAATTGCCGCGTCGTGCATGCGCCACTTACCTTTTTCCGTTCCAGGAAAACAGACTTCCGGTTTAAAAAAACGTTAACCAAAGAAGCAACGATTCATAGAGAAAAAATTGCATATTGACAATCTTCATGTCAGCATAGCCGTCAATCTGAAGCTGTCGTGGCATAGCCCGCTTGCTTTTACTGCAACCTGAAAACTACCATGGGTCATGCCGCCAAGATTATCCCAAGCCGGTTAACAGCACCATCCTCGCGATGTCAAAGGTTCAAGAACCTGCTCCCGCTCCTGCTTGCCATGCAGTCAAGTTTTTGCTGGGCAGACAGCCACGACACAATGGAGTTGCTGGAACAGGAAAATCAGGTATTCGCGGCCGCGCGTTATGTTCAGGCAATCGCGCAGACGCCAGCCAATGTCACCGTAATCGCCCGTGATCAAATCAAACGCTTCGGATATCGCACGATACAGGAGGCATTGGCTTCACTACCCGGCGTGTATAACGCGGCCAGCCAGTGGCCGGCTCTTGGCGTGCGCGGCATCGCGGTGCCGGGCGATTTCGGTTCTCGCATCCTCTATCTCGTTAACGGCATGCCGATGTACGAAGCCACCTATGGGGGCTTCTTCATCGAATATCTCGACATCGAAAGCATAGACCGCATCGAATTCATCAAGGGCGCCGGTTCAGCCTTGTATGGAAGCGGCGCCGCACAAGCCGTGGTCAACCTGATTACCCGGAGCGGCCCTTCCGCGGCAGGTAATACGGTTTCCCTTGAAGGCGCAAGCCACCGCACGGGCAAGATTTATGGCTCAAACGGGGGCAATCACGGCGGGCTGGAAACCTTTATTACCGTCAGCGCGTCCCGTAGCGCGGGACGCGACATCTATCTCCGGGAACTGGACACGGCTGCCTTCAATTCCGCCCGTTTTGGCGGCGTCTCGTCAAACAATGACGGCGCACGCAACCTTCGCTTGTTCGGTCGCGTCGCCAACAGGGACTTCTGGCTGCAGGGCCTATTGATCGACGCCGAAAAGGAAGATCCTCTGGCAAGCTACAACACTGTTTTCAACGGCAATCTTGAACTGCGCGAGCAATTGGGCGCGTTCGAGGCGGGACTTAACCGTGAATTGCCGAATGGCGTTACGCTTACTGCGCGCACTTACTTGTTCAATGTTTCGGAAAAAGGCGAATATCCGTATTCCAGAGATCTCTCAGCAAACCGGCGGGGCCAGCCGGCTGACTACATCAATGTATCGGATCTCGGAAGCAGGCAATTCGGCATGGAATTGCGAGTTGACCAGTTCCTGTCCAATACACATCATTTTCTTGCCGGCGTCGAAATCAAGCACGTCCAGGGAGAATACGACGTGGGCGACCAGCCTGGCCTGGATCGAAGCGGCATTGTGACCGCGCATTCCACACCGAGCTACGATCAGGTTTCGCTTTTTGCGCAGGATGAACGGCGCTTCGGATCCGGCACGCTATTCCTTGGCGCGCGGCTGGACTCTTACCAGGGATTTTCCAGAGGCGTCGGGTCGCGCGTGTCGCCTCGCATTGCCTACATTCATGAGCTCAGCAAAGACACCACGGGCAAGTTGATTTATGGCGAAGCCTATCGCGCTCCGACCTTGTACGAATCCCAGTATCAGGACGGATCGCCCCGGGCAGAAACGATCTGGGCAAACTCCACGCTCCGTCCGGAATTGTCGCGCTCTTTCGAGGCGGTCCTGGAACACCAGCCGCAAAAGAGCATGCAGTGGAAAATATCGGCATTCGTCAACCAACTGCGTGACACGCCGGTTCAGATGGAAACGCCAACGCTCAACGGCGTGGCTTGCCTTCCCGTTCCGAACAGTTGCATCCAGTATCGTAATTCAAATGACACGCAGTACACAGCGGGCCTGGAAACAGACCTGCGGGTCAGACTGAATGGCAATGATCAGATCTATGCATCGGCAGTCCTGCAGAAAAGCAGAGCAGATGGCCATGAATTGCCGGCCTCACCGAAATTTCAGCTGAAAGGCGGCATCAGCCACGCGCTTCCATGGCATGGCATGAATGCGGCGCTCGAAGCGCATTATATTGGGCGCGCCCACGGAAGAATCGAAGCTTCAGGCGAACGGACTACCGGAACGCCTTCCTATCTGCTGGTCAATGGCACGATCAACCTTGCCCGCCTGCCGGGCGGATGGCAGGCATCGCTGCACGGAACCAATCTTCTTGATCGTCGCATCTATACAGTTGCGTCGCGCGAACTGCAACCTGTAGAGCTGGTGCCGGCGGCCGAGCGGCAATTCTCCCTGCGCCTACAGCTGGATTTTTAGCGATGCTGCTGCGTCTGTTGCTTGCATTTGTGATGATGACGGCCGGCACCGCCCATGCCGATATCATTCTTTTGCTGTCCGACGAAAAACCTTCCATTACAGGTGTCGGTGAAGCCATTCATGCCAGCTATTCCAAAAAAGTCGAGGTCTTCAATCTGAAGGGTAACCGTAACCGCGATAATCAGGTTGCGCGGGCCGTCCTGGATTCAGACATTCAGCACGTCATTGCCGTCGGCTTGCAGGCCGCCCAGCTGGCGCGCAACAAGCTGTCGTCCAAGCAGGTCGTCTTTTGCCAGGTACTGAACTTCGAAGAATTTGATCTGGTTACACCCTGGATGAAGGGTATCAGTGCCCTTCCCTCTCTGACCAAACAGTTTGCGGCCTGGAAGCAGCTGGACCCGTCCTTGCGCAGGATCGGCGTTATCACAGGGCGCAACAACAAGTATCTGACCAGCGAAGCCGAAGCAGCGGCAAAGAAGAATGGACTGGAACTGGTTCATGTCGAGGCTGCCTCGGAACGCGCGGTGATGTTCGCCGCACAGGAACTCTATGATAAGAAAATCCAGGGAATCTGGCTTGCCCCTGACAGCAGCATACTAAGCCAGCGTTCAGTCATGGACCTGATGTCGTTCAGCGCAAAACATAGCCTGCAGGTTCTGTCTTTTTCATCGGCTTTGCTGAGCGAAGGTGCGCTCATCAGCACCGCTCCGGATTTTGGGGAAATCGCACGTCTCGCGATTGAGAGGGTAAAAAAAACTCAGGATGCCCCGAGCATTCCCGGTGATGGAATTCATCCGCTTACCGGCGCAAAAGTGATTATCAGCAGTACGGCTGCCTCGCGATTCGGACTTGGCATCCCGACAAAACTGAGGGGGCAGGCCGATGTCCAGTAAATCGGGTTTTGAAACCAGCCTTATCCAGCGCATCGGATCGATACTCCTGGGCGGCGCTGCACTGTTCTACGCAGTGATCATCTTGAGCGTTTTCCTGGCCTGCAATTACCTTATTGAGAAAAACCTGGAGAAACAAGCCCTTCAGTTAATTCCCGTATTCGACGAATTGAGTGCGCCGCTGTTTTTTTCCCCGTCCAGCAAAGCCCCCGAACGTATTGCAGGTTATAGCAGGCAGATTCCCGATGTCGGCATGGTGCGCGTCTATAACGGTGAAAATCTGAGCGTCCTGGCGGAATATCGCAAGCCTGAAATGAATCCGCGGCCGCCTATGGATCACAGGATAATCGGGTCTGCGGACACTTTGCAGATCGTCATGAATCGCATCCGGAATATCGCGGGTATCAGCGGCGACCTCCAAGTCTATGCGCCGATCCAGGTAAAGAGCCTGAAAGACCAGGATGTAATGGATTTCAGTACCGGGGAGCTGAAGGAAACCAGCACAACCATCGGATATATCGAGGTCGTGATGGATTTTTCGCCATCTCGCCAGAGCATTTACCCGGCATTGTTGGCCACACTGATCGCTCTTTCGTTCGCTTTGTTCTTCGGCGCACGCATTTATGTAAAAAAAATGCACTTTGCGCTGGACCCGCTTCTCAATTTGCAGGAGCCCTTGAAGCAAATTGCGCAGGGAAATTTTGAAACCGAAGTCGGGCATGCGCCGGTCGACAAGGAAATCGAAATTATTCGGCAAGCCTTGCGCACAACCATCATGGCGCTCAAACAACGCGAGAACGAGCGTAACGATGCATTAGTCTCCAAGCTGAAGGCAGATGAAGCCAATCTGGCAAAGAGCAGTTTCCTCGCAAACATGAGCCATGAAATCCGCACGCCGATGAATGGCATGATCGGCATGCTGGAATTATTGCTCGACAGCGGCCTGACCAGCCTCCAGCGGGAATTCGCCGGCACAGCGCAAAGCAGTGCCGAGGCGCTGCTTGCCCTGGTCAATGACATTCTCGATCTTTCCAAGATTGAAGCCGGCATGCTGAATCTTGAGAAGATACCGTTCAACCTCCTGCAGGAAGTTAAAGCCGTCATCAACACACAAGCAATCGCGGCGGAAACAAAAGGCCTGGACCTGGTGGTCCATTACTCGCCGACGCTGCCGCATCGCATGCTTGGCGACCCCGCGCGCATTCGCCAGATCATCATGAATCTGGTCGGGAATGCCATCAAGTTCACTGAAGAGGGACGAGTGACCCTGGAAGTCGCTGCATTGGCGGAACAAGGCGGGCACTGCAGCCTGCAGATATCCGTAAGCGACACGGGGATAGGCATGGATCCCGGCAAGCTGAATAATATATTTGAGAAATTCACCCAGGCAGATACTTCGACCACGCGTACTTATGGCGGAACAGGCCTTGGACTGGCAATCTGTAAACAGTTGGTCGAACTCATGAATGGACAGATCGATGTCGAGAGTCAACCCGGAACAGGAACGAAATTCTGGTTCAAGCTTGATCTTCCCGTGGCACCCGAAACACCCGCTGTGCCCAAGACCAGCATATTGAAGGGGGTGCGTGCCGTCTATGCCGATATGCATCCGATCAATTGCTGCGTCGTGAAAAGCCAGCTGCAACAGCAAGGGATGCTGGTCGACTGCGTATCGTCCGGAAGCGCGGCACTTCATCTGCTGCAAGAGGCAATTGTTAATGGAAGCCCTTACAAACTTGTCATCATGGATTCCCAAATGGATGATATGGACGCATTAGGGCTATGCAAGACCATTAAAGACGGTCTTGCGTATTCGGATACCATGCTCGTCATGTTGACCTCCCTATCACGTCCGAGCGATGCCCAGCGCTTTGCGGACGCCGGATTTGCTGCGTTCCTGAACAGTCCTACACCACAGCATATGCTGCTCGAAATCCTGACCATTCTGTGCAGCGCTCATACTGGCGGAGTCAAACCGCCCTTCCTGACGGCCGCCGCCTTGAGTGCAAGCGTATCGGACCATGAAGAAAGCGTACCGTTTGCCGATTATCGCCTGCTCGTGGCGGAAGACAACCTTGTCAATCAACGGGTGGCTGCACACATGCTCAAGCGACTCGGTTGCAAAGTCGATTTTGCAGCCACGGGCCATGCAGTGGTTGCCATGCATGCGAAAGAAAAATATGACCTGATTTTCATGGATTGCCAGATGCCGGGCCTGGATGGATATGACGCAACGGCGGCGATCCGCCTCTCAGAAAAACAGCAGGCGCATGTCCCCATCATTGCACTGACTGCACATGCAATCCAAGGGGAGCGTGAAAAATGCCTGGCTGCAGGAATGGACGACTATATGTCCAAGCCTGTTCGCATGCACATGCTGCGCGAGATACTGGAAAAGTGGCTGCATCCGCACATGATGCGCAAACCCGGTTTGCCTGCCGCTAAACAAGGAGCCGTGCCGGTAGACGAGATGGAAGCGGTGCGCCAGTTTTTCGGTCCCAGCTTTGCCGAACTTGCCCTGCTCTTCCAGGCTGACTCCGCCAAACGGATGGCAGCCATGCGTGCCGCTGCCGGCGACAATCGGCAAATTGCGCAACTCGCACATATTTTGAGCGGCAGTTGCGCATCCATGGGAGCCACAAGGCTCTCGAATTTATGCCAACAGCTGGAAGCGGAGGCTAAAAAGGGAGTGAATCAAATGGAAATTGAAGTTCTGCTTGCAGAAATTGCATCTGAACTTCAAAAGGTGGAGCTCACTTTACAATCCATGCAGCTGGATTCCGGAATGAACAAACTAAAGAGGCGCGACGAAGAAGCGCAGGCGTAAATCTGCCTTTTGAATTTGGTCAGCGCCTTTCCCATCGCAAGAAGCTACCAGATCTCTGCTGCAACTTCTTTCTCGATCGGAATGGAAATACTTAATAGGGTACCCTTTCCTGGTCCGCTATCGACCGAAAACTCCCCTCCCAGCATGCTAATTCGTTCCCCGATACCCAGCAATCCAAAAGAATTCGGTTTGCGTCGGCATCCGGGATAAATCCCTACCCCATTGTCCCGGATACGCATGATGAACGTATCGTCATTTCGTTGCAATTCTATGTCGACGCATGTGGCCTGCGCGTGCCTTGCGACATTAGTAAGAGACTCCTGCAGGATACGAAACAATGCGGTAGCCCGCTGGTCATCCAGTTCGAACTCAGTTGCAGTATCGTCCTTCGTAATTTTGCATTCGATTCCCGTACGGCGGGAAAACTCGTTAACCTGCCATTCGATTGCTGCATGCAAGCCAAGGTCAAGCACGGACGGACGCAGATTATTGATAATTGTGCGGACTGCCTTGATCGTATTGTCGATATGATGCATCGCATGCACGACTTTCTCATTGATCAGAGGATTGTTGCCTGCTCTTGATTGCAAGATCGACATATCGATGCGCAAGGCCATCAAATTTTGCCCAAGGTCGTCATGAATTTCGCGGGCGATGCGCTTTCGCTCATCTTCCTTGACCTGCTCCTGATAGGCAGCCAGCTGACGCAGCAATTCCTGCGATTTTTGCAGTTCAACCTCTGCGCGTGCGCGCTCCGCAACTTCATGCCTGAGTTTCGCGATCATATTTTCCAGGCGTCCGGTATTTCGATCCGACATCTCCAACAGAAGTCGCACCAGGGGCCAGGACAGCAAGGCAGCAATGAAAACAAGACCGGAGATCGCATACTGGGCGATTCGCCATTCCGGCGCTAAGCGCCAGTTTCCCGCACCTGCAAAAAATTGAATAATTCCGCCGATGAAAATAAGCATGGCAATCGCAAGCGCGATTCCCTTTATGCCAGCTTCGAGACGCTTGTACGCAAAATAAGCCAATGCCGACGAAATTGATAAGTACGACAAGCCTAGAAGTACGTCAGCAATCATAAGTGATGAGAGTCATGCAACTGCGATAATCAAATGTTCCCAATAAATTGGTCCACGATTTTGTAGGGCACAGAGACCAAGCCGATTCATGTCAGTCATGACGCGAACGACAGCCTGGCAATGACTTCATGTCATTTTCATAATCATAGAGGAATTTTGTGGTGCCGTGTATCGCGCAAGCGATTGTGTAGTGAATTTAGTGCACGTATTAATACAACTTCTTTAATACAGTTTCTGTAAATATTGCATGCGTTCAACCCGAACATTGCAAATACAGTTACTCGGAAGTAAGCCCTTCGACGAAAGTAATCAATTTAAGGGCATCCATTCTTATCGATGTCAGTAAGTGAAGTGTTTAATCTGCGCAAAAGTGAAACTGCATTGTCGATCGCCGCACCACTTGCGGTATTGTCGAAGATGCACCAGCTACGCACACCGGAGGCGTAATTCATCTTCAGTGTGCATGCCAGCTGATCGAGATAGTCTTCCGAATAAGCAGAATGGTAAATAAGCGGCGAGCCGTGCAACCTGATGTACTGAGTTTCCTGAGCCTGATTAATCGACTTGTTGAAACCAGCCACCGGTGGATCTGCCTCCACATAGGAGATATCTAATTTGTTCATCCATTTATATATATCTTCCTGAAACCAGCTTGGGTGGCGAGGTTCGCACACGATATCGGTTTTGACCAGTTCACGAAGCAAGGAAAAAAATTCTTTTGCGCGCGTTCCGGGAAATTGAAAGCCAGGTGGAAATTGTACGAGAAGACATCCCCATTTCTTTTCCAACGGACTTACTGTTTCCAGGAATTCCGCCAGATCTGCTTTGCAGTCTTGCAGGCGCTTGAAATGCGTGATGGTGCGGAGCAATTTGACCGAGAAGCGAAATGAATCCGGTACGCTATCGCGCCAGCGTGCATAAGTTTCAGGACGATGCAACCTATAAAAGGAAGTATTGATTTCGACGCAAGGCAATATTGCCGCATAGCTTTCCAGATGGCTTCCCATTTCCGGAAATAGATGTTTATTGGCGGACGACAATCCCCAGCCGGCACAGCCGATCAGTACTGTTGATTGCCGCCCGCAACCTTCGGATGGAAACAATTCGTTTTGCATTTTCCGCTCCACTGCATAACTTGCCGTACTTATCCTGACTTAAATTTTTGGGGGCCTAGCATTATGCCTCTTTTGACACTCACATATACCAGTCTTCCGATACTTAATATTGTGCAAGGTAAACAGGCCTGTGATTTTTAACGCAAGCCCGGAACGATGTTATTTAAGTCAAATCAGCAAAACATGGAACGCCGCTGCCCAGAAAGAAATCGAAGGTAATGGAAAAGCTGTACACATGATGTGTGCGGCGCCATGAAGGAATCGGACAAGCGCAGGAATATAAGTATTTCCGGAAAGCTTCGCATTGTTATGTAGCGCAATATTCCTGCAAGCTTTTGACGCAATAAAACCTGGCGGCCTTTCATTTACCAAAAATGCCGGAGTGCTTCATGATTTCCTACAAAATAATGAGCCAATGTCCGATACAGACAATGCACCAAGGTTGTTAATATTTATTCATATTTTTTATTGGCGTATTCTCAAGAGGCAGCAATGAATAAGTACCAGACAAAAGGTATGTTGATTTATTTGGCGGGCAGAATAGAAGAAACAGCAGGCAAGTTCATGCACGATTCTCGCCGCCAGGTAAAAGGCTATCAAAGAAAAGTGACCGGTCAGGCAATCATGGCACTTGGCGATGCGCATCAAGCGCTTAAGCTCTGTGTGAACGCGCGTGTTCCGGGGCTGGATGGAAATCTTGACTTGTCCGAAGGACGAGTGCGTCAGACAAGCAAGCTTTAAATCAGGTCTGGCAGACTAACTACATCAATCTAACGTGTTGATGCGGTAAAGATTACTATTGCGGAAGCCAGTTCCGCAGCTGCATCGCAGAACGCCGGTAAAATCAATCTGTTGGGAATGGTGGGAAGTGCTGGTTTCGAACCAGCGACCTATCGCGTGTGAGGCGATCGCTCTACCCCTGAGCTAACCTCCCTGAGGGGGATCGCATTATGGCACAAGAGACTCCGGGAATCAATTAGGCAGGTGGCACTAAACTGCGCCAGATGCATGTCCCTTTTACTTCCTTGTCGAGACTGTTCATGACAGTCTCATGTTCGGCAATTTCATCAGCCGCCGCTTGCAGGACGATAATCTCGGCCAATTCGATTTGTTCAAGCTGGCGTCCCATTGCAGACGAAGCGGCATCAAGCGCCAGATCGATTGTCAGGCTGTTTTGTCCGCGCGTCATCGCAAGATAGACCTCGGCCAGCAGTTCCGCATCAAGCAAAGCGCCGTGCAAGGTACGATGTGCATTGGAGATACCGTACCGGTCGCACAAAGCATCCAGCGAATTGCGCTTTCCGGGGTGCATTTCCTTGGCCTGTGCCAAGGTATCGGTAATCATTTCCACATGCTCGACAAAACGCGGAATATTCAAACGTTCGAACTCGGAGTCGAGAAATGCCAAGTCGAACGGCGCATTATGGATAATGATTTCCGCACCGCTGACATAGTCGCGCAGTTCATTTGCAATCTCAGCGAACTTCGGCTTGTCGCTCAGGAATTCCGTCGTCAAGCCGTGTACTGCCAACGCACCCTCTTCCGAATCACGTTCCGGATTGATATAGCGGTGAAAATTATTCCCGGTTAAACGGCGATTGAGAATTTCAACGCATCCGATTTCGATGATGCGGTCTCCGGAGCGTGGGTTGAGGCCGGTCGTTTCGGTATCGAGGACGATTTGTCGCATAGTGAAAGTTGTGAAACAGTTTTTATTTATGGTTGTCCTGCGAACAGAACTTTGCGCAACAAGAAAATTCGGCAATCCGGGAATTCCGACTCTTACCTGACTGATTCCACGCCGCGGTTTGCCAGCGCATCCGCCCGCTCGTTGCCTTCATGTCCCGCATGGCCTTTGATCCAGCGCCATTCTATCTTATGCCGCGCCTGGGCCGCATCGAGAGCCTGCCACAAATCCGCATTTTTAACGGGTTCCCTGGCAGCTGTTTTCCAGCCGCGCTGCTTCCAGCCGTGTATCCATTCGCTGATGCCTTTTTGTACATACTGGCTGTCGGTATGAAGAACGATCTCGCACGGCCGCTTCAGGATGGACAGCGCTTCGATGACGGCTTTCAGTTCCATGCGGTTGTTTGTTGTATTGGGTTCGCCGCCGAACAGTTCTTTTTCGTGCTTCCCTGCAATCAGCCATGCACCCCACCCTCCGGGTCCTGGATTGCCCTTGCAGGCTCCGTCCGTAAAAATTTCTATTTTGTCCATGTTATTTTTGTGTCTTGTGCGCCTTGTTGGTTGCCGGGACAACCTTGGGTACCTTCGCGTGCTTGACTGACCAGGCCGGGCCGATTAGCCTCATGCCCTTGACTCTCTTGATGGCTTGAACGATATAGACAGCGCCCAGATACGGCCACCAGCGGTCTCCTGCCTTGTCCATGAAAGTAAAACGAGTCAGCCACTTATCGGTCTTGCATGGCGGAGCATAACAGCCAAAATGGCCGCGATTCACTTCCATGTTCAGCAGCTTCAGCCAGTCTTTTAAGCGCGGCACACTGATGAATTCGCTGTCCTGCGGAAGAAAATGTGTTCCGGACAAGCGCCCCGCGGCTTGCCGTGCACCCCATAGGCTTGCAGGATTGAAGCCGCAGATAATCAATTGCCCTTCCGGAATCAAGACGCGCTCGACCTCGCGCAACACCTGATGCGGTTCTGCCGCAAATTCCAGCACATGCGGCAAGACTACGAGATCCAGGCTCTGTGTCGCAAAAGGAAGTTCGGAAAAGTCATGAATGATGGATAGCGGATGTACATCTTGAGCCAAATTCAATGCCGGATGGCTGCTGCTTAGCCATTTGTTGGGCATGCGGTTGGCCTGCAGCGCATTTATCTCCGGCAAGCCTATCTGCACCGCATTGAAACCGAAAATATCAGCCGTTAGCGTATTAAGACACGACTCTTCCCACTCGCGTACATACGTTCCCGCTGAAGTATCCAGCCACGAGCCAAGCGCTATAATGTTTTTTTCAGATGACAAATGATTCATGCGTATGGCATTCAATAACTCTTTAAGCGTATTGCCTATCCCTGCCTTTAATGATAACTATTTATGGCTTGTGCACAATGGCAAAGACGCGGTTGTCGTAGATCCCGGTGACGCCCAGCCTGTTCTGGACACATTAAAAAAACATCAATTGTCCCTGAGCGCCATTTTACTTACTCACCACCATGGCGATCATGTCGGGGGAGTCGAAAAGTTGCTTAAACAGTATGATGTTCCGGTATTCGGACCTCGCAATGATCGCATAGGAAGCGTCACAGTGCCATTATCAGAAGGCGATTCTGTTAATCTCCCAGAACTCGGCCTCCGTTTTTCAGTGCTGGATGTTCCCGGCCATACGCTCGGCCATATTGCTTATTTTTCACAGGAGAGGAAATGGCTGTTCTGTGGCGATACTCTTTTTGCCGGCGGATGCGGTCGTTTATTCGAGGGAACGCCGGCCCAAATGCTCGGTTCCCTGGAAAAATTGGCCGCCTTGCCGGATGACACGCAGATTTATTGTGCTCACGAGTACACGCTTTCCAATTTAAAATTTGCAAAAGAAATCGAACCGGATAATGAAAAATTGATAACACGCATAAAAGACGAACAGGCAAAGCGTGATCGCGGCCTTCCTACAATTCCCTCCACCATGGAACTGGAAAAAATGACCAACCCGTTCCTGCGCACCACGCAGGATGCAGTATCGGAAAAATTAATACGCGAACAAAAAGTTTCTTCCAAGGAACCAATTGCCGTTTTTGCTGCCTTACGCGAATGGAAAAATAGTTACAAATAAGACTTGTGATTTCAGTGACTGATCAGGTTTGCGCCACGTCATTATTGCTGACATTTTTCTTGACGCAATGAAAGGAGGATCCGTACACTCCTTTGCATTACCCTAAAGCACCGTCGATTCCATTCGGCAATTGCAAAGACATCCATGCATCGGTCAAATCTTACATCCTTGGTATGTATCGCACTCTTATCGGCAGGCATTTCTATTCCTGTCCATGCCAACGATATTTCCCTCTTTGCATATTCGCCGACCCAGACCTTCGATCCTGCAGATCCCCTGATGGAGGCAGTAGAGTCTAACGAGGTTGATGTGTGGGGCCGCATCCGCAAAGGATTTGCGATCCCGGATCTCGACAATCCGCTGGTGACAAGTCAAACGACCTGGTACAGCTCCCGACCGGACTATATTCAGCGCACGACCACCCGTGCCTCGCGTTATCTCTACCATGTCGTGCAGGAACTTGAAAAGCGCGGGATGCCTACTGAACTGGCGTTGCTGCCCTTTATTGAATCGGCATTCAATCCGCAGGCTTACTCCACTGCCAAAGCGGCCGGCATGTGGCAGTTCATTCCATCGACCGGCCGCGCCTTCGACCTGAAGCAGAATGCGTTCAGGGACGAACGCCGCGACGTCATTGCCTCGACCGATGCGGCGCTGACTTATCTGCAAAAGTTATACGGTATGTTCGGCGACTGGCAGCTTGCACTGGCGGCCTACAACTGGGGTGAAGGTTCGGTACAGCGCGCCATCAAGAAAGCGCGCGCGGCCGGTGAACCGATCACTTTCAATGGCCTGTCTGCGTTCATGCCGGCTGAAACCAAGAATTACGTACCAAAGCTGCAGGCGGTAAAAAACATTATCGCGTCTCCGGGACAGTATGGCATCACGCTGCCTCGCGTCGAAAACCAGCCTTATTTCGTAACGATCAATAAAACGCGTGATATCGATATCAAGGTCGCTGCGCAGCTGGCGGAGTTGCCGATGGAAGAATTCAAGGCCTTGAATCCGCAATTCAACCGCCCGGTGATTACCGGCAGTCCGAATACCCAGATTCTTCTGCCGCAAAGCAACGCTGAAAAATTCAAGACCAATATCACCAAATGGACCAAGGCATTGTCGACCTGGACCGCGCACAAGGTAACCAATGCGCGCGAGCGTATCGAAACCCTTGCGGCGAGATTCAAGACGACGCCGGAAGTGATCCGTGAAGCCAATAATATTCCGCCCAAAATGCGCCTGAAACAGGGTTCGACTATTCTGGTGCCTAAAGCCGACCACGAAAGCGACAAGAACATTTCAACGGAGATCGCAGACAATGCCACGCTTCTGATCGAGCCGGACGTGCCGGACAGCCGCAAGATCGTCGTCAAGGCCGGCAAAACCGATACCGTTACATCGATCGCAAGACGCTACAAGGTCAGCCCCGCGCAAGTCAGATCCTGGAACAACCTGAAAGGCGACAAGCTGGCCAGGGGACAGACCCTGGAAGTAAACGTGCCTTATAAATCAGGCAGGCGCACTGCCGCTCGCCCGTCTGCCACACGGGTCGCCGCAAAGTCGAAAAACACCGGAAAGAGCCGCAGGCAGGTCGCACAAAAAAGCTCAAAGTCTTCACAAAAAAGCAAAGTCGCAAAATCCGGCAAATCAGGCTCAGCCAAGACTACTATTCTTGCAGTAGGCGCGATTCGATAGATCCGGCATATCTGCGGGAACAGCCTGACGTGAGCTAGTATCCTTCCGCGAGGTTTGCATCAGGTCGCCAAGGTTGTCTCGACGGCATAACTGGAGGCTGCAAGCAAACGTTGCGTGTAGGGATGGCTCGGGCGTGTCAGCACCTCTTCCATCGCGCCGCTCTCCACAACCTTTCCGTCTTTCATCACCATGACCCGATGCGCCATGGCGCGAATCACCGCAAGGTCGTGGCTGATGAAAAGATACGACAAGCCATATTTTTGCTGCAAATCGGCCAGCAGCTGCAGCACCTGCAGCTGCACGGAGACATCCAGTGAAGAAGTCGGCTCGTCCAGAAGGATCAGCTTCGGTTTCAATACCAGCACGCGCGCGATTGCAATGCGCTGCCTCTGACCTCCCGAAAATTCATGCGGATAACGTGACATCATCTGCGGCGACAAACCGACCTCCGAGAGGCTTGCGGCCACTGCCTGGCGTACTTCATCTTTACCAAACTGCGGCTGATGCAGCTCCAGGCCTTCCCCGATGATTTGCTCGATTGTCCTGCGCGGCGACAGCGAGGCAAACGGATCCTGGAACACGACCTGCATTTTTGCCCTCAGCGGCCGCAGCGATTTGCTGTCCATGTCGCTGATGATATGAGAGTCGAATACGATGCGGCCATCAACCTTTGCAGCACCCAGGCGCAACAGCGCCATGCCGAGCGTTGATTTTCCTGAACCTGATTCGCCGACGATGCCCAGCGTCTCGCCGGGATGCAAATGCAGGTCAACATCTTCGACAGCGACAAACTCCTTCTTCTTGAACCAGCCCTGGCTGATCGAAAATGTACAGCGGATTTTCTCGGCATTGACGAGCGACTTGCCGGAATCGGGCACAAGCTTGACCAGCCGTTCGGGCCGGCTTGAAAGCAGCTTGCGGGTATAGGCTTCGCGCGGCTGGGAAAACAACTCATGGGTATTTGCTGTCTCGATCAGGCGCCCTTTTTCCATGACGCCGACGCGGTCTGCAAAATGCCGCACCAGATTCAAGTCATGCGTAATCATCAGCACCGCCATATTTTCCTGGCGCTGCAATTCGTTCAGCAGCTCGATGATCTGCACCTGGATCGTCACATCCAGCGCTGTGGTCGGCTCATCGGCAATCAACAGTTTTGGCCGGCATGCCAAAGCCATGGCGATCATTGCTCGCTGGCGCTGACCACCGGACAACTGGTGCGGATATGCCAGCGCACGCCTTGCCGGTTCGGGGATGCCGGTCTTGGCCAGCAAGTCGACTGCGCGTTGCGCTGCCATGCGCGCGTTTAATCCTTCGTGCAGCATCGGCACTTCCGCGATCTGATTGCCGATGGTGAAAAGCGGATTTAGGGCCGTCATCGGCTCCTGGAAAATCATCGCGATTTCCTTGCCGCGCACGGCGCGCATCGCCGGCTCGGATTTTTTCAGGATATCCTGCCCCTCGAACAAGATGCTTCCCTGGTATTGCGCATCCTGCAGCAGATGCAGCACTGACAATGCCGTGACGGTCTTGCCCGATCCCGACTCGCCGACCAGCGCGAACTTTTCTCCGGCAGCGATGGAAAAACTGACGTCGCTGACCACGGGCGTGTCGCCGAATGCGATCTGAAGATTGCGGACATCAAGCAAGCTCATGCCTTCCTCCTGACGTCCAGCGCATTACGCAAGGCATCGCCGATATTCGTCAATAGCAGCAGGGTCACTGTCAGCACCATGAACGTCGACAGAGCAATCCACCAGGCGTCGAGATTATTTTTGCCCTGCGCCAGCAGCTCACCCAGGCTCGGCGTCGACGGCGGCACGCCCAAGCCAAGAAAATCCAGGCTGGTCAGGGCAAGAATGGAAGCACTCATGCGGAAAGGCAGGAAGGTGACCACCGGCGTCAGGCTGTTAGGCAGCACATGGCGCCAGATGATTGTCCGGTTCGACAGGCCCATTGCACGCGCAGCCTGCACATATTCCAGATTACGGTTGCGCAGAAAGTCGGCGCGCACGTAATCGGACAGGCCCATCCATCCGAACAGCGAAAGCAGGACAAGCAATAGCCCGATGCTGGGTTCGAAGATCGAAGCAAAAATAATCAGCAGATAAAGTTCAGGCATCGATCCCCAGATTTCCATGAAGCGCTGAAACAAAAGGTCTGTCTTGCCCGCGAAATAGCCTTGAATCGCACCGGTCAGCAATCCAAGAATGACGCCGGTGAATGTAAGCGCAAGGCCAAACAGCACCGATACCCTGAATCCGTACAGGAGGCGCGCAAACACATCGCGTCCCCGGTCATCGGTGCCGAGCCAGTTGTCGGCGGACGGCGGTGCGGGATTGGGGGACTTGGCAAAGTAATTCAGCGTATCGAAACTATAGTGGTTGAGCGGATAAATGGCCCAATTGCCGCCTTTGCTGAATTGATCCTTGATGAACGGATCGAGGTAATCTGCCTGTGTGTCGAAGTCGCCCCCGAATTCCTTTTCGGAATAGGTATGCACAATCGGAAAAACCAGCTTGCCGCTATAGCTTGCAACGAGCGGCTTGTCGTTCGAAACCACTTCCGCCATCAGGCTGATGACGAAAAGAATCGTGAAAATGATCAGGCTCCAGTAACCGCGCCTGCTCTGCTTGAAACGCAGCCAGACGCGGCGCCAGGGCGACTGAGATGGGCTTGGAGTCATTGTCGTGTTCATCGGGCCAGACTTTCGAACTGTACGCGAGGATCGGCCCATACGTAGCATAAGTCGCCAAGCAATTTGACGACCAGGCCGATCAGCGTGAACAAGTAAAGCGTTCCCATGACGACTGGGTAATCACGCCGAACCACCGATTCATAAGAAAGCAATCCGAGGCCGTCGAGTGAAAACAAGGTTTCGATCAACAGGCTGCCCGCGAAGAAGGCGCCGATGAAGGCTGCCGGAAATCCGGTCACGAGCGGAATCAGGGCATTGCGGAACACGTGCTTGTACAGCACCTTGCGCTCGTCCAGCCCCTTGGCGCGCGCAGTAAGGACGTATTGCTTGCGTATCTCTTCAAGGAATGTATTCTTGGTCAGCATGGTCATTACGGCAAACGATCCGGCCACCGATGCAGTCACCGGCAAGGTGATATGCCAGAGATAATCGACGACCTTGCCGAACAGCGACATGGATTCCCAGTCATCCGAGGTCAATCCACGCAAGGGGAACCACTGCAGGAAGCTGCCGCCGCCGAATATCACCAGCAAAAATACGCCGAGCACGAATCCGGGGATTGAATAACCGATCAGGACCAGCATGCTGGTTACCATGTCGAACCGGCTGCCTTCGCGCACTGCTTTGGCAATGCCCAGCGGAATGGATATCAGATAGGTCAGGAAGAAAGTCCACAAACCCAGCGAAATCGAAACCGGTAGTTTGGACTTGACCAGGTCCCACACGTCCTTGTGGTGGTAAAAACTTTGTCCCAAATCGAAAGTCAGGAAGCCCTTGAGCATTTGCCAGAAGCGTTCCATCGGCGGCTTGTCGAAGCCATACAGCGCCTGGATTTCCTTCACGCGTTCGGCATCGACCCCTTGCCTGCCGCGGTAGTCCGATGCTCCGCCGCCGCTCGCCTCGCCCATGCCGACCTGCCCTTTCCGCAACTCCATCAAGGCCTGCTCGACCGGCCCGCCCGGCACGAACTGAATCACGGCAAAGGTAATCGCGATCACGCCGAACAAGGTCGGCAGCATCAGCAAAATGCGCTTTGCAATATATGACCACAGGTTCATCGGATACCTTTCATCGCGGCTCCTTCTGCCACCAGGTTGAGATTACGTATGGATCAGCTTGATAGTACAGCGGCATTTTTTCCGGCATGCCGAATCGGTTGCGATAGGCAACGCGATGCGTTGCAGAGTACCAGTGCGTCACTACAATATGTTTATGCAACAGAACCCGGTCCAGCGCCCGCGCTGCTGCGACGAGCTCCGGACGGGAGTTGGCCGAAACCAGTGCTGCAACCAGCTTGTCTACCGCAGGGTCTTTCAAGCCCCACGCATTGTCCGAGCCCGGGATATCGGCTGCCGCCGAACCGAAGCGGTCGAACATTTCATTTCCTGGACTTGTCACATCAGGAAAACGAATGCTGGTCATGTCAAAGTCGAACTCCTCCATGCGCTTTTGCACGAGTGCGAAATCGGCAGTGCGTTGCGTGGCCTGTATGCCAAGCTTTTGCAGATTACGGATATAGACGCTGATGATGCGCGACAGCGCAGACTGGTCATCCAGAATTTCAAAGGTGAAAGCTTCGCCTTTGGCATTGCGCAGCGCACCGTCGCGGTATTCCCATCCCGCCTCCTTAAGCAATGCCCTGGCCTTGAGCAGATTGGCACGCAACGAGTTCGGTGGATCAGTACGCGGCGGTACCGGTACCGGGCCGAAGACTGCAGGATCGAGTTGCTCGCGCAAGGGCTCGAGGAGCTTCAGCTCTCCTTCTGTCGGCATGCCGGTCGCAGCCAGCTCGCTATTGCTGAAGTAAGAATAAATGCGCTGGTATTGGCTGTAAAACAGTTGCCGGTTCATCCATTCATAATCCAGCGCCAGAGTCAGCGCCTTACGCACGCGAACATCCTGGAACTGCGGACGGCGCAGGTTCATCACGAAGCCCTGCATGCCAGCGCCATTGGAATGAGTCAGCGTGCGCTTGACGATTTCGCCGCTTTCGAACTTCGGACCAATGTAGCTGCGCGCCCAGTTCTTGGCGCTGTATTCCACGACAAGATCAAATTCGCCTGCTTTAAATGCTTCAAGCTTAGCCACATCGTCCTTGTAAAAGCGGTACAGGATTCGCCCAAAATTGAACATGCCCTTGCGCGACGGAATATCGTTGCCCCAGTAATTCGGGTCTCGCTTATAACTGATGGAGCGGCCTACATCGTAACGGTCGATCAGGTAAGGCCCCGTTGAAATCGGCGGCTCAAGCTGGATCTTGTCGAAAGACGTATTGGCTCCCCACTTACGCGAGAAAACCGGAGTCCCGCCTACGATAAGCGGCAGCTCGCGGTTGAATGCCTTGAAATCGAAACGTACCGTGCGCTTGTCCAGCACCACGCATTGCTTGACGTCGGCATAGATCGACTTGAACTGAGGGGCGCCCTTGGCAATCAGGGTGTCGAAGGAATGCTTGACGTCCGCAGCCGTCACAAGATCTCCATTATTGAAGCGAGCCTTGGGATTGAGGCGAAAGGTAATCGACATACGGTCAGGAGCAAGCTGCATGTCTTCGGCCAGCAGGCCGTACATAGTCGCCACTTCATCAGCCGAACCGACCGTGAGCGTTTCGAACATCAGGTTGGACACCCCCGCCGCCGCGACGCCTTTCAGGGAAAACGGATTGAACTTGTCGAAACTGGTGCGGCGATCCGGATTGGCAAGAAAGAGTTCACCGCCTTTCGGCGCATCCGGATTGACGTAATCGAAATGCTTGAAGTCAGGAGGATATTTGGGATCGTCATAGAGGGCGAATGCATGTGCCGCGTATGCACTATTGCCATGGATTAGGCTTGCAATCAGCAAAACGGTGAAAAAGAATTTAATCATTCGTGATAGGAAGTCGATTCTGGATGCAACACGCCGCCTGACGTAAGTTTGGCTTATTTTACAGAAACAAGCCTTGTGACAGCATGAACTTCGGCGATTTGCTCATTGTTTGACGCGACGGATATAAATGGCAAGCATGCCAATCCTTGCCGATCCCTTAAGGACATCCTACAATCTTGCCCGATCAAGCCTGCAAATGCGGCTAAACTACCCGGTCATTCAACTTAGTAATTTATTTAAATCGCGTCTTGCCGCATATAACTGCCGTTTTATGGCCTTATATGCGTATCAAAACGGCGGCGTACACTGGAGCTAACATGGCGTTTCTGCAAGGAAAAAAAATATTAATCACCGGCTTATTGTCGAACCGTTCAATCGCCTACGGTATCGCCGCCGCCTGTAAACGCGAAGGCGCCGAACTGGCATTTACCTATGTCGGCGAGCGTTTCAAGGATCGCATCACGGAATTCGCCAAGGAATTCGATAGCTCGCTCATCTTCGACTGCGACGCCGGCAGCGATGAACAGATCGATGCCTTGTTCGCCGATCTGGGCAAATCCTGGGACCGTCTCGACGGACTGGTTCATGCAATCGGTTTCGCGCCGCGCGAAGCAATCTCCGGCGACTTCCTAGACGGTTTATCGCGCGAAGGGTTCCGCATTGCGCACGATATTTCTGCATACAGTTTCCCGGCCATGGCAAAAGCGGCACTGCCGATGCTGCGCTCCGATTCCGCTTTGCTGACCTTGAGCTATCTGGGTGCGATTCGCGCCCTGCCTAATTACAATACGATGGGATTGGCAAAAGCGTCGCTCGAAGCCAGCGTGCGCTACATGGCGGAATCGCTAGGCCCCAAGGGCATACGCGTGAACGGCATTTCCGCCGGCCCGATCAAGACGCTGGCAGCCAGCGGCATCAAGGATTTCGGCAAGATCCTCAACTTCGTGAAGGACAATGCGCCATTGCGCCGCAATGTCACGATCGAAGAAGTGGGCAATACGGCTGCCTTCCTGCTTTCCGGCCTGTCGAGCGGAATCACCGGCGAAATTACGTATGTCGACGGCGGTTTTTCACAGGTCGTTCCCGGCATGCGCGAAGATCAATAATTCAGTAAACATAAAAGCAAGTATCTGCAAAAATACCGGGCACGCGTGGATGCATGCGTGCCCGCACTGAATTAATCCTGCAGGGAATCGCATTCCTCTGTATAATGCTGGTCATGCGTTGCACTTGATTGGCAACCTGTTCCGTAGCATTGCAAACCCTTTGCATTAACGATAAAAGCCACCCCGCCCCTTGGTGTTGACATTCAAACACCGTCCTGGCGCAAAGCTTTTGTGCCGAAATCTTCCTAAGTAGTTTTAGCTGTTTCGCTTGGCTGTTTCGTTGGTTAGCTTTGCATTTTTTGTTTTATCGCTTTGTCTCGTTGGATAAAGCGCCGCACTGATTTTCACGAAAGAAACGTAATGACTTTTGAAGCATTAGGCTTACACACGTCCATTCTCAAAGCCCTGACCGAGTCCGGCTATACCCAGCCGACGGCCGTACAGGCACAATCCATCCCCGCCGCCCTGGAAGGCCGCGACTTGATGGTTTCATCACAAACCGGTTCCGGCAAGACAGCTGCATTCATGCTGCCTGCCCTGCATAATTTCGCATCTGCTGAACTCAGCATCAATGCCAAGACCCCGAATCAGCAAGCGCAATCGGACCGTTCGCGCGGCGAGCGTCCTCGCTTCAAGGCTGCACAGCCGAAGATGCTGGTGTTGACCCCGACCCGCGAACTCGCGCTGCAGGTCACGACCGCAACCGACAAGTACGGTGCATTCATGCGCCGTGTCAAAGCCGTATCGATTCTGGGAGGCATGCCTTACCCGAAGCAGATGCAACTGCTGGCGAAAAATCCGGAAATCCTGGTCGCGACGCCTGGCCGTCTGATCGACCACATGGACTCCGGAAAGATCGATTTCTCACAGCTCCAATTCCTGGTGCTGGATGAAGCCGACCGCATGCTTGACATGGGTTTTATCGAAGACATCGAAAAAATCGTCGCAGCTACGCCAGAATCGCGCCAGACCATGCTGTTCTCCGCAACGCTCGACGGCGTAGTGGGCAACATGGCCAAGCGCATCACGAAGAACCCGCTGGTGATCCAGGTTGCGGGCTCGGCGACCAAGCATGAAAACATCCAGCAGCGCGTGCACTTCGTGGACGATCTGTCGCACAAGAATCGTCTGCTCGACCATCTGCTGCGCGATGCAACGCTGGATCAGGCTGTCGTCTTTACCGCTACCAAGCGCGATGCCGATACCATTGCCGACCGTCTGAACATTGCCGGCTTCTCGGCTGCCGCGCTGCATGGCGACATGCACCAGGGTGCGCGTAACCGTACGCTGGACGGCATGCGCCGCGGCCAGGTTCGCGTACTCGTGGCTACCGACGTTGCCGCACGCGGCATCGACGTGCCGGGCATCACGCACGTGGTGAACTACGATCTGCCGAAATTCGCGGAAGATTACGTTCATCGCATCGGCCGTACGGGTCGCGCCGGCCGCAACGGAATCGCGATATCGCTGGTCAATCATGCGGAAGGCATGCATGTGAAAAAGATTGAGCGCTTCACCAAGCAACCGATTCCAGTGGACATCGTCGAAGGTTTCGAGCCTAAGAAAACAGCATCGGCACCGCGCTCCAGCACCCGCAAGCCAGGCGGCTGGAAGCCGGGCGAAGGTCGCCGCAGCGGCAGTGGCACAGGCCATGGCACTTCTGCCAAGCCAGGTCAACGTAGCTTCAGCAATTCGAGCGCCCCACGTAAGGAAGGCAGCTTTTCCAAGGGTCCGCGTACCGGTGGCGATGGTGCTCGCCGTTCCTACAATGATCGTTGATCAGGCCAGAGATTAATCAGTAATTAATCTTCAGTTTTGAAGCCGCTTCAGTTTTCCTGGAGCGGCTTTTTTTATTACCGCTCCAGAAAGGCATGTCTGGCAAGGCCTTCATTACAAGGCGCAGGTGCGGAACCCGACAAAAATGTCATTGCGTTCCGGCAGATAGAAATTCCTGAATTTGGGCGAACGCATGCGTGCTTTCGTCGCGAATGATGCGCCGCGCAATGCCTGATGGGTCGAAAACCACGGCTGCGAATATTCACGGTATGCATCCGGCGAAAAGCCGGGATATGGTTCAAACGGCGAACACGTCCATTCCCACAAGTCACCCCAGCGCAAAGCCGGATGTCCCGACATGCAGGCAAATTCCCACTCCGCTTCGGTCGGAAGCCTGCGCCCGGCCCACATGCAATAGGCCTGGGCTTCAAACAAGCTCACATGCCGCACCGGTTCGCGCGGCTGCAGCATCAGGCGCCGGCCGAAACGCACGCAGAACCAGTTCTTGCCATCCCGATACCAGTTCTTCGGCGCATTTTTTTCATGCTGCCTCAGCCAGGCACGTCCCGCCCCCGTCCACCATTGCAAATCCTGATAGCCGCCATCCTCGACAAAATCGGTGAACTGTTCGTTCGTCACCAGGGTGGAGTCCATCAAGAACGGCGGTACATACAAGGCATGAGCCCATTTTTCATTATCGAACACAAAGCCGCGTCCGGGCTGACTGCCCAGTTCAATGGTGCCGCCCGCAAAGCGGATTTCTCCCTGTGCCCAGGGTTTGGGTTGATGTCCGGATAAAGCCTGCGGCGGCGTTACGCCGAGCGTCTGCATGGTGTACGCAAATGCCTCGCCGTGCATGTCTTCATGCGCAAGGGCCAGACGGTAGGGATAAAGCGACACATCCTCATTACCTGCCTTGGTGAGCCTGTCGAGAGCCCGGTCAAGCACCTCTCGGCAGTAAGTCTTGAGCGCCCCGCTTCCCGGCAGATCCAGGTTCCAGCGCGCCCGGTGCGGCACGGTATTGGAATCAAACCAGTCGTCGCCCTTGGTCAACAGGCATGGGAATTTTGCCGCGTCCGGCGCGCTGGATTCCGCTTCGCGCAGGATGTACCATTCGGCAAACCAGGCGATATGTCCAAGCTCCCAAAGCGGCGGATTGACAATGGCGAGTATCGGAACGTTATGCACCTGGTCAAGCTCCGCCGCTGCGAAGCAATCGAACAGGGCCAGCGTATAATCTCGCGCATCCTGTAGCGCACCGGCCAGTTCATGCGGTTGTGCGTTCCGAAAAGAAGCATTCATCGGCGATTTGAACTTTTCATCTTAAAGCGCAGTTCTTGAGCAAGCGACATATCATCATTATCAGCCCGGCATCGGCAAAAGCCAACAACGGAAATTGGCGTACCGCGTTGCGCTGGAAACGTTTTCTGCAACCGGCATACCGTGTCTCCATTTCATCCGGAGAGATCGCGCTGCCTGCCGATGCCATGATCGCCCTGCATGCACGCCGTTCGGCCCCCGCGATTGCCGCATTTTCACAGGCTTTCCCCGCAAAGCCGCTGATTGTGGTGCTGACCGGCACCGACCTGTATCGGGATATCCACAGCGATCCGGACGCCCAGCGTTCGCTCCGGCTGGCCAGCCGCCTTGTCGTCCTGCAAGCTGCGGGACTGGAAGAACTTCCGTCGGCCATGCGCGAAAAAACCACCGTGATTTATCAATCCGCCACGCCGCTAAAGGCCGTGGCTCCAGCCAATAATAAACGGAATTTCACCGTGTCCATGATTGGCCATCTCCGCGATGAAAAAGATCCGCTGACATTCATGCGTGCAGCCGAACGCGCCCATTATCCCATGCTGCGCTTCATCCATATCGGAGGCGCACTGGATACAGGACTGGAACAGGAAGCGCATTTTCTGCAGGCGCGGCATGCGCGCTACAAATGGCTCGGCAACCTTGCGCACGGTGAAACCCGCCGCAAACTCAAGCACAGCGATTTGACCGTTATCGCCTCCAGAATGGAAGGCGGGGCAAATGTTATTGCGGAAGCAATCACCAGCGGCGTTCCTGTCCTGGCCAGTAATATTTCCGGCAATCGCGGCATGCTCGGCGAGGATTATCCCGGCTACTTTCCGGTGGGCGACAGCCAGGCCCTGGCTGCCCTGATCGACCGTGCAGCGACGGATGCGGAATTTCGTTTGCTTCTATGGCGACAGTGCGCGGCGCGTGCCCCGCTTTTTTCCGTGGAGCGCGAAAAGACGGCGCTTTTACAATTGATGGATAATGCACTCAAACCTAAGGATTAGCTCATGAATGCACCGACTGAACTCCCGATCAAACTGACTTCCTTTTCGCACGGCGGTGGCTGCGGCTGCAAGATCGCGCCCGGAGTGCTGGCCGAAATCCTGAAAAAATCGAGCGGCTTTCCTGTCCCGAAAGAGCTGATGGTCGGCATCGAGACCGCCGACGATGCTGCAGTCTATAAACTTAATGACGAGCAGGCGCTGATTGCGACCACGGATTTTTTCATGCCCATCGTGGACGACCCCTTCGACTTCGGGCGTATCGCAGCAACCAACGCAATTTCGGACGTGTATGCAATGGGCGGCACGCCGATCATGGCGCTGGCGCTGGTCGGCATGCCGATCGACAAATTGCCGCTGGATGTCATCGGCAAGATCATACAGGGCGGCGAAACGGTATGCGCCGAAGCCGGAATTCCGATTGCCGGCGGCCATACCATCGATTCGGTCGAGCCGATCTACGGCCTGGTCGTGATGGGCCTGGTGCATCCGTCCAGAGTGAAACGCAACGCGGACGCCAAAGCGGGCGACAAGCTCATCCTCGGCAAGCCGCTGGGCGTAGGCGTGTTGTCGGCGGCGCTGAAAAAGAATGCGCTCGACACCGCGGGCTACGAGGCGATGATTGCCAGCACCACCAAGCTCAACAAGCCCGGCAAGGCGCTTTCGGAACTGGCCGGCGTGCATGCGCTGACCGATGTGACCGGCTTCGGCCTGCTAGGACACCTGCTGGAATTGGCACGCGGCGCGAAACTTGCCGCCAAGCTTGACATGGCAAAGATTCCGCTATTACACGGCGTGCTCGACCTTGCTTCGCAGGGCTATATCACCGGAGCCTCGGGCCGCAACTGGGCCGGCTACGGCCATGAAGTCAAATTTTCCGATGCCGTCACGGCAACGCAGCAGGCGCTCCTGACCGACCCGCAAACCTCCGGCGGCTTGCTGGTTTCCTGCGCGCCGGAATCGGTGGACGAAGTGCTTGCCGTCTTCAGGCGTGGAGGCTTCCCGCATGCGGCCGTGATCGGGGAAATGCAGGCCGGCCCGGCCGGCGTTGAAGTCGCAGCCTAAGCTGCCGTTACAGGTCGGGCACCGTCAAGCGCCCGACCAGCCGGAGCTTGCCCGATTCAGGCTTCAAAACAACCATTTCGCCGGACGTGGGCGACACATCGGCAAACGCCTGGATGTTGTACTGGTGCGTGACCATGATGACGTTGCCGTCTGCCGGCATGGTCGCAACGGCCTCTCGAAATTCCCGGATCTTTTCCTCCTTTGGCTTTTCCCGGTCGTTGAATATTGAATTCAGCATCGGGGATGGGGTTGCCCTGCCAAATGCAATCTTCGCGGTATCAAGGCAGCGGCACCAGCGGCTCGACAGAACCGCTGCAATCGGAATGCCGCGCTTGCTGAATGCGTCTCCGATACGTTTTGCATCCGCGCGTCCTTGCGCGGACAGATTGCGCTGGGTGCTGCAATCTTCCAGCCTGAATCCCGGCGGGTCTCCTACCCCTGATTCGGTGATTGCATGCCGGATCAGGACTACATGACCGCCTGACTGCAGGGATTTCCATATGGCTTCCTGATCAGCGGCAAAGACGTGCGGCACACCGGCAAAGAACAGCATTGCCAGTTGAAGCAACCGATACCGGTACAGGAATATACCCAGCGTACGCATGTTCATCTCGCGAAATGTTCAAGTATAGGCAAGCAAGCGACCGCAACTGATGACGGAAACCCATATCAGAAGCGATAAGCCGGCATGCAGCTTTGCAGAAAATGGCGCGGGAACCTGGGTATCCCACTGCTCGACTCTGCGGTACGTTCCCAAATGAAACATGGCTGCATTGATGGCAGCCGACACGATGAGCAGCATCTTGATCAGGAAAATCCTGTTGCCGATGAAATCCTGCGGATGGGCAGAAAACATCAGGAGCCCTGCAGGCACGATCAGCAAGAGGCTGGCGACCGACCAGCGCAAAAGATGGCGTCCCATGCGCTGCACCGACAATCCTTTCGACAGCCCGAGGATACGAAAATCGAACATCGCGACGGATCCCACCAGCAGGACGAAGCCGATGATATGCACGATCTCGACGATCGGATACATCCACAGGCTCTCGCGCATTGCGCGGGATAAGGCGCTTGCCTCCAGCCAGCCAAAATATCCCGCTGTCCCTTGCATCAGCGCAGTTCCGTCGTCTTTTCGTCAATGGTGATGCGCTCAGCGCGCATTTCTTCCGGCTTGTTGCGATTCGGGTAGCCAACTACCGTCGCCTTTTTGCCAGGGCTGAGCATTTCCTTACTCAGCCCCCTGTTTTCCATTCGTGTCGGCGGCGCCAGCACAACATTCCAGGTCTTGCCTTCCGTCTTGAGGCTGATGTGTCCGTGCGGATGGGAATAGCCGGATTCCATGATCGTGCCGCTCAATTGCAGCGGTTGGTTTGCATCGTATTCGCTCCATCCATGATGACCAAATGCGCTGGCACTTAAAAGCAATGCGAACAGCGATGTAAACAACAATGCGACGAGGCTGAGGTTCTTGTAATGCATCATATTCTCCAGTTCACCATTGAAACCTTACTCGCTTGGACCAGATTTTAAGCATATTGTGCGCGCTCAAGGCCCCGCCATTTTGCAAATCCTGTTTCAAGTCCGGTAATACGTTCGCTATAGCGCATCCGCACCCGCTTTGACAGCTAGATCGCGGAAGGCGGACTTTTCTCGCATTCCGGTTTTCAGGCCTCAATGCGCAATACCGGCACAGAGTTTGCATCCCAACGGCACTCCGGCATTCCGAAAGGCATTCCGGAAAACAATATCACTTTTAAGGAGCAGATCATGGCTACAATGGATTCACCGATGACCGAAAGACGTCATCTTGCTGACAGACGCTCAAAGAGCACTGTCCATAAAAAACGAATGACCGCAGCAGAATGGATACCAATGTTACTTTTGATTATCGGCGGACTGAACTGGGGATTGGTCGGACTGTTTGACCTCGACCTGGTCGCGACCCTGTTCGGTGAAGGGAGCGCTCTTTCGCGCGTGATCTATGTTGCCGTCGGTCTATCCGCTTTGTATTCTTTATATATGAGTGCAAGATTGTCCAGCAAGCATACATAAATATTCTGCACGACAAATCTATAGCCCGCCCGGGGCTATAGATTTTCCCCCGTTGATTTACATCCTTTCCCGCCAGACCGTACAACAATCGTCTTGAACAGGTCGTTTTAAATTTTCGATGGCGCAGAAGCCGTCTGGGTTTCGGCAGCATCTTTATGCGCCTTGGTGATGGTCCAGTAATAAACGCTCGATCCGCCCACCTGCTCGGTTTTCTCGGGCGGCCATTCCGGTCCCATATCGAATGCATGCGACACTACCCGCGTGCCGACCTTGAGTTGCTTCCATAACTGAGGGCGCAGTTTTGCGTTGACGCTTGGCAGCAGATACAGGGTTACCACCGATGCCTCGCTGAAATCGGCCTGGAACAGGTCTCCCACCATGAATTTCACCTTGTCGCTTACACCAGCCTTCTTTGCATTCAGTTTCGCTTCTGCAATGCGCTGCGGGTTCAGGTCGATTCCCACACCACTCGCGCCGCGTTCTTTCACGGCGGTAATGACGATTCGTCCGTCGCCGCATCCCAGGTCATACACCACGTCGCCCTTTTTGACCTTTGCGAGGTCAAGCATTTTATCGACGACTGGTTGTGGGGTCGGCACATAAGGCACATCCAGCGAACGCGAAGGCTGTTCTACCGCCTGCGCATGAACCGGGGAAACGGCACAAAAAGAGGCTAGTACCGCGAAAACCGCGGCGATTCCCAAAAAACGTCCAGCCTGCGACTGATTCGGCAACGAAATATTCATCGATTTCTCCTTATTGCTTCGGTGGATACAACGGGATGGGGAAGAGACGAAGAGGATGCATTCTTAAGCAGAATTAACAAGATTATTCCGATCGCAAGGACGGTCACGCCTATCCATGCCGCATTCAAGCCGCCAAGCGACTGGTTATACACGTACGACAAGCTGGACCACAGCATGTAGGCACACATCGCGCAGAACAGCAAAGGTAATACGGGATACAGCGGAACCTTGTAAGGCCGCTCGATATGCGGATCGCGCGATCGCAGCACGAACAGGGATATCCCGGACAACAGGAAAAACAGCCAGAACACCGGCGCAGTGAATTCGACCATCGCCTTGAATCCGCTGCCGGCCCAGGCTCCCATGACGACCAGCAGCAATGCAGCGATGCACTGGACGATCAGGGCATTGACCGGCGTGCCGCGCTCGGCATGCCAGCATCCCAGCCTGGCCAGCACTGGCCAGTCGCAGCCGGCCGCATAACTGGTGCGCGCTCCGACGATCATCGTGGCATTGATGGAGGTTAGCGCCGCAATGGCGACCATGACGGAGATGATTTTCTGTCCGGCGGGTCCGAATGCGCTGCTCAGCAAGTCGGCGGCCAGCGCTTCCGATCCGGCCATGCCCTGCATGCCGAGTCCACGCCAGTACGCCCATGTCACCAGCATGTACAGGGCAGTAATGATGAATATGGATAACACCAGCACCTTGACCATGTTGCGCCGCCCATCCTTCAGCTCGGCGCTGATATATGCGGCTTCGTTCCAGCCGCCGTAGGTCATGAGCACGAATACCATGGCAAGGCCGAAGGAAGCCTGCGAGCCGCCAGCCTCCGCCTGCACGGCAGCCGGTGCGGCTTGTGCGCCGCCGTTTGCGACAATGAAAATGGCAGCAAGCACAATCAGCAGCAGGCCGCCGATTTCGATTGCGGTCAGCCACGTCTGCGTTGCCGCCCCAGCCCGGATTCCCTTTATATTAACCAGCGACAGCACAATGACGACCGCCGCGCCATAAATCGCCGACGCCCATGCCGGAGCAAGTCCACCCAAGGGCAGGATCTGGTTCACATAATCGCCGAACACGAACGCCAGCAAGGCGATGGAGCCTGTGGAAATTACCGAAAAGCGCGCCCAGGCAAACAGGAAGGACACCGAATTTCCGTATGCGCGGCGCAGAAAGTAATAATCACCGCCTGCACTGGCATAGGTGGTGGTCAGTTCCGCATAGCACAGTGCGCCGATCAGAGACATCAAACCGCCCAGTAACCAGGCGCCGAACATCATGCCTGCCTCGCCGGTCATCTGCGCAACCATCGAGGGCGCCTTGAAAATTCCTGCTCCGATGACCACGCCGACAATGAGTGCAACCGCTTCCCGCATCCCGAGCACTTCACGCGGCAATGCCGTTCCTGCGGCACCCGCGCTTTCTTCGGACACAGATCGCGCCTCACTCGTCATGTGATGCTCCAAAACCAGGTTGCCAATGGAAATCGATGCCGCCTGGACGCGACGTCATGGAAGACTTGCCAATTACGAGAAGAATCTGTTTTTCGCAGCAGAAGACATGCTCCCTGAATCTCAAGGCGGAACGAAGCGGCGAACGGGCCGCACGATGCGTCTTCATCCCCAATGCGGATTGCGATACGTTCAATGAACAGAAGTTTCATCGAGCGCCTGATTTCTAGCGCAATATCAAGCTGCGTGGGCGCTAGAGCACGTGGGCCGCTGTCTCGCAGCACTATGTTCCGGAAATTAACGGGTGGAGTGGAGAATGTCTGCAGGCGTCCCGCCGGCCAAGGAAATATTTCCTGCGGAAACCTGTTCCGGTTTCAATTCCATATTTCAGGAGCGGGCCAGGCGGATGCCGCTGAATTGCCAGCGTGCGTTCGATGGAAAAAAATTTCGATAGCTTGTCCTTGAGTGGCTCGGGGGAGTCGCGCAGGAAGAACCGCGCAGGACATACTGGTTGACCATGAATTTGCCGTTGTACTCGCCGATGGCTCCTGCCGCCGGCGCATATCCCGGATAGGCTGCATAGCTGCTGGAAGTCCATTGCCAGCATGAACCAAACATCTGCGCAAGTTCGTCGCCGTCGTCCAACATGCCAGACGGATGAAATGGCGAAGCACCGGTATCGCGGCTGCCGCGGGAAAATTCCGCAGCATGCTCCCATTCCGCTTCCGTAGGTAGGCGCGCATCCGCCCAGCGTGCATACGCATCCGCTTCGAAAAACGACAGGTGCGTCACCGGCCTGTGCAGATCGAGTTCCTGCATGCCATACAAGCTGAATTCGCGCCATGGCTGACCATCGTTCGCTGGCGCTTGCCAGTACAGCGGATGCGTCAGGCGGTTTGCGCATAACCAGTCCCAGCCTTCCGACAGCCAGAGCGAGGGGTCCTGATAGCCGCCCTCCTCCATGAAGCGCAAATATTCGGCATTGGTGACAAGCCGCGAAGCCACTTCAAACGCTTCCAAAAACCGGCGATGGCGCGGCGTTTCGTTATCGAAGCAAAAACCTTCACCGCGAGCGCCGATCTCGGCGATGCCTGCATCGAAAGCTTTCCAGCGCAAAGGCATTTCTTCGCCCGCGCCGGGAAACGCGGTGTCCAGCATCGCCGGCTTGAGCGGATTCATCCAGAACAGGTGTTTCACATCGGTCAGCAACAATTCCTGATGCTGCTGCTCATGATGCAAGCCAAGCGTTACCAGTCGGCAAATCTCATCGGAAGCCGAGCGGTCGGACTGGGCGAGCAGACGGCTTATGCGGGCATCGACATCCCGCCGGTAATCCAGGACTTCACTGAGCGATGGCCGCGTCAGGAGGCCGCGATGCGCGCGGACATGCTTTTCGCCAACGCCGTTGTAATAGGAATTGAAGAGCATGCGAAACGCCGGCTGGAACGGCCGAAAGCCCGGTTCGAGCTTCTCCAGGATAAAAGTTTCGAAGAACCAGGTGGTGTGCGCCAGATGCCATTTGACCGGACTCGCGTCCGGCATGGACTGCGCGCCGCAGTCTTCCGCCGAAAGCGGCTCCGCAAGCCTGACAGAGTAACGGCGCACCTCATTGAATTTTTCTACCAGCGGCATTCTCGCGGCCGACTGCAGTTCTGCATTCCTTGATTTCATTTTGCTGTTCCTTAGCCCAGGGCTTTTTCTTCGGGAACTGGCCATGTAACGGAGAACATACCGCTTCGAATCTCATACTGCATCCGCATGACAGACCATGAACCACTTTTGCGGGTCGGTCCAGATGCGCGCATTGCCAAACCCGGCCTGTTCCAGGAGGGAAAGAAATCCCTTCTGCGTATATTTATAGCTGTTTTCGGTATGGATGGATTCGCCCTTCTCGAATCTCCTCCGGCCGCTTCGCCAGCGCACCGTGACATTGGACTGCGCGACAAGATGCATTTCAATCCGGCTTTCCTGCGCATTGAAAAATGCCTTGTGCTTCCAGTCCTCTGTTCGGAAATCCGCACCCAGCAACCGGTTCAAGTGGCGCAGCAGGTTCAGGTTGAACGCTGCAGTGACGCCCAACTCGTCGTCATAGGCGGCATTGAGTATGGCTTCGTCCTTGACCAGGTCCACGCCTATCAGCAAGCCGCCCTCGGAACGACCTCCGCATTCGCATGCCTTGCGCAAGCGTTGCAGGAAAGCAGTCGCTTCCCTCGGGGAAAAATTCCCGATGGACGAGCCGGGATAAAAAAACAGGCGTTTGTTGCAATGGACCGAATCGGGCAATTCCAACGTTCTGGAAAAATCCATGCTCAATCCCAGCATGTCAGTCCTCTTGAAGCGCTCGCGCAAACGCCCCAGGGATTCCTTAAGGAAATCTTCCGAAATATCGACCGCAACATATTGCCTGGGTTGAAAAGAGGAAAACAATCGCTCCGCCTTGCTGCAGTCACCCGCACCCAGGTCGATCAGCGTCATGCCGCGGCCGACAGAAGCGGCTATTTCATCGCTGCATGCATTAAAGACCGCTGCCTCCGTACGAGTCGGGTAATACTCCTGCAGTTCACAGATTGCCGTAAAAAGTCGAGATCCCAGTGCGTCGTAGAGATATTTCGGTGAAACCGTAGCCTGGAGCGTGGATAAACCGGCGTTCAGCTCGGCTTCAATGGCAGGCAAACTGCCTTGAGATGTCAGTACGGCATCTTCGCGTTCGGATGCCTGGATGGGAGCGGTCACCATGGCCTGTGGATTCCTTCCTTCAATGGATTGAGCTTTCCGTCCGTCCAGCGGAAGATCAAGCTGATTTGGTATCATAGCCTATTAAATTTCTTGCCCGGTTGAGCGCTCACAAGGCTGCTGATATTGCACGCGCGATCCCGATTTCCCTGATTTCCCCACTTTATTTTGAGTTACTGAGCGCCATGCTGAGACTTCCCGGTTTGACCAAATCTTTTTCCCTTGTTGCATGCACTTTTGCATTATTGGTTTCCGGCTCGGCCTATGCCCAGCAGGTGCTGCGCGTGTCCGCAATTCCGGACGAGGCGCCTACCGAACTGCAGCGGAAATTCAAGCCGCTCGGCGATTACCTCGGACAAAAACTCGGGATGAAAGTGGAGTTCACGCCGGTAACCGACTACGCCGCTTCGGTCGAAGGGCTAATCAACAATAAGCTGGACATGGTATGGTTCGGCGGCTTCACTTTCGTGCAGGCCAAGGCGCGCAGCGGAAACAAGGTGATCCCGCTGGTGCAGCGCGAAGAAGACGAGAAGTTCAGGTCGGTGTTCATCACGACCGACAAGGCAATCAACAAGCTGGAAGACCTGAAAGGCAAGACCTTCAGTTTTGGGTCCGAATCCTCCACGTCGGGCCACCTGATGCCGCGCTCCTTCCTGCTTTCTGCCCGGATCAATCCTGATACCGACATGAAGCGCGTCGCATTCTCCGGTGCGCATGACGCGACCGTGGCGGCGGTGTCAGGCGGCAAAGTCGATGCCGGCGCGCTGAATATCTCGGTATGGGAAAAGCTGGTATCGCAAGGCAAGGTCGATACTAATGCCGTGCGCGTGTTCTACACCACGCCCGGCTATTACGACTACAACTGGACCGTGCGCGCCGATATGAACCCGGTGCTGCGCAAGAAAATCGCCGACGCGTTTCTGGCCTTGAACAGGAACGATCCGCAAGGCAAGGAAATCCTGGAATTGCAACGTGCGACACGCTTCATTCCGACCAGAGCGGAAAACTATGCCGCCATCGAAGCAGCGGCCAAGAGTGCGGGATTACTGACAGGTTCACAAACGGGCCTTCCTAAATAATGAGTTTTACATTGCAATCCGTCTCGGTGCGCCATCCTTCAGCGGCATCCGCCGCCCGGCGCACCCTGACGGATATCACGTTGTCGATTGCGCAGGGAGAACAGCTTGCCCTGATCGGGCCGTCCGGCGCAGGCAAGACCAGTCTGCTGCACACAATGGCCTGTGCGCTGCGGCCTGAAAGAGGGACGTTCACCGCCTTCGGCGATCAGCCATGGGCGCTTAACAGCAGGCAAAGGCATGCCATGCGTGCGCGGTTTTTCCTGGCACCGCAAACGCCGCCCATGCCGCCGCGCCAGCGGGTCGTCACCGCTGTGCTGGCCGGACGGCTGCCGCAGTGGAGCGTGTGGCAAGCGCTGAAATCCCTGGTCAAGCCCATCGATCCGCAGGCAGCGTTCGACGCGCTGGCGCGCTTCAATCTGGAAGATAAACTCTATGCGCGCGTTGACCGGCTGTCGGGCGGTGAACGCCAGCGCTGCGGCATGGCGCGCCTGCTGGTATCGAATGCGCAAGCCATGCTGGTCGATGAACCGCTATCCGCGCTCGACCCGACGCTGGCGCGGCAAACCCTAGCGATCCTGCAGCAGGAAGCGGCAGCGCGCAAGGCCACACTGATCTGCAGCCTGCATCAGGTTGAACTGGCACGCGCCCACTTCCCGCGCATCGTCGGATTGCGCGACGGACGGATCGTTTTCGATGAGCGCCGCGAGAAAGTAACGGACGAGATGATTGCAGCCCTGTACCGCAATGCGCGTGAAGATATAGCTGCTGCGCCACAGGCCGCTCAGCCTGGTTTCCCCAGCGATATCGCCTCCCCTGCTGCGGTCCTTCCGCGCTGTTTCTGATCGGCCGCAGTCCGGACCATGCAACTATCCCACGCCATCCGCCCGCCTGCCGAACACGATCCGGCATGGCGTTCCCGCGTAGTGGCTGCGGTCATTGTGGCGGTTTTGCTATGGCCGATGCTGGTGGCCAGCGAATTCAAGCCCTGGAGCCTGCTGGACCGGCAAAGTCTGACGGCGGCCTGGCGCTTTCTTGCGGACTTTTTCCCGCCTGCGCATTCAGGCGATTTCCTGCTGCTGGTGGCTGAAGCGACCTGGCAAACCGTTGCCATGGCCACGGCCGGCATGGCATTGGCCTTGCTCGGCGCCATTCCGCTGACCTTGCTGGCGACCGAACATCTGTCGATTTCGCGCATCGGCATGCGCGGGATGACGCTCCTTCCCATGTTCGTCCGCCAGGGCGTGCGCTGGCTGCTCATTCTCCTGCGCAGTGTTCCCGAACTGGTATGGGCATTGCTTTTTGTACGCATTGTCGGGCTTGGCCCGACCGCCGGCGTATTGGCGATTGCCCTGACCTATTGCGGCATGCTGGGCAAGGTGTATGCGGAAATTCTCGAATCCTCCGACCCCCACGCGACCGATGCACTGCTGAAGAACGGCAGCGGACGCCTGGCAGCCCTGTTCTACGGCGCATTGCCGGAAGCGGCATCGGAACTGGTGTCCTATACCGTGTATCGCTGGGAATGCGCAATCCGCGGCTCCGTCATCATGGGATTCGTCGGCGCCGGCGGACTGGGACAAAGAATGGATGAATCGATGAAAATGCTTGCCGGCGGCGAAGTCGCCACGATGCTGATGGTATTCATTGCATTGGTTGCCGCGGCCGACGGAGTGAGCAAGCTTTTGCGCGGACGGCTGGGATGATGGAAAAGCACGCTCAGGCCGCTCGATCCATCCCGGCAATGCTTCCGCCTGCGCAGCCGGTAATCAGCCGCTCGGGCCTCATCCTGCTCTTGTGCCTGATTGCCCTAGTGGCGGCGAGCTTTGCATCGCTGCCGCTGAAATGGAGCGAATTCTTTACCGCCGATGCAGCGCGCACCAGCATTGAATTCCTGCGCGGCTTTGCGCCGCCGGAGACAGCGCCGGCATTTCTTGAAAAAATCGCTTTCAGCGCCGCAGAGACCTTGTCCATGTCCGCGCTCGGCACCGGCATCGCCGCGCTCGCCGGCATTGTGCTGGCGCTGCCTGCGGGCGGGAGGTTCGGCCGTATTGCGCGCCTGGGTACCCGCATGGTCCTGAATGTCCTGCGCTCGATACCGGAACTGGTGTGGGCTGCAATCCTGTTGATCGCTGCCGGCCTGGGGCCGTTCGGCGGCACGCTGGCATTGGCAGTCCATACAGCAGGCGTGCTTGGCCGCCTGTTTGCCGATGCGCTGGAGAATGCCTCGCCGCTGCCGGAAAGCACCCTGCGCATCAACGGCGTGCGCCCGACCGTAGCCTTTTTCTATGCCACCCTGCCCCAGGTTCTGCCGCAGATCATGTCTTACACGCTGTATCGCTGGGAAAACAATATCCGCGCCGCTGCCATACTGGGCGTGGTCGGCGCCGGCGGGCTGGGACAAATGCTGAAATATCATCTGTCGCTGTTCCAGATGCAGCAGGCCGCTTCCGTCATCATCGCCATGCTGCTTCTGGTCGCGCTGGTGGATGCGGTCAGTTTCCTGCTGCGCCGCTGGATGACGAGATGAATGACCGCATAAATGACCAGATAAAACAATGTTAGAGCTACGCAATCTCAGCAAGGAGTACCCGGGAGGACGCCGTGTCCTGAACGGCCTGTCCTATACCCTCGGTGCGGGCGAATATGTCGCGGTGATGGGGGAATCGGGCGTGGGCAAATCCACTTTGCTGAATCTGATCGCGGGACTTGATGCGCCCGACAGCGGCGATATCCTGATCGACGGTGTCAACGTCGCCACACTCAACGACGACGCGGCCACGCGCTTCCGCCGCGAGAAACTCGGCTTCATCTTCCAGGCCTTTCATATCCTGCCGCATCTCAGCCTGGAAAAGAACGTCGCCCTGCCCTTGCTCCTGAATGGCTTGCCGATGGGACGCGCAACCGAGTTACTGGATGCCGTTGGCCTGCATGGGCGCGCGCAGGATTTTCCGCGCCAGTTGTCGGGCGGCGAACTGCAGCGCGTGGCGATTGCGCGGGCGCTGGTGCATCGCCCCAGGCTGATCCTGGCAGACGAGCCGACCGGCAATCTCGACCCGGATACCGCCCATGAAGTCTTGCAACTGCTGCGCAATGAAATCAAGAGCAACGGCGCCTCCGCAATTCTGGTGACCCATTCGCACGCCGCCGCCGCGACCGCAGACCGGATACTGATACTGAGCAAGCAGGGACTGCATCCGGCAGAGGACAAGGCCGGATGAAAGCCTCACCGGCCCGTCGCCTGACCTGGTGGCTGCTGGGCGGCGAATGGCGTGCGCATCCGATACGTACCCTGGTGGCAATCGGCGCGATTGCAGTCGGCGTTGCGCTGGCATTCGCCATCCACCTGATCAATGCCGCGGCATTCAACGAGTTTTCAGCCGCCGCGAAGAGCCTGTCAGGGCAGTCGGACCTGCAGCTGCGCGGTGCGCAACCGACCTTCGATGAAAGCTTGTATCCGTCGCTGGCGCAGCGTCAGGGCGTGGAGGTCGCCAGCCCGGTCCTGGAAATCAATGCGGGCGTGCCCGGCCAGGACGATCCCCTGAAAATTCTCGCGCTCGATGTGTTCCGTGGCGCTGCGATCTCGCCGGACCTGATTGGCGTGCCGGCGGAAGAACGCCCCTTCGATGCCCTGATGGATGACAGCATTTTCCTGTCGCCGGCTGCCATGCAATGGCTGAACGTGAAAGCAGGCGAACAGTTGCAGCTCCGCTCCGGCAGCGGGACCGTTCGCCTGCGCGTTGCCGGCGGACTGACGCGGGTACGCGCCGGACAGCGGCTTGCCGTCATGGATATCGGCGCCGCGCAATGGCATTTTGACAGGGTCGGCCAGCTTTCCCGGATCGAACTGAAATTGTCCGACGGCATCGACCGGGATGCTTTCCGCAAGGCCTTGTCGCAGGAGCTGGCAGGACATCTGCTGGTGACCGAAACCGAAGACCAGGAAGCCCGCACATCTAACATGTCGCGCGCCTATCGCGTCAACCTGAATGTGCTGGCACTGGTTGCCTTGTTCACCGGCGCATTCCTGGTGTTCTCGACCCAGGCGCTGTCGGTCATCCGGCGCAGGCAGCAGTTCGCCTTCCTGCGCGTCATCGGCTGGACCCGCAGGCAGGTGCTGTCGCAGGTGCTGCTGGAAGGCGCGGTGCTTGGGACGGTCGGATCTGCCGCCGGACTGGCAATCGGCTACGGCATTGCCGCGACGACGCTTTCCCTGTTCGGCGGAGACTTGGGCGGCGGTTACTTCCCAGGCATCAAGCCCAGCGTGCAATTTCCGCCGGTGGCTGCAACGGTATTTTTCCTCGCCGGCAGCACGGTGGCGATACTGGGCGCGGCAAGTCCGGCCTGGCAGGCAGCGCGCGCGAAGCCTGCTCCCGCGCTCAAGTCCGGCAGCGAAGACGCCGCCTTGTCCAGGCTTGCTACACCGTGGCCGGCGCTGGCCTGCCTGATACTGGGAGCGATCTTCTCGCAACTGCCGCCGGTGGCCGGCTTGCCTGTCTTTGGCTATCTGTCAGTGGCGCTACTGCTCATAGGCGGCATTGCCATGATGCCGCGCCTGGCTGCCCTGTTTTTTTCCATGCTGGGCAAATGGGCGCGGGGCGCATTGCCGACGCTGGTCGTGTCGCGCCTCGGTAATGCGCCCAACCAGGCTTCCATTGCCCTGGGCGGCGTTCTGTCGAGTTTCAGCCTGATGGTGGCGATGGCGATCATGGTGGCCAGCTTCCGCGTGTCGGTCGATGACTGGCTGTCGCATATCCTGTCGGCCGAGCTGTATGTGCGTTCGTCGGGCAGCACGGAAACCGGCGTGCTCAAACCGGAAGAGCAGAAAGCCATCGCCGGTATCCCCGGCGTCGCGCGCGCCGAATTTCTGCGCGTGACCCAATTGACGCTCGATCCGGAAAAACCGACAGTTGCCCTGGTGGCGCGACCCATCGATGCATCCGATCCGGGGAAAACCTTGCCCATGGTCCAGGAAATACCGGCTTCTTCGCTGCAGGCGGATTCCCTGCCGGTCTGGGTATCGGAAGCAATGGTCGACCTGTACGGATACCGGATGGGTAATCGCGTCAGGCTGCCTGTCGGCGGCAAGTTGCATGACTTTACGGTTGCCGGAATCTGGCGCGACTATGCGCGGCAGGCCGGCGCAATCATGATCCGCCTTCCAGACTATCAAAGGCTGTCAGGCGACCTGACGATCAATGACGTGTCGCTCTGGCTGGAGGAAGGAACATCGCCTGCACAGGTGACGGAGGCAGTGCACCGCCTCCCCTTCAGCGATACGCTGGAAATTTCCGAGCCCGGCGAAATCCGCGCGATCAGCCTGAACATTTTCGACCGCAGCTTTGCCGTGACTTACCTGCTGGAAGCGGTCGCCATTGTGATAGGCCTGTTCGGCATTGCCGCAACCTTTTCCGCGCAGACCCTTGCGCGCGCCAAGGAATTCGGCATGCTGCGCCATGTCGGCGTCACGCGCCGCCAGATTCTCGGCATGCTGGCCGCTGAAGGCGGATTGCTGACCGTAATGGGAATTCTGGTCGGCTTCGTGCTGGGCTGGTGCATCAGCCTGATTCTGGTGTTTGTCGTCAATCCGCAGTCCTTCCACTGGACGATGGGGTTGCATATGCCTTGGGGATTGCTGGTTGGAGTGGCAACGGTCTTGCTTGTTTCGGCAGGGTTGACGGCGCTGGTTTCGGGGAGGTTTGCGGTGTCGGGGGATGCGGTGCGGGCGGTTCGGGAGGATTGGTGATGGGCTTTTTTAGCTTCTCTTGGATATTGCCGGGGGGTGTAGCAGGGAATTCGGACAGCATGCTGTCCGCCTGCGAAACGGCCCGTGCATGCAAGCACGGGCTCCTTGCCCGCGCTGTTACCTTTTTTGCTTCGCCAAAAAAGGTAACCCAAAAAAGGCGACCGCAAGACGCTGCCCTTCGGGTTCCCGAAGAAACGCGCATGAAATCGGGAAATGAAATCAACTCGCTTCGCTCAAACATATTTCATTTCTTATCCGCTTTCATGCGCGTTTCTCCGGCATCGTCTCAAGCGGTTTTTTTTAGAACCAGGTCTGCAGCTTTTTTGACAGTGCTGAACTGGTTAGTTGCGGTATTGCTCTTATTATCTAGTGGAGCATATGCAGCGCCGCCTCAGCTTTCCCAAGTAGTTCCCGGCAAACCCCTCTCCTTCCCCCACGACTTCGGTGCCCATCCCGACTTCCGCACCGAGTGGTGGTACGCGACCGGGTGGCTGGAGATGCCGGATAGGAAGCCGATTGGTTTCCAGATTACTTTTTTCCGTTCCGCGACCGATCATGATCCGGGCAATCCGAGCAGGTTCGCGCCGAAGCAGTTGATCATTGCGCATGCGGCATTGTCCGATCCGGGTGTCGGCAAACTGTTGCATGACCAGCGCAGCGCGCGTGAAGGTTTCGGGTTGGCTTATGCGAAGAAGGGCAATACCGATGTGAAGATCGATGACTGGCGGCTCGTTCGCGGCCCCGACGGAAAATATCAGGCGGAAATAAGAGCACGCGACTTTACGCTACAACTGGATCTGGTGCCGACACAGAAACCCATGCTGCAAGGCGAGAACGGTTTTTCGCGCAAGGGTCCGAGGCCCGAGCAGGCCAGTTATTACTACAGCGAACCGCATTTGCGCGTTTCCGGTACGGTCACCCGGGAAGGCAAACCCGTTGCCGTCAACGGCACGGCATGGCTGGACCATGAATGGTCTACCAGCGTATTGGATGCAGATGCGGCGGGATGGGACTGGACCGGCGTTAATCTGAATGACGGCGGCGCATTGATGGCCTTTCAGATCCGCGGCAAGGATGGCAGAAAAATATGGGCGCATGCGGCCATGCGTGATGCATCGGGACGCGTGACGCAGTTCGGGCCAGACCAGGTGCAATTCACCGCACAGCGGACTTGGCGCTCGCCGCGCACCAATGCGGTTTATCCGATTTCGACCACAATACGTACCGGCACGACCGAATGGCAATTGATGCCTTTACAGGACGACCAGGAACTTGACTCGCGCCTGTCCACCGGCGCGGTGTACTGGGAAGGTGCGGTCAACGTGATGCGCGACGGAAAGCCTGCAGGACGCGGATACCTGGAACTTACCGGCTATGTGAAGCCGCTGAAGTTGTAGGCAACACAAACCGGTGCGGCAACAAAGAATAAGGAAACGATTTTGGCAGAAGCATCCAGTAAAACCAGTCTTGCCGTCCTGAAGGGACTGACGCCTTTCATGGCGCCGTATCGGGGTCGCTTCCTTCTGGCAGGGATTGCCTTGGTGGTGGCTGCGGCGTCCACGCTTGCGATTCCGTATGCGTTCCGGCAGATGATCGACCTCGGATTCAGCACGGTCAGTTCCGGGAACAGCGCGCATGTCGACCGGTATTTCCTCGCCCTCTTCGCCGTCGCCTGCGTGCTGGCTGCGGCGACGGCTGCTCGCTTTTACATGGTGTCGTGGCTGGGAGAGCGCGTAACAGCCGATCTGCGCAGCGCGGTCTATGGCCATGTGGTGACGCAAAGCCCGCAATTCTTCGAGACCACGCGAACCGGCGAAGTGCTCTCGCGCCTGACGACCGACACCACGCTGATCCAGACCGTGGTCGGCACCAGTATTTCTATGGCGCTGCGCAATCTTCTGCTCTTTATCGGCGGACTGGCAATGCTGTTCGTGACCGATGCGAAGCTCGCCGCCATCATCGTGCTCCTGCTGCTGGCCGTGGTGCTGCCCATCGTGCTGTTCGGCCGGCGTGTGCGCAGGCTCTCGCGTGCTTCGCAGGACCGCATCGCCGATGCATCGGCGCTCGCCGGCGAAATCCTGAACGCAGTGACGACCGTACAGGCGTATACACATGAGGGGATCGAATCCGCGCGCTTCGGCGCATCGGTGGAACATGCGTTCACGACCGCTATCGTCCGCAACCGCGCCCGCGCGCTGCTGACGCTGACCGCGATCCTGCTGGTGTTCGGCACGATTGTTTTCGTGCTGTGGCTGGGTGCGCATGCGGTGCTGCGCGGAACGATGAGTGCGGGCGAACTGGGGCAGTTCATTCTGTATGCGGCGATCACCGCAGGTGCCATCGGCGCATTGTCCGAGGTCATGGGCGATGCGCAGCGCGCAGCCGGCGCAACCGAACGCCTGCTGGAACTGCTGAAAGAACAATCGCCTATCGTCCCTCCCGCACATCCGCTATCCCTGCCGCCGCGCACCGAACACGGCGCGGAACTGACACTGCGGCACGTCTCCTTCAGTTACCCGTCCCGGCTACAGACCGCCGCGCTGTCGGACATCAGCATCGATATCAGGGCTGGCGAGACCATCGCCATCGTCGGCCCTTCCGGCGCTGGCAAGACCACGCTGTTTCAATTGCTGCTTCGCTTTTACGACCCGCAGCAGGGAAGCATCACGCTTGACGGTGTCGATATCAGGCGGCTCGACCTGCATGCCTTGCGCGACGCCATCGGCATCGTGCCGCAGGATACCGTGGTATTTTCCGCCGATGCGCTGGAAAATATCCGTTACGGACGCGCCGGTGCCACGGACGATGAAGTGATCGCCGCCGCCAGGCTCGCCGCGGCGCATGAGTTCATCGAACGGCTTCCCGAAGGCTATCGTTCCTTCCTGGGCGAGCGTGGCGTGCGTTTGTCCGGCGGTCAGCGTCAGCGCATCGCAATTGCACGCGCACTGCTTAAGAATCCGCCCTTGCTGCTGCTGGATGAAGCGACCAGCGCGCTGGATGCCGAATCCGAACGCCTGGTGCAGGCAGCCCTGGAAGCGGCGATGGTCAACCGCACGACGCTGGTCATTGCGCACCGGCTGGCAACCGTGCAGCGCGCCGACCGTATCCTGGTGATGGAACACGGCCGCATCGTGGAGACCGGCACGCATGCTTCATTGATCGCGCAAAACGGCTTGTACGCGAGCTTGGCAAAACTACAATTCTCGCTTCAGCATTAAGGGGCATATTAAGAGGCATTGCGGAGCGGATTTGAAGGTTAAAATACCGTACCTTTCAGAAAGTCCCGGCTATAAACCGGGACCAAATCTGTGCTCACCAACCCGAATGCCGCGTAAGGCCGCCAAACACGATGAAGCAATATCTCGACCTGATTCAGACCATCCTCGACACGGGAAGCTGGCAAGAAAATCGCACCGGCATCCGCACCATATCCATTCCCGGCGCGATGATGCGTTTCGATCTGCAAAAGGACGGCTTCCCCGCGGTGACCACCAAGCGCCTTGCGTTCAAGTCAGTGATGGGCGAACTGGTCGGATTCCTCCGCGCCACGCGCAGCGCGGCCGATTTCCGCGCGCTGGGCTGCAAGGTGTGGGACCAGAATGCCAATGAAAACGCCGACTGGCTGGCCAATCCCTACCGCCAGGGCGAAGATGACCTGGGACCGGTGTACGGTGTGCAATGGCGCCAGTGGCCCGCCTATAAGCTGATCGACGCAGCGCAGACGCGCCAGATCGAGGATGCGCAGCGCCGCGGTTTCCGTGTCGTTTCCGCATTGAAGGATGAAGGCAAGGACAAGGTCCTGCTGTACAAGGCCATCGACCAGTTGCGGGAATGCCTCGACACCATCGTCAAGAATCCAAGCAGCCGCCGCATACTGTTCCATGGCTGGAACTGCGCCGACCTCGATGCGATTGCCCTGCCCGCCTGCCATTTGCTGTACCAGTTCATCCCCAATGCGACGACGAAGGAAATTTCGCTGTGCCTGTACATCCGCAGCAACGACGTCGGCCTGGGTACGCCGTTCAATATCGCTGAAGGCGCGGCACTGCTGCACCTGGTCGGCAGGCTGACCGGCTATACACCGCGCTGGTTCACCTACTTCATCGGCGATGCGCACATTTATGAGAACCATCTCGACATGGTGAAGGAACAGCTCGCGCGCACGCCCTATCCTGCGCCGCGCTTCGTGATTTCAGACCGCGTGCCGGAGTTTGCAAAGACGGGGAAATACGAGCCGGAGTGGCTGGAGAAAATCGAGCCGGGCGATTTCTGGCTGGAAGAATATCAGCATCATGCGCCTCTGACCGCGCCGATGGCAGTGTAAGCGGCGCACTTTGACCGGTTGTTAGGCGCGATGGCAACCGGTCCGGTCTCAAGCCCGGCACGCACTATTTACAGTCGGCATTCTGTTGGTTCATCCTGGCGGTGATAAGGCGGGAACTGGCCGCGTCGACTGCCCTGTCGACAGCGTCCGACTCCGCTTTGGCATCTTTTTCGGACATGAGCGTACCGCAACGGATGGCCCGCGTCTGCGGGGAAAAACGTGCGCCGGCCATCTGCGCTTCCGCCGCTTCGACCTCCTTCGCAAGGCGGGTGCAATCCCTCGCTTCCCGCCGCTCTTTTTCCAGTTGATCGTTCCGGGCGCGAACCTGCTCCTGGAACTGATCGTTTCTGCGCTTCAGTTCCAGGTCCGACGATTGCCGCCTCTGATCCGAAGCGCGGCGGTTGGCTTCCCACATCTGCTCCCGCGAAATTTCCGAATTGAGCTTGAGTGCTTTGCCTTCGCCGGCGCAAGGCGCTTCCTGATATATCGTCTTGCCGTTGACAATGCATTTGTTGACTTCCGCGCTCTGCGCAGAAGGCATGCATGCCAGGCTCATGACAAGCGCAGCCGAAATTCTTGCAAGCAGGCTGCGCGGGCTTGAATACGCGTATTTCACTGTCGTGCTCCTTCCAGCGACTTTCATTGCCGGATTCACTGCGTATAGAGTTTCAGGTCTTGCAGATTGAGCCAGGGCGTGACGGCCGGCGCTTTGGCCGCTCGCGCCTTGTTCAGGCATACCCCGACGCCGAAAACCGGACCGACGAAATTCCCGAAGAAAGGCGGAATGGGAACGGGCATGGCACCTCCGCCAACTTTGTGCACAAAATTCGGCGAGGTGATATACATCAGGCGATACGTCTCCCTGAAATGATCAGGCTTGCCGGCGGCGCCGTGCTCGTAGTCGAAATAGAGCGGCACATAATCCGCCTTCAGGAGATACGTGATCTTGTGATAGGAGGTTCGACATCATTGCCCATTCCTCCGGGATAATTCGTAAACACAACCTGATCGTTCAACGCAAAAGGCCGTGACACATCGGTCAGGTAATCTTTTTCGCCGGCGGCAACCGGACGTTCATTCGTTTGCATCCCATCCTCCTGTTTGAAAATTTTTTTACATGGGTACGCTAAGCGCAGCACACGCGCCCGGCAGGTGCAACGCTCCGCCTGACCGCAAGCCTGCGTGACACGTGCCGCGTATGAAACGGGCCTCGATTAATTTTCCTCCGCACTGCCTTTACGGAAATAGATCACGCCCAGAATGAAAAGAATGATCGGCATACCGATCGCCACAAAACCTTGCTCGGCAAAGTGGCGGACATTGGCGACGAACCAGGCCGCTCCCAACGCCATGCCGATGAGACCGAACGTTTTCTTGCTCCACATAAGAACGCTCCCTTTATAAATAACGACAAGACAGACTGGCGATACTTGTTTACTGAACTTTCGTCGACTATCGAAACGCGATGAATGTCAGGCATCGTTGCAGACATTCACATGGGTTTTATGTTTCTATATCCAGAAATGCCAATATGGCGCCAAACTTTCCGCGGAAAATAACCACGTCATGCAATACATAGCGGCAAGGAGGAATAGAACTGCAAAAAATTTTACGTTGGAGATAAGCGGCCGCCAAAGCGCCGCAGACGCAGAGGGAACCCAACGGCGCCAGCCGTTGGGCGGTCCGCTGGAACGAAAGGTTAGGCGAAGTAACGACGCTCACAGAGCGCCCCCATACATGCACCAATTATCGCCACGCCCCAGCCAAACATAGCTAGGCCAATAAGCAAAACGGGAACAATGCTTGCGAAGAAACCACCTTGCCCAGGAAAAAATGCTGTGTGGCTAATAGCTGCAATGAGAAAAGTAACAAGCCCCAATGCTGCGCCACGGATAGCGCCCAACACTGGTTTTTTACTTCCAGCACGGTGGCGTGCAACTAGATAAACGAGCAGATAAGCAACTAGCGCCGAAAACGCGCCAAAGGTAAAGACGATTGGTACAGCGATGACGCCACGATTGAGATGAAAAAAACCAGTAAGAGCTGCAGCTGACAAAGCAGCAACCATCGAATTGGCGAGTGAGGCAGCGCGAATGGGGTTCATAGGCTCGCCTAACGTCTAAGGTAAGGGGCGCGCCGCTTGACCGCAGTGTTAGAGCGCTGTTTAACCAGCCGAATACCAACCAGCATTGTTAACGCAAGCGCTGCACACATAAACCAAGAGCGTAATTCAAACCAGCGCATAAAAAAGACAAAGCCGCCGGGTATAACCAGACAAGATAAATAGGCATATCTTCCAGCCAGGGCAACCAGTGCATGAGAAAAGAACAGAGAAGTGAACGCGGCGGCTATTAAAACGCTGAAGATGTCAACGAAGATGGGAGACGCTAAAGAAGATGGGGCTAGAACAGCCGAATAGAGGGAAGCGTAGACAAACACCGCGGAGCCAAAAAAGCTCACTAGGACCAATAAGGCCACTCGTTTGAGAAGTTGGAAGTGCCGGAGAGATTGCATAGCCTGCGCTCTAACGTTGGAGGTAACCGGACTTGCGCGGCTTTATGCGCAAGGTCCGGTTGACCGAGAGGTTAGGCTTGGCCATTACTACCACCCTGAAATGGTTGCCTTTTCATTAGCACCAAGCTGCGAATTCGATTGAGAATAAACCACCCAAGGAAAACATAAGTAACGCCAGCCACCAAGGCCGACGGCAAAGAGACAGCGAACAGAGAAAGCACGTAAAACAACACAACCCCACCACAGGCAAACGCTAACCTAAAGGCGTTAATTTTATACGACCAATAGTCAATGCTGATGTTGGCTGAGCAGCTTGGGCATTGAAAGGTTGTGGTGTGGGAGATGAATGGCTTGCGCAGCCCCTCGACAAACGATGGGGATATTTCACTTCCGCAACCAGGGCAGCGATGGGTCATGGGTAGCCTAGCCTAACTTTATTTAGATAGAAAAAATTTCTGTCTAACTTGGCAGCCTGTCCGCCTAACTGGACTGTAGAAAACCGCCAAGTTCTTTGCCTGGCAACGATTCTAGGACGCTACTGCATTTACATACGGCCCTAAATAACCGTGAAATACGTCATACGGAAATATTTGACCGCAAGTCTATGCCGCCGCCCCGGCATTGTCTATATTGCAATGATTTAGCCGGCCGATATTGTCGGCTGGATGAGACAGCGTTTTACTGAGGGATCTTGGAAAAGAGAATAGGACGAGCTTGGGCGGACACTCAATGCAGCAGCATAGCCTTGGGCAGCTTCGCCACATCCCACGCCGAAATCGGCCTTCCGAAATAGTATCCCTGCACCATGTCGCAGCCGAGATTGCGCAGCATAAGGACCTGCTCTTTGGTTTCTACGCCTTCTGCGATTACCTGCAGGCCGAGGTTGTGCGCGAGCTGGATGATCGAGGTGGCGATCGCAGCATCCTTTTCGGAAGTAGTGAGATGGTCGATGAACTGCTTGTCGATCTTGAGCGTATCGAGGGAAAACTGCTTGAGGTAGGCGAGCGACGAATAGCCGGTGCCGAAGTCGTCGATCGCCAGCTTGAGTCCCAGCGCTTTCAGGGAGCGGAGGACGCTCTGGGTGTATTCGGTGTCCTGCATCAGCATGCTTTCGGTCAGTTCGATCTCGAGCTGATGCGGCGGCAGCTTGTTCTGTTCCAGCACCCGCTTGATCTGCTGCACCAGGGTCCTGTCGGCAAACTGACGGGCGGACAGGTTCACGGACAAGGAGCAGTTGTGTGGGAGCAGCTGGCTCCATTTCCGGCGATGGCGGCTGCTGGTCGCAAATACCCATTGCCCGATCGGCACAATCAGGCCCGTTTCTTCGAGCACGGGCACGAAGGTGCTCGGTGCGACGATACCAATGTCATCATGCTGCCATCGCAGCAATGCCTCGAAGCCCACGATCTTGCCGCTCACGAGGTCGACCTGCGGCTGATAGAACAAATTGAATTCATCATCCTCGACCGCGATACGCAGGGCCTGCTCCAGTATCAGGCGTTGCTTTGCCTTGGCATTCATCTCGGGCAGATAAAAATGATACAGGTTGCGCCCGTCCATTTTCGCCTGGTACATCGCCACGTCTGCAGTCTGCATGAGCACGTCGACGTCATTGCCGCATTCGGGATACGTGGAAATGCCGATGCTCGCGCCGATCGTGATCTCCGTTCCGCCCTTTAAGGTAAATGGCTTGCCGAGTTCAGCGAGTATCTTGCGCGCGATCACGGCCGCATCGGCCGCGTCTTCGAGTTCGCCCAGTACAACGGTGAACTCGTCTCCGCCGATGCGTGAAATGACGTCATAGGCGCGCACGCATTCTTTCAGGCGGAATGCCGCTGACTGCAGGAGATGGTCGCCCGTTTCATGTCCCAGCGTGTCGTTGATCCGCTTGAAATGATCGAGGTCGATGAACATGACGGCAACGCCCTTGCCGCTGCGCTTTGCGCGTTCCAGGCTGGTCTGCAGCGAAGCCTTGAATCCGTTGCGGTTGGTAAGCTCGGTCAGATGATCGGTCACTGCCTGGTAGGAAAGCTTGGCCTCGAGCTTTTTCCGTTCAGTGATGTCCTGGAATACGAGCACGATTCCCTCGGTCTTCTCTCCCAATGATGAGCAGGACAGGCTTACCGGGAACCGGCTTCCGTCATGCTTGCGGAAAAAAGTTTCATCGATGCGTTGTTCGCCGCCAGCAGCCAGGCAGCTGTAGAACGGCGTTTTTTTCCACGGCATCGCTCCGCTCTCATGCTCAGGGTAAAACACTGAAAAATTGTGTCCGATGAGTTGTTCGGCGCCGCAGTCGAGCATCCGTAAGGCGGCGGGATTGGCGAAGCGTATGGCACCCGTGCCGTCCAGCCCCAGCATGCCCTCGCCTGCCGCATTAAGGATGGATTCGTAATACTCCTTTGTGCTATCGAGGCGTGCATAGGCAAGCTGCAACTGCCGCCGGCTCTGCTCCAGTTCCAGCATCACGGCAATTTTGCTCTGCAGAATCGAAGAATGAATCGGTTTGGAAATGAAATCGACGGCGCCTGCCCGATAGGCGCGAATAATGTTTGCTTCTTTTGTTTCTGATGAGCCAATGAAAATGACGGGAAGCGCTCGGGAAGCGCGCCTGCCGTGTATCAGGTGGGTTATTTCATAACTGTCCTGTCCGGGGCTGTCGAGATCGACCAGCACCAGCGAAACCTCATGGTTCTGCAACTGCAGGAACGCCTCGGCTGCGGAGTGCGCCTTCACAATGCCGACATGGATATTTTCCAGCATGGCCTCCAGCTGCGCGATATGGTCGGCGCTGCGGGAAACTACAAGAATCCACTGCCTGGAAAGGCGACCGGCATCCGGCCTTAAAAGTGCATCCATCGATAGGCTCTTCCCCATATTTTTTACGACTATCCGGACAGAAGCCGCGCTTTATTATTTAATCGGCAAAACTCGTTCCGATTACAAGTCACGTGGAAAGTTCCCTTTAACAACATCGTTAAATGGGTTTTGAACGAATATTTTGCTTTTAAGCCGGCTGCAATTGCCTTGCCGGCAAAGCGTCATTCGCCTTGGGCCATCGAAGCTTGCGCTTTTCTGTACCAGGCCGGAAAAACGGTTACCATTGCGTCTTTATTTTTTCCGGCATATTGAACTGCGACGTGCTTGCATGTTGCATCGCGACGCCGGCTTTCCTTGTCTTTTTGTCATCTGAAGAATCGAGCATGCCATCACGTCTGACGATCGTCGTCGCAACCGATAGCCGCCGCGGCATCGGTATCAACAACACGCTGCCCTGGCACTTGCCGGAAGACCTGGCATTTTTCAAGCGCACGACTTCCGGCCATCCTATCATCATGGGACGCAAGACCTTCGAATCGATTGGCCGTCCATTGCCGAACCGGCGCAACATCGTCATTACGCGCAATCCCGAATGGAAGCATGAAGGCGTCGAGACTGCTTCGTCGCTCACCGACGCGGCAAAGCTGGCGGGCGACAATGAGGTTTTCGTGATCGGCGGCGCGCAGATTTATGCGGAGGCGTTGCCGCATACGCAGCGCCTGGTGGTCACCGAAATAGACAAGGCATTCGATTGCGATGCGTTTTTTCCGCAGATCGATCCACGCGTGTGGAAGGAAATATCGCGGGAGAAGCATCGTTCCGATGCGAACGGATTCGACTATGCCTTCGTGGTATATGAACGCGCATAAGCCTGCCTGCCGGCGCAACAACGCAATTTGCCAGCCGGCCAGAAGCATGGCGAAGCCGGCAAGCAGAGAGACCGGCGTGATTGAAAGAGAATCCACGTAAAGTACAAATAAGAAGGCGCCGGCCTTTCCAAAACCAGGTTTTATCTCCATATTTCGCATATATCTGCGAAAATTCGTCTTTCCCGTTTTGAATACCAACCGCTGGCCAAGGCCATCAGGAGACCAAATGAAATTTCGTTTCCCCATCGTCATCATCGATGAAGATTTTCGCTCCGAAAACACTTCGGGCTTGGGCATTCGCGCATTGGCGGACGCCATCGAGAAGGAAGGCATGGAAGTGCTGGGCGTCACCAGCTATGGCGATCTGTCCCAGTTCGCGCAGCAGCAGTCGCGCGCATCGGCCTTCATCCTGTCAATCGACGACGAGGAATTCGGCGGGGGCTCGTTCGAGGAAACCGACGTTGCGCTGAAATCGCTGCGCGCCTTCGTCGGCGAGATCCGGCACAAGAATGCCGACATCCCGATTTACCTTTACGGCGAAACGCGCACCTCGCGCCATATCCCCAACGATATCCTGCGCGAGCTGCACGGCTTCATTCACATGTTCGAGGACACGCCGGAGTTCGTCGCGCGCCATATCATCCGCGAAGCGAAGTCCTATCTCGACAGCCTGGCGCCGCCTTTCTTCCGTGCGCTGGTGCACTATGCGCAGGACGGTTCCTATTCCTGGCACTGTCCAGGGCACTCCGGAGGCGTGGCCTTCCTGAAGTCGCCGATCGGTCACATGTTCCACCAGTTCTTCGGCGAGAACATGCTGCGAGCCGACGTGTGCAATGCTGTGGAAGAACTCGGCCAGCTGCTCGACCATACCGGCCCGGTGGCCGCATCCGAGCGCAACGCAGCGCGCATCTTCAATGCGGACCACTGCTATTTCGTCACCAACGGTACCTCGACGTCGAACAAGATGGTGTGGCATTCGACGGTGGCGCCAGGCGACATCGTTGTCGTGGACCGCAACTGTCACAAGTCCATCCTGCATTCGATCATCATGACCGGGGCAATTCCTGTATTCCTGATGCCGACCCGTAACCACCTCGGCATCATCGGACCGATTCCGCTTGAAGAATTCAAGCTGGAAAACATCATGAAGAAGATCGAGGCGAATCCCTTCGCGCGCGAGGCGGCCAACAAGAAGCCGCGTATCCTGACGATCACGCAGTCGACTTATGACGGTGTGCTGTACAACGTCGAGACGCTCAAGGAAATCCTGGACGGCAAGATCGACACGCTGCATTTCGACGAAGCCTGGCTGCCGCATGCGACCTTCCACGATTTTTACAAGAACATGCATGCGATCGGCAAGGATCGCCCGCGCGCCAAAGAGTCGATGATCTTCTCCACGCAATCCACGCACAAGCTGCTGGCCGGCCTGTCGCAGGCTTCGCAGATCCTCGTGCGCGACTCCGAGAAGGTCAAACTTGATCAGGACATCTTCAACGAAGCCTACCTGATGCACACCTCGACTTCGCCGCAGTACGCGATCATGGCCTCGCTCGACGTGGCGGCAGCCATGATGGAGCCGCCGGGCGGCACTGCGCTGGTCGAGGAAAGCATCCTTGAAGCGCTCGACTTCCGCCGAGCCATGAAGAAGATCGACGAGGAATGGGGCCAGGACTGGTGGTTCAAGGTATGGGGACCGGACGTCACCTCCGAGCATGGCATCGGCACCCAGGAAAACTGGATGATCCATGCCGAGGACGACTGGCACGGCTTCGGCAAGCTCGCGCCCGGCTTCAACATGCTGGACCCGATCAAGTCCACCGTCATCACGCCGGGCCTGTCGCTGGACGGCAAGTTCGACGAGACCGGTATCCCGGCATCGATCGTGACCAAGTATCTCGCCGAGCACGGCGTCATCGTGGAGAAGACAGGGCTTTATTCCTTCTTCATCATGTTCACCATCGGCATCACCAAGGGCCGCTGGAACACGCTGCTGACCGCGCTGCAGCAGTTCAAGGATGACTACGACAAGAACCAGCCGATGTGGCGCATTCTGCCGGAGTTCGCAGGCGCCAATCTGCGTTACGAGCGCATGGGCCTGCGCGATCTCTGCCACCAGATCCACGATTTTTACAAGACCTACGACGTGGCACGTCTGACGACAGAGATGTACCTGTCCGACATGCAGCCGGCGATGAAGCCATCGGACGCTTTCGCCAAGATGGCGCACCGCGACATCGACCGTGTGCCAATCGACGAACTGGAAGGTCGCGTTACGTCTATCCTGCTGACGCCTTACCCGCCGGGCATTCCGCTCCTGATCCCGGGCGAGCGCTTCAACAAGACTATCGTCGACTATCTGCGCTTTGCACGCGACTTCAATGAGAAGTTCCCGGGCTTCGAGACCGACGTGCATGGACTGGTCACTGCCGAAATCAACGGCAAGCGCGGTTACTTCGTGGATTGCGTGAAGCAATAATAACCGTCATCAAACAAACCGGATGCGAAGCGGATGAAATCGGCACATTGATACATCCGCTTACAAAGATCGAAGTATTCCAAATTTTCGCTTAAGGAAAAGCCTGCAAACTACGCAGGCTTTTTTTTGCCCGCTTTCCGGATCGCTGCGCACGGAAACATCCTCGGCACCATTCAATTTAAAGCGCCGGGCATGGCGACGTTCACAGGCGCAAGATTTGCGCCGTGTCATCATCCGGCACAGATCAAGCCGATAGTAACGCAGCCAACCTTGCTTACCCTCAACGCGTGGCTTGTGATGCATGGCACCATAGCGCAAGTCTTTACCGCATGCCGGCATGGCCACGCCCAAATCCGCCGGTCTAATAAAAAATGAAGTATATCGCTCAACTTTCCCTCTTATTATTTCTCATTCCTGTATCCGTACAGGCTTTCGATTTCAACGACGTGTCCGCCAGAGCAAAGCGGCTGGCAGCCAAACCCTATTCCGCCCCGGAAACAGATCTTCCCAAGGCACTGACCAACCTGACGTATGACCAGTATCGCGACATCCGCTACAAGACGAATCAGGGTCCGTGGCGGGATTCCAAATCCGCATTCGACCTGGCGTTTTTTCATCCCGGGAATTTATTCAACGTGCCGGTGAAAATTCATGAAGTGGTCGGAGCAAACGTACATGAGATCCGCTTCGATCCGAAAATGTTTGACTATGGAAAGAACGCAATCAGGCCCAAAGAGCTTGCCAATGCCGGTCTGGGATTTGCAGGATTCCGCGTGCACTATCCGCTCAATACCGCGAAATACAAGGATGAAGTGCTGGTGTTTCTCGGGGCCAGCTACTTCCGCGCGCTCGGCAAGAATCAGTTGTACGGCTTGTCCGCACGCGGACTGGCCATCGATACGGCGATCAGCTCAGGAGAGGAATTTCCCCAGTTCACCGAATTCTGGATCCAGCGTCCCGCTCAGAAAGACAAGCAGCTTGTGATCTATGCGCTGCTGGATTCGCGCAGGGCAACCGGTGCATACCGTTTCATTCTCAAACCTGGCACCGACACGGTCATGGATGTGAAGGCGCAACTGTTCCTGAGGGAAAACGTCACCAAGCTCGGCATTGCGCCGCTGACCAGCATGTATTTCTTTGGCGAGAACCAGCGTTCGCAGACCGAGGATTACCGCCCCGAAGTGCACGACTCCGACGGCCTGTCTGTTCATTCCGGGACGGGCGAATGGATATGGCGGCCGCTGGTGAATCCCAAGCGCCTGCTGGTGACTTCGTATGCGCTGAGCAATCCGGCCGGCTTCGGACTGATGCAGCGCGACCGGCAGTTCGGCAATTACGAAGATTTGGAAGCGCATTATGAACGCCGGCCCAGTGCATGGGTCCAACCGAAAGGCAAGTGGGGAAGCGGCCGGGTGGAACTGGTCCAGATCCCTACACCGGATGAAACCAATGACAACATTGTGGCCTTCTGGGCCCCGGATACGCCGCCGAAACCCGGTGCACCCTTCGATATCGAATACAGCCTGTCCTGGCAGAAAGACTCAGAACGGCGTCCGCCTTTGTCCTGGGTTACCCAGACCCGCCGCGGCCACGGCTGGCGGAAAGCGCAGGATGACAGTCTCGCCTTGTCGGTCGATTTCGAAGGACCGGTATTCAAGAAACTGGGCACCGATGACAAGGTCGAAGCGATTGTCAGCACCGATGCCAACGGCAAGATTGAAGAAATCAATGCCATCCGCAACATGATGACCGGCGGCTGGCGCATGACGGTGCAGCTGCGCAAGGTCGACGCCAAGAAACCCGTAGAACTGCGCGGTTTCCTGAAACACGACAACGAAACTATTTCTGAAACCTGGAGCTACATATTACCGCCGGAATGATGCAGGACAACGACACATGCCAGAGGGACAAGGACTATCTTGATCGCTTGCCGCTTAATGACATACAGCGCCGCGCGCTTTCCTCGCACACCGATACCGACCTACCTGGGCTGACACAGACGCACCATGCGTTGGCCGGACTGCAGGCGGACCATGACAATCCTGCGCTCGCTTCAGTTGCCACAAGGCTTGCACTCGCATACGGCCCCCCTGCGCTTGCACAGGACGAGCAGGAAACCATGCGCCCGACCGGTTCCCTGCCTATTGCGCCGCCTGTGAACCGTACACCGATTGCGCCGGTGCGCTGGGGCATCCTCAACCCGGTCACGCGCGCAGCCGACACGCTGCTGCGCCGCAAGTCCGACTGGAACGTGCGTCGGCCGGAAAGCCGGCGCAACCCCTGGCCCGCTAACCTGCCGCCCCTGCAGGAAACAGACACGGAAACACCCGCGCCTGGCCACAGCCATTTTTACTTCGGCAACGTGCGGCGTGCCGTGCTCCTGATGTTGATGCTGGGGCAGACCGCCGCTGCGACCTATTACATGCGCAGCGTCCTGCCCTACCAAGGCGAGGGCGATCTCGAATGGCTGCTGCTGTCCCTGTTCGCGTTGCTGTTCTGCTGGGTCTCGGCAGGGTTCTGGACCGCGATGGCAGGCTTTCTCGTGCTGCTGCGCGGCAAGGACCGCTATGCGATTTCCGGCAATGATTATGCGCCGGCTCCGATACCGCCAAATGCGCGCACGGCTATCGTCATGCCCATCTGCAACGAAGACGCGACGCGGGTGATCGCGGGCCTGCGCGCCACCTATGAATCCATCCGGGCGACAGGAGAGCTGGACCGCTTCGATTTCTTTATCCTGAGCGACAGCAGCGAGGGCGATGCACGCGCGGCGGAACTGGGCCTGTGGGCCGAGCTGTGCAAGGCGGTGGACGGCTTCGGGCGGATCTTCTACCGCCATCGCAAGCGGCGCGTGAAGCGCAAGAGCGGCAACATCGACGATTTCTGCCGCCGCTGGGGCAAGAACTACCGCTACATGATCGTGCTCGACGCTGACAGCGTGATGACCGGCGAATGCGTCACCAAGCTGGTGTGCATGATGGAAGCGCATCCGGACGCGGGCATCATCCAGACCGCGCCGGTTGCAGTCGGACGCGAAACCCTGTATGCGCGCATCCAGCAGTTCTCGACCCGCGTCTACGGTCCGCTGTTCACGGCCGGCCTGCATTACTGGCAGCTCGGCGAATCGCACTACTGGGGCCACAACGCCATCATCCGGATGGCTCCGCTGATGAAGCATTGCGTGCTCTCGCCCTTGCCGGGGCGTGGTTCGCTGGCCGGCGAAATCCTTTCGCACGACTTTGTCGAAGCGGCGCTGATGCGGCGCGCTGGATGGAAAGTCTGGATCGCCTACGACGTGGAAGGCAGCTATGAAGAAGTGCCGCCCAACCTGCTGGATGAGCTCAAGCGCGACCGCCGGTGGTGCCACGGCAACCTGATGAATTTCCGTCTCATCACCGCGCGCGGCATGCACCCGGTGCACCGGGGCGTGTTCGCCACCGGCGTCATGGCTTACCTGTCCGCACCGATCTGGCTGCTGTTCCTGATGCTCTCGACCGTCCTGCTGGGCATGCACACGCTGATCGAGCCGCAGTATTTCCTGGAACCGCGCCAGCTCTTCCCGATCTGGCCGCAATGGCATCCGGAAAAAGCCATTGCGCTCTTTTCCGCGACGCTCGGCCTGCTGTTCCTGCCCAAAGTCCTGAGCGTGCTGCTGGTCTGCCTGCACGGAGCGCGGCAGTACGGCGGCGTGCTGCGCGTGATTGCCAGCATGGTCATCGAAATGCTGGTGTCCATGCTGCTTGCGCCGGTACGCATGCTGTTCCATACCCGCTTCGTGCTGGCGGCTTTCCTGGGCATCGCGATCCACTGGAAATCGCCGCCGCGCGAGGACTCGGAGACGCATTGGCGCGAAGCGCTCGGCAAGCATGGCTTCCATGCACTGCTCGGCATCGCCTGGGGCGCAGGCATCTATGCGCTCAACCCGGCGCTGCTGCTGTGGATTCTGCCGATCGCCGGCGGCCTGGCGCTCTCTCCTCTCGTGTCGGCTTATACGAGCAGGGTATCGCTCGGTCGCAGCGCATCGCGCAGCGGCCTGTTCGTGATACCGGAAGAAGTCCAAACGCCCAGGGAATTGCTGGCGACCGCGCATTACGTACTCACCGCCAAGCCTGCACCCCGCTTCGCGGACATGGTCGTCGATCCGGCACTGAACGCCCTGGCCTGCTCGGCCGTCCGGGCGCGTCGCAACAGCGGCCTGTACGAAAGCCTGGTCAGGCGCACCCTGCATCAGGCGCCCGAGTCGCTGAGTGCCGTGCAGCAGGGCATGATCCTGGACGATGCGGTCTGCCTGTCGAAGCTGCACCTGCACGCATGGTCATCGCAGCAGATGCTGGCAAAGTGGAGTCAAAAGCAGGATGCCTGCGCGGATTCGGTCGCAGCCGATTCCGCGCAGGCAATCCGGCAAGACCATCATCAGCTCTCAGCATTTCGCGCATAACTCCATGGAAAGGCTTACGGGGTGCGAAGCCGGTGTCTTCGATCTGGCCGTGGCGGACATCAATGCGAGGCACAACAGCTTTGCGGAATGCGCAAAGCCTTAAAGACCGGACCGGCTTCATGCTCAGGGGGTAATGGCCTTGCATTGAGGATAGCCGCAAGGCATAAGCATCGTGGCAATTTCGCAGGACTTGCGCATTTGAAAGCATAGCTTGATCCTGACCGGACAGCCCAGTGCAGACAGGAGATTCAACCTGCTCTCCCGCAATGCCATCCGCGTTCTTACCGCCGGTCTGGACGGAAAATTCCGGCTTGTCATATCACCTGTTCGCCCAGAATCGGCGGCGATTTGAATACTTTGGGTATATGCGTGTCCATGGCAACCCAGGGTTGGGCATCGGATGTCCAGATGTCGGCAACGGGAAGGAAGCAGCTGGGATCGTCCAGCGCCATGGCATGAATGAGCAGTATTTCCGGAAAAGTGTCGTTGGCGGCGAATAACACGGATCTGCATTCCGGGCATACTGCCCGCTGAGAATGCGGGTCGTCGCTCACGTAACTTTTAAGGAGGCGGTAATTGCCGGACATCTCCACTTTGTCCAAATTCGTCACGATCAGGGGTACGTAGGGAGCACCGCTCGTCTGCTGGCATGCGCGGCAATGGCAGTTGTACATAGCCAAGGGGTAAGTGGCGCATTGAAACGTGACCGTACCGCAAGCACATTTTCCTCCGAAAGGAATTTCCATCTGCAGCTCCTTATCCTGGCATGCGTTCGTTCAAACAAGATGATGTTTCCCGGTTCGACCAAAATTCATTTGCCAAGTTTGCCACGCGAGCGCAGTTGCCGATGCCCTTGACCGTTCGCCAGGCGTCCTGTCCGGATATTTAATAAGCGGCCATGCAATGCCTCGGATAAACTACGGGTAACGTTACTTTCTGAATACAAGAATCTTGGAAAACGAGACCGTCCCCGACTCGGCAATGCGCAGAACGCTGCAACGGGTAAAAGGCTATTTCATCACCGTTCGCGATGCGCAGCAGGCGCTACCCGTCCGTATCAGAGCCGGCTTCAAGGCATTGATTTCGCTAGGCCTTGCGGGGGTTATTATTCTCTGCCTGTATGTCCTTGCCCTGATTCCCTTAACGCCCAGTATTGCCGATTTGTCCAAGGCAAAGGTCGAACAACCCAGCATCCTGGTTTCGGTGGACGGACAACGTCTCGCAACCTATAAACGTTTCAACAGGGAATGGGTTCCGCTGAACCGCATTGCACCGCACGTCGTGAAGGCACTGATTGCAACCGAGGATCATCGCTTCTATCAGCATTACGGCATCGATTTTTACCGCCTGGGCGGTGCAGCCCTGCGCACGCTGAGCGGAAAGGTTGAAGGCGGCTCGACCATCACCCAGCAGCTTGCGCGCAATCTCTATCCGGAAGAGATCGGGCGCAGCCGGTCCATTGCACGCAAGATCAAGGAAACCATCACGGCGCTCAAGATCGAGCATGCCTATACCAAGGATGAAATCCTTGAAACCTATCTGAACACCGTACCGTTTCTTTACAATGCTTTCGGCATCGAGATGGCGGCGCGCACCTACTTCGACAAGCCGGCGGTCAAGCTCAACATGCTGGAAAGCGCCACGCTGATCGGCATGCTGAAAGGCACGAGTTACTACAACCCGGTATTCAATCTCGAACGCGCAACCAGCCGGCGCAATGTCGTGCTGGCGCAGATGGTCAAGCATGGCGCATTGACCCAGGAATCCTTCGAATCGCTCAAGCGACGCCCGATACGGCTGGATTTCGAACGCCAGAAGGAAGCGCGCGGCATTGCGCCGCACTTTGCGGAACATGTGCGCAAATGGCTGGTGGAATGGGCCGACCAGAACGACTACAACATCTACTCCGACGGCTTGAAGGTCTACACTACGCTCGATTCACGCATGCAGGCAATCGCCAACCAGGCTGTTGCACGGCAGATGAACGCACTGCAGGCAGTGGCCGATGTGGAATGGGGCATCCCTTCGGAGCGGCTGATGTCGACTTCGGTCTGGACGTATGTTGATACGCGTCAGCGGGTACGGCCATTCGATCACTTCTGGAAAACACGAAGCAATCTGGTCGATGCCTTCGTTCGGGAGTCCGGCGCCTACCGCAACCGGACCGCGAACGGCGAAGATCCTGCAGCCGTGCTCGCAAGCCTGCGTGCCGACAAGGAATTCATGACGGCATTGCGCAATGAAAAGACCCGGCTGGAAGCCGGTTTCCTTGCTCTCGATCCGACTTCCGGCGATGTCAAGGCATGGGTTGGAAGCCGCGATTTCAATACCGATCAATATGATCATGTGGCACGCGCGCAGCGTCAGCCCGGTTCCACCTTCAAGCCCTTCGTGTACGGCGCTGCGCTGGATGGCGGCATGGCGCCGGACCAGACCTTCATCGATGAAGTGCGCGAATTCAAGATGCGCGACGGCACCGTCTGGCGTCCGGAAGATATTTCGCGGCCGACCGGAAGGCCGATGACTGCATACGAAGGGCTGATGTACTCGAAGAATACGATCACGGCACAGGTGATGGAACGTATCGGCCCGGAAAAGACAGCTGATTTTGCGCGCCGGGCCGGCGTGCGCGACAGCCGCCTGCATGCGGTGCCTGCGCTTGCGCTCGGCACGAGCCCCGTGACGCTCGCCGAAATGGCGGCGGCCTACGGCACGCTGGCGGGCGGCGGCAGCTACCGCAAGCCGATGCTGGTCACCCGTATCGAGGACAAGAACGGCAAGGTGCTGGTCGAATTTTCCACCAAGGCACAACAGGCAATCTCGAAGAGAACTTCCGAAGAACTCGTGAAAATGCTGCGCGGTGCAGTCAACCAGGGCACCGGCCAGGCAATCCGCACCCAGTTCGGCATCCGTGCCGATGTTGCAGGCAAGACCGGCACGACGCAGGACAACACCGACGGATGGTTCCTGCTGATGCATCCGCGCCTCGTGACCGGCGCATGGGTCGGCTTCAATGATTCGCGCGTCACGATGCGCAGCAGCTACTGGGGTCAGGGCGCGCACAATGCCCTTCCCGTGGTCGGCGACTTTTTCCAGCGGACGGCCAATGCCCGGCTGATCGATACGCGCGCCCAATTCCCGCGCGCACGCGACGAGTTGCCCGGCTCCTCGGTATGGGGTCCGGTCGTGGACTGGCTGGAGGATCTGTTTGGCGACAAGCCGTCCGAGTCGCCCCCGCCCCCGGCCAGACAACCCGAACCAAAGGAAAAGCAGCAAGGCGGCGACCGAACGATGCGCGACATACTGAAGGATCTGCGTGAATTTGAACGTAATGCAGAACGCACGCGGCGCGACATCGAGAAAATCTTCGAGGATATTCGCAAGGCTGTCGAATAAATATAGCCGAGCAATTACAGTTGACCATGTACTCCCGGAAATCGCGAAACTGAAAAGATAAAACCGTTTTTCAGCCCATGGATTTGTCCGCGGGAAATTTCGTTTTTTGCGCTCAAAAGAAAACGAAGAATTTTGAATTTTCATCTTCTATGTACGCTGTCATACCGATCAAAAATGATGAAATGCGCAAAATAGCAAACATGTCAGACGCGCCAGGCTGATTTTATGTTTGGATGACCAAGCATCACGCCCGATTGGACGTCAACGTATTCCATGGAAAGGGTATGCCATGCTAATTACCGATCAAATGTTGCAAGCCGGTGTCCAGAAGGCGACCGAGCTGGCAATACTTCCGCGCCACAGCATCCCGGAAGATATCGCAACCAACCAGGAGTTGATGCAGGAAATACTTCAGGCGGCACTGGACTCGGCAGACGTTGCGAATGAGACCCGCACGGATCATCAGACTGATCTGAGTGCCGATGCGGAACTGGATGAACAAAGTCATTGAATCCAATGTTCCATGGTGACAAAGCGGCGGCATGCATGTAACGCATTGAATGACAGGCGTGCGGCCACGATGTGATCGTCCCTTTCCTTTCGGCTTATACCGTGCACAAGGCATGGTCCGGATCCATGCTCCACATCGCGGCCGATTCCGGCCTTTCCCGTCCGAACCGGGAATCCGCAGCAAGGTCATGCAGGCAGTTGAACCGTTCAGACGCAACCGGAAGCTCGATGCAAAAACTTTAGAGGCGTCCGGGCCATCTAATAAAAGATTGCATGCGCCGGACTGATCCCAGCTCAGCCAGTTCAGATATATCGCAATATGGGACCGTCATCCCAGCCTGCGCCGCTACGCAAACGCGCGCCGCAGCCGACTTTGCAATTCTGTGTCCTATGGATCGCGACGAAGCATGTCGATGCGAAATGAATGCAGATTTATGCCGGTTTTTGTTGAACCGCTTTAAAAGAAAGCATCGTTTTATTGCATCGCCTCTGGTATTTGAACCTGACAAGAGCAACGGCGTTTCCGAACATCCTGAAATTATTCAAAGGCCCTTGTTAATGCAAACAAGTGATCTAGTATTTTTTATATGTTCGCATTCGTACGGACAGGATTCATTGCGATCGTCAAAATATATTGCATCCTGGGTCGGTTCCGGCGTGCCCAGGAATTTCTGATCAAGATGATTTTCCTATTTCGTTCGGATCCGAACCAACGGAATAGTATCAGCCAGAGGATCGTGAATACCTGACCGGGCACCATGCAGTCGGGATCCATATGCCCTGTCACGCCCAACGCGAAGGCCTCCAGTCCAAGATGATACGCGAGCCGCTTTTTGAAGCACCCTCTACTGCCTCCATTATCGAGATCGGATGCACATTAGGATATGTTGCACCCAAACCGACGCCGGCATTCTTTATGCTTCAGCCGCATTCTCAATCCGGGCAAACCATAGTCGAAGAAAAGCTGACTTCCAGCGTCGATATGCCGGTCGATCGCATGACAGACTTATATGGCAACCGGATACTGAAAACCGTCCTCGTCGCCGGATACAACGAATTTCGTTACGAAGCATTGGTAAATGCCGCCGAATGCTCCAAGCAGCCCCTATTTTCGGCCAATGCTGATTCCTTGCAGGCATTACCGCTGGAAATAATGCGCTATGCCCTCCCTAGCCGTTATTGCGACTCGGATAAGCTGCTCCAGTTTGCAGCGCAAAAATTCGGCGACATACCTCATCCGGGCGAGCAGGCCCACGCGATCTGCAACTGGGTTCACCGGAATCTTGAGTATCGCTATGGTTCGGGAGATTCGACGCTGTCGGCGCTTGAAGCGATTCAACGAGGATATGGCGTATGCCGCGATTTCTCACATGTGGTGATCGCCCTTTGCCGGGCGCTGGATATTCCCGCACGCTATGTGGCCGGCTACATCCCTCGAACGGAAGACAATGCAGTCGAAGGCGAAAACGATATAGGCGTCGATTTCCATGCCTATGCGGAAATTTATTTTTCGGGACAGTGGAATATTTTCGATGCGCGCTATAACCGCTCGTTCAAAGGAATGGTGAAAATTGCGCACGGTCTCGACGCGGTGGATGCCGCGTTTGCCAGCTTTTACGGCAACGTCGAACCCGTGAAATTCCAGGTATGGGCGCGTCCGGTAGATGCAGCGACCCTTGCCATCCCATCCCCTGCCGATGCAGCTCCGGTTCACATTCCCCATTACGGGCTTCCTTCCTGCGGATCTGCGGAGACTGCGCGGCTTTCCGAATAAGAAGGCTACGCAGTCGTCGATGCCCCATGTTTGAATCCGGGCAAATGAGAAAAGCTGTTCTCAGGTAGCCGGCCAGGCTGAAATTTCAATTGAAAACTTGCTCCTTGCTGAAGACATGTCCGAACCTATGTACGGATCCGTTCATCTAACCGGCATGTCCAACCGGAGGAGGCGATCATGCAAATGGTGTCTGAAGTAATGAGCAAAAATGTCCAGTTCGTTTCGCCGCAGGAAAGCCTGCAGCGTGCGGCCCAGATGATGGACGAACTGAATGTCGGTTCCTTGCCCGTATGCGACGGCGACCGCCTGGTCGGGATGATCACGGACCGCGACATAACCGTACGCGCCACTGCGGCGGGCAAATCACCTTCCGATGCGCATGTCGATGAAATCATGAGCAAGGATATCCGCTGGTGCTTCGAAGATCAGCCGCTGGATGAAGTCATGATCCAGATGGCCGACAGCCAGATTCGCCGCGTGCCGGTGGTATCCCATGATGAGCAGCATAAGCTGGTCGGCATTGTGGCGCTCGGCGATATTGCAACCAAAACGCCCGATGGCGCACAGAAAGAAGATGTCGAGCAATTGGTGGAAATGGTTTCCTCTCCTTCTGCGCCTGTCACGGCAGGGTCGTCGGGCAAGCAATCAGCTTCCGGTATGCAGGCGGGCAAAGAGCCCAATACCGGCGCAGGCGGCGAGCAAGGCGCATCCGGGGCGGCAGACGGCGTTCGTGAGTGGGGCGAAGCGTCGAAGAAACTCCTGGACGATGAACCCTTCGGATCGGCTGACGTTCCCCGGCCGGAATGATCCTGCCGGAGTGATTTTCTGCAGCGCAGGCAATTCCAAAATCGAGACCGGAATTCGCTACAACCCGGTAAAGCTGCCGGCCTCTCCGGCAGCTTTATAAATTTTCACCTTGCGACATCCGGTAGATGTTTTTTAGCTATCAGATATTTGCATGCACTTAATTAAGCGGCAGGAAGCCAAAGCCCCGCTCGTCTTGACCGCAGCCTGATATTCAAAGATTGCCCGCTCTTCGAAACTTTCATATTTACTATGCATGTTTCCATGAACAAAATTGGCAATTCACAGTCTACAGTTCCACGCCCTGCAATATTTCCTGAGTGGATGGGCACGAATAATGACAATTCCCCGCACAAGCTCCCGCCTTTTAAAGCGACGAACAGCTTTCCGGCATCTAGGCCGGTTTCAGGAACCTATTGATTTTATTCGCGGAAATCTGCATCGACTTTTCTTATGGCCCGTAATCGGCCTGCTGGTAGGAACAATAGGCTGGAGCCTGCTGCTCAAAGATCTTGCGGCAGAAAAGCGCCAGGTCGAAATAATTGCCCTTAGGGAAGCCGAAATCCTCGCCAGGGCATATGCAGAACATTTATCCAGGTCCATCGAAGCGGTAGATCATATCAGCCTCTATGTCAAAAACGGGTGGGAGCTGACCGGCGGTTTCTTCAAGCTGGAGGACATGGAGCAGATCCGGAACTTTCCTCTCGATAACGGGTTTTATGTCAGCATCATCGACAAGGATGGTGATCTTGTTACCAGCAATATTCCCAAACCTGCTAAAACGAATGTCGCTGACCAGCCATATTTCAAGGCTCATCTTAATTCCTCGAACCTGTTTTACATCGGCATGACACGCATCGGAAATTTCTCTCATGAATATGTGATTCCGTTCTCGCGCAGATTGTCAGACGAGTCGGGAAATTTCGCTGGTGTCGTTCTGGTCTCGGTACTGCCTGCAAACTTCATTGCGGGCTACGATGAAATTACTCTGAAACAACACGGCCTTCTTGCAGTAATTGCCGATGACAATACAGTCGGCCTGTCCAGAATCGGCAATCGTATATTCCTGTCAAAGGAAGGACCATTACGGGAAGTCCCCACATTTGCATCGTCGACGAGCCAGATCCTGGACGGTGAAAAATGGTTTGCCGACAAACGCACACGTTATGTCGGATGGCAGCTCACTCATGAATACGGGATGACGACGCTTGCAGGGCTTGATCAGGAGGAAATGCTCGCGCCTTACTGGCAACACCGCAGCGAGTCCATACGCAACGCCATATTGCTGACTTTCGGCCTGGCGCTATTCACTTTGGTCACCACATATTCCGGTCTGCGCCTTTCATGGCGGAAAAAGCAGTTCGAACTAATGCAGTCCACATATCGCGCCGCCACCGAGGAGGCGAACGAAGGCTTCTATATCCTGCGGCCGATTCTCGATGCTGATGGACAGCCGAGCGACTTTACAATCGACGACTGCAACGAACACGGGGCACGATTCTTTCAGCGAAACCGGGAAAGCGTGATTGGAAAGCGCATCTCGGACTGTTACAGCGGGAGAACCCTGAGGATGATCAGACTGGCACTCTCCCACGCAGTCAAGAACGGTTCGACCGAAGGCGAATTCGACCTTAAGCGGATCGGAATCAAGGGGCCGCCCTGGGTACATATGCGCATTGTCCGCCACGACAAGTATCTCGCAGCCACCATGCGTGACATCAGCAGCCTGAAAGCACATTTCCAGGAACTGGAAAAACGCGGCAACGAGGATGCGCTGACCGGCTTGCCCAACCGCCATTGGCTGAACAGCTATCTTCCCAATGCGCTCAGGGATGCGAAGGACAAAGACTGCCGGCTTGCCTTGCTGTTCATCGATCTTGACGGCTTCAAAACCGTAAACGACACGATGGGACATGATGCCGGCGACGAAATTCTCATGACTGCCGGGCGCAGGCTGAAGGATGCGGTGAGGCCGAACGATGACGTGGTACGACTGGGAGGCGACGAGTTTCTCGTCATCCTGGAAGATGTCCATGAAAGTACCGAGGTTGCGCAAATTGCCGAGCGCATTCTCAAGGTATTTCAGGCCCAGTTCAAGATCAAGAAGGGCTTGTGCAAAATCGGCCTGTCGATAGGCATCAGCATGTACCCTGAGGATGGCGACGAGGCGACGGTTCTGCTCAAGAACGCGGACATCGCAATGTATGCCGTGAAAACTTCAGGGAAGATGGGGTACCGCTTTTTCGATCAACGATATTCCGAGGCCATACTCCTTGCGCACCAGAAAGAAGCGGAATTACGCCATGCGGTCGAACATGACCAGCTTGTCATGCATTACCAGCCACGCGTGGACGTTTCGACTGGCATCACATCAAGCATGGAAGCACTGGTACGGTGGATGCATCCGACCAGGGGCATGATCGAACCGAATGACTTCATTCCGCTTGCCGAGGAAGTGGGACTGATCAGCCGGATCGGCGAAATCGTGGTCGATAAAGTCTGCGCTCAACTGGCCTATTGGAAAAGACATGAACAACAGGTCGTTCCCGTATCGATCAATGTCTGCGCGCGGCAATTCCACGAAGCCGATATCTCGAAATTGCTGGAGTCCCACCTGAAGCGATACGATATCGAGCCCGGATTGCTCGAAATAGAGATCACCGAGTCCGCCATGCTGGAAAAGACAGAGGAAGTGATCAGATCGATCAACTCCATACAGGAAATGGGAATCCGGTTGCTGGTGGACGATTTTGGAACCGGGTATTCGTCCCTGTCCCAGTTGCAGAGCCTGGACTTCGACGTGCTGAAGATCGACCAGGCGTTCACCGCCAGGCTCAATACGTCCAATGAAAGCAATGTGCTGTTCAAAACCATTGTCAGCATGGCTCATTCCCTCGGCATGCGGGTCGTCGCGGAAGGAGTCGAGACGCTGGAGCAGATCAAAGTGCTGAAAGCCATGCACTGCGATGAAATGCAAGGCTTCTACATCTCCAGGCCGCTTCCGCCGGCCGACACGCAGCCCATCATGCCCAAGATGATTTTCTCGGCCTGAATCATTCCATTGCGCAAGCTCCGCGCGGCTCCGCCATATCAACCCTGTTGGACAAGGATGAATTGAAGCTTCAATTGCTGCGGCAACCCCGCGCCTTTTGGAAAATAGCTCTCATTCGTCCGTCAGCCGGTTTTCCCGGCTCGGGATATCATCATTCTTTCCAATTCCTTCTACAAACCAGCGGCCCGCATGTTTGCGCGTGCCCCAAAAGCGAACACAATGGAAATCCTGTTCTTGGGAACGTCTTCGGGAGCGCCTACAAAATCCAGGAATATGTCGGCGCTCAGCATTCGCTCGACCGGCGCCAAACAGTGGTACCTGGTCGACTGCGGAGAAGGTACGCAGCACAGGATCCTGCACACCAACTTTTCGCTCTTTCACCTGTCAGGGATTTTCATCACGCATATCCACGGCGACCATTGCTACGGACTTCCGGGACTGTTGGCAAGCGCGGGCATGCTGAACCGCACTGCACGCATGCACATCGTCGGTCCGCCCTCGGTGAGGCGCTTCGTCGAAGGCGTCATCGACACCACAGAGCTTCGCCTGCCCTATCCTATCGACTATATCGAGATAGAAAATTCTGCCGCTATCGATTCATTTGACGACGTCCAGGTGCAGGCGACGCCCCTGTCGCACAGGGTTCCCTCCTTCGCTTACAGCTTCACGGAGAAAGCGGTTGAAGGCAAGCTCGATGTCGCAAAGCTGAAATCGAGCGGCATTCCGACCGGTCCAGCCTGGAGCAGCATTCAGCAAGGCAGGGACCTCACATTGCCCGACGGGCGCGCCGTCAGTGCAGCCGATTACCTTCTCCCGCGGCGCAAGGCGCGCAAAATCATCGTCGGCGGAGACAACGATCAGCCTGGCTTGTTGACGGCCGAGGCGCAAGATGCGGACGTGCTGATTCATGAGGCAACCTACACGGAGGAAGGCTTGCTCAAGGCCGGCCCCGCTCCGCAGCACAGTTCGGCCTGGCGCGTGGCCTTGTTCGCGCATGAAGCGAAAATCCGCAATCTCGTCCTTACACACTTCAGTCCTCGCTACCATGGGCACAATGAAGGAAAGGCTTTACTGATGGAACTGGAAAAAGAAGCCAAATCGGTTTACAAGGGCCGGCTCTTCATGGCCAACGATCTGGACCGGTATGCACTGGACAAGAAAGGCATTTTGTCAAGGCTAGATTAATCCTTGTACATGATTTTCCTGAAGCGGATTAACCCGGTCCTATCTGCCGACAAATGGGAACCCGCGATGCCTGATTATGCGCACCGTCTGTTTAACCTGGGCTAAACTGGCGTTTCCGATTGCAGGTAAAGTTTCGATCAACGGCGACATGCTCATCATCTGGCTCCAGCTTGCTTTCTGCGCATCCGTGATCGCCATTGCGGGCAGCAGGCTATCTTTCTATGGCGATGTCATTGCCGACAAAACCGGCCTGTCCGGCAACTGGATCGGCATGATCTTGCTTGCTTCCGTCACCTCGCTTCCCGAACTGATTACCGGCATCAGTGCGTCGGCGCTCGCCAATGCGCCGAATATCGCTGCCGGCAATGTGCTGGGAAGCTGTCTGGTGAACCTGGCTATGCTCGTGGTGATCGACTTCCTGCACAATCGCGAGTCCTTTTACCGGCGTGCCAGCCGAAACCATATTCTTTCGGCAGGCTTTGGCGTTCTTCTTGTCAGCTTTATCGGCATCAGTATCCTGTTCGGCTCGATGACAGCGGAACTGGCTATAGGCCACGTGGGAATCCAATCGTTCATTATCGTAATGCTTTACGCATTCGCCATCCGCACGGTTCTAGTCCATGAACGCGAGCAGCGAAAGGATTTTTCCGAGGCGGTGGCGGACCGCTATCCTCACCTGACCTTATCTGGAGCGCTGATCGGCTATTCGCTGGCCGCTTCAGTCGTGGTGGCGGCCGGTATCTGGCTGCCGTTTGTCGGAACGCGCCTGGCCGAAGTCATGGGATGGAACGGCTCATTTGTCGGCGCACTTCTGATTGCCGGAGCGACCACGCTGCCCGAGCTTGCTGTTACCATATCGTCGATACGAATCGGTGCGCTGGACATGGCAATAGCCAATCTGCTGGGCAGCAATCTGTTTAACACGACGATTCTTGCAGTGGATGATCTGTTTTACTTGAACGGCCCCATCTACTCCAATGTGTCGCCGGCCCATGCGTTTTCCGCATTGTCTGCCGCAGCAATGACCGGCCTTGCCGTCATCGGTCTCGCTTCGCCGCCGGCAAAGCGGCTCATGCGCAGCATGGGATGGGTAAGCATCGGCATGCTCTCGATTTACATCCTGAATGCCTATGTTCTTTTTTATCATGCACAATGAGACATCAGCTTCTTCAAAAAGAATATTCAATACATGAACGATATCAACGTCATTGCCGCAATCATTTTTGCACTTGCCCTCATTCACACCTTCGCCGCCAAGACCATAGAACGCATGGGCGACCGGAGCGAAAGACATGCCGGACTGTTCCATCTGCTCGGCGAGATCGAAGTGGTATTCGGTTTGTGGGCAATGGTATTGCTGATCATCATGGCATTTACGCTCGGAGGCCAATCCGCGATCGAATATGCCGAATCGAGGCATTACACCGAGCCCCTGTTCGTATTCGTGATCATGGTGATCGCCGCGTCGCGTCCTGTACTGGACCTCGTAAGAAGTCTGGTCTTCGGCCTCGCAGCGATCCTGCCGATCAATACGACGCTGGCAAAAGTCTGGCTTTGCCTTGCGCTGGTTCCGATGTTCGGATCGCTCATCACCGAACCTGCCGCCATGACGCTGGCAGCGCTTTTGCTGGCGCCCATGGTATTCCGGCAGGGTATTCCGGAGTGGCTCAAGTACGGAGCGTTGGGCGTGCTGTTCGTCAATATATCGATTGGCGGCACCTTGACATCGTTCGCGGCACCTCCTGTGTTAATGGTGGCCGCAAAATGGAATTGGGATAATGCATTCATGGTCGCCAACTTCGGCTGGAAGGCAATGATCGCAGTGCTGATCAATGCCACGGCGATTTCATGGATGCTGCGAAAGCATCTCGGCGATTCGACGCAATCGTCCGCCGGGGCAGCCGTAGTCGCCGTACCGCTGACTGTCAGCTTCATTCACCTGATCTTCCTTGCCGGCGTGGTGGTCTTCGCGCACCATCCTGTGATTTTCATGGGGCTTTTCCTGTTCTTCCTTGGCTATACGGCCGCGTATTCCCAGTACCAGAGCCCTCTTATCCTCAAGGAAGGATTACTGGTCGGGTTCTTTCTCGCAGGCCTGGTCGTACTGGGCGGCATGCAGCAATGGTGGCTGCAGCCTATCGTATCCAGCCTGGAACCGACTACGCTCTTTTTCGGCGCGTTGGCGCTGACTGCAATCACCGATAATGCGGCGCTGACCTATCTCGGTTCGCTGATCGAAGGCATTTCCGATGCAGCGAAATACATGCTGGTCGCAGGCGCGGTCGCAGGAGGCGGACTGACGGTGATCGCGAACGCGCCTAATCCGGCAGGCGTCGCCTTGTTGCGTGAAGGATTCAATGATGGAACGATCGGCATCGGCGGTTTGCTGGCGGCAGCAATTTTGCCGACGGCCGTGGCCGCGGTATTTTTTCTTATTTAGGTATTTGGAAATAACTGTTTGTCAGCCCCGGCCCGAAGCTCCCGTTTGAAGTTGGGACCGGCAGGCGCATGCCGTACTGCAGTACGGCATGCTGTGCGATTTTCTGTTCCGCCTTGCGACCGCTTAACTTTGAAATAGCCAGCCGCCGCACACCAGCATGGATGAAATAAGCTCCGGCTTCTTCTTTCAGCGCCATACCGCTTTTGCAATTGTCAACTCCGAAGGAGAAACGATCTCTTTTTTTCCCTTCTGCCACTGGACAGTGGTGGTGAAGTGGCGCACCTGGCGGCCGTCCGGATCGACGCCGTAGCGACCCAGGACAGTAATCGTATCCAGCGTGGAAAGCGTGGCGCGCAGCTTGATCCTATCGAGACTTTTCGCCTTGCGCACCGCAGCTTCCAGAATCTGGCCTGCCGCGTATGCACTGGCCGCATGATAGGAAGGGGCCACGCCATATGCATCTTTGAACTCATGGGTAAATGTCCTGCCTCCCGGGAACGGAAGATCGGGTTCCCATTGCGAAGAGGAGTAAGTCAGTTCGGCGTCCTCCTTGAGCACATCGTAATATTTTTGAATCGCCGGTCCGACCGTGGCGTAGTACGCTTTCGGGGTCCAGTTGATCTTCTTGAGCGCCTTTCTGCCATTGACCGCATCGTCGAAATATCCGGCGACCATCACGGCTTCAGCGCCGGACCGTCTGGCAGACTCGATGCTTTGATCGATCTGCGCCGAACCTTTCTTGAAGGTTTCCGAAAACACGATGTCCAACCCATAACGCCTGGCCCATGACTTTGTTCCCGCTTCGATGCTTTTGGAGAATATGTCATCGGCAGAAACGATGGCCACCTTGGTCAAGCCTGACTTGACCAGCAATTCGAGGAAGCCCACAGTGTATTTATCAGCGGTGATATAGACGCCGAAGACATATTTACGGCCATGACTCCAGATTGATACCGCTGAAGCCCCCGAAGCCAGCAGAGGATAACGAAACTCTTCCGTCACGGTAGAGACCGCTTCGGTAATCTCGCTTGAATAAGGCCCCAATACGAGATCCACCCTGTCTTGAGTGATCAGTTGGCGGTAAAGAATCTTGGCATATTCAGGGTCGCTTTTATCGTCAAGGAGCGTGACTTTCACCGGACGGCCCGCCAGGCCTCCCTTCTGATTGACATCACGCTCCCATAACCTGTAGGCCTTTTCGTTCATGGCGCCCAATTCGGCATATTTGCCGGTCAGGCTGAGCGTCGCACCTATCCTTACTGCTTCAGAAGAATGCGCACTCGCGCCAAATGCAAAAAAAAGCAGGAACAAAAAACGGAATATGGCGTGCATAGGAAGCTGTTTTCCCTCTGTAAGCAAAAGTAGATAAAACATGCCGACTCAGGATAATTCGATATTTTCTATACAGCAACATCTTTCTGTTCCTGATAGTGTGGAGAACAATGTTGTTCACAATTGTTTAAGGGGGAATCGAACAGTCGCGCTCATGCCTGGTGCAGGACTAGCAACAAAACTTTCGCTCTTTGCGCTTCGCAAGAATGTCGATAATGAACGCCATCGCAACCGGCTGGCTGAAAAACCAATTAGATGATTTCATTGTCCGAAATGTGGCCGGATCGCATATTCAGCCAGCAATCAGTTCATATTATTTACTGATTTTTAAAATATGTAATTAACCGAAAATCGCATGGCGAGCTGCAGTAGCTCTGCACACGAACCGGGCATCTCGTATGCGGAAACAAGGCGGACCTGCTGCAATGAAACCTATATAGTGCCGGCACTTTGCTCCGCCTTCGCAGCCTTTCAACTTGAATTTTCTGTACGACCAAGCAGAAGCAATTCGAGGCTGAAAAAATGATATCTCACCATGCCTGCAAAAATTATTGACGGCCTCTTCCTATTACTTAAAAATCCCCACGGCGTTTAGCTGCTTCCATCACAAATAACAATATTATGTTGAGTCCACTCAATCTTCTGTTGATTACGGCCATCCTTTGCGTAGTCATGCTTCTTGTCCTGGCTTCTCTTACACGCAGCGGAATCGCCGGCATGAAGGAGTGGATGCTGGCGAACATCGTGGCATTTGTGGCGCTGCTCTTATATGCCACACGCGGCATCGCGCCGGATTTTCTCTCGATCGAAGTTGCCAACGGCTTGCTGGCGGCGGCGATTGCAAGCATCTACATCGGGTTCAGGAAATTCTTCGCCTTGCGTATTCCGGCCAGGCTCCTGACGGCAGGCCTTGTGCTGACCGTCATGGGCGTAGCCTTTTTCCACTATGGACAGAATTCCATTTCTGCACGGATCGTCGTGGTTTCCATATTCCACGGGTCGGTGAGCGCGGGGATCGGCCTGACTATTTTCAGCGCTGACAAATCCTTGCGCAGACGTTATCCCTATGGATTCACGGGATGCATCGCGTTCCTTTTTGCAATGGGTCATTTTGTCCGCGGACTGATATATGCCTCGGATTACGATCCTCTGACGTCTTCATTGCAGGCTTCTTCCTGGAACCTCCTGTTCCTGTCCATCGGAACGCTTGTGCTTCCGGTTTACACAATGGGAGCAGTCATGATGGTGCATGATAAGATGATGTCCAAGGCGCTGGACGACGCAAACCGTGACTTCCTTACCGGCGTTTGGTCCCGGCGCGCCTTCTTCGATATTGCCGAGCGTGAGCTCATGCGTGCCAGACGGGCGAACCGGACGCTTTCCCTGCTTGTTTTTGATGTCGATCACTTCAAGAAACTCAATGACACCTACGGCCATGCAGCAGGCGACCAGGTACTGCTCGCTATTGCCCAGCACGCCGCCGGTGAAATCCGGTCGATCGACTACCTTGCCAGAATAGGCGGCGAGGAATTTGCAGTGTTGCTGCCTGAAGCGGATACTTCGGCGGCGCTTGCCGTTGCCGAGCGCTTAAGAAAATCCTTGAACGAGGACATCGATATTCAAGCTGCCAACCTCAATACGGACAGCATGCTCCCGGTATCCGTCAGCATCGGCGCAGCCATGGCAAATCCGGAGGAATCCATTTCCGAACTGCTGAACAGAGCGGATCGCGCGCTCTATCAGGCAAAGGCTGCAGGAAGAAATATGGTTTCCCTGGCTGCAGCCGACGACGCTTAGCACGGACCGCTTAATCTCCGCAAAACGGATCCAGCAATTCGGTCTCGCCCAGGCCGGAAGATTAATCGCACTAGTTTCTGACGATCAGCACGACGCCGGCGATCAGCAGCAATGCGCCGAGCACTCGCCACATGTTGATACTGTGTTGAGCAAATCCGATCAAGCCATAGTGATCAAGAATTAAGGATGTGCACAGCTGGGTAGTAACGACCAGGCTGATCAGGCTTGCCGCGCCCAACTTCGGAGCGGCAACGATAGTCGTCACAACATAATATGCTCCCAGCAAGCCCCCTAGCCATGCCCAGGCCGGCACCTTCACGATATTTTGCATTGTCGGCCATGGAGCCCTTGTCACGAGAGCATAGGCGAGCAGTCCGACCGTTCCGATTGCAAAAGAAAAGAACGCTGCATATACCGGGCTGTTGAGACTGAAACGCAGAGAACTGTTGACGCCCACTTGAAGAGTGACCGCTACACCTGCTATGACAGCAAGGAAAATATATAAATAAAGCATTTATTACCTCTTGATTTGGACCATTCCGCACTGCAGCGGCAGATTTGGGCATTATGCCAGCCGGTTAGTACGAATACGACATGACATAGATTATCGGCAAATAGTTTAATGCGGCCTGACACGCCTCCAGAAAGCGGCACGCAAACAGCATGATTTTTAAAAACTAGCCGATAATTGGCATGGAGCAGCGGCTTGGAGAAAAAATCCGGGCATTGCGAAGCCATGTTCCATCAGCGAATTTTCAAATCACAACTTGACAGCATTATGGATGAATTCATATTTGACGAAAACGAGCCATTCCAGGAACGCCCATGGATAAAGTGGGAATCCACCTACGAGATCGAAGCGTGGATCGATACCTATAACCGGGACATGCAGAAAATCATCAAGGATCCCAGAGCATCCGGCTATGGAATTTGCTTCATGCTGGAGGAAGGCGGCGAGATTTATCTGCACACGACGCCCGAGGGAATCGTGCTGATCGATGTGACGCCCGATGCGGAATGGGTATCTCCCCTGCTTGCGGCCGTTACGCAGGAAGAAGCCTCTGCATCCCGGATATGGACCCTGCCGGTGGAAAAATTAACCCAGCTGATACTGGGCCTGAGCAGCCTCATCAAATCCACCCGGATGGTTCGCAATCACGAGTTCAGGTTCAAGAAAACAGGCAGCAAGATACTTTACCGGGACCGGTGAATGGAATCGCATGAATCCGTAAAAGTACAAGTTTAATGATTTACAGAATTCCACTTTGTACATGCCATGATTCAAAACGTCCGCACCTGCAGAATTCCGAGCGTTTTCCGGCCGAGGGACGAGTCTCTGATTATTGTCATTCTGTGTTTTGCAGATGGATTGCGATTGCTAATCCTCTTCAATGCTCTGCAGGGCATCCGCATCGCCGCATAAGGATCTGGCACAGGCTTTGCGCCGTGAATTCCTGCTATAACTGTGTTCGCCCATTTTCTGGTTCAGCCACCACATGAGGGCATGCGGCGGTACCGGCACAGCCCACATCAAGCCAAATCGTTTTGGCCTGGCGCACCGGTCTGATGCGCCTTTCAATCTTATGGCGCCGACGATTATCCCCTCACCGCTGCCTCCTTCGGCCTTGATGATCCCATCGACAATCGACAATCGACAATCGACGAGGAACTGGGGAAATCGATCCTGAGCTGCCGGAGATTTTCCGGAAGCGCGGTATCCACGTCGCCCGCAATATTCGCGACGATGACCGGCACGCCCAGCGACAGGACAAAAACCGAGCGGGCGTCAGGCTTTGCTTTGCTGTTCTTCGCCGGCCCGGGCGATATGGGGCTGCCAGCGGCTGCAGGTGAAAGGATGAAGGCTACGTCCGCTTCATGCATTGAACACATCCGCTTGAACAGAAGGTTTTCTTAGAGCGTCTAACAAAATGATTCTGAGGGTGTTGCGGCACCTTGCCGTACTATCCGTACTGTCTGCGGCGCCGCGCCTACTCAGAACCGCTTCGCTTTATTTTGTTAGAAGCTCTTAGCAGATGCCGATACCGATGCGCCCCAGATCGGTGTCGATGAAATGCTCGTCCGAACCGGCCTTGAAATAATACGATTCTGTCGAACAGGGCGGATTCTTCCGGACCTGGCCAAGAAGCGTCCCGTTAGGACCGGAAAGAACGAAGGTATTATAAAAATCCAGCCCGCCCGATTCCACGAAAGTGGAGCGAGATAAATGCGATGGCGTTTTGCGGTACTCAGCAACCATGCAACCGATGGCCCTGAGAGGAATTCGCCATATTTCCAGATTTCTTCTGTTGCGGCATACCCGCTGGACATGAATTCGGGAAGCAGGATTACTTGTGCGCCGCACTGTACCGCCTGCTCGATAAAGACGGCGGCCTGACTGAGGTTGCGCGTTACTTCGGTGAATTCACTCTTCATCTGTACGGCCGCAAATTTTTTAAACGATGGAATATGCAGCCTCGATCCAAGTTGTCCCGAAATTCGGATAGGCCTGCAAAATTACCTGCAAACAATATGTCGGTCCTTGAAACCTTGTCCTGTCACAGCTGTATATACGTAATTTTCCATGTTGCGATTAGGCGCTTGCGAAAGAAAAAGCCGGAGACGCGCCTGTATTTCTGATTACAACTTGCGTGACGGCACATTAAAAGCATTGGCATTGCGCAAAGATAAATAATTACCAGACGGAACTTGATAAGTTCTCAATTGTCTATATAGTGGTTACTGCTTATTTTTAAGGCCAATCCACCTTCAGTGCGACACATTGCTCCTTGGATCTGTCTAATAACATCATTAATCAGCAACAATTGTGCGCTTGTGATTTCCACACCGTCATTTCCGGCACACTAAATTTTCATTAATGGAATTATTTCCATAAGGATTGGATATGAATGTACTTTCCCAGCCTCACGTCACATCTGAAGGCATCGCCTTCACGGTGAGCGTGGATTACGTCAACCACGAATGCCTGATTACCGAAGATGCATTGAAAAAACTGTCCGTACTCGGAAATGCAGAAGGATCAGAAATCGACAGCATGAAGATATTCCGCGCGTACGAAGCCAAAATCAACGGCATCGCACGCCGTCTCATAGCAGCCGGAGTGCAAGGAACTCCGCTTCGGTTAAATGCAAATTCGCTGGTCGGCAATGCGCCTTCGCCCTAGCATGAAGATGCACAGGCAAGCTGTTCATCTCTGACAGTAAATCGCCGCTCTTTATTTCACCTTTATTTCATCTTTGCGGATCGGTAGCTGTATGAATTGGCGCCAAATAGATTGGTGCCAATTCCGTATTGTTAAAGTCTTCGGCTAAAGTCGACTTTATTCAAACCATAATCCAATGCTGCCATGACGCCTGTGAGCCCAAGATGACCCCAGACGAAGTACTTGAGCTGTTTCGGCAACAAGCTGCCGATATGCAAAAGCAAGCGCCTACGCAAAACGATCTGATCCAGGAATTGTCCTTGCTCCTATCCGAGTCGCGAGGCAAGCTGTCGAAAGAAAATTTCGACGCACTCGTGCGCCTCGGCGGAGCATTGTATAAAACAGGACTCGACCAGTTCAATGCCCGTCAGAATGTCAGCGATATCATGCAGCGCTCGGCAAGAGATCATGAGGATTCCTGAGCGGATAGCCACTCTTGTTGATGCCCGGCTGCTAAAGCATGGGCATTTATGGCCTGCGCCATAAACAGGCCCGAGAGCATACATATAAAGACAAGAACTTATTGTTTCTGAGCTTAGCTTCTGCCTTGGTAACGGGTAGTTGCTTCCGGCAGCAATTTGAAATCTTTCAGCATAGATTTGCCTGTCATGTCACTACACGCAGCTTATTGGCAGCCCCAACCTGATGTCAGTTTGAATGAAATCGGTTGTGGTTCAAATCGCTTATGCGCGAATAACAACCTGGGATTTTTCCCTATGGCTTGTTTCTCCATGGCTTGCTTAGACAATTCGTGCGCGGACGCAGTTATGCCACACACTTCGGCAATCCCTTCATCGGCCCATTCCTGCCCGCATGATCCGTAATCCATTTGAGCAAGGCATGTGCCCGTTCAAGCTTCCAGGTGAGCTACTGTCCACAAAACCATCAGCGATTCAGTAAATTCTCCAGTTCTGTCCGTTCTTCCGGTATCGACTTCATTGCATTTACTTGTCCATTTTCATGCCTTTGCTATTTAGCAGCCTATCCCGGTAGGCCAGCTTGCCGTGGCGGGACGATTTGCATCCGGCACGGCGTTGCGACTCCTTGCAATAGCTCGCTATTGCGCGTCGCCACCCTTGCAGGGCGGGCAATGGGCTTGCAAGCCATTGCCGTTGCGCAGGCGCGAAGCATGCCTCGCGAAACCCCTGCTACACCCTTGTTCCGAACGCAACTCGCCTCCGCCGCGACTAACCCGGCCTACCGGAATAGGCTCTTAGGCATAACGGGATCGCTAAACTGGAACATCCTGATATGGCAAATCTCGACGCGGCGCTTTCCTAAAGGGATTTCATCGCGCCAGGACCTGCCTGGCGTCCTGTTCGGTCGCTACATCGATCCACCTCCACCTTGATCTAATTCAAAGTGATATGACATAACCAGGCGCGTCTCCGGTTTCAACCTAAATTGATCTTATTGACTCGCCCGTCACTGAACAGCAAAGCTGTTTCGTGTTTTTCAGCAAACTGGTATTACGCTGGTATGCCAGGCATGACCGTTAAGGTCGATCCGGAGGAATGATGAAATTCCGCACGATTTGGTTTGTACTCGCCATGATGTTCATATCGGCATGCAACGGCGGCGGCGGCGATGGCGACGACAACGGTAACCAGCCCCCTACCGAGAATAACCAGCCTACTACGGGAAGTGTCGGGCAACAAGCCGACCGCCTCCAGGCCGAGCTCGAGGCCGGGGGATACGAAGTCGCCCGCGGCTCGTTCAAGCTGTTCACCATCGAGGACTGCAAATATCCTATCCCGGTGGTCGGTAACTGCTTCGGAAACAACCCGGCGGCGCCGTATATCATTTCCGCAGTGCCCTTGTGGCCGGATGAGTTCGTGGATGAATCCATGAGGAATCTGCTAGGACCGTTACCGGATAATGCATCGGCAACCTTCCGCTTTGACAAGCGTGAAGCCCTGCTCATTTTCGGGCTGCTTCCCCCACCCGGCAAGTATTTCGGGCTGCAGACGTATGTCTTCACACGTGAAGATGCTATCGACCCGACTGATCCCGTTTTCCAGCGCACTCTGTCTGATCCAAAAATAAATGAAATACTCTTCTCTGAGGCACCGGATCCCTCCCGCGTGCTGATGTTCTCGAGCCTCGGCAACAGCAACAACAACGTCGTCATTGAGCGCCAGGCAGGTGCCGCTTTCGGCCAGCGGCGCTCCTTTGTCATCTCAACCGACGCTGCCATGGCGCGCGAGATGACCGAGGCGCTCGTGCGTGCGCGCGTTTCCGATCCTAATCAGGTGTTTACCGAACCTGTGTCGCCGGAAGTCGCCCGGGTCGGACTCGGCGCCGAGGCGGATGATTTCATGACCCTCATTCGCTACGCGCAACCATTAGATAAGGAGGCCGGCGAGCAATGGCGCCAGCAGATCCCGCTCGCGGTGCTGCGGGTCAGGAACAAGAATGCCAGTGCAACCGAGCCTTGGCCGACTCCGGCCTACGATCCTAAGACTGCTCGCTCTGAACTCGGGCTTGAAAGCGACCTCACCGCCCTGGTGGCAGCGGTCAAGCAAGAGTGGGGGCAACCATCCGCCTCTACCGGACAGTCGCAAAGTCTGCAACTTTTCGTAGACCTCATCGGGCAACATTGCCTTCCCCGTCCCATGAACTGCCTGGGCGATACTCAAGACTCCGACTATCAGATCAGTCCAACAGTAAACGTCGATAATGGCGAAGTAATTGCGGTCGCCGGGACACTGGGTACGGCCACGGGCAACGCTACTTATGTGAGCCTCTCGGTCAATTGGTTCGACGTCCTCCAAGGCGTCGCGAACCTTTCTGACGAAGATCTGCAGGGAAGCGCTTCCCGGTTCTCCGGAACGGTCGCCAATACCGACAAATTCTATGTCCATTACTTTGCGCGCGACTGCACAGGTCTCCCGGATTGCCAGGAAATCACAGAGGAAATGGTTCCCCGGGGCGGGCTCATCAAAATCCTTCAACGAAACTACATTGTTCCGGAAACAACGCGAGGTCCGGACCCCAATCAGCTTTTGAACCCGGTGGCCATCGTCCTGGATGGAACTGCACGGCCAGCGAGTCGCTGAGTTTCATTGAGTTGCGCATGAAGGCAGCAAATATATCTCGGCATCACAGTGAGAGTGCCTCTCCATGGAGGTGGAAGAATGAAAAGGATTGGAGGGCTCGTACTTAAATCGTTGCTATTCCTGGCGATCGCTCATCTGCATTTCGCCAACGCCGAGGTGCAGATGGTGACGCAACCAATGGCGCAGGTTGATAAAAACGCGGATGGCAGAGCTCACAATATCAAGGATGCGCCCCAGGATTTTGTCGTGTGTACTGGGTGGCACGCCCTGTGCAGTGCCTCTCCCGACTGCAAAATGAGTGGCGACAAGGCCTACTGCGACTGCATGAGGGTCAATGAAACCCATATTGTTGCGACGAGCGAAATCCAGGATGCCGCAGTCAAACGCCTGACGCAGGCCAATTGCACCAATGGGCAAGCTTGCGATGTAGACCAGGCCCCCGTGTGCAAGGCTATCAAGAATGGGCAGTATAAAGTGGACCATATCAAGTATGATTGGGTATCCACTTATTCATATCGTGGATGGTGCGATATTTTGAAGGGAGGTTTTAAAGCATGTGATCCGCAGGCGCCGGGCTATACCGGGGACTCATATTGGGCTATATGCGACGCTGCTCCCTGCACGGAAAATCCGAATCCATCCAATCCCGACAAGCCCTTGAGCTGTCAGTGCCGGGTAGACAATACACCGTTTGCGGGAATCGGCAGTTGCACCGGTGTCAATGGCGGAATCATGTCAAGCATGCCGCTATGGGCATGGGATTTCCAGAGAAACACATACCCGTTTCCTATGCCTGGCTATGAATACGTACAGGGCGCATGTGCCCCGTTAAAATCCGATCCATTGCCGAAGAACTAGAAATGCGGGAAACCGCTGCTCTGCGCAGGTGAGCCGGCCTTGTCTTGGATCTATGGCCGCTTAGTAATGCCGTTCCAAAATAAAAAACCCGCCGAAGCGGGTTTTTTTATTTCGAATCCGGTTGCCGAAGCAATTAGATAGGACGGATATTGCTGGCTTTTTCGCCCTTCGGTCCGTTGCTGCGCTCGAAAGAAACGCGCTGGTTTTCGGCCAGGCTCTTGAAACCGCTGCCCTGGATGTCCTGATAATGCGCGAACAGGTCGCCGCCGCCGTTATCCGGGGTAATAAATCCAAAACCCTTCGATTCGTTGAACCACTTTACTATGCCGGTTTGATTACTCATGCTTTTTCCTTGATAAAAATAAATGGGCTGTGCCCGATCACACTTAAGACCAAGAGGAAACCGCAGGAATTCAAACAGGAATGGCTCGGAAGGAGCAAGACGGGAAAGAGACCAACAATAACAACGACTTGATGCAAAGTGCAGAGCTCAATATACAGGTATTAACCCGCTATGGCTAATCTTATTTCGTTTATTTTTCAGAGGATGTGCGCTGACGTTTCTTGTCGATGTCCTTCCATTACTTCAAAGGAAACATAGTGCCCTCAAAGCAGGAAAGCGACATCGGTTAAAGATTGCGCACTAGCGCCTCAGAATCTTTTGCGTCGGTAACCGCCTGTACCTGGTGTCCGGTTCTCGATATGCCGGAAAGTGATGCGTCCCTTGCTCAAGTCGTACGGTGACAATTCGAGGGTTACTTTGTCGCCCGCCAGAATCTTGATATGGTTCTGCCGCATTTTTCCCGAAGTGTAGGCAATCAACTGATGGCCGTTATCCAGCGCAACACGAAAACGCGAGTCGGGCAGTACTTCGGATACTTGTCCGTTCATTTCAAGAAGTTCTTCTTTAGCCATGTATATTTCCTAGAGGAGTGAGGCTGCAAGGACAGCCGAATGCTTATCATTTGCTGCCTGCAAGATGGATGCGGCGGCAGCGCAGGACTGAAAAACCTAAGCACGATAAAGCTAAGCTACGATCTTGCGCAGCTTGCCGCCCCTTAAGCAGCAATAGAAACGAGCATTGTGAAGCGTCCAACCGGTACGCCTGCTCTAGACGAGTCAGATATGTCACGCGCCAGAATTCCGGGCGCAAATGAAAATGACATTCAAAATGAATTGATGAACAACTAACAAGAACCAGTCGAAACTGAAAATTAGTTGGCTACCCGTATTCTAACCTATTCACCCCCCTGTACGTGCGAAATCAAAAACAGGCCTCCGTTACCATGCTTCGCATATCTATACATGATTAGTCCGTTAACATGAGGCGTAATTGCGTGATTTGCACGATCACTTGATATGGAGCAGTCGATTTTGCATACGATCCGTCCAAACCACTGCGGATGACCTGAACTGAATCAAGCTGAATGAGCCTTGTCGCAACGGCAACACGACCCCACGGTTAAACCGGCTATATCCGCCGGGCGGTTTTCAATTACTCCGCCTGCAGGGTAACTTCTTTTTGCGCTTTCAGAGCGTCTGCCGGCCAGCGGCTTTTAATGTAAGCCAGCACTGCGACGATATCGGAATCCGGCAGGACATTGTCATACGCAGGCATATCGCTTTGGTATCCTTCCGGAGCGGTCTTCCCGGGCACCAGGCCATATTTTACGATGTCGACCAGCACTGCGTCGGGGTGATGCCAGGTATGACCGGTCTCGTCATGCGGCGGAGCCGGCAATCGGCCGTTCGGCAAACGCTTGCGCCACTCCGGCTGCCCCTGCAGGTTCGCACCATGGCAGGACGCGCAATGAGTTTCATAGACGGCCTTTCCTTTGGATACCAGATTCCGGTCGGAAGGATCAATGAATGCCTTTCCCTGCCCCGGCTTATCCGCGCCACTGTAAAAAAGCGCGGCGCCCGCCACAGCAATACCTCCGACCGCTCCTATCATTAGGGTTTTATTCATCATGCCGTATCTTTACTGATTCAAGTGTGGTGAACTAGCCTTGCGGGCTTTCAGTCATCTGCCGGCAATACTGTGCGAGCTTGTCCGGCAAATCCGACGGGCATACC
>JAUYVH010000008.1 GCA_030715135.1 Keguizhuia sedimenti | reverse complement strand
TGCTGCAACCAGTGTGAAAGTAGGTCATCGTCAGGCTAGTTATAAAGAAAAACCCCACTCAAACGAGTGGGGTTTTTTTGTTTTGAGGGATAGAATTTTATTTTGTATTAAACTCGTATCTTCTTGGCACTTGCTTTCCTAGCCGTCAAGTCCACTGCTTCGTTTTCTCATCGCTTCATTTGCGCTGGCTAATAGCTTCGCTTCTCTCTATCAATATTTTTACTCGGGATTCAACTGAAATATTGAGGCGCTATGCCGGCTTAAGCGTAACTGCTTGGCGTGGCGGTCTTCTATCAATTGATGCGATATATGCCTTTTGCTATATTCGGCTCGCCCGCAAAACAACTCTCTGCGTCGCTTGTGGCTAAACAGTCAGCATGGATCGCGTTGAATTGAGATGTTTTTTGAGCCTTCTACAAAGGATAGGAAAAACGCAAGATAAGGAAATTCACGCCGTCGTTCGGCTTTTTGATTGATGCATTGGAATAGTGTTGAAAGCGCAGAGCTACATCAAGCCCATTTGAAAATATATATCCTAGCCCAAGATGGCTGCCGAATTGGAAGCGCGTTGACAGCTGACGACCGTTGTTGTCGTAGTTGTCCGATAGCAGATGAGGCCCTAATCCAGTCTCAAAATAAGGACCGGTGTTTTCTCTGCTTGCTAAACGTAGCATAGGCGAGATGCCGATTGCCATAAGGTCTTGAGTATCGCCTGCTTGGTTTTTGTGCCGTCGTCCTCTCCATTGTGCCAAACTAAGGTCCCATAGACCCGAGAGTTGCGCATTTTCCGCAATGTTCCATTTCGATTCCCAATGCCATTGCATCCCGGCGCGTACTAGTCGGGTTTTGTTGCCGGAACCTAGTTCTAAAGAAACAGAGTCGACTGCGTGCGAAGGGCTAGCAAAAACAAAAAGCACCATGAAAGAGACGATGAAGCGGCGGGCGAAAAGAACTGCGGCGAGAAGGAAAGAAGGACGCATTTCAAATCGGTGTTCAGGTGTAGGTTGGGGATACTTCAGTTTCCTCTTATTGCCTTTAAGCTAATTGATAATCGTCATCTTTTCATGCGCTGCGCTGGATTAAACGCAAAGAGAGCGAAAAAAGTCACTCGATAAATGTGCTTCTAATGGCTTTGCGACTTTTGTCGCTTAACGAGCGTATCTATGCTCGCTAACTCCAGGAACCGTGACCTGCAGCGAAAGAACGCATCCGGACAAAGGAAGTGAACTTAGTTCCGAAGCCGACCGGTTCTGGCTGGCCGAGGTAATGAACAAAGTTCGCAGATCGCTTCCGCCAAATGCAATCATGGTCGGACACCGAACAGGCAATCGCATCTCTTGCAGCAGCAAGCCGTCAGGCGCGTACCGCAACAGACGTGCACCTTCGAACATTGCAACCCAGTAGGCGCCTTCGCTGTCGACTGCTGCGCCATCCGGGCGGCCGCCATAAGTGGCTGCGCTGCGATCCGACGAAAAGGAAACGAACGGCTGCCTCTTTGATAAGGTGCCATGCTCAAGGTCAAAGTCGTAACGGTAAACCGAATGAGCAGTGGTATCTGCATGGTACAAGGTGCGGCTGTCGTTGCTGAATGCAAGTCCGTTGGAGACTGTTACCGGGCTGCCTTGCTCAGTCAGCCTTCCTTTTTCCAGGCAGTACAACTCACCAAGCACCTGATCGCGCGGTTCATACATTGTACCCATCCAGAACCGGCCTTTTGCGTCGCAGCGCCCATCATTGAATCGTATGAAATTCGAGTCGTAGGGTGACGGGGCTAGCATCGATATATCTCCCGAGCCGGTATCCAGCACCGCGATGCCGGACCGCATTGCCACTACCAGGCCGCCGTCCTCGTGCAATGCAATACATCCGGGCTCTGAAGGTAGCGCCCATGAATGGTACTCAAACGACTGCACATTCTTGCGATGGAGCATGCGGCGCGGAATATCGATCCAGTACAGGGAGTTTTCCTCCGCGCACCATAGCGGACATTCGCCAACCAGCATCGGCTGGTCATGGAAGATTTCAATCGTATCAGTCGACATGGCAATAGCTTTTTGGGAGAATGATGCGCCATTATGCAATGAAAACTGAATACTCAAAGGAGAGTGTTTTGCAAAACAATTCCTCGCTTCCGCGCATCGCGTTTTTGGGCATCGGCCTCATGGGCTTGCCGATGGCAAGCAGGCTTCTTGATGCCGGATATCCATTAAGCGCGTGGAATCGCACACAAGCCAAGGCAGAGCCGCTCGCTGCGAAAGGCGCATATGTTGCTGGCGAAGCAGAAGACGCAATCAGAAGCGCACGGGGCACGGCCGACATCATCATTACCATGCTGGAGGCTGGAGGTGCGGTAAAGCACGTCATCCAGTCCATCATCCACCAGTTGCCGGCTGGCGCCTTGGTAATCGACATGAGCTCAACAAAGCAGTCCGAGGCACAGGAACTGCACGCAATGCTTGCAGAGGTCGGAGTTGGTTTCATTGATGCACCGGTGTCCGGCGGCGTTATCGGTGCAGAGGCGGGCACATTGGCAATCATGGCCGGCGGCAGCACAGAAGACTTCCAGCGCGCTCAACCGGTTCTGCAGCATCTAGGGCGAGTAACCCTGGTGGGGCCAGCGGGATGCGGACAGATCGCTAAGCTGTGCAATCAATTGATCGTCGGTGCAACGCTCAATATAGTGGCTGAGGCGCTACTGCTTGCCGAAGCAGGTGGCGCAGATCCGGCAGCCATGCGGGCGGCAATCCGCGGCGGCTTTGCGGAAAGCAGAATCTTGGAAGTGCATGGTCAACGGATGCTGGACCGTAATTTCATGCCGGGTGGACAGATTAAAAGCCAGGCCAAGGACATGGAAAACATACTGGATGCCGCAGCCAATGCCCACCTGCGTTTGCCGGTCACCGAACTCGTAACCGCGCACTATCGCGCAATCCTGCCTTCTTTTCCACAGGCAGACCAGTCTGCAATTCTGCTGGCCATGGAGCAAATGAATCCGCAATATCGCATCGGTAATGCGGAAGACAAGCTGCCCTGAACAAAGCATGGCTATGTCGAACAGGGGAATACCGGGCTTACCTGCAACTCATGTGAACAATCTTTATTGAGCTGACCGTGCCGCCCGCTTGCATTCCCGTGTACATATGACGGCAGAAACAACGCACCCGACTCACTGGCGTGCGGTTTGGCGTTTGTTGAAACCATATTGGACTTCCGAGGAGAAGCTGCGGGCATGGGGATTGTTGGCAGCAGTAATATCGCTGGCGCTCGGCATGGTGTATCTCAACGTATTGTTCAATGAGTGGAATCGCGATTTCTACAATGCGCTGGAGAAAAAAGACTTTCCTGTTTTTAAGGAACAGCTATGGCGCTTTTCCTACCTTGCATTCATCTACATCGGCGTTGCGATCTATCGAATCTATCTGACGCAGGCGCTTGAAATCAGATGGCGCGCCTGGATGACCAATCAATACATGAGCGAGTGGCTGGCCAGGCAATCCTATTATCGGATCGAGCAGAGCAGAAGCGCCGATAACTCGGACCAGCGAATCGCCGAGGATCTGCGTTATCTGACAAATGGCACCCTTTCCTTGTCGCTCGGATTGTTGTCGAGTGTGGTTACCCTGGTCTCGTTTATCGGAATTTTATGGTTCGTTAGCGGACCGATCTCCTTCGTTTGGCAATCCCGCGAATGGGTGGTTCCAGGGTACATGGTCTGGTTCGCCGTCGCCTACGCCGGAATCGGCTCGGTGCTGGTGGCATGGATAGGAAAAGCTCTGGTTAGGCAAAATTTCAATCAGCAACGCTTTGAAGCCGATTTTCGTTTCGGGCTGGTCAGAATCCGGGAAAACGCGGAAGCAATTGCCCTGTATCGCGGCGAACAACATGAACAGGCGCAGCTGAGCAAGCGCTTCGACCGTATCCGGGAAAACTGGTGGGCAATCATGATTACCACCAAACGCCTGAACATTGCATCGACCTTTTATGCGCAGTTCGCAATCATTTTTCCTTTCCTGGTCGGTGCGCCGCGTTATTTTGCAGGCACCATTTCATTGGGCGGCCTCATGCAAATCAGTTCTGCATTTGGCCAGGTACAGGAATCCTTGTCCTGGTTCATCGATGCGTTTAGCCAGTTGGCTGAATGGAAAGCAAGCGTCAACCGGCTCGCGGGATTTCATGATGCAGTCTATGCCGTACAGCGGCAGGGGTCCGGCATTGCGGTAACACGCAACAATGTAGGCGCGCTGTTGATCGAACAGGTCAGCCTGCATTTGCCAAACGGAACGGCTCTGACTGTGCCTTTGTCCGCGCAGATGCGTCTGGGTGAGCGGATCTTTGTCTCCGGTCCGTCCGGATGCGGCAAGTCCACATTGTTTCGTGCAATTGCCGGAATCTGGCCATATGGTGCAGGAACGATTGAAATTCCTCAGGAAGCGAAGCTTCTTTTCCTTCCGCAAAAAAATTACCTGCCGATCGGGAGCCTGCGCGCCGCGCTTGTTTATCCTGCACCGGAAAACGGTTTCAAGGATCTGGCAATCTGCCATTACCTTGAACTGTGCAAACTCGCACATCTCGCCGACAAACTGGACGTGCACGACAACTGGACGCAGCGACTGTCGCCGGGCGAGCAACAGCGTCTTGCCTTCGTACGCGTCCTGCTGCACCGGCCGGACGTATTGTTCTTGGACGAAGCCAGCAGTGCACTGGACGCGGAAACAGAAGAGGCCATGTACACATTGGTATTGCAGGAATTGCCGAAAACGACGATCATCAGTATTGCGCATCGGCAGGCTGTTGCAAAATTCCACCAGATCCAATGGCAATTTACACGAGATGCCGGATTGCCCAATAAAATGGATTCACACCACACTTACTTTGCAATCGAAGAAACCAGGCTGGGCAAGGCGTCGCGGACATGGGCATAGGATTCCGCAGCTTCGACTATACGCATGCGATCGCAGGCAATTTCGGTTTATCGATCATGACACGATTATTTTCTCTTCTGCTTATCACGCTGTTAGTGGCAGGCTGCGCGCATTCGCCGAAAAGCAATACACCGCCGCTCTCGGAAACCAAGAAACTCAAGAACAATAGAGCGATTGCGACATTTTCTCAAAATCCAGTTGGCGGGCTGCCAGAAAATTGGGAGCCGCTCGTCATCCATCGCAACAAGAAGCAAACGCACTATCAACTCGTCAGAGAAAGCAATAAAACCGTGGTGCATGCCAGCGCGCATGGCGCTTCATCCGGGCTGATGCAGCATGTCAGCATCGACCCCTTGGTTAAGCCGTGGCTGAGCTGGCAATGGCGGATTGGCAGTCTCATCGAATCGGCGGACAATTATCAACGCCATGCTGAAGATTCGCCCGCACGTATCATTCTGGGATTTGATGGCGACAAGGACAATATGCCTTTTGCGGATCAAATCCTGTTCGAGACGGCAAAAGTCATTACCGGGCATGATTTTCCTTACGCGACCTTGATGTATGTATGGGAAAACAAGGCGCCGGTCGGTACTGTCATCGACAGCACACGCACAAGCCGGATCAAGATGATCGTAGTCGCCTCAGGGCCGGAAGGTGTCGGAGAGTGGCGTTATTTTTCACGCAATATTGCCGAAGACTTTGAAAAGGCATTTGGAGAAAAACCCGGACGCCTGGTCGGAGTGGGCATCATGACCGATACCGACAATACCGGCGAAGCTGTCGATGCCTGGTATGGCGACTTACGTTTGCTGAATAAACCTAGCCTGGCTCAGAAATAAATCCACCCGAAAAGTTTGCAGGTCATTGCGTTGACCTGGCTGCGCTCAAGCCAATAATGCCAGTAATGCAAAACTGGCTAACCAATGTGTGCCGGCATAGTGCCCATAGATCGTAAAGGGCAGGGATGTCGCGAGATGTGCATCGATAGCGGAATCGGCCGTTAAGGCGAGCGAATCTGGCAATGCCGGGCGCAGCATTTTCCAGCACCATGCACGCGAGAGATTCAAGCCGTCAAGATGCGCCAGTTTCGGGTCGCTGCGGTCCGCCACCGGAACCGGCGTCAGCCATGACTTCAACGCTACATGGTCCGGGCAGAAGTCCTGCCACCAGCGTACAAACTCACCAGGACTAAGCATCTGTCGCATCAATGCGGCTTCGGTTAGTCCACCTGATAAAAAGTCATCGCCGCCAGGTTCATAATCGGCCGGATAGCGGCGATCTCGGCCGAACCATTCCAGCGCTTTTGCAAGCACACGATCCGCCAGTTTGGTGTGCCCCGCGGCTTGCGCATATTCAAGCGCAAACAGCAGGCCGAATGCGCTATTTCCATGTGTGCCGGCACGAATGGCAAATCGTGCCACCGGCAGGAAATCCAGATAGCGTTGCACGATCAGATCAGCGAACGGTTGCATACAAGTACGCCAAACGCCGACCTCTGAAAGCTTCGTTGCCCCTTCGCTCAAGGCGCATTGCAGCTTCAAAAGCCAGGCCCAGCCGTATGTGCGTTCAAAAGCACTATTGCATGGCTGTTGAAAATAAAGCGCTTCTTTTTCTATTTTTTCCGGCGTGAAACGGTGGGACAGAAGGCGCCGGATTTGCTCTGCCTCGGGCAGGGCTGGATGCCGATGCAAAAGCGTGACCAGCAGCCAATGCATATGGACAGCGGAGTGCCAGTCGTAACTGCCGTAGAACACCGGGTGCAATTCCTCGGGCTCAGCCAGGCTTGAAGCGTCGAGCAGGACATGTCCCGGCTGGTTTGGATAGGGGCGTACGATATTGGCGAGTGCAATACGCGCGAACGGGGAAGCAAAGCTTGCGAGTGATTCAGCCGCGCCGTATTGCATGGGAGTTGTGATTACTGCGGACAGGTGGCTTGACCCCCGGCACAGATCTACGCGCTTTTCAAATAAGCCTCTGCCAAGCGCACCCAGTAGGTTGCACCAATCGGAAGCAAATCATCATTGAAGTCGTAGTTCGGATTGTGCAGGTTACAGGGCCCCAAACCGTGGCCCGCATGACGGTGCGCGCCGTCGCCGTTGCCGATGAATACATAACAGCCCGGCTTTTCCTGCAGCATAAATGCGAAATCTTCCGCGCCCATCGTCGGTTCTGCATCTGTATCGACATTTTTTACGCCCACCACGGAGCGCATCACATCGATTGCGAAGTTGGTTTCCCTGGCGTGGTTGATCAGTGGCGGATAATTGCGGGTGAAACGAAAATCGATTTCGGCGCCAAAGGCTTTGGCCGTATGCTCTGCAATCGTACGCATGCGCTCTTCTATCAAATCCAGTACCGGTATGGTGAAGGTACGGACCGTTCCTGCCAGCGTCGCATCATCCGGTATGACATTGCTGGCGCTGCCTGCGTGAATTTGCGTGATTGAAAGTACCGCGGCATCTACCGGGTTGCGGTTGCGCGTAACGATTGTTTGCCAGCTTTGTGCGATTTGCACGGCAATCATGATCGGGTCGATACCCTTGTACGGCTGTGCCGCGTGGGCACCCTTGCCCTTGACGACAACTTCAAACTCGTTGGAAGAAGCCATCATGGGTCCGGTCGTCACGCCGAACGTGCCGGTCGCCGTGCCGGGCCAGTTATGCATGCCGAATACGGCATCCATCGGGCATTGCCTGAATAAACCATCCTCCATCATGCGCTTCGCGCCGCCGCCGCCTTCCTCGGCGGGCTGAAAGATAAGATAAACCGTTCCGTCGAAGTGCCGGTGACGTGACAGGTAATATGCGGCTCCAAGCAGCATTGCAATATGCCCGTCATGTCCGCATCCGTGCATGATTCCCTCATGGCGGGATGCATGCGGAAAACGGTTAAATTCCTGCATCGGTAATGCATCCATATCGGCGCGCAGGCCAATCGAACGTGTGCTGGTTCCGTTCTTGATTATCCCGACCACGCCGGTTCCTCCCATTCCGCGAAGTACAGGGATATCCCATTCGGTTAATTTTTGCGCAACAAGATCAGACGTTCGCTTTTCTTCGAAGCGCAACTCGGGGTACGCATGAATGTCGCGTCGAATGCGCTGCAGTTCCGAATGAAATTGAACGATGGAATCAATCAACTGCATGATGTCGTATCCTTTTTTGCCTTGGCCGGGAAGCGATCGGTTGGCACCGCTTGCCCGCAACGCGCTAAAAACAATATTTTATGTAATTTTACGCCTCCATCGTCGCTGAAGCATCGAAAAGGATCAAGCTTTGAAACCGCTATGCAGGGTAAGTCCGTATTGTGGTGCAGCCAAGTTTGTCGGCCTCAAAAAATGCCGCGACAGGGATGAACATGACAAGAGGCGACAGCGCAGGCAGACGCGCTTTGTGACTTTGTAAACCGCTCAAACAGAAATCCGGCACGCTGCAAGGTTTTGGAAAAATTTCTCTTTAACGAAGGCGCATTGCTTTTCCGCGAATCCGAGCGGCAGGCACGGGCCCTCATAGAGAAATTGCATGCAATTAGGTTATTTTTGAATGCCACTAAGACAATCAATTGTCTCCTGAATGAGAATTTTTTTGGCAGGAAGCGTGATTCACTTCATTAGCCAAACAGATTGCAGTAGGATCGAATTTGGGAAGGGCTAAATGCTTGAGCTGTTGGCTGCCGCGCATCCCGATCCAATGAGTAAATCATATTACAGGCCACTCTTGGAGCGCGGTGAACGTAAGCCGTAAGACATCAGTGGCAGGGCTGGGGATGGCAGTGCGGTCGGGTGCATGCAACCGATGATGATGCAGAGAAGGAATAAGGGCGATGAAGTTAAGGTGGAAATGGATTGTCTTCGCTGGTTCGGTAAGTTTGGTAGCAGGCTGCGCGCAACTCGGCTATTACATGCAAGCGATGCAAGGACAGTTTTCCCTGATGGCTGATGCGAGGCCTATCGAGGACTGGCTTGCCGATCCCGGGGTGGAAGAGAAACTGAAATTCAAGCTCACCAAGGTCAAACAGATTCGCAAGTTCGCCGCAAATGAACTTGGCCTTCCCGATAACGATACCTTTAAAAACTATACGGATCTCAAGCGTCCCTATGTTTTATGGAATGTGGTCGCTACTCCTGAACTTTCCTTGAAACCTTTGCAATGGTGCTTCCCGATTGCCGGCTGCGTAAATTATCGCGGCTATTACAGCAAGGAGGAAGCCAAAGCATTCGCGGCAGAATTGCGCGAGGAAGGGTACGACGTGCAAGTGTCCGGCGTACCGGCCTATTCCACGCTTGGCTGGTTCAGTGACCCGGTGCTGTCTACATTTATCCAGTATCCGGAAGGTCAGCTGGCCAAGCTTGTATTTCATGAACTGGCGCACCAAGTCGCATATGCCAAGGATGATTCAAAGTTCAACGAATCGTTTGCGGTAGCGGTCGAAGAGGTAGGCATCGAGCGCTGGTTGGAAAAATACGGCGACCCGAAAACCCGTGAAGCGTATATGGAGCATGAAGGCAGGCGAAAGAATTTTCTTGCCCTGCTGATGAAATACCGCAAGCAGCTCGAATTGAACTATGAGCGACAGGCCAGCCGTGCTGAAAAGAGACAGCACAAGAAACTGGTTTTCGAAGCCATGAAAGACGAATATGAGATTCTGAAAGAATCCTGGGGCGGCTATGCGGGCTATGACCGCTGGTTTGCGGAGCCATTGTCCAATGCGCATCTTTCTTCCATTGCGACCTATCATGATCTGGTGCCGGGATTTAAGGCAATGTTGATGCGCGAACAGGATTTCGGGAAATTTTATGCGGCAGTGCGAACCCTGTCGGCGCTTGACAAGGAATCACGCCATTCGCGGCTGGCGCAGTTTGCCAGGACGCATTCCATGACGGCGCAGGCAGATGCGGCGGACGCGTCAAGATAAACGGCATTTAGCCCGGCCAGTACGCAAGGTGCCCACCTTCGCAGAAAGCCGTAGATCACGCTCGGAAGCGCTTCGGATACCGCTACAGATGCACGGTTAATGCGTCATGCCAGGCGATGTACTCGGGTGCAGAAATTTATCCGGAGCGGCAGGCATACAGGAATGGGCAAACACCGGCGGCAACGTACCAGAAGCGTATTGTCGGACGCTCGTTGGCAAAATCAACGTGGAGACAGGCGGTCTTGTTCAGGCCGTAGGCCGAAAACGGCCGTGCTTAAACTGCTTGCATCCCAGTCAAGCCCCCGATAGCATGGAGCAAGCTGCGATACGGTGCGCATTGGTGGACCATGCGGATGACCGGACTCAGCTTTACTGATTGCGTTTGCGTATGAAAAGACGATAAAACCAGCTGAGCACAAGGGGGCCGACAATGGAGAGAATCTGGATCAAGTCGTATGCCAAAGGAGTACCGGCTGACATTGATTACACGCATTATGCGTCCCTGACTCAATTGATAGAGCAGTCGTTTTCCCAGTATGCAAGCCGTCCTGCCTGTGTGTGCATGGGCACATTCATGACGTATGCGGAACTGGACGCCTTGTCGCAGAAACTCGGGGCCTGGTTGCAGAGCACGGGCATGGAAAAGGGCGCTCGCGTCGGACTGATGATGCCGAACATCCTGCAATACCCGGTCGTGATTGCCGCAGTACTGCGGGCGGGCTATACGGTCGTGAATATCAATCCGCTTTATACGCCGAGGGAACTGGCGCATCAGTTGAAAGACTCGGGTGCCGAGGCCATCATCATCCTGGAAAACTTTGCTCATACCCTGCAAAAGGTGGTGGATCAAACGCAGCTTAAGCACATCGTGGTTGCCAGTATGGGCGATCTGCTTGGCACCCTGAAAGGTGCGGCGGTCAACTTTGTGGTGCGGCGGGTAAAAAAGCTTGTTCCGGCGTTTTCTTTGCGCGGGACCGTGTCCTTTAAAGATGTATTGCACAAGGGAGCGCACCAAACGTTGCGCAGGATAACGCAAACGCAAGATGATATTGCATTTTTGCAATATACCGGCGGCACGACCGGCGTGGCAAAAGGCGCGATGCTGAGCCATCGAAACGTGATCGCCAATGTCTTGCAGACCGAAGCCTGGCTGCAGCCCGGCATACGCAGGCAGCCTGCCCTGGACCAGTTGCGCATCCTGTGCGCATTGCCTCTGTATCACATCTTCGCGCTGACATCCTGCGGCTTGCTCGGCATACGTACCGGTGCGCTGAATATTCTGGTGCCCAATCCACGCGATATTCCTGAACTGGTAAAAGTTATCGGGAAATATAGACCGCACAAGATGCCGGCAGTAAATACCTTGTTTAACGCTCTCTTGAATCATCCGGATTTCGCCAAGCTTGATTTTTCCGCCCTGCGCATCTGCAATGGCGGCGGCATGGCCGTGCAGGCGGCAGTGGCCGACAAATGGTTCAAGGTCACGGGTTGCCCCATTATCGAGGGGTATGGCCTGTCCGAGACATCGCCGGTGGCCACCTGCAATCCCTGCAGCGAAACCGAGATCCTGCCGTTCAATGGAACGATCGGATTGCCGCTTCCGTCGACCGACATCGCCATTCTGGATGAAGAAGGCCAGCCGCTGCCAATCGACCAGCCCGGAGAAATAGGGATTCGCGGCCCGCAAGTCATGGTGGGTTACTGGAATCGTCCCGACGAAACAGCAAAGGCAATGACCGCCGACGGATTTTTCAAATCCGGCGACATTGGCCTCATGAACAAGGATGGTTACGTCAAGATCATCGACCGCAAAAAAGACATGATTCTGGTGTCCGGTTTCAACGTATATCCAAACGAAGTCGAAGGGGTTGTTGCCGCGCATCCCGGCGTACTCGAGTGTGCCTGCGTCGGCGTGCCGGACCAGCACACCGGCGAAGCAGTGAAGCTATTCGTCGTCCGCAAGGATCCTTTGCTGACTTCCGAGCAGATTCTGGAATACTGCCGTACGCAGCTGACCGGTTACAAGCGGCCGAAATATATTGAATTCCGCGACGAGCTTCCAAAGACAAATGTCGGCAAGATCCTGCGCCGTGAATTGCGGGAGATGAAAGAAGCTGCAAAGAATCAGCAGCCTGCCATCCCGAAAATGCAAAATATAGGATAAACCGCTTCTGCCAGCGATGCTCATTCGGCACGGACAAAGCGGACAGGCTGTCTTTCCTCACGGTCAGCTTCGCTGCACGCCCGGCTTGCCATCTTCCACAACGAAGCTCGCCAATGCCGATGCCGGCGATTCGGCGCGCAGCACATTCTCCAGCCCCATGAAATGCACATTCATTTTTGCCGGAGTAAGTTCCACTATGGCAAATCCGCGCCGGTCACTGCGGCCGTACTGAATATGCGGATTTTCCGCAACGTAACGGTCGGTGCGCAATTGCGGACGCGAGCTGGAAGTTATGGACGTGCCGCAAAATTCGGTTGCGATCACCGGGTTGCCCGTAGAGACGGGCCTGATGAAATCCGGCCTTAAATCCGCTGCATAAAACGCATGTACATCCCCGGAGATGACTACCGGGTTTGCGGGGCGATGACGCTGCAGGGCATCAAAAAGCCGCTTGCGTGCCGCAGGATAACCATCCCAGCCGTCCGTCCAGAAGCGTCCGTCTTCCGGCTTACGGATCGGAAGCTGGCTGTGCTGCGCCATCAGTGTCTGCTGGGCGAGGATGTTCCATTTTGCCTGGGAAGTGGCAAAACCCTGGTCCAGCCATTGTTCCTGCTCATGGCCAAGCAGGGTACGCCGGTTTTCCGATCGCTCGCGGCAATGTGCGGTGACGGAATTAGAACCTCCGCGGCCCGATACCGGGCATGCCTGGTAGGAGCGGTATTGCCGGCTGTCCAGTACGTGGAATTGCGCCAGTCGACCCCAACCGTAGCGCTGGTAAATCCGCATCTGCGCGAAACCGCCGGGCTGGTTTGAAAACAGGCGGACCGGCATGTGTTCGTAAAATGCCTGGTAGGCCGCCGCACGTCGTTGATGAAAACTCGGGCTCAGGATTTCGTCACGGTCCCTGCCATAGTCGTTTGCCACCTCATGGTCGTCCCAGGTCAGAATCCAAGGCGCGGCATGGTGTGCCGCCTGCAGGTGCGGGTCCGACTTGTATTGGGCATACCGTGCGCGGTAATGCGCCAAGGTCATGCTCTCATTATTGCGCTGACGCGGCGCAGAGGGATGTGCCAGATCATAGGGGCCCCACTCATAAATGTAGTCACCTAAAAAAGCCACGAGATCGGGGTTGGCCGCAGCAATATGGCGATGCGCCGCATAATGCCCGAATTCCCAATGCTGGCAGGACGCGACGGCAAATCGCAGTGCGGCCGGCATGGTTTCTTTCAATGGCGCGGTACGGGTCCGCGCGGTCGGGCTGACGGCATCGCCCGCCATGAACCGGTACCAATACCACCGGTCCGGTTGCAACCCGCTTGCATCCACATGAATGCTGTGCGCCAGTTCCGGTACCGCCGTAGCCTGGCCTTTGGCTGCGATGCGCCTGAAGTGCTCGTCTTCGGCGATTTCCCATCGCACGGCAATCGCCTGCGTGGAAAACGCCTGTTCTGCAATGGGATTGGCAATCAATCTGGTCCACAGGACAACGCCGGTTGGAAGCGGCGCTCCGGAAGCGACGCCGAGCGCGAAAGGATAATGACTAAGCGGTACCTTGCTTAACCCGGGCAGGGCGGCGGTTAAGGAAGCAAGCCCGGCAAGGCGGGTAATGTGAGCAAGAAAATGACGGCGGTTTGCTTGCATAGGCAATATCGGAAGCGAGAAACATTTTTTCTATGCACTAAGCATTCCTGCTGCGATGACCGGCATTCCCCAGAAATTGCTGTCAATTCTCAATCAGAGGCCGGATGTAATTTCTAAGGCAGAGGCGGAACCTTGCGCGGACGGCGGTTTTCATCCGTTGCAACATAGGTCAAGGTTGCTTCGGTGACTTTGACGATTTCAAAGGGAGGATGGCTGCGTTCCGCAAAAACTTCTACCGTCACGGTGATCGAAGTATTGCCCACTTTTACAATTTTTGTATAGAAGGACAACAGGTTGCCGACAAAGACCGGCTGCTTGAATGTAAACGAGTTGACCGCAACCGTCGCTACGCGGCCATCCGAATGGCGCACTGCAAGCAGCGAGCCGGCGATATCGACTTGCGCCATGATCCAGCCGCCGAACACATCGCCATGGACATTTGCATCCGAAGGCATGGGCATGACGCGCAACTGAGGCATTCCGTCTGGCAATTCAATTCGGGATTCATTGTTCATCTTAGTTGTCATTCTATTGAAGTGGCGAACGGGAAAGCGGGAAACCGTTACAATCATCGTACAAGCCTTAAGCATAAACCATTCTGACGAGAATCTTTTTTCATGCGCCGTCATTCTTCGCTGCCTCCAGAACCCGCCGCAAATCAGGGAACCCGCAATGACTGGGTGACACTGAAAACCCTGGTGCCGTATCTGTGGGCATACAAATGGCGCGTGTTGCTTGCCCTGACATTCTTGATCGGCGCCAAGCTGGCCAATGTCGGCGTACCGCTGGTACTGAAGCATTTGATTGATAGTCTGACGCTGGGGCCGAACCAGACGCAGGCGATGCTGGTATTGCCGCTCGGACTCCTTGCGGCGTATGGCGCATTGCGGCTTTCCACAACGCTGTTCACCGAATTGCGTGAATTCGTTTTTGCCAAGGTCACGCAGCGCGCAGTGCGCACCATTGCCTTGAAGGTGTTCCGGCATTTGCATGCATTGTCATTGCGGTTTCACCTGAACCGCCAGACCGGCGGCATGACGCGAGACATCGAACGTGGCACGCGCGGCATTTCTTCGCTGATTTCCTACGCCTTGTTCAGCATCCTGCCGACACTGGTGGAAATTACCCTGGTGATCAGCTATCTGGCCGTGAGCTACGACATCTGGTTTTCGGTGATCACTTTTGTCGCGCTGGCCAGTTATATTGCTTTCACGGTTATCGTGACGGAATGGCGTACGCATTTCCGCCGCACCATGAATGATTTTGATTCGAAAGCCAATACCAAGGCGGTGGATTCGCTGATCAATTACGAAACGGTGAAATATTTCGGCAACGAAGATTACGAGGCCCGGCGCTACGACGAAGGCTTGCAGCGTTATGAAGCCGCGGCGGTGAAATCGCAAAAGTCGTTGTCGATCCTGAATACCGGTCAATCCGCCATCATCGCGGTTGCCGTAACCTTGATTTTGTGGCGGGCAACGCAAGGGGTTATCAGCGGGACCATGACCCTGGGCGATCTGGTGCTGGTCAACGCCTTCATGATCCAGTTGTATATTCCATTGAATTTCCTCGGTGTTGTGTATCGCGAAATCAAGCAAAGCCTGACCGACATGGAACGGCTGTTTTCGCTGCTGGATCAGCACCGGGAAATTGCCGACAGTCCTGACGCAAAGCCTTTGCAGACAAGCGGTGCAGAAGTCCGGTTTGCGCATGTGAATTTCAGTTATGAACCCAAGCGCCAGATATTGTTCGATGTCGATTTCACAATCCCGGCCGGCACAACGACCGCGGTGGTCGGGCATAGCGGTTCCGGCAAATCGACCTTGTCGAGACTTTTATATCGCTTCTATGAAGTGGATGCAGGCAGCATCACCATCGACGGGCAGGATGTTCGCGATGTGACACAGGATTCGCTGCGCCACGCAATCGGCATCGTTCCTCAGGATACGGTGCTGTTCAACGACACCATTGAATACAACATTGCCTATGGCAAGCCGGGCGCCGGAAAAGAAGAAGTCGTCGCTGCCGCCAAAGCTGCCTACATCCATGATTTCATCGAAAGCTTGCCTGACGGTTATGCCACCATGGTCGGCGAGCGCGGTCTGAAATTGTCGGGCGGAGAAAAGCAGCGCGTGGCAATCGCGCGTACCATCCTCAAGAATCCGGCCTTGCTGATTTTCGATGAAGCCACGTCTGCTCTGGATTCGCGTGCCGAGCAAGCGATCCAGGCACAACTGAAAGAAATTGCACAGAATCGCAGCACGCTGGTCATCGCGCATCGCTTATCAACAATTGCCGACGCCGCACAAATTCTTGTGCTCGATCATGGGCGCATCATCGAGCGGGGTACGCATGCGCAACTATTGGCATTGGACGGCGCGTATGCGCAAATGTGGGCACGCCAGCAGGCCCGGCAGGATACGGGCGGTTCTCCGGCTGCGGAAGACGGGCTGGACGCGGATGTGGCCGCGGCCTGACACGCTTCTTGCAGCGCGGGCCAACCTGACGGATGTGCGACACCGCGTACAAGCATGGCAAAACGGGCGCTTGCATGCTGTACGGAATCTATCGGTAATGATGCAACGGCATGGCTATCGTAAATGCCTGCGGAACGACCATCATTAGCACGATGCTTGTGAAAGGAGCGGCAAATGGCTATTCAGCATGAACTTCCTTCGTATCTGAGACCGCTTGAAACCGGCCCATGGGGCGACTACCTGGAGCAGATCGACCGTGTGACGCCGCATCTTGGTCCGCTTGCGCGCTGGGTGGAAACGCTGAAGCGTCCGAAGCGGATACTGATCGTCGATGTGCCGATCGAACGGGATGACGGAACGATTGCGCATTTCGAAGGCTATCGCGTGCAGCACAATACCTCTCGCGGGCCGGGAAAGGGTGGTGTGCGTTTTCACCAGGATGTAAGCCTGTCCGAAGTCATGGCGCTGGCGGCATGGATGACCGTGAAAAACGCCGCCGTCAACGTCCCCTACGGCGGGGCCAAGGGAGGGATCCGCGTCAATCCGAAGACCCTGTCCCATGCCGAAGTCCAGCGCATGACCCGCCGCTATACCAGCGAAATCAATATCATCATCGGCCCCAACAAGGATATCCCGGCGCCGGACGTCAATACCAATGAGCAGATCATGGCATGGATGATGGATACCTATTCGATGAACCAGGGCAGCACGGCCTCCGGCGTGGTAACCGGCAAGCCGATTTCATTGGGCGGCAGCCTGGGGCGGCATGAGGCCACCGGCCGCGGCGTGTTCGTGGTTGGCGCCGAGGCGGTCAAAAGGCTGGGCAAGGACCTCAAGGGCATGCGGATTGCGGTACAAGGATTTGGCAACGTGGGGGGCATTGCGGCGCGCCTGTTTTCCGAAGCCGGAGCAAAAATCGTCGCTGTCCAGGACCATGCGGCAACATTGATCAATGAAGCAGGGCTTGATATTCATGCGCTGCAAAATCATGTGCGGCATCACGGCAGCATTGCCGGGTTCGCCGCAGAGGAGTTGAAGGATCAGGCTGCATTCTGGGAACTGGATTGCGATATCCTGATTCCCGCGGCGCTTGAGCAGCAGATCACGCCGGCCAATGCACACAAGATACGCGCCAAACTTATCATCGAGGGTGCCAACGGGCCGACGGTTCCGGCTGCCGACGATATCCTGCATGAAAAAGGTGTGCTGATCGTGCCGGATGTCATCGCCAATGCCGGCGGCGTGACGGTAAGCTATTTCGAGTGGGTACAGGACTTTTCCAGTTTTTTCTGGACGGAGGACGAAATAAACCAGCGCCTGACGCGCATCATGCAGGAAGCGTTTGCGGCAGTATGGCAGCTTGCGGAAGAGAAAAAAGTGTCCTTGCGCACGGCGGCATTCATTGTCGGTTGTACCCGGGTTCTGCGCGCGCGGGAGATGCGCGGGTTGTATCCCTGAATCGATAAGACATTAGTCCGGCCGCTCGTCATGGAAAATGACTAATGTGCGTTTAGCACCTGGTTAGACGCAAGAGACGCTCTATGCTTCGTTCAGCGGCAAGGTTGTTGCGCGGGCCAGTAAATGGTGGCGCTGCGCAACAGATGAATAAAAAAGGAGGAAATCAGGTTGATAACGCTAATTAAACTGCTGGCAGTTTTATCGGGACTCGGCATTGCCGTATCCGGTGCGCATGCACAAGAACCGACTGGCACGCTCAAGAAAATTCGAGATACCGGAACAATTACCCTGGGCGTCCGGGACTCCTCGATACCGTTTTCCTATCTGGACGACAAGCAGTCCTATCAGGGATATTCGATCGACCTATGCATGCGCGTTGTTGAAGCGCTGCGCAAGGACCTCGGGCTGAAGAACCTGAACGTCAAGATGAATCCTGTCACGTCGGCAACACGCATTCCGCTGATGGCCAATGGCACGGTCGATCTGGAATGCGGCTCCACGACCAATAATCTCGAACGCCAGAAGCAAGTGGCATTTGCGCCCACTACCTTCGTGACTGCGAACCGCTTGCTGGCGAAGAAATCATCCAGCATTCAGTCGCTCAACGACATGAAGGGCAAGGCGCTGGTCTCGACCTCGGGCACGTCCAATCTCAAGCAGGTCACGGCACTCAATGCGCAGCGCCAGCTCGGCATGAGGATCATGGCTGCAAAAGACCACGCCGAAGGCTTCTTGATGGTGGAAACCGGCCGCGCAGTCGCGTTTGCTATGGATGATATTCTGCTGGCGTCACTGGCGGCCAGCTCAAAAGCACCGCAAGACTATACGATCACGAAGGAGGCATTGTCCGTTGAGCCCTACGGCATCATGCTGCGCCGTGACGATCCGCAGTTCAAGAAGCTTGTCGATACGGCCATCATCAATGTATTCAAATCCGGTGACATCAACCGGATCTATAACAAATGGTTCATGTCGCCGATTCCGCCCAAGAACGTCAACCTGAATTGGCCGATGTCGGAACAGCTGAAAGCAGTGATTGCCAAGCCGACGGATTCCGGCGATCCTGCCGCATATGCTGGCGTGCCTGAAACGAAGACGAAAGCAGGCGGGAAATAGCGCTAGCAGGTTTAGCAAAATGCCGTGTGCTGCTCGTGTCACCTGCATTACCTGAGGTACTGCGCTCAGGTGAACTGGGCGCATGCGAGCCGCGGACGGCAAGCCTTTCTTTAGATGGATACAGGTCGTTAGTGCTGACAAAAGCGCGGCAAATATCATGAACTACAACTGGAACTGGCAAATCTTCTGGGAAGAGTCGCCCGATGCGACCGGCACCTACATGGACACGCTCCTGTCCGGCTTGGCATGGACCTTGGCAACTGCGCTTTGCGCCTGGCTGATCGCACTCCTAATCGGTATTGTAATCGGAACGATTCGCACGCTGCCTTCAAAATGGGCGGTGCGCGCGGCAAATGCCTATATCGAGCTCTTTCGCAATATTCCGCTGCTGGTGCAGATGTTTCTCTGGTATTTCGTGATGCCGGAATTGTTGCCGGAAGCAATCGGCAACTGGCTCAAGGCATTGCCGAACGCATCCTTCGTCACCGCGGTCATCAGTCTGGGTTTGTTCACGTCGGCGCGTGTTGCGGTACAAGTCTCGGCGGGCATTGATTCTTTATCTGTCGGCCAAAAGCAGGCCGGGACTGCCCTGGGATTCCGCCTGTCGGAAACCTATCGTTATATCTTGCTGCCGCAGGCAATGCGAATGGTGGTCCCGCCGTTGACGAATGAGTTCCTGAACATTATTAAAAACAGCGCCGTGGCCCTGACCATCGGGTTGATGGAACTGACGGCACGCGCCCGGTCCATGCAGGAGTTTTCTTTCCAGGTTTTCGAAGCGTTTACTGCGGCAACGCTTATCTATGTTCTGGTGAACGTCTGCGTCGTCCTGCTGATGCATGGCCTGGAAAAAAAGGCGGCGATTCCCGGAGCCGATGCAGCGTCCCGCCCTCAGTCCGGAAGCCATTGAAATGTTCGCCAATTTCGACTTCGATGTCATCGAGCGCTCCTGGGAGTATCTGTTTTTTACCGGCATGACGTTCACGGTGCAATTGACCGTTCTTGCCATGCTCGGCGGCCTCATGCTGGGAACCATGCTCGCGATGATGCGGCTGTCGAAGCATTCGTATTTCTCTTTGCCGGCTGCCGCGTACGTCAATTTGATTCGCTCCGTGCCACTGGTGCTGGTCATCTTCTGGTTTTATTTTCTGGTGCCCTACATCGGCGCCTGGATGATCGGCGCGGACCAACCGGTCAAGGTCGGCGCATTTGCTTCTTCGCTGATTACCTTTACCCTGTTCGAGGCGGCGTATTATTGTGAGATCATGCGCGCCGGCATCCAGTCGGTCCCGAAGGGCCAAACCGCAGCAGCTTATGCGCTCGGCATGAACTATCGCCAAACCATGGCGCATATCATCCTGCCGCAGGCGTTTCGCAACATGCTGCCGGTCTTGCTGACGCAAACCATCGTGCTGTTTCAGGATGTCTCGCTGGTGTATGTACTGTCGATCACCGATTTTGTCGGCGCAGCATCCAAGGTGGCGCAGCGCGACGGACGTCTGGTGGAGATGTATCTGTTTGTGGCGGCGGTTTATTTTGTCATCTGCTTTGCCTTGTCCTTGCTGGTGAAAAGGCTGCAGGGCAAGCTTGCGATTGTCCGATGAACTCACCGAAAAAGAAAATGCGGCCACCCGGGAAACTATCGATGATTGAACTGAAACATGTCAGCAAATGGTATGGCAGCTTTCAAGTGTTGAACGACTGCACCACCCATGTGGAAAAAGGCGAGGTGGTTGTGGTGTGCGGGCCGTCCGGTTCGGGAAAGTCCACGCTGATCAAAACGATCAATGGCCTGGAGCCATTTCAGCAAGGGGAGATCGTGGTCGATGGTATGTCGGTCGGCGATCGCAAAACAAACCTGCCGATGCTGCGGGCCCGAATCGGCATGGTCTTTCAGGGGTTTGAATTGTTTCCGCATTTATCGGTGCAAAAAAATCTGACCTTGGCGCAAGTCAAGGTGCTGGGCCGGCATGAAGAGGAGGCGATGCACAAGACGCGCACCTATCTTGACCGGGTAGGGTTGTTGGCCCATCAGGACAAATTTCCTGGCCAATTATCAGGCGGACAACAGCAGCGCGTCGCCATCGCGCGGGCATTGTGCATGGATCCGATTGCCATGCTGTTCGACGAACCAACTTCAGCGCTCGATCCGGAGATGATCAACGAGGTGCTGGACGTCATGGTCGGACTGGCGCAGGAAGGCATGACCATGATGGTTGTTACCCATGAAATGGGGTTTGCCCGAAAAGTGGCGCATCGCGTGGTGTTCATGGACCAAGGCCGCATCATCGATGACTGCAGCAAGGAAGAGTTTTTCGATCATCCGCGTTCCGAAAGGGCGCGTGAATTCTTGGCAAAAATTCTGCACTAGGTAGCAGATGCCATGGCCTCGATTTCGGGTTTGTCCGCATGGTAAAGCGCCGGCATATTGCGTTTGCCAAAAAGGAAACACGTTTCAGCAGCCTGCTAAACATGCTGGTGCAGCTCCTGTAAAATGGAACCTTACTGTTTTGAGCAATCGTTATGAATAAGGAATCCACCGCTTTGCAAACCCTCCGCTTAACCCGTCCCGACGACTGGCATCTGCATCTGCGCGACGGCGCGGTTCTGGCAAGCGTGCTTCCCCATACTGCGCACCAGTTTGCACGCGCGATTGTCATGCCGAATCTGAAGCCGCCGATTACTACGACCGAGCAAGCTGCAGCTTACCGCACCCGCATTCTCGAAGCGCTGCCGCAAGGGATGCAGTTTGAACCCTTGATGACCTTGTATTTGACTGACAATACTTCGCCGGATGAAATCCGCAAGGCGAAAGAGAGTGGCTTGGTTCATGGAGTAAAGCTTTATCCTGCCGGTGCGACAACGAATTCGGATGCCGGTGTGACTGATCTGAAAAAATGCTATCGCACGCTGGAAATGATGCAGGAAGTCGGCATGCCGCTTCTGATGCACGGCGAAGTCACGGATCAGGCGATTGATATTTTCGACCGCGAAGCGGTATTCATCGATCAGGTGCTTCAGCCGCTACGCCGCGACTTGCCCATGCTGAAAGTTGTGTTCGAACATATCACCACCAAACATGCGGCAGAATACGTCGCGCAATCCGACGGACAGATAGGCGCCACGATCACGGCACATCATTTGCTCTATAACCGCAATGAAATCTTCAAGGGTGGAATCCGCCCGCATTATTATTGCCTGCCCGTATTGAAACGTGAGGAGCACCGCCAGGCATTGGTGAAAGCCGCAACCTCCGGTTCCGCGCGATTTTTCCTCGGTACCGATTCTGCGCCGCATCCCAAGGGCATGAAGGAACACGCATGTGGTTGTGCAGGCTGCTATACCGCCTTGCATGCCATTGAGTTGTACGCCGAAGCCTTCGACCGTGCCGGTGCGCTGGACAAGCTGGAAGGTTTTGCCAGCATCCATGGGGCGGCATTCTATGGATTGCCGCGCAATACGCAGAGCATCACATTGGTCCGAGAAAGCTGGACCATTCCGGCTGAACTGCCGATGGGAGATGCGACGGTAGTTCCCTTGGATGCCGGTGCAAGCCTGAACTGGAGACTTGCATAAATTAGCTGATTTGCGGGAAGCGGCACGCCATGACAAGCACGGAGCATTTCCTAAGCCGCATCGATTGGCGGCAACCGTGGCTGACGCCGCTTCTTCCGGTTGCCCGGCCAGTTCTGGAAGCGCAGGACTGGCGCCAGGCAATCAATGCTGCTGCAGTAGAAAAAACTTTGCGGAATCACCGCAGCCTGCCTATTCAATTTGTTCCGCAGGATCAGCTGCCGCCCGGCATGGCATACGAGGCCTATATCAGCGAAACAGGCTGCGTGCCGACCCGTGAAAACCTGCATGATTTCTTTAATGCCTTGGTCTGGCTGACTTATCCGCAGATCAAAGTGCAACTGAACGCACTGCAGGCCGCCGAAATTGCATTGGCTTTTAAATCAAATGCTCAGCAGGCACACCGCGGCAAAGTGCGCGATGCCGCAACGATCTTCGATGAGAATGCGGCCTTGTTAATTTCGTGCGATCAGGAATTGATAGAAAGCTTGCGCGCACACCAGTGGGCGGATGCGTTTGTGACGCGACGCGATAGATTTCAAAATAGCTGCGAAGTCAGGCTTTTTGGCCATGCGTTGATGGAAAAGCTGGTCGCTCCGTATAAAGCGATTACTGCCCATGCCTGGGTTGTCATGGTTGATGCGTCATTCTTCAGAACGGATGAAGTCCAAAAGAAGGCAAGGATTGAGTCGACCGTGGCAGGTCAATTGCAAGGAGGGCTGCAGACATCGGGCTTCACTCCCTTGCCGGTTCTCGGCGTGCCGGGCTGGTACGAAATACAAGACAGCACATTCTATGACGATTCCACAGTATTTCGTCCAAAGCGAACTCCTGTTACGTGAGACTGTGGTAGTACATCCTAGTACACGACCGGCCAAGTAGTTTGGTTCTACTAAGAATACCCTGTCGGCCGGCTGGTTCCGACAATTTAAAATCTGTGGCGAATGCCAAGCTGCACGGCGTTGGCGTCCTGCCCGGGTTCGCTACTGAAGCCACCCGTGTAGCCTGCACCTCCCAGGCCATACTGCGCAGTATTTTTGTTTTCAACATGAGCCACTATTCCGTATAAATCCGTGCGCTTGGATAAATAGTAGTTATATCCCACTGCGTAAAGAGTCGCCTTGGCGTCAGTAGCAAGTTCGTCATCGGTGTGGGTTACCGCGGTTACGATGCGGCTGTTGTCAAATGTGTAATGCAAGCCAAGGGTATAGCTCTTCGCGTCCAGTTTTGCGTTGTTGCCGATAATGTTTGCGAGAGCTGAAGCGATAGGCACTGGCACGCCCATTGTCGGCAATTCCGAGTTAACAACACCAATTAATGCAGAGTTGTCGTTGCGCATACGATGATAGCCTGCAAACAGCTTTGTATTTCCAAAGGCATATGAGCCGCCCATCGTCCAGCTTGTCAAAGACTTGTTGCCGGTTTGGTCGTCTTCGGTGTTATATCCGATGCCGACATTCCATCCGTTTGCCTGATATCTCGTATTCGCTCCCCAGAAACGCTTGGAATAATTCAGGGATCCCGTGCCGGTGCCGTTGTTTGCACTGTCGCCGCTGATTGCATACATCAATGAAGCGCCAAAACCGTTTGGCAGTTGCAGCCTGTATTGGATCGCATCGCTGGCGCGAATCGCCACACCGGAAGTCGTATAACCGCCAATGCCACCAGCAATATTGCCCCATCCTCCCGCGGTGCCTGCTTCGAAGGGATCAGAAAGAGCGAAGATCTCATAACCAGGCGTATATTGCCGGCCAAGGAGAAAGGCGCCGCCTGGCGTAATCAGGCCGACCATCGCTGTTCTGTCAAATATGGAACCGTTGGGATTGACCACTCTGGAGGAGTGCAGCCTTTGGATTAAAGCGTTCCTTAACGCAGCCGCCCCGGCTGGGCCAAGCAATTGCAAAGTACTGTCAGCGCCAGTAAATAGTGCGGTGCCGACATTCGATGTGGGATAGCCATTCGCATTTCTTCCGGTATCTACCTCAAAGCGGGATTCCAGGGTGAATACGGCTTTAAAGCCATTGTCCAATTCTTCGGTGCCTTTGAATCCAATGCGTGATCCCTCTGCAATACCGCTGGCGAGATTGACCTGGCTACCGTCGCCGGTATTTGCAATATGCACACCGCTATCAAGTAATCCGTACAGGGTGAAATTCGATTGCGCCCACGAGGGCGTAGCGTATAAAAAGGCAAGTAAAGCGGCAGCGGGACAGAGTTTCATGTTTAAAGAATCTTTTTACACTAACAAACAGGCAAATTGAATGGCAAATTTGCCGGCACCCAACTATAAGGATGTAGGCAGAATTGTGAAATAGATTTGTTATGTTTGTTGAAGATCGAATGCCTATCGCGTTGTTATCCTACGACGAGAGTGATGAGGTGAGTCAGAGAATAGCTGGCGGAGAAGGAAGTGCAGCATTAGGAATGGAAATGCTAATTCGAAGGGAAATTATGAAGCTATGTGTTAAATAAAAAAGGCACCCGAAGGTGCCTTTTAAAACTAACTAAACTCAAGCGAACCTAAGTTCGCATCAGCTTAGAAGTTGTGCTGAACGCCAACGAAGATGCCGTTGCCGTTTTCGCCTGCGGTCGGCAGCTCATCGCCGTCAACGCCCAGAGCGGACAGATCATCATTGTCGGTGCGAACGTAGGTCGTGTAGAACGTCGTGCGCTTGGACAAGGAGTAGGTGTAGGACAGTGCCAGTACGTTGGAATCAGAATCGTCGATGTCTCTTACATTGTTGTGGATGTAAGATGCACGGATCTTGCTTGCGCCGAACGGAACGGTTACGCCCAGAAGGTAAGCACGGCTCTTGAGTTCGTCGCCAGCGATGTCTTCTTCAATTTTGCTATGTTCGAAGCCAGCATGCAGCTTGGCCATGCCGAAGTCATAGGTGCCGCCGAGCAGGATGTTGGTAACGTCTTCATCAAACGTTACAGGAACGCCTGCTTCTTCATCGGTCTCGTTGAACTTGGAGAAGCCGAGTTGCACTGCCAACGGGCCATTTGCATAACCCAATTGAGCTGCCAAGCCGTCGTTTGCGGTGGATTCGCCACGGGTTTCGCCAAAGGTGTAAGCGACAGAACCGGTGAAGCCGCCGAAGCCAGGAGCAACATAGGTCAATTGGTTGCTGACGCGCTCAGGTGTAGCACCTAGGTTCAGGTAGCCAATCGCTGCGCCAACACCGCCACCGCCGAACGGATCGATCACGTCCAGTGCAGTTTTGATAGGGGAGTTTTGACGGCCCAAACGGACTTCACCGAAACCACCACCGAGGCCAACGTATGCCAGACGGCTGAATGCGGCCGAACCGTCGCCAGCTTGTGCGCCGGTCGAAGTATCAAAGCCGTTTTCCAGCACGAAGGAAGCTTTCAAGCCACCGCCCAGGTCTTCTACACCGCGGAAGCCGATACGGCTAGCCGAATTGCGGCCGCTGTCCATGCTGGTGGTGCGCTCGTCACCATCATCAACGCTGGCAACGCCAACGTCTGCGATACCGTACAGGGTAACGTTGGTTTGTGCTTGTGCTACGCCTGCAAATGCACCCAGAACTGCCAGTGCGAGAAGCGATTTTTTCATTGAGTAATCTCCAGAAGTTGTAATGCTAAGAATTTATTGTGCTGCCTTCAGCAAGGCCACTAGTGGTAACGCCCCTGCCGAAGCTCCCCAAACCATTGGATCAAGAAGCTGATAGACATTTCATCAAATATTGCGTCTAAGGGCAAAGGTAATTTGGTTTTTATAGCAATTTGGAGTGGTTTTTGTCGCTTCTCTGCAACGAGGTTATGTGATTTAATTGTCAAAGTTATCATAAGGAAAATATATCGTTATGGATAAATTAATTATCGAGATTGATAAGTTGTTACGTTTAGGTGCAGGAGTGAGTGTCAGTTCGCGCTCGAATCCGGCGAATTCCTTTCAGGAAAATGAACTAAGCGATCAGGAGCGCCGGCATAGCGCAGGCCTTATGCGCATCAACCATGTGGGCGAGATTTGTGCGCAGGCGCTTTATGATTCGCAGGCGCAGTTCGCGAAAAATGAATCAGTCAAGCAGCAGTTGCGGCATGCTGCCAAGGAGGAGGAGGACCATTTGGCCTGGACGGCGGAGCGTCTCAAAGATCTGGGCGCGCGCCCTAGCTTATTGAATCCGCTTTGGTATGCGGGTTCTTATGCAATTGGTACGGTGGCGGCGCGTCTCGGCGATGCGCAGAGCCTGGGATTTGTCGTGGAAACAGAGCGTCAGGTTGAGGCGCATTTGGCTGGGCATATGGAGAAGTTGCCGCCGCAGGATCTCAAGTCGCGGGCGATTGTGCGGCAGATGCATGTGGATGAGATCGCACATGGACAGAAGGCTCAGGCGATGGGTGCAGCGGAGATGCCTTTGCCTGCCAAAATGCTGATGCGAGCCATGGCGAAAGTCATGACCGCAACGGCTTACTATCTGTAGCAGCCAAAAATGGCGAGCATTATTTGGTTTGGTGCAACCTCAGATTGAGGTCATGCACGAAGCAATGCGTAGTGCCATAGTGCGGCGCAGCCACAAGTCGCACTATGGCGCTCGATTTATTGTTCCTGCTCTGCTGTTGCAACAGCTTCATCGATGATTTCAAATGTATGACTCATTTCCGCAGTTTTTTCCAGCATGATGGACGCGGAGCAATATTTTTCATGGGAAAGTTTGATCGCGCGTTCGACAAGATTGGATTTGACGTTCCGCCCGCGGACGATGAAGTGAAAATTGATTTTGGTGAAAACCTTAGGGTCTTTTTCGGCTCGCTCCGAACTTAATTTCACGTCGCAACCATAAATTTCCTGGCCGCTTTTTCGCAGGATGAGGACGACATCATAGGCCGTGCATCCGCCCGTCCCAGCAAGCACCACTTCCATCGGTCGAGGGGCAAGATTGCGTCCGCCGCCTTCCGGAGCGCCATCCATGGTAACGATATGGCCAGAGCCGGTTTCGGCCAGAAATGTCATGCCGGATAAGCCGGTCCATCTGACTGTGCATTCCATATTTTTCTCTTTTAGGATGTTCAAAGCCCATTATTGTAGCGGTTATCCCATTGTTGTTTGGGTCAGGTTTTTTGTGTTATTCGCTGTGCAGGCTTAATTCGGAAGAGCAAATTAGGGGGGTAAATAGGGTTTTCAGTCGGATTTGACGACAAGTCTTTGAAAATGTTATGATTTCCGGCTCTTTCGTTTGCCCAGGAAGAAAACAAGGCTGCGTCCACTGCATCATGGTGGAACCACCAATTGGGCATTTACTCTTTTTTAGGAAGTCATCATGAAAACCTTTTCCGCTAAAGGCCACGAGGTCAAGCGCGACTGGTTCGTGATTGACGCGACGGACAAAGTCCTCGGACGTGTTGCCAGCGAAGTGGCACTCCGACTGCGCGGCAAGCACAAACCGGAATTTACTCCGCACGTCGATACGGGCGATTTCATCGTTGTGATCAATGCAGGCAAACTGCGTGTCACCGGCGCCAAAGCCACCGACAAAAAGTATTTCCGTCACAGCACCTATCCGGGCGGAATTTACGAAACCAATTTCCTGAAAATGCAACAGCGTTTTCCAGGTCGCGCACTCGAGAAAGCCGTCAAAGGCATGTTGCCGAAAGGCCCGCTCGGTTACGCAATGATCAAGAAGCTGAAGGTTTATGCGGACAACACCCATCCGCACGCTGCGCAGCAACCGAAACCACTTGAACTCTAAGGAATAGACATGATCGGTAACTACAATTACGGAACCGGCCGTCGCAAGAGTGCAGTGGCGCGTGTTTTCATTAAATCTGGCTCCGGAAAAATCACCGTTAACGGCAAGCCCGCGAACGAATACTTCTCGCGTGAAACCGGTTTGATGGTCATTCGCCAGCCTCTGGAATTGACCAACAACGTTGAACGCTTCGACATCATGGTCAACGTCAACGGTGGCGGCGAATCCGGCCAAGCCGGCGCAGTTCGCCACGGCATCACCCGTGCGCTGATCGATTACGATGCAGCACTGAAGCCTGAGTTGTCCAAAGCCGGCTTCGTAACGCGCGATGCACGTGAAGTCGAACGTAAGAAGGTTGGTTTGCGCAAGGCACGTCGCGCAAAGCAGTTCTCCAAGCGTTAATGCATTTGCGCTCCGGCGCAATCAAAAGCCGCCAGGTTCAAGCCTGGCGGCTTTTTTCATATGAATTGCATTATTCTGATCGGCTGTCTATCGGCTTTTTGCCTGGAAGGACAAATGGCGACTTAAGCATCGCCTGTTAAAATAAAACATTAAACAATGTATCAAGCAGGGAAAACCATGATTAAGGTTGGCATCGTTGGCGGGACAGGGTATACCGGCGTGGAGTTGTTGCGCCTTTTGGCGGCGCATCCGCAAGTACAGTTGACGGCGATTACGTCGCGCAAGGAAGACGGCATGCCGGTCGCCGATATGTTCCCTTCCTTGCGTGGACATGTGTCGCTTGCGTTTTCATCACCAGATAAAGCGAAGTTGAACGAATGCGACGTCGTCTTTTTCGCTACACCGCATGGTGTCGCAATGGCGCAGGCGCCGGAATTGCTGAAGGCAGGCGTTAAGGTGATCGACTTGGCAGCCGATTTTCGCTTGAAGGATGTAGCTGCATTTGAAAAATGGTACGGCATGCCGCATTCTTGTCCGCAGATTTTGGAAGAGGCGGTGTATGGTTTGCCGGAAATTAATCGTGAAGCCATCAAGAAGGCGCGTGTGATCGGCTTGCCGGGTTGCTATCCGACGACAATGCAGCTTGGTTTTGCCCCCCTGCTTGCGCAGGGCAAGCCTTTGATCAGCGAGACCACTCTGATCGCCGATTGCAAGTCCGGGGTGTCCGGAGCAGGGCGCAAGGCAGAGATACCTACCTTATTGGCGGAGGCGTCCGACAATTTCAAGGCCTATGGCGTGAAAGGACACCGCCACTTGCCGGAGACCATGCAAGGTCTGGAAGCAATTTCAGGACGCAAGGTCAGCTTAACTTTTGTGCCCCATTTGGTCCCGATGATCCGCGGGATTCATTCCACCTTGTACGCTCGAATTTTGCCGGAGGCGCTGAGCACCGATTTCCAGGCGTTGTATGAAAAATATTACCAAGGAAGCAAGTTCGTCGATGTAATGCCAGCCGGCAGCCATCCTGAAACGCGTTCGGTGCGCGCTTCCAACATGCTGCGGATTGCAGTGCATCGTCCGGCGGGAGAAGATTTGCTCGTAATACTGGTGGTCGAGGATAATCTGGTCAAAGGGGCGGCGGGGCAGGGAGTGCAGTGCATGAATATCATGTTCGGACTGGATGAAACAACCGGACTGATGCATGTGCCTGTGTTGCCATAAAGCGGCTTGGCGGCTCGCTGAAACTGCCGTGCTAACTGCCATACCCGGCGTTGCTCGGCAGGTGCTCGATATGCGTGCCTTCTCCGGGCGCTTATCAATTCGCTCGCTGCATTCTCAACAAGCTGTCGGAGCCCTTCAAGGATAGGCTGGTCAAACTAGTGAAAGTTAAGCGCTTATCGCGGCACCGCTCACCTGCGGTGCCCAAGATGACAATCAAAACCCATCTTCGGTGGCCTATTAAATTGGCCCTCATTATTATTGTATTGGGCCTTAGTGCTGCCTTTGCCATGTGGGCCTACGAGTTGGGGCGTGGAATATCCGGTCAAAACCGAGATGCGGAAAAGCAGCAGTTGGAAGCATTAAAGGAGCGGCTTGAAACTTTGAGTGCCGAGCACGATCAGTTTTCAAGTACTGCTATTGCGGTCGAAAGCCAATTGACGATGGAGCGCTCTGCCGCCAAGCAACTCGCGGCTCAAGTAAGGACGCTGCAAGCTGAAAATAACAAACTGAAAGAAGATCTGGCATTTTTCGAAAGCCTGTTGCCAGCCAGCACAGGTACAGGTGGCATTTCAATCCAACAATTAAAAATCGAAAATATTGGGCCAGATCAACTTAAATATCGCCTGTTACTGATGCAGGGCGGTAAAGGCACACAACAATTTGTAGGAAACTTGCAACTTGCAGTAACCGTTGAACACGACGGCAAAAGTTCTATGATAATCTTTCCGGAAAGAAACGTTGCGGAGCCGGAGCGCGATAAATTCAAGTTGGCATTCAAGCACTATCAACGTGTCGAAGGAATGCTGACCGTGCCTGAAGGAGCCGTTGCCAGGAATGTGCAGGTAAGGGTGCTGGAAAAAGGGCAAATTCGTGCTCAAGAATCCGCCAATTTGTAAAGGAATCTATTATGTTTGGTCACAAAACCAAAAACACGATTGATAGTTTGATTGGCGCTTCGACCAAAATCGAAGGCAATATACATTTCAAGGGTGGTTTGCGTATTGATGGCCATGTCGTTGGAAACGTCATTGCAGAAGCCGGCGAACCCAGTATGCTGGTCATCTCCGAGCAAGCCAAGGTCGAAGGCGAAGTGCGTGTAGCCCATCTCGTGGTAAATGGTGAAATTGTCGGTCCGGTTTATTCTGCGGAACTGCTTGAATTGCAGCCGAAAGCCCGCATAACTGGAGATGTGAATTACAAAGCGCTGGAAATGCATGGAGGCGCATTGGTTGCCGGAAAGTTGACCCACGATCAGGTCGGCAGCGATCAAGTGCTGAAGTTGGCTGCGCCCAAGCTGGCGGCATCCAATGCATGATCGGCGCTAAAGACTTATAATCGACTTGTTCCCATATTTGGCAGGAGATTGAAATGAATGCCGTTGCAGAAATGCCAGCACCGATCGTTTTTACCGACAGCGCCGCAGCTAAAGTTGCGCAGCTAATCGAGGAAGAGGGCAATCCTGATCTGAAATTGCGCGTATTCGTGCAAGGCGGAGGTTGCTCGGGTTTCCAGTACGGTTTTACATTTGATGAAATCGTCAATGAAGATGACACCACCATGGTGAAAAATGGTGTGCAGCTTTTGATTGATTCGATGAGTTATCAGTACCTTGTTGGTGCAGAAATCGATTATAAAGACGATTTGGAAGGCGCACAGTTCGTGATTAAAAATCCCAATGCCAGCACGACCTGCGGCTGCGGATCTTCCTTCTCGGCCTGATCGTAAATTCAAGTTTCAAATAAAAAAGCGCGGAAGACCGCGCTTTTTTATTTTTCAATATCATCTTTCAGTACCAGTGAATGGCAGGCATCATGCCGGATACAATGCGCCCAAAATGCGCGGGCCTTTCGCGCCGGTCACGGAAGCCAGATTGCCTGCCTGTCTATGATCAAATCGATAGGCAAGCCATGCGAATGCCAGCGCCTCGACATGATTGGCCGACACTCCCAATGCATCCGTTGCGGTAACCTGCGCACGCATACCATGCTGGACCAGCGCATTCTGCAGCCTGTTCATTAAATAGCCGTTGTATGCTCCACCGCCGCAGACAAGCACTGTTTGTACGTCATCTGCATAATCAGCGATCGCTTTGGCAATTGTGCAGGCAGTAAATTCAGCCAGTGTCGCCTGAACATCAGCCGGCGCCGCGTTTGGAAACGATGCCAGCTTGTGCGCAAGCCACGTGGCGTGGAACAAGTCGCGTCCCGTGCTTTTTGGCGGCGGAAGTTTAAAGAATGCTTCATCGTAAAGCGAGGCGAGCAAGTCAGGAATAGCGGTGCCGCTTGCGGCCCATGTTCCGTTGGCATCGTACGGCTGACTTAAGTGCCGGGTAATCCAGAGGTCCATCAACACATTTCCCGGGCCGGTGTCGAAGCCTGTCACCGGCACATTTTCGTCGCGGTCCAGAATGCTGATATTGCTGATGCCGCCGATATTCACTACCACGCATGTACTCGGCGTGTGCCCGAACAGGAATCGGTGAAAGGCCGGGACCAAGGGTGCGCCCTGGCCGCCGGCGGCGATGTCTCGGCTTCGAAAATCCGCAATAACATCAATCCCCGTCAATTCCGCCAGCAGCGCGGGATTGTCCATTTGCCGGGTGTAACCACATTCGGGACGATGCCGAATTGTTTGACCGTGTGACCCGATTGCTTTTACCGCCTGTGGCGCGATGCCCGACTGCTTTAGTACCTGGGTAATGCATTGTGCGTAAAGCTGGACAAGCTGATTCGAGGCCATTGCCTCACGATGGATTTCATCCTCGCTTGCTGCCTGCAAACGCAGCAAGTCGGCGCGTAAATCCTCCGGAAACGGAACATAGGCTGTGGCCACGGTTTCGATGCCGCCCCGCCCTGCGCTATCTTCTGAAAATGATGCGAGCACGCCATCGACGCCATCCAGGCTGGTGCCGGACATTAAACCGATGTAAAGAGAGGGAGGGGAAGAAGACATAAGCGGGCCATTCACGGACAAATGATTGTACAAGCTAAAGCCATGAACGCCATGAATAGAGCATGGAAAGAGTTGTCCGCAGTACGCATTGTCGTCATGCGGACAATCTTATTATTTGGATGCCAACTTGAGGTTTTGATCCTGCGGGGACAGCAAGGCGAAGCGATGCGTCATCTCGTTTGCCACCTGTCGGAAGCGCTGCAGTTCGGCGCCTGCCAGGGGTTGCGCGTTAGGCACATCAACGGCCATTGGGTCGCGCGCCTGATTGTTGACGCGGAACTCGTAATGCAGATGCGGCCCCGTTGACCATCCGGTAGAACCGACATATCCGATGACATCCCCCTGATTGACCTTCGCGCCTGTTCTAAGGCCAGATGCAAACCGGCTCATGTGCGCATAGGCAGTCGTGTATTTGTCCCAATGCTTGAGAACAATAAAATTTCCATAACCGCCCTGTTTGCCGATGAACTGGATCGTGCCGTCTGCTGCCGCGCGAATCGGCGTACCGGTCACGGCGGCAAAATCGACCCCCTTGTGCTGTTTCCATGCCCCGGAAATAGGATGCCTGCGCATCGCAAATCCAGACGATACCCGGGAGAACTCAATTGGCGACTTCAAAAATGCTTTCTTCAGCGATTTTCCGTCGAATCCGTAATAGCCTCCGCCACGCTTGGAATTCGGATCGTCAAACCATACCGACTGATATGTTTCGCCGCCGTTGTGAAATTCTGCTGCCAGCACGCGTCCGGTGCGGATATAGTCGCCTGCCTGCCAGAACGTTTCGTACACAACATTAAAACGGTCGCCGCGCCGCAAATCCGATGCGAAATCAATGTTGGTGGAAAACATGTCAACGAGCTGCATGGCAACTGCGTCGGGAATTTGCGCTGCATCGGTTGCTGCGAACAAAGAAGATTTGATATCGCCTGAACGCATCTCGATGCGTCGCTCAACGCTGGTCGGAGTCTCTTCGGCCTTGAACGCAGGGCCTGTTTTGGAAATCACCAGGTTCTTTACCTGATGGTCTCGACCTTCGGTCAGCGTCGTGCTCAACCACTCCAGTTCGCCGTCTGCGGTAATTTTGGCTTGCACGCGACGGCCGGGCTTGAGCTGCAGCATCGACGATGCTACGCGATCGGACTTGATGAAGGCAAGCGCGTTCTGGTCCTGAACGCCTAAACGGCCCATCAACGCAGCAAGCGTGTCGCCCGGGCGCATTCTTTCTTCGCTGATGTAGTGTTGTGATGAAGGATCGAGTACAGCAACCTGTTCTGCCAAGGTAGGCAAGGACAATTCTTCTACAAGCGAAGTTACCGGCAAATCGGCGGCATCCGGTGCGATCGGCGCAACACCTGCCGCGCCGAACGCGAATACGGCCAGGCACAATGCCGTGCTTGAAGCGATGCGGGATCTGCGCACGTTCGCAAAGGCGGGCCTGATTCGCAAGAAGGACTCCAGTAATTTATTAAATAGGGGCATGCAATCAGTTAAAATTTGCTGTTTATTCTATTCGTTCGGCTTGCCATGAAATTGATAAGCGGCAAGGAAAACGGGGAATGCATTATATCAACACCTTTTTCAAATTCTTCTTCCTTTTATTGCTATATGGACGTTCTACCACAACAGTTTTCTCACGCTACGACGCGGTCTGAAACAATTGCTAACAATTTGCCCATGACTGAGACAGTTCGCACAGCGATGAGCGTGATTAAACGCGGTGTTGAAGAACTGATCGTCGAATCCGAACTGGAACAAAAATTATTGCGCGCAGAAAAGTGCAAGCAACCTCTTAGAGTCAAATTGGGGCTTGATCCTACTGCGGCGGACTTGCACCTTGGGCACACTGTCGTCCTTAACAAGTTGCGACAGTTGCAAGATTTGGGCCATACCGTGATTTTCTTGATTGGAGACTTTACGTCGATGATCGGCGACCCCTCGGGCCGCAATGTGACACGTCCTCCACTGACACGAGAGCAGATCGAGGAAAACGCCAAGACTTATTTTGCACAGGCCAGCCTGGTATTGGATGCGAAAAGAACGGAAATCCGTTACAACTCGGAATGGTGCGATGCGCTAGGTGCTCGCGGCATGATTCAATTGGCAGCCAAATATACCGTGGCACGTATTCTGGAGCGTGAAGATTTTACCAAGCGCTTTAAAGCCGGAACGCCAATTTCCGTCCATGAATTACTGTATCCCTTGATGCAAGGATACGACTCGGTCGCTTTGAATTCGGACTTGGAGCTGGGCGGCACAGACCAGAAATTCAATTTGCTGGTAGGGCGCGAACTGCAAAAAGACTATGGGCAGGAACCGCAATGCATCCTCACGATGCCGCTGCTGGAAGGACTCGACGGTGTTGAAAAAATGTCCAAATCGAAAGGCAACTATATCGCCATTACGGAGCCGGCCAACACGATGTTCGCCAAGCTCATGAGCATTTCCGATGAAATGATGTGGCGGTATTACGACTTGCTGTCTTTCCGTTCCATTGAGGAAATAGCCGGATTCAAAAAAGAAGTCGAGCAGGGCCGCAATCCGCGCGATATAAAAGTACTGCTTGGACAGGAGATTGTCGAGCGCTTCCATTCGCGACAAGCGGCGGCCGATGCGTTGCAGGATTTTGATCGCCGCGCCAAAGGCGGCATTCCGGACGAGGTTCCGGAAGTGTCGTTGCAGGGAGCCCCGTTAGGCATTGGTCAATTGCTTAAACAGGCCGGACTGTGTCCATCCACTTCGGAAGCCTTGCGCATGGTGGAGCAGGGCGGTGTCAGGATCGACGGTGCGGTCATCAGCGACAAGGCGCTGAAAGTGGATGCAGGAAGTCTTGTGGTGCAGGTTGGCAAACGCAAATTCGCACGGGTGACGCTGACGTGATAGCGTTGTTGCAGCGAGTAAGCCAGGCAAGCGTTACAGTCGATGGCAAGCTGATCGGCGCAATTGAGCAAGGACTATTGGTTTTGTTGTGCGCCGAACGCGGTGACACGAAAAAAGAGGCGGATCAACTGATCGCAAAACTGCTGTCTTATCGCGTATTTGCGGACGAAGCCGGAAAAATGAACCGCAGTGTCAGCGACATTGCTGGCGGCCTGTTGCTGGTTCCGCAATTTACGCTGGCCGCAGATACGCGCTCCGGAACACGTCCATCATTCACCCCTGCAGCGCCTCCGGAGCTTGGCAAAAGCTTGTTTGAATATGCACAGACGAAAGCCCGCTCCCTGCATGCAAAAGTGGAAAGCGGTGAATTCGGCGCGCACATGCAGGTGGCCTTGGTAAACGATGGACCGGTCACGTTCTGGCTTCAGTCCAAACCTATTGAGGCAACATTCTCGAAATAGAACTTTTGTGCAGCACGCGGCTCTTGCATAAAGAAAAACATTTTTGCACGCGGTATGTTTGCATGCATAGGTTGCATCCATTGATTGCATGAGGAGGCATGATGAAATTGTGGAGTGAATCATTCAGTGATGGCGAAACAATCCCTGGCCAGTTTGCATTCGGCGCCGTCGATCCCGCGACCCATGTGCGTTTGTCGGACAATCTTAATCCGCATCTCGCATGGGCGGACGTCCCGAACGGCGCACGGTCACTGGTATTGATCTGCCACGACCCCGACGTTCCGTCGCGCGGAGATGATGTCAACCAGGAAGGGCAAACGGTTCCGCGCGACCTGCCACGGGTGGATTTCTTCCATTGGGTACTGATTGACCTCGCTGCCGATACCGGGCAAATTGCTGCAGGGGAATTCTCGAAGGGAGTGACGGCGCGCGGCAAACCAGGTCCCCAGATCGTCGGCCATTCGCAATCAGGATTGCGTCATGGGGTCAATGACTATACCGGATGGTTCGCCAACGATACCCAGATGGCGGGCGATTACTATGGTTACGACGGCCCCTGCCCGCCGTGGAACGATTCCATCCCGCATCGCTATATTTTTACGCTCTATGCGCTGGACATACCACGCGTGCCGGTGGACGGTAAATTTACCGGGCAAGAAGTTAGGGATGCAATCAAAAATCATATTCTGGCGCAGGCAAGCTTGATGGGCACCTATACGCTGAATCCCGCATTGCTCGATAAACGCTGATCGAAGACGGTCAGACCTGCCGCATCAAAGTATGCAAAGCCGAATTAGCTGATCGTGCGGATGCGTTTTTTGCTGATCGGCGCATCGTATTGCAGGCTTCAGCAATTCGACGACCGTCCTTAACCTATCCATCCTTGAAGACCATGCAGGCGCTAAAATAGCGCTTTGCTTTGCGGATCATGTCGTGAAAATCGGACCTTATCAACTAGCCAATAATGTCTTTGTGGCGCCCATGGCGGGCGTCACGGATCGTCCTTTTCGCCAGCTATGCAAGCAACTCGGCGCCGGCTATGCTGTATCTGAAATGGCCGCTTCCGACCCGCGTCTTTGGGCTTCGGAAAAAACGGCGCGGCGCATCAATCATGAAGGCGAGATGGAACCCAAGGCGGTACAGATTGCAGGAGCCGAACCGGCCATGCTCGCCGAATGTGCCAGATTCAACGTCGATCGCGGCGCGCAAATCATCGATATCAACATGGGCTGCCCGGTCAAAAAAGTGTGCAACAGCTGGTGCGGCTCGGCATTGCTGCAGGATGAAAAACTGGTGGCCGAAATACTTGAGGCGGTCGTCAACGCGGTCGATGTGCCGGTAACCCTGAAATTTCGCACCGGCTGGAACCGCGCCAATAAAAATGCGCTGCAGATTGCAAGGATCGCCGAAGCCAGCGGCATCGCCATGCTTACCCTGCATGGCCGCACCCGAGCCGACGGGTATAGCGGCGAAGCGGAATATGAAACGATTGCGGCGGTCAAGGCGGCTGTCTCCATCCCGGTCGTGGCAAACGGCGACATCACGACACCGGCAAAAGCAAAACTGGTATTAAAAGCCACCGGCGCAGATGCAATCATGGTCGGTCGTGCGGCGCAGGGCAGGCCATGGATTTTCCGCGAAATCGATCATTTTTTACGCACCGGCGACCTCTTGCCGGCACCCTTGATATCCGAAGTCAGCCGCTTGATGGATGAGCATCTGCGCGCGCATTACGCCTTTTATGGCGAATATCTGGGCGTGCGTACCGCACGTAAGCACATCGGCTGGTATGTGAAAAACTTGCCAGAAGGGGAAGCCTTTCGCCAAAAAATGAACCGTCTGGAAGACTGCGAAGCGCAACTTGCGGCGGTAGCCGAATTCTTCAATTCGCAAATAAGCTACGGCGAGCGGTTACAATACGGCCTTGCCGAAGAAAAACAGGCAGCATGAACAACAACCTGCCAGAAGGCACTCCACAAAAGAGCAAGTCGGAACACCGCAAATGAGCAAAGAACACATCCAGGAAGTCGTCAAGAAAAGCCTCGAAAAATATTTTCGCGACTTGGGTGAACAGCGACCGTCTAATGTCTACGAGATGGTGGTGTTGACCGTGGAAAAGCCGATTCTCGAAGCGGTCATGGAGCGTGCACAAGGCAATCAGTCGCATGCTGCTGAGATGCTCGGCATCAACCGGAACACGCTGCGCAAAAAGCTGCAACAGCACGGCCTGATCTAAGCAGGAAATAAGCTAAAGGCCGTTAGGCATCGTCGCTGAACAAGTGCATGAGGCAAGCGTCTTTAGCTTATTTACTACTTCCCGGCGTTTTATCATGATCAAGCAAGCACTGATTTCTGTTTCCGACAAGACCGGCGTGCTCGAATTCGCGCGCGCGATTGCGGCGATGGGTGTCAACATACTCTCAACCGGCGGCACCGCCAAGTTGCTGGCCGAAAACGGCTTGAAAGTGACCGAAGTGGCGGATTACACCGGTTTCCCGGAAATGCTCGATGGGCGCGTCAAGACCCTGCATCCGAAAGTACACGGCGGGATTCTGGCGCGCCGCGATTTTCCGGAGCACATGGCGGCCTTGGATCAGCATCAGATTCCGATGATCGACATGGTCGTGGTGAATTTGTATCCTTTCCAGCAGACGGTGGCAAAAGACCAATGTTCGCTGGAGGACGCGATTGAAAATATCGATATCGGCGGTCCGGCCATGTTGCGTTCCTCCGCCAAGAACCACAAGGATGTCGTGGTGATCTGCGATCCCTCGGACTATGCGGCAGTGCTGCAGGAAATGCAGTCAGGCGAGGTCGGCTATGAAACGCGCTTTGCGCTGGCCAAAAAAGTATTTGCGCATACGGCCCAATACGACGGCGCAATTACCAATTATTTCACGTCGCTCGGCGAGGACAAGCAGCATGCCACGCGCAGCGCCTACCCTGCCACACTCAACCTGCATTTCGAGAAAGTGCAGGAAATGCGCTACGGCGAGAATCCGCACCAGTCCGCCGCCTTCTACCGCGATCTGCAAACGCCCACCGGCACGCTTGCCAATTATCGGCAATTGCAGGGCAAGGAACTGTCGTACAACAATATCGCCGATGCCGATGCAGCATGGGAATGCGTGAAAAGCTTCGATTCGACTGCCTGCGTGATCATCAAGCATGCCAATCCATGCGGCGTTGCCCTCGGGGGTACGGCGCTTGAAGCTTACGGCAAGGCCTTCCAGACCGATCCGACCTCCGCGTTCGGCGGCATCATCGCCTTTAACGTGGAACTTGACGGCAAGACTGCGGAAGCGGTTGCCAAGCAGTTTGTCGAAGTCCTGATTGCTCCGGCATTCACTCCGGAGGCTCGGCAAATCTTCACATCAAAACAGAATGTGCGTTTGCTGGAAATTCCGCTAGGCAAGGGAATCAATGCCTATGATCTGAAGCGTGTCGGCGGCGGCCTATTGGTGCAGGCGCCAGACGCAAAAAACGTGTCGCCTTCCGAATTGAAAGTGGTCAGTAAGAAGCAGCCGACGCCTGCACAAATGCAGGACCTGATGTTTGCATGGCGGGTGGCGAAGTTCGTCAAATCCAATGCGATTGTATTCTGTGGAAACGGCATGACGCTCGGTGTAGGCGCCGGCCAGATGAGCAGGGTGGATTCGGCACGCATTGCCTCTATCAAGGCGCAAAATGCCGGATTGTCGATGGCTGGATCGGCGGTGGCTTCCGATGCCTTCTTCCCTTTCCGTGATGGATTGGATGTTGTCGTTGCAGCGGGCGCCACGGCAGTGATTCAGCCTGGCGGTTCGATGCGGGACCAGGAAGTCATCGATGCTGCCGACGAGCATGGGATCGTTATGTTGTTGACCGGCACACGTCATTTCCGCCATTGATTCTCAGATATTGACCCGCATATAGAATTAGCGCAGGCTTGTATTCATGAAAATTCTCGGCATTGACCCCGGCCTGCGCATTACCGGATTCGGCATTATCCACAAGCAAGGCAACAAGTTGTCTTATGTAGCATCCGGCACGATCAAAACGCCCGATGCCGACTTGCCGCAGCGCTTGAAAACTATCCTGCAAGGGGTGTCGGAAGTCGTGGCGACCTACCGCCCCGATTGCGCAGTGATCGAGAAAGTTTTTGTCAACGTCAATCCGCAGTCGACTCTTTTGCTGGGGCAGGCACGCGGCGCAGCGATTTGCGCATTGGTCGGTGCAGATCTCGCGGTAGCTGAATACACGGCATTACAGATCAAGCAGGCGGTAGTCGGGCAAGGCAAGGCTCAAAAGCAGCAAGTCCAGGACATGGTGCAGCGCCTGCTGCTTCTGCCGGGCACACCCAGTCCGGATGCGGCCGATGCGCTCGCAGTGGCAATTTGCCATGCGCACAGCGGCGAGGTCTTGTCAGCTTTGAAATTGCTGGCGCCCGGTTTGACGAAGAAGGGTTTGCGGTTGCGCGGCGGACGGCTGATCGGTTAAGTCAGATTTCCTGGTTCAGGCCTGACTGCGGTTTTCAGCCTTGCGTGCGGCGATTTCAAAAACATTATGCCAATAGGCATCCTGGCCGCGTAAGGCCGCCCAAGCGCTGGCAGCAAGATAGGCAAACGGAAAAATAATTCCCCATTGAGCTGCCTGGCGCACATGCGCAAGCTCATGGGTCAGGATCTGCGGCGTCAAGCTGCGTTTTTCGGCGATTACAACATGGCCGATAGCCATTGCGCACATTGGACCAAAAGGATGGCGTTGCAGCAGGTAATCCGCTAATGGACCGCTCGCCAGCAAGGCCGGCGTCGGTGCTTGAATCAAATGCAGCTTTCCATGTCGAAACCATGTAGGCAGCGCAACGAGCAAGCCGAACAGGGTCAGCGGAAAAGCCCAGATCATTCCGATCGTTATGCCGATATAGCGCACCAAGCGCCGCAGGAATGTATTGCGCACGACGCCGAGCAGAATTTTTTTGAAGAAAGTGCGCATTTGCGATCCTGTATGATGCGAGCAGTTCAACCACATTTATATCACGATGATAGGCCGACTTTCAGGGATTCTGCTTGAGAAAAATCCACCTCAGCTGTTAATCGACTGCGGTGGTATTGGTTATGAGGCCAATGTGCCGATGAGCACTTTTTATAACTTGCCGGGACTGGGCGAGAAAGTAGTGCTGTTAACACATCTGATCGTCCGCGAAGACGCACATTTGCTGTACGGATTCGGTACAGCGGAAGAGCGGGACGTGTTCAAGCAGTTGATCAAGATTTCCGGCGTCGGTCCGCGTACCGCATTGTCGATTCTATCGGGCATGTCCGTGGCGGATTTGATTCACGCGGTCACTGTGCAGGAAGCAGGGCGACTGACCAAGGTTCCGGGCATCGGCAAGAAAACCGCCGAGCGCCTGTTGCTGGAACTGAAGGGCAAGCTGGGAGCCGACTTGGGGGCGATGGGAGCGGCTGCGGCCGGCGATGCAAGCTCGGATATCCTCAATGCATTGCTGGCGCTGGGTTACTCCGACAAAGAAGCCGTGCTTGCATTGAAACAGGTGCCTTCCGGCACAGGCGTATCGGAAGGCATCAAGCTGGCTTTGAAGGCTTTGTCCAAGTCTTAGTCACCTTTGACGCCGCGCTTGTAATGGGAAAGCGAATATGAGCATACAAACTGACAATTTTTCGGAGCAGCGTATTATTGCCGCTACGCCAGCGTCGCCCAATGAAGAGGCGATCGAACGTGCGCTGCGCCCCAAGCAACTTGACGAATATGTCGGGCAGGAAAAAATCCGCGACCAGCTGGAAATTTTCATCACTGCGGCGCGCAAGCGCAACGAGGCGTTGGACCACACCTTGCTGTTCGGGCCTCCGGGCTTGGGCAAGACCACACTGGCACATATTATTGCCCGTGAAATGGGCGTGAACCTGCGCCAGACTTCCGGTCCCGTTCTGGAGCGGGCAGGCGATCTGGCAGCTCTCCTGACCAACCTGGAAGCCAACGATGTGCTGTTCATCGATGAAATCCATCGCCTGTCACCGGTCGTAGAAGAAATTCTTTATCCGGCGCTGGAAGACTATCAGATCGACATCATGATCGGTGAAGGGCCGGCTGCGCGTTCGGTGCGGCTGGATCTGCAGCCTTTCACCTTGGTAGGGGCGACTACGCGCGCCGGCATGCTGACCAATCCCTTGCGTGACCGTTTCGGCATCGTCGGGCGCCTGGAATTCTATACGCCGAAGGAATTGGCGCGCATCGTCACGCGCAGCGCGTCGCTATTGAATGCGCCGATCAGCGAAGAAGGCGCTTTGGAAATCGCCAAGCGCAGCCGCGGCACGCCGCGCATTGCCAATCGCCTGCTGCGCCGGGTACGCGATTATGCGGAGGTCAAAGGCAACGGTGAAATCAATAAGACGACGGCGGATGCGGCCCTGGTCATGCTCGACGTCGATCCGGTAGGATTTGACTTGATGGACAGGAAGTTGCTGGAAGCGGTGCTGTTCAAGTTCAATGGCGGTCCGGTGGGACTGGACAATCTGGCGGCGGCAATCGGCGAAGAGCGAGATACCATTGAAGACGTTTTGGAGCCATACCTGATCCAGCAGGGCTTCCTGCAGCGTACGCCACGCGGCCGCATTGCAACGCCGGCGGCTTACACGCATTTCGGTATTACTGCACCACGCAGCGGCCCGAATGGTGAGCTTTGGGATGCACCTTCCGCATGATCACGCTGGCAAGCAGGCCATAAGGCGCAAAACCATGCGTCACGTCAGGCATTAACTGGGGACAAGTCATGCAAATCTGGGTTGATGCCGACGCATGCCCGAATGTCATCAAGGAAGTGCTGTTTCGCGCTGCGGACCGCCTGAAGATCAATGTCACCCTGGTTGCGAACAAGCTGTTGCGGGTCCCGCCTTCGCGCTTTATCCAGGCACGACAGGTGCCAGGTGGTTTCGATGTTGCTGATCAGGAAATCGTGCGTCTGGTTGCTGCCGGCGACTTGGTGATTACCGCCGACATTCCGTTGGCAGCGGATGTGCTGAAAAAAGGGGCGCATGCATTGAATCCGCGCGGAGAGTTTTATACGCAGGACAATATCGCGCAGCACCTTACCATGCGCCACTTCATGGATACGCTGCGTTCCAGCGGTGTCGATACCGGCGGTCCTAACGCATTCAGTGCAGCGGACCGGCAAGCATTTGCCAATCAGCTCGATCGCCATCTAAGGCGGCACTTTCCGGATGCATGAAATGTTTCCTGCCAGGCTATCTTTGCATCACGGTCACTTAAGCGCATGAATTAACTTCATAAAGCACTTTGTCGGCGCGCAATCGACTGTTTGCGCGCTTGTGTAAAGATGCAATGTCGAAGACAATATTTTTCCGCTTCACTGCTTCGTTCCGCTTTGTTTCATTTCGTGACAGAAAAAAACATGCTTCTTTCCTCGCAAGCCAACCGCTATGCCCACCAGCTTCTTGCGGCTCGCTTGAACGGGCAGCAGATTCCACTTTTGTCGGCAGAAAATCCGATGAACCTGGCGGACGCCTATGAAATTGCGCACTGCATTATGCAGATCCGTACTGCACAGGGAGAAACTGCTGTTGGCCGGAAGATCGGTTTTTCCGACCGTCATCTGTGGCCAAAATCGATCGCTGAACAGACTGTTCCGGAAGCACCTTATTGGGCTTACATCTACGATGATACGGTGCGCCATACCGAAGAAAATCGAGGCTTGCAAAGCCTGGCAGGCGCAATAAGTCCGCGCCTGGAGCCCAATATCGTATTCAGGCTTGCTGCGTCACCGCGCCCCGACGCTTCGGTTGAGGACATTGCCGAATGTATTGAATGGATGGCACATGGGATCGAAATTGTCGATTGCCTGTTTCCAGAGTGGAATACGCAGGCGGCCGATGCGATTGCGGCGTTTGGTTTGCACGGTACCTTGATTGTCGGAGAAGCAAAGGTGTTGTCCGCCGCTTCACGCAGTAATCTGGCAAGCGTGCTGGCGCAATCGACCGTGTCGGTGTCCTGCAGTGAAGCCGAGGAATTTACCTTGTGCGGCGCCGGGCTTGGGAGCGACGTCCTAGGCAGCCCGGTGCATGCATTGTGGAAACTGCATCAGTTGCTGCAAAAACAAGCGCAATCCAAACCGCTCCAGGCCGGCGAAATTATTGCAACCGGTGCCTGGACAGCTGCCTTTCCAGTCAGGCCAGGCCAGACCTGGACCACTGCATTTTCCGGGATTTCTCTGCCGGGCCTGACTCTATCCTTTGTATAGGGCCAATCCGGCAGAGTCACACCATTACCGCAACTTGGCAAATTGCTCGCGCAACTTGTCCAGTGTGGTCGAAAAATTAGCCAGCCGCTCTTTTTCCTGCGCCACCACCTGCGCCGGCGCACGCGCGACAAAACTTTCATTGCCGAGTTTGGCATTGGCTTTAACGATCTCGTTTTCCAGTCGGCTGATTTCCTTGCCCAAGCGTTCGCGTTCCGCCGCCACATCGATTTCGACTTTCAGCATCAGCTTGGCGTCGCCCGCGATTGCTACGGGCGCGGGTGACTCGGGCAAGGTCTCGACGATCTGCACTTCGGACAGCTTTGCCAATGCCTGCAGATAGGGCGCGAACGATTGCTGTCGCGCCTTGTCGTTCGCATCGGCAGCTTCCATGATCAGCGGCACGCGCTGTGCCGGAGACAATTGCATTTCGCCGCGCAGGTTACGGCAAGCGTCGGTCATGGACTTCAATTGCGCCATCCATTGTTCGGACTGCTCGTCGATTTTTTGCGGCTGCGATACAGGATAAGCCTGGCGCATGATCGAGTCGCCGGCCGGATCGAGCTTGCGACCGGACAGCGGCGCGACGGTTTGCCACAGAGCTTCGGTGATGAAGGGAATGATCGGATGCGCCAGGCGCAACACCGTTTCCAGTACGCGCAACAAGGTCCTGCGCGTGGCGCGCTGCTGTGCTTCGGTGCCGTTCTGGATCTGCACCTTGGCGACTTCCAGATACCAGTCGCAATACTCATCCCAGACGAACTTGTAGATCGCTGAGGAGATGTTGTCGAAGCGGTAGTCGGCAAAACCTTTTTCGACTTCACTTTCCGTGCGCTGCAAAAGCGACACGATCCAGCGGTCGGCCTGCGAGAAATCGGTGTAGCCGTCCGGTGCGCAATCCCCGGGTGCGCACGGTCCTTCCTTGCCGAAGCCGCAATCCTTGCCTTCGGTATTCATCAAGACGAAGCGCGTCGCATTCCACAGCTTGTTGCAGAAATTGCGGTAGCCTTCGCAGCGGCCGAGATCGAAATTGATGTTGCGGCCCAGGGATGCATAGCTGGCCATGGTGAAGCGCAAGGCATCGGTGCCATAAGCGGCGATGCCGGCAGGGAATTCCTTGCGCGTAGCCTTTTCGATTTTCTGCGCATCTTTTGGGTTCATCAGGCCGGTCGTGCGCTTGCTGACCAGGGTGTCGACATCGATGCCGTCGATCAGGTCGATCGGGTCCAGCGTGTTGCCCTTGGATTTGGACATCTTCTGGCCACTGGCATCGCGCACCAGGCCGTGCACATAGACATCCCTGAACGGCACCTTGCCGGTGAAGTGCGTGGTCATCATCACCATGCGCGCGACCCAGAAGAAGATGATGTCGAAGCCGGTCACGAGCACGGAGGACGGCAGGAAGGTCTTGTATTCCGGTGTTTCTTCCGGCCAGCCTAAAGTGGAGAAGGGTACGAGCGCAGACGAGAACCAGGTGTCGAGCACATCGTTGTCGCGCGTCAGCATGCCGCTAATGCCTTTTGCGGCAGCCTGTGCCCTGGCGTCATCTTCATTGCGGGCAACGTAGATATTGCCATGCTCGTCATACCAGGCCGGGATCTGATGGCCCCACCAGAGCTGGCGGGAGATGCACCAGTCCTGAATATTGTTGAGCCACTGGTTGTAGGTTGTGGTCCAGTTCTCTGGGATGAAGCGGACTTCGCCGTTCGCCACTTTTTCCAGGGCGACTTCTGCAATCGACTTGCCTGGGAAGTAAGTGCCTTCGGGTGCCGGCTTGCTCATGGCGACAAACCACTGGTCGGTCAGCATCGGCTCGATCACGACACCGGTGCGGTCGCCGCGCGGCACCATCAGCTTGTGCGGCTTGACCAGTTCCAGCAGGCCTTGCGCTTCCAGGTCGGCGACGATCTGCTTCCTGGCGACATAGCGGTCCATGCCCTGGTATTGGGCAGGCCCGTTTTCATTGATCTTGGCATCCAGCGTCAGGATGCTGATCTGCGCCAGGTCATGGCGCTGGCCGACCGCATAGTCGTTGAAGTCGTGTGCCGGCGTGATTTTCACGCAGCCGGTGCCGAATGCCTTGTCCACATATTCGTCCGTGATCAAAGGGATTTCACGCCCGGTCAGCGGCAGCTTCAGCATCTTGCCGACCAGAGCCTGATAACGCTCATCGGTCGGATCGACCGCTACCGCCACGTCGCCCAGCATGGTCTCCGGACGGGTGGTTGCAACCACGATGTAATCGCGCTCTTCCCACGCGGTAGCATTGCCTGCCTCGTCGAAAGCGGTGGCGAATTGATACTTCGAGCCGTCTGCCAGCGGATAGCGGATATGCCACATCGAGCCGTCTTCTTCCTCGGAGAGTACTTCCAGGTCGGAAACGGCGGTGCCCAGCACCGGATCCCAGTTGACCAGGCGCTTGCCGCGGTAGATCAGGCCTTGCTCATGCAGGCGCACGAAGACTTCGACCACCGCCTTGGACATTTTCGGGTCCATGGTGAAGTATTCGCGGCTCCAGTCGGTCGAGGCACCCATGCGGCGCATCTGGCCGGTAATGGTGGAGCCGGAATGTTCTTTCCATTCCCATACCTTTTCCAGGAATTTCTCGCGGCCCAGGTCGTGGCGCGAAATCTTTTGCGCATCGAGCTGGCGCTCCACGACGATTTGCGTGGCGATACCGGCGTGGTCGGTGCCGGGAATCCAGGCCGTGTTGTAGCCGCGCATACGGTAGTAGCGCGTCAGGCCGTCCATGATGGTCTGGTTGAACGCGTGTCCCATATGCAGGGTGCCGGTTACGTTGGGTGGCGGCAACTGGATGCTGAACGCGGGTTTGTCGGCATCGGTAGTCGCGGTGAAGTAACCGCGTTTTTCCCACTCGGCACGCCAGATTTTTTCAATGTCGGCGGGCTCGAAAGACTTGGCTAATTCCATGATCGGTATTGTTTGGGCGAAACCGGTAATTATAAAGGCCGGGGGGTGACTTTGCCGGAGTTCCGCGTATAATTCGGTTCACGCCGGATTCGTCCGGCCACGCTAGGGGTCCTGGTTGTCGATTCGGCAACCGGGTGAGAAAAACCCTTGAACCTGATCTGGATAATGCCAGCGAAGGGAAGCATCGGAATATTGATATATCTGTCAGTCCACTCCGGGTTCCTTCGCGTTTTTGATTAGCAAAGGAACATCATGAACGCCAATCCGCAATTCCTCGCCGCGACCGCCAAGGTCGATGAAGCAGCCATTCAGCCGCTGCCGAATTCCCGCAAGATTTACGTACAAGGCTCGCGCCCTGACATCCAGGTGCCGATGCGCGAAATCTCGCAAAGCGACACGCCTGCTTCCTTCGGTGCGGAAAAGAATCCACCGGTCTATGTATATGACTGCTCGGGCCCTTACACCGATCCGAGCGCGAAGATTGATATCCGCTCCGGCCTGCCGGCGCTGCGCGCCAAATGGATCGCAGAACGCAACGACACCGAAGAATTGCCCGGTCCAACCTCCCAATACGGCGTCGAGCGCCTGAACGATCCCAAGCTCGCCGAGCTGCGCTTCAACCTGCACCGCAAGCCGCGCCGCGCCATCGCCGGCAAGAACGTCTCACAGATGCACTACGCGCGTCAGGGCATCATTACCCCGGAAATGGAATTTGTCGCCATCCGCGAAAACCTGCGCCGCAAGGAATACATGGAAAGCCTGAAGGCGACCGGTCCGAACGGCCAGAAGATGGCCGATTTGATGATGCGCCAGCATCCGGGCCAGTCCTTCGGTGCATCGATTCCCGCAGAAATCACGCCGGAATTCGTGCGCAGCGAAATAGCACGCGGCCGCGCCATCATCCCCAACAACATCAACCACCCGGAATCCGAGCCGATGATCATCGGCCGCAACTTCCTGGTCAAGATCAATGCCAACATCGGCAACTCGGCCGTGACCTCGTCCATCGGCGAAGAAGTCGAGAAGATGACGTGGTCGATCCGCTGGGGCGGCGACACCGTGATGGACCTTTCTACCGGCAAGCACATCCATGAAACGCGCGAATGGATCATCCGCAATTCACCGGTCCCGATCGGCACCGTGCCAATCTACCAGGCGCTGGAAAAGGTCAACGGCAAGGCCGAAGACCTGACCTGGGAAATCTTCCGCGACACGCTTATCGAGCAAGCCGAGCAGGGTGTTGATTACTTCACCATCCACGCGGGCGTGCGCCTGCAGTATGTGCCGCTGACCGCCAAGCGCATGACAGGCATCGTCTCGCGCGGCGGCTCGATCATGGCGAAATGGTGCCTGGCGCATCACAAGGAATCCTTCCTGTACACGCATTTCGCAGACATCTGCGAAATTATGAAGCAGTACGACGTGGCCTTCTCGCTCGGCGACGGCTTGCGGCCAGGTTCCATCTACGACGCGAACGATGAGGCGCAACTGGGCGAACTGAAAACCTTGGGCGAACTGACGCAGATTGCATGGAAGCACGACGTGCAGGTGATGATCGAAGGCCCCGGCCATGTGCCGATGCAATTGATCAAGGAAAACATGGATCTGCAACTGGAGCAGTGTCATGAAGCGCCGTTCTACACGCTCGGGCCCTTGACCACCGATATCGCACCGGGTTACGACCACATCACTTCCGGTATTGGTGCGGCGCAAATCGGCTGGTACGGCACCGCTATGTTGTGCTATGTGACACCGAAAGAGCACCTCGGCTTGCCGGACAAGGATGACGTCAAGGTCGGCATCATCACCTACAAGCTGGCTGCGCATGCGGCGGATTTGGCGAAGGGTCATCCGGGCGCGCAGATCCGCGACAACGCATTGTCGAAAGCACGCTTTGAGTTCCGCTGGGAAGACCAGTTCAACCTCGGTCTGGACCCGGACAAGGCGCGCGAGTTCCACGATGAAACCCTGCCTAAGGATTCCGCGAAAGTGGCGCACTTCTGCTCCATGTGCGGTCCGCACTTCTGCTCGATGAAGATCACGCAGGACGTGCGCGATTATGCCGCGAAGCAGGGCATTTCCGAAATCGACGCGCTGAAGCAAGGCATGGAAGTCAAGGCGGTGGAATTCGTCAAGAAGGGCGCCGAAATCTATAGCAAGCAGTAATTTGTCATGACCGCATTCGATATTGAATTAAACGGTGAGCCTTACCGGTTGGAACAAAACGCCACGCTGCAGGACCTGGTGGCGGCGCTGGAACTGACCGGTAAAGCCTTGGCGGTTGCAGTGAACCGGCAGATCGTGCCGCGCCAGCAATGGGCGGAACGCTCGCTGCAAGCCGCCGACAAAGTCGATATCGTCCGCGCGATTGGCGGTGGATGAAAGCGGGAATTCGCGAAGCATTGCTTCGCGCCGCCTTTCATCTGAGCTGCTTGCAAGCAGCGAAGTGGAGAGCAGTATGATAAGAGGCATGCTTCAGCAACGGATGCGTTGCGCCGCGCGATCCGAGCCGCACGCAAGCAGCGAGGTGGACCGGAGGCAAGGCGGGGTTTCGCGAATTCCCGCTTCGCGCCGTTCGAATCTGAGCCGCTTGCAAGCGGCGAAGTGAAGAGCTGTGTGATATTGCGAGGTTTTGCCAAGCATGTTTTGCAACGTACATCGGAGCAGGGCATGCACGCTCGAACCTCGACAGTTACTTCTTAACGAATTTCCCTTCCCTCTGAACGGAGGGGCAAGAGGACCAAACCATGAAACTCAACGATACTCCGGTAGAAAACCAGGATGGCTTGACCATCGCCGGCAAGACCTACGGTTCGCGCCTACTGGTAGGCAGCGGCAAATATAAAGACCTGGAAGAAACGCGCCTGGCGACCGAAGCCAGCCGCGCGGAAATCATCACGGTGGCAATCCGCCGCGTCAACATCGGCCAGGACCCCAAGGCGCCCAACCTGCTCGACGTGGTGCCACCGTCGAAGTACACCATCCTGCCCAATTCGGCCGGCTGCTATAACGCTGCGGATGCGGTTTACACGCTGCAGCTAGGGCGTGAATTGCTGAACGGTCACAAGCTGTGCAAGCTGGAAGTGCTGGGCGATGAAAAGACGCTGTTTCCCAATATGCCAGAAACCCTCAAGGCGGCCGAAACGCTGGTCAAGGACGGCTTCGACGTGATGGTGTACTGCAGCGACGATCCGATCCAGGCACGCATCCTGGAAGAGATCGGCTGCGTCGCCGTGATGCCTTTGGCTTCGCTGATCGGCTCTGGTATGGGCATACTCAATCCGTGGAATCTATCGCTCATCATCGAGCAGTCCAAGGTGCCGGTGCTGGTCGATGCCGGTGTCGGTACGGCGTCCGATGCGGCAATCGCCATGGAACTGGGCTGCGACGGCGTGCTGATGAATACAGCAATCGCCGGTGCGCGTGACCCGATTCGCATGGCGCGGGCAATGCGCCTGGCAATCGAAGCGGGACGCGAGGCCTACCTGGCCGGACGTATTCCCAAGCGCTTTGCCGCATCGCCTTCGTCGCCCATGGTCGGACGTGTGGTTGAAGCCAAAGGCTGATGCATAGCCTGGATAAAGACATGAGCGGCGGTCAGGGCAGCAGCACAGGCAAGCGGCCTTGCGTGCTGGTATTCGCCGGCGCCGACCCAAGCGGCGGCGCCGGCATCCAGGCCGATATCCAGGCCATCGTCGCACAGGGCGCTCATCCGCTGACAGTGATTACCGCATTGACGGTGCAGGATAACGATCGCGTATTCGCGGTTCATCCAGTGGCTACTGAGTTGATGCGGCAACAGGCGCTGGCGCTGATTGAAAAGATCGATATTGCGGCCATCAAGATCGGCATCGTCGCCAATCGGGCAAATGCTGAAGCGATTGCGGAGTTCATCCGGATTCTGCGGCGACAAAAGCCGGATTTGCCGGTGGTATTCGACCCGGTACTGGCAAGCGGGCATGGTGATGCGCTGGCGGTAGGCGATGTTGTGCAGGCACTTGCCCCTTTGATCGATGTGGCGACCTTGATCACGCCCAATCTGATGGAAGCTGCGGCATTATGCCGGGGCGAGCCGGATATTGAAAAGCAGGCGGCCATGCTTTTGGAGCGAGGCTGCGGACATGTATTGATCAAAGGCGGCCATGGGCCGCAAGACCAGCAAGTGCAGAACCGCTGGTTCACTCATAATAATGGACGCGTCTGGCAATGGCCTCGCTTGCCGGGCGGCTTTCACGGCAGTGGTTGCACACTGGCTTCCGCCATTGCCGGGCTACTTGCCTGCGGAGCCTCAATGCAAGATGCCATTGATCACGGGCAAGCGTATTGTCAGCGGGCGCTGGATCGCGCTTATTCGATTGCGCCCGGTCAGAAAATGCCTGCGCGAGCGCCGGCATAAAGAAACAGCTTAAACGAAGGGAAATGCATGAACGGTTTGTATATTGTCACACCCGACTGGGACGACACGAAAAAATTGGTCGAGGTAACGGAGCAGGCATTGCGCGGAGGCGCTGAAATTGTGCAATACCGTCATAAGACTGCCGATGCGGCTTTGCGCAAGGAACAGGCGCGCGAGTTGATGTCCTTGTGCTGCCGCTACCGCAAGCCTTTCATCGTCAACGACCATGTCGAGCTGGCACTGGAAGTGGGAGCCGATGGCGTTCACGTTGGAGGCACCGATGCAGCCATTGCCGAAGTGCGCAAGGCAGTAGGGCCGTCCAAGATCGTCGGCGCATCATGCTACGGCAGTCTGGAACTGGCGCAGGCAGCGCATGCGGCGGGTGCCAGCTATGTGGCATTCGGCGGCTTTTATCCTTCGCGAGTGAAGAAATATCCGGTAACCACGCCCGTCGATATCATTGCGCAATCCAAAGCGATTGTTCCGCTGCCGGTTGTCGTAATCGGCGGCATGACGCCGGAGAACTCTGTGCCTTTGGTTGCTGCCGGGACGGACATGGTAGCGGCAATCAGCAGCGTCTACATGCAAGACGATCCGGAAGCGGCAGCGCGCAAATTTGCTGAATTATTCTGATAGGCCGCCTTTAGAAGGCGACTCATCCACTTAGCCGTCCGACGGTTCGATCCTGAACTCGCGCACCTTTTCAAAGTTGCGCAGTTTCTCGGCCAGCGGCCCCGTTTTGCTTGGATCGGTGGTCTTGATGACCATGTGATATTCGAACAGCTCCCGGTCGTGCAGGATGCGGTAGCCGATGTTGGCTACTTCGAACTCATGTTCCGCCAATAGGGCGCGCAGCTCCGCTTCGGGCATGACATCATGCCGATCGAAGCAGACGGCATATTGGGCATAAGACTCCGTGACCATGCGCGATTCGGCGAAACGAAATACCGACAAAATTCCAAGCGTCAGGGACGTCGCCAAAATGGCAGGAAAATAAAATCCGATGCCGATCAATATGCCGATTGCTGCGGTAATCCAGATAGACGCCGCGGTGGTCAATCCACGCACGCTGAAGTGCTCTTTGTAAATCACTCCTGCACCGAGAAAGCCGATGCCAGTCATGATGCCTTGCGCCATACGTGTCGGATCCGTTTGCAGGATGACATTATCCATTCCCGGAAGCCAGGTCGATTGGTACATCGTCACCAGCATGAGCAGGCTCGACGATAAGCACACCAGGGAGTGAGTGCGAAAACCGGCCGGCCGGCCATGGAAACTCCGCTCCAGCCCTATGACGCTGCCAGCCACAATCGCAGCGATCAAGTGAGTTGCGATATTGATATATTCCGCATTCATGGCAATTGTAATCAAGGGTGAATATGGCATTAAGCGCTGGCCGCAATTGGAACGGGTGGCAAAACCTTGTTAAATCCATTGCCGATTCTGCTGATAGTAATCCTACCCCCTTAAAGCGGCATTGTGTACAAGAAATAAGGCAAGTAATTGAGCATTAATTAAAACTTGTCTCATCCCATCCGCTTTTGCTCTTTTTGCAAAGCCTGCCATTCAGTTTGCTTTATTCATGCGGACGAGTTCGAAGCCATGCTGACCGCTATAATCATGGTATGCAAAACCTCCTCCATAACTTAAATCCCGAACAACTCGCAGCCGTAACCTTGCCAGCGCAGCCGGCGCTCATTCTTGCCGGTGCCGGTTCGGGCAAAACACGCGTCCTGACCACACGCATCGCATGGTTGATCCAGACCGGGCAAGTGTCGCCGGCCGGCATCCTGGCCGTGACCTTCACCAACAAGGCTGCCAAGGAAATGCTCACGCGCCTGTCGGCCATGCTGCCGATCAATACGCGCGGCATGTGGATAGGCACCTTCCACGGGCTGTGCAACCGGCTGCTGCGCGCGCATTACCGCGACGCTGCGCTGCCGCAGACTTTCCAGATTCTGGATACGCAAGACCAGTTATCAGCCATCAAGCGCTTGCTTAAAAGCCTAAACGTCGACGATGAAAAATATCCGCCGCGCAATCTTATGTATTTCATCAATAATGCGAAAGAGCAAGGGTTGCGGGCACAGTATGTCGAAGCCAACGACGATTACAACCGTCGATTTGTAGAATTGTATGCAGCCTATGAAAACCAGTGCCAGCGCGAAGGCGTGGTCGACTTTGCCGAACTCTTGTTGCGCACGTACGAACTGCTGAGCCGCAATGAACCTTTGCGCCGGCATTATCAGTCGCGCTTCAGGCATATCCTGGTGGATGAGTTCCAGGACACCAACGACCTGCAATACAAGTGGCTCAAGCTAATGGCGGGCGAGCATGGCGCGGTGTTTGCCGTCGGCGACGATGACCAGAGCATTTATGCCTTCCGCGGTGCCAATGTCGGCAACATGGCGGCCTTCGAACGTGAATTCCATGTGCAAAATCTCATCAAGCTGGAGCAGAATTACCGCTCGCATGGACATATTCTTGATGCCGCGAATGTCCTGATTGCCAATAACAGCAAGCGGCTGGGCAAGAATCTGCGTACCGATGCCGGGCACGGCGAGCCGGTGCGCATTTACGAAGCCAGCAGCGATATTCAGGAAGCGAACTGGGTCATCGAGGAATCAAAGAGCCTGATTGCCGAAGGGGCTTCGCGCAGCGAGATCGCAATCCTGTACCGTTCCAACGCACAGTCACGCGTGATCGAACATGCATTGTTCACGGCAGGCATTCCCTATCGTGTGTACGGCGGCCAGCGCTTTTTTGAGCGCGCTGAGATCAAGCACGCCATCGCCTACCTGCAACTGATGGACAATCCGCACAACGATTCAGCCTTTTTGCGCGTGGTGAATTTTCCGACGCGCGGCATCGGTGCGCGCTCGATTGAACAATTGCAGGATGCGGCACGCCAGTACGGCATTTCCTTATATGCCGCCGTTCCCTATATCTCCGGCAAGGCCGGCTCTTCGCTGGGCGCATTCGTGAAATTGATCGAAGGCGCCCGCTTCGAAACACAGCATTTGTCGCTGCCGGAAATGGTACAGATCGTTCTGGAAACCAGCGGCCTGATTGCGCATTATCAGAACGAAAAAGAAGGCGCGGACCGGATCGAGAACCTGGAGCAGTTGGTCAGCGCGGCAACGCTGTTCGTCAACGAAGAAGGCTTCGGTATGGACGCGCCGGCGCTGGCCGGTCCGAAAGCGCAGACTTCGGCCGGCGCGGCCATCGTCTCGGAAGACGGGGTTGAAATCATCGATGCCGATACGCCGCTCAATGAAGTCATGTCGCCCTTGTCGGCTTTTCTGTCGCACGCATCGCTCGAGGCAGGCGACAACCAGGCGCAGGCCGGGCAGGATGCCTTGCAGTTGATGACCGTGCATTCGGCCAAGGGCCTGGAATTTGACGCCGTGTTCATCACCGGATTGGAGGAAGGCTTGTTCCCGCATGAAAACAGCGAAAAAGCTGATGGCGGGGTGGAGGAAGAGCGGCGCCTGATGTACGTCGCCATTACCCGCGCGAAAAAACGGCTGTATATGAGTTTTTCGCAAACACGCATGCTGCACGGCCAGACGCGCTACAACATGAAGTCGCGTTTCTTTGATGAGTTGCCGGAAGAATCGCTTAAATGGTTGTCGCCGAAAGTGCAGCATCATTGGTTCGGCAATCAAAGACGTTCAGCATGGGATGAGGTTGCCGATTTCGAAGCGAACAAGGTGGCGCAGAAGTTTACGAAACAGGACATCGGCTGGCGCATCGGCGAAACGGTCTTTCATCAAAAGTTCGGAGAAGGTGTGATCGTCAATATTGAAGGCGGCGGAACCAACGCGCGCGCCAATATCAATTTTGGCCGCCATGGCATGAAGTTGCTGGATTTGGGAATTGCCAAGCTGGAAAAGGTGGCATCTTAAAGCATTCCAATTTGCCATCAGTGTTCAATCAGTAAGAACAAGAAATAAAAACAAGACGTTACGAAAAATGTTTTGGTGCCCATGGGTTCATGGGCGCATCTTCCTAATAGCTGAGCAATAACAAATCAATAATCGGTTTATTGACTTGCTTGCACCTCGGCAACTCAGGCTTGGTGCTTTTGCGCCGAACTTCATCCAAATCATAGTGGCGCTCAAGAAGATATGCCGTTCCGGTCGAGCGCACCATCTACCTATCTGGGGCGGCAAAGTGAATGTTTGCCCGATAGCGCAGTCTCATAGCCCGTCGGGCGACTTGGTCTGCTTTCACATTTTTCCAACAGTAAATTTTTCCACCTGCCGCCGTTCTCGGCCGCTGGAGCCGATTTTTTTCATGTAAACACATGTGTATATTTAAGAGCAAACCTTCAATATCCTCGATAAGTGCTTAATTCTTTTGAGGAAATTGGTAAACATCGGCTTTAATGAATGCGTCTAAGTCATTGACTTCATTGAAAAAATTAGTGTTTTAACTTCGCAATATTCCTTGACCGCAAATATCGCTTCCTCTAAAGTGGGCGACAGTGTGAAAAAGTGTCTTTTTGTGGGAAGAATTTCAAGAATTTTCTGCAGATTTTCACGGCCGCGATGGCAAAAAAACAAGACCAGAGGAGCAGATACCAGTGTTTCAAGGCGCGTCCGCTTTAAATCTCGATGCCAAAGGAAGGATGTCCATTCCTGCCAAGCATCGCGACGCATTGCTTGTGCAATGCGAAGGCCGCGTCACGCTCACCAAGCATCCGCACGGATGTCTCTTGTTTTTCCCGCGCCCGGTATGGGAGCAGCATCGCGACCAGATTGCGGCCTGGCCGATGTCGGCGCGCGCCTGGCAGCGCATTTTTCTGGGTAATGCATCGGATGTCGAAATGGATTCAGCCGGACGCATCTTGATTGCGCCGGAATTGCGCAACGCCGTTGGCCTGTCGCGCGACGTCATGCTGTTAGGCATGGGAAGCCATTTCGAGATCTGGGACGCGGCCAAGTTGGCCGAAAGCGAGTCGGAGGCAATTGCCAACGGCATGCCGGATGTATTGAACAATTTTTCGTTCTAGCCCGTGATGAATATGGAAACGGTGCCTGAACTGCAGCACCGTACGGTGCTGCTGGATGAAGCGGTGGATGCATTGGCAATCCAGGATGCGCGTGCGAGCGGCATTTATGTGGACGGGACGTTCGGGCGCGGCGGACATAGCCGGAAGATTCTTGAGCGCCTGGGCGCAGAGGGCAGGCTGATTGCCTTCGACAAGGATCCGCAAGCCATTCAGCAGGCGGAATCCATTACGGATCCGCGGTTTGAAGTAGTGCATGGCAGTTTTGCAAGCTTGGAAGAGGTACTGGCCGGACGTGGCATCGCGCAAGTGGATGGCGTCTTGCTGGATTTGGGAATTTCGTCGCCGCAAGTCGATGATGCGGCGCGCGGCTTTAGTTTTCGCGCAGATGGTCCACTCGATATGAGGATGGATACCACGCGCGGCATGTCGGCGGCCGAGTGGCTGGCTACTGAGACTGAGCAGAATATCGAGAAAGTGATACGGGACTATGGGGAAGAACGGTTTGCTTTTCAGATTGCAAAGGCGATTGTTGCTGGCCGGGCAGTCCGGCCAATTTCAAGCACACGACAGCTTGCCGAGATCGTGGCACACGCCGTCAAAACTCGCGAGAAGGGCAAAGACCCGGCCACACGCACCTTTCAGGCTATCCGGATTTACATCAATCAGGAGCTTGCGGAACTCGAAGTAGGGTTGAACGGCGCATTCAGACGCCTGGCTCCAGCAGGGAGAATGGTGGTGATCAGTTTTCATTCGCTTGAAGATCGCATCGTCAAGCGGTTCATGGCATCCAAAGCCAATGTGCCGCAGCCAGACCGCCGCCTGCCGATTCGTGCGAAAGATCTCCCGCAACCGGAAATGAAGTTGCTCTCCAAACTAAAGCCGTCGGCTGCCGAGGTCGCTGCCAATCCGCGTGCCCGTTCGGCGGTCATGCGCGTGGCTGAACGCTGTACGGGAGCGGCGCAGTGAGCGGACGCCTGATTTCTTTAATGACGCTTTTGCTGGTCATGAGCGCCTTGTCCCTGATTAATTCTCAATATCAGGCGCGCCGCCTGTTCATTGAGCTCGAGCGCGCGCAGGCACGCGCCAAGCAGCTCGAGATCGAATGGGCGCAGTTGCAGCTCGATCAGTCCAGCCTTGCCAAGCACGCACGCATCGAAGCCAGTGCGCGGCGCGAACTGAACATGGTCGCAGTCTCGCCCGAGCGCACACAATACCTCGTCATGGGAGCCAACTGATGGCGACCGCATCGCGCACCGCCGCCGGCAAAGGCATTTCATTTTCCGCAAGCCCGGTGCTTGCGGTGAAGCTGCCTGTCTGGCGCTCGCGCGTGGTGCTGTTCCTGATGTTCGTCGCCTTTGCCACTCTGGCCGGTCGCGCCTTGTGGCTGCAGGGAATCTCCACCGAATTCCTGCAGAAGCAGGGCGCTTCGCGCTATGCCCGCACGCTGGAATTGCCGGCCACGCGCGGCAAGATTACTGACCGCAATGGACAGGTGCTGGCGTCTTCGCTTCCGGTCAAAGCGGTCTGGGCGATACCGGAAGACGTGCTGGAAGCGCCGGATGAAAAAATCGCGCAGCTTGCCCGTCTGCTCGGCATGCCCGAGCGCGATCTGCGCAAGAAGCTCGACTCCGACAAGACCTTCGTCTATCTCAAGCGCCAGGTCGAACAGGACGTCACGGACAAGATCGCCAAGCTCAACATTCCGGGCATCGGCACGCGGCGCGAATACAAGCGCTATTACCCGGACGGCGAGGTGATGGCGCACGTGGTCGGGTTCACGAATGTTGAAGACGTCGGGCAAGAGGGCATGGAGCTGACCTTCCAGAAAAGCCTCGTCGGCGTCACCGGCAGCCGCCGCGTGATCAAGGACCGCCTGGGCCAGATCGTGGAGGATATCGAATCGGTGCGCATGCCGCACGACGGCAAGGATCTGGCGCTGTCGATCGACCGTAAGATTCAGCACATCGCGTACACACACTTGAAAGAAGCCGTCGAGAAACACAAGGCGAAAGCAGCGGCAATGGTAGTGCTCGACGTCAAGACAGGCGAAGTGCTGGCGCTGGTCAACCTGCCGACTTACAACCCGAACGACCGTTCGAAACTGACCGGTGCGCAGCTGCGCAACCGCGTCATGACAGACACTTTCGAGCCCGGCTCGACCCTGAAGCCGTTTACCATCGCGCTGGCGCTTGAAAACAGGCTGGTTACGCCCAATACCCCGATTCAGACTGCTCCGGGGCGCATCACGATTGGAAGGGCCACCATTGGTGACGCGCATCCACACGGCATGCTGACCGTGTCGCAAGTGCTGGAAAAGTCTTCCAACGTCGGCACGGCCAAGATGGCACTGCAGCTGCAGCCGCAGGAAATGTGGGAGATGTTTACGACCATCGGCTTCGGCCAGCAGCCTAAGCTCGGCTTCCCGGGAGCGGTTGCCGGTCGTGTGCGTCCCTATAAGTCATGGAAACCGATCGAGCAGGCAACGATGAGCTATGGACATGGCATCTCGACCTCGTTGATCCAGGTGGCTCGCTCCTACCTGATTTTCGCCCGCGACGGCGACATGATTCCCTTGTCCCTGCAAAAAACGAGTGACCACCCGATCGGCCAGCAGGTGATTTCTTCGAAGACCGCTCGCAGCGTACGCGCCATGCTGGAACTGGCGGCCGGTCCTGAAGGAACGGCACCACAGGCTCAGGTACCGGGTTACCGCGTAGCGGGCAAGACAGGCACTGCACACAAGCTGGTCAACGGACAATACGCAAATAAGTATGTTTCGTCGTTTGTCGGATTTGCCCCTGTTTCGGATCCGCGCATCGTGGTTGCCGTGATGGTCGACGAGCCCTCCAACGGATTCCACTACGGCGGCCAGGTGGCAGCGCCGGTATTTTCCGCCGTGACTGCCAGCGCCTTGCGTGCCATGAATGTAGCCCCGGATTCGACGGTGACCGACATCATCATTCCCGCCAACAGCCTTCAGGAGAGCTTGTGATGGATGACATGACTTCCCGGCACAAGGCTTTGGTGGCATGGCTGCATGAGGTAGCGCCGAATGCGCACCTGTCAGCGGATTCGCGCGCCATTGCCCAGGGCGATGTATTCCTGGCTTATCCCAATGAGGGTGTGGACGGGCGCAACTATATTGATCACGCAATCAAGCAAGGTGCGCGCGCCGTGCTGTTTGACGATAGCCAGGACTTCGTTTGGCAGGGATCGGAGCTTGCGCATCGCCCGGTTTCCGGTCTGCGCGATATGGCCGGACACCTTGCGAACGCCTATTATGGTCAGCCGGACGGCGCCATGTTTACAGTGGCGGTGACCGGTACCAACGGTAAGACGTCCTGCAGCCAATGGCTGGGACGGGCTTTGTCGCGCCTCGGCGATAAAACGGCGGTCATCGGCACGCTCGGCATAGGATTATTTGAGCAAGGGGAGCCAGGTGAATTTGAAGTAACAGGCTATACCACGCCCGACGCGGCGCTGCTGCAACGCAAGCTTGCACAATGCAGGGATCACGGCGCCAAAGCGCTGGCGATCGAGGCATCGTCGATCGGCCTGCATCAGGGACGACTGAATGGCATGCATTTTGATGCAGCCTTGTTTACCAATTTCACGCGCGACCATCTCGATTATCACGGGGATATGCAATCGTATGAAGACGCAAAAGCCCGGCTCTTCGATTGGCCCGGACTGCGCCACGCGGTGCTCAATCTCGACGACGACATGGGTATGCGGCTGGCGCGCCGCCTGCTGAAGACGCCGTCGATTGCTGTGCAGGGTTATAGCGTTTCAGGTAATTCGGTGGATGGGATTGGCATGCTGAACGCATCCGGCATTCACGTCACGCCCACCGGCACAAGTTTCGAGTTGAAATCGCAATACGGCTCGGCGCATGTCAAGACTCAACTGGTCGGCCAGTTCAATGTCAGCAATGTGCTCGGCATCATCGGCGTATTGCTTGCCAAAGGCGTTTCCTGGAAAGCTGCGATCGAAACCGTCGGTCACCTCACGGCGGTTCCCGGGCGCCTGCAGCAGCTCGGTGGACAGGATGCGCCATTGATCGTAATCGATTATGCACATACACCTGATGCGCTGGAAAAGACATTGCTTACGCTGCGTGAAGTGGCGAAGCAGCGCAATGGCCAGCTATGGTGCCTGTTCGGCTGCGGCGGCGATCGTGATCCGGGCAAGCGCCCGCAAATGGGCGCTGTGGTTTCCGCGCTGGCGGATCAGGTGATCGTCACCAGTGACAATCCGCGCAGCGAAGAGCCGGGCAAGATCATCAATCAAATTATAGAAGGCATGCGGCCGACTGCGCCGCGGCCGCACGTCAACGAGGACCGTGCTGCCGCAATTTTGTGGGCGATCAAGCACGCGGCTAAACAGGATGTGGTTTTACTGGCCGGAAAAGGCCATGAAACCTATCAGGAAATAAATGGCAAGAAAATGCCTTTTTTAGATGCGGACCACGCGGCCATCGCCCTGTCCGCACGCGCAACAATGAAAGGAACAGGCTAATGAAGTCTTCATTAGCGGCATTGCAGCCATGGATTTCAGGCGCCACCATTACCGGCGCCGCAGAATTTTCCGGAGTGTCGACCGATAGCAAGACGGTCGCCTCGGGCAACCTATTCGTCGCATTGCGCGGCGAGCGCTTTGATGCGCACACGTTTTTGGAAGAAGTCGCCAATAAGGGGGCCGCCGCAGTGGTCGTTGATCATTTGCCTCCCGGATTGAAGGTTCCGGCACTCGTCGTGCGCGACACGAAGGTGGCGCTGGGCGAAATCGGCAATTACTGGCGCCGCCAGTTTTCGATTCCGGTCATCGGCGTCACCGGCAGCAACGGCAAGACCACCGTCAAGGAAATGATCGCAGCTATCCTCGCGGCAGAATACGGCGAGGGCAATTACCTGAGTACGCGCGGCAATCTCAATAACGATATCGGGGTCCCGCTCACTATCCTGCGCATGGACGCAACGCACCGCGCGGCAGTGATCGAGCTCGGCATGAACCATCCCGGCGAAATTGCCTCCTTGGCCGCAATTGCACAGCCGACCGTGGGACTGGTCAACAACGCACAGCGCGAACACCAGGAATTCATGGAAAGCGTGGAAGCGGTCGCCAAGGAAAACGGTTCGGTGATCAGTGCGCTGCCTGCCAACGGCATCGCAGTGTTTCCCGCAGATGATCCGTTTACGTCTTTGTGGCGCAGACTTGCCAAGTCCAGCGGCCAACGCAAGATCTTGTCTTTCGGATTGTCGGCCGACGCAAGCGTGACCTGCAGCTATCAGCCAAACGCGTTCGGCAGCGATCTGATCGTCAGGATCGGTCAAAAGGAATTTCCTGTGCGTCTTTCGGCAGCGGGTGTACACAATGTGCGCAATGCCCTGGCGGCAATTGCCTGCACCCTGGCGATCGGCGTGCACCGCACTGCAATCGTGCGTGGCCTGGAGAATTTTTCTCCGGTTGCCGGACGCTTGCAGCGCAAGACGGCGAAAAACGGCGCTCTGGTGATCGACGATACGTACAACGCCAATCCCGATTCAGTGCGCGCGGCAATCGACGTTTTGATGCAGGTTCCCGCGCCTCGCGTGCTGGTACTGGGTGACATGGGCGAAGTCGGCACTGAAGGGCGCCAATTTCATATCGAAGTAGGCGCTTATGCGCGAGGACGCGGTATAGACGCCCTCTATACGTTGGGCGAGCTGGCAAGTCATGCCAGCGATGCATTCGGCAGCCGCGCCAAGCATTTCAGCAATGTCGATGATCTCAACCGCACAGTCGAAAACATGCTCACTCCGCAGGCAAGCGTATTAATCAAGGGATCGCGTTTCATGAAAATGGAACGTGTGGTTCAGCACCTGGTCGGTGCACAAGCGAAGGAGTCCCACTGATGCTGCTCTGGTTGGCACAGTATTTACAAGACGACATCGGAGCATTCCGCGTCTTCAATTTCATCACTTTCCGCGCTGTGTTTGCAACGCTGACCGCGCTGGGCATCGGCTTGATTGCCGGGCCGGCCGTTATCCGCATGCTGACGCGTTTGAAAGTAGGGCAGGCCGTCCGTACCGACGGTCCGCAAACGCATCTGATCAAGTCCGGCACGCCGACCATGGGCGGCGCGCTGATCCTGATTGCGATCGGCATTTCCACACTGTTGTGGGCGGACTGGAGCAACCGTTTCATCTGGCCGGTGCTGGTGGTGACGCTCGGTTTCGGCGCTGTAGGCTGGGTCGACGATTACCGCAAGGTGGTCTACAAGGATCCCAAGGGCATGCCATCCAAGGAAAAATATTTCTGGCAATCGCTGATCGGCATCACCGCCGCGCTGTATCTCGCATTTTCCGTATCCGGCGCAACCAATTACCAGGTATGGAAATTGTTCATGTCCTGGGTCATGTCTGGCTTCAGCAATGAATTGCCTCCGAAAGCGGATTTGATCGTGCCGTTTTTCAAGACCATCAGCTATCCGCTTGGCGTGTGGGGATTCATCGCGCTGACCTATTTCGTGATCGTAGGCACCAGCAATGCCGTCAATCTGACCGACGGGCTGGATGGCCTGGCGATCATGCCGACCGTGATGGTCGGCTCGGCACTCGGATTGTTCGCCTATCTGACCGGCAGCGCAACCTATGCGAAATACCTGTTCATTCCGCATATCCCTGGAGCGGGGGAGCTGATCATTTTCTGCGGCGCGATGGCTGGTGCGGGCTTAGCCTTCCTCTGGTTCAACGCCTATCCGGCACAGGTATTCATGGGCGACGTCGGAGCGCTGGCATTGGGCGGCGCGCTGGGCACAATCGCGGTCATCGTGCGCCAGGAAGTCGTGCTCTTCATCATGGGCGGCGTGTTCGTGGTGGAAACCTTGTCCGTGATGATCCAGGTGATGTATTTCAAGTACACCAAGATGCGTACCGGCACCGGTCGCCGCGTTTTGCTGATGGCTCCCTTGCATCATCACTATGAGCAAAAGGGCTGGAAAGAAACCCAGGTCGTGGTGCGTTTCTGGATCATCACGATGATGCTGGTGCTGTTCGGTTTATCAACATTGAAGTTGAGATGAGATGCAATACGAAGGCAAACACGTTCTGGTTTTAGGCCTGGGTGAATCGGGCCTGGCGATGGCGCGCTGGCTGGCGCGCTGCGGCGCCGCCGTGCGCGTGGCCGATACGCGTGAAGCGCCGGAACGTCTTGCAGAACTCAGCAGTGCCGTGCCGAATGCGGAATTTATCTCCGGCGCTTTCCATGCCGGACTTGTGGAAGAGGTGGACTTCATCGCAGTCAGCCCAGGCCTTGCGCCTGCACGCGAACTGGCGGAAATCCTGCCTGCTGCAGAACAAAGAAATATCCCGGTATGGGGCGAGATCGAGCTGTTTGCGCAGGCGCTTTCCGCATTGCGCAGCGAACAGGCCTATCAGCCTAAAGTCATGGCAATTACCGGAACCAACGGTAAAACAACCGTTACCAGCCTGACCGGACTCCTGTGCCGCCGCGCCGGGTTGACGGTAAAAATCGCCGGCAATATCAGCCCCGCAGCGCTCGATGTATTGCGCGTCGCGCTCGACGAAAACGATCTCCCGCAAGCTTGGGTGCTGGAATTGTCCAGCTTCCAGCTGCATACGACTTATAGCCTCCAGGCCGATGCCGCCACTGTATTGAATATCACGCAGGATCACCTCGACTGGCATGGCGACATGGATGCCTATGCCGCAGACAAGGCTAAAATTTTCGGCGCCGGTACGGTACGCGTGTTGAACCGCGACGACGCCCGCGTGATGCAGATGGCCTCGCCGCTTGCGCCGATGATGAGCTTTGGCATGGACGAACCCGAACAAGCCAATAGTTTTGGGCTGATCAATGAAAACGGCATGCAATGGCTGTCGGTTGCCGTGGCGGCAGAAGATGAAGAAGGCAAGAAGTCGCGCCGCAAAAAAGACAATGTTGAGCTGCCGGTCATGGTAAGCCGGTTGATGCCGACTGATGCGCTGAAGATCCGCGGTCAGCACAATGCCAGCAATGCACTCGCGGCACTGGCTTTGTGCCGTGCCATCGACTTGCCGATGGCACGCCTGCTGCACGGCTTGCGCGAATACCAGGGCGAACCGCACCGGGTAGAGCTGGTGGCAAGGGTTGGTGAAATCGACTACTTCGATGACAGCAAGGGCACCAATGTCGGCGCAACTGTCGCTGCATTGAACGGCTTGGGATCAAGCCAGTGCGACGCCAACCGCAAGCTGATCCTGATCGCAGGCGGCGACGGCAAGGGACAGGATTTCGATCCGCTGGCGCAGCCTGTTTCCCGCTATGTCCGCGCAGTGTTGCTGATAGGACGTGATGCGCCGGCGATCCGTTCCGCGCTCGCTGATACCGGTATCGAATTGATCGACTGCGCCACGCTCGAAGAAGCAGTGCAGCGGGCCGCGAGTCTTGCTCAAAACGGCGACGCAGTATTGCTTTCGCCGGCATGCGCGAGTCTCGACATGTTCAGGAATTACGCGCATCGCGCACAAGTGTTCATCGATACGGTCAAGGAAATCGCCTTGGCGCGTGGCGAGGTGATTGCATGAGGCTTAGCTTGCCATTCTTCTCGTCCGCAGCCGCGCAAAAACCGCTGCCAGGTTTGGTGCAGGGGCCGCAGCGTTCGCGCATGATGGAATATGACCAGCCGCTCGTATGGGTAACGGTGTTGCTCATGCTATTTGGCATGGTGATGGTGTATTCGGCATCGATCGCCTTGCCGGACTCACCCAAGTACGCGGCGTACAAAAATTCGCATTTCCTGTTCCGCCAGGCGATTTTTATCGCCCTCTCCCTGTTCGCAGGCTTGCTTGCATTCCGTGTGCCGGTTCAGACGTGGCAGAGGCTTGCTCCGTACCTCTTCGTCGGAGTGCTCATCCTGCTGGTGCTGGTGTTGATCCCGGGCGTAGGCAAGGGCGTCAACGGCGCACGGCGCTGGTTATCGTTCAAGGTGTTCAATCTGCAGCCGTCGGAGCTCATGAAGCTGGTGGTGGTGCTGTATGCCGCCGACTATACGGTACGCAAGCAGCAATTCATGCACAAGCTGACCAAGGGGTTCCTGCCCATGACCGCTGCAGTCGCTGTTGTCGGCCTGCTGCTTCTGCTCGAACCTGATCTCGGCGCCTTCGGCGTCATCGTCTGTATCGCGATGGGCATCCTGTTCCTGGGCGGTGTCAATGGCATCTGGTTCGGCGGCATTGCGGCAACACTGGTCGGCGTATTCAGTATGGTGATCCTGCTGTCGCCTTGGCGGCGCGAGCGCATTTTTGCTTATCTCAATCCATGGGAAGAGGGCAACGCCTTGGGCAAGGCATACCAGCTCTCGCACTCCCTGATCGCATTCGGACGCGGGGAATTGTTCGGCGTTGGCCTGGGCGGCAGCGTGGAAAAGCTGCACTACCTGCCGGAAGCGCATACCGACTTCCTGCTTGCCGTGATTGGCGAGGAACTGGGGTTTGCCGGCGTGCTGGTTGTCGTCATGCTGTTTTACTGGATCATCAAGCGTTCGTTCGAGATCGGCCGCCAGGCGATTGCAATGGACCTGACCTTCGCGGGCCTTGCAGCAAAGGGAATCGGCATCTGGATCGGCGTGCAAACCTTCATCAACATGGGCGTCAACCTCGGCCTGCTGCCGACCAAAGGATTGACCTTGCCCTTGATGAGCTATGGCGGATCGGGCGTATTGATCAATTGCGTGGGACTGGCCATTTTGCTGCGTATCGATTACGAAAATAGAGTATTAATGCGCGGAGGCCGTATATGAAGCGGCTTCTCATCATGGCAGCCGGCACGGGCGGACATATTTTCCCGGGATTGGCGATTGCGCAAACCATGAAGGCGCGCGGCTGGGAAGTTTCCTGGCTGGGTACGATGCACGGCATGGAGCGTGATCTAGTGCCCAGGCATGGCATCGAAATGGACAGCATTGATTTTGCGGGATTGCGCGGTAAAGGATTGGCACACAGTCTAAGCGGTATGCACAAGATGGTATCGGGCTTCGCCGCATGCCTGGGAATCATGAAAAGGCGCAAGCCGGATGTCGTGCTCGGCATGGGCGGCTATGTCACCGTTCCCGGCGGCGTGTCGGCGAAACTAAAGGGCATTCCGCTCGTGCTGGTGAATGCGGATGCCGCATTGTTATTGTCGAACAAAACGCTGACACCTCTGGCAAATCGGGTTCTATTCGGTTTTCCGGCGGACTTTGGCGCTGCAGCCGGAAAAGCCATTGTTACGGGCAATCCGATTCGCAATGAAATTTCCACATTGCCCGAACCGACAACGCGTTATGCAGGACACAGTGGACCTTTGCGTATCCTGGTGGTAGGCGGCAGTCTGGGTGCCAAAGCATTGAACGAGTGTTTGCCTGCAGCCCTGGCGCGCATTCCCGCGGAATTGCGGCCCATCGTGACGCATCAGTCGGGCAAGCAGCATATCGATGCCTTGCGCGCGGCTTATTCGCAGGCGCAAGTGCAGGCGGAAGTGGTGGATTTCATAGAGGACATGCCGCGCAGGTATGCGGATGCAGACCTCGTGATCTGCCGTGCCGGTGCCATTACGGTTTCGGAATTGACTGCGGCAGGAGTTGCCAGCGTGCTGGTGCCGCTGGTTGTATCGACCACCAGCCATCAGCGTGAGAATGCTCAGTGGATGGCAAGCCAGCAAGCCGCAATCCACATGCCGCAAAGCGAATTGACCCCGGAACGTCTCGCATCGCTGTTGCAGGAAGCAAGCCGCGAATCTTGCCTGCAGATGGCGCAGAAAGCCCACCGGCTCGGACAGCGCGAAGCAAATGAAGCAATAGCAAATGTATTGGAAGAATTGTCAGGATCAACGAAAGTGATTGCAGCATGAAACACAAGGTAAAAAATATTCATTTCGTTGGAATAGGCGGCAGCGGCATGAGCGGCATTGCCGAAGTCCTTTTGAACCTGGGCTATACGGTCTCCGGGTCGGACTTGGGCAGCAGCGCGACCACGAAGCGTCTTGCCGAATTGGGTGCGCGCGTCAAGCAAGGGCATGCGCCGGAAAATATCGATGGCGCGGATGCAATCGTTACTTCGACCGCAGTTAAAGCGGATAACCCCGAAGTCATGGCCGCACGTGCCAAGCGCATCCCGATTGTGCCGCGTGCAGTCATGCTGGCCGAGCTGATGCGCCTGAAGCAAGGCATCGCCATTGCAGGCACGCACGGCAAAACCACGACTACCAGCCTCGTAGCCAGCGTATTGGCCGAAGGCGGGCTCGATCCGACCTTCGTCATCGGCGGGCGCCTCAACAGCGCGGGAGCGAACGCCAAGCTGGGCGCAGGCGACTTCATCGTTGCGGAAGCGGATGAATCGGATGCGTCCTTCCTGAATCTGTCGCCCTGCATCGAAGTGATCACGAATATCGATGCCGATCACATGGATACTTACGACCATAGCTTCGCCAAGCTCAAGCAGGCATTCGTCGAATTTACGCAGCGGCTGCCGTTCTATGGCGTAGCGATGCTGTGCATCGACGATCCGCAAGTGCGGGAAATCATGCCTTTTATCTCCAAGCCGGTGCAGACCTATGGTTTTCATCAGGATGCGCAGGTGCGTGCCGTGGATGCGAAAGCAGTCAACAGTCACATGGAGTTCACCGTTATTCAGGACGATTACCTTCCGACCGGCTTCAGGCTGAACCAGCCTGGCATGCATAACGTGCAGAACGCATGCGCGGCAATTGCCATTGCGCGTGAGCTCGGCATCGATGACAGCGCCACGCAAAAAGCATTAAGCGAGTTCAACGGAGTTGGTCGCCGGTTCACGCGCCATGGCGAAATCTCGTTGCCTGCAGGCGGGTCGTTCACGCTGGTGGATGACTATGGCCATCACCCGGTAGAGACTGCGGCAACGATTGCCGCCGCACGCGGCGCTTATCCGGGGCGGCGACTGGTATTGGCATTCCAGCCGCATCGCTATACGCGCACGCGCGATTTGTTCGAAGACTTCGTCAAGGTGCTGTCTACCACGGATGCATTGGTGCTGGCCGAGGTTTATGCTGCGGGCGAGCAGCCGATCGTCGCAGCAGACGGGCGTTCGCTTGCGCACGCATTGCGCGTTCTGGGCAAGGTTGAGCCGGTATTTGTCGAGGATGTTGCCGAGATGCCTGAAACAATCTTGAGCATCGCAAAAGACGGCGATGTTGTTATTACGATGGGTGCTGGCTCGATCAGTGCCGTACCCGGTCAGCTGATACAGAATTCAGGACGGAATTCATCATGAATGAAAAAAATGATGCCGGGAAATTCGGCAAGGTCGGTGTGCTGTTCGGCGGACGTTCCGCCGAGCGCGAAGTGTCGCTGATGTCCGGCGCCGGCGTATTGAAAGCGCTGCAGAGCAAGGGTATAGATGCGCATGGATTCGATCCTGCCGAGCGCAGTCTTGCCGAGCTGGCGGCAGAGAAATTCGACCGTGTGTTCATCGCTTTGCACGGACGCTTCGGCGAAGACGGGTCGCTGCAGGGGGCGCTGGAACAACTGGGCATTCCTTACACCGGCTCGGGCGTGATGGCATCGGCCATTGCCATGGACAAGATCATGAGCAAGCGCATCTGGCTGAGCCACGGTTTGCCTACGCCGCGCTTCATCGAGCTGGATGCGCACGCAACTACTGACGAGGAACTGCGCAATGCCGGTGATACCCTGGGTTTTCCGCTGATGCTGAAGGCGCCGCATGAGGGTTCCACTATCGGCATCAGCAAGATAAACGACCACGCAGGAATGCGCACCGGGTTTGACGATTGCGCGCGCTACGATGAAATGATTCTGGCAGAAGAGTTTGTTACCGGGCGTGAACTGACTGTGCCGGTTCTTAGCTGCGGACGTAGTGCGCAAGCACTTCCGATCGTTGAGATCCGCGCGCCGCAGGGAAATTACGACTATCACAACAAATATTTCAGCGATGAGACGCAATATCTGTGTCCTGCACCTCTGGATGAGGCGCTTGCCAAGGGGATCCAGTCGATTGCGGTGCGGGCATTCAATGCGCTGGGAGCAAAAGGATGGGCGCGCATTGATTTCATGCTGCGAGCAACCGACAACGAGCCTTTTCTTCTCGAAATCAACTCGTCGCCCGGCATGACAGGGCATTCACTGGTACCGATGTCGGCAAAAGCCGCAGGCATCAGTTATGAAGATTTGTGCGTGCAGATTTTGAGCAGTGCGTCTCTTGAATTAAGTACGACACCAAAAATTTAGACATTTAACGACAAAGTTTGACTGAGCATAAATAAACCATGTGGCATGACATCAAGATGCTGAACGCTGCCGCCAACTTTTTGTTTGGCCTGGTTGCGCTCGCATTGCTGTCAGCCGGTTTATGGTGGTTTGCCCAACGTCCGATGTTTACATTGAAGACGATTCGCATTGAAGGCGTTGCGCAGGCTCCGTTGCGCCATGTCGGAGCTTCGACGGTACGCAGTACTGCACTGCCGCGGATCAGGGGTAATTTTTTTACCGCAAATCTGAATTCGGTACGCGCCGCCTTCGAGTCGGTGCCATGGGTGCGCAGGGCGACGGTGCGGCGCGAATGGCCGAACAAGCTGATCGTTGCCATTGAAGAGCATGAGCCGCTGGGGACGTGGGGCGAGGATGGCAGGCTGCTTTCGGTGAAGGGCGATCTGTTCATTGCCAATCTGGCTGAAGCGGAAGAGCATGGCGAGCTGTCGGAGTTCGAAGGTCCTGACGGCAGTGAAAAGGAAGTAGTGACGCGATTTCAGGATTTGCATCGCTGGTTTGCGCCGATTCAGCTTGCTCCGAATGCATTGCGCTTGTCGAGCCGCTATGCATGGACGGTCAGGTTGAACAATGGCATGACGGTGGAGTTGGGACGGGAACAGAACCCGGCAACCTTGAAGGCGCGCGTGGACAGGCTGGTCGGTATTTACCCGCAATTGATAGCGCGCTTGCAGGATCGGATAGAAAGCGTGGACATGCGCTACCCGAATGGTTTGGCATTAAAGGCAAGTGGATTGACTCCCAGGGCAGAAACGAAAAAAAAGTAAGCGGAACGACATGACAAAAGACGCGAAAAATTTAATTGTTGGTCTGGACATCGGCACTTCGAAAGTGGTGGCGGTCGTGGCAGAGGTGCTGCCCAACGGGCGACATGAAGTCATTGGCCTGGGTCAGCATGAGTCCAAGGGTTTGAAGAAAGGCGTGGTGGTCAACATCGAGGCGACGGTCGAATCGATCCAGCGCGCTCTCGAAGAAGCCGAATTGATGGCAGACTGCAAGATCCGCAATGTCTACACCGGCATCGCGGGCAGCCATATCCGCAGCTTCAATTCCAGTGGCATGGTCGCGATCAAGGACAAGGAAGTCACTGCGGCCGATGTGGCGCGCGTGATCGAAACCGCTAAGGCAGTCAATATTCCGACCGACCAGCAACTGCTGCACACCGTGCCGCAGGAGTTTATCGTCGACAGCCAGGAAGACGTGCGCGAGCCGATCGGCATGAGCGGCATCCGGCTGGAAGTGAAAGTCCATATTGTCACCGGTGCGGTGTCGGCAGTGCAGAACATCGTTAAGTGCGTGCGCCGCTGCGGGCTGGAAGTCTCGGACCTGATCCTTCAGCCGATGGCGTCCGCCGATGCGGTGCTGACGCCGGATGAGAAAGAACTGGGCGTGGTGCTGATCGATATCGGCGGCGGTACGACCGATGTGGCGATCTTTACTGAAGGTGCGATCCGCCATACGGCGGTGATCCCGATTGCGGGCGACCAGATCACCAACGACATCGCCATGGCTTTGCGTACGCCAACCGCCGAAGCGGAGGAAATCAAATTGCGCTACGGGGTGTGCAAACAGGTGCTTGCCGACCCCAATGAGACCTTGGAAGTGCCAGGCCTGGGTGACCGCGGTTCGCGTTCGCTTTCGCGCCAGGCATTGGCCGCAGTGATTGAACCGCGTGTTGAGGAGTTGTTCGCGCTGGTGCACCAGGTGGTGCGTGAGTCCGGCTACGAAGAGGTGCTGTCCTCCGGAGTTGTGCTGACCGGTGGCTCGGCCATGATGCCGGGCATGGTGGAACTGGCGGAAGACATTTTCCTGAAGCCGGCGCGCCTGGGTACGCCCGAGTACAACGGCCAGTTGGCTGATGTCGTGCGCAGCCCGCGCTATGCGACGGTTCTGGGCCTTTTGCTGGAAGCGAAGAAGCAGTATTTGCGCGGCCATATCGTTACCCGCCAGGAGGGGTCGGTCAAGGCGGTGTGGCAGCGCATGAAGGAATGGTTTTTAGGGAATTTCTAAACTGCCGCAGTAGGTTTGCTCCATATGGGCAGGCAGGAACGTATTGGCATGGCAGTGGTATTGGAAGCAGTTTTGCAGTGCAGTGCTCAGCAGGACATTGAAATAGTTTTTTTTAGCAACCGCAGTTGGCAGTGGCTAGGGGTCACATAGCGTGAGGCCTAACGACTGAAAACTGTAATTTTTACTGGGAGTCATCATGGAAATCGATATGCTCGATAACGCATCAACAGGTACCGTGATCAAAGTTGTCGGCGTTGGTGGTGCCGGCGGCAATGCGGTGCAGCATATGATCAATAAAGGCGTCAGCGGCGTGGAATTCATTGCCGCGAACACCGACGCACAAGCGCTTGCGCATTCCAAGGCGCATAACGTAATTCAAATCGGCGAGACCGGCTTGGGCGCAGGCATGAAGCCGGCCGTCGGCCGACAACTGGCTGAAGAATCCCGTGCTCGAATTGAAGATGCCTTGCGCGGCGCGCACATGGTCTTCATCGCGGCCGGCATGGGCGGCGGCACTGGAACGGGAGCTGCGCCCATTGTTGCGGAGGTGGCTAAACAGCAGGGTGCATTGACGGTCGCCGTGGTGTCCAAACCTTTCTCCTACGAGGGACAGAAATGCATGGAAATCGCGGACGAAGGTCTGGAGGCATTGAGCCAGCACGTCGATTCGCTGATTGTGATTCTTAATGAAAAACTGGAAGAGATCTACGAAGACGACAGCATGATCGAATGGCTGCAGCATGCCGACGATGTGTTGAACAATGCCGTAGCCGGCATTGCTGAAATCATCAATGTGCCGGGTCACATCAACGTCGATTTCAACGACGTGAAAACCATCATGGGCGAGCAGGGCAAGGCCATGATGGGTACGGCAACCGCTTCCGGCGTGGATCGTGCACGGATCGCAGCCGAACAGGCAGTCGCCTCTCCATTGCTGGATGGCATCGATCTGTCCGGCGCGCGCGGCGTGCTGGTCAACGTGACCGCCAGCCGTGGCTTGAAGGGCAAGGAAATCAAGGAAGTCATGGCAACTGTACGCGCATTTGCTGCACCGGACGCTTCGATTGCACAAGGCATCGCTTATGACGACGACATGGGCGACAACATCCGCGTGACGGTGGTGGCGACCGGTCTGGGCCGCGCCCGCAAGGCGGTTCATTTGGTGCCATCTCAGGCGCTGCGCACCGGCACGCACAATGAGCCGATGATGCATGATGCCGTCGCGGGCCAAGCCCAGGCAGCGCCATCTTTCAGCGGCTTGAAAGCGCCGGCGGTATGGCGCCGCGAGTCCGCGTCGGAAACGGTACGCGCGCTGGAGAAGAACGGCATGGAAACCTATGACATTCCGGCATTCTTGCGCAAGCAGGCGGACTGATATCGGTTAAATCGGTTAAGGTCTGTTCGCCAGAAGGAGCAGGATGGCTGGCGGAGTTGCCATTCCTGCAAACATCCTTGAACTCAGGCATACTGCGGTCTGCGTATTGGACTGTAAGCATTCGGGGCTGCAAGCAATCGACGCTTGCGGCCCTTTATTTTTTTATCTGACTATTTGAGGAGATTTCTTATGGCGATTAAAGTGGGCGACCAACTGCCGGACGCGCGGCTTGCAGAATACAAGGATGTGGCAAGCGAGGGTTGTTCCATTGGACCAAACAAGGTCATGGTGCAAGAGGCTGCCAAGGGCAAGAAGATTGTGATCTTCGCCGTGCCTGGCGCTTTTACTCCAACCTGTTCCGAACAACACGCTCCCGGTTATATCAAGATGGCCGACCAGTTCAAGGCAAAAGGCGTGGATGAAATCTGGTGCATCTCGGTGAACGATCCATTTGTCATGGGCGCATGGGCACGCGCGCAGAATGCCGACGGCAAGGTACGTTTCCTGGCCGACGGCAGCGGCGTATTCACCAAGGCGCTGGGCATGGAATTCGACCTCACCAAGGGCGGCTTGGGCGTGCGTTCGCAGCGTTATTCCATGCTGGTGGAAGATGGCGTAGTCAAGAAGATGAATTTAGAAGACAGCGGGCACCTGGAAGTGTCCAATGCCGAAAAAATGCTGGAGCAGATCTAATTATTTTCAAAATTGCAACAAAGCTGTAAAAGGAAACGGTGCGCAAGCGCCGTTTTTCATTTCAGATAAGAAACTTACAATGAAGACGTGGCGTTTGCCCGACAGCGGTTACATGCGATTACAACCGGCTCAATGGCCGGTTGCTATAATTCCACAATGCTAAAACAAAGAACAATCAAACAGTTGGTCAGGACCGTGGGCATCGGATTACATTCCGGAACCAAGGTTGAGCTGACATTGCGTCCCGCCGCTGTTGATACCGGCATCGTGTTTCGTCGCATCGATTTGGATCCGGTGGTCGACCTGCCTGCCTCTGCCATGGAAGTGGGGGATACGCGCATGGCTTCCGTTCTGCAAAAAGGAACCGCCAAGGTTTCCACTGTCGAGCACCTGATGTCGGCTTGCGCCGGACTGGGCATCGACAATCTCTATGTCGACCTGACCGCGGAAGAAATTCCGATCATGGATGGATCGGCATCCTCCTTCGTGTTCCTGTTGCAGCAAGCGGGACTGCAGGAACAGAATGCCCCGAAAAAATTCATCCGCGTGAAGAGGCCGGTCGAGGTGCGCGAAGGTGAAGGTGCGCGCGAAAAGTGGGCGCGTCTTGATCCTTACAACGGCTTCAAACTTAAATTTTTCATCGAATTCAATCATCCGGCGGTTGACGCAACCGGCCAGATTGCGGAAGTGGATTTCGATACCGAATCCTATGTGAAAGAAATTGCGCGGGCTCGTACTTTCGGCTTCATGCAGGATGTCGAAACATTGCGCGGCATGGGACTGGCGCGCGGCGGCTCCCTGGAAAACGCAATCGTGATGGATGAGTACCGCATCCTGAATGCGGACGGTTTGCGTTATGAAAACGAGTTTGTGCGTCACAAGATTCTGGATGCGATCGGGGATTTATATCTGGTCGGACATCCGCTGCTGGCGAGCTATACCGCGCATAAATCCGGGCATGGCATGAATAACCAATTACTGCGGGCTTTGCTGGCACAACCGGATGCTTATGAAATTGTGAGCTTTGACCGGCTGGATGCTGCACCCAATGCGTATGCCCATCAAGTCGGCCAGGAATGGGCATTGAATTAAACTGAGTTGCGAAGAAGCTTCAGTCCTTACTTTTTCTGAGTCGTACGGTGCCGCATCAGCATAGTCTGGATTGCGGCTTTCAATGCGGCATTGCGCGGAGATGTTTCGAGCTGTTGTTCCAGCTCCGAAAGGGCAGACAGCGCATCGAGGGGCAATTGCTTTTCCTTCCGCACCGGCACAGGCGCGGTGAAAGATGTCGAGACACTTACTTTGACGCGGATGGAATTCACCTGCCAGCCGCGATTCAGCAAGGCCTCTTGTAATTTGGGCAGTCTTTGTTTGAGTTTTGTGGCCAATGCCGCATTGGGGGAGGAAAAAACTAGACAGCCTCCTTCGAACTGCACTACTGTACAAGCGTGAAAAGTCTCCGGAAGAAGCGTAGTGCATTCCTTTTGCAGTTCAGCCATACGGGCGACGGCGGGGAACAGGGCAGCCATACGGTCGTGAGTACGGAGAAAATCAACAGCCCCATGGGCCGGCGAAGCGCCCTTGGAAGTTACTGTGGCGCGGGGCTGATAAGAGAAATTCGAGGTAAAGCGTTTCATGAGCAAACCTTATCATATCTTGTCCGTAACGGATGAATGCAGGGAATAGTATGCAAGTAATCCTGTTGCATTCCCGTTTTACTCAAGCGAAATCCTTGACCTTGACCGGCAAGCACCTCGCTTTCTTGACGCTCGCCTTTTTTTCGATGGTCATTGCCGGCGCGATCCTTTTGCACCATCTGTTCATATGGCTTGCTGCAGACGGCAACATACCTTTCGTTCGCAATCTTGTGCCGGCCATCGTGCAGGACGATACAGCCAAGAAAGACCGATACGTCAGGGAAAACCTGACCGCCATGGCGACCAAGCTCGGCGAAATGCAAGCTCAGTTGATGCGTCTCGATGCCTTGGGCGAGCGCGTGCAGGGATTGGCGGGAGTCAAGCCGCAGGAATTCAATTTTAAGGAAATGCCTGGGCGCGGCGGACCTGAAACATCCATGCCGGACGTCTCCCGTGCATTGACCATGAGTGAATTTCAGCTTGCGCTGAACGCCATGTCGCGCGACATTGAATACAGGAGCGACTATCTGAATGTAGTGGAAACGGCTCTGATGCAGGATAAGATCCGCTTCAAACTATTGCCGACCATTCAGCCTGTCAATGTTGGTTACAACGCGTCCGGCTTCGGCCGGCGGCTCGACCCGTTTTCGGGGCGCAGCGCTTTCCATGAAGGAATCGACTTTGCCGCGCCGATCGGCACGCCGATTGTAGCCGCTGCCGCAGGCGTGGTCATTGCGTCCGAATACCACCACCAATTCGGCAACATGCTGGAAATTGATCATGGCAACGATATCGTTACCCGATATGCGCATGCATCCAAGCTTCACGTAAAAGTCGGCGATATCGTCAGGCGCGGTCAGCATGTTGCGGACATCGGGTCGACCGGACGTTCGACCGGTGCGCATCTTCATTTCGAGGTGCTGGTCAAAGGTGTGCAGCAGAACCCGCATAAATTCCTCCTTGCAGGCGTTTCTCCGTCCGGCTCCCTGTTGCAGGCCGCCAAATAGATATGGCTCAACGGATGGCGCGGCTTGCCATTGTTTCCATATTCACAGGCCCTATGTACGCAGAGCAGCATGATAGAATCCTTTTTTTGGTTTCCTGCCGGTCGGCGCAGCAAACAGCGAGCGGATCGGAATTTCTTACAGCGCTTTTACTATTCCAAGCATGTCATTACTGACCCAGATTTTCGGCAGCCGCAATCAGCGGCTGATCAAGCAATACCAAAAAACTGTGCGCGAGATCAATGCGCTCGAACCGGCAATGGAAAAATTGTCCGACGCGGAGCTGCGTGCAAAAACGCCGGAATTCAAGCAGCGCGTCGAACAGGGCGCTACCTTGGATCAATTGCTTCCCGAAGCTTTTGCCGTTTGCCGCGAGGCGAGCAAGCGTGTTTTAAAGATGCGTCATTTCGACGTGCAGTTGATCGGCGGCATGGTTCTCCATCATGGAAAAATCGCGGAAATGGGCACTGGCGAAGGCAAGACCCTGATGGCGACTTTGCCGGTTTATCTCAATGCACTGTCGGGCAAGGGCGTGCATGTAGTGACGGTCAACGACTACCTGGCCCAGCGCGACGCGGAATGGATGGGCAAGCTGTATGGCTGGCTGGGATTGAGCACGGGCATCAATCTGTCGCAGATGGAGCATTCCGTCAAGCAGGCGGCCTATGCCTCGGATATCACCTATGGCACCAATAACGAATTCGGATTCGATTATCTGCGCGACAACATGGTCTACGATGTGGCCGACCGCGTGCAGCGCAGCCTGAATTTCGCGATAGTCGATGAAGTCGACTCGATCCTGATCGATGAAGCCAGAACGCCGCTGATCATTTCCGGGCAAGCCGAAGACCATACCGATCTCTATCAAAAAATCAATCAGGTCCCGCCGCTGCTGACGGAGCAGATCGGTGAAGAAACTCCGGACGGCAAGGGCAAGATCGAAGTGCCGGGCGACTATGTTCGCGATGAAAAATCGCACCAGGTATTGCTGACCGAAGCAGGGCATGAAAAGGCGGAGGAAATTCTGACCCGCATGGGTCTGTTGCCTGAAGGAGCATCGCTTTATGATGCGGCCAACATTACGCTGATCCATCATCTGTATGCAGCCTTGCGCGCGCATACCCTGTACCATAAAGATCAGCATTACGTAGTGCAAAACAATGAAATCATCATTGTCGATGAATTCACCGGGCGGCTGATGACAGGACGCCGCTGGTCCGATGGTTTGCACCAGGCGGTAGAAGCCAAGGAAGGCGTGCGCATCCAGAACGAAAACCAGACGCTCGCTTCCATCACGTTCCAGAATTACTTCCGCATGTACGGCAAGCTGGCCGGCATGACCGGCACTGCCGATACCGAAGCTTATGAGTTCCAGGAAATCTATGGCCTGGAAACGGTCGTGATTCCTCCGAACCGGCCCAGCCAGCGCAAGGATCGCCAGGACCAGGTCTACAAGACTGCACAGGAAAAATACAATGCGATGCTGGCAGACATCCAGGATTGCCATGAGCGCGGCCAGCCCGTTCTGGTGGGCACGACATCGATTGAAAATTCCGAATTGCTATCCGGGATTTTAAATAAGGCCAAACTGCCGCATAACGTTTTAAATGCCAAGCAGCACGCCCGTGAAGCAGAAATCGTTGCGCAGGCCGGCCGTCCCAAAATGATCACCATCGCCACGAATATGGCCGGTCGCGGCACCGACATTGTGCTGGGTGGCAATGTGGAAAAACAGATTCAGATTATCGAAGCGGATCCCAATTTAAGCGATGCGGACAAGCAGTCCAAGGCACAAAAATTGCGCGAAGAATGGCAATCCCTGCACGATCAGGTGGTCAATGCCGGCGGACTGCATATCATCGGAACTGAGCGCCATGAGTCGCGGCGTATCGACAATCAGCTGCGTGGGCGTTCGGGCCGACAGGGCGACCCTGGATCATCCCGTTTTTATCTGTCGCTGGATGACACGCTTCTGCGTATCTTCGCAGGCGACCGGGTGCGCGCCATCATGGATCGTCTCAAGATGCCGGAAGGCGAGCCGATCGAGGCTGGCATCGTCTCGCGTTCAATCGAATCCGCGCAACGCAAAGTCGAGGCACGCAACTTCGATATCCGCAAGCAATTGCTGGAATATGACGATGTTGCCAATGATCAGCGAAAGGTAATTTACCAGCAGCGCAATGAATTGCTCGAGTCGCAGGATATTTCCGAGATGATTGCAGCGTTGCGGCAAGGCGTATTTACCGAGCTGTTCCGCACATATATTCCGGAGGGTTCGATCGAGGAACAATGGGATATTCCTGCGCTGGAAAGCATGCTGGTCAATGAATGGCAGGTTGCGGTGCCGCTTTCGAAGATCATGGAAGACGAACCCAACATCACCGATGATGAATTGCTGGAGCGTGTGCTAAATGCTGCAAACGCTTTGTATGAGACAAAAGTATCGATCGTCGGCAAAGATGCATTCAGTGGATTCGAGCGCAGCGTCATGCTGCAAAGTATCGACACGCATTGGCGCGAACACCTGGCGGCACTGGATCATCTGCGCCAGGGTATTCATCTGCGTGGCTATGCGCAAAAGAATCCGAAGCAGGAATACAAGCGCGAAGCATTCGAATTATTCGGTCAAATGCTGGATATGATCAAAAACGATGTGGTGAAAGTAATCATGACTGTCCGCATCCAGTCACGTGAAGAAGCGGATGCCGCCGAAGAGCAGCTATCGCAATCGCATCTGACCAATGTGAATTACCAGCATGCCGACTTTAATCCCAATCTGGCGCCGGAGGAATTGCTGGCTCCGGCAGAGTCCGGTGAAGCGGCAAAGCAGCAGCCCTTGGTAAACGTGATGCCCAAAGTAGGCCGTAACGATCCTTGCCCTTGCGGCAGCGGCAAAAAATACAAGCAATGCCACGGTAAGCTGGCCTGAGCCGGTATTCCAAGCAAACGCAGACGGCTTATTTGCCATATCGAATAAGCCGTCTGCGTTTTTCAATTGGCATCATTATTAATACTGACCCGGCTGAATTCTGCAGTACGGTTTTGCTTTTAATCGGACAATTTTATGGCTGTCAATCTTCCCTTACCTGTTGCTTCCAATCTGAAGCCGATCACTGGCCTGGAACTCGGCTATGCGCAAGCCGGCATACGCAAGACCAACCGTAAAGACTTGCTTGTAATGCGTTTGGACCATAACGCGACAGTAGCCGGCGTGTTCACGACCAATCGTTTCTGCGCCGCGCCGGTGCAAGTGTGCAAGGCACATCTGGAGCTGGCTCGTCAAACCGGCACGCCGATCCGCGCCTTGGTGATCAATACCGGAAATGCCAATGCCGGGACAGGCGAAGCGGGGTTGGCAAATGCCAACGAGACCTGCGCGGCACTCGCGGCTTTGCTTGGCCTGACGCAGCAACAGGTACTGCCGTTTTCGACCGGTGTGATTCTTGAGCCGTTACCGGTCGACCGCGTCAAGGCTGGTTTGCCGCAGGCAATCGCCGATTTAAAGACGGACAATTGGCTCAACGCTGCCGAAGCGATCATGACCACCGATACGCAGCCCAAGGCAGCCTCGCGTACCGTGTCGATCAATGGCAAAACCGTTAGCATTACCGGCATCAGCAAGGGAGCTGGCATGATCAAGCCGAACATGGCGACCATGCTGGGCTATGTTGCAACCGATGCCAAAGTGCCGCAACCGATTCTCGATCATCTGGTCAAACAGGCAGCGGACAAATCGTTCAATTGCATCACCATTGACGGCGATACCTCGACAAATGATTCCTTCATACTGATTGCCAGCGGTGCGGTCGACGTGAATGTAAACAGCATCGATTCCCCTGAATATAAATTGCTGGCCGAAGCGGTCATCGGTCTGTCCCAGGAGTTGGCGCAAATGATCGTTCGCGACGGGGAAGGCGCGACGAAATTCATCACCATCACGGTGGAAGAAGGCGCGACGATCGAAGAGTGCCGCAAAATTGCCTATTCAATCGGACATTCGCCTCTGGTCAAGACCGCGTTCTTTGCCTCAGATCCTAACCTGGGCCGTATTCTGGCTGCCATCGGCTATGCCGGCGTCGACGACCTCGATGTGAGCAGGCTGAATCTGTATCTCGACGATGTATGGGTTGCCAAGAATGGCGGGCGGAATCCGGATTATCGTGAAGAAGACGGGCAACGCGTCATGAAGCAAAGCGAGATCACGATTCGCGTCAGGCTGGCGCGCGGCTCGGCTTCCGCAACGGTATGGACCTGTGATCTGTCGCATGACTACGTATCGATCAATGCCGACTACCGTTCTTAACTGGATCGATCCTGCCATGCATTTGAACCATCCTCTTGTTTCGCTATGACTCAACTTGATCAATTCCTGGCACGCGCAGAAGCGATGCTGTCGCGCCTTGAAGCCTTGCTGCCCTTGCCGAACGTGGCGCCTGACTGGGCGGCTGCCACAGCGTTCCGGTGGCGCAAAGCCAGCGGAAAGGATGGGCACGGCTATCTGCAGCCGGTAATACACCGGTCCGAGATCAAGTTGTCTGACTTGCATAACATCGAGCCGCAAAAACAGCAAATCGAGCAGAATACGCGACAATTCGTCGAAGGCAAACCAGCCAACAATGTGCTATTGACCGGCGCGCGCGGCACGGGCAAATCTTCGCTCATCAAGGCTTGCTTGAATCAGTTTGCAGGGCAAGGCTTGCGGTTGATTGAAGTGGACAAAAACGATCTGGCGGATTTGGCGGATATTGTTGACCTGGTCGCGGGACGACCGGAGCGCTTCATTATTTTCTGTGACGACTTGTCGTTTGAGGAAGGCGAGGGCGGATATAAGGCATTGAAGGTGGCACTGGATGGTAGCGTAGCTGCGCAATCCGACAACGTGCTGATCTATGCCACCTCGAACCGGCGCCACCTGATTCCGGAGCGCATGTCGGACAACGCCGGATACACGCATGGCGACGATGGGGATTTGCATCCGGGCGAAACAGTCGAGGAGAAAATCTCTCTTTCGGAGCGCTTCGGATTGTGGGTATCGTTTTATCCGTTCAAGCAAAGCGACTATCTTGACATCGTAGCGCACTGGTTGCGCTACTTCGGCTGCAGTGAAGACGAGATCGAGGCGTCCAAGCCCGAGGCCTTGCGCTGGGCCTTGCAACGCGGATCGCGTTCGGGACGCGTTGCCTGGCAATTCGCCAAGGATCATGCCGGCAAGGCAAAATCTTAAATATATGCAGGGCTTATCGTCACCAATCGACGTCGCAGTGGGTATTCTGATTGAACCTAATGGCAATGTATTGCTGGCGCAGCGTCCCGAGGGGAAGCCCTATGCAGGTTACTGGGAATTCCCGGGCGGAAAGGTGGAGCCGGGCGAGCCGATTGTCGATGCGCTGAAACGCGAATTCGTCGAAGAACTTGGCGTCACGATCGTATCGGCTGCTCCCTGGTGCTGCGTCGAATATGTCTATCCACATGCGCATGTGCGCCTGCATTTCTATTTGTGCCGCCACTGGGAAGGACAACCGCAATCCCTGGAGGGGCAGGCATTTGCGTGGCAAGGCGCCGTAAAATTAGAACCCCTGCTGCCTGCGACCATCCCCCTGATTCATTGGCTGGAAGATGTGCGCATTGCCGGGAACAGCCCAGCATTTAGACAAGGTCAATGCTGAGGCGGATCCTCTGATTCGGTATCGTCAGTGGGATTGGTGCTCGGGATCACGTATTTTTCTTCAGCCCATGCACCCAAATCGATTTGTTTGCAACGCAGCGAACAAAAGGGACGGTACTGGTTTTTCTCCGACCATTCCACTTTCTTTCCGCAGGTCGGACACTCGACAAATGTTGCCATAATTCGGTCTAAAAATTACACAAGGCCAGTTCAAACGGTACGTCGCGCTCGAATGCTTTCGGTTTGTGATCACCGTCATGCATTGTAAAGCGTATCCACAGCATGTACTTGTTGGCCGAGATTTCAGGAATTGCGCCCAGGCTTTCGTCAATGCTCAAGCGTACCATCTGATATACCTTTCCCTGGAGCATCTGTTGATAGCTTCCTGCTGGTGCAGTCATATTTGCGGGACGGCCGGATTCGCGTAAAAGCCGCAAAATGATGTTAATCGCTTCAAACAGTGGAATCAGCGGTTCGAACCATTTCGCGATATCGCTTGCTCTTTGCCTGGCAGGTAAATGTTGCCAGGCATAATAGGATGGCAGATCGAACTCGCATGCGCCTCCGGGAATGATAGTGCGGCCGCGAACGCTCATCAGCCATTCATTTTCCCGCAGATGCTGGCCGGTTTTCCCCTGCGATGCGACCAGGCTTGTGCTGATTCTATCCAGTTCGGATAATACGGCATTGAGGCGCTCAGGCTGAACGTTCGGATTGGCTTTGAAGCCAAGCAGCGTCTGGCGCTGCCTTTCGAGCTCTTGCAGCAAGTCCGATTTCAGGTCGGCACGGCTGGTAACTTCCAGCATCTCGAAAATCGTCGCCAGGGCGACGTGATGCTCGAGCGGATGTTCCTGCTGCAGGAAATAGCTGAATTTCTCGTACAGGTCTTCCAGCCGCAACAATGTGCGAATACGCTCGTTGAAAGGGTATTCGTAGACGATCAAGGTTCAATCCTCAAAAAGTTGAGCTGAAAAAATATCAGTGTGATTGTGAACCAAGCGGCTGGAAATTACAAATGCATAAAGGCATTCGATTATTTTTCGGCAAAGCTCAGATACAAGGCGTGCAGCCGGTCAACCTGCGGTGCAAGCGCTGCAATGTCGGCATCGTTCACAATCACATCATCAGCAGCAGCCAAGCGAGCCTCCCGAGTGGCCTGCATTGCCATGATCGACCGGACCTGCTGTTCCGAGAAACGATTTCGCTGCATGACACGTCTGATTTGCAGTTCTTCCGGGCAATCCACCACCAGAACGCGCGATACTCGCTCTTTCCATGTGCCCGATTCTACTAGTAGGGGAACGACGAAAATCGGATAACTTCCACTCGCCTGCTTGGCCGCCTCTTCCGCGCATTCACGGATCAACGGATGCAGAATGGCTTCAAGTTTTTTCTTTGCGGCGGGATTGGCAAAGACGTGTTCTCGCATCTTGGATCTGTTCATTGCGCCTTCAGGCGTAAGGAATTCGCTTCCGAATTGCTGCACAATCGCGGGAATGGCTTTTCCTTGCGGTGCCGTCAGCTGGTGTGCAAGAATGTCCGTATCGATAATGCTCGCGCCACGCGCACCGAACATGTCGGCGACAAAGCTTTTCCCGCTTCCAATTCCGCCAGTCAGGCCAACGGTGAAACGCTTGCTTCCCGCGGTTGCAGGCATGTTTTCAGACTGCATAGCCGAAATAGAGCTGAAGTATCGACTTGCCATATAGCAAAGCGATCAGGCCAGCGGCGGCAAGATAGGGGCCGAAGGGAATGGGATTGTCCCGTCCGTGCTTGGTCAGTACGATAAGACCGATGCCAACGACGGCTCCAACCAGCGAAGACAGCAAGACGATGATCGGCAGCATGGTCCATCCAAGCCATGCTCCCAGCGCTGCCAGCAACTTGAAATCCCCATAGCCCATGCCCTCTTTTCCGGTCGTCAGCTTAAACAGCCAGTACACCGCCCAGAGTGAAACATACCCTGCGGCGGCTCCGAGTACGGCATCCTGCAGTGGAACGAAGGTGCCGTTTAAATTGACCAGTAATCCGCACCACAACAAGGGATAGGTTAAATCGTCCGGTAATAACTGTGTATCCGCGTCAATGAAAGTCATGGCAATGAGAAAATACGTAAACAGCATGGCCGATAATCCCAGCAAGCCGCTGCCATAGCGCCACACCAGCAATGCCGATAATGCTCCTGTCAGTAATTCAACAAGCGGGTAGCGAATCGAAATCGGTGCCTTGCACGCAATGCATTTTCCACGCAGGGCGATATAGCTGATAACAGGAATATTTTCCAGAGCCGTAATTTTATGTCCACAGTGCGGGCAACATGAACGTGGGATAGTAAGATTGTAGCGATCGGTATGCGGTACCGGGCGGTCACTCTCATACGCAATATAGTTCTCGGCTTCCCGCTGCATCATTTTGGGAAGCCGATAAATCACCACATTCAGGAAACTGCCGATCAATAGTCCAAAAATGGCAGCGACTGCAGTGGCAAGGACACTGCCGGAAGAAGCAAATAGAAACGGCAAGTCCATCAGACAACCGCGCCCAGCTTGAAAATCGGCAGATACATTGCAACTACCAGGCCGCCGATCAGCACACCGAGAATCACCATGATGAATGGTTCCATCAGGCTGGACAGGGACTCAACCGCTTCGTCCACTTCAGCCTCATAAAAATCAGCAACTTTCCCCAGCATCTGGTCCAATGCGCCGGATTCTTCACCAATGGAAACCATCTGTATCACCATATTGGGAAAAACATTGGCATTCTGCATGGCATTGGTCAGGCTGGTGCCGGTGCTGACCTCTGTTTGTATGTGCTTGGTGGCATCGTTATAGACTGCATTGCCGGAGGCTCCGCCCACGGAATCAAGCGATTCGACCAAGGGTACGCCGGCAGCGAACATGGTCGCGAGAGTTCTTGTCCAGCGCGCAATGGTAGCCTTGCGAACAACTTCCCCAAAGATAGGCACCTTGAGCAGCAGACGATCCATGGCCCGCTGCATGTTGACCGAGCGCTTCCACGATTGAAAGAAGAAATACAGGCCGCCAAACACGCTGCCGAAAATCACATACCAATACGCGACAAAGAAGTCCGAAAGTGCCATGACAAACAGTGTGGGCGCAGGCAAGTCCGCGCCGAAGCTGGTAAACACTTCCTTGAATGCCGGCACGACCCAGATCATGATGACGGACGTCACGACAAAAGCAACGGCAAGAATCGAAACCGGATAGAACAATGCCGATTTGATCTTTCCCTTGATTGCAAGGGTTTTTTCCTTATAGGTTGCCAAACGCGCCAACAGGTCTTCAAGAATACCCGCCTGTTCGCCCGCTGCAACAAGATTGCAGAACAGGGCATCGAAATACAGGGGGAATTTTCGGAAAGCCTGGTTCAGGCTGGTTCCGGTTTCCACGTCGGAGCGGATATCTTGAATCAATTTGGCCACGGAGGGATTGGAATGACCTTTTGAGACGATATCAAAGGACTGCAGCAAGGGTACGCCGGCTTTCATCATCGTGGCCAGTTGGCGTGTAAAAAGCGCTATGTCCTTTTCGCTGATTTTCTTGGTGCTGCGCAGGTTCTTTTTCTTGACCTTGGTGACAAGAATCCCTTGGCGCCTTAGCGTGACATTCACCGATGCTTCACCGTTGGCGCGCAATTCTCCTTTAACTACCTTTCCAGCCTTGTCCTTGCCTTCCCAGGTGAAAATTGCCTCCGTTGCGTGGCGTGCGCCGCTTGCTGTTGCCATGACGATCTCCCCTAATTATTCGTTTGTGCAGCCTAATATTTCTTCCAGGCTGGTCATGCCCATTTTTACCTTGACGAGTCCCGCCTCACGCAAGGTTTTCACGCCGTCGCGTTTGGCTTGGGCCTCAATTTCAAGTGCCGTACCGTGCGTTAAGATAATGTTTTCGATTGCTTCGGTAATCGGCATGATTTGATAAATGCCTACGCGGCCTTTGTAGCCGCTGCCATTGCAGCGCTCGCACCCGACGGGTTTATACGGAAGCCAAGTGCCGTCCAGTTCTTCTTCTGTAAATCCGGCTTCGAGCAAAGCTTCGTCCGGTATGGTGGTGGGCTGCTTACAGGTGCAAAGGCGACGCGCCAGCCGCTGCGCAGTAATCATGATGACCGAAGATGCGATATTGAAAGGTGCCACTCCCATATTCATCAGTCGGGTCAGCGTCGATGGCGCGTCATTCGTATGCAAGGTCGAAAACACCATGTGTCCCGTTTGCGCCGCCTTGATTGCGATATCAGCTGTCTCCAGGTCGCGGATCTCGCCAACCATGATGATGTCTGGATCCTGACGCAGAAAGGCTTTCAGCGCCACGGGAAAAGTTAATCCTGCGCGGTCGTTAATGTTGACTTGGTTGACACCAGGAAGATTGATTTCCGCAGGGTCTTCTGCGGTGGAGATGTTGATGCCCGGTTTATTCAGGATATTCAAGCACGTGTATAGCGAAACGGTTTTTCCCGAGCCGGTCGGACCGGTCACCAACACCATGCCATACGGACGCTGAATAGCGTTTAACAACAACTCTTTCTGGTCCGGATCGTAGCCGAGCGCGTCAATCCCCATTTGCGCCTGGCTTCCATCCAGAATACGCATTACGATTTTTTCGCCGAACAATGTGGGCAATGTGTTGACACGAAAATCGATGGATTTCGTTTTCGACATCACCAGCTTCATGCGGCCGTCTTGCGGAACCCTTTTTTCGGAAATGTCCAGTTTTGAGATGACCTTGATACGAGATGCCAGCTTTTCCTTGATCGCCAATGGCGGCTGCGCGATTTCGCGAAGTACGCCGTCAACCCGGAATCGAATGCGATAAAACTTTTCAAATGGCTCGAAATGCAAATCGGACGCGCCCAGATTGATTGCATCAACCAATATTTTCTGCAGGAATTTGACCACCGGCGCATCGTCAATATCGGCTGTGACCGCCGCGCCGGTATCCATCTGCGTCGTCAAATCTTCATCGACGAAGTCGATATTGTCGAGATCGTCGCCGATCAGCTCATTTAAGTTCTGCTCGGCGCTCTGACTGAGTTTCTCGATCAACTGTAATAACTGCCCGTGCTCGACAATGACCGGCTCGACGTTCAGCTCAGTCTGGAACTTGATTTGGTCGAGTGCCTGAATATTTGTCGGGTCGGAAATGGCGACGGAAACCCGGTTGCCGCGCTTGGCAAGCGCGGCAACACGTTGACTTTGCATCAACTTTCCATCGATGATTTTCTCGGGCAGGGTCTGAAGGCTTAATGCCGAAATATCAAGTAATGGATAGCCGAATGTCTCCGAGCAAAATTGAGCAAGCGTACGTCCGTCAATCGTTCCTGCTTGAAGCAGGACATCGATGAAAGATGATTTTTCGGATGTCGCTTTTCTGCTGAATGTTTCTGCCTGCTGTGCCGAAATTCGCCCTGCCTGGAGCAATGCACGCGCAAGGCCGGACATGGTAATTCCAGATGCCGAATTGGGAAGAACAGCCGCCATAGACTCGAAAGCGAAGAGTGCTCGAAGTTAATTGATCGCTTTAAATAATGCCTTTAGGCATCTATTTTGTAAAGCAATGGCAACTTATGCGTCAGGCCAATGTCGTTATATGACTTAAAACCGTCGTATTTGAGAACAAGCCCTTGGCTTTGTTCTATTTTTGCCAACTAAAAGAACAAAGCTTCAAGTTGGAAGTTGGGGATGGCGGGCTGAAGAATTATGGATTGGATAACTGTGGTCGGGGTGAGAGGATTCGAACCTCCGGCCTCTACGTCCCGAACGTAGCGCTCTACCAGGCTAAGCTACACCCCGAAGCAAGTTTTACCTGCAGACCATTAAGCGAAAACTTAGTGATTGCGGTCGACTGCGAAAGCACATAATTGTAACAAAGAATCTTTGAATTTTGTATCCGGCAGACTTGAAATTGCGGCCTCAGCTTGTGTGGCTGCGCGTTGCGCGGCTTGTTTTGTGTAATCCAAAGCTCCGGAATCTTGGATGGCTGTCAGAATTTCATCGAAATGTTTTTCATCGCCTGTTTCAATGCACGATCTGACTAGTTGACGTTGAGCGGGCGTTCCGTTCTGAATAAGATAAATCAAAGGCAACGTGGGTTTGCCTTCCCTTAGATCGTCGCCGACATTTTTGCCGATTTCTGACGAATTTCCTGAATAATCGAGTACGTCGTCCACTAGTTGGAATGCAGTACCTAAATTCTGCCCATATTTTGCTGCTGAATGGACGGCTGATTCTTCTGCTCCCGCGATCAAGGCACCCAGTTCGGCCGCGGCCTCGAAAAGCTTGGCGGTTTTTGATTCGATTACCTGCATGTAACGTGACTCCGTCACGTCTGGATCATGCATGTTCAATAACTGTAATACTTCGCCTTCGGCAATGATATTGGTAGCATCTGCCAGAATTTGCATGACACGCATATTCCCGATTGACACCATCATCTGAAAGGCGCGTGAATACAAGAAGTCGCCCACCAATACGGATGCGGCATTCCCGAATAATGCGTTGGCGGTTTCGCGGCCCCGTCGTAAAGAAGATTCATCCACCACGTCGTCATGCAAAAGCGTGGCAGTGTGAATAAATTCCACAATGGCCGCGAGCTGATGGTGGTGGGCGCCACGGTACCCATGCGCATTTGCCAATAACAGGGCAAGAGTCGGCCGAATCCGCTTACCGCCCGCGCTAATAATATAGTGGGAGATTTGATTGATCAGGGGAACATCGGAATGCAACTGCTGGCGTATGACCAGATTTACCGCATCCATGTCGGCGGCTATGGGTTCTGTAATGGCGCTAGCTGTAGCGTGAAAAGAAGTGGCGGACAAGGCAATCCTGCTAAAAATCATGAATTATTGAAATTATACGATGCGTTTTGGCTCGCTGACAGGATTCGGCCAATATGGTTTTCTGTCTAAACAATATATGCGATTGCCGAAGAAGAAAATGGCGACTGCTTTGACCTCGTGGCTAAGTCTATGTATAATTGGAAGTTTTCCTGATTTATTATTGAAATGGGTCGGGAGGAATTTTTATAATTTTCAACGATGAGGTTCTCATGTACGCGGTCATAAAAACCGGTGGCAAACAATATAAAGTTGCTGCTGGCGAAAAACTTAAAGTAGAACAGATACCGGCAGACATCGGCTCCGAAATCACCCTTGATCAAGTGCTCGCGGTGGGCGCTGGCGACTCCATTAAATTCGGAGCGCCGCTGGTTGATGGTGCAAAGGTGCTGGCTACGGTAGTGGCGCATGGTCGTCATGACAAGGTCAAAATTTTCAAGATGCGTCGTCGTAAGCACTATCAGAAGCGTCAAGGTCATCGCCAAAATTACACCGAATTGCAAATCGTCTCGATCAACGGCTAATCCGGTCCAGGCAATCAGAATCAAGGAGCATTAAATGGCACATAAAAAAGGCGGCGGCACTACGCGAAACGGCCGCGATTCAGAGTCGAAGCGCTTGGGCGTGAAAGTCTACGGCGGACAGGCGATCAATGCCGGCGGCATCATCATTCGTCAGCGCGGCACCAAGGTGCACGCGGGTGAAAACGTCGGCATGGGCAAAGACCATACCCTGTTTGCACTGGTCGACGGCAAAGTCCAGTTCACCACAAAAGGCGCATTGAAACGCCATATGGTGACTGTAGTACCGGCTTAATATTCAAGTTTATTTAAGCCTGTGATGAAAAGGCTCTGCCGTCAGGTAGGGCCTTTTTGGTTTTTAATGCCATTGCTTGCAAGCGGTGCGCAGATCAAGAGAACGGAAGCATGAAATTCATCGATGAAGCAAAAATAGAAGTGATTGCAGGCAATGGAGGCAATGGCGTCGCTTCGTTCTGCCGCGAGAAATTCAGGCCGTTCGGCGGACCGGACGGCGGCGACGGCGGCAAGGGCGGTAGTATCTGGGCGGTCGCAGACCGGAACATCAACACCTTAGTTGATTATCGCTATTCCAAACTGCACAAGGCGCGTAATGGCGAAAACGGGCGTGGCTCAGACTGTTATGGCAAAGGCGCAGACGACATTTTTTTGCGCATGCCGGTCGGCACGCTGATTATTGATAATGAAAGCGGCGAAATCATCGCGGACTTGACCGAGCATGGCCAAACTGCACTGTTGGCCAAGGGTGGCGAAGGCGGCTGGGGAAACATCCACTTCAAGTCGTCCACCAACCGGGCTCCGCGTCAGAAAACCGACGGCAAGGAAGGGGAGCGACGCGAGCTGCGGCTTGAGTTAAAAGTCCTGGCAGATGTAGGCCTGTTAGGCATGCCCAACGCAGGAAAATCAACCTTCATTACTGCTGTGTCCAATGCACGCCCCAAAATTGCGGACTATCCCTTCACAACTTTGCATCCTAACCTTGGCGTGGTGCGCGTCAGCCATGAAAAGAGCTTCGTGATCGCCGATATTCCGGGATTGATCGAGGGGGCTGCGGAAGGTGCGGGTCTTGGAGTGCAGTTTTTGCGCCATTTGCAGCGAACAGGCTTGTTATTGCATATTGTCGATCTGGCGCCATTCGATGATGCGGTCGATCCAGTCAAGGAAGCGAAGGCGATCGTCAAGGAATTGAAGAAGTATGATCAATCGCTTTTTGAAAAGCCGCGCTGGCTTGTGCTTAATAAACTCGACGTGGTGCCGGCAGAAGAACGCAAGAAACGGGTCAAGGATTTCATCAAGCGTTTTGGATGGAAAGGGCCGGTTTTTGAGATTTCGGCGTTGACACGCGAAGGCTGCGAAGATTTAATCAACGAAATTTATAATCATCTAGCCGAGCAACGTCAACTGGAACAGCGTGCGCAGGAAGTGCAAATGGCGGAAGAAGTGCGAGGCATCGCATCGATCGATCCCGATGATCCGCGGTTCAAGCGAAGCGAATAGCGGTTCACGGAAACTGCTCGCAAATAATAGCCCACATATATTTATAGTGAGCTTTGCGTAACGGCTTGTGCCGCTTTTATGCAGGTTGATCAGGAAAATTATCTATAAATTATGAAATCCGTCATTCAATCAGCCAAACGCCTTATCGTTAAAGTCGGATCGTCGCTTGTAACGAACGATGGTAAAGGGCTGGATACAGCGGCGATTGCCAAATGGGCGGCGCAGATTGCACAACTGCGCCGGCTCGGCAAGGAAGTCGTACTGGTGAGTTCCGGCGCTATAGCAGAAGGCATGCAAAGGCTTGGTTTTGAGAAGCGTCCAACGGAAATCCATGAGTTGCAGGCCTGCGCGGCCGTCGGACAGATGGGGCTGGCGCATATCTACGAGACAAGTTTCCGTCCGCATGATGTGCGAACCGCGCAAGTCTTGCTGACCCACGCCGATCTGGCGGACCGGGAGCGTTACCTGAATGCGCGTTCGACACTCTTTACGCTTCTGCGCCTGGGTGTGGTGCCGATTATCAATGAAAATGATACGGTTGTGACCGACGAAATCAAGTTCGGCGACAACGATACATTGGGCGCCTTGGTGGCCAATCTGATTGAAGCCGACGCACTGGTGATTTTGACCGATCAGAAGGGCCTTTATACAGCCGATCCTCGCAAGTATCCCGATGCGCAATTCGTCCATGAAGCCAAAGCGGGCGACTCGGCGCTGGAAGCGATGGCGGGCGGAGCCGGTACCGGAATCGGGCGGGGCGGCATGCTGACCAAGATTCTTGCAGCAAAACGTGCGGCGACATCCGGGGCGCATACCGTAATTGCGTGGGGGCGGGAAGAGGATGCACTGCTTCGCCTGGCATCCGGAGAGGCGATCGGAACCCAGCTGACAGCCCAGACTGCCCAACTGACGGCGCGTAAGCAATGGATGGCAGACCATCTCCAGACTGCCGGCAAAGTGGTGCTGGATCTGGGTGCTGTACAAAAACTGACCTCGGAAGGGAAATCCCTGCTGCCGATCGGCGTGGTGGAGATAGGGGGGGAATTTGGGCGCGGTGACGTTATTACCTGCGTCGATCCGCAAGGCCGCGCCGTTGCACGGGGAATCAGTAACTATTCCAGCTCCGATGCGCGACGCATTATGCGCAGGCCCTCGGCAGAGATTTTATCAATCTTGGGTTTTGTGGAAGAGCCGGAACTTATCCATCGCGACAATCTGGTCTTACTGTAGAAAAGCGCTTTTGTTTTGCTGTGAGCGTGATGACCGGCTTAGTCCGGAATGTCATCGCATCCGATTCTGAATTGATCAGCTGCCCCGATAGATCGGTTGCCGCATTTTTAAGCGATTGACTATTTCATTTGCATTGCCGGCAACAGTACGTCCGTCGCAAAAATATTCCAATGCCAAGGTTGCATGGTGATTATTCGTGGAGTGGCGAGGAATCTTTTCCCATTTGTCACGCCGGGATCGGGACCAAGTGCCGTTCGGATGTCCAAAAGCATAGAGTTTATTCTCCATGGAGTCGCATCGAATGCCTTCATAGCTGATGTTCTTTGCTCCGGCTTGGCTCGTGCTGATCAAGGTATACCGAACCACGCCGTCGGTTCCGGCGGTCAGTGATTTGGCATCGATTGCAAATGATTGCGTAGCGGTAGCGCTGATAGTCTCAAAAGGGATCAAATTTTCAGCCGCAGGTGCAGCGGGAAGCTGAATGGCAATTTCCTGCCAGGGTTTTTCGATATCGTCGAAATCTTCTTCAAATTGAGGCTGCGCGCGAGCCGAGCCGGAAGCAACTGCAAACATGGTAACGGCAAAGCACGCGAGTCCGATGATGCGACGGAAATCGTCTCCCATTTTCAAGGCAGGAGACTCAGGTTCGCCATTCCCGGTGCGACATATAGCCTGCAACTTACTTGTTTTGTGTGCCGTTTTCATCGAAATCTGGCTCTGTTGAAATCGCCTGGACTGAATGCGTCTGGCGCAAATATCGTGCAATGTGGCGCTGTGCACCGGCTTGAATCGGGCGGGTCAGATAGCGTGACAATTCCTGCAGGGCTTTCTGATAGACTTCGCGCTTGAATTCGATGACGACATCCAGCGGCACCCAGTAATCATGCCAGCGCCATGCGTCAAATTCGGGATGGTCGGTCATGCGGAGATTTACGTCGCAGTCGCGACCGATCATGCGCAGCAGAAACCAGATTTGCTTTTGCCCGCGGTAATGTCCGCGGATTTCCCGTTTAATAAAGTGGTCCGGGACTTCGTACCGCAGCCAGTCGCGCGTGCGCCCTATGATTTTGACGTGATGCGCTTTAAGTCCTATCTCTTCTTCCAGTTCGCGAAACATCGCCTGCTCAGGCGTTTCGCCATACTTGATCCCACCCTGCGGAAACTGCCATGAATGTTCGCGTACCCGTTTACCCCACCAGACTTCGTTGTGCGAGTTGAGCAGGATAATGCCGACGTTCGGGCGAAAGCCTTCACGGTCCAGCATATTGCACCTCAATACTTTCTGCGGCTAAGGGCGTTCCAATAGCAGTTTGTCACGTAAGTCTTATTTCCCGTTAATTTGCCAACTATGCAAGAGGGACATTTATTCAATAGTGCAAAGGTGCAAAGTATAGGCCCATCAGCCAGCTAATCCTTTAAAATTGAGTCGATTATAACCTCCTATTTTTAAAAGAAACCATTCGTATGCGCGCCAGCCGATTTTTTATTTCTACCTTGAAGGAAGCTCCATCCGATGCGGAAATCATCAGTCATAAGCTGATGCTTCGCGCCGGGATGATTAAACGCCTAGGATCGGGAATTTACAATTACATGCCCATGGGACTGCGAGTGATACGCAAGGTGGAAGCGATTGTGCGCGAGGAAATGAATCGCGCCGGGGCTGTCGAATTGCTGATGCCGCTAGTGCAGCCAGCTGAGTTGTGGCAGGAAACGGGGCGTTGGGACAAGATGGGTCCGGAAATGATGCGAGTGAAGGACCGTCATGGCCGCGATTATGCCATCCAGCCGACTTCCGAAGAGGTTGTCACGGACCTCGTGCGCACAGAAATTAAATCGTATCGTCAGCTGCCGGTCAATTTTTATCATATACAGACCAAGTTTCGCGATGAACGCAGGCCGCGCTTCGGCTTGATGCGGGGACGTGAGTTTACGATGAAGGATGCCTATTCCTTCGACCGAAATGTGGAAGGCATGCAACAGTCGTACCGCATCATGTACGACGCTTACGTGCGCATTTTCAATCGGTTTGGCTTGCAATTCCGTGCGGTAGCAGCTGACAACGGTGCGATTGGCGGCTCCGGCTCGCATGAATTCCATGTCATTGCAGACACCGGCGAAGATGCGCTGGTGTATTGTCCAAGCTCCGACTATGCGGCCAACATCGAGGCGGCGGATGCACTTCCCTTGATTTCCATGCGCGCACCTGCCGCGCAGCCGCTGGTAAAAACACCTACTCCGGAGAAATCAAAATGCGAAGACGTGGCTGCCTTGCTGGGCTTGCCCTTGACTCGTACCGTGAAATCCATCGTGTTGGCCGTCGAAAAAAATGAAGGCAAAGAAATATGGCTGTTGCTGCTACGAGGGGATCACGAACTCAATGAAGTCAAGGCGGGCAAGGTGCCTGGCTTGGGCGAATACCGGTTTGCGTCCGAAAGTGAAATATTCGAGTGGTTCGGCACCAAGCCTGGGTATCTAGGACCGATCAATACCAAAAAACCGGTCAAGATTGTGGCAGACCGCACGGTCGCCAACATGAGCGACTTCGTATGCGGCGCCAACGAGGAAGATTTCCACTATACCGGCGCCAACTGGGTGCGTGACATGCCGGAGCCTGTCGTCGCTGATATCCGTAATGTAGTCGAAGGTGATGCATCTCCGGATGGAAAGGGGACTCTGGCAATTCAGCGCGGCATTGAAGTCGGCCATGTCTTTCAACTCGGCGACCGTTATTCGCGGGATATGAAAGCCACATATCTGGATGAGGGAGGCAAGCCGCAACTGATGCAGATGGGATGCTACGGCATTGGAATTACCCGGATTCTAGGCGCAGCGATCGAGCAGAATTTCGACGACAAGGGCATTATCTGGCCTGCATCGATTGCGCCATTTGAAGTGGTGCTTTGCCCAATGGGATATGACCGGAATGAAGCCGTTAAGGCAGAAGCTGACAAACTTTATGATGGTCTTGTCGCGAACGGAGTTGACGTTATTCTGGACGACAGGGGCGAGCGTCCGGGCGCCATGTTTGCGGATTGGGAATTGATCGGTGTGCCGCACCGTATCGTCATCGGAGACCGGGGCTTGAAGGAAGGAGCACTGGAATATCAGGGACGCCGTGAGACCTCACCCACACCCGTACCTATTTCACAGATCGGTGAATTCATCCGTGCCAAACTGGCGGGCTAGGCTAGAGCGGAAGGCGTTGAATGGGCGTGGAAACGTGCATTAAAGGAATCGGTGTAAGGTTACGCCGGCAGCAATCAGACAATAAGCGTTTAATGCACTTTCTTTTCGGCCTCTTCCTTGTGTCGCTGCTCCAGTTCGGCGGTGGCCTGGCTTACGCCGGAAACCAGAAAGAGGAGGCCCTTGCCGATTCGGTGAGGGTTGCCTTATCCAATGCAATCGCCGATGCTCGCCCTCCCAAGCCGCGTATTGATGATATTGACGAGCGTATCCGGTATCTGCACTGGCTGGGTGAAATGTCCGGGCGATTAAAGCGCAAGCTGCCCGACATGCAGGTGCGCAGGGAATTCCTGGAAACGGTATGGTATGAGTCGACACGAGCTGGTCTTGACCCGGCTTTGGTGTTAGGTCTGATCCAGGTAGAGTCGGCCTTTCGCAAATATGCAATGTCTCATGTTGGTGCGCGCGGCTACATGCAAGTCATGCCTTTCTGGACTCGGGTCATCGGGGACAAGGATCCGCGCAAGCTTTTTCATATGCAAACCAACCTGCGTTACGGTTGTTCCATTTTGCGTATGTATATTGATATGGAAAAAGGCAATCTTTACCTGGCGCTTGGCCGCTACAACGGCAGCCGCGGGCGGCCGGAATATCCGAATGCCGTGCTCGCGGCCTGGAAACGCTGGGAATATGCCGCTGCCGCCAGATGAGCTTGTCTCAAATTCAAGGGAGTGCTTTTCGCCCATCCTGAATCTGGAGCGCAGTACAGAGTGCGAGCTATTTGTTAAAACATAGCAAGAAGCGTGTTTGGAAGGCGCGTACCGGGAGGCGTACTTCAGATTGCAGAATGGCCAGCAGCCGTTTTTCACCAAGCTACCAGAGGCTTGAGGAGATGTTTACCGCTGCGTGGCGACCTCATGCCATCGTCATGTTGTCAGGCGCTCTTGATTTAAGCGATGATCCCGGAAACAAAAACGCCCGCGTAAGCGGGCGTTTTTGTTTGGCTCTTGGAAGAAGATTATTGTAAGTGTCCAGCGATGAGCTTGGTCATTTCGAACATGGATACTTGCTTCTTGCCGCCAAAAACAGCTTTCAGTTTGTCGTCAGCGTTGATGTTGCGCTTGTTGGTTGCATCTTGAAGTTTGTTCTTCTTGATGTAGTCCCAGACTTTTTTGGTTACTTCAGTGCGCGGCAACGGATTGGATCCGATTACTGCGCCCAGTTCTGGAGACGGGGTCAAAGGCTTCATAAACGCTGCATTTGGCTTGCGCGCGGTTTTAGGCTTTGCTGCCTTCTTCGCTGCAGGCTTCTTAGCTGCTGCCTTCTTGGCTACTGGCTTCTTAGCTGCTGCCTTCTTGGCTACTGGCTTCTTCGCTACTGGCTTCTTAGCTGCTGCCTTCTTGGCGACTGGCTTCTTAGCTGCTGCCTTCTTGGCTACGGGTTTCTTTGCTGCTGCTTTTTTTGCTACCGGTTTTTTGGCCGCTGCTTTCTTTGCAGCCGGCTTCTTAGCTGCGGCCTTTTTGGCTGTTGCCATCTTCGAACCTCCTTCACATGAGTGTTGGGAAAATGCGCCATTTCACGCACCGCTAATAGTGGTAGTGTTTTGTTACGTATGCAAGTGTTTTTTGCAAGTTTTCATGAGAAATTGCATATTCTGCGACACACTGTATATAGAGAGGAGGATGAAGAGCGTGTGTAGTGATGCAGAAGGAGTTTTATCGAGAGTTGGAAATGCATATCCAATGATTCGATATTGCGAAATTTTTTGCGGTGCTGGCTATGTAATACGCGCTCTTCGTCATCATGCAAAACCCGTCACCATGGGAAAAACGCTGGATGCAGTGCGGTCTTTCCTCTGGCGCTTATAGGTAAGTTTGACTTTTCTCAACAATCAGAGCGCAGTAATGCCGATGCGGTCGGCATCAACGCATTCCCGGCAGCATGCCTTTCATGCCCCGCATCATTTTCATCATGCCGCCACCCTTCAGTTTTTTCATCATGGCCTGCATTTGCTCGAATTGAGAGAGCATGCGGTTGACTTCCTGCACCTGCACGCCTGCACCTGCGGCAATGCGCCGCTTGCGCGATGCCTTGATCAATTCCGGTTTTGCCCGTTCCTGGGGCGTCATTGAGTTGATGATGCCTTCCATGCGTCGTACCTGCTTGTCCGCCTGGTCCATGTTGGCGCCACTGGCAGCCTGTTGAAGCTGGGCCGGCAGTTTATCCATCAGGCTAGACAGACCACCCATCTTCTTCATTTGGCCTATCTGGGCCTTGAAGTCGTTCAGATCGAATTTGCCGCCGCCCTTGATTTTGTGCGCCAAATCTTGCGCAGCTTCCACGTCCACGCCTTTGCGTGCTTCCTCGACCAGTGCAAGAATGTCACCCATACCGAGAATGCGGTTTGCCATCCGCTGCGGATCGAATGCCTCCAGGCCATCAAGCTTTTCTGCTACGCCGGCAAACTTAATCGGCTTGCCGGTAATGTGGCGCACCGAAAGCGCAGCGCCACCGCGTGAATCGCCGTCAAGCTTGGTCAGTACCACGCCAGTCAAGGGCAGGGCGTCATTGAACGCCTTGGCCGTGTTGATTGCGTCCTGACCAAGCATGGCATCGACTACAAACAGGGTTTCAATCGGCTTGACCGCTGCATGCAGTGCACTGATCTCCTGCATCATCGCTTCGTCGATGCCTAACCGGCCGGCAGTGTCGATGATCAATACATCGTGAAAATGCCGTTTCGCATAGTCTAGCGCGGCCTGAGCAATGGCTACCGGCTTATCGGTTGCCTGAGACGGGAAAAAATCGGCACCGGCCTGCGCCGTCACGGTTTGCAGCTGTCCGATTGCCGCCGGCCGATAGACGTCTGTGGAAACGGTCAGGACTTTTTTCTTTTTTTCGCGCAGATATTTCGCGAGCTTGCCGACAGTCGTGGTCTTGCCGGCGCCTTGCAGGCCGGCCATCAGGATGATGGCCGGCGGTTGGGTGGCAAAATTCAGTTGGGAGGCTTCCGGTCCCAAATCGGCGCCCATAATGGCGGCAAGCTCAGCTTGCACTACGCCGACCAAGGCCTGGCCCGGGGTCAAGGAACCGATGACTTCTTCGCCCATGGCTTTTTCTTTGACGCGGGCGATGAATTCACGCACTGCCGGCAGTGCGACGTCAGCCTCCAGCAGCGCGAGGCGTACTTCGCGCAGCATCTCGGCAGTATTGGCTTCCGTCAGGCGGGCTTCGCCGCGCATAGTTTTTACGACTTTGGCTAGGCGTTGAGTAAGATTGTCGAGCATTGGGAAGGGGCTTCTAAAGTGACTGGGGGCTGAGAAAATTCTTTGAAAAACAGGGCTATTTTAACCGATGGCGAGCCTCTGCTTTTGGAACAAGATTCTGCAAAAAAGTGCTTTTGTTGTCTTCGTAATTAGTTGCAAATTTGAAAATCATGGATTCGTGGTGTACGCTAATTTCTACGTTAAGCATGCGTTTTCAATTTTGCTATGCCGGACCGTCTGGAGGTGTGGGCAATCTGCCGCCGCACGTCCGGCTGTCCCTGCAGACATGGTGTGGCGATGCCGGCAATCCGCCATTCTTTCCTTATATACGCCATTCCAAGTCAGATAATACATAGTGTAGACTTAGACGATGCAAACCTACTTACTATTTGCCGCCGCTGTCATTTACATAATTTGTGCCTCGTTGCCAGCTAACCGTGCCGCCCCAATATCGCTCGGCACGGCAATAGGATGGCTGTTGCATGGTGCGGTGCTTTCAATGAACATTTTTGCAGCGGATGCTTTGCGCCTAGGATTTGCGTTCATGCTGTCCGCAACTTTATGGATCTCGGTTGCGACTTATTGGCTGGAAAACCGGAATTTTCCATTGGACAGCTTGCGGGTCCTGGTTTTGCCTTGTGCCGCAGTCTCGGCCATTCTTCCCTTGCTGTTTCCCGGTCAGGTCATCCCGATCCCGGGCAAGTCCGTTGCCTTTTCCTGGCATATTGCAATTGCCGTGCTGGCTTACAGTACGCTGACAATTGCCGCCTTCCATGCAATATTGATGGCGGTGCAGGAATCCCGTTTACACCAGCACCCCCTATCAGCAAAGAAGTTTTTTTTAGGCGCGGCCATTGATCGCCTTCCTGCATTGCTGACAATGGAAAGATTATTGTTCAGGCTGATTGCGTTTGGATTTGTCCTGCTGAGCCTGACGGTTCTGTCCGGTATTGTCTTTTCCGAAGAACTCTTCGGCAAGGCATTCAAATGGGATCACAAAACAGTCTTTACGCTTCTTTCCTGGATTTTGTTCGGAATTTTGCTGGTAGGGCATAAGTGGCGCGGCTGGCGCGGCAGAATGGCGCTTCGGTTTACGCTGACGGGTTTTACGACCCTGTTGCTTGCTTACGTCGGAACCAGGTTTGTATTGGAAGTTGTGCTGCACAAGGGTTTTGCATGAAATTTTTTTTAGGGTTGGCAATTCTAATTATTGCAATCCCTGTACTCCGGTCCCTTCATTCTCGATGGCTGCGGTCAGATCAGACTGACCAAGGAAAGAATGCCGTTCCTTCTCCTATCAATGCAGAAACGATAATCCGTTGCCAGCATTGCGGCCTGTACTTTCCCGCTTCAGAGGCGGTTGTGGGCTATATGGACTCAGTGTTTTGCTGCGAAGACCATCGGCAACGGCATTTCCCGGCGCAATAACGTCCATGGCGCACACAAACATACTGCCTGCCGACGGATCCAGAGACACCTTATGGAAGACGCTGCAGACCTTCAACGTCACACGCGTCGTGATTGCGCTGGTCCTGTTTTTTTATTTCACGTTAAATAATCGGAAGGGATTCTGGACTCAAGAGAACTTTCACTATAAAGAGATCTGTTTTCTTTATCTGGTATGCGTGGCTTTATTCGCCATTCTGGCTATATATTACAAACGCCGTTTATTGCTGCAAATCGTTATTCAGGTCGCAATTGATATCGGTTTCGTCTCGATTCTGTATATCAGTGCGGGAGGCATGAAAAGCGGCTTGGCGATTCTGTATCTTTTCCCTCTTGCCGGTGGAGCGATTCTGGCGCCGCTTGTGGCAGCCTTGTTCATGGTGTCCCTCGCCACCTTGGTGCTGCTCGCTGAAAGCATATATCGCTTGCTAAGCGCCATGGACGAGGCGCCGATTTCCCAGGCGGGCTTGTATGGTGCGGCATTTTTTGCGGCGGCCTTGGTGATTAATCGCCTGGCTGTCCGGCTGATCAATCAGGAGAAGCTGGCCGTAGAACGCGGGCGGGACCTTCGGGTTCAATTGGCGATCAATCATTTGGTCATTGCGGATATGGGGGATGGCATTTTAGTTGTGGATGACGAAGCGCGGATCGTGACTATCAATCCTGCTGCAGCGCGCATGCTTGAACTGCCGGACGAAGAAGTGCATATCGGGAAAAAAATAAAGCATATCCCGCATTTGTTGCCGATTGCAAAGGAGTTCGCATCCTGGGCCAAGTGTCAGGAGTACAGTGCCTCCCCTCAGGAAAACGCCGGCATATTTGTTGTCATTAAGCCGGCAAGGGCTCTAACGTTACAAGGATCGACCACCGTTCACAAGGGAAGCCGGCGTGATCTCGCGGTTCATTTGAGGCTTCAGTTTGCGAATGTAGATGCAGAAGGCATGCAATTGGACCGCACGATCATTTTTCTGCAGGACGTAAGCGAGATCGAGAACCAGGCCCAGCAACTGAAGCTGGCTTCAATGGGCCGATTGACGGCCAGCATTGCGCATGAAGTGCGCAATCCCTTGTCGGCGATTTCTTATGCCAACGGCTTGCTGGGTGAGGAAGTCGCCGAGCCGGCCCAGAAGCGATTAGTGAAGATCATTGGTGAAAATGTGGTCAGGTTGAACCGCATGGTTGAGGACATACTTAAGCTCTCCCGAAAAGCGCAAGTGCAGGGTGAGCCGCTGGAAATTTTCCCATTGCTCATCGACATGGTAGAAGAATTCCGCGAAACCCATGCGGTCCGAAAAGGCGTCATCCAGGTGAGCGGGAAAAAAGCTTACCGGGTTTGGTTCGATCCCATGCATTTGCGAGAAGTTGTAGTCAATCTTTTGTCAAATGCCGTGCGTTATGCCAGTGGGAAAGATAGCAGCATACAATTGGAATTCGTGGAGAATGGCGCAGACCGGCTCGAATTGCATGTGAAGGATGACGGGCCGGCAATTACTCCGGAGGTTCGCGCCCATTTATTCGAGCCGTTCTATACCACATCCAGCAAAGGTACCGGACTAGGGCTGTATTTGGCGCGCGAACTATGCTTGAATAACGGCGCCATGCTTGATTATGAATACCAGGCAGATGCTTCCGGCGACGTCGGCCATGCAGCCACAGGGCGTTTCGTGATTACTTTTTCCATGGCGGCAGCCCATTAAACCTCTACCCGAACCAATAATATGACGTCACCTTGTGTTCTTGTTGTCGACGATGAAGCCGATTTGCGCGAGCTGCTTGAGATGGCACTTATCAAAATGGGGCTGGACGTTGATAGTGCCGAATCACTGAACGCCGCGCGCAGGCAGTTAACGGCGAAAGAATATGCACTGGTGCTTACCGACATGCGTTTGCCCGATGGTTTGGGCATCGATCTGGTGCGCGAATTGGCTGGTTCAAGCAAAAGCACGCCGGTAGCGGTAATTACGGCGTTCGGCAGTGCAGACAATGCCGTGGCAGCTTTAAAAGCCGGCGCATTTGATTATTTAAGCAAGCCGGTTGGCTTGGATCAGCTGCGTACCATGGTGTCCTCGGCATTGCGGCTTGGTGCGGCTGGTGGTATTGCAGGCGTCTCAGAAAGTGCTCGTATCGAACAACCATCCTTGCGCCTGCTTGGGCAATCCAGTGCAATGCAGCACGTGCGAACGCAGATCACTCGTCTTGCGCGCAGCATGGCCCCGGTAGCAATTACAGGCGAATCCGGGAGCGGCAAAGAGCTTGCCGCGCGCGACATTCATAGTCAGAGCGTTCGCGCCGACAAGCCTTTTGTCGCAGTGAATTGCGGCGCAATTCCGGAAGCGCTCATGGAAGCGGAGTTTTTTGGATACAGGAAGGGCGCGTTCACCGGGGCAAACGAAGACAGGGACGGTTTTTTTCAGGCGGCCAATGGAGGCACGCTGTTGCTGGACGAAGTGGCCGACTTGCCCTTGGCCATGCAGGTAAAATTGCTCCGCGCCATCCAGGAACGCAAGGTCCGCAAGGTTGGGGCAACGTCCGAAGATCCGGTTGATGTACGTTTGATCAGCGCTACGCATCAGAATCTGGCTGAATGCGTCGAAAAAGGGAAGTTCCGGCAGGACCTGTATTACCGTCTCAATGTGATTGAACTGCACTTGCCGGCACTTCGGGAGCGAAAGGATGATATTACCTTGCTTGCCAATGGCATTTTGAGACGATTCGCGGCTCCCGGTCAGCCGATTGTATTGAGCCCGCAAGCGCAGCTGGCGCTGGAATCCTATCCGTTTCCGGGAAATGTGCGCGAACTGGAAAATATCCTTGAGCGGGCGCTGGCCTTTGCCAATGACGGCGTTATTGAAGTCGAAGATCTGGTGCTCAAATCGGCCAAGCCGGTTCCGATCCAGGGCAATCCAATGCCAAATTCGGAGCAAGCTCTGGCATTGCAGGTCAATGAGCCGCCGAAAACACCTGCGGTAGCGCCGGACGCCAAGGAAAGTCCACCTGTCGATATTCAAGATTGGCAGACGGCTGCGAGTCCGGAGGATTTGCCGGCTTCGTTGCCTGATTATCTTGATGAAGTTGAGCGCAAAATCATTTGTCGTGCGCTGGAAAAAACCCGTTTTAATCGCACGCGGGCTGCTGAAATGCTGGGGATCAGCTTCCGACAATTGCGCTATCGGATGCAACGCTTGGCGATCCATGAGCCGGAATAGACCTGCTGATTTCATGTTCAGCACGCGGCTGGGCGACTTTGCGAAATGGATACGTGCGCTTCAGAAACAGGATTGGCCGGGAATTGTGACTGGCTGAACTTTTGAAAACCAGAGTAATCCGGTTGACAAATCAGTGAGCTTTATCGGAAATGCAGCATGTCCAATCGCAGCTTTGTCAGGGACGTTATCAAATAACTTATTATGCCACTTGTTAGTTTCAGGGTTTCGGCCGACGGCTGGTGCAATAGTGCAGTGAGGATACCTTCATCCAATTTTGATGCCCGTCCGGATCAAGGCCAAATCGATCTCTTGGTGATTCATAACATCAGCTTGCCGCCTGGCCAGTTCGGCGGTCGCTATATTTGTGATCTTTTTACGAACCAACTGGATTGCGAAGCGCATCCGTATTTCGCGCAATTGCGTGATCTGCGGGTTTCGTCCCATTTTTTAATTCTAAGAAATGGCACGGTGATGCAGTTTGTCTCAACCAACTACCGGGCATGGCATGCCGGCGTTTCAAATTTCGCCGGGCGCGAGCGATGTAACGACTTTTCAATCGGCATCGAGCTTGAAGGCACTGATTTCGAGCCTTTTGAGGCAGTCCAGTATGAGAAGCTGGCCGGACTAACCCATGCGTTGCGAGCGCGCTATCCGTTGACTACCGTAATAGGTCATGAGCATATTGCGCCGGGCCGCAAAAGCGACCCAGGCCCGTGTTTCGATTGGCTGCGCTATAAAACCGAATATCTGCATTCTATGAACGCAAAGAAAGCTTCTGTCTCAGAGCCTTTGCACTTCTTTGCTATAACTTGAAACTGCGTCAAATACACTAAAAATAATCTTGCATTGTGTAAAAAAAGCTATTGCATAGGTTTCAAGCAGGCCCTAGAATTAGTCGCAAGTTTGGCGCTTTCTACTACATATAGTGTTTGAAGTCGGTTTTTCTTTTTTGAAACATAGACTTAGATGCACTATGGAAATTAGCTTCTTAAAGAAAGACGCTGAGCGCTGTGGGGGTGCCTTATTAAATCGGCCCAGATGGCTGAAGGCACAAAAAATTTAAATTCGACATCGTCGGATCACAACAAGGAAGCCGGGCGCAATAATTTGGGCACGGCGATAAAATCTTAGGAGGCGCAGTGCAAGCTACCCATGAAATCTCAGTAAAATCCTCCAACGAATTAGGGGCTATTCCCGCTTATGCAGGAGGTACACAACCTGCATCCGCAAACAATGCATCTTCGGCATTCAGTGATTACAAAGTCATACGTCGTAACGGCTCGGTAGTAGGATTCGAACCTTCGAAAATTTCGATTGCGGTCACCAAAGCTTTTTTAGCTGTTAACGGCGGGCATGGAGCCGCCTCCGCGCGCGTGCGCGAACTGGTGGAGCAATTGACTTCCAATGTCGTGACCGCACTGGTGCGTCGCCAACCGGCTGGCGGCACGTTCCATATAGAAGACGTGCAGGATCAGGTTGAGCTCGCGCTCATGCGCTCGGGCGAACACGATGTTGCGCGCGCCTATGTGCTTTATCGCGCCAAGCGCATGGAAGAACGTGCTCAGCAACAGGCGGCCAAGCCTGCCGATTCCGCTCCGCAGTTGCATGTGACCGAAGACGGCCAGCGTCGTCCGCTCGACATGGAGCAAGTACGTAATTTGATTGTCGCTGCATGCGTCGGACTGGAAAAGCATGTGGATGCCGAAGCGATCCTGGCAGAAACCGTCAAAAATCTGTATGACGGCGTGCCGGTCGAGGAATTGCACAAGTCGGCCATTCTGGCTGCGCGCGCGCTGATGGAAAAAGATCCTGCTTATAGCCAGGTGACGGCGCGTCTGCTGATGCACACAATCCGTAAGGAAGTATTCGGACAGGAAGTTGCGCAAGCCGATGCGAATGCAATGTATGTCGAATACTTCCCGAAATTCATCAAGAAAGGGATTGAGGCGGAACTGCTGGATGCCAAGCTTGGCCAGTTTGACTTGAAAAAGCTCGCTGAAGCACTGGTACCGGAGCGCGACCTGCAGTTCGGTTATCTGGGACTGCAAACCCTGTACGATCGCTACTTCTTGCATATCCAGGGACGCCGTATCGAGATGCCGCAGGCATTCTACATGCGTGTGGCCATGGGCCTGGCGCTGAATGAAATCGACCGCGAGGCGCGGGCAATCGAGTTCTACAATCTGCTGTCGAGCTTCGACTTCATGAGCTCCACGCCGACGCTGTTCAATTCCGGAACGCAACGCTCGCAGCTCTCATCCTGCTATCTGACGACCGTGGCTGATGATCTGGACGGCATCTATGAAGCAATCAAGGAAAATGCGCTGCTGGCCAAGTACGCCGGCGGCCTGGGCAACGACTGGACGCCTGTACGTTCTCTCGGCGCTCATATCAAGGGAACCAACGGCAAGTCGCAAGGCGTCGTGCCATTCCTGAAAGTCGTCAACGATACGGCTGTCGCGGTCAATCAGGGCGGCAAACGCAAAGGCGCAGTCTGCGCCTATCTCGAGACCTGGCATATGGATATCGAGGAATTCCTCGATCTGCGCAAGAATACCGGCGATGATCGCCGCCGCACGCACGACATGAACACCGCGAACTGGATTCCCGACCTGTTCATGAAGCGCGTGATGGAAAAAGGTGAATGGACCCTGTTCTCGCCCAGCGATACGCCTGATCTGCATGACAAGTTCGGCCGCGCCTTCGAGGAAGCCTATATCGGCTATGAAGAAAAAGCTGCTCGTGGTGAGCTGAAGTTGTTCAAAAAAGTGCAGGCCATGGACCTGTGGCGCAAGATGTTGTCGATGCTGTTCGAAACCGGCCACCCATGGATTACGTTCAAGGATCCATGCAATATCCGTTCGCCGCAGCAACACGTCGGCGTTGTACACAGCTCCAATCTATGCACCGAGATCACGCTGAATACCAACGATTCCGAAATCGCAGTCTGCAATCTGGGATCGGTCAACCTGCCGGCGCACATGAAGGATGGCAAGCTGGATCACGTCAAGCTGCAAAAGACGATCCGCACCGCCATGCGCATGCTCGATAACGTCATCGACATCAATTACTATGCGGTGAAAAAAGCGCGCGATTCCAACTTGCGCCACCGCCCGGTGGGAATGGGCATCATGGGTTTCCAGGATTGCCTCCACATGATGCGCGTTCCTTATGCATCGAAAGAGGCTGTGGAATTCGCCGACCGCTCGATGGAAGCAGTGTGCTATTTCGCATATTGGGCTTCCACTGAGCTGGCCGAGGAACGCGGTCGCTACAGCTCTTATCAGGGTTCGCTGTGGGATCGCGGTATCCTGCCGCAGGATTCCCTCAAGTTGCTGGCGCAGGAGCGCGGCGGTTACCTGGAAGTGGATACTTCTGAAACCATGGAGTGGGATGCTTTGCGCAGCCGCATCAAGATGCATGGCATGCGCAATTCCAACTGCGTGGCAATTGCACCGACGGCGACAATTTCCAACATCATTGGCGTGTCGGCTTGCATCGAGCCGACCTACCAGAATCTGTATGTGAAATCGAACCTGTCCGGGGAATTTACAGAGATCAATGAATACCTGGTGCGTGACCTGAAGGCGCGCGGCCTATGGGATGAAGTCATGATCGCGGACTTGAAGTATTTCGACGGCAGCCTGGCCAAGATCGATCGCATTCCTCAGGATTTGCGCGAAATTTATGCCACGGCATTCGAAGTCGAGCCTTCGTGGCTGGTAGAAGCCGCATCGCGCCGGCAAAAATGGATCGACCAGGCGCAGTCGCTCAATATTTATATGGCGGGCGCATCCGGCAAGAAGCTCGACGAGACTTACAAACTGGCTTGGCAGCGCGGATTGAAGACGACTTACTATCTGCGCACCATCGGCGCAACGCACACTGAAAAATCCACCACCAAGGCTGGTGCCTTGAATGCGGTTTCCGCAGACGGCGGACTCAGCGGGGGAGCGTCGGCAAGTGGTGCAGCCGCATCGGCTGACGATGTGGCAGGTCCGGCCTGCATGCTTCGTCCGGGCGACCCTGGCTTCGAAGAGTGCGAAGCCTGCCAGTAAAACGGAAAAGCCGGATAGGATATGACCCGCTGACAGCATGTGAAATGGAATTGCCTCTTACGATAGTGCAAATCCATGATGCAAAAATGCAGTGATAATTGAACTATCCGGCGCAAATGCAAGACAAATTCAAAGACAGATAAAGGAACAAGCAATGTTATCTTGGGACGATGAAGTAAGTGCCACGCCTGCACCACGTGCACCGCACCTGCCTGCACAACCGCAGTTGCAGTCGGCAGCATTTTCAGCGTCAGGCCTTCAACAAGCAAATACGCCGCCGCATGATCAAGCGCTGGATCCTGCATTGATCGCCAAGCCGGCAGCGGCTTCTGAAAATGGCCAAAGCCGCCGCGTCAATGCGTCCGACAAGCGGATTATCAACGGGCAAACCGACGTCAACCAGCTCGTTCCGTTCAAGTACAAATGGGCATGGGACAAGTATCTGGCAGGCTGCGCCAACCACTGGATGCCCCAGGAAATCAACATGCAGCGCGATATCGAGCTGTGGAAGAATCCAAACGGCCTGACAGAAGACGAGCGCCGCCTGGTCAAGCGCAACCTGGGATTTTTCGTGACGGCCGACTCGCTCGCCGCCAACAACATCGTGCTGGGCACCTATCGCCACATCACCGCTCCGGAATGCCGCCAGTATCTGTTGCGCCAGGCATTCGAGGAGGCGATCCACACGCACGCATACCAGTACATTGTCGAGTCGCTCGGCTTGGACGAAGGCGAAATCTTCAATGCCTACCATGAGGTCGACTCGATCCGCGACAAGGATGAATTCCTGATCCCGTTCATCGACGTGCTGACCAATCCGGAATTCAAGACCGGTACGCTCGAAGCGGACCAGACCTTGTTGCGCTCCCTGATCGTGTTTGCCTGCCTGATGGAAGGCCTGTTCTTCTATGTCGGCTTCACGCAGATCCTCGCTCTCGGACGCCAGAACAAGATGATGGGAGCGGCGGAACAGTATCAATACATCTTGCGCGACGAATCGATGCACTGCAACTTCGGCATCGATTTGATCAACACGATCAAGATGGAGAACCCGCATTTGTGGACGCCGGCATTTCGCGAAGAGATTAAATCGTTGTTTTTACGTGCAGTAGAGTTGGAATATCGTTACGCAGAGGATACAATGCCGCGTGGCGTGCTTGGTTTGAATGCGCCGATGTTCAAAGGCTATCTGCGCTTCATTGCAAATCGCCGCGCGCAACAAATCGGTCTTGAGCCGCTGTTTGCACAGGAAGAAAATCCTTTCCCGTGGATGAGCGAAATGATCGATCTGAAAAAAGAGCGTAACTTTTTCGAGACGCGCGTCATCGAATATCAAACCGGCGGTGCGTTAAGCTGGGAATAAAAATGTCGGATTCATGGCCATAGGGATCACGCCATTTGCACGGTGAACCGTGACAGAAATAGTAGTTAGGAAGCTCGCTTAAGAGAGGCACTAACCAAGTTAATGAATAGTCGACGACCGAACCAATGCAATTTGTTTGCAATTCCTTGCCTGATTCAGTCAGGCAAGGCTGATTTTTCTTCGAAAGACGGTTCGGTGTTTTTGAAACAGTATTCCGGCGCCGGCATTTAATTGTCGGCGTTTTTTTTGGTTATTTGATTTAAAGGCAGTGCGCTGCCCAATCTGTAAATAGCCAAATAATGGCTGAAGTGCTGCATGAACGAGGAGATGCAGCAGTTCAGCTGGTGCCGAATTCATTAGTGCAAGCAGAAGCATGCTTGTGCCGATGAATAATCCACCTGACCCATCGCGATGGACCAGGGGGGTTTCCATATTGGAACTTGATTTTCCATCACGTGAAGGAGAAACAAATGGCAACAGCAGCAAAGAAATCCGCAGCTAAGAAACCGGCTGCTAAAAAAGCGGCAGCTAAGAAGCCAGCAGCCAAGAAGGCAGCAGCTAAAAAGCCAGCAGCCAAGAAGGCCGCAGCTAAGAAGCCAGTAGCCAAGAAGGCCGCAGCTAAAAAGCCAGTCGCCAAGAAAGCCGCAGCTAAGAAACCAGTAGCCAAAAAGGCCGCAGCTAAGAAACCAGTAGCCAAGAAAGCCGCAGCTAAGAAGCCAGTAGCCAAGAAAGCCGCAGCTAAGAAGCCAGTAGCCAAGAAAGCCGCAGCTAAAAAGCCAGCAGCCAAAAAGGCCGCAGCTAAGAAGCCAGCAGCCAAGAAGGCCGCAGCTAAAAAGCCAGCAGCCAAGAAGGCCGCAGCTAAAAAGCCAGCAGCCAAAAAGGCCGCAGCTAAAAAGCCAGTAGCCAAAAAGGCCGCAGCTAAGAAGCCAGTAGCCAAAAAGCCAGCAGCGGCAAAACCAGCTGCAGCAGCAGCGCCTGTTGTGAAAACTGTGTTGAATCCGGCAGCAGCTTGGCCGTTCCCGACCGGAACGCGTCCATAAACCAAGCTTGCTTGGATGCCTGATTAATTTTGGGCACAATATCCGCTGCATGGCCTTGCGTCATGCAGCGGTTTTTTTTGAGGAATCAAATTGTGGTCTATAGCATTGTTAGCCTGATTGTGCATACCGTCGCTGCAGTCTTTGCGACAATTTTGCTATTGCGTTTCTGGACGCAAGCCGTCCGGGTGCGCCCGCCTTCGTCCATCGGATCTTTCATGTATCAATTAAGTGATTGGCTGGTCAAGCCGCTAAGGCGACTCTTGCCCGGATTCGGTGGTTATGATTGGGCCTGCCTGATTGGTGCATTCCTGGTGGCCCTACTTACCGTTGCTGTAGACCTATGGATGGCAAGAAGTTTTTCCGTCGACATTCTATTGGGATATTCAGTATTTCGATTGATCGAGTGGATGCTATATGGCTTCATGGGATTGATCATCATCGAAGTGATATTCAGCTGGGTCAATCCGCACGCACCGCTAGCCCCTTTTGTGCAGGCGTTAACCGACCCACTGATGCGGCCATTGCGCCGTGTCATTCCGCTGGTAGGCAATATCGATTTGTCGCCGCTCGTTGCTTTTCTTTTGCTGCGTATTGCTTTGTACTTGGTCAATGCATTGGCTGCTTCAGTTATCTGAAGGCCGGATGAGAAGTGGCTTCGAGGAGCCCGCCAGTTTATTGGTCAAGGCAACAGTTATAGAACAATTTGGTGGAGGGCTGAAAATTCCGGGTCGTGCATGACCATGAACGCTTTCTGAAAATAAAAGCTTTCTGCTGCGAGGAATGTCTGTCTGCGGGCTTTTATTTTTTTGGTTTGGAGAACACTTGGAGCGGGCCGCTCATTATTCGAACCAAGGTTCATTGCTGCAGAACTTAGCGTGTAAGCAGAATATTCCCGTTGCGGTTAACGACTTTTACCGGTTCGCCGACCCGGAAGGGCTCTTCTGTGCTCACGTCGTAGGTCTGCAGTCCGCCGTCTTCAAAACGCACGGTCACTTTCTTGAGGGTTGTAGTTCCGGGTTTTGCCAGTTGTTTCGCGGCGACGCTGCCTCCTGCAGCGCCGCCTATCGCTGCAATGGCGCGTCCGCTGCCGCTGCCGATCATGCTTCCTGCGACGCCACCAACAAGGGCACCGATCGCCGGAGCCGCGGGGCTGCTCGAATTATCATGAACAGTGACATCACGCACCTCGGCAACATAGCCGGTTCGAACCAATGTTGTGCCGGTTGTACTCGACTGCATTCTTTCATGAGGTTCGGGGAGTGAAGCACAAGCGACCATAGAAAGTGCCGTGAGGCTGACGATCAGTAAAGAAGCCCGCATAGTGTTTTCTCCAATACAGTAGTGTTCTGCATCAGAAGCGGTATCCGAATGCCTTCTGGAAACGATCTTCTATCTCAGCTAACGATGGTGCATGATTTTGCCCGCCTTGCGACGCAATCTTGATCGAACCCATCAGGCTCGCGAGACGTCCGGTAGTCGGCCAATCCAGGCCCTTGGTCAGGCCGAACAGCAAGCCAGCACGGAATGCATCACCACAACCTGTCGGATCCACAATGGCGTCCGCTTTCACGCAAGGAATGTCAAACTGCCGGTCATTGGTGAGAACTTCAGCGCCTTGCTCACCACGAGTCACAATCAAGGCTGAAACACGCTCGGCAATACGGCCCAGCGAAAGTCCGGTACGTTCGGTAAGTAATTCCGCCTCGTAATCGTTGACCGCGACATAGGTCGCGAGTTCGATAAAGCTCTCCAGTTCCGGTCCGCTGAACATGGGGAGGCCTTGGCCCGGATCGAAAATAAAGGGTATGTCCAGTTCGGCACAATCTTTTGCATGCTGCAACATGCCGTCGCGTCCGTCGGGCGCAATGATCGCCAGTTTAGCTTGGCGGGCGTCCGCAACTTTATTGTGATGGGAGAACGACATTGCTCCTGGATGGAATGCCGTAATCTGATTGTTGTCGGCATCCGTCGTAATGAAAGCCTGTGCGGTATAGGATGAGTCGATCGTTCTGATGGTATGAGTAGAAATTTCCAGCTTGTTCAGTCGGTCCAGATAAGGTGCTCCATCCTGGCCGATTGTTGCCATGATCAGGGGATCGCCGTTGAGCAGTTTCAGGTTGTAGGCAATGTTCCCTGCACAACCACCATATTCCCGCCGGATGCCGGGCACAAGGAACGCGACATTGATCTTATGTAACTGGTCGGCCAGCAGCGCTTCGGCAAAGCGGCCGTGAAACGACATGATGGTGTCAAACGCGAGAGAACCGCAAATCAGGGAAGTCATAGATAGAAAAAAAATTTAGATTGATAATGAATACTTCAGGGAGCCGTGTCAGGCTGTTTGTCTATGCCTCACAACGGCAATCCGATTCCCATGTTTCAAGGATAAAACAAATAAAGGCGATATCCGGATGCCTTCAGTTGCAGCATTTCAAAAGATATCCTGATCTGTTGCTCGGATTGATGGGGAAAACCGGTCAGTGCAACTTGAGGTGATACGAGATAATCGCCGGGACGGAAAACTTTGCGTGCTACCGGTTTTTCATTTGCATCGTTCAGCGTCAGTTCCAGGTGCGGCCAAGCCTGGTCGATTGTGGCCTGATTACGCAACAGGGCCACTAATGTAAATTTGCTTGGTGAAGAAGGCAAGGACTGTAACTCGCTCGATTCGATGGACACCTTGTCGATCTGGGTAGGCAGTTGAACCTGGCAGCCGACCTGGACGCACAGGCTGGTCAGTATCGGGCGATACTGCGGTAGTTTGGCGGCGATCATGTCGCGGAACGCAAACACGCCTTGCAACAATAAGACAGCAAATAAAACACCGGATCCCGCGCCCATCGCAATTCGCAAGGTTTTGCCATAGCGCTTTTGTCTTCGCGCATGTGCCATGAATCTGGGCTCGGCTTTTCCCCGTTTCGCGGCGTCGTCCATTAAGCCAAGACGTTTTTTGCGCGGTTTGGCGCGTCGCCATGGCTTGCTTTTCAGGTCATCAATTGCCTGACTTATTTCATCACCTTGGTCCGTGTTCGCGGTATTGTCTTCCGCAGCTTCCGACCAACCGGCTGTCTGACTGGGGGTGCCGTTTTCTTCTATTGCTTCGTGCTCGGAATAATGCGCGTGAAAGGCAGTTACATCCATCAGCGTCATGCGCTGGAGCGGGTCGTTAACGTTTGGGTCGGCAGGAGCTTCTTCGGAGGAAGTTATCCCGGACGCTACCACCGCCAAAGGCTGGCCCTGCTCGGGCATTGAAGCGAGGTGTGCGGAATTATCTTCAATTGCAGCTGAACCGACATCGTTTTCTTGCGATTCGTCCTGTCGTGACGCTTCAACTGCCGGTGTCGATTGCTCATCTTCGGGCGAAAGCGGAGCAGATACGGCATTTTCCTTCGCGGCGTCAGGCGATGGGATGGTTTTAGCTTGGGGCGGAGTCGCTTCCGGCCCTGGAGCGGCGAGCACCTGCTCCATTTCCTCCGGCCTCAACAAGTGTTCTACGCCATTGAAAATTTCCTTGCAAGCACCACAGCGCACCAGTCCCGCCCTTAACTTTAGCTGGTCGTGCGCAACCCGGAAGGTCGTTTTGCAATGAGGGCACCGGGTCGCTAATGCCATGTGCTTACTTTACGGCTGCAGGTGCGGCGGAATCGGCTGCCGGCATTCGGCCTGCCAAAGCTACCCAGCCGTCATGCTCCGCCCAAATCCGCAAATCTATGAAGGGCGCATAGGCGGCAGCCACTTCGTCCGCTTGCCGCGCCAGGATGCCGGACAGCACCAGACTTCCACCCGATGCGACACGTCCCGCCAGCATCGGCGCCATGAGCTTCAAGGGGCTGGACAGTATGTTTGCGACCACTACGTCGAATTTGCCGTCGTGGCGCGACCCGGCAAACTGTTCCGGCAAATAATAATGAATGTCGCCGCAACCGTTGCGCTGCGCATTATAAATGGCGGCATCGATTGCCTGCGGATCGATGTCGACGCCGACAACTTCCGAGGCGCCCAGCTTTTTGGCAACCAAGGCCAGGATGCCGGAACCGCAGCCGTAGTCCAGCACCGAGCAATTGCTCGGTAAATTATCTTCCAGCCACTCCATGCACAACCGTGTTGTTGGATGGCTGCCGGTTCCGAATGCCAGGCCGGGATCGAGTTCCAGGATCAGCGCGTTCGGATCAGGTGCGTCATGCCAGCTTGGAACTACCCATATATTCTTTCCGATATGAATTGGTTCAAACTGGGATTGGGTCAAGCGCACCCAGTCCTGTTCCGCAACTGGCCGGAGGGTATAGGTGACTTGGTCGGCCCGAAGATTCAAGCCGCTTGATGCAAGCGCGGTACGGAGAAGTTCGGCATGGTCGGCTCCAGATGCAGCGAGTGCCACAATCCGGCTGTGGTCCCAGGCTGTTTCTTCCGGTTCCATGCCGGGTTCGCCAAACAAAGGCTGTTCTGCGGCCGTGCCTTCATCGGCATCCTCAACGGATACCGAAAGGGCGCCGGCTTCCATCAATGCGTCGGACAGAATTTCCGCATGTTGCCGGGCAACTTCGATGACAATTTCAGTCCAGCTCATGATTCAGCATGTAAATTGAACGTGCAATTCCTATTTGGAATCCTTCGGCGGCGTGGGACGGTCTGCAAGCTTATGTTCCAGATAATGGATATTGGTGCCGCCTTCGATGAAGCGTGCGTCAACCATTAATTCCCGATGAAGAGGGATATTGGTCAGAATACCTTCAACCACCATTTCCGACAATGCTATTTGCATGCGCCTGATTGCCTGCTCGCGCGTGGCGCCATAGGAAATGACTTTTCCGACCATGGAGTCGTAGGTCGGCGGAACGAAATAACCTGCATACGCATGTGAATCGACGCGAATGCCGGGGCCGCCCGGTGCATGCCATGACAGAATTTTGCCCGGAGACGGCGTAAACTTGAAAGGATCTTCCGCATTGATGCGGCATTCGATGGCGTGGCCTTTCAATTCGACGTCGCGCTGCTTGAAGCGCAGCTTTTCACCGGCTGCGACGCGGATTTGTTCCTGTACCAGGTCGACGCCGGTAATCATTTCCGTTACCGGATGCTCGACCTGAATACGCGTATTCATTTCGATGAAATAAAACTCGCCGTTTTCATAAAGGAATTCAAAGGTGCCTGCCCCGCGATATCCCATCCTGCGGCATGCCTCGGCACAGCGGTCGCCGATTTTTTCAATTGTCTTGCGCGGAATGCCTACTGCAGGCGCTTCCTCGATCACTTTTTGGTGGCGGCGCTGCATCGAGCAATCGCGCTCGCCCAGCCATACCGCATTTTTGTGTTCATCGGCCAGGACCTGGATTTCCACATGGCGCGGGTTTTCCAGGAATTTTTCCATGTACACTTCCGGATTGCTGAAGGCAGCGCCGGCTTCGGTCTTGGTCATGGTGACGGCGTTCAGCAAGGCCGCTTCGGTATGCACTACGCGCATACCGCGTCCGCCGCCGCCGCCTGCCGCCTTGATGATGACCGGATAGCCCACCCGGCGTGCAATCCGAATGATTTCCTTCGGATCATCCGGCAACGCGCCGTCCGAGCCGGGAACGCAGGGCACGCCGGCCTTGATCATTGCCTGTTTTGCAGAGACCTTGTCGCCCATCAGGCGGATGGATTCGGGGCGCGGGCCGATAAAGACAAAACCGGACTTTTCTACGCGCTCGGCAAAATCAGCATTCTCGGACAGGAAACCGTAACCGGGATGGATCGCTTCGGCATCAGTCACTTCCGCTGCGCTGATGATGGCCGGCATGCTGAGATAACTTTTTGCCGACGGAGCCGGGCCGATGCACACCGATTCATCGGCGAGCTTGACGTATTTTGCTTCCCGGTCGGCTTCGGAATAGACAACGACGGTCCGGATGCCCATTTCACGGCATGCGCGCTGGATACGCAACGCAATTTCACCACGATTGGCGATGAGTATTTTTTCAAACATGATTGGAATTGTTTGGCGTTATGTGGCGGAGTGAAGAGGCAAGGGCGCCGACTGATCGTACGGCGCGCTGCCGCTCATCAACCGATGACGAACAGGGGTTGGCCAAATTCGACCGGCTGGCCATTCTCGACCAAAATTTGTTTGATTACGCCGGACGCGTCGGCGTCGATTTCGTTCAGCAGCTTCATCGCTTCAATGATGCAGAGCGTATCGCCTTCCTTGACGGACGATCCGACTTCCACGAACGCTGGGGAACCAGGAGAGGAGGCTCTGTAAAATGTTCCCACCATCGGCGACTTCACGATGTGCCCTTGCAGCTCTGGGGCAGCCGGCGCAGCGGCGATTGCACTTGGCGCAGGGTTTTGCGCTGTTGCCGGGCTGGACTGATGATGCATTGGGGCGCTGGCCGGCTGCATCATTACAACCTGGTTTTGAGGCATGGTAGAGGATTTGACGATGCGGACTTTACTTTCTCCTTCGGTCACTTCCAGTTCTGCGATATCTGATTCGGCGACCAGATCAATCAAAGTCTTTAGTTTTCGTAAATCCATAGGAGTCTCTCGAAAAATTATTATTTATTGCGATATGAAATTGCGGCAATTATATGACAATTGCAGGCAAATAATAGAGATTTAAAGCTTTTTCAGTGCAAAATCGATGCCCAGGCGATATCCGTCGATGCCGAGGCCGCAAATCACGCCTACCGCGATTGAGGAGAGGTACGATACATGGCGGAACGCTTCGCGCTGGTGAATATTTGAAATATGAACTTCGACAAAAGGAATGGCGACCCCGGCCAAAGCATCCCTTAATGCAACGCTTGTATGCGTCAAGCCGCCCGGATTAATGATGATGGCATCCACGCCTTCGTTTTTGGCAGCCTGGATCCGATCGATCAGTGCGCCTTCGTGATTGGATTGAAAGGCTTCGAGAGCGGCTCCGGCAGCTGCGGCCTGTACTTTTGCAGCTTGTTCAATATCGGCCAATGTGGCTTTGCCATACACTTCAGGCTCGCGCGTGCCCAAGAGATTCAGGTTGGGACCGTTAAGCAGAAGTAGATGTTGTGCCATTGGTTTTTAGTGATTTCACGAGGATGCGCGCATTTTGCCGGTAAATCGCGTGAATTGGCAAGAGGAAATATTTATAAGCTCAATCCCAAGTCTTTTTCCAGTTCATCCATTTTCAACCTTCCCAGATAAGTCTTCTGGACTTCGCCTGAAGGCGAAACCAATACTGTGAACGGCAAGCCGCCAGCCTGATTGCCAAACTTCCTGGCCAGTTCGGTTCCACTGACGCCGGCCACATAAAGCGGATAAGTAATCTTATGCTTTAAAGAGAAGTCCTTGATATTGCCGGCGGAGTCGATGCCGATACCGATAATCTGGATGTTTTTTGATGCTGACTTTTGTTGTAATGCTGATAATTCGGGCATTTCATCGACGCAGGGAGCGCACCAGGTTGCCCAGAAATTTACAACCAGCGTTTTTCCCTGCCATTGTGACAAGGGCTGGATGGCGGCCTGCGCATCAGGCAGGCTTTGGCGAAAAAGTGCTGCCGTGGCGCTGTCCTGCGGCGGATCAGGGCTCCAGCGTTGCGTGCTCACAACTATTCCTAAAGCGGCGGATGCCAGTGCGATCGCGGCAACAACAATATAAGAGCGCTTCATTCTCTATCGCCTTCCGCAATCAATGCGCGCACCGCATCAAGATTGGCGCGATCGCCCTGGCTTCCTGATTTCGGGGCGTTGCGTAAATCATCAACTGTATATAAGGCCAGATGTACGCCTTCGCGTTCGCGCAAAAAACTCAGTGTTTCTACCGGCTCGTTACGCCGGCCCTTGTAATGATCGGTTTCGGAGACGTCAAAATCAACATTCTTATTTAACAGGAAAATTTCCACGTCTTTTGGGCTTTCCGCGAATAACTGCAGGTGAATGTCAGAATGAGCGCCGGCGGTGCCATTCAATACTGCGCCGGTCAGATAGGGATTGAACTCCGCAAACTCTTCCATCAGGCGCAACGCCAGGTGACGCAAATGGCGTAAGCGGGCCGGTTGAGTATCGCTGAAAAAGAGTTCGTTGTATTGCCTGACTTCTTCCTCGATTTGCGCGTTGTCGGGAAGGATGTCGCCGCGGATTCTTTGGTTGCCCAGGATCTGCTTGAGCGCTTTTTGCTTGGCAGTGCCATAGTCGGCACCGTCCTCCGCAATCATGCGGGCAGCGGCTGCGGCTATTTCCGCGCGCAGTTGCTCCATTTCAGGAGATTGGTTGTTTGGCATGATGCTGGCGAAATCGGCGAGCGCAAGTCTGCAGCTCAGGTAAAATCTCGGATGTTTTGCTAATTCATTGAGGCAATGGCATTTCTTCAATGCCGCCTTCAAAAAAGAGAATTGTACAATGCATATTCATATCCTTGGCATCTGCGGCACCTTCATGGGCGGACTTGCAGTGCTGGCAAAAGAAGCCGGACATAAAGTAACGGGTTGCGATGCCAACGTCTATCCGCCGATGAGCACTCAGCTTCAGGCGCAGGGCATCGAGCTGATCGAAGGTTTCGGGCCGGAGCAGATCGCGCTGCAGCCGGACTTGTTCGTTGTCGGGAATGTGGTTTCGCGCGGCAATCCCTTGATGGAAGAAATTCTCAACCGCGGTTTGCCGTATACCTCCGGACCGCAGTGGATAGGCGAACACATCCTGCAGGGCAAATGGGTGCTGGCGGTGGCCGGCACGCATGGCAAGACCACGACTTCCTCCATGCTGGCCTGGATATTGGAAGATGCCGGATATGGGCCTGGATTCCTGATCGGCGGTGTGCCGATGAATTTTGGAATTTCCGCGCGCCTGTCGGCTACCCCGGGTAGTGCTGCGTCTGATTTTTTTGTGATCGAGGCGGACGAATACGACACCGCCTTTTTCGACAAGCGCAGCAAGTTCGTGCACTACCATGCCAAGACCGCGGTATTGAATAATCTCGAATACGATCACGCCGATATTTTTCCCGACCTTGCGGCGATCGAAACCCAGTTCCATCATCTGGTGCGCACCGTGCCCGGCGTCGGGCGCCTGATCGTCAACGGACGGGAGGCATCGCTCGGACGCGTGCTGGAACGCGGTTGCTGGAGCGATGCAGAGTACTTCGGCAATCCTGAAAAGGGCGGTTGGGATTTGATAGAACATGACGATGGCGGCTTCGATGTTCTCTTCAATCGCGAAAAGCAGGGAACGGTCAATTGGACGCTCACCGGCGAGCACAACCGGCTCAATGCGCTGGCAGCCATCGCCGCGGCGCGTCACGTAGGCGTGCCGGTTGTGCAGGCGATTGCATCACTCGCCGCTTTCGAAAACGTCAAGCGCCGGATGGAAATCCGGGGCGTTGTGAACAACATGACTGTATACGATGACTTTGCGCACCATCCGACCGCGATTGCCACAACCGTTGGCGGTTTGCGCGCAAAGGTGAAGGACGCCCGCATTCTGGCAGTGCTGGAACCCCGCTCCAATACCATGAAGCTGGGTACCATGAAAGATGCATTGCCAGGCAGCCTGGCGGAAGCGGATGTGGTATTCGGCTACGGCGCCAAGGGAAACGGCAAGGAAGCGCTTGGCTGGAACCTGGGCGAAGCATTGGCGCCGCTCGGGAAAAAGGCGCAGGCGTTTGATGAATTGAATGCACTGGTTCAGGCAGTGTCCGCCGTGGCGCAGCCGGGCGATCATATCCTGATCATGAGCAATGGTGGATTCGGCGGGGTGCATCAAAAGATACTGGATGCCTTGAGCCGATGATTTTGTATCTGCACGGATTCCGCTCCTCTCCCCAATCGTTCAAGACCTGCTTGCTTGCACAGCGCATGCGGGAACTAGGACGTGAGAATGAGTATTGCTGTCCCCAATTGCCCGGTTCACCGAAGGAAGCGGTGGCACTGGCCTTGGAAGTGGCGCAGCAAGTCCCGTCGCAGGACTTGACCCTGATCGGCTCTTCGCTCGGCGGCTTTTATGCAATGTGGCTCGCGGAAAGATTGGGTTGCCGAGCAGTGCTGCTGAATCCCGCCGTGAATGCGCCGCGCGACCTGGCGAGTCAGGTAGGCGTGACCACGTCCTACCATTCGAATGAGCCCTTCGAATTCAAGCCAGAGTATATCGACGAACTGGAAGCGCTTGGAACGCTGCAAATCACAAGGCCGGAGCGTTACTTCCTGATTGCTGCAACCGGCGACGAACTACTTGACTGGCGGGAAATGGTCGCCCAATTCCCAAGCTCCAGGCAAATGGTGATCGAGGGCAGCGATCACGGCTTGTCCGATTTCGCCTGCTATATGAATCAGGTGCTGGCCTTCTGTGGTATCGACGCGGAGAGAGCTTGATGTTCCGGGCGTCGGCGCGATGGGTGCCACATGTGAACGGTGTTCATGCGTCAGCCGAAATGCGCGCATGGCTATGTGACCGGGTTTCGCTGACCGCGAAGCTGATGAGCCGGTCGCACCACTTTCGCGTGCAACGCCTGCGCCAAGGCCGTGGGCAATGCCTGCGCGACGAGTGTGGCACAATCGGATTGCCGCGCATGCAGATTGTGCGCGAGCGCGAAGTTGTGCTGCACTGCGATGAACAACCGGTGATCTTTGCCCACACGATCGTGCCGCTCGGCTCCAGTGCGTCCGATTGGCCGTTCTTCAGCACACTGGGTGAACGTTCGCTGGGAACGACCTTGTTCGGCGATCCGAAAGTAAGGCGCGGTGAGCTGGAATATGCAAAGTTGCATGAGGACCATCCACTCGCACGCCGGGCGATGAGTGCAGTTGGTTTGGAAGATTGTCAGTTTCCATTATTTGCCCGGCGCTGTCTGTTTAAACGGAAAAATGGCTTGCTGCTGGTGACCGAGATTTTTTTACCCGCAATCCGAGCACTGCAGGCTAAGCGCTTGCCTTCACTGCAGGGCAGCAACGATCAACGACTGCCTGACGCAGTCAATCAATAGAATAAGCGATGAATTTGTTTTTTGAAGAGTCCGGAGACCTGAAAGCCGGTACGGTACTGTCACAACAGGGCGAGGCCTATCAGGTTGAGATGCAAAGCGGCAAACGGACCAAGGTCCGTGCCAAGGATGTGCTGCTTCAATTCGCATCTCCGGAGCCGGGCGAATTGGTGGATCGTGCGCACGCGCTTGCACAGGAAATCGATCTCGATTTTTTGTGGGAAGTCGCTGGGCAGGAAGAATTCGGATTCATCGAGCTGGGTGCGGAATACTTCGGACATGATCCCAAGCCGGAAGAAGCAGCCGGGCTCCTGCTGCGGTTGCAGGCTGCGCCCGTGTATTTTTACAAGAAGGGAAAAGGACGGTACAAGCCCGCGCCGGAAGCTTCCCTGAAAGCTGCACTGGCAGGCATCGAAAAGAAAAAGCAGCAGGCCCTGGTTCAGGCGCAGTATGTCGACGAACTGAAAGCGCAACGCCTGCCCGACGTGATGAAGCCCGTGGCATTGCAGCTTCTGTTCAAGCCCGACAAAAACAGCATCGAGTACAAGGCATTGGAAACGGCGTGCAATGAATTGCAGACGACGCCTCAGCGTCTCATGCTCGCGGTTGGCGGCATCGCGTCGCCCAAGGATTTGCATCTTTCAAAATTCCTGTTCGAGTTTTTCCCCAAGGGTCTGGGTTTCCCGTCATTGCCGGCGCCTTCCATCGCGTCTTTGCCGGTGGCTGATGTCCAGGCATTTTCGATCGATGATGTCACGACTACCGAAATCGACGATGCCTTTTCCGTGGCGACGCTGGATGACGGAAAGCTGCGGGTCGGCATTCATATTGCCGCACCCGGTTTGGGCATCCGGCGCGACGATGCGCTCGATACGATAGCACGGCAGCGCATGTCGACCGTCTATATGCCGGGCGACAAGATCACCATGTTGCCGGACGATCTGGTGGAACTGTTTACGTTGGCCGAAGGCCGGAACTGTCCGTCGGTCTCGCTCTATGCGACCCTGGATCCCGCCGACTGGTCCGTCGTCAGCACGGAGACGCGCGCCGAACTGGTTCCGATTGCGGCAAACCTGCGCCATAACGATCTTGATGAGCTGGTGACTGAAGAAAATCTCGCGGCAGGATACGGTGAATATGCGCACAAAAGCGATATCGCCATCCTGTGGCAGTGGGCGCAAGTGCTGGAAAAAGCGCGAATGGCCAAGCGGGAGAGCTTTGGCCTGAAGCCGGAACAGGCCAACCGCGTCGACTTCAATTTTTACGTTGAAGACGATGTGGTCACCATTCTTCGGCGCAAACGCGGCGCACCGCTCGACAAAATCGTGGCGGAACTTATGATTTTTGCGAACAGTGCATGGGGCAGGTTCCTGCACGATCATGGCGTGCCTGGTATTTACCGCAGCCAGGGAAAGATCGGCGGAGGATGGACAGCTAAGCTGCAGGTAAGGATGGTAACGCATGCGGCGCCTCATCAGGGCCTGGGCGTCGATCAGTATGCATGGTGTACGTCTCCGCTAAGGCGTTACACCGACTTGGTGAATCAATGGCAGATCCTTGCTTGCGTCGAGCATGGCGTGACCGCGCCGTTCGCCGCGCCGTTCAAGCCCAAGGATGCTGACCTGTTTGCAATCGTGTCGGCGTTCGACGGTGCATATAGCGCATATGCCGATTTCCAGGCGAATATGGAGCGTTACTGGTGCCTGCGCTGGCTGGGCCAGGAAAACGCACGACATGTGGACGCTGTGGTGCTGAAAGAAGAAGTGGTGCGCCTGGTGGATATCCCGCTTGTCATTCGTCTGCCCGGCATGCCGGCCGTTGCACGCGGCGCGCAGATAAAGCTGGATGTGTTGCGCTGGGATGAAGTGGATTTGACGATCGAGGCGCGCCTGCTGGAAGTGGCTGCAGGCCAGGCTGCCGAATTGCCGGATGAAGAAGCCGAGGAAGAAGTGCATGAGTTTGCCGAAGCAGTGGAATCCGATGATGAGTCCATTGCTCCGGTTGTAACCGTGCCGGAAGTGCCGACCGTGCCAAACGAATAACAAATTCGCGGGCAGGCGATGCAAGGGCAACACATTGCAAAAAAGTCTGGCGGGAAATGTCATGCTTTGGCGTAAAATCTGTTCCCTACTGCAAACTTTCCTTTGTCTGCGTGAAGTTTATTTCTCAAAATCCCACCTTAAGCATTGCGATCGGCGTGTCCTTGGCCGTGCACGGCGCTTTGTTGGCAGTGCGCTTCGTCGCGCCGGAAGCGTTCCGCTTTCAGCCGACCGATCCGGGTTTGGAAGTCATTCTCGTCAACGCGAAGCACGATAAAAAACCGCTCAAGGCCCAGGCTCTAGCGCAGGCAAATCTCGACGGTGGCGGCAATGCCGAGGAAGGGCGCGCCAAATCGCCGTTGCCTGACCTGCGCCGCGTACAGGATGGCGACAGTATTGCAACCACCAATCGTCGTATCGCGGAACTGGAAGAATTGCAGCGAGCCATGCTCGCGACTGCCCAAAAGACTGCACTGCATGCGCCGCAGGTGACTGAAAAAGAAAATGCAAAAACAGAGCGTGTGCGCGAAGCCATGGACAAGACGGAAAGTTCCCAGGCCTTTGCCCGCAGCATTGCGGAAATCTCGAAAAATATAGAGCAGTACAACAAGCGCCCAAAGAAAACGCAGATTACGCCGAGCACGAAAGAAGTCGGCTATGCCCTGTATTACAACACCCTGCAAAGGAAAGTGGAAAACCTGGGTACGCTCAATTTTCCGGAACAGAACGGCAAAAAGCTCTATGGCGAGCTGGTGGTCTATATCCCGATCTTCCATGACGGCGCAATTTATGAAAAAGACGGTGGGCCGCGCGTGGAACGCTCTTCCGGGAACAAGGCGCTCGACCAGGCGGCCCTGCGCATCGTGCGCCGCGCCGCGCCCTTCGGGAAGTTTCCAGCCAATATGCGCTCCAGCGGCAAGGACGATGTTTGGGAAGTGATCACCCGCTTCAAGTTCACGCGTGAAGGCGGGCTCGAAGCTGAATTGCGCGGGAGCGAGAATTCATGACAGGCATTGATCGTTACGCGGTGATCGGCAATCCGGTCGCGCATAGCAAATCGCCGGAAATTCATGCCTGGTTTGCATTGCAAACCAGGCAGAACCTTCAGTACGAGCGCCTGCTTGCTCCGCTGGACGGGTTCGCCGCAATAGTCAGGAATTTTATTTCGCAAGGCGGCCGCGGAGCCAACGTAACAGTTCCGTTCAAGCTCGAGGCGCATGCACTGGCAAACGTGCTGACCGAACGTGCGCGTGCGGCGGGCGCTGTGAATACGCTTAAATTCGAAGCCGATGTCATTGAGGGCGACAACACCGATGGCATCGGATTGGTCACCGATATAGTAAAAAATGCAGGCGTTCCGATTGCGGGCAAAAAAGTCCTGCTACTGGGCGCGGGAGGCGCTGCCCGTGGAGTCGTTGTGCCGCTATTGCTGGAAAAGCCTGCGGAACTGGTCATCGCCAACCGCACGCAATCCAGGGCAATTGAACTGGTAAGGCAATTCTCAAACACCGAAGGAAATTTTCACGCCAGCGACTTTGCGGCATTGGCTTCACCATTCGATATCGTGATCAATGCCACATCCGCCAGCCTGAGTGCCGACATGCCTGATATTCCGGGCGCTGTATTCGGCCGGAACACTTTGGCATATGACATGATGTACGGAAAGCAAGCGACGGTATTCATGCAATTTGCCGCGCAATGCGGCGCGGTCACGCGCGATGGATTGGGCATGCTGGTTGAGCAAGCGGCTGAATCATTCCTTTTCTGGAGAGGGGTGCGGCCGGATACCGCGGCGGTACTGGCTCAGTTACGCCAAAGCCTGTAGGGCGGGCTTTCATATGGTTAGGCAATGACAAAAGCCAAAAAATCGACCATTTTGCGCAAGCTGATCCTGCTGCTGATCGTGGCGCCATTGGTCATTGTGCTGACTTTGCAGGCCTATTTTTTTGTGCAAATCTGGTGGTGGGTCGACCATAATCCCGATTCAACCAGTTTTATGCGGCGCCAGCTTGCAGTCATGCAGGAAAAGAATCCCAATGCCAAACTGAAGTATCGCTGGGTGCCGTATGAGCGGGTTTCCCGGCATTTGAAGCGTGCCATCATCGCCGCGGAAGACTCCAATTTTTCCGATCATGAAGGGGTGGATTGGGAAGCCTTGCTCAAGGCCTACGAAAAGAACAATAAAAAAGGCAAGGTCGTGTCAGGCGGTTCGACCATCACGCAGCAACTCGCGAAAAACCTGTTTCTCTCCAGCGACCGCAGCTATGTGCGCAAGGCACAGGAATTCGTCATCACTTACATGCTTGAATTCTGGATGGACAAGCAGCGCATTTTCGAAATTTACCTGAATGTGGTCGAGTGGGGCAATGGCGTGTTCGGCGCTGAAGCGGCGGCGCAGCATTATTACGGAACCTCGGCCGCCAACCTTGGACCGGGCCAGGCGGCGCGTCTGGCGGTGATGCTTCCGAATCCCCGTTTCTATGACAAGCATCCGCGATCCGGCTATCTTGCAAAGCGCACCAATCTTATTCTAAGACGCATGGGGGCCGCTGAGCTTCCTGCGGCGGGGAACTCGTAATCCGCACGTACGGAACGGTCTTCGCTGTGCGTTATCCATTGCGCCAAATCGGCATGGAGATGACTTATGCAGTGAACGCATGACGGGTGCGGCGCTGCAAGGGGAAAATCTCGCACACTTGTATGCATGCATTGAAAAGTTCTGGAAGATGAATGGCGTCGGGGATTCCGGTTTGAGCATTCCCTCGACGTGTATTCAACGAGAAAGACTGGAATCCTAATGTTGTTGCCGGCTGACGCAAAGCATCGTTTTTATTAGGGCGCATCCAGTCCGCGACAAGATGCTACGGCCTCATGCAAAGCATGTCGCGTCGCCAATGTGGTGCCGCATCCGCACAGATTCTGTCGCAGAGCAGAAACATGCTATTCGATGCTTGCCTGTCCGATACGATAAAAGTACACTTGCGCTGTTTTCAACTCCGGAGACCCGTCTTGGGGAGTCGATCCTTCAATTTCTGGCCGTCAATGAGCGGTCATTCGGTGAGATAGCGCCTTCCAGCACACCGTGCCGCAGCGCCTCTTGCCGACATGGTGAGCGGGCGCGCCCATGCCTATCCTGGCCGCGTACCCAGTTAATTTTTCCTGCAGACTCGCGCTGCAGTTGGAGTGTCCGAGTATGGGTAAAGCCTATCCATATTGCGGCGGGGAGAACACGTGATTAATGTATTCGTATTGCAAAACGGCCGGTTAAAACAAGTCAATATTGAGAGCCGCGAAGATCTGGTAAGTGTTTCTCCGGTATGGGTGGACCTGACCGACCCGAATGATGACGAACGCGAGTGGGTAAAAAGTATTTACGGCGTGATTCTGCCCGGTGAAGACGAGGTCAAGGACATCGAGGCGTCGGCCCGTTATTACGAAGCCGAAAACGGCGACCTTCATCTGCGTACGGATTTTCTGCTGGAAGAAGATGACGGTCCGTCGCGCGTGGTGACGGTCGCATTCATCCTGGCAAAGGATATGCTTTTTTCCGTGCATACGGATGACCTGCCGGTATTCCGGCTGGTACGCATGCGTGCGCGTTCGCGTCCCGGTTCCATTGAAGATTACAAGGATGTCCTACTCGACTTGTATGCCACGGATGCGGAGTATTCCGCCGATGCCTTGGAGGGAATTTACCAGAATCTGGAAGAAGTCAGCCGCAGTGTGCTGCAGAAGGATTTCACCGACCAGGATGCAGCTGAGTCTCTTAGTGCCATGGCCAGAGAAGAAGACTTGAACGGCCGAATCCGGCGCAACATGATGGATACGCGCCGCGCAGTGAGCTTTTTAATGCGCGGGCGCTTACTGAATTCGGAGCAATTCGAGGAGGCGCGGCAAATCCTGCGTGACATTGAATCGCTCGACGGCCATACCGCCTTCCTGTTCGATAAGATCAACTTCCTGATGGATGCGACGGTCGGTTTCATCAACATCAACCAGAACAAGATCATCAAGATCTTTTCGGTAGCATCGGTTGCCTTCCTGCCGCCGACTCTGATCGCCAGCATTTACGGCATGAATTTCCGGGTTTTCCCGGAACTCAACTGGGATTTCGGCTATCCGCTTGCCATCGGATTGATGCTATGCAGCGCAGTTGCGCCGTTCTGGTATTTCCGTCGGCGCGGCTGGCTGAAATAGCGCCCGAAAGGGTCATTAAGGGCGCTTTCTGGTAGATTAAGTGAGCTGCTTGAAGGCAGACGCAGCGATCTTAACGGTTTCGTCAATGATGGCATCGTCATGCTGCGCCGAGACAAATCCCGCCTCAAATGCCGACGGCGCCAGATAGACGCCGGCATCCAGCATGGCATGGAAGAAGGCGTTGAAGCGGTTCTTGTCGCACTTCATCATTGCCGCATAGTCCATCGGTTGCTCGGCCGCGAAATACAAACCGAACATTCCGCCGACCGAATCTGCGCAAAACGCAGTGCCGGCGTCTTTCGCTGCCGCTGACAGGCCTTCGGTCAGGCGCTTGGCCGTCCGAGCGAGCGATTCGTAGAATCCCGGGGCCTGAATCAATTTCAGCGTCGTCATGCCTGCCGCGACCGCAACCGGATTGCCGGACAAGGTACCTGCCTGGTAAACCGCTCCGAGCGGAGCCAGATGCTTCATGATGTCGGCACATCCGCCGAAGGCAGCCACCGGTAATCCGCCGCCTATCACTTTGCCCAGCACCGTCAAATCCGGCGTGATGCCATATAGCGATTGTGCGCCACCCAAGGCGACACGAAAGCCTGACATCACTTCGTCGAAAATCAGGATTGCGCCATGCTCGCTGCACAAGCGGCGCATGGTTTGCAGGAATTCCGGGGTCGAACGCAGCAGGTTCATGTTGCCGGCGACGGGCTCCACGATGACGCAGGCAATCTGGTCACCCATCGTCTTGAAGGCGTCTTCCAACTGCTGCGTATGGTTGTATTCCAAAACCAGCGTGTGCTTGGCAAAATCTTCCGGTACGCCCGCGGATGTCGGATTGCCGAAGGTCAGGAGGCCGCTGCCGGCCTTGACCAGCAAGGAGTCGCCATGGCCATGGTAGCAGCCTTCGAACTTGACAATCTTGTCGCGACCGGTTGCTCCGCGTGCCAAGCGCAGCGCGCTCATGGCTGCCTCTGTGCCGCTGGAAACCAGGCGCACGAGTTCGACGGATGGTACCAGCTTGCAGATTTCTTCGGCCATCAGGATTTCGCCTTCGGTCGGTGCGCCGAAACTCAAGCCACGCGTGGCGGCTTCCTGCACTGCCCGAATGACTTCGGGATGGGCGTGACCGACGATGGCGGGGCCCCATGAGCCAATATAGTCAATATAGCGCTTGTCGTCGGCATCCCAGAAATACGGACCTTCGGCACGGATTATGAAGCGCGGCGTGCCGCCTACAGAACGAAATGCGCGGACGGGAGAATTGACGCCGCCAGGCGTTGTGCGCTGGGCGCGTTCAAACAGGGAATCATTTTTGGAGACGGATGCATTCATGCTGAAACCTATCTTTATTCGGGTTGATTGTTTTCGTCGGGCTCGCGAGCCCAGAAATACCTGTCCGGTATAAGCTTGCCCATTCCCAATCGGTGCCCATGGGCGAGCGCAGCGGCGGTAAATTCCTGTGCCTCGAAGACGGCTTCGGGGATTTCCAAGCCGTTGGCCAACAGTGCGGCGATCGTTCCGGAAAGGGTTGCGCCTGCGCCCAAAAATGGTCCTGGCAGCCTGGGCCAAGTGTCGGACCTGACCACGCCGGACCGGTCGAAGAGCGTATTGGCCAAGTCATGCGAACCTGACTGAATACTGGTAACCAACAGATATTCGCATCCCGAACCGGTGATTTGCAGCACATCGTGCGGCAGGGTGTCGCCGTCGGATGTTTCGCGCCAGGTTTCGCCAAATCGCGCCAGTTCTACCGACGAGATCGACAATAGCGTGGTTTGCGGAATGAGCAGCTCGCGTATGGCATACAGCAATTCTTCGCCTTCCTCGCCTGGATCCGGCATGCCGCTGGAGAATGGATCCAGAATCAATGGAATGTCCGGATAATCCGAAACGATTTCGGCAATCACGGAAGCGTTTTCGATACTGCCGACAAATCCGACTTTAAACGCTGCGACCGGCATGTCTTCCAGAAGAATGCGTGCCTGGTCGTCCACCCAGTCGGGATCCAGGATTTGGCGAGCCTCTATGCCTGCACTGTCGCCGGTCAATATGGCAGTCACGACCGACAGCCCATGGCATCCCATTGCGGCAAAGGAGGCCAGGTCGGCCTGGATGCCGATTGCTCCGACTGGATCGGTTGCGCCGAAGCTGAGTACTAACGGAGATGATTGGTTTTGCACGGAGACTGGATTAAGATAAGCAATTTTGCATTTTACTTGAAGGGCAGCGAGACGTGAGCAATAACGAAACGACAAATGGTGTATTCAGAACCTGGATGTGTTTGATCTGCGGTTGGATTTATGACGAAGCCGCCGGATTGCCGGAAGAAGGCATCGCGCCGGGCACACGCTGGGAAGACATTCCGATCAACTGGACTTGCCCGGAATGTGGAGCACGGAAAGAAGATTTTGAAATGGTAGTGGTTTGATTTTTATCAACCGTTAAATGTGTTTCTGGATAGTAATATTCGAATAACATTTCGCATAAAAACCACGGCCGTTTAATTCCAATATGCAATGTTGTTTTAAAGCATCTTGCTTTTTGTTACAGTTGGGCCGTATATTGATCTCCAATAGTATGGGATGGCTTCATGACGACTAGTGCAGAGAATGAGGGCCTGAAAATCATGGTGATCGACGACAGCAGTACCATTCGCCGGTCAGCAGAGATTTTTTTGGGGCAAGCCGGATACCAAGTTGTGCTCGCAGACGACGGGTTTGATGCGCTTGCAAAAATGAACGATCACAAGCCTGCATTGATTTTTTGCGACATCCTGATGCCGAGGCTGGATGGGTATCAGACTTGTGCGCTGATCAAGAAAAGCGCCAAATTTCACGCGACGCCGGTGATCATGCTGTCTTCCAAGGACGGACTGTTTGATCGTGCGCGCGGCACGATGGTCGGATCCAGCGCATATCTTACCAAACCATTTACCAAAGATAGCCTACTGAAGACTGTTCGCGAATACACTTCGGTAGCGCTCGCCAAGTAGTTTTTCGATTCAAAGGTTTATTATGGCAATTCAAAAAATTCTAGTCGTCGACGATTCTCCCACGGAGCGTTATTTTCTTTCCGACGTTCTCACCAAAAACGGATTCACGGTTTCTACCGCCGAAAACGGCGAAGATGCGCTTGCAAAGATCAAGGCGGACAAGCCGCAACTGATTCTGATGGACATCGTCATGCCTGGCCAAAACGGCTTCCAGGTAACGCGCGCCATTACCCGCGATCCTGCAACGCAAGACGTTCCTGTCATCATTTGCACCAGCAAGGGCCAGGAAACCGACCGCATTTGGGGCCTTCGTCAAGGCGCGCGCGACTACATCGTCAAGCCGGTCGATCCGCAAGAATTGCTGGCAAAGATCGCTTCGCTGGGCTAATCCAGACTTCATGCCCAGCCTTATACCCGACATGGCAAGCGATACGGCGACCAAGAAATTTGATATTGCCGGCCGCCGGACGCGCTTGCGCGAATTTCAGTCGCAACTGGTCGAGCGGATGCAGGCCGTGCGCAGCGGCGTTGATACGCGTGAAAATCAGCTTGGTGTGATGATCGGGCCAAACCGTTGGCTGTTGAATCTCCAGGAAGCTGGCGAAATTGTGCCGGTCGGCCCGATTTCGCCGGTTCCCTTGACGCAGGACTGGTTCCTGGGGCTTGCCAATGTTCGAGGCAATCTGGTCAGCGTCATTGATTTTGCGCGTTATCACGGCCATGCAGCAACGGCAATAGACAAGGATTGCCGTATCGTCGTTTTTGGCTCGAGTCTTTCTTTTAACTCGAGCCTTTTAGTGTCGCGTGTAATGGGCTTGCGCAACGTCGCCGAAATGGAGCTGCAACAGGACAGTGCGCAAAACGATAATAAGAATACGATCGGATTGAACAGGAGTTACATAGACAGTGATTCCCATGTTTGGACCGAGCTGAATCTATCAATGGTGGTGCAGGACCCCAGGTTCTTACATGTGGGTTTATAAGCCGCAAGCTCGATAGGGCAATGCTTAAAGGGAATTAGGAGACTCAACAATGGCGTTAAATCTACCGTTTTTATCAAAAAAGAATAAAAATACGGAGGGCGCTGAAACGGATACGGCCAATCCGGCCCAGGAGCAGGGACGGAGCGCTTCCGCATCGGTATCGTCCAAGAAGCGGTCAGGCAAAAAGTCTGCAGCTCCGATCAATCCGAACGCCACCTTTATCGGCGATGCGCTGGAAAAAACGGGCGACCTGCGCTTGCCCTTGATCGGTCACCTTCCTTTGCAGCAGCAGGTGCGACTCCTGCTCCTTATGCTGGGCGGCTCGTTGGTATTGGGCGGTTTTTTCGTTTGGCTCAATTCCAATGTGTCTGTCATGACTGCGACGCAGACTCAGATCGCAGGCAATACACTGATGCACTCGCAACGTATCGGTAAGGCTGCGCCGAACGCGATTCGCGGTAACTATGAAGCCTTCCAGCAGTTGGAAAGCAGCCGTCAGGAATTCAATTCGAATCTTAAAGTTCTCATGAATGGCGGCAGTTATCTCGGTCGTGACATCGATGCGCCCACTGCCGACATAGAATCCAGCCTGAAGGATATCAGCAAGGCATGGGCTTCTTCAGACAAGGCGGCGGCCACGATCCTGAAGATGCGCAATGAACTGGCGGGTTTTGGCGTTACCTTGCAAAAGCTGAACAATCTCTCGCCGACCATGCTGGAGTTGACTGAGCAGATTTCAACCCTGAAGGTGCAAAACGGCGCAACGCCACGTGAAATTTCGGTTGCCAGCCAACTGGTCATGCTGACCCAGCGTCTGGGGCGCGGCGTGAACGAATTCATGACTTCCGAAGGCGTGAATCCCGAAACGGCGTTCTTGCTGAGCAAGGATACCAATACATTCCGCGACATTATCGAAGGTTTCTTGAATGGCAGCGAACAATTGCGTTTGAGCGCAACCAAAGATGAAGAAACGATTGAGAAACTGCAGGAACTGCAAAAGGTATTCACGGAATACCAGCAATCAGTCAGCTACATCCTTGGCAACCTCCAGAATTACGTGGCTGCCAAACAGTCGGAACTGCTCCTCTTTAACGAAAACGAGGTTTTGAGGGAATATCTGACCGCACTGCAGAAGAGCTATCTGGCCGCGGAAGATAAATACGATTGGACGTTCTGGGCAATGTTGTCCTGCGCCTTGCTTGCACTGGTGTCCGCTGCCGGTATTGCAATCGTGCTGTTGCAGGACAGCCGTAACCGTACGAAAGAGGCGGAACTCCGCCGTGAAGCAGCAGAAGCGCAGCGTCTGCAAGCGCAACAGCAGGAAGAAGAAGCCAAGCGCGCCAATGATCAGAACCAGGCTGCGATTCTGCGCCTGATGAACGAACTGCAGGAAGTCGCGGACGGCGACCTGACAGTACAGGCAACCGTTTCCGAGGACATTACCGGCGCGATTGCCGACTCGCTTAACTACACCGTGGAAGAACTGCGCGGACTGGTAGGACGCGTTACATCGACGGCTGAGCAAGTTACCTCGGCATCCAACCAGGCGCAAAACATTTCAACCGAATTGCTTGCCGCTTCCCAGAAGCAGTCGCGCGAAATTCAGGAAACGGGTCAGGCGGTATTGGAAATGGCGGTGCAAATTACCGATGTTTCGAAATCCGCAAACGAATCCGCAGAAGTTGCGCGTCATTCGGTTACCGCTGCGGAGCAGGGCGCTAAAGCGGTGGAAAATGCGATCAAGGGCATGAATGAGATTCGCGAGCAGATTCAGGAAACCTCCAAGCGTATTAAACGTCTCGGTGAGTCCTCACAGGAAATCGGTGAGATCACTGAACTGATTTCAGATATTACCGAGCAAACCAACGTGCTGGCATTGAATGCCGCAATCCAGGCGGCCTCCGCAGGCGAAGCCGGACGAGGCTTCTCCGTGGTTGCGGAAGAGGTGCAGCGCCTGGCGGAACGTTCCGCCGAAGCGACGAAACAGATCGGTGCGCTGGTTCGTACGATTCAGACCGATACGCATGATGCGGTTGCGGCTATGGAAAAATCGACTCAGGGTGTGGTCGAGGGAGCGAAATTGTCCGACGCTGCCGGCGCTGCGCTGTCGGATATCCGCCGGGTTTCGAACCAGTTGGCCGACCTCATTCAAAGCATCTCCGCCGCTACCGAGCAGCAAGCCACATCCGCCAGCGGCGTTGCTCAGAATATCCAGAATATTTTGAGCGTTACCGAACAGACTCAGAAAGGAACGCAGCAAACAGCGCATTCCATTAGCGAACTGTCGAAACTGGCAGAAGAGCTCAAGAATTCTGTATCGCGCTTCCGCGTCACGGCTTGATAAAAGGGTGTTGTTCCTCAGCTCGCTGGATTTCCATGCTGATACGGCACTTATATATGACGGCGAGTCCATGCGTGGACTCGCCTTCTTTTGAATCAATGAGGCTGTCATGACTACCCCTTCTTCCGTGCCAGGCGCACGGACAAGCTTCGATATCGGGCCATTGTCCTGGGTAATGGGTGAAATCCGCGAAGCATTGTCTCGTTCCAAGACTGCTGTACAGGATGCACTTGCACAGGATAGCGAGTCGCAGACAACATCGATACGGCAAGCCAAGGCATATTTGCATCAGGCGCACGGCGCATTGCAGATTGTCGATATCGACGGTGTGCCGGCCATCACGGAAGCGATCGAGGATATTCTCACGCGAATGGAATCCGGCGCTGTCGCACTGAATGCGGAGCTCTGCAGCACCTTGTCGGACAGTTTTCAGGCAGTCGTTGAATATCTCGAGGAATTGCTGGCCGGTGCGTCGCATCAACCGGTGCGCCTGTTTCCTTACTATCGCTCATTGATGGAGTTGAGGGGGGCGGAAAAAATCCATCCTTCCGACCTGTTCTTCCCTAACCTGTCGGTCCAGCTGCAATTGGCGGCCGCCCCAACCGCCGCTACGCCCAACTATGCCGCCTTGCGTCAACACTTCGAAAAGGCGCTGTTGTCGGTTCTCAAATCCAGCGATCAGACGGCAGAAGGCACAAGCTTGACGGTCATGCAAAAAGCCCTGGCCGAAATCGAAGGTGCGCAAACCAGCCAGCAAGCACGCACATTCTGGTGGGTAATGCATGGATTGGCCGAAGCAGTATTGGCTGGAAAAATCAAGAACGAGCTTTACGTCAAACAGTTATTTGCGCGCATTAACCTGCAAATCCGGCGCCTGAGCGAAGGTTCCGCCGGCATTTCGGAGCGCATTTTGCGCGACGCATTGTTCTTTATCGCCGGTGCCATCGATCAGGATCTTCCGCCGCGCGTGCAGCAAATTCGAACAGCGTTCCGCTTGCATGGCATGGTGCCCCCCGATTACCGGCAAAAGCATTATGCGCAAATTAATGCGGAGGCATTGACGCTCGCCAAGGAAGAACTGGCCAATGCGAAAGGCCGATGGAACCGCATTGCCGGCGGTGATGTCAGTGCGGCGCAACAGTTTGAGCAGGATATGGCGAAGCTTGCTGAAGCAGGTTCGCACCTTAATTCCCCATCGCTCTCCAAACTGCTGCGGGAGTTAAGCGGGATCGCTCGCCATGCGGCGCATGCCAATCCAGGCGAAAGCCTGGGCTTGGAAATTGCTGCAAGCCTTTTGTTTGTCGAGAATGCGCTGAACTATCCAAGCCGCTTGTCCGAAGATTTCTCGGAAAAGGCCGACGCCATGACCGCACGCCTGCTTTCCATTGTTGTCGGCGAAGTGCCTTCGGCAAAAGCTGACTGGCTGGATGACATGTCCAGGCAAGCGCAACAGCGGCAAACTATGGCTGTGCTTGCCGCAGAAATGCAGGCCAGCCTGGCGCAGGTCGAGAAAATGCTGGATGAATATTTCAGCAATCCGGCCAAGCGCACCATGCTTGCTACGATCGATTCGGTGCTGCACCAGATCGAAGGAGCCATGTCTATCCTCGATCAGGAAGATGCCACCAATGCAATCAAGCATGTGCGCTCGGAGATTCGGCGATTTGAAGAGGCCGATGCCGACACAGCGCCTGATCAGCACTCGTTGCAGCGCGTAGCGCAGAATATCGGTGCGTTGAGCTTCTTCATCGAGACCTTGCAATTGTCAGCCGAAACCGGCAGGAAGCGTTTCGTATTCGATGAAAAGCTGGGTGTTTTCCAGGCAAACTTGCTAGAGGAGGGACATGACGACAACGTCCCTTTTGTCCTTGACGAGGCGGAGTTGCCGGCTCCGACCTCGAAAGGTTCCGAATCGGCCGCCATCAACAGCACGCTTGCTTTCCCGACAGTAGAAGAAGACCTGGCGCAGCAACAGCAGCGCTCGGCCGAACTCGCGCGCTCACTGGTTGCCGAGCCAGGCAATGAATCGCTTCAGGATCAATTGAAGGAATCGCTGCTGCGGGTTCGCTCCGATGCCGCTCTGGTGGAGGATGCGGAGGCGGACCATCGGGCACAGGCCGCAATCGAAATCCTGGAAAGCCCGGATTTTTCCCCGACCGAAGACACTTTGGCGGAAATCGTTTCCGCGACTGCTGCGCAAATCCCTGCGACTGCTGTCCGGGAGTCTGTGTCAACGCCCGCGGCTGTTCCGGTAAGCGACGAAGCCATCGACGCAGAATTGCTGGAAATATTTTTGGGCGAGGCGCAAGAGGTGCTTGATTGCATCAGGCAGACCTTGCCGCAATTGCGCAACGAGCCGCAAAGCCAGGATCATATGACAACCTTGCGCCGTTCCTTTCATACCCTGAAAGGAAGCGGTCGAATGGTAGGCCTTAATGCCTTTGGCGAGGCAGCATGGAGCATTGAACAGGTATTGAATCTTCGTTTGTCCGACGGCCAGGGCGGCTCCCCGAATCTGTATGGGCTGATTGAGAAAGCAGCCGATGTCCTGGAAGCATGGGTCAATGACCTCATCAATTCGGGCCACTCGCACCGGACTCCGGATGCGGTGATTGCAGCCGCAGCCAGGGTAAAGCAGGGCGAGGACTTTTTTTACGACGAGACGGCGGCTGAAGATTTAAGCGTGACTGATGAGGGTTTCGATAACGAAAACCCGGAGCAAATCTCGTTGCCGCCACTGGATGTACAGCAGGATGACGTACCCCTGCATGCGTTCGACATGCAGATGAATTCCGGGGAAGTGCCGCTTCTCGACGAGGATTTGGCGGCACTTGAATCCAGTGCCGAATTCGTGGAAATGGGTTTGCCCGTTTCTTCTGAAATTGAAGTGCCGCTGCCGGAAGAGGGAGTCGATAACTTTGCGCCGACATCGCTTGCCGCGCTAAATGACATTCCGCAAGTACGGCCGGTCGAGCAGCAGCGCGATGCCAATGTGAAGCGTATCGGCGATGTCGAAATCAGCCTGCCTTTGCACAATATCTATCTTGCCGAAACAGATGACCTGGTGCGCTTGCTGACCAGGGACTTTGCCGAATGGAGGCAGGAGCCGGAGCGCAATGTCAACATTCTGGCCGTGCATGCTGCGCATTCGCTTGCCGGCAGCTCGGCCACCGTCGGATTGGATTCCTTGTACCAGGTTGCGCATGCCCTGGAAATGGTCTTGCAAACCATGGCGCGCAAATCGGTCAAACCCTTGATGCATGAATTCGATGCGCTGGATAAAAGCGTCGAATGCTTGACATTCATGTTGGAGAAATTTGCGCTGGATGAAATGCCGCAGCACGAGCCGTTACAGGTCCAGCAATTGCAAGATCTCCTGCAGCAGGTTTCCGCTCGCGCAGGTAACGACGCCAATGAAGTGCAGTCCGGGTTGCCGAAGTTTGCCGATGCTTCACTGGAGCCGGAGGAGATTGTTGCAGTACCGGTTTCTGAGCCTGCCTGGGAAGCCCACGATCCTGTAGAAGAATTGCCGAAACAGGAAACTGTTCTCCTCCAGCCAAGCGCATATGAGCAGGATATTGGCCGAATCGAAGCCGATCAGCCGAGCGCTGTCACAGCGGTTCATCACACATCTCACTCAGCACAAGTGGCGCTTGGCGAAAATGCAGTCCTTATCAAAGATGAGCTGGATGCAGACTTGCTTCCGGTGTTTCTTGAGGAAGGCAGGGACATTCTGCCGCAGATGGAGCAACAACTGCGTACCTGGCAACAAAATCCTTCCGATACGGCAACGGTACAAATGTTGTTGCGCAATTTGCATACCATCAAAGGCAGTGCAAGGATGGCCGGTGCAATGGAGCTCGGTCAGCATATGCACGTCCTGGAAACAAGAATCGAGCAAATTACAAGGCTTGGTACGCCTACCGCCGAGGCAATCGATGAATTACTCAGCCGACTCGATCTCGGCTTGTATATGTTCGATCAGTTGCGCGATCCTGACCCGAGCCGGCAAAAACCGATCATCAATTTCGGCATGGCAGGCTTGGAAAACGTCGGAAAGGCGGCTGAAGAACCGAAATCCGATGCCTTGGTTCCTGCAGTTCAGGCACGAATAGAGTCGACCCCGATCGTGGCTGCAGGCCAAGGTCAAGGTGCCGTCCCTGCTGCACCGGTTCCACAGGTCAGGGTCAGGGCGGACATTCTGGACCGTCTGGTCAACCAGGCCGGTGAAGTGTCGATTTCGCGTTCCAAGGTTGAAACCGAGGTTGATACGCTACGCCAGTCCTTAGGCGAGTTGACGGAAAACGTTTCCCGTCTGCGTACGCAATTGCGCGAAATCGAGATTCAGGCAGAGACACAGATTGCGTCGCAAATGGCGCATGCGGCGGACCGTGAATTCGATCCGCTTGAATTCGATCGCTTTACGCGTCTTCAGGAGCTGACGCGAAGCATGGCCGAGAGCGTCAACGACGTTGCAACCGTGCAGCAAAATCTGCTGCGGACAGTCGATGGCGCAACGGAGGACCTGACCGCCCAGGCACGCTTGACCCGCGAATTGCAGCAGGACCTGATGCGCGTGCGCATGGTGCAATTTGCCAGCATCTCGGAGCGGCTCTACCGCGTTACGCGGCAGGCTTCGAAGGAACTCGATAAACGGGTTAACCTGGACATTCGCGGCGGCAGTGTCGAGATCGACCGCGGCGTGCTTGAAAAAATGGCAGGGCCGTTCGAGCATCTGCTACGCAATGCAATTGTGCACGGCATCGAGTCCCGGGAAGCGCGCATTGCTTCAGGCAAGGCCGAGATCGGCGAATTGTTGATCGAAATCCGGCAAGAGGGCAATGAAGTCGTCATGCAGTTTTCCGACGACGGCCAGGGCCTGAACCTGAACCGGATCCGGGAGAAGGCCAGGACAGTCGGCTTGCTGGCCGACGACAAGGATGTTTCGGTGGCCGAATTGCAGGACATGATTTTCCATCCGGGATTTTCCACTGCACAGGAAGTCACCGAGCTGGCCGGGCGAGGTGTAGGCATGGACGTGGTTCGGGCCGAAGCCGCTTCGCTGGGCGGACGAATTTCCATTGAGAGCGAGCAGGGTAAGGGTGCGCGCTTTACCATCCGCCTGCCGTTGACGCTTGCGGTCACCCAAGTGGTTCTGGTGTCGACCGGGGGAAGAAGCTATGCGCTCCCATCAGTACTGGTCGAACAAGTGCAGCAGTTGAGGGCGAATCCGCTGGCAGCCGCCTATAACGACGGCGCCATCATGTGGCAGGGCAACCGGGTGCCGCTCTACTATCTGTCGGCTCTGCTGGGCGATAAGACGGCTTCGCCGATTGCGCAGCAATATTCGCCGGTAGTGATCTTGAAGAGCGGCAGCGAACGCACCGCGATTCACGTAGACCAAATCGCCGGCAACCGCGAAGTGGTGGTGAAGAATATCGGACCGCAACTGGCGCGTATGCTCGGCATTGCCGGAGCAACGGTGCTGGGTTCGGGAGAAATTGTGCTGATCCTGAATCCGGTGCAGCTTGCACACCGCGAATTGCAGGAAGAAGTGCGTGCGCCACGCCTGCTGCCGTCCGATGCGCCAGCCGAAATGGGTGCGGTTGCGGAAATGGCTTCCCAGGTGCCGAGCAAGTCAAGCGCACAACCGGTGCAGGGATTACGTACGCAGCATATCGTCATGGTGGTAGACGATTCGCTGACGGTACGCCGCGTGACACAACGCTTCCTGTCGCGGGAAGGATATCAGGTGGTGCTTGCAAAAGACGGCGTGGACGCGCTTGAGCAATTGCAGTCCGTTACGCCAGACGTCATGCTGGTCGATATCGAAATGCCGCGCATGGACGGTTTCGACCTGACGCGTAACGTCCGCAACGACGAACGTACCCGCCATATTGCGATCATCATGATCACTTCCCGCACTGCAGCCAAGCATCGCAACTATGCAATGGAACTGGGCGTGAACGAATATCTGGGCAAGCCCTACCAGGAAAGCGAGTTGCTTAAGCACGTAGCTGGTTTTGTGAACAAGACAGAGCCGGTCGCATAAATCGGCGAATCTAAAAAAGCCCGCGCAAGCGGGCTTTTTTATTTCCTGCTCATGACTGCGCTGTGCCTACCCTTCAGATTGGTATGTCAATCTGACCGATGGGGTTGGGGAAGACGATTTGACCACAGCATAGCGTTCCAGGGTGCGCTGCCGCGCCTGGGCATGATCAATCAGAGGCGCAGGATAATCCCGATCGAGGCAAATTCCTGCATCCTGCAGGCGAGAAGAAGAAAGCAGCCATGGCGCATGAATTTCCCTGGCATCCAGTTTTTTCAGGGCCGGCAGATAGCGACGGATGAATGTCCCGTCCGGATCGAATCTCTGCGACTGCGTGACCGGGTTGAAAATCCGGAAATACGGCTGTGCATCGCACCCGGAAGAAGCGACCCATTGCCAGCCGCCGTTGTTGGACGCAAGGTCGAAGTCGATCAGCTTTTCAGCAAAATAGCGCTCGCCCCAGCGCCAGTCGGTGCCGAGATCCTTGACCAGAAAGGATGCGGTCAGCATGCGCAGGCGGTTATGCATGAAGCCGGTCCGGTTCAGTTGCAACATTGCCGCATCGACCAGCGGATAGCCGGTTTGGCCGTGACACCATGCATGGAAAAGACGTTCGGCGGTTTCACCTCCTTCCCATGTAATGCGGTCGTATTCCGGCTTGAAGGCCTGTGTCGCGACATGGGGATGGTGGTGCATGATCATGCTGAAAAATTCACGCCAGATCAGCTCGGAAAGCCACGTGGCGGCACCATTGGCGCCTTCGCCGGTACGCATCAGTTCCACTGCCCGCCGTACTGCCGCGCGAATGGAAAGCGTGCCGAAGCGAAGATGCACCGACAGCCTTGATGTGCCGTCAATTGCGGGAAAATCGCGGTCATGATCATACGCTGCAATGCGTGCAGCAAATGCGTCCAGGGATTTTGTGGCACTTGCCATGCCGGCAGAAAAGTCGGTTCCGATGGCAACTGGCGTTTTAAAGCCAATTTCGTCCAGTGACGGAACCCGAGCGGTAACGGAAAACGGCAGCCGTGCAAATCGGTCGGCATGCTGATCAACCGGATAAGAAAGCAGATCGTCGGAATGCCAGCCGGGTTCCGGCAATAATTTTTTCAACCATGCTCTTTTATACGGTGTGAAGACGGAAAATGGCTTCCCAGCCAGCGACAAGACCTCGTCCGTTTCAAATATTACCTGATCCTTAAAGCTGATCAACTGTTGTCCTTGTGCCTCAAGCGCGCATGTAACCTGCGCATCGCGCTCCTTGGCCCCGGGTTCGTAATCACGGTTGGCAAAGACGGCTCGCGCACCCAAGCGGGATGCGAGCCTGGGAATCGCGGAAACCGCATCATCGTGGAGCACGATCAGGGCGCTGCCTGCCTTCCGGAGTTCGGCGTCAAGTTCCAGCAAACTGGCGTGGATGAAGGCCACCCGGCGGTCTTCTGCGGGCAAGCCATTAAGAATCGCCTTGTCAAATACGAAAACACAAAATACAGCCTTGCTTTTCCTTAGCGCCTGATAGAGCGCGGCATGGTCGTACAGGCGCAAGTCGCGACGGAACCAGACTAGGGAAGTATCGAAATCGGTCGCTGCGGATTGAGTCATGGGAAAGCAAAAAGGAAATGGATTATTGCAGTAATGCATGTAGGAGGGCGACACTGCATGCTCCCGATGCGCAGAACCTTTCAAACCAAACAGAGTCAAGAATTAGAGCCTGTCCCGGCAGGACAGCTTGCCGGGACAGGCTCTAAGGGCTGGCATAAATGATAAAATGCCCACCGCGCAGGATAAAAGCGTAGCTGCCCATTTGATCCAACCCAGCAGTTTAACTGGAATGTTAATTCATGATCGCCGTGGATAAGCCAGAATTGAAGCTCGAAGACCATTTTTTGATCGCCATGCCCTCCATGCTCGATCCGATTTTCGGTGGTACGGTGGTTTATCTCTGCGAACATAATGCCGACGGGGCGCTGGGGATCATCATCAACAAATCCACGGACATGACACTGGATTCGCTGCTCGATAAAATCGACCTGAAGCTCGAAATCGAGCACAAGCTCTTGCCGCTTGTGACCAGGCCGGTGATGTTTGGCGGACCTGTGCAGATCGAACGCGGATTCGTGCTGCATGAACCGGTTGGCCAATTTTCTTCCATGCTGCGCGTGAATGAGCACGTTGCACTGACAACTTCCAAGGATATTCTTGAAACAGTCGCTGCCGGCACTGGGCCGCAGCAGCTTCTGGTCAGCCTGGGATGTGCAGGCTGGAGCGCCGGCCAGCTGGAGCAGGAAATCGGCCGGAACGGCTGGCTGACGGTACGCGCAGACCCGTCCATTATTTTTGATGTGCCGGTCGAGCAGCGTTTTGCCGCAGCGGTGAGGCTATTGGGATTTGATCCGATGATGCTGACTGCCGAAGCGGGACACGCCTGACAAGGGCTGCCAGTGCAGACGGTTCTTGGGTTCGATTTTGGATTGAAGCGTATCGGCGTCGCGGTCGGCAACAGCGTAATTCGGCAGGCGCAGCCTCTGACGACAATCGCTGCAGCGACCAACGATGCCAAGTTTGCCGAGATCGCATTGCTGATCAGCGAATGGCGTCCGGCAATATGTGTAGTCGGCTTGCCGCGCCATCCGGATGGAAGCGAACATGAAATGAGTGCGCGATGCCGCCGGTTCGCCAATCAGCTGCATGGCCGGTTTAATGTGGATATCGTGCTGGTAGACGAACGATACTCGTCGGCAGTGATTCCGCAAAAACGCGGCGAATTGATCGATGCGCAAGCTGCTGCGATAATTTTGCAACAATATTTTGATGAACATGCCTAATTCTAGATTCGACGCAGCACTTGATGCCGAGGCGCTCTATGCGTCACTTGCCCGGCAAGTCAAAACCGGCCTGGCACAGGCGGAAAATGTCGCTATCGTCGGCATCTATTCCGGCGGCGCGTGGATCGCCGAGCGCCTGGCGAAAGAACTGCAGCTCCAGGAGCGGCTCGGTTTTATCGATGTGTCTTTTTACCGCGATGATTATGCGGAAAAGGGCTTGCCTGCCGAGGTCAAGCCGAGCCAGATTCCCTTCGACGTAGACAACGCTACCATCCTGCTTGTGGACGATGTTCTGTACACAGGCCGCACGACCCGCGCGGCGATCAATGAATTATTCGACTATGGCCGTCCGGCCAGGATTCTGCTGGCTGCGCTGGTGGACCGCGGAGAGCGGCAACTGCCGATTGCGGCCGACTTTGTCGCCGAGCACGTAAGCCTGACCAAGCCACAGCAACTGGTACTTAAAAAATCTGACGACGGCCGATTTACCCTCACGGTGGACCATGCATAACCCGCAACTGAACAAAAATGGCGAGCTTCAGCATCTGTTGACGATCGAAGGCCTGCCCAAAGCCGTCATTACACGCATTCTTGATACTGCATCCTCATTCGTCAGCATTGGCGACCGTGAGGTCAAGAAAGTGCCTTTAATGCGCGGCAAGAGCGTTTTCAATCTCTTTTTCGAGAATTCCACGCGTACCCGCACGACGTTTGAAATTGCATCCAAGCGTTTGTCGGCCGACGTCATCAATCTCAATATTGCCGCATCCAGCACGACCAAGGGTGAGTCCCTGCTCGACACGATCGACAACCTGTCAGCCATGCATGCCGACATGTTCGTCGTGCGCCATGCCGAATCGGGCGCGCCGTATCTGATCGCCAAGCATCTGAACGAATCCGGCCAGTCGCATGTGCATGTAGTAAATGCGGGCGATGGACGCCATGCGCATCCCACGCAGGGTTTGCTCGACATGTACACCATCCGCCATTACAAGGGCGACTTCAGCAACCTGACGGTGGCCATCGTCGGTGACGTACTGCACAGCCGCGTGGCACGTTCCGACATTCATGCGATGACCACCCTGGGCGTGCCCGAAGTGCGCGTCATCGGTCCACGCACGCTGCTGCCGGGCGGCCTGGAGCAAATGGGCGTGCGCGTCTTTACCGACATCAACGAAGGCTTGACGGGTGTGGACGTCATCATCATGCTGCGTCTGCAAAATGAGCGCATGAGCGGCGCACTGTTGCCGTCCGCGCAGGAATTTTTCAAAAGCTACGGACTGACACCGGAGCGGCTCGCCCTGGCCAAGCCGGACGCGATCGTCATGCACCCGGGGCCGATGAACCGCGGCGTGGAAATCGATTCCGCGGTGGCAGATGGTCCACAGGCAGTGATACTGCCGCAGGTTACTTTCGGCATCGCGGTCCGCATGGCGGTCATGAGCATTTTGGCAGGAACTTAAAGAATGAGACTTCAGATCAAGAATGGCCGCCTGATCGATCCGGCCAATGGCATCGATGCGCAAAAAGATCTATATATCGCCGATGGAAAAGTCGTAGCGGTAGGGCAGGGACCGGATGGTTTTACAGCAGACCAGACAATCGATGCAACGAATCTTGTCGTTGCGCCGGGACTCGTCGACTTGAGCGCCCGCCTGCGTGAGCCGGGCTATGAATACAAGGCGACGCTGGAATCCGAGTTGCAGGCCGCCATTCAAGGCGGAGTAACCAGCCTGGTATGCCCGCCGGACACTGATCCGGTACTGGATGAGCCGGGCCTGGTGGAAATGCTGACGTACCGTGCGCGAAAGTTAAACCAGACGCATGTCTATCCGCTGGGTGCCCTGACCACCGGCTTGAAGGGACACGCGCTCACGGAGATGGCGCAACTGACAGAAGCGGGTTGCATCGGATTTGCGCAAGCCGATCAGCCGATTCTGGACACGACGGTGCTGATGCGCGCCATGCAGTATGCGCAGACCTTTGGATTTACGGTGTGGCTCCGTGCGCAGGACCCGCATATCGGCCGTAACGGGGTGGCGCACAGCGGTCCTATCGCATCGCGGCTCGGTTTATCCGGCGTGCCGGTCATTTCCGAGACCATTGCGTTAAGTACGATACTGGAACTGGTGCGCGCAACCGGCGCACGCGTGCATCTATGCCGCCTGTCTTCCGCGGCTGGCCTGGACCTGGTCCGCGCAGCGAAGAAACAGCATTTGCCGGTCACCTGCGATGTCGGCGCGCATTATATTCATTTGACCGATGCAGATATCGGCTTCTTCGATCCCAATGCGCGGCTGTGTCCGCCATTGCGTTCCCAGCGTGACCGTGATGCGATCCATCAGGGGCTGCTGGACGGCACGATTGATGCGATTTGCTCGGATCACACGCCTGTTGATGACGACGAGAAGCTGCTTCCGTTTGGAGAAGCATCGCCCGGTGCGACGGGGCTGGAACTATTGCTCTCGTTAACCCTGAAATGGGTTCAGGAGCGCAATGACAAATCTTCCGATGCGATGCTCAAGGCGATCTCGAAAATCACTAATGCAGCAGCAAAGCTTGCAAACCTGCCGGCTGGCCAATTAGGTGTCGGTGATGTGGCGGACGTATGCCTGTTTGATCCCAACGAGCGCTGGAAAGTTGAGGCCAGGGCACTTGCGAGCCAAGGCAAACATACACCTTTCCTGGGATATGAACTGGCAGGTCGAGTCAAGATGACGATCGTCGGCGGTAATGTCGTTTACAAACGCTAGTCCCTGCAACCGGCGGGATGTCTCCTGGCCTTGGACGACAGACTTTTTCGCAGGGAAAGTCATCACTTCGACGGTTCTAATCTTCCATGTGCCAAGGTCATTAACGGCGCCTTTTGACTGGGCAGCAAAGCAAGGTTCCGGGGAATGACTGCTTACTGGCTTCTGCGTCTGATTGTTCACCTGTTTTCCGGACTGGCGACATGCGCCTTCCTTTTTCCTTTCATTGATACGCCTGGGCGAGAAAGGGAAATTCAACGCTGGTCGAAGAGACTCTTAGGCATCTGCGGAGTAAAGGTGACAGTTGAGGAAACGCAGCATGCCGATCCGAATGGTAGTGTGATGGTCGTTTCAAACCATGTTTCCTGGCTGGATATCTTTGTCATCAATTCGCTTTATCCCTGCCGCTTTGTCGCAAAGTCGGACATTCGGGACTGGCCCTTGATCGGCTGGTTGTGCGAAAAATCGGGCACGATTTTCATCGCCCGCGGCCGGCAGCGCGATGTACGGAAAATATACGAAAGCCTGGTCGAAAGCCTGCAGCAAGGAGAACGCATCGCGTTTTTCCCTGAGGGCACGACTGCTCCGCAAGGCAAGATCTTGCCATTCCATGCAAATTTATTTGAAGCGGCTATTGAAGCGCTTGCGCCGGTGCAGCCTTGCGCAATACGCTATGTAGACAAGCATGGCCGTTTGCATCGGGCCGCTGATTTCGTGGATGAAATGAGTTTCATGGAAAGCATCACCATGATTCTGAAGTCGCGCGGCATGACGGCCGAATTGGCTTTCTTGCCACAAATATCAACGGGCGGGGCGCACCGCAGGGAATTAGCGGCGCAAGCACATGATGCCGTTAAAGCCGCGTTAGGCTATAGCGGCGATTGAAACTAGCCAGGCTTGCAGTATTGCGGACAATCCACCTGAAAAATGGCATGGTCCTCCAGCCGAACTGCGGTCAGCTTGCCGCCCCAGACGCAACCTGTATCGATACCGAGCAAATTGGGGCGCTGAAGCAAGCCCAAGGTTGACCAATGACCGAATACGATGGGCGTATCAGCGGTTTTGCGGCCCGGTACCTCGAACCAGGGCATATAACCGGATTCGGGCGCAATACTTCCTTCTTTTGATGCAAATTCCATGGTGCCATCCGCTGTGCAGAACCGGATACGCGTCAGGGCATTGATTATGCAGCGTAAACGGTCATACCCTTGCAGATCGTCGCTCCACTGAGCAGGCGAATTTCCGTACATATGCCTGAGGAAGTCCAGCCAATCTGGCCCGCGCAATTCGGCTTGTACTTCCCGGGCGAGGCTCAAGGTCTGTTGAAACGTCCATTGCGGGACAACGCCGGCATGGACTAACAGGTGCCCGGTATCAAACAGTGAAAGTGGTTGATGCCGCAGCCAATCAAGCAGGTCAGTAAGGTCTGGCGCGGTCAGAATTTCCTGAATCGTGTCTGAACGATGGCTTTGGCGTATGCCATACGCGACTGCCATTAAGTGCAGATCGTGATTTCCCAGAATAACTTTTGCTTTGCCCCCTAGCGCCTTGATTTCTCTTATTGTTTGTAAGGACTGAGGCCCACGATTAATAAGGTCGCCTACAAAAATAAATTTCGAGTTACTGGAAGTGGCATGTAGGAGGTCTATCAATTGAACCAAGCTGGAATAACAGCCTTGGATGTCGCCGATAGCATAAGTCGTCATGGCGTATAAAAACAAGGAATGGCTGCTTGGAATTGGCACATATACTTATCAAGAAATAGTGCCGCTTTTGATCAGAAGAGTACTCTGAATCAGACGAAAAGAAACTATTTATCATTATAAATTTTATTTCTAGTAGATACAGAGGAAATCTTCAATGAGTACGGTAATGATTTTCAACGGATTCTAAGAAAAGGAACCAGGACAGATTCAAATATCTTAATGGGCTGTTAGGACTTATCCCGGATAAGTCATCTTCGCTCACTGAAGCAAATCATCGGCGTGGAAGGTTGTGAAGGATGCCGTGTGATAATTGACAAAATTACATTAACGCAGCACATGCTGGGTGGTCTTGAAAAGGGGCACTCGCCTAGATTTCCTTCAGCTCGACGAGTCACAGCAGAATGAGGAGCAGTACACCGATGGCAATGGTACAACTCGCTGGCACATTGCCGGTTAACTATGGACCTATAATCATGAAAGTCCAAATGTGGCCACTAATGGAGCCATCCGACAGCAGAAATTGGCCTTTGGCTGCTTAGCTTCTCTTATTAAGCCACTTTAAAAAAGGCTGGAATTCCTGCAATGCTGCTTGAAACATTAGGAGTGGTGCCGTATCTTACGGCGAACAAAGGCACAGCATAAATTAGAGAATCTGCAATGCAAAAGACATTAGTCGTTCACCATCATGCGGGCATTGGTGATCTTATCTGGCATGTTCCTTATTTTCGCGCAATTGCCGCTGCAAGTCTGGGTGGCAAAGTCACGGTCATGGCCCGGCCGTCCTGTCGAGCTACTGATGTCTTGGCTGGTGAATCTTGCGTAGAAGAGGTAATTGAACATGACTACAGACCGCGCTACAACGTGAAGGGCAAGCATGACGGAATAAAGGGGCAACTACAGTTCATACGAGAACTGCGACGGAGGAAGTTTGGCCGGATCTATATTTTTTCGGAGCGCGACCATTACGCAAAGTTAGCACTTCTTGCCGGCATTTCCCATCGATCAGGATACGGCTTCAGGGTAATGCAGCGCCTTTACCTGAATGACCCGACTTATATCAAGCGCTATGATGGACCGGGAAGCGGCGTTTATGCGGAAGCTACCTCTTTTGCCATGGCGCACGGTTTTGTAAGTGGCCCGATCGTGCCCAAGTTGACGCTACCAATGCAGTATGTTGAAGAGGCCGAAGCGCGGTTGAGCCAATTTCCGAAAATTCGTTATGCATTTGCCATAGGAGCATCGGAACCTAAGAAAAATTGGGGTGCCGAAAACTTCTTGATTTTAGCCAAAAGGCTGATTGATGCAGGATGCGGCGTGGTATTTCTGGGCGGCCCTGCTGAACGGGAAGAGGCCGAAAAAGCATTCTCGACGGCCAACGGATTAAGGCCAGGCACCTTTCAAGTGATGTGCCAGTCATCAGTGCCCAAATCTGCTGCAGTACTCAAACAATGCGATTTTTGTATCGGGAATGACACTGGTGTATTGAATCTATCGGTTGCGTGCGATACGCCAGCACTTGGCTTGTTTGGACATACCTTACCTCTGACACACGATCCATTGATGCATGGTATCTCGGAGAAAGGGATGGACAGCATTTCCGTTGATGCCGTAATTGCTCGGTTGAGGGAGTTAAATGCTCCCGCGATTCAAACAGTGCATGTAGGCCCGTTTTTTGGTGAGACGATTTTTCGTGCGTAATTTCACATAATCCTTATGCAAAGCATCTTTTCTGTTGATTACTAAAGGGAAGGGCATTTCGGATTTCTGCTTATGCACTTGTCCAGCATTTTTGCATGGCTTTCTGGCGCAATGGAACCCGGTTTCCCATTCTCGAGCTCCTGCATGCGATTGACAATATGCGCGAAACACACCGCCAATAGGAACGCATAAAACGTAGTCGTATGCCTCCATACCAATACGACATCAGTAAGCCCAAACGAAAAAAAGGCAAGACATACTGCACCTCCCATCCAGGCACTTGCCCTAATCTGCTGGTCGGGGTGGCGAATGAATCTCCCGAAATAGACCAGCGGCATAAATAAAACTAAGAGGATCGACACCAAACCAGGAATGCCGTAGCGAACTGTCTGGAATAGAAGCTCGTTATGAGGGTGAGGTAATGAAGCTGCTTGTTCGGTAACTATATTTTGTTGGGCAAGCTTCTTAATTTCATCTTTATAAGTATCGGCCCCTATCCCGACTCCCCAATTTTTCTTGATCAGAATCCAAGAAGAATCCCAGTATTGAAGGCGCATGCCTACGGAAGTATCGGGGTTCGTACCGTCCATATAACTGCTGATATCTGTTTTTACAGTCTCTATGCGCTTATGGATGTTTTCGCTGAGCATTGCGGTACTTACTAGTAGCGTCAGGAATGCTGTCATCGCAAGCGTTGTCTTTTTCCAGTCCTTTCCAAGGAAGATTGCAGAAGCAATGATTGCATATAGGAGAAGGGCAGGCCAGCCGCCGCGAGTTTGCGACAAAAATGTTATGTATAAACCTGCGCACAATGTCAGCGCTTTCAATCCAATGAGAGCCTTGCTCTGTGTTTCGTCCCACTTAATGGAGAGAAAAACGAGAAAAGCCAGAAGCGTTGCATGGTTTGAAAAAGGAATAATAGCGACATCGAGAATTTTGGCTGGCCGATCTATGCCGCCGCGCGTCTCGGCATAAATAACCATCATACTGGCTAAGACGCCGGCAATGGCTCCCCACTGGATGACTTTCAAATCTTTACTTCTTAGCTGCAAGAAAAGCCAAAAGAAAATCCCAAACGAAGCCACATGAAAAGGAACATCGTAAGGCTTGCTCTCAAAAGTGCCGGTAGCAAGTTGTTGAATAAGCACTGCAATCATCATGCTTGCCATGGAGAGGCTTAATGGGTAATAACTGACCCAAATATGATCGAGCGCTTTGTAGTAGGAGGGATTTCTATAACGAAGGATAATCGCTATAAGGCCAAGCAAGATTAGTAGATTGAAAATGAAGTTATTAGCCGATTTTTCAACCAAACATAGAGCAGGATAGGTAATTAATATCCCTATCAATAAAAATCTTAAGTACTTCAAAATTATCTTCAATTAAATAGCTTTAAGAACTGGCTGCAGGCTATATCGCATTTGCATAGCGTCCTCCCTTGGAGGGTGGAAAACGCCATTAAGTCCCGTGCGGCGCTTACAATTAATGAACAGCGGTCCGTTTTATTTCAAGATTCCCAACAAAATGCATTTTGTCTGCTGTATTTTCGCGGCCAAGTCGCAATCGTATAATTGGACTTTACCAGGCCAAGGGGAGTCCAAGAAGGAGATAATTCTACCTGCTATAGCAGGACTATTTGTCATGCACTGCCAATTGCCTTGGTAATACCACTATTATCGCGCAAAATATTAAAGACAAATACGTCGCTAAATGTAAGTACTAAAACTATCTAGGAAATAAAGGCGATGTTAAACCAAGCTTTATCCTGATAAGACGAACACATTGATTGGAAGGGTAAGACTATCGGAGATGCTAAACGCAGCCAAGAGGAAGATTGGCAGAATGGTTCAAGAGCAAGGCAGCCACGCCTGCCAGGCTGCCTTGGACATTGCGGTAGCTATTGCCGAGGACTAGGGGGGCAGCCAACCCACTTGGCCGATTGAAGCATGAATTGACCGCCAAGATAGAGCGTGCCATCTTAAAAAGCGGCCGGCTTTTTCTGGTACAGCTCAATAAATAGCCAAAGCCATTTAAATGGATAACAGTGTGATAGACAGCGTTCAGCCTTAATTTTCGAAATATGGACGAATCGTCGGAGGTGTCCTTAATTCGTCCATACTATAGGCCGAAACTATTCCTCATGCCACTGGTCGACCATCTTGGTAATCTCATCCTTGTCGCGCAATATATCAATGATACGGACAATGGTATATGCCACTAATAACGTCATCAATGAAATGTAGGCGGTTTTCAGTGACACTTCCATCAAATAGCTGTACCAGGGCGCCATCCAGAAATGAATCAGAGCCCAGCACACGCCAAAAGCGCCGAGTGAGCCTAAGACAGGAACAATATGACGTTTTTTCATAATGATTTCGTTTCGAAAAAGGTTTGTTAAATAAGTACGTATGCTTTGAAAAACACGTGCGCACTGCCGGCTCAGTGGATCGATGCCGACTCGACGATACTCGCGGCGGTTGCGCGTGATTTCGCCTGTTCTGCGCGAACAATATGTCGCTGCCGTGCCGCATTGTCCGCGGTGATATGCTTGTTGAGTAATCCTAAAAGCTGATCCGGAGAAAATAACGGGTGGGCTTCCCCCATTTGAACGGACACATTCACTAAGCACATTGTAGATTTTCAAATTGTACTGGGCTGAGATAGCCG
>JAUYVH010000007.1 GCA_030715135.1 Keguizhuia sedimenti | reverse complement strand
CCTTCGCCGGAGCGTTCAATTTTAATCACGTCCGCACCAAACCACGCCAGTAACTGCGTGCAGCTCGGACCACTTTGTACATGCGTGAAATCAAGAATCCGAACGCCATCGAGCGCCTTACCCATTACTTCTCTCCTCAAAATAGTTTTGTGTCTTGTTCTACTCCGCTGCCCGCGTGAATCCCGATCCGCCTTGTTAGATTAAACCGGCACCGCGTGCCCACTGGTACTTCGCACCCAGCACCTGAACAGGCAATTCTGTGGAATATGCGTACGCGGGAATGCCATGCTCATACAAATATTGCGCGGCCTCCTCAACCTGAACGTCGCCTGCCAGAGAGGCGACGATAGGTTTCTCGATTCCCTTTGCACGCATTTCGTCTCTGGCTTCTACAATAATCTTTGCAAATACCATGGGCGGAGTAATGATCGTGTGCCAGTATCCAAGAATGAGCGAGTGAATACGGTCATCCTGCAGGCCGAGCAAGACAGTGTTTTTATAAGTCGACGGAGGTTCGCCGCCGGTAATATCGACGGGATTTCCGGCTGCGCCGAACGGAGGAATGAATTTCCGGAATGCCGCATCCAGGTCTTCCGGCATTGCCATCAAGGACAATTTATTGTCGACGCATGAATCCGACAGCAACACACCCGAGCCGCCCGCGCCAGTGATGATGACTACGTTTTCGCCTTTCGGTGTAGGCAGCACAGGCACGCCGCGTGCAAATTCCAGCAGTTCGCGAAGGCTGCGCGCACGGATGACGCCGCACTGCTTGAAAACGTCCTCGTATATCTTGTCGTTGCCTGCGAGTGCACCGGTATGCGAGCTTGCCGCTTTAGCCCCGGCAGAAGTACGGCCTGCCTTCAGCACGATCACCGGCTTTTTCTTCGAAACGCGGCGTGCGACTTCCGCATAAGCCCGTCCGTCTTTCAGATCCTCGCAGTGCTGTGCGATCACTTTCGTGTTGTCGTCCTGCTCGAAGAAGATCAGAAGATCGTCCTCGTCGATGTCCGATTTATTGCCCAGGCCGACAATCGCCGACACCCCCATCTTTGCCGATCTGCTGAATCCGATGATCGCCATGCCGATGCCGCCGGACTGCGACGAAAGCGCGGTCGAGCCCTTCACATCATAGGCGGTACAGAATGTGGCGCACAGGTTGGCCGGCGTATAGTAGAAACCGTAAATGTTCGGCCCCATCAGGCGGATCTTGTATTCACGGCCGATTTTCACCAGCTCTTCCTGCATTTCAGGTTCGCCGCTCTCGGCAAAACCGGATGGAATCAGGACCGCGCCGGCAATGCGCTTTTCACCGCATTCGATTAAAGCAGGCGCAACCAGCTTGGCGGGCACGGCAAAAACCGCCGTGTCGATATCGTCCGAAACGTCCTTGACGCTCTTGTACGCTTTATAACCGAGGATGTTGTCGGCTTTAGGGTTGATTGGATAGATGTTGCCCTTGTAGCCGCCGTTAATCAAATTCTTCATGACGGAATTGCCGATTTTTCCGTCCTCGGAAGATGCTCCGATCACGGCGATCGATTTCGGCTGCATGATCCGCTGCATGCTTGCCAGTACCTGGTCTTCAGCAGGGCGATAACGCGGCGCCTTTTGCTCAAAGTCGACAACGATGCGCACGTCGGCGGCGATGGCTCCGTCCTTGGTAGCGAATACCGGGTTCAGGTCCAGTTCGGAGATTTCCGGAAAATCGGATACCAGTTCGCTCACCCTTACGATCAGGTTGGCGAGCGCTTCACGGTCGACCGGTTCGCTTCCGCGCACTCCTTTGAGCATTTCTGCGGCTTGTATGCCGTCCAGCATGGAATATGCATCCTCTTTGCTTGCAGGCGCCATCCGGAATGTAATGTCCTTCAGGACTTCCACCAGCACGCCGCCAAGGCCGAATGCAACGAGCTTTCCGAAGCTACCGTCGGTGACCGCACCAATGATTACTTCCTGGCCGCCTTTCAGCATTTGCTGAACCTGCACGCCGACTACGTTTGCATCGGGGTTGTAGGTCTTGGCATTGGCAATGATCGTCTCGTAGGCATCGGCAGCTTCGCCGGCATTCTTGACGCCGACGATCACGCCGCCTGCTTCGGTCTTGTGCAAGATGTCCGGTGATACGATTTTCATAACTACCGGGAATCCCATGGTCGAGGCCAGATTCGAAGCTTCTTTCGAAGATTTGGCGAGTCCTTCCTGAGGTACTGCAATGCCATAGGCGTCACATACCTGCTTTCCTTCCGGTGCTGTCAGCGATTGGCGGCCAGCGGATTTGACCGCATCAAGTATCTCCCGAACCTTTGTTTTATCTTGCTTGTTCATATGTCCTCGCTAAGTTAATCGGTTAAGCATGTAATCTCTGTTTCACGATGCTGCACTGAAAATCGTCATTGACGCGGGATGGGTCATTCATAACAGAATGCTTCGATGCTGTTCCCATCCGGATCAAGTACAAATGCACTGTAATAATTCGGCCGATAGTAGGTCCGGATGCATGGCGAGCCGTTGTCCTGTCCGCCGGCGCTGATTGCAGCGTCATAGAATCGATCCACCTGTTCCGGACTGTCTACGTGAAATGCAATGTGAGAGCCCGGTGTTTTGGGCCTTCCCTCGCTGATCCAGAACTGGAAATCGGAGGATTCGCTGAATCCGGCCGCATCAACCAGACCGGTAAATGAGGCCGGCAACTCTGCAAACAGATTCAATCCGATAGGCGCAAGAGCGGCCTTGTAAAAGTCTTTACTTTTATGAATATCGCTGACGACTAAACCGGCGTAATCGATCATGTATAACCTCGCTATAAGACGCGGTTGATAATTCAAAAAGTGCCGTTTGATTCTTTACATTAACTGTTCAGCTCCAGGCAAAACGCCCCCCTCCTGCACAGGGCGGGAAATTGCTGCTTTTCAAACCGCAATGGGCAGAAGGTGTCAGATGCGCCTAAGGCCCGGATTTTCTCCAGCTCTCAAAATTCTGGTAAGCGCGTAAGGTATCGATACTCTTTGAACCGGACGATGCATACACACCGTTTGATGGATACCGCATGGGTACCATGCCGGTCGGGCGGTAATCTTGCAGACTGAACGACTTAGATGCCATGGGATAGCTCCTCTGCTTCCTCTGCTCAGACTTGATAGCAATTAACGCTATGTACAAAGTATGCACATTTTTTCGGTGCGGCGATAATGAAATGTAATGAGCTTATCCATCGAAACTTTCGATGTCTAAATGTCTTTCCTTTCTGCAAAGCTTGCAATGAATAAATCTGTGCTCTAGTGCGCAAACGCGTTGCAAGAAGACGCAATCGAATCGATTTCCGCTGAGATAAGTTCTGAAACCTCAGGAAGAGCTATGTGTGAAAACGATGATGCTAGGGATCCTCGTCGGCCTATGAAAATCTGTGCTCGAACAACTAGGCGCCGCATGCAGGCCTGTGTTTCCTCTTCTCGCAAGGGGGAGTAATCCGGAACAATCTGGCAAGATATTGAATATATCGACGGGTATCTCAGATCTTCCCTTGGTGCTTCAAGCGCGATAGGGTTTCAGCGCAGATGTTGAGATACGAAGCAAGCTCCTTGCGCGGAATGCGGTCGTCCAGGTTTGGATGCCGGCTCAGGAAGCGATGTACGCAATTGGGTGCATCGAGCAGATGCAGGGTGATGGTGTGGGCCATGATCTCGCTCATCAGGCGCATGACTTCGAACTCGAAGGTTTCCTTCAGCTGCGGATGCTCTTCCATGAAGGCCACCCACTGATGCAGCGGCAGCTTGGCCACCCTGGCCTTGGTCACCGAGACGATGCTGTACGGAGTGGGGGTCTTGAGTTTCCAGGCCGCATAAGATGTTTCCATGCTGCGCTCGTCGGCAAAGCGCAGAATCATTTCCTTGGCGTGCTGGTCTGTCACGACGCGTTTCAGTATGCCGTCCAGGATGAAATATTGTTCCATCTCATGCACGCCCTGGTGCAGCAATACATCACCTTTGCGGCAATCGACGAGAGTAAGATAAGGTTCCAGCTTATCCAGAACCTCACTATTTGCATCTTTTAATATCAAGTTTTGTGCGAGTTGAACTCGGAGAATATTTCGGTCCGGGTGAGCAGTAAACAAAGTCATGATGTTTCATCCTCGCGTGTAGAAACTACTGTGAGCCTCAATAGGCAGGTCTACAGCCGAAACCAAGCAAAAACCCAACTCCCCTATTCCGCACTTATCTGGAATGACAAGATTCTTTTTATCCTCGATCTCTCCCGAATATTATTTTTTATCCCTGCATGAAACGCACAACGCTGTTCTTGAATCGAATGCAAATACATAAAAAAGGAAAATATCGCCCTTCTTTCGACATTCAGTCCACTTGTTCAGAATGAGGGCATGCGTGTAGCCACAAAGTTGCCCACATGCCGGCACACTTACCAATAAAAGCGCTAAATGCGCTCACGGCGATAGCCACCTGCAATTCCTTTCTTCGACAAGACCCATTGCCATAGCTGGATATCGCGTGCGCGAAACGCCCCTGCGCAGGACAACAAATAATAGGTCCACATCCGATAGAAACGTTCTCCCAGCTTATGCGAAAACAGCGGCCATGCCGCTTCAAAGTTTCTATGCCACGCCATCAGCGTCTTGTCATAATCCGCCCCGAAGTTGTGCAGGTCTTCGACGACGAACAGCTCATCGACGGCGTCGCCGATCTGGCCGATGGAAGGCAATTCTCCGTTCGGGAAAATATACTTGTTGATCCACGGATCCGGAACGGATCGCCTGAGGTTCTTTCCTATGGTGTGTAACAGGAACAATCCGTCATCAGCCAGGCATCGATGCGCGACTTCCATGTAGGTCCGATAGTTTTTCCGGCCGACGTGTTCGAACATTCCGACGCTGGCTATGCGATCGAATTTTTCATTGATCTGCCGGTAATCCTGAAGGCGGAACTCGAGGGGAAGGTCTTTGTATCGTTGCTTTGCCCACTCCACCTGTTCCCTGGAGATGCTTACACCGACGCATTTCACGCCGTAGTGCTGAGCTGCATAGCTCATGAAGCTTCCCCATCCGCTGCCGATGTCGAGCACGCGCATTCCCGGCTGCAGCTCGAGTTTCCGACAGATCAGGTCCAGCTTGGCTTCCTGCGCCTCGGCAAGATTCGTTGCGTTTTCCCAGTAGCCGCACGTATAAGTCATGCGCGGGTCAAGCATAGCGGCATAAAAATCATTTCCGAGGTCATAATGAACCTCGCCAACCTGCCATGCCCGACGAATGCTTTGCCGGTTGAGATATCGCGCTGCAAACGCATGAATGAATAGTTTCCAGGGCCGCATATTGTCGGTCATCCTGGTTCTCAGCAAACGGCAAAAGAATTCATCCAGATGCTCGGCGTGCCATTCCCCGTTCATATAGGCTTCGCCTAATCCCAGATTGCCTCGGGCAATCGCCTGATCAAGGACGCGTTGCTCCTTAAGCTGCATGTCCCATGGCTGGTCGCCATTTATACAGATCTGCGCTTTTTTTAGCAGCTCAGCGATGAACTGATGCAAATCAGACTGCGACGTGCCTTGACCACTCGATTGAAGCAGCTGTCCTGAAGACATAAATACCCTCCCTTATGAGCATCCCTCAAAATAAGATGGGAAGAGTATGCATAATGTCTATATTCATTAATAACGAAATTTCCTGAGGTCATCTATCAATTTTTTTGATGTGAACCGGCGGCTCGATAGAACAAAGAAGAAGAAGAAGTACCGAAACCGGCGTTTACATGCTGCAATTAAATTCGAGCAACCCCGTCGCAGCTTAGCTTCTGCGAGGAAATCATCATTCATCTGCCTTGTCAGTGTGGCTTTCCGCGAATGTTCAAGCTGCTGTAGTCCACTGTCGATCCCAGCTCTTTGCAAAGCGCCGTCATCTGATCCACGGTATATCCACATTGTGCAGGAGTCGCCGGCCGGGTCTGACATTCGTCGATAAACACCGGATGAAAGCGGATGTAACGGATGCGTGCTGAGTCAAGCTGGATCTCCAGCAATAGCTGGTGATCGTTCAGGAAATCCGGAGCGACATAGTAATCGTCCACCAAATCGCCCGCCGCATAGATGATCGGATACCCTTTGTAGATCTCGACGCCGTGAAAGACATGGGCGCTGTGGCCAAACAGCATTTTCCATCCCATATCGATCGCGCCATGGGCAATACGCCTGAACGCCGCCGACGGCCGGAACACCATATTTGGTCCCCAGTGCAAGGAAAGGATCGGCCAGTCGATGCGGTCTTTGCGCAGTGGCGCAAGCGAATTCTCGAATATTTCCAGCGCACGGGTTTCATCATCGAGATCGATATAAGCCATGCCCGGCCGCGCTTTTTCTGCCGCAAAATCCATTTGATGGTCGCAGAAGGCAACCATGCCGAAGGTGATGCCTTTTCGCTCTATTTTTGCCGGCGCCATTGCGTCCCGCAGATTTTCTCCTGAACCGGCATACAGGATTCCACGCCGTTGAAGATGCTGCAACGTCTGACGTAATCCTTCGAAATCGAAATCCAATATGTGATTATTTGCCAGGCTGACCATGTCTATGCCAGCATCGACCAGGCTTTCGCAGGCCTGAGGCGGCGCTCCAAAATAGAATGCCTTCGCTTCACCTGACCACCAGTCCGTCGATGACGTGATTGCGCATTCCAGATTAACGATGGTCAGGTCGGCACTGCGCATCAGTGGGGCCACCGGTCCGAGCGGATAGGATGGGCCGTAACGCTGGATATATTCCGCGACGTTTCGACCGAGCATGACATCTCCGCCAAATATTACGCGCACGCTCTGCATGGTACTGGAGCCAAGCATTTTTCAGCAGTTCCTACATCGTTCAAAGGCCTGAAGCTGTAATTTACTCCGGTGGGGAGCCGATTCCCAAACGCTTTTCGGTCTCCAGCACGCGGAGTGTCGTGTTAAGAATCGTATCGGGATTCAGGCTGATCGAGTCGATCCCCAGGCCGATCAGAAAATCCACCATCTCCGGGTAATCCGATGGAGCCTGGCCGCAGATGCCGGAGTGGCGGTCATTCCGCCTGGCGCCCTCGACTGCCAGACGGATCATTGCCTTTACGCCTGCGTCCAGCTCGTCGAAGTCGAACGCGACAATTTCCGAGTCGCGGTCGACTCCAAGGACCAGTTGCGTTAGATCATTGGAGCCGATTGAAAAGCCGTCGAACAGCCTGGCAAAGGCATCGACCTGGACCACGTTGTTGGGTATCTCGCACATGACATAAATCTCCAGGCCCTGCCGGCCGCGCGCGAGCCCGAATTCCTCCATCGTGGCGAGCACCTGTTCAGCTTCCTGCACTCGCCTGCAGAATGGAATCATCAAGCGGACGTTCTTTAGCCCCATTTCCTCGCGGACGCGCTTCATTGCCGCGCACTCAAGCGCAAAGCCGTCCCGGTAAGCCGGATGCGCATAACGGGACGCACCCCGGAAGCCTATCATCGGATTTTCTTCATGCGGCTCAAAATCGCGTCCGCCCATCAGGCTCGCATACTCATTGCTCTTGAAATCGGACATCCGGACAATAACGGGCTTTGGATAAAATGCGGCGGCAATCTGTCCGACCTGCTCGGAAAGCGTCCTGATGAAATAGTCTTTCGGAGATTCTCCCGGCGGAGCAAGCGCCATGATTTCATCTCTGACATGTGCATCCTTTATGCGCTCGGGATGCGCGAGGGCCATCGGGTGAGCCTTGATATGTTCCGCAATAATGAATTCCATCCGCGCCAGCCCTACGCCGTCATTCGGCAGGAAGCTGGTTTTGAAGGCAATATTGGCATTGCCCAGATTGACCATGACCTTCGTGCGCGGCCTTTGCATTGCCGAAACGTCGAAATGCTTCACGTCGAAAGGAATCTGCCCGGAATAGACGCGCCCGACGTCGCCCTCTGCGCATGACACAGTGACCTCCATGCCATCGGTCAGCACCTTGCTTGCATCGCCGCAGCCGATGACCGCAGGAATACCGAGCTCACGTGCAACGATGGCGGCATGGCAGGTTCGTCCGCCGCGATCGGTCACAATCGCGGAAGCACGCTTCATGACGGTGCCCCAATCGGGCGATGTCGTTTCCGCGACCAACACTTCGCCTGTCTGAAATTGTTCCAATTGCCGCGCTTCCCGAATGACCCTGACCCGGCCCGTTGCAATCTTGCTGCCGACAGAGCGCCCTTTCGCAAGCACATTGCCTTTATCTCTCAGGCTGTAGAGTTCCAGCGTCGTGGTAGATGTTCTGGATGAAACGGTTTCCGGCCTTGCCTGGACGATATATAGGCGTCCGTCGTCTCCGTCCTTTGCCCATTCGATATCCATCGGCACGGGATGGCCGGCCCTGGCACTGTAATGATCTTCGATTTTTATCGCAGCATCGGCAAGCTGGGTGACTTCGCTGTCGCTGATGCAAAAGCGTTTTCGTTCTTCCTCCGCAGTGGGAATGTTTCGTGTGGAAATGCCCTTCGCATCCTCCGCATACACCATTCTTATTTCCTTGCGGCCAAGCGAACGGCTCAGCACAACATTATGGCCTTCACGGAAAGTCGGCTTGAAGACATAGAACTCGTCGGTGTCCACCGTGCCCTGAACTACGTTTTCACCAAGCCCATACGCTCCCGTAATAAAGACAACGTCACGGAAACCGGTTTCCGTGTCGAGCGAAAACGTGACCCCGCTCGAAGCCAGGTCGGCGCGCACCATTTTCATGACGCCAACAGAAAGGAAGACCTTGAAATGGTCGAAACCGCGATCTTCGCGATACCGGATTGCACGGTCCTTGAACAAGCTGGCGAAGCAGTTCTTTATCGCGTCAAGGAGCGCTTCTCCGTCGGCGACATTCAGATAGGTCTCATGCTGTCCGGCGAAGCTGGCCGTGGGCAGGTCTTCCGCTGTCGCCGAACTGCGGACAGCCACAGTCATCCGCGGACCGTATTCGTCTTTCAAGGTGGCATGCGCTTCAAGAATTTCCTGGGCGAGATCATCCGGCAAAGGACAGTTGTAGATGATATTTCTCGCTTTCTCGGCGCGCTTTGAAAGATCGTTGACGTTGTTGACATCCAGGCCGTCCAGCGCCTGATGCAGTTGCGGCCATGCATTCGCATGCTGCAGTAGATACTTGTACGCTTCAGCTGTTATCGCGAAACCATTGGGAACGTTGACGCCCTTTGCATTCAGCTCGCGATACATTTCACCCAGCGAAGCATTTTTTCCTCCGACAATGCCCACATCGTTCGAGGTAAGGTCGCCAAACCAGCGAATGTAAGCTGAGTTCTTCTGCGTCATGCTGCTCTCCATTTATCGATTGTTGATGCGGCACGGAAAATGAGCTGGCTTCATTCTCTTACAGACATGCGGCATGAAGCTGCGGCATCCCCGTGGGAAGCCCATCGTTGTTCAATGAGCCATCGTCACGGGAATCGTCATTGCCTCCAGCACCGTGCGGGTAGCGCCACCGAGGAGAATCTCGCGAAATCTTGTGTGCCCGTAACACCCCATTACCAGCATGTCTGCATTTTGCTCAGCCGCCATTTGAAGTAATGCCGAACCGATATCTGTCCTGGTTTCTTTAAGTATTGTATTGGCATTGACGCCATGCCTAGCCAGATACTTCGTCAGATCGGCACACGATTCTTCTGTTTGCACATTCTGATTCGACACGGGATTGAACACGGCAAGGTCCACGTGCGACGCCCGCTTCAGGAACGGCAAAGCCATCATTACGGCATGAGCAGCACTGGGACTTGCGTTCCAGCCAATCAATACGCGTCGCGGCGGCGTTACACGTGTACCGGAGGCTGGCACAACCAGCACGGGCCGGCCTGAGCCGAGCGCTATATATTCCGGCAGGTTGATGATGGAAGTCGATGCCGGGTCGTCCCGGTCGGCTTGACCGACAATAGCCAGGTCGCTGTATTGAGCAAGACGGCTGAGCCCTGCATGCGGTTCGTCCTCGACAAGCTTTCGCTCGTAAGATAGCCCTCTTGCCCTTGCGAAATTTTCAAATCGGTCCAGTGACTGCACTGCCTGTGCTTTCGCGCTATCGAGCATTGTGTCAATGCATTCCGCCATGCCGGCGTCAACGCCGTCGCTCGCCTGAAAGATCAGTCTTGAAATGCCGGTTGCGGCTGCTCCGATGACATGGCCCGACTCTGAATCGGCGATCCTGAATGCCGTTTCAAGACGCGCCTCCAGACTGGGCGCATCGTCGACATGAACGAGAATGGTTTTGTAAGACATGGCTAATCCTTACAATCAATATGGTCGGCGGGCCGTACGGCTTGCCAGTCTTTCCGAGTTTGGGTTATCGGCCGGAGAAAACCTTTGACGCAAGTCAAAATTTTCGGGCTTCCTGCATTCGGCCTGCTCGTTCTTGCGCGCTAAGAAGCCCTTAGCATGCCGCGTGCAAAAAGGATCTTCGTCGCCTCGAAAAACATGAGGCTTGCCGCACCAATGGCCAATACTGTCACAAACTCGGGTGCACCAAGAGGCTCAAAGCCGAAAGCGCCACCGAGGCCGGGAATATAAATTATGAAGCCCAATATTGCTGCGGCGGTCAAGGATACGGCAAGCGGGATATGGTTAGCGGAGCGGATGGTATGCAATACGCTGCGGCGGCGAGAAAGATTCGAAAAGATCAGTGCAATATTAATCAATACCAGGACAGAAAACCCCAACGCTCTTGCCTGGGCCTCCGGCAAATGTTTTGATGCCAGGTAATAGGACGTGACCGTCATTGCCCATGCCGCAGAACCATGCAGAAAGGCCTGCAACAGCATCGGGCGGTTGAATAAGGGTGCAGTCGGCGATCTCGGCGGCTGGAGCATCGTATCGTGTTCCGAAGGCTCATTTTCAAAAGCCAGTGAACACGCCGGGTCGATGATCAATTGCAGGAAGGCGATATGCATCGGAAACAGGAGCAGCGGCCACCCAAGCACCACAGGCAGGAATGCCATTCCTGCAATCGGCACGTGGATCGCCAAGATATAAGACATCGCGTTCTGCATATTGGCGAAGATGCGCCGCCCCAGCCGGATTCCCTGCACGATCGACGCGAAATTGTCATCCAGCAAAACCAGTGAAGCGGCTTCGCGCGCCACGTCGGTCCCTCTGCCGCCCATTGCAATGCCGACGTGTGCAGCCTTCAAGGCCGGCGCGTCGTTGACGCCGTCGCCCGTCATTCCCACAATCTCGCCGTCCGCTTTCAGCGATTGAACTATCCTCAGCTTTTGATCCGGTGTAATTCTGGCGCAGATATTGGCGCTTTTTATACGCAAGCGCAGTTGTGCATCGTCCAGCAGCTCGATTTCCTTTCCGGTCAGCGTGCCGTCGATTGACATGCCGGCTTTTCCCGCGATGCTGATTGCGGTATCCGGATGGTCTCCTGTAATCATGATGACCCGTATGTGTGCAGCCCGGCACTGCTGCATCGCGTCGGGAATTTCCGGGCGCAAAGGATCGCTCAGGCCAAGCAATCCAAGATAGCTGAATCCAATATGTTCCATTTTTTCCGGTAAATCCGTGCCCTGCATGGATCCTTCCGCCACGGCCAGTACGCGTAATCCCTGTTGCGCCAGACTGACGATGTCCTGCTGCATCGCCAGATATTCATCGCCGTCCAGTTTGCACAACCGGGCAATCGCCTCCGGGGCGCCTTTGGCTGCCGCCATGCGTTCGCTGTTCCGTTGCCATATATTGCACATTGCCTTCGTCTCGGAAGTAAGCGGATATTCATGCAGCAGCAAATCCGCTCTACTGGTTTGGGAAACATCACCTGTCTCTCGGGCCAGTTCATGAAATGCCTTTTCCATTGGATCGACGGGCTGCTGCTTGCTGGCGAGCGAGGCAATCTGCGCAACTTTTTTCAGGGACAACGATGAACGACGCAGCATCTCCGCCAGGGTGAACGCGCCTGTGCCCGCAAGCGCGGCATGGGTAACCGTCATCCGGTTTTGCGTCAGCGTTCCGGTTTTATCCGTGCACAATACGGAGACCGACCCCAGCGTCTCGATCGCCGAGAGGCGGCGCGTCAATACTTTGGCACGGGAAAGTCGCCACGCCCCGATAGCGGGAAAGACCGCAAGAATGACAGCATATTCCTCCGGCAGAAGCGACATGGAAAGAGCAATGCCGGCAAGAGTTGCCTGCAGCCAGTCGCCGTAAAGGATCGCAGCGGCGGCAGTCACCAGCACGCTAAAGCCTACAGCGGCAATGGCGACAAGCCTGATCAAACGTGTGATTTCCTGCTGCAGCGGAGATTGGCCGACGTCCATGCTTTGCAGCGACTTGCCGATTTTGCCGATTTCGCTGCGCTCACCGGTAGCGACGACTTTTGCTGACGCTTCACCCTGTACGACCATGGTTCCGGACCACAAAAAAGGGAGTGCTTCGCCGCCCGGCGCTCCCGGCTTCGGGTTATCCAGTTCTCCCGGCGTTGCGGCGCGTTTCGCCAGCGGCCACGACTCTCCGGTAAGCAAAGATTCATCGACTTGCAGATTTCGCGTGGCAGTCAGAATTGCATCGCCTGCGACACGGTCGCCTTCGGCAAGCAGCATAAGGTCACCTGCCACCAGGTCGCGTCCTGCGATACGTACCTGCTGCCCGTCACGCACCACCAGAACGCGCGGGCTGCTCAAGTCCCGCAGGGACTGGAGCGTGTGTTCGGTTTTACCTTCCTGGAAAAGTGTTACGCCGATGGTGACGCAGACCATGAACATCAGCACCAGGCCTTCGTGCAGATCCCCCAATGCCAGATAAAGGAAGGAAGCTGCAATCAATAGCAGGAATGCAGGCTGCCGCAATGTCCCGAAAAGAATTGCGGAAAGGTAGCGGCGTTCGGAAGGAAGCAGGTTGGGACCTTCCTTCGCCAGGCGGCGTGCCGCTTCTGCCGTCGAAAGACCGGATGCAGGCTTGCTATATGTTTCCTCCATACCCCGCTTTAAACCGTGACCAGGTCAGTATGGCCAAATCCTTTTTGATAATCGAGCACCGAAATGACTTTTGGCCGGATCCTAAGCAGGACAAAATCATGGCTATGTTCATCATTCGCCCATTGCGCGACCTGAGGAAAACGTTTCATGAGGCATTCGCCGGCCCGGCGAACGTCGTTCTCATTCTGCAGGATCTCTGCATCCGCTCCGATGGACAAGCCCTGAATATGGTCCCAGTCCTCATAATCGTTATTGATGGTCAGTGATACCTTGCTGCAGGCCTGTATGTTCTTCGCCTTCTGGCTGTTTTTTCCGATGCCGATATAAATTGTCATGCCGTCATTGGCATAACTCACCGTGGTGGCCTGCGGATATCCGTCAGGCCTGATTGTGGCGATCGTCAGATCTTTCCCTCGCTCCAGCAGCTTCAATATGAATTCCTGCATTTCCTTATCCATGAGTGAGCTCCTTGCCGATCAGACGCGGCAAGCCAGACCGGACGGTTTGCCGCGCACTTCGAATATTGATAAAGGCCGCCGTCGTGAATTTATTTCTTTGCGGGTTGAGATGCCATATGCTCGCGCATCATCTGCATTTCCATTTCCATGATCTCCATCCGCCGCTTCACTACCTCAGGAGGCATCACCTTGAGATGAGCAGCCATTGCCGCGCGGCGTTGCTCCATCGACATTGCACCCATTCCCGGTCCGGTACCGCGCCCTGCTCCAGGCCCGGTTCCGGGACCCGAGCCAGGTCCTGCTCCCATTCCGGGCCCCGTTCCTGGCCCTGAACCGGGGCCCATACCGCGACCATCCATTCCACAGGCATAATCATAGTGATAAGGCATCATGTGGCGGTGCGCTTCCATATGCCTTGTTTCCCAGTCCATGGATCTGCCCATTCCCTCGCCTCCGCGTCCAGGGCCGTTCGGTCCATAATGAGACATGCAACCTGTGAGCAACAAGCTTCCTGTCAACACAGCAAAAACAAGCGGTCGGGCACTCAGCGTTTTCATACGATTTCCTTTTTTAAAGAGTTATTTGGTGGCAAGCAAATTGAGGCCCTGCCGCAAGACAGGCACACAGCTCATATTAGGAAGCCGTCCCGAAAAATTGATTGATTTGCATCAAACGATCCATAACGAAGAAAAAATTCTTCAACGCGTCAAAAAGGGCCCATGCTTCGGCTAGGGGGCAAACTGCTTCCATGAAGCCCGGAGCCTAAGCCTGTTTTCGTCAGTCAAGCTCAGTCAAGAATAGGCCTGAGCAATCGCGCAAGATATTCAGTATTCCATTCCTTATCCGAATCGACTTCAATAAGCCCACGCGTCTCCTCGGCCGATAGTGGATCATAATGAGCCATTTGATATTCCAGGACCGCTTGCGTTGCATCGGATGCATCCTGACCGTGGAGCCGTCGCTCCGCTATCCTCGCCTTCATGACTTCCGGATCTGTGCGGATATGGATAACATGGAAAGGCAGCTGCAATTCCGCAGCCAGATTCCGGAAAAGATCCCTGTCGTGCCGATGCAGGAATGCCGCATCGACAATTACCGGAAAGCCGGCATCCAGTACCTGGCGCGACAGAACACAAAGGCGCTCATAGACTTGCCTTGACCTGTCCGGATGGTAAAGGCCTTCGTTCAATATCTCCGCTTCATTGCCTGGCTTGTGGTATCCGTGCATGCGTTTTCGTTCAACGTCCGAACGCAGTTGAACTGCCCCCAGCATTCCCACGACCGCCCGCGCAAGCGTAGTCTTGCCACACCCAGAGAACCCGTGGGTGATCATAATGAAGCCTTTTTTTCTACGGGTCAGATCGCATGCAAAAGCAAGATAGGCAGCTGCCTGCCTGTGTGCCGTTTCCGTTTCGGAAGGACTTCGCAATGGCTGTGCGGCTTTCATGAATGCCACTTTGCTGCGCACCAGCGCGCGCTGCGTCTTGTAGTATGGAAGCAGCCGCAATCCCGCGTAGTCGCCGGTTTGCTCCAGATAACGGTTCAGCAGCCGCGCGGCATAATGGCTATGATCATAAAAATCCAGCTCCATGCAGATGAATGAAATATCGTTGATGACGTCAATCCAGCGCAGGCTTTCGTTGAACTCGATGCAGTCGAATACCTGCACTTCGCCCTCGACCGTAAAAATATTTCCCCGATGGAGATCTCCGTGACACTCCCTGACGAAGCCCGTATTTTTCCGGAGTAAAAAGACCGGATGTAAATCGGTTGCCTGCTCCGTATTCCATTTCTGCAGTCGCAACACCTGGTCCTTTTGCTCTGCTCCGTCTGCAAACCGGGAAAGGTCAGCCAGATTCGATAAAGCGATTGATCGAATGATTCCGGGGCTTCCCCACTCAAGCTCCTGCGACGCCACCTCTGCGCTTTCGTGGAATTTCGCGAGAATATTTGCCAGCTGGTCGATCTCGCCAGCTTCCACGGCATGCTTGTTCAAGCGGTTTTCCCAGAACGCCTGTTGCTCGACAGCCCGCATTTTCAGTACATATTCAATGGCCACTCCCGCGCCCTCGTAGTCAAGGACCGGGTCCGTGGGGGTTCCTGTGATTGGTATCACGGCCAAATATATTGCAGGCGCCAGGCGCCGGTTCAGGCGAAGTTCTTCGTTGCAGTAATGATGGCGGAGTTCAAGCGTGGAATAATCCACGAAATCGAATTTCAGAGACTTTTTTATCTTGTATGCAAATTCGTCCGCAATGATTACCCATGAGAGATGCGTTTCGCATAGATCAAACCGGAAGCTGTTTTCTTTCAACTGTGCTATCAGCCGCTCTACCATCTGTTTCTGGCGATCGATCACAGGTCTCGTTTCCATGGTTTTACTCCTGGGCAACCACCGCCGAATCCATAGCTTCGGCAGGCCGGTTTCGATCACATTATCGCGCGCCACGGAAAATATCCTGCGTGCGCAGAAACAAGAAGTGTTTATATAGACTCAAATATGGACGTCTGACAATGTATTTTGCTGCATGCTGCCGCTCTTGGTCCACGTTGTGGCGGATTGCCGTCGCTCATAACAATACAAAATCCGATTGATTCAATCCTGTTCCGGATCGCCATGGAAAATCAAAAGACACCAGAAAAGCCTGTCGATATGGAACACGATGTTTCCCTGGAGCTAAAACTGGCTTGCCTTCGGCGTCCCTCAAGCTATCCGGAGCAGGTTGGAAAAATTCAGCCGATCGAGACCCATATGTCATGGGTCTTCCTTACGGAGCGGCATGCATACAAATTAAAAAAGCCGGTTCATTACGACTTGATTGATTTCAGAACACTTGAGGCAAGAGCTTTCTACTGCGACGAAGAAATCCGCCTTAACCGCCGCCTCGCACCTGACATATATATCGGAAAAATTCCTCTCACGACCGATGCCGGCGGAAATCTGCATGTTGATGGCGAAGGGCCTGCCGTGGACTGGCTGGTCAAAATGAAACGCTTGCCTGCCGAGATGATGCTGGATTCCAGAATTGCGGATGGCCAGATCGGCGACGATGATGCGGAACGCATTGTCTCGGTACTGGCCGGTTTTTATCGGGCATGTGCGCCAGCAGCGATCTCTGCGGAAAATTATCTGAAGAAAATCGAACTGGATTTGCAGGGCAGTCTGGAAGTGCTGTGCAAAAAATCCTACCCGCTAGCAGAGGCGACAATTCGTGGCATTCATAAAACTCAGATATCCGTCTTCCGCAGCTTGCGAACGGAACTTATCCTGCGCGTCGATTCCGGAAAAGTAGTCGAGGGGCACGGCGACCTCAGGCCGGAACATGTTTGCGTGCAGGGGCAAATTTCAATTATCGACTGTCTTGATTTTTCCTGGATCTTGCGGACCCAGGATATGGCGGATGAGCTTGCATTCCTGGCCATGGAGTGCGAACGACTTGGCGCGGCCGGCTTTGCGCATGCATTGCTCCGTGCCTACCGTGTCCAGATGAAAGATGAAGTATCTCCGGCCCTGGTGCATTTTTATCAGAGTTATCGTGCGATGGCGCGGGCGAAACTTGCAATTCGCCATCTGGATGAAGAGCAGTTCCGTCTTTCCGAGAAATGGATAAGCCGCACCCATGAATACCTTGCGCTGGCCGGTAAACATATCAGCCAGGCATCGGGCGCTTAGGATGTCTGCTGTGCATCCTAACTCAATAATTCGACTATAGACCTTCCGGTATGCATGCGGGATATCGCATCGGCAAAAAACGGCGCGCATCCCAGCACGGTCAGTTTTGATCTGACTGCATCATCTTTCAGCCTCGACATCGCGGGAACGGTATCGCACACGATGATCTTTTCCAATGCCGGGTCGGCCAGCACTGTATCCGCCTTTCCCGAAAATAAGCCATGTGTTGCTGCTGCGACGACCTTTGCCGCACCGTGCTCCGCGCAGGCCCTGGCCGTGCGGGCAATCGTGGTCCCGGTACTGATCAGATCGTCGAAAATGATTGCCAGCTTTCCATCGACATTACCGATCAGCCTGTCACCGCTCACTACATCATGACTACGGTATTTTTCCGCGAATGCGGAATCGATCGGCCTGGAGAGAATGCCTTCCAGTGACCGTCTGAACAGCTCGACTCGCTTTATTCCGCCGGCATCGGGCGAAACGATGACAAGATCGTAATGCCGCACCAGGTCGCAGACATATTCGACGAACAGCTTCCTGGCCTCCAGATGCTCGGTGCGGCAACGGAAAGCATTCTGAAAGGCGGCACGGTTATGCACATCCATGGTAACCACGGCATCCACTCCGCACGCTTCGAGAAGTTGTGCCACATAGCGTGTCGTAGTCGGATCCCTCGGCTGGCTTTTCTGATCTTTCCTTGCATAGGCAAGATAGGGAACCACTGCGGTAATGCGTGCCGCACCTGCATCTTTTACAGCGCCGATAAAGAAAAGCAAGCGGCAGAGCTTGTCGTTGCAGCTATGCGTTGCATCTCCATACAAGGAATGAAGTATGAAAACATCCTTGTCGCGCACATTGATAAGCGGCCGGGATTTGTGTTCCCCGTCTTCAAAATCGCGCTCTTCATGTTCGCCCAATGCGATTCCAAGATGGCGCGCCACCGAATCGCCAAAACCTTCACTTCCCTTCAGTGCAAAAAGAATCAGATCATCGGACTGTATGCCAAGACAGCTCAGGAACTCAGGCATTTTTTCTCCTTTGCGGACTGAAGTATTTCACGGAATCCCGACACGGCATCGCGGAAATTTTCGCCTCCATTTCCGCGAGAGCAGCATCCTGCTCGAGCCTCAATGCTTGTGTGCCTCTTCGCGCCATGCATGCAACTCAGTCATCAATACATAACATGCGCGTTACTTATCCGGTTGAAGGAAATAAATAATTTCTCGTTGCCGTCCTTGCACTTGCCAATGTGAACGGCGCGCCAGTGATCAGGAACGGCGCGCCCACTCAGGTTTTCAAGACAAGTCTTTGAAACGGATTATTGAATAGATATCTGTTTTCGGCCGCCCGCATTCTTTTTCGGCAGAGTCAAATGCAGCACGCCGTTCTCGTATTTAGCCTGAGCTTTCGCATCGTCCACATCATTCGGCAAAGTGAAGCTTCGGTATTGCTGCCCGACATGCCGTTCGCTGCGTAGCATGTCCTTGGTCCGCTCTTCTTTTTCCTGCTTTGTCTCGGCACTTACGGTTACCTGATTTCCTTCAATGGAGACCTTGATATCTTCCTTTTTTACTCCCGGCAAATCTGCCTCGACCATATAGTTCTTGTCATCCTCCGATATATCCAGCCGGATGGAAGGCGCGTTATCCCAGGCACTCCAGGATGGACTCAAGGACATCTGGCGAAAAAATCTTCGAGATTGCCAAATGGATCAAAACGCGAGATATCGCGCGGATTGCTGGGGCGCGTCAGATTGTTTGCCATACCAAACTCCTTTCAATCATTGAAAATTAATCAAGATGAATTCATTGAATTCGTTTGGCTTTCGTGCCGCGACATTCTTGCTTCCAACAAGCGTGCCGCCGCAGATCGAGCCTTTTTCAGGATAGGAACGACTTACCCGAATGCTATGCGGAAGATCAATAAATTACGATCAATTACACGAATCCCGATGACATTTCGGCAGCGAACGGCACATGATCTTTATGAGACAGCTATGCGAGATTTGAAAATTTCTCCGTTGCCACTATACTGAACTGGAAGCATCATTCGCAGGAGTACCATGGCAAAGAAATTTCCCATCGTCGCAAAACATCCGGAAAGAATCTGTTGGGGTTGCGACAAGTATTGCCCTGCCGATTCCCTTGCCTGCGGTAACGGTTCTGAACGGACTCAGCACCCTGCAGAACTGTTTGGTGAAGACTGGCAGGAATGGGGACTCGATGCCAAGCAGGACTTATCTCCTGCAGTGGATCAGATATCCGCGGAGGAATCCGAGTAGCCACGGCAGTCCTTCATTTTCCGTCATCTTAGCGAGGACGATTCTTTGAACGGATGATATTCCTGCTGCACCGGAAAAAATCATGCTGACACCAGTCTTTTCATCCATTCCAGCAGTACCGTAGGCAGCAGTTCCGGCTTGGGCAGCAACGCATATTGATGCGCACCGAATACCGCAGGAAGATAATCCGCAGCATGACGGTCTATCGTCAGGCAAAATGGATGTATGCCTTGCAATTTGGCTTCCATTACCGCCTGCCGCATGTCTTCCACACCGTATCGTCCCTCATATTCGTCCACATCATTCGGCTTCCCGTCGGAGAGCAGCAATAAAAGACGATGCCTTGCACCCTGGCGCATCAACTCCGCCGTCGCATGACGAAGCGCCGCGCCGGCGCGCGTGTAATGTTCGGGTTCCAGAGCTGCAATCCTGCGCGCAACTTCGTCGCTGTGCGCTTCGTTGAACGATTTGACGTTGCGAACGGTGACGCCCTGCGGCCCCTCTCCGGAAAAGCTCATAACCGCACAGGGCGCGGACATGGCTTGCATTGCAAGCGACACAAGCAGCAAGGCTTCGCGTTCGACATCGATGATTCTCTTGTTCGATGAAACCCAGGCATCGGTGGAACCACTGACGTCGATCAGCAGCATGACGGAAAGATCGCGCTTGGCGGCCACAACGCGTTGATACATCGCCTGGGCAAGGGGCAATCCTGCCTTGAAGTCGGAATAACTTTCAACATAGGCTTCAAGGTCGATCTCTTCACCGTCAAACTGCCTTCTATACCTGACGCGTTCAGCGCGCAGCGTTTCAAACTGGCGCCGGACCGTGTCGGCCATCGAGCGGTAGGTCTCCAGTGTACGCTCAACCCATTCCTGCGGCCCCTGCATCGCCTCGGCTATATGCACCGTCGCGCCAGGATCACGATAAACGCGGGCGCGGTAGTCCCATTCCGGATATTGCAAGGTATGCGACGTATCCGAGGCAGACACAATTCGTTTGCGCTGACGCCGCATTTCCGGCGTATCGTCGGACAAAAGCACCTCTTTCGGCCGCCCGGGCGTTGAAACAATGCGTGCTTCGGGCAACTCGGACAGCGAATCGGCATATTCCTCCGCAGCAGTCTGCTCATCACGATCGGTTGGTCGCTGCATGCCGACCGGGTCTTCCGCTTGTTCATGCGGCTGCGAGGTCTGCACCATCCATGCGCCAGGCTTGGAGTCGTCCTCATCTTCGGCGGGATCGCGTACCTTGGGACGCCTGGACATGCGTGCGCTGCGTGTGTGTGCCGGATCCGGCTGCTGCTCGGCAGAATCGGAAAAATCCAATGGCGAGCCCTGCATTGCAGGAAAATCAAGCAGATCCCCGGTCCATAGATCCCTGAAAAGACACTCGCCGTCTGTGCGCAGCCCGGGCGACTCGTTCAAGATGGTCAACGCAAGCTTTTTCGAAAGCGTCAGGGATTCTTCCGGGGTTTTGGGAAGGGCAAAATCCGCCCTGCCCTTCATCAGCATACGAACCCTCTCTTCCACGGGACGGTGCAAGGAGGGGAATTTCGTTAATTCGGGGCGCACCGAAAGTGAATGAGCACGCAGCGCTTCCAGAGTCTTGGCGGTTCCCGGGAGACGCTGTATCAGAAAACGGTCGACGGCCCAGGACTCGATGGCGATGAAAAGCGCGCGATGCAGCCTGCCGGATGTGTCTTTCAGAACGACAGGGCTCTTCCGCGTTGCATGCATGGCTTGCCGAAGAGCCAATATGCGATAGCAATCCACGGCTGGTAAACCGGAAAGATCGCATAGATGCGCAGGCAGCCAGATGCTGATGCCGTCTGTAGCGGGTACCGCGCTTTGCGCCGATGGTGCGTCCGAACGCTTAAACAGCTTGGCTAGAAAAGTCCGCGGTGCCGGTGCTTGCGCAACGCGAATAGGAAAGCTTGCACCGAACGCGGCCGTAAGTAAAAGATCGAGCCGCTGCGCCACGTCAAGCAAAGCTTTTCCGCTCGGTTCCGCAGGTGCTCTGCCATGCCGCCGCCATAATTCGCGCGCATAAATGGTTGCATGGCGCGCGACATCGGTGATGACTTCTTCTGCTTCGGCCAAGAGATATTCACTCGCTCATTAATGGACTAGAGGGCTAGACGAAGGTGGCGTCGACCAGGTCGCGCATTGCTTCCAGGAGAGAAGCGTCATCCGACAAGGGAGAAATCAAGGCGGAATAACAGGCTTGCTTGACCGGGACGCCGCTCGATATCAAGCGTGCCGCAGCGATCAGCAGCCGCGTTCTAGGCACTTCGGCCAGGCCGCGGTCCTGCAGCAGCCGGAGACGCTGTCCTAGCCCGACCAGCGCCTGCGCCGTCGCGTAATCCGCGTTTCCCTCGTGTCGCACAATGTGCGCTTCCTGTTCAAACGGCGGGAAATTGAAATCCAGCGCCACAAAACGCTGCCGCGTGCTCGGCTTCAGATCCTTCAACATGCGCTGATAGCCGGGATTATAGGAAATGACGAGCTGAAAGCCGGGCGCGGCCTCGATCGTTTCGCCGGTTTTATCAATAGGCAGGACCCGGCGATAGTCGGTCAACGGGTGAAGGACGACCACAGTGTCCTGGCGCGCCTCGACCACTTCGTCCAGATAGCAGATCGCTCCTTCGCGAACTGCGCGTGCGAGAGGACCATCCTGCCACTGGGTGCCATCGTGCCGTATCAGGAAGCGCCCGACCAGGTCGCTCGCTGTCAGATCATCGTGGCAGGATATGGTGATAAGCGGCCGTTTAAGCCGCCATGCCATATGCTCTACAAACCGGGTCTTACCGCAGCCTGTCGGTCCCTTGAGCATGACGGCAAGCTTCCTTGCATGGCACTGTTCGAAAATCTCTACCTCGCCGCCCACCGGCAGGTAATACGGCTCCGCCTCCAGCGAATGCTCCGGAAATGGAATCATGCCCTGGCTGCAGCCCCACCTGTCCCGCTGATCGGTGCCGCGCCGCGATCCGGATCGGTCGCCAGTTCAAAACGCGGCGCGTACCTGAAGAAGTCAATGATGAACAAGATGACGCCTACAGCGAACAGGGATGCGGTTGCGATCAGCATGACGAAGTGCACCTGGATTTTCAGTTGCGTGTCGAGGTATCCGAGGCCGAGGATGCGTTCCAGATATACCTGGCCGATGCCCGCGGTCGCAAACGACAGCGTCATCCCGAACATGCCGGCCAGCTGCAGCCAGAACGCCCAGTATCCCAGCGATGTGCCCTGTTCTTTTCTTCCGGGCGCCATGGCCGGAAGCGCATAGGTAATCATGGCAAGCACGATCATGGCGTAGGCGCCATAGAATGCGGCATGGCCATGCATGGCGGTAATGAGCGTGCCGTGTGTCCACTTGTTGACGCTCGGCCATGTGTGTGCCAGGCCAAGCAAGCCCGCGCCGAACAAGGTGAATACGGCGCTGCCCACGGTCCAGTGCAGGGCAAGCGTATTCGGATGCGCAAGGCCTGAGCGGCGAATCGCGGAGTAGGCATAGATCGCCATTCCGATGAGAGCGACCGGTTCCAACGCGCTGAAGAGGCCGCCGATCGGCAACCAGTAGGATGGCACGCCGACCCAGTAATAATGATGCGCGGTGCCGATTATGCCAGCGATGAACACAAGCCCGACGATCACATAGAGCCATTTTTCCATCACTTCGCGGTCGGCGCCTGAAAGGCGGATCAGAAGATAGGCCAGGAAGCTGCCCTGGATCATTTCCCACACTCCTTCCACCCACAGATGGATCGTCCACCAGCGGTAGAAAATGGCAACGGTATAGTTTGAATAATGGAGCAAAGCCGGCAGATACAGTACCGCAGCGCTTCCTAATCCCAGCAGCAGCACACCTTCTGTAGTGGTAAAGCGCCCGGACTTCTTGATCGTCATGCCGATGTTGTACAGGAACATGAGCATGACAATAACGATCACGATCTTGTGCGGAAGCGGCTGCTCCAGCAGTTTGTTTCCCGTCCCATAGCGAAACAGGTAGCCGATGATCGCGGTAACACCCATCACGACCCATAAACCCAACTGGATGTAAGCGAGCTTGACGCTGTAGATCTCGGTGCGCGACTCATCGGGAACCATCCAGTAAGTCGCTCCCATGAAGCCGGTCAGCACCCATACGATCAGCAGATTGGTATGGATGACTTTTGTGACATCGAAAGGCAGGATATATAGAAGAGGATCAGGACCCAGATATTTTGCCGCCGACAGCAGGCCGAAAACGATCTGCAGGCCGAAGAGCACCATCGCGACCGCGAAATACCAGTATGCAACCGATTGTGATTTATAGCGCATTATTCCTCCCGCCTACTTGAACGATGCCAAATATTCCGCGAGCTGGTCTATCTGCTCCGGTTTAAGGTCTTTTCCATAGGTGTTCGGCATGAAGGACACGCCGTTAGCCGAATACATCGGACCCGGCACAATGTGTGCGCTAGGTTCGGTAATCGCCTCTCGTATGTAAGCCATCGCATCCTTGGCCTTGCCTTTATATTCCGGCGAAGAGATGATTTGTTCGGCGCGCGTAGCCAGCCCCGCCAGGGACGGGCCGGCCATGTTGACGCCGGGAGCGACGGAATGACAGGCATTGCATGCCGGAGCCGCGGACCGGAACAGGCGCTCGCCAAGCGCAATCGGGTTTTCGCCACCGCTCAGCGGACGTGCGCCCGGAGGGGCCTGTGCGGTATCCTTGGCCTGGCCCATAGTCTGTGCCTGCCTCTCGGCGGACAAATCCGTTCCCGGTATCGATGCGCCGGTGACGAGGATCGGACGTGGCGGCCATCCCTGGTTGTCGACTTTACTGACCCAGTCCAGGAATGCGATCAGGTTCTTGATTTCCGCATCGCTTAAATCCTGTTTCGGCATCAGGCGTCTATGCTTCTGCTCGTCATAGAACTGTGACGGGTCCTTCATGTACGCCGTCAGATAAGGCTCACCACGCAGTTGGGTGATCTTGGTCAGGTCAGGCGCATAATACGCGCCCTCGCCGAACAGGGTATGGCAATTGATGCAGTTATATTTGTGCCAGACATCCTGTCCGAGCTTCACTGCGGGAGTGATGTTCTGCGCATTGGTCAGCTTGGGAAATTGCCTGTGGCTGTCGATGGTCATGCCCAGGAAAACAAGCGCGGAAATGGCGGTTGAAATAATCGCGAAAAGCCTGGTTTGCCTTTTATTCATCGTTCGCTCGCCTATCCTCTGTTCAGACGCCGATTCCGGCCCAGTATTTAATGGAGATATAGGCCGAATAAACCATGGCAATCACCATCAACAGGATGACAACGTAACTAAACAGCTTGAGCGGACCGTGCATAGGCGTACTCCAGGTGATAGTTCTACTGCTGGATAGGCTTAAGGCCAGAAATGCGGCAACGAGAAAGGCTGGCCGAAACGGATAGATTTGCCTCGATAATTTATCGGAATTTGATAGACATACGTCTTTAACTTGTCTCGCGGTTGATATGCATCAACGCAGTTGGTACTCTGACACGCAGCGTCCAGGCCGTGCCAGGCATATCTAATGCCTGCCATGATCGCGATGGATATGCCCTGTCCATGGCTCAGGCCATGTCGAATAGGCGTATGCCTGGCGCTCAGCAAAAGAGAAAGAATGAAGTAGTAAGAGCGCTTAACGTAGAGCTGATACAGCATATTCAGGGCTGAACTACGGCTTGAGTTCCAGCCGAATTCATGCCCTGCATGTCTAGCCGTACCGGCTCCTTAGGCAAGATGGCAAGACGTTCTGCGTTGTGTCACCGGCAGCCGGATCGCGCCCTTAAATCACTTGTCGGGTTACCGCGACTTTAAGTATGTAGACAAAGATAAGCAATGCAGTGACGAAAGCTGCTGCGCGAACGGTCTTGGTTTTCCCGTATTTGAGCGCGACCATTCCCGTCCCAATATAGGCAAACAGTGCAAGCACCTTCGCGGTAAGCCAGCCCTGGACAAACGGATACTGACCGCTCCAGAACACCATTATTAACGCGCTTGCCAGAAGCACCGTATCGATTACATGCGGCGCGACCTTCGCCCAGCGCCTCTTAAGCAAGCTCGAATCGGTGAGCATCCAAATCCCGCGAATGGTAAAAAAGAGTCCGCTCAGTATTGCGGCGGTCATATGAAGATGCTTGAATGCGATATAGCTCATGACAATGGCTGTTTATTGGAAAGCGACATTATAGATTTAGTTGGATCAGTGCCGGCAACGCAATACTCACTGGAATCCGACTGCAAGATCCTGGAGCGCGGTGATTTTCATTTGGCCATCGCAGATCTTGATCTGCCCAATCAAGCGGCGCTTCATCAATTAATCGTGCGCGGCGAACAGCCAAGCCACGCCGACGTAGCGAACCAACCAATAAAAAAGCTGCATTCCCTTGAGGGGAATGCAGCCAGATATACGTTTCAGACGTTATAGTCGAAAGCAGACTTATAAAGCAAGGTCTCGAATCGAACGGGCAATAATCAGAGACAGCAAACGCTTATTTTTGCGCAAGTATCCATTGCACGAGCGACTGAGCTTCCTTCTCGGTCACATTATTCGGTGGCATCGGGACCTGTCCCCATACGCCGGCGCCGCCTTTGATGACCTTCTGGACCAGTTGTTTTTCCGCGTCTTTTTGACCAGCATATTTCGCTGCGACGTCCTTGAAGGATGGTCCCACCATTTTGGTTGTCATCGCATGGCATGCCATGCAGTTTTTGGTCTTTGCCAGCTCGGCGTTTGCAAATGCAAAGCTGGACACCATGCTGCTTAGGGCCAACACGGCCAGGGCGGAACGTTTCATATCTCTTCTCCATCGAAATGAACAATAAATTTGCGTAATACGGCTATGTAACCAATGCACCGGAATTTACTGCGGAAATCAAAATCCGGCCCTGACTCAATTATATCGGCGTCATTATGCCCCAAGGATCAAAATCTAGAAAATCAAATTTGTATCAATTTGCTCCCCGGCCACAATCTGAGGCAAGGTAGCAGTCTTCGCGCGATGGGCATGAAAATCATCACGCGTTTCGGGGAATTTCCGCTATCCCGAAATTCTTAATTTGAGTTAAGGAAAAGTGCTTATCCGGTGCCTAGAATGGCTCAGGTGAAAAAATTTCGCCTCTCCACTTAGCTCACAGCGGGAATGAACCATGGCATCCAAGACATTACAGATCCGAAACCTCGTAGACCAAAACAATACTCCGAGCATTATGCTGATATTGTTTGGGATAAACGGTGTCAGCAGCGTTGACTTTGTCCCTGGTCCAAATCATGTCAATGTAGTCTTCGACGAAGACCTCACTTCGCCGGACGAACTGGCAAGCGCCTTGCGAAGTGCAGGACATCCGATCAATGCGGAAAAGCCGAAACGCGAAACGGCAAGCTGTTGCGGCGGGTGCTGCAGCTAGCAGCGATACTCCCTGCTCTTGTTTCGGCCTGGGTTTCAGGACAGGCCAAGCCATAGGCATAAATAATATGCATCGGCACGCCTTGCGTGTCATGAAACGGTTTCCGGGCAATGCACTCTCCTCAAAAGCCCACATTATTTGCATTGCCCTTTTTATTTTTTGTCCGTTCTCCTAACGGCCATACGACCGGCGGCAACGTCCGCCAGCCAGAACTATTGGCCAGCATCCAAAAACCCAGCTGACAAACTCAGAAGCGGGAACCGGCCAATGGCCTGGCGTCCGCGCCGACGCGCGTTTCCGGCTGTTGCCGGATTCTGACGGAACAAGGGCTTTAAATTGTCCGCGAATACTGCATGCGTTCCAGTTTGATAAGGTTAGGCATTCCCAGATATCGGTCGAAGGCCATGCAGATATTGCGCACGAGGAAACGTCCCTTCGGAGTCACCGTCAGCCAATCCTCGTCAATTGAAAGCAGTCCATCAACTTCAAATTCGCGAAGCTTCTCGAGTTCCCTGGCGAAGTAGGTCGAAAAACTGATCGGGTATGCCAGCTCGAAGACTTTCGTGGACAGCTCGAAATTACACATCAGCATTTGAATAACCATCCGGCGCAGCAGATCGTCGTTGGTGAGCTTCAGCCCGCGTGCAATAGGAAGCTCGCCGCGCTCTATGCGCTCGTAATAATGCTCCAGGCTTTTTTCATTCTGGCTGTAGGTGCTGCCGACAGCGCTGATGGCCGACACGCCGCATGAAACCATTTCTGCGCCGGCATGGGTCGAATAGCCCTGGAAGTTGCGGTGCAGCCGGCCCTGCCTCTGGGCTACGGCAAGCGCATCGTTCGGCTTGGCAAAATGATCCATGCCGATGTAGACATAGCCTGCATCGGTCAGGCGACGGACGCACAAAGACAGCATATCAAGCTTTGCCTGCGCGCTCGGAATTTCGTCATCCGCGATCAGGCGCTGCGACTTGAACAAATGCGGCATGTGGGCGTAGTTATAAATCGATATCCGGTCCGGATCGGCCGCAATGACCTTGGACAAGGTTGTGGACATGGTCATGACGGTTTGTTTCGGCAATCCATAGATCAGATCGATGCTGATCGACTTGAAATCTGCCTCCCGCGCCGCTTCGATCGCCCTGATCGTCAATGCTTCCGGCTGGATGCGGTTGACCGCTTTCTGCACTTCCGGATCGAAATCCTGCACCCCCAGGCTGATCCGGTTGAATCCCTGTGCGCGCAATGAATGGATGCGTGCCGGATCAACGGTACGCGGATCGATCTCTATAGAAAACTCGCCTTCCGCATCGCTGACGAAGCTGAACGACTTCCTCAGATGCTTTACCAGGTCGCCCATTTCTTCATCGGAAAGGAAGGTCGGAGTGCCGCCGCCGAAATGGAGCTGCTCAACCCTGTTCATGCCGGCAAAGAGAGCCGCCTGCATATCCACTTCCTGCTTGAGATATACAAGATATGTCTCGGCTTTGCTATGGTTCTTGGTGATGATTTTGTTGCAGCCGCAGTAATAGCAGAGAGATTGGCAGAACGGAATATGGATATACAAAGACAAGGGATTGCGCGCACCGCCCGACTTGATCTGTGCTACGGCCTGCAGATAATCTCCCATCTGGAAATTTGCGGAAAAGCGGTCAGCAGTCGGATATGAGGTATAACGCGGACCCTGCTGCGTCACCTTGCCGATCAGCTCAGAGTCGAATTGGATCGGAGTTGAAGGATATTTCGATTCAGCTGCAGGCATGGTCTTCATTGTTTCTCACCTTCTGATTACATTATTTCATTGGAAAGCGCGCTACATCGTCACATGGTCGGCAACCGGGCTCGCAATGACTTTCTCATGGCGCGTCGCTGACCAGGTATCGCGTCGACTCTACTCATTCCGCTGTCGCGGTACATCACCCTTCTTTTCCATCAACGCGCGCAGCCATGAGATACGGACTGTACACGGCGACATAGAGCAGGAAGGCACCTGCCCAGCAGGCTGCGCTGAAAACAAGCAATGCGTCGCGTATTTCCGTCTGGCTTAAGGATGCGGCGAGACGTCCGGCGGCGCCTGCCTGTACCAGTATGTACATCCAGGTTTCGCTCATGCCTGCCTTGAGCGGACGGCCCGTATGGCCGAGCGCGGTGCGCGTGATCATCCCGATCATCATTCCTGCCATTGCGCCGATTGCCAATGAATGCATGCCAGAGCTGGTCGGGACCAATCCAAAGGCGGAAAGTGCAAGCAATACGAATCCCACCGGGATCCAGGCATAAGACAGGTGCAATATCCAAAGAAGAGGATTACGGATCGTGCACAGCGGCTGCCATGCGATTAGCCGGGTCATTTGCGATGCGGCCGCAGCCAAGGCAAGCGATGCGGTCAGCGGTCCGGGAAATCCGAACGCCCATGCGATGCACGCCGCAATCGTAAATCCGGCAATTACACTGTCTCTTCTCACATTGATGATCGGATTCGCAGTCGGAACGGCATTTGCTGTAAACATCGGAATCACACGGCCACCGATGATGGCTTCGAGTACGACAATGATCAGAATGGCGATGTGGATTGCATGAATGGATGAAACGCCGGTCCACCCCAGATTTGCGGCATGAAAGAGAATGTTGGTTAGTGTCAGCAAGGAAAGCAGGCCGACCATGACCATGTTGCGCTTGTTTGCGGATCTTTTTAATACGCCGTACAACAGCCATGTGGCAATCGGCAGGAAGCTTATATCGACGACGGCCGCAATGACCGGGTCGGCAAAGAGCATCGTAAGCCGCCCGGCGATCCAAAGCCCGGCGAGCGCCGCAAGCATTTTCCGGCGCGGAGTCCAAAGGCCGGTCCAGTTCCGTCCCGCTGTGTAAAGGAAGCCGATGATGACCGCAATGGCAAATCCGAACACCATCTCATGGATGTGCCAGTTCAGGCTTACGTTTTTCAGGATATCGGCGTAGCCGTAGTATTTGGCAAGCCAGATCGGCACGCTGATGAAGGCAAACGCTGCGGCCAGCAGATAAAAAGGCCTGAATCCCAAACGCAGCATGGGCGGTATATCGCTTTTAGGTGCGCTGCGGTTGCCCGGGCTTTCTTCGATGATCAGTAGGCTCATTTTCTTTCCTTAAACATGCATTTTTAATGCATGTTATATCTTCTCTGCCGCATATGCAATCGCCAAATTCAGTTAACCGCAAAATATTCCGGTAACGATCTCGGCAGGCCGTGAGGAAGATATGGGAACTTGTAAATGCCACATAAATTCGGGGGACGCTTGGCATTATGCAAAAACCCCGGTGCAGTTGTCCGGCGCGCGTATGGCTTGAAGAGCCGGCATGCCCAATCATAAATAAACAGTCCTTAACAAACATACACGCCTGCCATACGCAGTGAACTGTTGTTTTCCGGCCCACAATCCACCGAACCTGAATTTTTTGATTTGTATCAATTTTTTTTGGTCTCCCTAAAAATAGGATGCATGCCAATCAAACGAGTTGCATATCGAACTTAAGGCACGCATGTTCAGAAAAATTCTTGTTCCGACCGACGGCTCGGCGCTTTCAGAAAAAGCGATAACCGCTGCGGTCAATATCGCGAGTGCCTGTGGCGCGAAGATAATCGGCATGACGGTCGCACAACCTTATCTGTCATCTCCCCTGGAACTGACAGATAAGGTAAGCGCTTCGATCAGCCATACGGAAAAAGCCTTGGCTGCAGCCAGACAGAATGTTCAGAAAGTCGAAGAATCCGCCAAGGCGGCGGGCGTTGAATGTGAAATCGTGATTACCGAATCATTCAGCCCCAGCGCAGAAATCATCGAAGCCGCAAAGCGGCTTCGATGCGATGCGATCTTCATGGGTTCTCACTGGAGAAAAGGTTTAAGCAAGCTATTTCTGGGAAGCGAGACGCAGGAAGTACTGTCCCGTTCAGACAAGCCTGTAATGGTTTTCCGGTAAGGCGACTGCAATGACGAACAAGTCGCTAGCTCTTCCTGGAAACCGCCGCTTCTTTCTTTTTATACGACGTCTGCTTGAAATGAACGGTTACCGGCTTTCCATCTTTCGCCTTGGTGCGGACAACATCTTTTTGCAGAAAGCTGTCCAGCGTCACACCGTCAAGGACATCGAGAAAGGCGCTCGTTGCGCGATTCAGCACGCCCTTCAAGGCGCAGGAAGAAGAATAAATGCAGTTCTTGTTGTTGATGTCGAAGCACTCGGCGATAAAGAAGTCATGCTCCGTCAGGCGCACCACATCTCCGACATTGATGTCGGCCGGTTCCTTGCCAAGCTTCAGGCCGCCGTTGCGGCCCCTGAGGCTTTCAATCAGGCCGGCGGAGCTTAATTGATGCACAACTTTGGTCAAATGATTCTTGGCGATCTTGTGTGCATCCGCGATGTCCTGGATCGTGACAAGCTTGTCGCGGTTGAGCGCCAGGAACATCAGAGTGCGAAGTGCATAGTCCGTATAGGTAGTAAGTCTCATAGCGCCTCGCAACGAATCTCAAATTTAAAACACGCATAAATTTTATATGTTTTATGAACTTAGTGTCATATTTTGTTAAACGCAGTTTTAAACATACATTTTGTTTGCATGTTTAAGAACATGCATTTAGAATGCATCTTAAAAGAAAGTTTCACCTCACCTCAACCAACCAGAAAAGGAAATTTGCCATGCATGCGACGCGCAAACTCTGGACTTGGCTTGCCGTAATCTGCGCACTCTCTTTTGCCGTCCTCGGCTGGGTGGGTGCAGAGATTTATGTAACGGCACCGCCGATTCCAAAAGAAGTCATTAGTGAAAAAGGGGAAGTAATATTTAAAGGCACCGAAGTACAGCACGGCCAGCAGGCTTGGCTGTCCGCCGGCGGCCAGCAGATGGGGTCCGTCTGGGGCCACGGTAGCTATGTCGCACCGGACTGGTCCGCCGACTGGCTGCATCGCGAAGCGATCACATTGCGGGCAATCTGGGCAAAGCGCGATTTCAACAAGACGTATGAAGAGTTGACCGCATCCCAGAAGGGGCAGCTTAACGGCATGCTCAGAGAAGAAATGCGCAAGAATACCTACGACGCAGCTACGGGGAAGATCACCATCTCTCCAGAGCGCGCGCAGGCAATCAAGGAAGTGGCGAAGCACTATGACGGTTTGTTCGGTAGCGACCTTTCCCTGGAAGGTCTGCGAGAGCAATACGCCATGGTGGCGAATTCGCTGAAAAGGCCGGAAGACCGCCAGGCGCTGACCGCATTCTTCTTCTGGTCTTCCTGGGCAGCCGCAACCGACCGTCCGGGCGAAACCGACCTGAGCTATACCAGCAACTGGCCGCATGAGCCGCTGGTCGGCAACACACCGACCGCCAGCACCGGCATCTGGTCGGTCGCCAGCATCATCCTGCTGATCGGCGCGATTGCCGTGATGCTCTTCGTACATTCGCGCCACAAGGAAGAAGCCGATCCGACTCCTCCAAAAGCCGATCCGCTGTTCGATCTGAAGGCGACCCCTTCCATGAAGGCCACGAAGAAATACTTCTTCGTCGTGATTGCGCTGATCGCAGCGCAAGTACTGATGGGCATCATCACCGCGCACTATTCGGTGGAAGGACACAGCTTCTTCGGATTCCCGCTGTCGGATATCCTGCCCTACACGATCAGCCGCACTGTCCACACCCAGTTTGCAGTACTGTGGATCGCGACCGCATGGCTTGCAACCGGCCTGTATATCGCACCGGCGATCTCCGGACATGAGCCGAAATACCAGAAGCTCGGCGTAAATGTGCTGTTCTATGCCCTGCTCTTCATCGTCGCCGGCTCTACCATCACCGGCTGGCTCGGCACCCTGCAGAATATCGGCACCGACTACAGCTTCTGGATCGGCAACCAGGGACTGGAATTCACCAGCATGGGCCGTGTCTGGCAAATCCTGCTGTTTATCGGCCTGCTGTTCTGGGCTACCCTGCTCGGCCGCGGTCTGTGGCCAGCACTGAAGAAGCCATCCGAGAGCCGCGGCCTGATCGCCATGGTTTTCCTCGCAGCTCTCTGCATCGGCGGCTTCTATGCAACGTCCCTGACCTGGGGCCGTACTACCCACTACTCCATGGTTGAATACTGGAGATGGTGGCTGGTGCACCTGTGGGTCGAAGGCTTCTTCGAAGTGTTCGCCACTGCGGTCATCGCCCTGCTCTTCACCCGTCTGGGCCTGATTCGTGCAGCATCCGCCAACAGCGCCATCGTCCTGGAAACCATCGTGTTCCTGTTCGGCGGCATCCTGGGCACCCTGCATCACCTGTACTTCACCGGCACGCCAACGTTTGTTATCGCAATCGGCGGCATGTTCTCGGCGCTGGAAGTGGTTCCGCTGGTCCTGATCGGTCTTGAAGCCTACAAGAACTACAAGCGTTCCACCGCTGCACCGTGGGTATCCACCTACAAGTGGCCTATCCTCTGTTTCATCGCCGTCGGATTCTGGAACATGGTCGGCGCAGGACTGCTGGGATTCGCCATCAACACTCCGATCGCCCTGTACTACATGCAAGGCCTGAACATGACCGCAGCACACGGCCACGCAGCACTGTTCGGCGTGTACGGCATGCTCGGTATCGGACTGATGCTGTTCTGCCTGCGCGGCCTGACCGAGCGCGCACTCTGGGCCGACAGCCTGTTGAAGCCGATGTTTTGGCTGCTCAATATCGGCCTGGCGATGATGGTCTTCATGTCGCTCGCTCCGGCCGGCATCTATCAGGGCTGGGCAAGCATCAGCACTGGCATGTGGTATGCACGTTCGGCTGAGATCATTCACTCCAGCTTCATGGAAAACATGGTCTGGCTGCGCGTACCGGGCGACATCGTGTTCTCGATTGGTATCGCTTATCTGTCCCTGTTTGCCCTTCGCCTGATGGGCAAGGTCAAGCCGGGTGCAAAAGTCCCGGTCTCGACCGGTGCAGTAGAAAAGGCGTAAGCCTTATAAGGGCCGCATCAGCAATGATGCGGCCTTTTTCTTTGCGTTACTGGCAAATCGCAGTCGGTGAACTTTTTGTCCCGGACGACATCGCATCAGCCAGGACATACAACACGGAATTTCAATCATGCAAAAAAGACTTGAAGGCAAGATCGCCGTCGTGACCGGTGCGGGCAGCGGCATCGGACGCGCCATCGTCGAACAATACGTTGCCGAGGGTGCCAAGGTTGTCGCCTTCTCGCGCAATGCAGCGCCCCTGGAAGAGCTGCGCAAAATCAGCCCGGAAAACATTACCGTAGTGCCCGGCGACGTCACGAATGTAGATGACCTGAAACGCCTGGTCAAGGAAACCGTCGCGGTGCACGGCGGCGTGGACATCCTCGTTCCCAACGCCGGCATTGCCCGCGTCGTCTCTTTCGAAGACAGCGACGCATCGGCCTTCGCAACGCAGTTCTCCGTCAACCTGTTCGGTGCCGCGGAAACCGTGCGCCTGTTCCTGCCCCACATCCGCAAAGGCGGATCGGTGCAGTTCATCACCACCTTCCTTACCCAGGTCGGCTTCCCTGGACTGGCCGTATACAGCGCAAGCAAGGCAGCACTCAAATCACTGTCGCAGACGCTGGCCGCCGAGCTAGCGCCGCGCGGTATACGAGTGAATTCGATCGCGCCGGGCCCGATCGGCACACCTTTGTGGGGAACAGTCGGCTTGCCGGCGGATGTGCTCGGTCAAGTTGCAGAGAAGATCAACGCCCGTCTGATGCCTGGAGGATTTGGCGATCCAGCAGATATCGCGGGGACATCGGTGTTCCTAGCGTCAGACGCAGCGAAGAATATCTACGGCCAGGAAATTGTGGTGGACGGCGGATACACCATCGGATAACCGGTAAGCATCGCCCGGTCATGGGTAGCCTCTAAGGGTTAGTCGGCCAGGACGGGCAGATGTCGCAGGGCTTGGGCGCATGGTTTGCGCCCTTTTTTATTGTTTTTAATTGTTGCCTGAATCTGTCGTTGCTCTTGGATACAAAATACTTTCAAATTTATGCGGTACCGCAGAGCTAACGGGCGCAGCGAATCTCGATCTGACGCTAAATCGACGCAACAAACCGGCAGAGCAGCTTCTGAACGAACCAATCAATCTAGTGGGACCGAAAAGTAAAGTTGGGGAAGAGCTTGCGCAAACGATCCAGAACAATCTCGCCAGGATAATCCGTAAGGTGTATCCCTTTCAAATTTTGATCCGCACATCCCTGCTCGCGGAACAACTGCAGCGCGTAGTTTTTCGCCCCCATCTCCGCGATGCGTTCTCCAAGCCGGAGAATGTCCTCTGGAGAGATCTGCGATGGATGAATCGTGGTGCGGAATTCGCAGGCGACTCCACTTGCCAGAACAGCCTTCGCACCGGCAAACGCCTGCTCGCCGCTGTGCTCGACCAGCGTAATGTCGTCGTAACCCTCGGGATTGGCCTTGATGTCGAAGCCGACCCAGTCGAGATCGGGCAGCACTTCGATCAGGCGGTTGGCGTATGCGCCGCCAGTATGCAGGCCGACCTGGAAGCCGAGCGCGCGTACGTCGCGGATCGCGTCGCCCAGACAGGGATCGGTTGTGGGCTCGCCGCCGCTGAAGACCACCGCATCGATAAGGCCGATGCGGCGCTTGAGCGCTTCGCGCAGCGACTTCCAGGACAAGGCGCTTTCCGCGGTGCGCGGCTGCAGGTGCGGGTTATGGCAATAACCGCAGCGCCAGGGGCAACCCTGGACGAAGACGACGGCTGCGAGCTTGCCGGGAAAATCGGTTGCGGTGAACGGCGTGTAGCCGCCCACCTTGAAGGACTTTGAGTGCTGCACAGCCGGTACCACTCCCGGCTGCGCAGGCACACGTTCAAGCGGATAAATCGGCACGCTTTTCATCGAAGTATTTCCGCTCGTGGAATTCGCCCTTCTTGCCGATGTTGAAGGACGACATCGGGCGGTGGTAACCCATTACGCGGGTCCAGATTTCGCAGGGCTGCCTTTCCTCGTCGCGCAGCTCAATTTGCGCTGGATTCTGCATCGGCTTGATTGCTGCATGAAGTTCGTTTGCTCCCATGATTTCTCCTTTAGTGGGCGGGTTGAGGGTCGGTTGCTTCTTTCCGCTTGCGACTCAGGATTTCCTCGTCGCATTTCGGACAGAACTTGTGGCTGCCGGCGAGGTAGCCGTGATGCGGGCAGATGGAAAAGGTCGGCGTGACCGTCAGATACGGCAGTGAAAACCGGTTCAGGCTGCGTTTTACCAGCATGCGGCAGGCGTCGGCGTTCGAGATCGGCTCGGTCATGTACAGGTGCAGCACGGTGCCGCCGGTGTACTTGCGCTGCAGGCTGTCCTGCCTTTCGAGCGCCTCGAACGGATCGTCGGTGAACCCTACCGGCAACTGCGAGGAGTTGGTGTAGTACGGCATTTCATCCGTGCCTGCCTGCAGGATGCCGGGGAACTGCTTGCGGTCTTCCTTGGCGAAGCGGTAGGTCGTGCCTTCTGCCGGCGTAGCTTCCAGGTTGTACATGTGGCCGGTCTCTTCCTGGTATTCGAGCATTTTCGCGCGGACATGATCAAGGAGGCGCGTCGCAAATGCATGTCCCCAATCGGTCGTGATGTCGTGCTCGTCGTGCGTAAAGTTGCGGATCATTTCATTGATGCCGTTGACGCCCAGCGTGGAGAAATGATTGCGCAAGGTTCCCAGATAACGCCTTGTGTACGGAAACAGTCCGCCGTCCATGTGGTGCTGGATGACCTTGCGCTTGATTTCCAAGCTGTTTTTGCCAATGTCGAGAAGATGATCCAGGCGTTTGAGCAAGGCTTCTTCGTCGCCCGCGTGCAGGTAGCCAAGGCGAGCGCAGTTGACGGTCACGACTCCGATCGATCCAGTCTGTTCCGCAGAGCCGAACAAGCCGTTTCCGCGCTTGAGCAATTCCCGCAGGTCAAGCTGCAAGCGGCAGCACATCGAGCGGATCATGTTCGGCTTGAGTTCCGAATTGATGAAGTTCTGGAAATACGGCAGACCATAACGTGCGGTCATTTCGAACAGCAGTTCCGCATTCGGACTATGCCATTCGAAATCCGATGTGATGTTATAGGTCGGGATCGGGAAGGTGAACACGCGCCCTTTCGCGTCGCCCGCCATCATGACTTCAATATAAGCCTTGTTGATCATGTCCATTTCCGGCTGCAGGTCGCCGTACAGGAACGGCATTTCCTCGCCGGCGACGATCGGGACCTGTTCACGAAGATCCTCAGGGCAGATCCAGTCGAATGTCAGGTTCGTGAACGGCGTCTGCGTGCCCCAGCGCGAAGGAACGTTGAGGTTATAGATCAGTTCCTGCATGTGCTGCTTGACGGTACGGTAATCCAGATTGTCCTTGCGAATATAGGGCGCCATGTAGGTATCGAAGGAGCTGAACGCCTGTGCTCCGGCCCATTCGTTCTGCAAAGTACCGAGGAAATTGACGATCTGGCCCACTGCGCTCGACATGTGGCGCGGCGCGCCCGCCTCTACCCTGCCCGGCACGCCGTTCAGGCCTTCGGCGAGCAAGGTGCGCAGGGACCAGCCGGCGCAGTAGCCGGAGAGCATGTCGAGATCGTGAACATGAATGTCGGCCTGACGGTGCGCCTGCCCGATTTCCGGGGGATAGACATGGTTCAGCCAGTAGTTGGCGATGACCTTGCCGGATACGTTCAGGATCAAGCCGCCCAGCGAATACGCCTGGTTGGCATTGGCATTGACGCGCCAGTCGCTTTGCTCGAGATATTCATTGACGGACGACTCAACGTCAACCAGGGTCTTTTTATCCGTGCGCAGCTTGTTGTGCTGTTCGCGATAGACGATATATGCGCGCAAGGTGTTGCGATGCCCGGCATCGAACAAGGCCGCTTCAACCAGGTCCTGTATTTGTTCGACTTCCGGCGCGGACCTGCAGTGGCTTGCCAAGAGATGCGCGATGACCTGCTCGGTTAAACGGCTTGCTTCGGATAGACCAAACTCCTGTGTTGCCCTGCCCGCTCGTGCCAGCGCGCTGCGAATCTTATCCGCTTCGAATGCCTTGACGCTTCCGTCACGCTTGACTACGTTGCCAAGAATATTTGTATTGCCTATCATTGTCCGCCCCTTTGAAATATCCACATCTAGTGATGCTGCCTAGGTTATGCACTAGATATAGTGGCGTCAATGTCGTTCGGATGTTTTTTTGAAAACCTTGATTTGAGTTAATTTTGCAAAGCCGACAATTGCAAGATGGCAAACATGCGCTGGCGAACGCGGAATATGCAAGGAAATATTCCCGTAAGACCACCGCGGTGCCTCCCACTTTGCAACAGGCGCAAAAATCATGAAACGTCACTGCCGGGAGAACGATCGATGACAACATCGTGCCTTCTATTTAACTGCAGGAAGGCAGCGTAAGGTATACATGGTCAATGCAATATACCGAGAGGAGAAAACTTTTTAGTGAATAAACAGCCCAACCGATTTACTCCTGCGTCTTCCTTCCCTTTAACCGGAATAAATTGATTGCCTACAGCCATATGAACAACATTGATAATGCCAGCCAGGATTCATCTTCTCCCTACAATTCGCTGATCGGCACTACCGTTTTCGACAGGCGCGGCAATCGCGCGAACATCAGCTCTTTCTATCAGAAAGAAGGCGTGACCATCGCCGTGCTTACCACGGAAGATGGACGAACTGTCGATGCCGACCTTTCCGAACTTGAGCGAAGTGAAGAATCTTTTATAACTTCCGTATTGTTGGATTCACGTATTGAAGACCGGCCTTCTGCTCAATCGGAATGGCGTGAGGAGATAAATATTCCTGTGGCAAGGGAAGAGATCAATATCGACAAACGCAGTGTCGACACAGGCAAAGGCATCCGCGTGACTAAGCACGTTCTCGAACATGACGAGATCGTGAATGTCCCGCATATCACTGAAACCTTATCCGTCAGACATATTGAAGCCGGACAAATCGTTTCTGAGGAGAGTCTGCCTCAGGCAAGACAGGAAGGTGATATCTATATCATTCCGGTCTTCGAAGAGATCTACGTGCTTGAAAAAAGAATTCGCCTGAAGGAAGAAATCCATATCACTCGCGCAAGAAAGGAGACGCAAGAAGATCAGAAGATCAAACTACGTTCGGAACAAGTCGCCGTCGAACGGTTTGATGACGATGCACAGCGCAATTGATCCATTCTGCTTTTAATCTTTACGCCGCCAAAACAATTTTACATTTACATTTATTATCAGCCCGACTAGGAACCAATCAAGGACCCTGCCTTCTTACTAGTTCGTTTTTTGAATTTAAGTTTCTTACCGCACCCACCGTCATCTCTCAACCTATCGGGTAATCCTGCACGATACGCTTGTGTAGCGATGATGCTTGGGTGCATAAAATGTGGACTAAAGGAGATGCAAATGGCCAAGAACCCTTCTCAATCTCAATCCTCGGAAAACTACGACAATACCCTTGTCGCAGTATTCGATGATTACAACGATGCAAAACGTGCCGTCGAAGCATTAAAGTCGGCAGGCTGCGGGGCGCAGAATATCCGGCTTAATGCGCAGGAAGATTCTTCCGAATTTGCAACCGATCCAAACAATCCAAGCGATAGCCGTACCTCCTCCGCAACCTCATACGACACCACAAGTGAAAAGAGCCATAAAAGTGGCGGCATTGGCGATTTTTTCAAGTCTTTATTCGGCGGCGACGACGACCGCGAATATCATGATGCCTATTCCGAATCGGTTCGCAGAGGGCATTGTGTACTGACCTTCAATGCCCGGAGCGAAGATGAATTGCACCGTGCTTCCGACATTGTTGGCCAGTACAATCCGGTCGATATCGACGAGCGCAGAAACGCATGGAAACAACAGGGATGGACCGGCTACGATGCCAGCGCGCCGCGCTTCAGCCAGGATGAAATTACCCGGGATCGCGCCAGTTATGCCTCCCTGCGATCACCGGATCGAACGACCGACACGCAACGCACATCCAATTTACAGAACGAAAGTCGCATTCCCGTTACGCAGGAAGAAGTTAATGTCGGAAAGCGCGAAGTGCAGCGCGGCGGCGTGCGTGTTTTCAAGCGGGTGAGCGAAATGCCGGTGAATGAATCGGTCCAGTTGCGAGACGAAAAAGTCAAAGTAGAACGCCGACCCGCGAGTGGAGATGCTGCCTTAGCAGGCCGAGACGCATTCAAGGAAGAAAGCTTCGAACTGCGTGAGTCTTCAGAGGAGCCGGTGGTCAACAAGAGCGCCCGCGTCGTGGAAGAAGTCGTCGTCGGCAAGGAAGTCAATCAGCGCACGGAAAACATCAAGGACAGCGTCCGGCGCAGCGATGTGGAAGTGGAACAGCTCGGCGGCTCCAATTTGCGTGAAGGCGCAACGCGCATGGATGACGACAGCGACTTCCGCAGCCACTGGCAAACCAACTTCGGTTCCAGCGGCGGACGCTATGAAGACTATGCGCCTGCCTATTCATACGGATCGTCACTCGCATCCAATGATCGCTATCGCGGCAGAAGATGGGAAGAAGTCGAACCACAAGCACGGAACGACTGGGAATCATCACATCCCGGCAGCACATGGGATAAGGTGAAGGACGCTGTGCGCTATGGCACGGAACGCGTGTCAGGAAATCGCCGGTGATTGGCGCTGATAGCGTACGGTGATTCCGAAAAACTACGTGAAACGGGACTGTTGCCGACGCAGCAGTCCCGTTTTCCTTGTCTTTTGTTTGGAAACTATCCGGAACACTTCAACCCTTTTCAGGATTAGGCCGCAGGGAACCGGACCAGAATGTGGCGGAGATCTATGAGACGACTAAATGAATAGGGTTCCGAATAGCCATTCACAGGCCGCTTGCGTGCGCCTGTTCGTTCAGGTGATGTGAAAGTCGATCACAACGCTCCCCGGTTGCTTGTCCTGATATTCGACCACTACCTGCGGGCCGAACAGGCTTGAAACTTTTGCCAACAGCGGCAAGGGATCATGGTCGTTATAAAACCGCATCGTTTCCCCGCTTTCCAGCATGCCCAAGGCACCAAAAAATGCTGCATGGCGAAAACGACGTGCTATTCCGCGTGCATCGAATATATGGGGTTCCATCACAACTGCGTGCATTGAACAAGCGGATTCCATTTCCGTACTCCTTTTTTAGGTTAATAATCGGCAGACCGCGTGCGGCGGCCCGCCTGTTCCATCTTGTGCCGTACGGACTGCAGGAGTTTCGGCGGCACCAGTTTTTCAAAGGGAAAAATCGGCATGTCGACAGCATCGAGCGAGTTCTTGACGGCCAGGGCCAGTTCAGTGTCCCCTTCCATCAGGAGCCGCCGGCTGAAAAACAGCGTATCCGGGTCCTCCTGGCGTTTTGCCAGCCGGAGAAAATCATAGGCGCTGGCGCTGATCGTCAAGTCCGGATGTGCCTGCCTGTTACAGGCGGCAAAACGATTGCCGTCCCAGATGAAGTCGAACGCTATGTGTGCATCGGTCGCATTGATGCGGATTTTCTTGTTCCGAAGCGAAACCCGCAGATCGTCCGGTAGCAACTTGCTCAGGGTAGCGTTCAATCCCTGCGCGAACAGCACGGATCCCGGGTACGCAGGCAACATGGACAGCAGACGGCCGATCGGCCGGGGTATGTGATAGGCGCTATTGCTCAATGGTCTTCCTTGCATGATCGCTTGCGACTTTGAGGATGGGTGGCCGGTTAATCAAAATTTCCGGCTGTGTCCTTTCTGAACTTCCGATGTATTCAAGACCTGGCTTGCCATGCCAGTAGCCGTTGCATGGCTGGTCAGGCATGAGCGGCAAAGCTGCCTCCAACCCCTCTTGCGGCGACTTTTTGCCATGCAAAACATCGTGAAAGAGCGCAACCACCGCATCCGTCTGTTCTGACTGCGGGCTGATACGTACCACATTCACTCCGGCGGTCCGCATGCCATCGACTTCGCCGATCAGGTTGTAAACAAGCGCCGACTGGGTCTGAATGCCGTTCAGGGTCAGGAAATGCTGGCTCTCCCGTGTTTTCATCAATAGACCGTCCGGATAATCCATGCAGCGGAACTGGCAATCGTCTTTCGGAAGGTTATGGTGGCGCGCCGTAAAGCAACGTGCCGAGAATGCAAGCGGCATGCGGCCATAGGCGAAAACTTCTGTTTCGATGCTTCCAGCCTGGCCATCAAGAATGCTTGACAAGCCGTCGCGGCTCATTTCCAGCGGCATTACCCATCGCTTTGCCCCAAGCTCTGTCATCCACTGCAGGGTCGGAGGGTTGTAGATATTCAGGAAAGGGCCCGCGACAAACGGTACATGCCCGGCCAGGCAATTTACCGCGCCCATATCGTTCGCTTCCACGGAAAAACGCGCGTTATCCGCGATCCGGTGCAATATCGCGATATCCGATTTGGATTCCAGCAGTGCCTGCGTGGACAGCACGACTTCCTTTCCCGAGTCCGACAACATGTCTGCGATTGCGACCCAGTCGGAAAAGCGCAGTTCATGCCGGCGTGAACATACAGTCTCCCCCAGATAAACGATATCGACCGGCATGCCGGCTACCTTCTGGTAGAACTGCAATACGGCGTCCCGCGGCCAGTAATATAAAAGCGGGCCCAAAGCGAGTTTCAAAATTGTGTTCCTCCGATTATTTCCAGGGCCTGTGATAGGCGCCCAGCGTGTGCTGCTGGCCTTCCGCCACCTTGGTCAACGCCGCAGTCCAATCCGGCCTTACCGAATAGCGTTGTGCGCTGTCCAGGCAGTTATCGATTGCGGCCCGCCATACACGTGTGACTTGCGCCACATAGGCCGGGCTGCGCTGCCGGCCTTCGATCTTGATAGCCCGTATCCCCATGGCCGCCAGTTGCGGCAGCAGCTCCAGCGTATTCAGGCTTGTCGGTTCTTCGATTGCGTAATAGTTTTCCTCATTGACGTCGAAGCGGCCTTTGCACAAAGTCGGATAGCCGGCATTTTCATCGTCTGCGTAGCGGTCGATCAGGACGCCGTTCAGCCTTGCCTCCATGCCTTTTGGCGTGGTCTGCCACCGCACCGCCTTGGCAGGCGAACATACGCCATGTGTGTTGGGCGACTCGCCTGTCGCATAGGATGACAGCGCGCAGCGCCCCTCGACCATGACGCACAGGCTGCCGAAGCCGAATACTTCAATCTCCACTTCCGTATTCGCGATTACATGATCCACCTGACTGATCGACAGCACGCGCGGCAATACCGCGCGGGTGATGCCGAAGTGCTTGCGGAAAAAATTGATGGCCTCGAAATTGGTCGCAGACCCTTGCACCGACAAATGCAATCTCAGGTCCGGATAACGATCGCGCGCATAGCGCATCAATGCCGGATCGGCCAGTATCACGGCGTCGATCCCGGCTTGCGCAGCGCGGTCGATCGCGTTGCGCCATGCCTGCCATCCCTCAGGCTGAGGATAGGTATTCAGGGCGAGCAGAACCTTGCGGTTGCGATGGTGCGCATAATCGACGCCCTGGCGCATCAGTCCGTCATCGAAATTCAATCCCGCAAAATTGCGCGCATTCGTCGCATCGCGATAACCGAGATAAACGCAGTCTGCGCCATTATCAATCGCTGCCTTCAGAGCCGGCAGGCTGCCGGCGGGACAGACCAGTTCCATGTTTTGTGTGCGGAAACCTGTTTCGAAAGCCGGATTGCTCATGCGGTCTGGGTCTCCTCTTGCTGTCCTATGCTTAGCCGCACGCCTTCGAGCAGATATTCGACCAGGTCGCGCACCGGCCTGATTTCGCTGCCGAACGGCAGCTTTTCGCTTCCCCGGAAGAACAGACCGCGCTTGACATCGCCTTCCAATGCAAACGCCAGCTGCTGGTCGATGCAGAACTGCCCTGCCTTGGCGATGCCATCGCGCAAACCGCATTGATGCAGGCAATCGAAGCCGACCGTGCATTTTCTGGGTTTGGCCACTTCCTGCAGCTTCGCTTCCTTTTTCAGATACTTGTCCAGAAACGGCGTCCGCACCGCTCGCGCCGGCAATCCGGCTACGCTCATGAAGGTGACGATTTGCTCTGGCACCGCCTGCGCCAGGACGTTTTTGAAGTTTACGTGCGCATCGCCCTCTTCCGTGACCGCGAATGCGGTTCCCAGTTGCACGGCGCTGGCGCCCAGGCTGAACAATTTCCGGACCTGGTCGGGATGATTCACGCCGCCCGCGGCAATCAATGGAATCTTTTCGCTCTCGATGCCCATTTCCTTGAGCAATTCAAGCGTAGCTTCGAGCACGATCTCGAATGCGAAATGCGGCGCATTGACTTCCTCCAGCTTCGCGGCCCCGAGGTGACCGGCCGCGAACTGGGGATTCTCGATGACGATTGCATCCGGCAATCGGTTCTTGCGCATCCATTTCTTGAGTACCAGCGCAATGCCGCGCGCGTCCGAAAGGATGGGGATCAATGCCACATCGGGAAACTCTGCTGTAAGCTCTGGCAGGTCGAGCGGCAGCCCCGCGCCCACCACAACGGCATCGGCTCCGCTCTCGCATGATTGCCTGACATAGCCCGCGTACTCGGACACTGCGCGCATGATGTTCACCGCCACCATGCCGTTCCCTTGCGAAAGTTCCTTCGCGCGCTTGATTTCACGGTCCAGCGCGACGTTGTTGATTTGATTGATCAAATCCTTGTCGCGGGATCGCACGGTTTTTTCCATCAGGTCCGGGTGATGCCGGCGCAGATCGACGCTGGAAATGGCTCCCACCGCACCCAGGCGTGCGACGTTACCCGCCAGCCGGCTTGCAGAGACGCCCACGCCCATGCCGCCCTGAACGATGGGCAGGCATGATTTATTGCGGATACGGAGCTGCGGATAAAAAATTTTCTGCATGGCAATCCTTCGTTTTACGATGTGCCACTGTATCGGAAGCCAAGTGCCGCATTCCTTAATTCAGGTTAAGGAAACACGAGGCTGGCCGATGCCAGAATGCCTCATCGATCTTACGGACCCCATCATGAAAACGATTTCCGAATTCCTGACCAACGACCATCAACGTTGCGATGACCTGTTTATTGCGGCGGAAACTGCCGTAAGTACGTCCAATTGGGATGAAGCACGCTCATTGTTCGAGCAGTTCCACGACGCGACCCAATCCCATTTCGCGATGGAAGAAGAAGTATTGTTCCGGGCTTTCGAGCTGCAGACCGGCACGAACGAGGGTCCTACCGCGGTCATGCGCAGGGAACACGAGCAAATTCGCGGACTGCTTTCCCGATTGAGCGAGGCGCTCGAAAAAGCGGATAAGCTTGCCTATCTGGGATATTCGGAAACCCTGAATATCATGCTTCAGCAGCACAATCTCAAGGAAGAAAGCATCCTGTATCAGATGGCGGACCGTGTACTTCACAAGAGAGCTGAAGAAGTGATGGAAGCGATGTATCATTTTTCCTCCGTCGCCTGACAGAAAGCTTATATGGAAGAGCAAATCGATATCGACGTTTGCGGACTGGAGCCACCCGAACCGATGGAGCGGGTCCTGGAAGCCCTGTCATCGCTTCAGCCCGGCCAGTGCCTGCGCATGCTGATCGACCGCGAGCCGCGCCCCTTGTACGGCATTCTTGAGCGAAACCATTTTTCTTATGAACCGCACCTGCGGCCGGATTACCTGTACGAGATCTATATCCGGCACAAGTAATGCAGCGCGTTCTCTCGTATGAGCAAACACCGCCGCTAGCCGTTCCACTGCGTTTTTTTCTGACGGCGCCGATGTTCGCGCTGGCGGCCGCGCTGTTGCTGCTCTGGTATGGCGACGCCGCGCTGAGTTCCCGCTGGACCGCCCCGGCTTTGGCGCTTACCCATTTGCTGACGCTCGGCTTTCTAGGGCTGTGCATGATCGGTTCCGTGCTGCAGATAATGCCCGTCATCGCCGGCGTCGAAGTTCCCAGGCCTGGCCTGACGGCGAGCCTGGTGCATCTGCTGCTGTCTGTCGGCGCCGCGACGCTTTCCCTGGCTTTTCTTTTGATGGAGCGAGTCCTGTTCCTGGCCGCGCTTTTGCTGGTCGGCGCCGCATTTGGCGCATTTTTGTTTGCGTGCTGGCTGGGCCTGAAAGGCGTCGAAAGCGAAAACGTGACGCTTAGCGCCGTGCGCCTGGCATTGGTATCGCTTGCTGTAACGCTTGCACTTGGAATTACTCTCGGCAGCGCGTTCGCATGGCCGATGGCGCTACCCATGCCGAAGCTGACCAATCTGCATGCAAGCTGGGGACTGGCAGGATGGGTCGGGTTGCTGGTAATTGCGGTCGCTTTCCAGGTCGTGCCGATGTTCCAGGTAACCGAAATTTATCCCCGCCTTGTCACTCGCTGGCTGGGTCGAGCCGTCTTCGCCATGGTGGGGCTGGCGACCCTGAGCGCGGCAATACTGCCGGATACGCTTTACGTATCGGGAATTTTCTCGGTAGCCACGGCCCTTTTTTATCTGGCTTTCGGCGTATTGACATGGCATCTGATATGGCATCGCAAGCGGCCGAAATCCGACCCGACGACATTCTTCTGGTATGCCGGACTGGCCAGCCTGATCGCGGCAAGCCTGCTGTTCATCCTGGCCGAATTGTACCCTCCACTGGGAAGCCATTCGGCGTACCCGCTTGGCCTGGGAGTGTTGTTCATCGTCGGCTTCGCCTATTCCGTCGTCAACGGCATGCTCTACAAAATCGTGCCCTTCCTGGTCTGGTACCACTTGCAGGACAAGCTGTTCGAGAGCGGCATGAAGGCACCGAATGTGCGCCAGGTTATTTCGGAAGCGGCTGCGCGGCGTCAGTTCATTGCGCATGCGGCTGCGCTTTTCCTGCTGCTCGCCGCGGTTATCTGGCCGGGCAGGCATCTGGAGCGCCTCGCCGGGCTTGGATTCCTGGTTTCATCGCTCTGGCTTTGGCTCAATTTGCTTGGCGCCGCCAATGTGTACCGCACACATCTTGCCAAGGCAAAAGCGCTCAGCTCGACTACTCCTGCATAGGTGCCGTTGCCTGAAACCTGAGGCCAGGCTATTTATCGTAGGTGCGCAGCTTTTCCACGCTGACGATGGTGATTTCCCTGCCGTTGACTTCGATGAACGATTGCTCGGCCAGGTCGTGCAGAATGCGGGAGAAGTGTTCGGGCGTGAGATTCAGGCGAGAAGCGACGACGGTTTTGCTGGTGGGCAGATCGACCTTTTCTCCATCCTGCTGTATTTCCTTGAGCAAATAACCAATGACGCGCTGCGTGCCGGAATTAAGAGAATAGGCCTCGACATCGCAGATCAAACCATGCAGGCGCCGGCTCAATCCGGCCAGCATCTTGCATGCGAAGCCGGGATGACGCTCGATTTCATTCATGATCGCGTCCTTCGCCACATGCAGGAGCATGGTGTCTGCAACCGCCTGAGCCGTAACGATATAAGGCTTGTTCATGAACATCAGCGCCTCGCCGAAGCTATGCCCCGGCCCGATGATCTCGACCACTTTCTCATTGCCCTGGGATGAAGTAAAAAACAGTTTCACCCTTCCATAGACGACAGTATGGAAACCAGTACAAGGATCGCCACGTTCAAATATCCTGTCGCCCTTGGCAACATGCAACTCAGTCGTATGTTCCGCAATCTGCGCCAGCTCCGTTTCCTCAAGCTCATTGAACAGCGGCAATTGGGCAAGAAAACTTGCTACCTTAATTTTCTGATTTGCTGGCATGACGATCCCTTAATTAAGGCCATCCTTAGACAGCCCAAAAAACAGCTAACCCGATACCGGGAATATTAACGAAATTGCTTTCGCCGGCACAGGCCCGAGTGGCCGAATTCCGATCTTATGCGGGCAGCAGCTTTCATGCCCGATCCCCCGGCTGTATCCCGCCACATTCTGATTTAAGAGTATGGCATTGTTTTTTGCTACAGCTTAAAAACATCGAGTAACGCGTTGTTCTCATATGCGCGCCTTCTTTGTCCATGAAATACACAAACGACAAAAGACGGCATGGATGCCCCGTTTCCGGAGATCCATGCCGTCGAGTTTTCCTGGACACCGAATCGAATCCAAAAGGCCCGCAAGCTGCGAACCTTTTGAACCATCCTTAGTGACCGGAATTCGCGTCGACCTTGGACTTCGAATGGAACACTTCCGGATTCTCGGGACCGGTTACATTCATGATGCCGACCAGGCCTTTTTCCAATCTGGACAGTGCATGGTCTACCAGGATCAGGCGGCCGGGAACTTCAACCTTGAACTCGACCATGGTTGCGCCACCGGCAGGCACCAAGGTGGTCTGCACATTACGCATAGGCGGAGAGGTCAGGTCGCCCTGGTTGTAGACCCGATCGAAGATTTCGCCGATCACGTGGAAGCTGGAGGTCAGGTTAGGACCGCCTACACCGAAGAAGATCCGCACTGTTTCACCGACTTTGGCTTCCATTTTATGGGTCTTTGTCAAAGCGTCATGGTTGCCGTTGAAGATGACATGTTCAGGCTTTTCATCGAGAAGTTTTTCGAGCGAGAACTCGTTTTCTCCGCTTGTACCGTGCTTTTGAGCAGTATAAAGCTCGCCCTGCATGATGTAGAACTCACGGTCCACTTTCGGCAGTCCGCCTTCAGGTTCGACCAGGATCATGCCATACATGCCGTTTGAAATGTGTTGCGCGACCATCGGCGTGGCGCAGTGATACACATAGAGACCCGGGTTGATGGCCTTGAACGTAAATCCTTTTTCGGTTCCGGGGGCAGCCTGCGTGACTGCGGCGCCGCCGCCCGGTCCGGTGACCGCATGGAAGTCAACCGAGTGAATCATGTGGCTGTCCTTGGCGTTTGCCATGTTGACATTCACGGTATCGCCCACACGCACACGCAGGAATGGGCCGGGAACCTTATTGTTGAAGGTCCAGTATTTGTAAGTCGATCCATCCATCAGCTGGCCGACCACTTCGGTGGTTTCCAGGTTCACATTGAGCGTGCGCGGGCTCCGGTTTCCGACCGGCTGACCGACGTCCATCGGATTCTGTGACACATCCATTGCCTTGGTGGCTGGTTTAGCACCAACCTTTTCCCCGCCGACGATGATCTTGCCGATCATGCCAGCCTGCACGTGCCCTGGCACTGTACAGATATATTTGAATTCGCCCTTCTTGCCGGCCTTAAAGACAATGGCAGTACCCGAGCCTTTTTCGTTGAGCTTGTTTGATGTTGCATTGAAATCCGGCACGCTGATGTCATGCTGCGCGCCGTCGCCGTTGACCAAGTTGATCTGCACGACCGCACCTTCGGGGACGTGTAATTCAGGATTGACTTTGCCTTTGATGGCGCCCGCTTCGCCGATGAAAACCAACTTGCCGTCTGCGATATCGGTGCGGAGCGTATAAGTTACATCAGGGCGATACTTGACTGCCGTGTTGCCTGCGTTCTGGTTTGCTGCAGTCGCTTTTGGCGCTGCTGCGTAACCAACTGACATTGTGCTAACTCCCATCAATGCACACAGAACAAGACGAGTCAATAATTTCGGTTTCATTTTCATACCTTTTTTATCATCTGCCTAATCACCGCCATGGTGATTGATCAGTTCGGGTAAATGATACTTTTCAGAGGTATATTTTTCGATTGATCCAGATCAAAAGAATGCAAGCTCCCCTCGGGCGTGAAAATACCTGCCTGATGTGCATGAATCGACTATGAAAATAATGGGCGGGCGGAGAAACTGCCAGTCCCGCTTCTTTAGCAAGGCCTGAAAAGCGGAAGGACCGCTTTCAGCTTGCTGGAATCAGCTCCACGAAAATGCATGGGAACGGAAGCGCTCCAAATCACTAAGGCGTCTTCCATTTCCATTTTCTCAATTAACATCCGCTCTGCCGGAACGGGGCTTCTCGGTTACGAATGCGATCTTGCTCATGCCTGCCGATTGCACGGATGCCATCACTTCCGCGACGCGTTCATAACGTGTCGCGCGGTCCGCACGCAAATGTATTTCCGGGGCATCGCCGGCACCTTTGACTGTGCGCAGATGTTCCGGCAAAAAGGCAAGTTCAATCGTTGCGCCATCTACCAAAATACTGCCGCCTGCATCGATAGCTACCTGCAGCGAACGCGGGGTTTCATTGATCTTGCCGGCTTCTACTTTGGGCAGGTCTATCGGTACGGCCTGATTGAACAGCGGTGCCGTGATCAGAAAAATTACCAGCAGGACCAGCATTACATCGACGAGCGGCGTGGTATTGATCTCGGCCATCGGAGAGGCATGGGGCGTTTTGGAGCCATTCGGTTGAAATGCCATGATAAGTTTCCTTATGACGCTTTTGCGACATGCAGGGAAGCGACTGTCGCGGCACGCGCCGTTCCGTCGAGGCGCACGCCGGCAACGAGATAGGCATGGAGGCTATTGGCGAATCCGTCCAGTTGCGCCAGCACGAGCCGATTCGAGCGGGTGAAGGCGTTATAGGCAAGCACGGCCGGGATGGCGACGAACAAGCCTGCCGCCGTCATGATCAATGCTTCGCCGACCGGGCCCGCAACGCGGTCCAGCGCTATCTGCGTCGCGCCCGACAATCCGGCCAGCGCATGGTAGATGCCCCATACGGTGCCGAACAAACCGACGAATGGCGCAGTCGACCCTATCGACGCGAGAAATGTCAGGCCGCGTTCGGTTCTCGCCTGTGCCAGCACCGTGGATTGCTGCAGCGTGCGCCCGATAAATTCGCTGGCATCCACTCCGGCTCCGATGCCGCCCGCGGCCCTTTCCTCATATGCCTGCGCCGCAAGCACTGCGTCTGTCGCGATCAGTGCGAAAACGCCCGTCTTGTCCTCAGAACGAATCGATTCAAGCGCCTGTGCCCGTGAACCGCCGGCCCAGAACGACTGCATCGCATGCAGGATCGAAGCGCGCGACCGGAGATATGCGAAAGTTTTACCGAGTATGACGTACCAGCTCGCCAGCGACATCAGCAACAGTGTTATCGCGACCGCATGCGAGACTGCGTCACCCTGCGCCCAGAAATGAGCGATGCCAAATTTTCCATCCATTTTTTACTCCTTTTCGTTCGTTCACAATGCGGCAATTCCATGCAGCAACCGGTTCAGCTTCCTAATCAGCTTCCCAAACGGAAAACGACCGGTACCACAACATGCGCGGCAACCGCATCCGCTCCGCTCCGCGCGGGTATAAAGCGCCATTGCTGCACCGCATCCAGCGCCGCTTCATCCAGGCGCGCATACCCGCTGCTTTTTTTAATCCTGAGATCGCCCGCCCTGCCCTCCGCAGTCACGTTGACATCGAGATAAACGGTTCCTTCCTCGCGCATCCTGCGCGAAGCCGGCGGATAATCAGGTGCCGGGTTTTTCAAATAATCAGCGTCGAAGCGCGCCGCGGTCGTTGCGCCACCCGCGCCTGATGCAGAAGATGCGGCAGGTGCTGGGGCTCCGGATTTTTCAGATGCGCTTGTGCCATCCGTAGTCTGCTGCGCTGCGTGAGCGGAAGCGGAAGCGGAAAAGGCCGCCTCGGATGAAGGCGTGGTCAAGCTGTCCTGCAAAGGCTTCGCCGCTGGCTGAGGCTTCGGTGGTGCAACGGCCTTCAATTGATTCTGAGACGCGGGTTGCTTGACTCGCGGAGCAACCGGCTTTGCAATTTTCGGCTGTTCCCTTACTTCTTCGGCAATGCCGGTTTTCAGCACAGGTGCGGTATCCGGCATTGCCATGGTACGTACCTCGAGCCGAACCGGCTGCTGGATTACAGGCTGGCCGGTATCCGTTTGCGCAAGCAATGCGAACACGCCGACATGCAAACCTGCCACCAGAAGAAGCTTGAATGCTTTTTGACGGAATGCCTCTTTTTCCTCGATCGTCGTGAATGCCGGCCCCGCGTCGGCGCTCTGCATTTCGTGTATCGATTGCAGGCGCATCCGAGGCGCATGCCTTACAGGCGGTGCAAAATATACGGCAGAGCGCATGGCTATCTCGCGATCCTGCAGCGTGCGATATGCGCAATCATTTCGCAACCTGCTTGTAAAGTCTTTTGATCGTGGCCGCATTCAGCACACCCGAGTAGGCGACACGCTCGCCTTGCGCGTTGAACCAGTAGCTTCTCGGCTTCTCCCCGTACCACTTCGGATCGAGCGCGTATTTCAGTTTCTCCGGCGTTGCGCTGCCGTATGCCCAGGCGTCGCGTGTCAGATTGAGCTCGCTTAGGCGTTTCTGCATCATTGGCGCGGCCTCCGGATCACTTGCCGCATCGGTGGAGAGGGTGACCACTGTCAATGCCTTGTTGTCGCGCTTTGCCTGCGCCAGGTGGTCCAGGCTCGCCTGGCAATACACGCAGTCGAGCGACCATACAAACAATACGAAGGGCTTGCCCTGGTGCTGTTTTACGATGTTCTGAAGGCTGTCCGGCTCGAAGGGCTGCAAGGGCGCGGCCGCCAGGGACATTCCCGGCAGCAGCAGGCAGAGCTTAAAAATCAAGTGCATGAACTTGGTCATCATCGAGTCTCCTGCTTGAAAGGGATGATCTGCATACCGGCGTCCTGGGTGCGCCAGGCCAGCACAATGCCGGACGCGGTTTTCAACAGGCGCGGCTGGTCGGATTCGCCGGCAGTTCTTGCCAGCTCCCGGTCCTGCCATGTCCGGCCTCCGTCGGAAGACAGTCTGCCCAGCACCGCAGTCGATTCACCGTCGAATTGCTTCCACACGACGGCAACGGCCCTGCCGTCGACCGCCACATCGGGATGCTGCGCCTGCGCGGAACCCAGGCGCATCGGCCTGGACAACTTGCCAGCAGGATTGGCGCTGGCATAGAAAACGCCGCCCTCATCGCCCTTCACGTTGAACCACGCCTGATGGCGCTTGCCGTCTGACGCGTATGCCAGAGCCGGACCATGATGCGGACAGGCATCGATACGCCAGTTGTCAAAGCTCGCGCGCACAGGCGCAGAGGCTTTTCCGGCTGGCGTGAGTTCTGCGATCGCATGATCGCGGACGTTGGGCGCGAATACGTGCCGCCACAGTAGCTCCGGCTTGCCGTCCGGATTGAGCGCCATGCCGATCCGGCAGCATTCGCAGCTATGGTCGGCGACTTTGTAATCGCCCTTGAAGCTCGCGCCGCCATCTTCCGATATGGCGTAATACACGGCCGCGCCGGCATACTTTTCCTTGCGTGCGCTGGCCGCTTCGAGGTCGCGCTTGTCCACCCATGCGATGTAGATTCTTCCGGTTCTGTCCACCATCATCGAATCGAAACGATGCGAAATTACGTCGCGATTGGCATGGACCGTGATCGGTGCGGAGAAGCTTTCCCCGCCGTCGATCGACCGGATAAAGCGGATATCACCGGTATAAGGTTTCGACAAGGGCCTGGTATAGCTGATGTAGATTTCGCCCTTGGTTCCGAATGCGATCTTCGGCCTGTTTTCGCCGTCGGCCGAAACCGCTTCCGGCTCCGTCTGGACGCGCCGGGGCTCGGTCCAGGTTTTTCCGTCGTCTTCCGACCGTTGCAGGACAACATACTGCGCGTCGCCCTCTGTTTCCTTGCTCGCCATCCAGATGCGATTCTGCGCATCGACCGCGACGCCGGTGCCGAACTCCGGCTTGGCACGCTTGGCTACGTGGCTTGTCGCGCCCTGTGCCGGCTGCGCCGCAGGTTCGCTCGCGATCCATCCCAGCATAAGCATGCCTAATGCAAAGACTGCCGGCCTTATGCGACTCTGATTAAAAGCTTGCATGCATTTCTCCGATCAGAGTGCGTCCCGAATATGGGTGATAAACGTAGTAACGCTTATCGGTAAGATTGTCGATGCCGAACGAGGCCTCGATATTCTTCGAGATGCGGTAGCTTGCCTTGGCGTCCCATACCGTATATCCGGAGATCCCGCCAAAGGTGTTGTGGTTGACATCACTGTTATCGAGGTTGGCGTACATGCTCCTTGCGTAGCGCATGCCCAGGCTGGTTTTCCATTGCTCATCGGAGCGGTAAGTGGCAACCAGATTGGCGCGCACGCGCGGCACGCGTACCCAGTCGTTACCCTCTGTCGCTGGATTGTTGGTGTTCTCAAGTATTTTGGCCCTTGCGAAGGTCAGGCTGCCGGACAAATCCAATCCCTTGATCGCCACGTCACTCGCATTGGCCTGCAGCTCGATGCCACGCGTGCGCACACGGTCGATGTTCTGGATATTGGTGACGCTGGGAAAGACCAGGATATTGGTCTGGCTGAGAATGGTGTCCCTCACGTCGTCTTCAAAAAGCGACAGGCGGGCCATGCCGGCCGAGTTGCCGAAACGGAAATCCCGTTCCGCGGACAATTCCTTTGCGTACGAATATTCCGGTTGCAGCGACGGATTGTTGTTGATAATCGCATTGCCGGCGATTGATCCCTGGAAAAGCTCCGACACGGTCGGAAAGCGAACGCCCTTGCCCACCGATGCTTTCAGAATCCAGTGCGCGTCCGGCAAGTACGACAGGGACGCCTTGGGCGACCATGCAGATTCGCTTCGTTCCTCATACAGGACGGAAGACGAAGCATTGTCGCGCCTGCCGTCGAATGCTTTCCAGCGCTCATAGCGCAAGCCTGTGGTCAGCAGCAGTTGCTGCGACAGCTTCCAGCTATCCTGTGCAAACCATCCTTGCAGTTTTGTCTTGCCAAAAAAACCGGAATTGAATTCTTCCGGTCCGCCGTTAAGCCAGTCGGATGCGTTAAACCGCCGATTCTCCAGGTTGTAATGATTGATGTGATATCCCATCGCCAGCGAATGTGCCTGGTCCTTGTTGGGCGTGAACGTTGCCTGCAGGTCCAGGGTCTTCCATCCGGTGCCGCTGTTGTCGGCATATGTGCCGGCCCCGCCTGTCCGTGCTGCGGGAGGCGCCGTGTTGGCTGAGCGCGTCAGGTCTTTGCTGATATCGTAAATCGTCGCGACGGCGGAGCCGTTCCAGCCCTCCCTGTTCTTTGTGGCGAGCTTGAGGCCCCACATGCCATGCGCCTCTTCCACATTCTGCGGCGCGAAGGTATTCGCCGGGATGCTGTACTCCACGCCATCGACCAGCACTCTGCCGGAATACACCCGATTCCCCGCCGCATCGCGCAGCAGGCTTTCACCGCGGCGCTCGGCATCGTTGCGCCAATAGGTGTACAGCACCTCGCCATACAGCAGGCTGGAAAAATCGTAGCCCAGCTTGAGCTTGATCTGTTCCTGAACGGTGTCTTCGATCGCGCTGCCATTGGGGCCTATCAGATACCATGGCTTTCCCTGAGGATCCAGAGCTCGCACGGCGCCAGTGACGGGCGTTGCCGGCGGTCCGGCAGCGGCAGGTGTTTGCAGCGTCGCATACTGCATCGGGTGGCTTTCGTTCTCAAAACGATTGACGCTGATGCTGTAATTCAGATCGCCCAGCTTGTCCCCAAACCAGGCGCTTTCCTGATGGCCGCTATAGGTTCCCGAAAACCCTGCATCGTCGAGGCGCTCGGAAAAGAACTGGACGCGGGCAGAGCCTTCGAATTTCTGCGGCTTTCGCGTACTCAAGACCACGGTCGTACCGATCGAGTTGCCTGGATAAAGCGCAGAGAACGGCCCGTACAGCACGTCCACACGATCCAGTTCCTCGGGTGCGACGACATTCCAGCGCGGCCCATTGAATTGCCCGAGAAACTGTGACAGCAGATATCCGTCGGCATAAACCAGGGCCCGCTGCGGCTGCAGTTCGCTGAAAGACCGTCCACCAATCAGGGAATTCCGGTCGCCTGCGTAACGCTTGCGAATAGTCATGTCCGGCATGTACTTCAGTGCGTCTTCCACGTTGACGAGATTCTGCTCCCGCACCTGTTCGGCCGTTTTGCTGGCGGTGGTCGTAGGAAGATTGGGGTCAAGCGGAGAGCGCGAACCGGATACGATGACCGGGCTCAGGACGGTCTCATCGGCAAGGTCTTGCGCATAGGCTTGCGCTGCGAAAAGTTGAGCAATCACCAGGGGAAGTATGCGAAGCGGCAGGCTCGGCATAACGGGACGGCACATACGTTTGTTATTCATGATGTTGTTCGTTAAATCGGTTTCATTCATAGCACCGAAAGAAGCGGCGCATGGTACGACGGCTAGTTCAAGCTGACTCCCTCTTGCGACGCGCAGGCAACTCCGCCGCAAGCCGAAAATCAGGCGTGCAGAAGCTCCCAGGATCAAGGTTTGCGAGACGAAGTACGGCTCGAAACCGATCTGCGGGTTTCAGTTGCAATGCAAGTCAGGAAAAACGGTGCCGGCAGCAGGCTGCGCAACTCCGTCGTGGATGAGCAGCGCAGGCCGCAGCCGACATTCAGGTTTGCGCAGGAGGAGCGCGCGAAGGGAGATGAATCCAGGCTATCGCAGAATGGGGGGAATCGATCCGGAAAGTGGGTGCATTCGAAACTGTCTCGGGTATGTCAAAGACCAGCTCTGCCGGCCGCAACATGGCGAATATGTTTCCTTGCTTGGCGCAAAGCGGACAGTGATCGACATGTCCGTTATGGTGCGACGGCACACTCTCCTGAGCGGACACCTTATCAGTTATTTGATGAGGCGCATGTTCCGAACAGATGGGAGCAGCAAAAGCAGAACGATCATGCGCAACCGCTAAAGCTGAAGAAATGGCTGGCATAAATGCTGCCGCCAAGATCGCAAGACATGCGATCCAGGCTGCACAACGATTTGTCCATTTCTTCATTTTCATTACGAATTTTTGCTGTCGTGTGCGCAGAGTAACCTACATGGGGAGCGAAAAATAATGATCCAGATCAAATGACTCGGAGTTCGACACAAATGTGTTGTACCGATAGTTTATGAATATTTGACATCTGGATGCCTGACTGAACGCGTAGTGCGGCACAAAATTTAAATTCGCCCTGTCATTCGAGCCTCGCCCAGGCGGCGCTTGCCCGCACTCGCCCGCAAGAAAAACGAAAAACACTTCTGTATTTGCCATCGCTCCATTGCTCCGGCAAGCTGTCACGTGCCTTCTCTGCCCAAGCAGATGGCTTCAGCGCTGCTTGCCGGCCGGAATGATATGCTACTTTCAGCCAGCTTGGAGTTGCTTAAAGCAATCCCGGCAATTTCACATCAAAAATCCGCTATCCAGAATTCTGCACCGGGAAAGGAAGCTGCATGAAGAGCGTACATCGCATTTCATTGCAAAAAAGCCTGGCTGAGGTAGTCTGCGCCGCAATCTCCGCCTATAAATTGCGTGCCTTTTAAATGGTCGGGAACGCCGTTAAAGCCCGTTTCATCTAATGTCACGGGAACATCATTAAAGCGAGTCACCATGCACGCCCTACCCGTCAATACTGCGCCAGACCGGAATATGTCCGACCCTGAACTGCTCGATCGCATACTGTCCGGGGATAAAAGCGCCTTTGAGCAGCTGATGCGGCGCTATAACCGGGCCCTGTACCGCACCGCCCGCAGTATTCTGAAGGATGACACGGAAGCGGAAGATGCGCTGCAGGATGCTTATTTGCTTGCTTATCGCGGATTAGGCAAGTTTCGCGGCGAATCCAGCCTGTCAACCTGGCTTACACGCATCGTCGTCAACGAGTCCATTGCGCACTCCCGCAAAACGGCTCGGACGGCAAAAATCATCGATTTTGGCACTGGACTTGATGAAGCAGCCTCTGCAAACCAGATGCCAAGGAATGAGCCGAAAACGGATCAACCTGACGAAATCGCAATGCGCGCACAAATGCGAAAACTAATTGAAAAGAAAATAGACGATCTGCCGGACACATTTCGCACCGTGTTCATGTTGAGGGCTTTGGAAGAAATGACCGTTGAAGAAACTGCAGCATGCCTGAACATCCCCGAAGCGACAGTGAGGACGCGGTATTTCAGGGCAAAAGGACTGTTGAGAGAAGCTTTGTCGCGCGAAATCGATTATGGACTGGAAGATGCATTCAATTTTGACGGCGAACGATGCGACCGGATTGTGAAAGGAACCCTGCAGCGCCTTGAAGAAGCTGAATCCGCAGGCACAGGCACGGTCATCGCATCGAAGGATAAAGCAGAACAGGCACGCACTTGAATGCAAGGCCTTCAGCCATCGAACTGCAACCTAAATGCAACCTAAAGGAACAGAATGGATCTTTGCGAACACTCTCGCTGGAATAAGAATGTGCAGGAGGAACGGCATTTCACCGAACAGGACTGGCGGCGCCTGCTGATCCATTTGGGCGAAGACCCGGCACGCCAGGGACTGCTGGAGACGCCGAGCCGCGTCGAAAAGGCATGGAAGCACTGGACCTCCGGATACAAAAAAGACCCGGCAGAAATACTCAAGGTATTTGAAGACGGCGCTGAAGAATACAGTGAGCTGATTGTCGTGCGCGGCATACCGGTGTACAGCCACTGCGAGCATCACATGGCGCCATTTTTCGGAAGCGCTGCGATAGGCTATACGCCAAATGGAAGAATTGTCGGCTTATCGAAGCTCACACGCCTGGTCGATTGTTTTGCCCGGCGCCTGCAAGTGCAGGAACGCCTGACCATGCAGATTGCCGGAGCGCTGATGAAATATGTCCAGCCCTTGTCCGTGGGAGTCGTCATTCAATGCCGCCACATGTGCATGGAAAGCCGCGGCATTCAGGCGAGCGGAGAAGAGACCGTGACCTCTGCATTGCTCGGGGAAATGCAGACCAATTTTGGACTACGCAGCGAATTCCTGAGCCAGATAAAGACGAGGCCATAGCACGAGCAATCGGGCTTCGATTTTAAGGGAGTTCTGGCGCCGGTTCTTTTGGCGAATGAGGAAAACGATAAAAAGGGAAATGCCAATCTGACGGCTTTTTTTTTCGGAACGTGACGAAATGACGTTTTATCTAATGTGTGTAGCAAGCACATTTCAATCACGCTTCTCAAAGGATGTCGCCATGAAATCCCTTTTTGAATTTTTTACTGCTGCCGTATTTGCGATCGCATCCATATTTGCGCATTCCCAACCGGCCGCTCCAAATGACGCACAAATAGCAGGCATCGTCGTCGCTGCCAATTCGGTCGACATTGAGGCCGGGAAATTGGCCGAGACGAGATCGGGCAACGATCAGATTAAAGACTTTGCAAAGCGAATGGTGGTCGATCACACCGGTGTTAACGAACAAGCGAGCGCATTGGTCAGGAAACTCAATGTCACGCCCGAGGAAAGTGAAACGAGCAAGGGCCTCAAGGAAAGCGGCGCAAAGAACCTGGAGAAACTGAAAGCCCTGAACGGAACGGCATTCGACAAGGCTTATCTGGACAATGAGGTTGCCTATCACCAGACCGTGATCGATGCACTCGACACCACTCTCGTTCCCAGTGCAAAGAATGAAGAGCTGAAAGCCTTGTTGATCAAAGTCCGGCCCGCCTTTATCGCCCACCGCGACCATGCCAGCCAGTTGCATTCATCTCTTAAATAAGCTCGCCATGCATGCCCTTCCAGATCAGGTCAAAGGTATGCGCAAAGGCCACGCCTCTTTATGGATCGCGGCTGCATGGTGCGCCGCAACCGCATCCCATGTATTTGCAGAGCCTGTACATCGCACGATCATTATCGAGGCCATGCAATTCTCACCCCGGGTCCTGGAGGCTCATGTGGGCGACACGGTTGAATGGATCAACAAGGATGCTTTTCCGCACAATGCAGTGGCAAGCGCCCACGGCTTCAATTCAACAGAAATCGCACCCGGCGAGTCATGGATACTTGAAGCGCGCCAACGCGGCACATTCGACTATGTCTGCACGCTTCATCCCGGCATGAAGGCCGTACTCATCGTGAAATAGGGTTTCAGCAAGGAGTCCGGTAAATCTGCTTTTCATCCATTATTGGGATACGAATAGGCTCAGTCGCTTGATTGAGCGCATGCAGGTTTCGCTCATATTCGCATCGCAGGCCGAAGAGCAAAACCATTTTCCGGATTTCTTGTCTATTTCTCAACGGAACCGTAACGGTTGAATCCTCCTTCTGTTTTCGGATGAACAAAAGGACTTTCCAAAAGGAAAAACGATGAAAGCAATGACGAACGGAGCATCACAATCGGTTTGGATGGCTACAGCTGAAGTGCCTGATTTTCCGCCGCTGGAAAGAGATGTCAGTACAGAGGTGTGCGTCATCGGCGCCGGCATTGCCGGCCTGAGCACCGCCTACTTATTGGCAAAGGAAGGAAAGCAAGTCGTATTGATTGATGCCATGGGCATTGGTGCAGGCGAAACCGGCCGTACGACTGCACATTTCTTCCCGCCCGACGAATGGTACGTCGATATCAAGAAAGGATTCGGCGCGAAAAAGGCGCGCTTGATCGCCGGCGGGTTCGCACAGGCAATCGACCTGGTTGAATCCATTGTTGCAAGCGAAAAAATCGAGTGTGAATTCGAGCGCCTGGACGGGTATTTATACAGCTTGCCCGAAAACGGATTCAAGGACCTGAACCGGGAATTCAGGGTGGCGCGCAGCGCCGGAGTCGATGTCGAACTGCTGACCCGCGTTCCGGGATTGAATTTTGACACCGGCCCGTGCGTGAAATATAAAAACCAGGCCCAGTTTCATCCCCTCAAATATCTGGCCGGCCTGGCCTGGGCGTTTATCCACTTGGGCGGACAAATCTATTGCAAGACCCGTGCGCGAAGCATAGACGGAGATGAACGCCTGCAGACGGTGAGCACAGATTCCAACAAGATCCATGCCAAGTCAGTTGTGGTGGCTACCAACACGCCATTCCGCAACAGGGTTGTGATGCACACAAAGCAGGCAGGCTACCGCACCTATGTTATTGGAATGCGTGTCCCGAAAAATTCCGTTCCGCGCATGCTCTTGTGGGATACCGGCGATCCGTATTACTACGTTCGCCTTGAGACCCCCAATCCCAACGCAGATCACGAGATTCTGGTAGTTGGCGGAGCCGACCATAAGGTGGGAGAGGATCATCATCCTGAACATCGGTACGACGAAATCGAACGCTGGGCCAGGGAGCACTTTCCCATGGCGAAAACGGTTGAATACCGTTGGTCCGGGGAAGTCATGGAACCGTCTGACGGCCCGGCATACCTCGGCCGCAATCCGCCAGACGAGAAGAATGTGTACATCATCACCGGCGACTCCGGTAACGGAATGACGCATTGCACGATCGGCGCGATGATCATCACCGATCTTATCGCAGGGCGCAGCAACGCATTGGAAGAAATCTATGATCCGTCACGCAAAGTCAAGCATGGCATCAAGGACTTCGTGAGCGAACAGGTCGATACCCTTTCCCATTATGCGGACTGGGCAAAACGCGGCGAAGTCGAATCGGCCCAGGAAATCGCCATGGGGCAAGGTGCTATTGTCCAAGACGGAATAAACAAAATTGCCGTGTATCGTGACGAGCAAGGCGGGTTGCACGCTGTCTCCGCCAAATGCACGCATCTTGGCTGCGTAGTGCACTGGAATTCTGCGGAGAAGTCATGGGACTGCCCCTGCCACGGATCGCGGTTTGCAGTCGATGGGGAAGTGCTTCACGGACCTGCGCCAAGCGCATTGGCAGCAGTCAATCTGGATGTGCAAGACAGCATGCAAGCGAATTCTCCAGCTTCGAACCATTCAAGTGTCAACAAGGCATCACGCTAAGGAAGCCAAATGCCTTAATTGAGAGCAAGCCAGCAATATGGAATCGAATTATGTCTTTAAGGATGTATGCTTTTAAAGCAAGGCTATACCATGAAATGGTCAACGAGCATGGTGTTTCCAATCCTGAAAAGCAATGAGTTTGATGAAGCTCTTTTGTCCTCCAGTTGTAAAAGAAAGCCGGACATTGGAGACGATTTCATCATCACCTGTGAAAATAAAGTGCCGCCTTTCATGGGGAAAATACTGGATGAACTTTACGGAAGCCTCTTTTCTTCCATACCGCATCTGGAAGTGCATGAAAGCCTGCGCAATGCCGATTCCTATATCGCAGTCAAAGATAATCAGGTAATTGCCGCGCTGCTCTTCAAGCATGACCAGCATGAAATTGCTGTCATAAACGAAGTGTTCAGAATCGGCAAAGATGAGATTGCAAAGTTTGCCGGCTATATTTTCAGTACGTACGGATCGGTCAAAAAAATCGTATTCAATGAAATATCTTCTGATGTAGAAAACCTCGGCTATGCCGTGCAACGCTTTCCCGGCACTGTATACATTATTATTGCGCTCCCTCCAACAGAGCAAGCATATACAGCAATGCTTGGTAAAGCGACCCGTAAAAACATCAAGCATCACCTTAGCCGGTTAAGACGTGCCTTCCCTTCTTTTGTCCATGAGGTTCAGGAGGCAGGCAATATTCTGGAAGAAGATCTGCTTTCCGTCATTGAATTCAACAGGATGAGAATGGCGGAAAAACACAAGATTGTTCATCTCAGCCAGGAAGATATTGCACGCATCATCAGGCTTGCAAAACGTTGCGGTTTCATCAGCTTGATCAGAATAGACGGACGGGTTTGTGCGGGCGCCATCTGCTACCAGACGGGAAAAACGGTGACTTCACATGTCAATGCGCATGATCCACAGTACAATCAATTTCGCCTTGGCACATTGAGCTGTTATCTTGCAGTATGCGAATCCATCCGCCGCGAAGCAAAAGAATTCAATCTCGAATGGGGCGGAGAAGAATACAAATATGCATTGCTTGGCGCCGATCACCCTTTCGAGCGGGTCTTGATTTATCGCTCCTACATGCAAATGCTTTCGGACACGAAGAACATCCTGCAAATCAGGACAAGCAATCGGCTGCGAGCCGCCAAAATGTGGCTGGTTAACCAGTCCAAGAAAGACAGCTATTTTGCAAAATACTTAAACTCATGCATAGGAATGATCAAGAAGAAAAAATATTCACATTGGCTTGAGCGACGCAAATAAAAACATAAGACTGTTTTCCAGCTACGAATTTATCAATTTTTCCCCGCTAATGACAATCGATGAAGCCGGTACACTCATATCCTGCTGAAGCATCCGTTTTCAATCCTGGGCAACGTCTTACTATTTGGTTAATGCAACTCATCTTTTCCAATCGCAGATATCCACCGCTGCAACTGATATGCTTTTTCAGCACGAGCTGAGCCTGTACGATGTACTGAATATCCGTCAAAGTAAGCATTTCCGGAAGACAGTCTCCTTACCTGCGTGAGAAAAAGATGAAATTACTTCAGTTGACCAGAACGGTTTTATGGGGATTCTTCGGCGTGCGCAAGCGGGCCGGGCTGGAAGCAGATGCCAAAGCGGATCCTGCTCACATCATCCTGGTAGGCATTGTCGCTGCCGTAGCGTTTGTCGGCATCCTGATTGCGGCCGTCAAAACCGCCTTGCATGTACTGGTTTGAATAAATGGCTACATTTAACGGTTTGACGCCTTAGCTTAAGTTTCGCAACAGGCCTAAACAGTCCGCTGCTTCGCCTGGATAAGTTTTCCCAGTACCTTCAACGCCTCTTCCGTCCTTCCATTCCATGGATGGCCGTAGTTCAGCCGCATGCAATTCCTGAAGCCGCGCTGCGCGGAAAACATCGGGCCCGGCGCAATGCTGATTCCCAATGCGATCGCCTGCCGGTGCAGTTCGAGCGTATCAATTGCATCGGGCAGCTCTATCCACAAGAAATAACCTCCGTCAGGCCTGGTCGAGCGCGTGCCTGCGGGGAAGTATTTGACGACGGCCTGCATGTAGGCGGATTGGTAGTCCGCGAATGTGTTGCGCAACTGGCGCAAATGCTTGTCATATCCTCCCTTGGAAAGATAATCCGCCAACGCTGCCTGGGTCGGCGCCGATGCCGCCAGAGTAGTAGTCATCTTGCATCTTGCGACGGACTGCGTGTAGCGCCCTGCGGCGGCCCAACCTATCCTGTACCCTGGAGCCAGGCATTTTGAAAACGATGAGCAGTGCATGACCAGGCCCATCGTATCGAATGCCTTGGCCGATACCGGGCGCTTGTTCCCAAAATATAATTCGCCGTATACATCATCTTCGATTAAAGGAACTTCGAAGCGCGTCAGCATTTCAACCAGTTCCTGTTTTCGTTCGTCCGGCATCAGGCTTCCCAGCGGATTCTGAAAATTGGTCATCAGCCAGCATGCTTTAGGACGGCTGCGCTCGAGCACTTGGGCAAGGACCGCCAGGTCGATTCCCTGCCTTGGATGAGTCGGCACTTCAATTGCACGAAGCCCTGCTCTTTCAAGAGCCTGCAAGGCGCCATAAAATGCCGGCGACTCGATAATGACGCTATCGCCCGGTCGAGCCACGGCTGCCAGACACAGGTTAAGCGCTTCCATTGCACCATTGGTGATAACGATCTCGTCCGGTTGGATCTGCAGGCCGTCGGACAGGTAACGTAGTGCGATTTGCCGCCGCAGGTTCGCATTGCCGAACGCGAGATCCTCCAGCGTGCTCCACGGATCCATTTTCCGGACGGACGATGCCATCGACTTCGCCAGGCGCTGCAAAGGAAAAAGCGTCGGGTCCGGAAACGCCGATCCGAAAGGAGTGACATCCCGGGATTTGATCGATTCCAGCACCTCGAACACCAGTTCGCTGACATCGACCGCCTTGGTCCTGGTATCGGCATGAAGGTTGATTTCCGGTTCGGGTGGCAGCTTCTGTGAACCGGCGGTCACATAATAGCCTGATCGTTCGCGAGCCCGGATCAGGCCCCTTGCTTCCAGCAGGTAATAGGCTTCAAAGACTGTCGAAGGACTGACATTACGGCTCGTGCTGGCTTGCCGGACGGACGGCAGCCTGTCGCCGGTTTTCATGACGCCGGTGCGAATCGAGTCTGCGATCTCTTCAGCCAGCGCTTCATATCGTTTCATTGACTTTAAGTACCTCTAATATAGCTGCCAGGCATTGCTTATTGATCTGGCTTCATGCACGGCAAGCGACTCCAGGAAAACGGAATCTTCCCGAAAACAAAATGTCCGCTCTTTCATAAAGTCTCTTGCCATGGATTTACCGGTTTGCCCGTTCCCAGATCCGGATGCATGAAACAATTGTCCCTTCTTCGGAGGATGAAAAACAGATCCAGAAGGCCACGGAAATTGCATATCAGATAGGAATCCTTATTCTCGTCCACGCCGAAATACGGAACTTAATTAAAAAAAATGCAATCAATCAAGAGTCTCCCGTGCGCGAAATCAGCGTAACAGCAAAAACTGATATGGTTTTTTTAATGATATCTGCAACTGTTTAAGAACTTGATTGCAGTTCATAATTCCGCCTGTATGGAAATAATGAACACTTACTGGATGCATGGTTTATGAAACATTGTGATATGCACTATCGCGGCAAGTGCCTTTTTGAAGAACTGTATTCCTTGATGAACATAAGGCTGAAGAGGGCAGCTCTTGGTTTTTCGGCAATCACAGCTGCCCTTGCATGCGTCACTACCCAAGCACAAACGACGGTAAAGGATACGATCGAACAGCGTGTCATGGCCTGCACGGCCTGCCATAGCCTCGAAGGTAAGAATACAAGTGAAGGCTACTATCCGCGCATTGCCGGAAAACCCGCCGGGTATCTCTATAACCAGCTTATTCACTTCCGCGAAGGACGGCGCAGCTGGCCGATGATGACCTACATGGTGGATCATCTGTCGGACGACTACCTGAAGGAGATGGCCGTCTATTTTTCGCAGCTCCATGCGCCCTATCCCGCTCCACAGACGCCCAATGTCCCGCCTTCCACGCTGGAACGCGGCAAGGTTTTGGCATTGTCCGGCGACCAGAACAAGAACATACCCGCCTGCGTTTCCTGTCACGGCAAGAACCTGATGGGCATTGCTCCCAATATTCCGGGACTGATCGGGCTGCCGCGTGATTATCTCAACGCGCAGTTCGGCAACTGGAAAAACGGCACGCGCCGCGCCGCCGCGCCCGATTGCATGGCGCAGATCGCCAACCGGATTACCGTCGAGGAAATCAGCGCCGTTTCGGCATGGCTGGCCTCACAACCTGTGCCCAGGGATGCGGCGCCCGAATCCGGCGGCAACATCAAGCTGCCGCTTGAATGCGGTACCGTCGCGAAATAACAAGAGCATTTTATGAAACGATTTCTGTTCCTCATCCTTGCCGTCCTCATCATCATTCCGGCCGGCGTAATCGGCATCCAGGTCTTCCATGACCCGGGAAGCGATATTCCCGCCGCGCCCGCAGCAAACAAGGAAGAACAGCTTGTCCGCGGCCGCTACCTTGCGCTGGCCGGCAACTGCATGGGCTGCCACACCGCGCGTGGAGGCCAGCAGTTTGCCGGCGGCCGTGCGATTGCGACGCCGTTCGGCAACGTCTATGCGCCAAATATCACGCCGGATGAAAAAACCGGCATCGGAAGCTGGACCGCGGACGATTTCTGGCGCGCCCTCCATAACGGCAAATCCAGGGACGGCAGTTTCCTTTACCCGGCGTTCCCGTACACGAACTATACGAATGTCACGCGCGCCGACTCGGATGCGATGTATGCATACTTCAAATCCCTGCAGCCGGTCAGCCAGCCAAACAAGGAGCATGAACTGCGCTTTCCGTATAATCAGCGCATCCTGCTGGCCGGATGGCGCACACTGTATTTCACGCCCGGCGTCTTCAAGCCGGACAATGCCAAGAGCGTGGAATGGAACCGTGGCGCCTACCTGGTGCAAGGCCTGGGTCATTGCAGTGCCTGCCATAGCACCAGGAATGCGCTGGGAGGCGAAGCCGGCTCGCATGAGCTCGGCGGCGGTATGATCCCCATGCTGGACTGGTATGCATCTCCATTGACTTCCGGCCGCGATTCAGGACTTGGAAACTGGACGGAAAAGGACATTGCCGACCTGCTCCAGCATGGCATATCCGCCAAGGGCACCGTGTTCGGCCCCATGGCAGAGGTTGTGCGCGGCAGCCTCCAGCATTTATCCACTCAGGATGTCGCGGCCATGGCCTTCTATCTGAAGTCGCTACCCCAGGCAGACCAGCCGAAAGTAGCGCTGGAACAGTCCGACAAGGAAAACATGGAGCGTGTCATGAACCTGGGTGCGGCAATTTATGAAAAGCATTGCGTGGAATGCCATCGTGCAAACGGTGAAGGCATCCCCCCCGCTTATCCGCCGCTCGCAAATAATCGTTCCCTGACCATGACTTCAGCGGTCAATCCGATCCGGATGGTGCTTAATGGAGGCTATCCGCCCAGCACCAAAGGGAATCCTCGCCCCTACGGAATGCCGCCTTTTGGACCGTTTCTCAGTGATGAAGAAGTTTCTGCCGTCGTTTCCTACATGCGCAATTCCTGGGGAAATCAGGCGCCTCTGGTCTCGCCCATCGAAGTCAGCCGCTATAGGGCTGTACCGGTCGAATAAATAATTTTTACCTTGTACCTGAATGCATGACTACAGCCAATCGGCCTGAAAAATAAAGTCCTGGCGCACGCGCTTGCTCCTTCGCTTTTCGATTGAAGAAATGCACGGATCTGCCGTTAAAGAAATAAAGCGATAAAGGCCGGGAATACAGATAAGAATGTCCTTGTATTTCGGGCTTGAAGCGCTTTATCTGATGCAGATAATGAGCTGGCACTAATCAGAAAAATAAAAAAAACAGCAGACATTCGGGGAGAAGGAAATGCGCGCAATCATTCAGGCTGATATTGTGTGTGACAAGGCTAGACTTTTTGCCAAGTCGGCAGAGCAAGCCGCAAAAACGGAATGTGACGCAACGATCAGGGATCTCAGCTTGCGCCTTGCGCATTCCCGGATCATCGAGCTGGAAGAAAAGCTCGCGCAAATGAGCCGGCTCGCACATGAAGACCAGCTCACAGGAATCCTCAATCGGCGAGGTTGCGACAGCGCATTCACGCGCGAGCTTTCCCGGTGCAGACGCAGTAACGCGCCCTTGTCGCTTGCAGCGCTCGATATCGACGATTTCAAGCGTATCAATGACGAATACGGCCACGCAGCCGGAGACGCCGCCCTTGTTCATTTCACAAAAATCATCTCCGCAAACATTCGGACCTCCGATATTTTTGCGCGAACCGGCGGTGAAGAATTCCTGATCGTACTGCCCGATACAAGAATTGAGCACGCTGCACTTACTGTTGCACGGCTGCAGAAAGCGATGAGCCTGGCAAGGCTTCAAACTGGACAAACATCCCTGGAACTTACGTTCAGTGTTGGCATTGCCCGGCTTCAGCCCTGTGATACAGCCGAAGGATTGATTGAGCGCGCAGACTTCGGCACCAGGACGGCAAAGAAGAATGGAAAAAACTGCATGGTTTGCACTTGAACGGGCAATTGTCGTATCGTTCTCCATCCAGACGTTTATAAGAAGCGGTTCTGACCATCTGAAAAGTGCTCCGTTAATCAGTCCAGGAGCCGATTCCTCTATTAAGGAAGTCGCCGTAATGTTTACACCGCGTCATGCAGGACTTTATCTGGCCATCGCCGGCCTAGGCGTTTTCTCCTTTCTTGGGATTTACGGACAGTTCAGTCCCTTGTGGGCAACAGGATTTGGCGGCTTGCTTCTGATCGGGATTCACGATCTGGTTCAAACGCATCACAGCGTGCTGCGGAACTATCCCATCCTTGGACACTTCCGGTTCATGTTCGAAGCGATTCGTCCAGAGCTGCGCCAATATATTGTGGAAAGCGAAACGGAAGAGATTCCATTCTCTAGAGCACAACGCAGCATCGTCTATCAACGTGCGAAAAACGCAATGGACTCCCGCGCATTCGGCACCGAGCTGCGTGTCAATGATGCCGGACACGAATGGATCAATCACTCCCTGGCCCCCAGCACGATCGCCGACCAGAACTTTCGCATATTGATCGGTGCGAAAAGACCGCAACCCTATTCCTTGTCGGTATTCAACATCTCCGCCATGAGCTTTGGCGCGCTGTCGGCAAACGCCATTCGCGCTTTGAACAGCGGCGCGAAAATGGGCGGATTTGCGCATGACACCGGCGAGGGTTCATTGTCCGCATATCACAAGGAATTCGGGGGCGATCTGATATGGGAAATCGGCTCCGGGTATTTTGGTTGCCGCAACGCGGATGGTTCGTTCAGTCCCGAGTTGTTTACAAGGCAGGCGACTGACCCGCAAGTCAAAATGATAGAGATCAAGCTATCCCAGGGGGCCAAGCCGGGCCATGGAGGCGTTCTGCCTGCGGCAAAGATCACTCCGGAAATCGCCGCAACCCGCGGAATTCCGATGGGCCGGGACTGCGTTTCGCCTGCAGCACATTCGGAATTCTGTACCCCTGTGGGCCTGCTCGCATTTGTCGATAAGCTGCGCAATCTTTCCGGCGGCAAGCCCACAGAGTTCAAGCTCTGCATCGGAGCGCCATGGGAATTTTTAGCCATTGCCAAAGCCATGATGGAAACCGGCATCCTGCCGGACTTTATCGTGATCGACGGTGCGGAAGGCGGTACCGGAGCCGCGCCGCTGGAATTCGTGGACCATGTGGGAATGCCCTTGCAGGAAGGCCTGCTTCTGGTGCACAACACGCTCAAAGGCTTGAATCTGCGTGACCAGATCAAGCTCGGTGCAAGCGGCAAGCTGATCACGGCCTTCGACATTGCCCGTACCCTGGCAATCGGTGCGGACTGGGTGAATTCGGCACGCGGATTCATGTTTGCAGTAGGCTGCATCCAGGCCCAAGCCTGCAATACCGGCCGCTGCCCGACCGGCGTTGCGACGCAGGACAAGAACCGCCAGAAAGCCCTGGTGGTGCCGGACAAGGCCGAGCGCGTCTATAACTTCCATCGCAATACCCTGCATGCGTTGAAGGAGTTGCTGCAGGCATCGGGGCTGCATCATCCATCGGAGCTGCGTCCATATCACATCATGCGCCGGATATCGGCCTTTGAGGTACAACCTCTGTCTCGCTTGCTGCCTTATATCGAAGACGGAGACCTGCTGGCGAATATCTATCGACATCCGGTGTTCGAGCACTGGTGGCCGCTTGCCACGTCCCAGTCGTTTGCCGTGCCGGGAAAGGAAGTTGCCGAAACCGGCAAAACGGAAAAGCCGGAATGGTGTCACGTGGATGGCAATAGCCTGGAGATGCAGACATAAAGGAATAGCACGAAGTGGTGGTCGCCCAGAACGCCCGTTTTCGGATGCCGGCTTCCGTCTGCAGCAACTCTTGGAGAAAACTTGACTTTGCTCGAATATCGGTTAAGTTCTGCGCCTTTCTCTGTGCCATACGTAATGGTGCTTTGCTATTCGGCACAGCCGCCGGTCTCGTAACATTGTGTTCACAAAATCTGTGGATAAGATTGTGATTAACTAAGCTTCGACCACGCTAAAGTGTTGATCCGGCTGGGACCAAAACAATTTGCTGCTTAGTTAGGCAGTCTTGGCGGAAGTGCAAAATCCGTCCACTGGCCCATCATTAAAAATACTCTGCGCACTTTTCTTGCGTCGTGGCGCCGCGGCTACGCCACACTCTTCGCATAAAAAATATACTGATAATATCCAAAGACTTAGGAGTAAATCATCAAGCATTACATTAACTTGATGATGCAAGTGCATGGAAAGAATGCTAATGAAAAGCAGGAGTACGTGCGGAGAGAAAAGTGCTTCGATCAGAAGCCTTGATCACATGCATGCCGGTGCCAGGCACAAAAAAGCAATCTGGCTTCGCAAGAACGCAAGCGACCCGGAATCTTTCCCGGAGCGCTTGTGCATAATCAACTATTTTTTCGCTGGAGGCGTGGCGGGTTTACCGGCAGCCGGAACCGGCTTGGAGTCGGCAACGCCGACGTTCGCGGCAGCCTGGGCAGCTACCAGAGGGCCGGGATCGGTGCAGGGAGGTGTTTCTACGGACGGTTTGCCGCTTGCGTTTTTGGTCTTGAAATAATGACTGGCAGTCTTGTTCTGTGCCAGGCAGAGTTTATAGGCCGACACCTTGTCGCCCGATGCGGCCTTCTCCTTGGCTGCCGCAGCGGTGGCCTGCGCCTCCGGAGTAGGCGCGGGCAACTTGGCAAAGCTCAGCCCGCAGGTCAGCGACAATGCAAAAGCTGCCGACGTAAACTTTAATATATTCATCCCTGTGTCTCCTGTGTTCACTACACTGCCTTGACCGGCGCGCTAACCACCGGGGAATCTTCCGGCGCACGCACGCGCGCAATCTTGCCGCTTTTGACATCCTGGTACCAGAGATCGTGATGCTCCTGCGCCCAGGCGTCGTCCACATAGCCGGTACGCATTGCGTCATAGGAACCTTCCATTCCTATCGTTCCCAGATAAATGTGGCCCAGCGAGATGGCAACTACCAGCAGCGCTGCAATCAGGTGAATGACATTCGCAATCTGCATATTCGCACGCGTATACTGGAAACCGGGCACCAGCATATCCAGAACGAAACCGGATGCGCTGACGATTAAACCGAGAACAATCACGCCGCCCCAGAACCATAGTTTTTCACCTGCGTTGAAGCGCCCGGAACTGACATGTCCTTTTCCGAAGACGCCTCCCGCCCGTGCCAGCCACTTTATATCGCTCGCATGGGGCAAATTGTCCTTCACATACAGAACAAACATCACAAGCACAGAGACGGTGAAAAGCGGACCGACGAAGTTATGAATGTTTTTTCCCGCATAAGCCAGCCAGCCAAACAAGGTATGGCCGAAAATCGGCATGAGCACATATCGGCCAAACAGCATGACGATTCCGGTCGCGGCCAGCACAATGAAGCTGACCGCCACGGCCCAGTGCGTCATGCGTTCTATCGGAGTGAAGCGCTGGATCGTTTTCCCGGTCTTGGGGCCCTTCAGCTTGACCGGGCCGAATACCTTGTAAATAACCGCAATGATTCCCAGGACCAGGACTAATGCCCAGCCTCCGATATTCGTCAGAGGCCCGTTACGATATTGGCGCCAGGCTTCGCCGGCGGTCGTCGCCCGCTCTTGCCCGGGAAATTGAGCTTTGGCTTGAACTAACACGCCTTTTTCGATGCCCGGCAGGCTGGAATAGTGGTTCTGCCCATCCTTCACTGCGCGCCATGTGGGCGCGAGGTTGCCGGGCTGAGATTTGTTTCGCTCAGCCTGGTTCTCTTTCATGATGTCGACCGATTCAACTTTCGGCAAGGTCTGAGCTTGTTGCCCGGCCGGAGGGGATGCGGCAGGAGCGCCGTTCTGCGTCTCTGCCGCGTTCGCGCTTATGGAAAACGCGGACAACAAGCACGCAACTCCGTAAAAGACTTTCTTCATGATCACTCCCGCCAGATAATCAGTTGGCCTTGACATACTCATTCTGGTATTGGCCACGCGTACGTAGCTGATTCGTCCAGGATTGCTTGTCTCCGGGCGTCCAGCCTGCGGCGATATAAGGTCCTTCCGCTCCGGCGGAAGGATGCTGATCGGGCATATGCCGATCCTGCGTCAGGGACTGATCAGGCTCGCTGCATGCGGACAGAAGGAATGCCGATAGGGATACGAGGAAAAGCTGTCTCATGATTTCTTCTCCTTTTTAGGCGCTGGATTGCTGCCTTCCGGAGCCTTGCCATAGGCAGTGCCCCATCCCCATGCTTCGCCGTCCCTGCCCCGGCGGGTCACTCGCGTGCGGAATATTTCGGCCACCATATCGCCGTCGCCGCCCAGCAGCGCTTTGGTCGAGCACATCTCGACACAAGACGGCAACTTCCCTTCCGCCAGACGGTTGCGACCATATTTTTCAAACTCTGCCTTGGATCCGTTTTCTTCAGGGCCGCCTGCGCAGAACGTGCATTTATCCATCTTGCCGCGCAGACCAAAGGTGCCGTTGGACGGGAACTGCGGCGCACCGAAAGGACATGCGTAAGAACAGTAGCCGCAGCCGATGCAGACATCCTTGTCGTGAAGGACAACGCCTTCGTCCGTCTTGTAAAAGCAGTCAACCGGGCAAACCGCCATGCATGGCGCGTCTGAGCAATGCATGCAAGCGACAGAAATGGATTTCTCCTGTCCGAACACACCGTCGTTGATGGTAACCACGCGGCGGCGATTTACCCCCCAGGGCACTTCGTGTTCGTTTTTGCAGGCGGTGACGCAGCCATTGCATTCGATACAGCGCTCTGCATCGCAGATAAATTTCATTCGAGCCATTTTGTTATCTCCCTAGCTGAGCGTTATATCAAGCCGTGAACCGCTCGATGTTGCAGATTGTGGTTTTTGTTTCCTGCATCATCGTGACCGAATCATAGCCATAGGTGGTGGCCGTATTGACGGCTTCGCCCCGCACCACCGGCGCGGCACCTTTCGGGTAGTACTCCAGCATGTCCTTGCCTTGCCACCATCCGGAGAAGTGGAATGGAATGAATGCCGTATCCGGGCCTACACGCGGCGTGACCAGTGCTTTGACCTTGATGCGTGCGCCGGTAGGCGTGGAGACGATCACGAATTCGCCGTTGCGAATACCGCGATCGGCAGCAGCCTTGGGATTGATCTCGACGAAGTTTTCCTGCTGCAGTTCTGCCAGCCACGGATTGGAGCGCGTCTCTTCGCCGCCGCCTTCGTACTCGACCAGGCGGCCCGAAGTCAGAATGATCGGGAATTTCTCATACATTTTGACTTCGACATTCTTCTGCTGCACCGACTTGTACAAGGTAGGCAGGCGCCAGAACGCTTTCTTGTCGTCATGCGTCGGGTATTTTGCGACCAGGTCGGGACGGGTTCCATACAATGGCTCACGGTGAAGCGGAACAGGGTCCGGGAAGTTCCAGACTACCGCCCTGGCCTTGGCATTGCCGAATGGATGGCAGCCGTGCACCTTCATAACCACGCGCTGGATGCCGCCCGAAAGGTCGGTTTTCCAGTTCTTGCCTTCCGCGGCTTTCTTTTCTGCCTCGGTCAGCTCATCCCACCAGCCAAGTTTCTTGAGAAGGATGTGGTCGAACTCAGGATAGCCGGTCGTGATGTCCGCACCCAGGGAATGTGATCCATCCTCCGCAAGCAGGCTCACGCCGTCTTTTTCGACGCCGAAGTTGGCGCGGAAATTACCGCCGCCGTCCATCACATGCTTGGAGGTATCGTACAGGTTCGGAGTGCCCGGATGCTTCATTTCGGCCGTTCCGTAGCACGGCCATGGAAGACCGAAATATTCTCCCGTCATGTCATAGCCGGTGACCGGATCCTTGCCGCCTTTGCATTTGAGCGTCTTGACGTCAAAGAGATGCATATTGCGCATGTGCGCTTTCAGGCGCTCCGGGGACTGGCCGGTATAGCCAATGGTCCACGTGCCACGGTTGATTTCGTGCAGCATGGATTCCGGCTCCGGTTCCATCATGCCGCCCTTGCCCTTGACGAGCTTAATTTTGGCGACCAGCTCCTTGCCGAAACCGAGCTTTTCAGCCAGCTGGTACATGATCATGTGATCGGTACGGGACTCGAACAGCGGCTCGATGACTTTTTCACGCCATTGGATCGACCGGTTCGATGCTGTGACTGAACCCGAAGTCTCGAATTGCGTTGCAGCAGGAAGGAGATAAACCGCACGGTTGGCGTTGAGCTCTTGTCCGTCCACCTTCATGGCTGCCATCGCCGCGGTTGCGGATGGATAAGGATCGATGACGACCAGCAGATCCAGCTTGTCCATCGCCTTTTTCATTTCAAGGCCGCGGGTCTGAGAGTTCGGTGCATGGCCCCAGAACACGACGCCTTTTACGTTGCTGTCCTGATCGATCAGTTCGTTCTTCTCCAGCACGGCATCGATCCAGCGGGACACGGTCGTGCCGGATTTCTCCATCATGGCCTGAGAAGCGAACTGCTTTTTGATCCATTCGTAATCGACGCCCCACACCGCTGCCCAGTGTTTCCACGCGCCGGTGGCCAAACCGTAGTAGCCAGGCAGAGAATCAGGATTCGGTCCTACATCGGTTGCACCCTGGACGTTGTCGTGGCCGCGGAAGATGTTAGTGCCGCCGCCGGAAACGCCGACGTTACCCAGGGCCAGCTGCAATATGCAGGATGCGCGCACCATGGCATTGCCAATAGAATGCTGGGTTTGTCCCATGCACCAGACGATCGTGGAAGGTTTGTTCTTTGCCATGGTTTCCGCAGCCTTGTACACCTCGGCTTCGGGCACACCGGACACTTCTTCAACGCGGTCCGGAGTCCATTTCATGACTTCTTCTTTGACCTTGTCCATTCCGTAGACCCGGTCATGGATGTATTTCTTGTCTTCCCATCCGTTGTTGAAGATATGGTATGCAATGCCGAACAGCAGGGCCACGTCGCTGCCGGAGCGGAAACGGATGTACTGGTCAGCCTTGGCTGCAGTGCGGGTATAGCGCGGATCGCAGACGATCATCTTTGCGCCGTTTTCTTTCGCGTGCAGCATATGCAGCATGGAAACCGGATGCGCTTCTGCGGCATTGGAACCGATATACAGGGCCGCCTTGGTGTTCTGCATATCGTTGAAGCTGTTGGTCATCGCGCCATAGCCCCACGTATTGGCAACGCCGGCGACCGTGGTGGAGTGGCAGATACGCGCCTGGTGGTCGGTATTGTTGGTGCCGAAGAACGACACGAACTTGCGCATGAGCGCTGCCTGCTCGTTATTATGCTTGGACGATCCCACCCAGAAAACCGAGTCCGGGCCATCCTTCTTTCTCAGTTCCAGCAGCTTCTTGGATATCTCATCGAGCGCCTGGTCCCAGCTGATACGCTGATATTTTCCGTCGACCAGCTTCATCGGATATTTCAAACGGTATTCGCCGTGGCCGTGCTCGCGCAAGGCAGCTCCCTTGGCGCAATGTGCGCCCAGATTGATAGGCGAATCAAACACGGCCTCCTGGCGCACCCACACGCCGTTCTCGACAATGGCATCGGTCGCGCATCCGACGGAGCAATGCGTGCAGACTGTGCGCTTGACTTCGATCTTGGAGTTTCCTTCGCCACCGCTGCCGGGCGCGGCAGACGCTTTGCGTATGAGATTGAGCTGCGATGCGGCCAGGCCGACGCCGACTCCTATACCGGAGCGTTGCAGGAAGGTCCGTCTATCCATTGTCGGCAAGGCTCGCGACAAGATCTCTACGAGGCCGGATGAAAAACGATTTGGCGAGCGCTGGCCTGACTGGCCTTTGCGAGTCAACAGCATGGGTGCCCCCTAAGCAGTTAGATTGAAGTTGTGCGGTAATACTTTTTGATATGTTCCGTCAGGCGATACTTATCGCCCGGGGACTCTTCAGGAATGCCTGATGCGACTGGAGCGTCCGTTTTAGGAGCCAGTTTTGCCACAAGGCCCGCAGCAGCAGTCAGACCGACTCCGGCAAAGAAACTACGCCGGGTTGCATTTGTTTTCTTTTCCATTCCAATCTCCCTTTGCGCAGCCTTGTGATCGCGCTGGAATCAATTTTTGATTATCTTAATCATGAATTTTTATTCTTATTTTTTTAGCATAGACTTTCCACAATGGAATTTCCAGTTTTTTTATTAGTACTTGACTAAACAGCTAGGCTTCAAGCCATGTCAAACGCCTGAGACTCAACTTCAAAGAAAACTCTTGCAAATTTCGCAAGTACCGCATAAAACCTTGCTTCCGGATGCGATTCCAGTGCCTGGCACATTTCCGGCACCCATGGCTGCAAATGAGCGGCAAAAAAGCTTTTCTGCGCCGTCACGCTGGCAAGCGTAATATCTTCGGAGGTAATGAAATAGCGCATGACCTCGCAGAGTGAAGCAATATGGTCTTCGGGTTCCACGACTGTCTCGGCACGTTCAAGACCAAGTCTTGCCAGTTCGGAGCGCAGCTCAACGAGCGGCTTTTCCATCATGAAGCCGGATATGTAATAAGAACCATATAAAATCACCTCCGGCTTGCCGACGCTTATGAACAGGCTTTCGTATTCGTCTTTAACCTGTTGTACACGCGCTTGCTTGCATGTGGCAGCCAGTTCCTTCCAGGCCAGCTCCAGCACTCCTTCCCCATCGCCGCCAGGGACCGCAGCGGCAATCGCATCAAGCAAAGTCTGGGATGGAGGCAAATAGAATAGTGAGGCCAGCAAGCCATACAGGTTGGCGCGTGCGGACTCTTCGCCCCGATCGGGTGTTTCGAATTTGACGGCCTGTGGGTTTGTCATAATTTTTTCAATTCATTCGCAGATAAATTCAAGCTTAATGCGACCCGGTCACGTCCATGATAGAAACTTCCTTCTTATTCTCCATCATGTCGATCACGCGGCAATCCGAGCACATTTTCAGCCGGTCGATATTGCCGGAAAATGCGCCGTGCAGGGACAGTTTCGACACCATGTTCTCGATCATCTGCATGGTTCCAAACGGCTTGCTGCAGCGAATGCAGTGATATGGCTGCGCTTCGTTCAGGATGACCGGCTTTCTAGCCGCCTCGGTCATTAGCAGCCTGGGCGTCAACGTAATGGCGTTCTCGGGACAAGTCTTTTCGCAAAGCCCGCATTGCACACAGTTCTTTTCCACGAAACGCAGTTGAGGGCTGTCGGGGTTGTCCATAAGGGCAGATGACGGGCAAGCCCCGGCACAGGACATGCAAAGGGTGCATTTATCCTTGTTGACCGTCACCGTGCCAAACAGTGCCCCCGCAGGCAGAGCGATTTCTTCTTTCCGCTCCGGAGCAAATTTCAGCAAATGGTCGAGTGCGAAATCAAGCGAGCTTCGCTTCTCTGCCACGACATTGAATACCGCAGATCTGGATGGAGTCTGTGCCGGGACGAGCGCCATAAGCGCCTTATCGAGTTGCTCGGGCGTGCCTGCATTAATGAGATGCAGGTGCGTGCCCTGATAACCCAGGCCGGAAAGTATCACCTGCGCCACCTCCATTTGCTGGCGCACTGCAGAAATATATTGCGTTGCTTCCTCGTCGGTCATCAGGACAAGAACATTGGCAGCGCCGTACGCTACGGCACTCAACCACAAATCAATGCCAGTTGACGCCGTGTGATGCAATTCAACCGGAATGACTCTTGCCGGCATGCCTTGCAGTTTGCCCGTAGCCCTGAATAATTGCCCCAATTGCTCGGTCAACTCCCTGCCCTTCGCCTGGCTGTGGATGAGCAAGGCCGGCTGCTGCCCGCCGGCATCCAGGTAGGTCTGCAGCATCGTTTTCAGCTTCATTCCCAGGTCCGTCGCTCTGGGGTAGGCATAGCTGAGTGCGCCGGAAGGACATACTGTCGTGCAGGTGCCGCATCCTACGCACAAGTTGGGATTGACCTTGATCTGGTCTCCGTTGTGGCTGATTGCAGCAGCGGAACAAACCTCCACGCAGGCATTGCAACCGATTTTCTGGTTGCGGCTATGCGCGCAGAGTTTGTCCTTGTAGACGAAGAATTTGGGTTTGCTGAATTGACCGACCATGTCGACCAGCCGCATGGCTTGTTCGGTCTGCCTGATTTCAGAGTCACCTGCCCAGAAATATCCTTGGGGAGGCTGATGCAGGCTGATCAATGGCCGGTCCGACAGGTCGAACACAAGGTCGAACTCTCCGCTTCTCACTGTTTCAGAACGGTCAAAATCAATTGCGCCGATTGCACCGCACGCCTTCATGCAGTCGCGGTGGGAACGGCATTTTTCCATGTCGATCTGGTAGTTGAAATCGATTGCATTTTCAGGGCACACATCGATACAGGCATTGCATCGAATACAGGTTTCCAGATCGATAGGATTGGACTGCTGCCAATTTATCTTGAATGCGCCCAACCAGCCGCTGACCTGAATATCGCTTCCTGAAAAAGTGGGAAAGGAGCGGTTGAGAAGGACATTGCCGGGACTGCTCGATGTCAGCAGCACACTGACTTCCAGTTGATTATTCAGACGCTGCGCCCATGGCAGCACACGTTCCGATGGTCCGATGAGCAGCACATGTCCGGCCGAATCGTATTCGACGGTCGGAACAGGCTCCGGAGCAGGCAGCGCAGCGGCTGCAAGCAAGGCAGCCATCTTTGGCAGGGATTGCTTTGCCTCTTTGCTCCATCCACCGGTTTCGCGCAGATTGACGAAGCGTACTGTACCGACGGAGTTCTTTTGCTGCGCCAGCTCGGAAAACAGTCCCTGCTCCTGTGTACAGCCGACAACCAGATTGTCATTGCTTTGCAGTGCATTCAGATAAGTCCCGACTTCACGGCGGCAAAGCTGCCTTGCGAGTTCAAGCGCTCCCGTTCCTAACGCAGCACCCAGCTTTTCTCCGCCGGAAGCATCAAGCGGCATGGTCTGGTTGCAGTTGCAAACCTTGAATTGTGTAGTCATGAGCGGTGCTGAAGAGAAATGGTTAGGTCTGGCGTCGAACCGGCTTCAGGTTCTATGCAAGGCAATTTTTCGGAGGTCGCATTGACTTCTGCCGAAGCGTGGTCCGTATCTGCTTCGAAGGCTTTGCAAGCGACGGTCTCGGCTGATGTCATAGCCTTTTCATCATTGACTGGTGCTGCTTCGGCGCCGGAATGCTCGTCGATACCGGCAAGTTGGCTCCACTGTTGTGCAAGGAGAGGAAGCGGGTCCAGAAGTGCCTTTGCATGATTCATCAGCGCGAGCATTTTCGGCGTGATGGGCTCGAACTTGGAATAGTCGTCTATGTAGATGTCCAACCCGTCCATCACGTTGTAATGAGGATCGGTGAACAATTTTTTCATTGCGGATCGTTTCACATCTTCATCGACGCCTCGCGCAACAAAAGGCGAATAATCGGAATCCTGCGTCAGGTTGGCTACATCTTCCAGGGTCACGGAAGTGCTGCTGCGACTTTCTTTCGACTCATTTAAACCGAGTGCGCCGGCATCAGGCAAATTCTCTGCATCGGTTGGCGCATCGGCAGGAACGCTTGACGCTTCCTCCATTTTTGCATTGCGGCGTGACCATTTTTCGAAAAAGCTATCAGCGCTCACAGCTTCCTCCTTCCGGAACCACCATTTTTGAAACTTCTTCGCCGCCTTCAAAAGAAGGCTTTCTGCGCTTTGTTTTCGGCTCCGGGCGGTAGTGCTTTTCGACGAATGATGCGAGAAGCGCAACAATGTCGTTCGATGCGGGAATGGTATCGACCCGCTCTCCCCCGTCCATCAGACGGGCCGCTTCATTGTAGGATAAGGTCACTGACTGAACGGCGCACATTTCCGAGCCGTCCATTTCTTCCATGCGCCACATGACGAACCAGCAAGGAACGGGAGAACTGATGTTGAGATAGTAGCCTTCGCTTTCGGCAGTAAAGAGCTGCACTTCGAATCCGGAGAATAGCCATCTCGCATCAGTCGGATCGTCGCGAAGGCGGCGAACGCCTCCTTCCGGCAGGGCAATATCGCGCACAATCTCGACAGGCCTCCATTGAAACGGCTGCCAGCGATTGCTGAGCGGCGTACGTTGCATGACAACGCCAACCTTTGCCACTTCCATACTTTTTATCCCCTTAGGAAACGGCGTTCCTGTTTCCCTGTCTTTACCAAATTTGGACGTAACGGCTATCGAAGCGCCGGTATTTTTACTGTTTTCTGCATTTCGTCGAAGCCGTCACGTTCTACCGGGATCTATTTTCGTTATTGATCCTCTGATGACTGCGTGCAATTTTGCACCCAATAAGCATATCTTCGCAACACGGCTTTCAGCTTTGTGCCAATGCCCGACATAAATGGTCTGCTTTATCAATGTTTCGCAGACCGGCGCCTCGAATGCCGTCTCGTGCGCTATGCTGCAAATCAATGCGGACGGGATTTTCAAAATGACAAGAAGCCCTCTCAGACCGGCACACGCCGTTAAGACTAGTGCAAAGCCTCCTCAAGCTGCCAGATCTCGTTCAGGTCCTCGTTCTCAGATTCGGTGAGCGGCTCCTGTTCGAAGTCGCGCAGGGCCGCCAACGCTTCGATCATTTTTTCAACAGCGCGAAGGTAATCAGCCAAAGTCACATTGCGGCTCCATCCTTCCGACCAGGCATTACTTTCGGCTGCAGGTGCATCAGCGCCCTTTATATGGATATCCTTGAGAATCAGTTTTTTCAGGCGGTAAAAATAGGCTAATCGCGGTTCACGTGTGCTCATCGTCGGCAATTCGAAATAAGAGTAATTGGGGCTATAGCTCGCAAAAACCACAGCAGTCGGAAAATTAATTAGTAAATTGAAAACTTTTCTGTTGATCAAGTTATATTGCGTGCGGGTAGATTTTAGTACTGAACGCCATCATGAAAAAAAGAATTTTTACATTCGGCATGCTTGCCACGGTTTTGGCTGGTTGCGCGGCAAACGGCTCGTTTCGGGACCGGGATTACACCGCGATCGCGGCCTTCCCTTCGAAAATGACCCAGTCGCCTGCCAAGGGCAGCGAGTTCGAGGTTGAGCCGGGCAAAAGCATGTTTTCTTCAGTACGTCACCATGTCGTTCCGGGCATTCAGCTTGACCACGAATTGAATCACCGGGGCCGGTACAGTGACAACTATGATTCACTGGTTACCGTGCCGGCAGGCGTACTGACCACGAGCGGCAAAGATGCCGGCGGCACCTTTTACGAGTCGAGTTAGCCGCTTCTAATTGTTTATCATCATCTGCGAACCAGGAAGAACTCGGACAGCGAACAGCTCAAAGGCGGCATCTACATTCCCGCGGACGCCACGCAGCCACCTGAAGTGTATTGGTATTGGGAGGATGCTCTTACTCCAGCCAGCAATCCGCATCCGGCCTTCCTTACAAGGTCGTAACAGCCGAGCGCATTGGTAAAGACGGATTCAGGCGTGAGCTGGTGTATTCCGGCGTGTCGCAAAATACGCTTTCCATTGTCTATCGCGAATTCAAGGACGATACGGCACGGCCGGCCTACTTCCAGGACCTGAAATACGACCTATCCCAGGGAACCGTGATCGCGTACCAGTGAGCGCGCTTCCAGGTAATCAAGGCGGACAATACAAAGTTGCGCTATAAAGTCATGAATACGCTGGGCTGACCCGGGGCCGAAGCAACCTTGGCTACACGATACACAGGGCGGGTTGAAGCGAAGTGATAAAGACCACTTCCCTGCCCCATCTGTCCAGCGCGATGTCGATAAAACGCGCAGTAGTTTCGTCAACCAGGGCGGAAGCGCATACACCGTTCGTCAATCGTATATTCGCAATGCGAAGTACAAACCCCTGATATTGAATGAGACTTCCGCCCGAAGTGATGCAGAACGAAGTGTTCTGCCGTCCAGTCTGGTAGTTGTACAGGCAGCCGGTATCGATAAAGAAAGCAAAGCCCTGATTATCCGCATCCAGAATGCGTTCACCGTAAAAATTGCCGGTCCAGAGAATGAGGCGCAATCCGCCGCTATCGACATTCACGCCGACAGATGTCGACCCGCCGCATGACATCAGCAGCGCCAGCATGACTGCCGCCAACCAGTGCCGCGTCCGCATTGTTCCTCCTTGCCGCGCCAGGTGCCTATGCAATAAAGTTAGCATTTGAAAGTCTGCGTCGGCTGATTAAAGTCAACATCTCATAAAGAACCGAAACCATGTCGCGTCCCAGCGCAAGCCGCAAACTGCAGAACAAGGAAATTCCTCCGGCTTTCATCAGTCCTTGCAGCGCACCCTTCCCTGCGTAAGGTTGCGCAATTCTTCCAGCGCGCCTTCGGCAAGCGCCGCCGGCAGGCTGACCAGCAACTGAACGGTCTCGCCATGGCTGCCGCCGGCAAGAACATGATTCTTTCGTTCAATCCAGTGCCTGACACGCGCTTCGTCCGCATAATCGCATTCCAGCATGAGTTCTGTGTAAGCAACCCGCTCGATCCGCTCTGCATGCGTCAATGCAGCGGCGACGGCATCGGTATAGGCGCGCACAAGACCTCCCGCGCCAAGCTTGATCCCACCGTAATAACGCACCACGGCGGCCAGTACGCCTTCGAGATCATGATGCCGCAACACTTCGAGCATGGGCCGCCCGGCGGTACCAGACGGTTCGCCGTCGTCAGACATGCCGGAATGCCCGCCTGCCATCAATGCCCAGCATACATGTGTGGCGCCGTGGTTTTCATCGCGCAATCGGTGCAGCACCTCCATCGCGTTCTCCCGGTCCTTCACCGGAGTAACGAGACCGATAAACCGGCTCTTGCGTATTTCCAGTTCCGCCTGGACTGGGGCTGCCAAGGTATAGGTGCTCATCCGAAAGTCATACGAAATCGTTAGGTTAAAAAATGCCGCGGCAGTGTCCCGGCGAGGTATTTCACGCCAGGAATGAAAGTCGCGACATTGCCACTTCCTGCGCTTATTGACATGATAGGCGTTCGTCCGCCAAGCTCCGGACAGAGCGCCGGCCTATGCCGCATTCCATCCGCTCCGTCTCTGCAGCAGATACTTTACAATACAAACTGTCATGCTGTTTCTCCGTCAGGCAAGCTTTGCACCCGGAGAAATGTCGCGACCTCATGACTTTTTAGCTTAAAATTTTGCCCGCGCCACACTCCCTTTCATTTCCCGATTAGTCGATTAAGGTAATTGGGGACCGCGCGAATGTTAATGCGTAAATTTTATTTCGTAACAACGCCCGCAGCGAAGGGTATGGATGCCTGATGGCGCGCTTCGCTTCGGCTTTACAATCATTACCTCCCTAACCAGACGTTCATAATGCCGGCACGCATCCTAGAAATCCTCGAAAAGCAGAACCTGGAATGGCTGCTTAAATCCGTCTCGGACGCTCTGCTCATTACCGATGCCCAAGGCAAGATTGTTCTTACCAATCCGAGAGTGGAAACGCTATTTGGGTATTCCCAGGAAGAGCTCGAAGGGCAAGCAATTGAGATTCTCTTGCCGGAGCGGCATCGCCATTCGCATGTAGGGCAACGGACCGGCTATTTCGATCACCCTCGTGCCCGCGTCATGGCCTCAGGCATGGAATTGGCAGGACGCCACCGGGACGGCCGGGAATTCCCGGTTGAAGTCTCTCTGTCGCCGCTGAAGACGGAAGAAGGCGTAATCCTGGTCATGGCGACGGTTCATGACATCAGCCTCCGCAAGCGCGCCGAGGCGGCGCTTCAGGAAAGCGAAGCCCGGATGCGGGCTATTTTCGATACCGCCGTGGATGCAATCGTAACAATTGACGAACACGGGATTGTCGAGCGCATGAATCCGGCCGCTGAAAGGTTATTCGGATCCCCGGAGTCCGAAGTCACCGGCAAAAATGTCTCCATGCTGATGCCTTCGCCGTATCGCGAAATGCATGACGGTTATCTTGAGCGATACCTGAAAACCGGCGAGAAAAAAATCATCGGGATCGGGCGCGAAGTGGTCGGCTTGCGCAAGGACGGCAGCGTCTTTCCCATGGAGCTATCCGTTGCCGAAATGCAGCTCGGAAACCGGCGCATGTTCACAGGCATGGTCCGCGACATCACTGAACGCAAGCAGTCGGAAGCAAGGCACCAGCAGCTGATGCAGGAAATCGCCAGCGCCAATGAAGAGCTCACGAATTTTGCGTACGTGGTATCGCATGACCTGAAAGCCCCGCTCAGGGCGATCGGCTCCCTGGCCGACTGGCTGTCGACCGATTATTCCGACGAGTTCGATGATGAAGGCAAGGAGCACATGCGCCTGCTGATCAGCCGAGTTCACCGCATGGGCGCGCTCATCGACGGGATTCTGCAGTATTCACGGGTGGGCCGTGTAAAAGAAGCAATCGCCGAGATCGATTTGAACAAGCTCGTTGCGGATGTGATTGACTTGCTCGCCCCACCGCCGCATATCCACGTTACGGTCGAAGGTCCGTTACCTCGCATCATGGCGGAACCGACGCGAATTCAGCAGGTATTCCAGAATCTTGTCTCGAACTCCATCAAGTATATGGACAAGCCTGAAGGCCAGATCAGGATAAGTGTGGAAAAGCAAGGCACGTATTGGAAGTTCAGCGTTTCCGACAATGGCCCCGGCATTGAACAAAGGCATTTTGAAAGAATCTTTCAGCTATTCCAGACGCTTGCCCCACGCGACAAGATTGAAAGCACAGGTGTCGGATTGGCACTTGTGAAAAAAATCGTCGAGATGTATGGCGGCCAGATCTCGATAGAATCCAAGGTAGGTGAAGGCAGCCGTTTCAGCTTTACCCTGCCTGCAATCGGCAACACCTAACTCATAACAAGGACAATCAATGAAGGTATTGAACAGACCTCTTCTTCTGGTCGAAGACGACCAGGTCGATGTGATGACCATCAAGCGCGCCCTCAAGGAAATCCACGTCGTGAATCCTGTCGCGCATGTCGAGAACGGCGAAGAAGGCATTGCCTATCTGCGAGACGACAGCAAGGAGAAGCCTTGCCTGATATTGCTCGATCTGAACATGCCCGTAATGAACGGGATCGAATTCCTGCAAGTCGTGAAGCAGGATGAACATTTGCGGCGCATTCCGGTGATTGTGCTGACCACTTCCGAAGAGCAGCAGGACAAGGTGAACAGCTTCAACCTGGGCGTGGCCGGGTACATGGCCAAACCGGTGGATTATCGCCAGTTTGTGGAAATCATGCGATCCATCGATATGTATTGGACCATAAGCGAAATGCCCTGAGCAATGCATAATCTTTTCAACTCCAAGCCATAAGTTCCATGCCGCAATCGCAACTACATATTCTGATTGTTGAGGACGACACGGTGGACCGGCTCGCCTGCAAGCGGGCGATCACCGGGGATGCAAGCTTTTCCTTTGTATTGCATGAAGCGGCCACCGGGCGCGACGGTCTGGAATTGATTGCCAGGCAGAGAATCGACTGCATCCTGCTGGACTATCACTTGCCGGATCTGAACGGACTGGAATTTCTTTCGGAACTGACCAGCGCGCATGGCACCATGCCTGCTCCTGTTCTGCTCCTGACCGGCGCAGACAGTGCGGCAGTAGTTGCCGCGGCCATGAAACGCGGTGCATGGGATTATCTGGGCAAGGATCTTGACGGGAATTACCTGGAGCTGCTGCCCTCGGCGATTCAGCGGATGGTGCGGGAACGGCGGCTGGCGGAAGAAAAGCGCGCGGCGGAAGCGCAGTTCCGGTCGCTGGTAGAACAGATCGAAGCGATCACCTATACGGCCAGTCTTGGCGAAGCCACCCATTTCCAATATATCAGCCCGCAGATCAAGCGCCTTGGATTTTCTGCCGGCGAGTGGATTCTGGATCCTGGCCTGCATTTCAGGCAGATTCATCCGGATGACGGGGATGAGGCAATTGAGTGCATCATGCGCAGCCGTTCCACCGGAAACGCTTTACGCCACGAGTACCGGCTCGTGTCGCGCAACGGCGAAGTTCTGTGGTTCCGCGACGAAGCCAAGGCTGTGACGGACGAACAAGGCCGCAAGCTATTCCTGCAAGGCATCCTGGTCGATATCACGCAGAGCAAGCAGGCCGAACAGGCGCTGCTGCACTCACAGGCCGAGTTGCGCCAGCTTGCCGGTCATCTGGAAACCGCCAAAGAGGCAGAACGCAAGCGCATCGCGCAGGAAATCCATGATGAACTGGGCGGACTGTTCACGGGGATCAAGGCCTATATTTCAGTTTATGTCGAGCGCCTCAAGCGCGCCGGTACGGCACCCGACCCTTTGCTGATGGAAGTAGCAAGCCTTGCGGACAATGGATTTCAGGCCGTACGCAGGGTCATCACCGACCTTCGCCCCAGTGTGCTTGACCAACTCGGCATCTGGACAGCGCTCGAATGGTATGCCAACCAGATCGAAAAGCGGTCGGGGCTTGAATGCGAATGCAGCATAGAAGACCAATTGGCCGAAATGGAAATCGAGCCGGAGGTGAGCACCATGCTGTTTAGAATTGCACAGGAGGCCTTGACCAATACCGTGCGCCATGCCGATGCATCGAAGGTGACGATCCATGCGGGTCTGGACAGCGGTTCCCTAACGCTGGAGATCAGGGACGACGGCAAAGGCATCGGCCAACACTCGACCGAAAACAGCGAGTCATGGGGAATCGTCGGCATGCATGAGCGGGCGCGATATTTCGGCGGTGAACTTTCGATCACCGGGGAAGCTGGACGAGGCACTCTTGTCAGGCTTCGTCTTCCGATGGAGGAATTAAGAACCAATGAATAAGATTCGAGTATTGCTGGTTGATGACCATGTCATCGTCCGGAACGGCGTGCGCCTCATGCTGGGCGAAGTGGACGATATCGTCGTGGAAGGCGAAGCCGATAGCGCGCAGCGCGCACTTCAGCTGATCAAGGAAAAAGACTTCGATGTGGTGCTCCTTGATATCGCAATGCCGGGCAAGAACGGCCTTGACCTGCTCAAGATCATTCGTGCCGAAAAACCCAAGCTTGCGACCATTGTTCTCAGCACCTATTCCGAAGAAGTGTATGCGATGCGCGCCTTCAAGATTGGCGCCGCCGGCTATCTTACCAAGGACAGTCCCGCCGACGTGCTGATTGCCGCGGTCAGAAAAGCTGCAAAGGGCGGGAAGCATGTTTCGCCGTCCTTGATGGAGAAAATGGCAAGCATGATAGGCGGCGGAACGGTAGATTCCCACGATGAGCTGTCCAATCGCGAGCTGGAAGTGCTCAAGCTGATCGCCGCCGGTGAAAGCCTGGTAAAGATCGCGGAAACACTGCACCTCAGCCCGCATACCGTCACCACCTACCGTGCCCGCATTCTCCAGAAAATGGGAATGAGCACCAACGCCGAGCTCACGCGTTACGCAATCGAAAACGGCCTGATCATGTAATCCCCGCATCCGGTTTTAATCCTGGACTTCCAGAAGTCCCGGTACCGGATGCCGCGCATCCTCCCATGCTGTTTCAATCCTGCGCCTGCATCTGTCCAGGCCAACGTTGTTCTCTTGTCCATATCCCCTCTCGCGACATTCCCAAGTCCGGGTAATTTGATCTGCATCATTTTTTTTGCGGCGAATAGATTTAGTCTGGCGGCTATCCAGAAAAAGCACATGCATGAGTCGACCGTCTGGACTCTGCCCGCTTTGAACGAAGTCGCATATTGCACGGCGGATTGCGGCAACACGGTGAAAAAAGATTTTCGAAGGCACAGCGACATGACTCTTCACAAGCCCAAAACAGTATCGCTTGTTCTCGGAGCGGGAGGCGCACGCGGGTTCGCGCATATCGGCGTCATTCGCTGGCTGAATGAAAATGGCTACAGCATACGTTCGATATCCGGCGCATCGATGGGCGCTCTGATCGGCGGCATTTACGCTGCAGGGCAGCTCGACGCCTATACCGATTGGGTGCTGAGGATGGAACGAAAGGAACTCATTCGCCTGCTGGATCCGGCATTCGACCGCACCGGCCTGTTCCGTGGCGAGCGTCTTATCGATGTATTGCGGCACATGGTCGGTGATCAGGAAATCGAGAAGCTTCCGTTGCGCTACACGGCTGTAGCCATGGATCTGGATTCCGGCGACGAGATATGGCTGCGGAAGGGAAAACTGTTCGATGCGATCCGTGCTTCCATAGCCATTCCTCTGGTTCTTACGCCGTTTAAGTATGAGCAGAAAAAACTGGTGGACGGCGGCCTGGTCAATCCGGTGCCGATTGCGCCGACGCTTGAAGATGCCAACGACCTGACGGTAGTCGTCAGCCTGTCCGGATTTGCGAACCGGCTTTGTCCTGCCACTTCGGATGCTCCGCGGAAACGCATTAACAGCCCGGGGATCGCAAGCCTGCTCGACAGCCTGCATTTATCTTACGATGACAGCATGCCGTCGCCGGGAATTATCGATATCGCGTTAAGATCCATGGAGGCAATGCAGAACACGATCGGCCGCCTGAACATGGCGGCTTACCATCCGGATATCAAGATTGAAATCCCCAGAACGGCCTGCCGCATGCATGAATTCTGGCGTGCCGACGAGCTGATCATGCTCGGTCACCAGTACGCTGCCGATGCATTTGCTTCTCCGCCTGCCAAAGCAGCCGGAGAATCGACCGTGCAAGTTTGAGGGTGTCGATCGTCTGGCTCCTTCCTTTCCGAAGGTCCGCATTACCCCGGCACATAATCGTTTCCCCTGGCAAGGAGCAATTGTAGGGGTTCCCCTACACGAATTTGTCACAGATCCCGGATCAAACTATCCGGCATTCCTTGACATCATCCTTTTTCGTTTTCATCAATACTTCACACATCGGATTTTTATAAATCTAACCCCCGCCAAAGGTGAAGCCATGATGCAAGCTGTTCAATTCGCTCCGAATCCAGTAACCCGTTTGCCGGAACCTCCTCGTTCCACCGAAAGGCAAAGCCGTTGCTCGACCTGCAGCTTGCACCACTTGTGTCTGCCTACCGGCCTGGGTGAAGCTGAAATGCAGCGCCTGGAAAAAATTGTCGTCAACCGCCGCAAGGTCCCGCGCGACAGCGCCTTGTACTGCACGAACGACACGTTCAACAATCTCTATGCAATCCGGCTTGGCCATTTCAAGACGCATCAGGTCACATTCGACGGCGGCGAACAGATCACCGGTTTCCAGATGGCTGGCGACCTGGTGGGAATGGATGCAATCAGCACGGAACGGCACCATAGCTATGCCGTCGCCCTGGAAGACAGCGAAGTCTGCGAGATTCCCTTCGTCAAGCTTGAAGAATTGTTCGCCGAAATTCCTTCGCTGCTCAGGCACTTTCACCGCATGATGAGCCATGAGATCACCCGCGACCAGAACGCGATGCTTTTGCTCGGTAATATGAGAGCCGAACAACGTTTTGCCAATTTCCTTGTCAACCTGTCTTCACGCTACAAGGCACGCGGCTATTCCGCGACGAGCTTTCAGTTGCGCATGTCCAGAGAGGATATCGGCAATTTCCTCGGCCTGACCATCGAAAGCGTCAGCCGCCTGATTTCCCGGTTCAAGAAACAAGGCTGGATCAAGGTAAGCAACCGCGAAATCGAAGTCGTCGATCTGGAAACCTTAAAGGCTGTCGCAATGGGAGCTTCCCAGGCACACTGACGCTTCCGATGCCGGGGATCGACTAAAAGACAGTCCAGGATCCCCAGGAAACGGGGCAATTTTGCGGCAAAGACCCGGAACGGGAGGCAGTTCCGCCCGGCTCAGACAGTTGCCTTCTCGGATTTCTGGGCATTGCCCTTTTTTCTGGCATCCGGTAAAGGAACCTGGACGAAGGGATCGTCCGGAACGCCGGCATCAGTCCGATTGCGCGACAGCCAGCGCCAGGGGCGCAAATAATAGGAAAGATACGCGGACGAAACCAGGCAGAGCAAAGCCGTCCCGGTGAAAACTGTGTCAAGCACTTTCCGCATGCAGCCTCCGCTGTGGCAATTGAGCTGAAAAAACTATATTCCTTTTCCATGCAAGAAAATTGATTCTGCTTAAGAAGCAGTCCCGGGCTCGTATTCCGTAAACCGCGGGTCTTCCGGCGACTTTGCTGCCGACTCCACCAAAGAACCCAGTTTTCCCGCAACGGTCCATTCGGAAGCGATAGCTTACGCAAGCCAAAAGGATGCAGATAGAATCGCGTAATCGGACATAGTTTATCTGCCTGGCAAATCATGGACTTCAACGAAACGGTCGCGGAACCTCGGAAACTTCTTGATGAACGTGCGCAAGCCACCTCGCGCAGCACATGGGTCAGTGTGCTTGTCAACCTGGTATTGACCGTCGCCCAGATCGTAATCGGCATTATTTCAAAATCGCAGGCATTGGTCGCAGACGGCATTCATTCCCTGTCCGATCTGCTCGGCGATTTTGTCGTGCTGGCTGCCGGCCGGCAAGCCAGGAAAGGCGCAGACGCAGACCATCCCTATGGCCACCAGCGCTTTGAGACGGCAGCTTCATTTGTGCTGGGAATTCTTCTGCTCGGTGTTGCCGCCGGGATGTTATGGGCGGCATTGAGAAAACTTGAGGATCCCGGCACCGTTCCGGTGGTGCACCAGTCCGCGCTATGGATGGCGGTGGGCACCTTGTTTGCGAAGGAATTTCTCTTTCGCTATCTGATGGCTGTCGCACGAAGGGTCAAATCCACCATGCTGATGGCAAATGCCTGGCATTCGCGCTCGGATGCCGCCTCCTCCTTCGTGGTTATTCTCGGTATCGCCGGGAATCTGGCCGGACATTCCATCCTCGATCCTATCGCCGCGCTGATCGTCGCCCTCATGGTTGGCAGGATGGGATGGAAGTTTGCCTGGACGACAATGAACGACCTGATGGATCGCTCGGCAGACGTGGAGGAGGTAGAAGCGATCCGGCGTACCCTGCTTGAGACTCCCGGCGTCAAAAATGTCCATGATGTCAGGACCCGGAAAATGGGCGACATGATCCTGGCCGATGCGCACCTGGAAGTCGACGCAGGAATCACCGTTGAACAGGGCCACGATATATCGGTTGATGCCAGGGATCGCGTGCTTCAACGTCATCGCGTTCTGGATCTGATGACGCATATCGACCCGTGGCGCAAACCGGACCTCGACCATCCCGACGGACTGGCGCCGGAAAGCTGAAGCATGCCTTCTTCGGCGGCGCATCCGATGCGCCGCAAACTTCCTCCGATATTCCACCAATACCGAAGCCGGCACCGGCTTGACCTTTCTCAAACATCGTTCCCAGCCCTTTCAAATCGCCGGAGCCGTTTGAGTACACTTCAATTGGACCGCTGCCCTGCGCATGAGCATCGCAATCTATCCGTATGCGCACCATTCAACAATCCTGCTGCAAATAGTGACAACCGGAGCTTCCTAGAATGAAAAACAAGAACAGAATTTTCTACATTACCCTGATTATCGTGGCAGCTTTTGCCACCGCCGCATGCAGCACCACCGATGTCGCCTCATCGAGCGCACCGGTGGCGGCGAGCACGGCCGGTACCACCTTTGCACCGGGAAAGGTGACCGTGCAGTGGCTGGGACAGGCCGCGACCAAGATCACGACTCCGACCGGAAAGGTAATCGTCATCGACCCATGGCTGCTTACCAATCCAAAGGTGCCTGAAGGATACAAGCGGCTGGACGCATTGGGAAAGGTAGACCTGATACTGGTTACGCATGCGCATGCGGACCATTTTGCGGATGCGCCCGAACTTGCCAAGCTCAATAACGCGCCGATGTACGGACCTGCGGGGCTGAATCAGTCTCTGGTCACGCTGGGCGTCTTGCCGGCGGCACTGGCACCACGCTTCAACAAGGGCGGCACCATCACGCCCCTGGGGCCGAATATCAAGATCACTGCAACCCACGCGGAACACAGTTCGGAACTTGTCTGGCGCAATCCGGCAACCGGAAAGGATGAAACGCATGTCGGAGGGGAACCGGTAGGCTTCATCATCGAACTGGAGAACGGGTTCAGGATTTACCACATGGGCGATACCGGACTGTTCGGCGATATGCGCCTGATCGGCGACTATTACAAGCCGGACCTTCTTCTCATTCCAATCGGCGGGCACTATGTGATGGATCCCAGGGACGCGGCGGTTTCCACACGCGACATGCTCAGGCCGAAATTTGCAATCCCGATTCACTATGGAACGATCCCGCAACTGAAAGGAACGCCCGAGGAATACATCAGCGCAATGGGCACCTCCCCGACCCGCATCATTCCGATGAAGCCCGGCGAGGCAGTGCAGTTCTGAAGTGGCGCGAGGCATGCGGCCCGGTTTTCAGGAATACGGTCTCTTGAGAAGCGCAGCGCGCACTAGATCAGGTTTCGCCGCGTACTCCAAGCTGCTCCTGGAACACCTCCAGTACGGTTGCTTTCAGTCTGGCAGCGACTTCATTCTGTGAATCCGGAGCCTGGGCGAGATAAAGGCCGATCTCGGGAAGCGATGGCAGTCCCAGTTTTTTTCCGAGGTTCGCAAGATTCGAGGGCTTGGAAATCGCGGTGCGCACCGTGATGCCTATGCCCGCCGCCGCTGCAGCCCATAATCCTCCCTGTGTCGGACTCGTTACCGCGATTCGCCATTTGATGCCGGATTCGTCGAGCGCGCTGACCGCGGCCTGGTGGAATATGCATGGCTGCTCAAGCAAGAGCAAGGGAAGTGCTTCCTCCGGAGTCCGCGAAAATTCCGCTTGCCCGATCCAGATCATGTCGAGATGGGCAATCGGATCGGAATGCGCCTGCATCTTCCGGCTGAAAAACAGCGCAATATCAAGCTCGCCCTGGGCTATTTTTTCCGCAAGCCGGGAATTGCGCTCGATATGAATATCCATCGTTACGCCGGCATGCGCCCTTGAAAAGCGCGCCAGCGCGAGCGGCACCCAGCTATTCTCGAAATCGGCCGACATGCCGAAGCGCACGTGGCCATGCAGCGCGGTTCCCTTTATGGCTGCAACGGCCTCGTCATGAAGTTCGAGCATCTGCAATGCATAGTCATAGAGAATCTTTCCCGCCGGAGTCAGGCTGAGCGACCTGCCCTGCTTGGCAAAGATCTCGACGTCGAGCTGTTCTTCCAGCTTTTTCATTTGCAGGCTGACGGCGGATTGGGAACGCCCGATCTTGTCTGCTGCACGCGCAAAGCTGCCTGCGTCGATTCCCGCAACCAGTGTCTTCAGCAAGTCCAGTTCGAGGTTAATGCGTGACATATGAGTTTTGCAAAACTATTCATTTATAAATATCAATTTTACAAATATATTTTGGAGACCTAGAGTAAGCCTGTCAATCACTTCAACGGAATCCATATGAAAACAGTCTTCATGGCAGTCGTCGTCGCATTAATTGCCGCATTGTTTCTGGCGCTTTTTTTCATTCCGACCGCTGCGCAACCGGAAACAGCTTCGGTTCCAGAGTACACAGTGGAAAAAAAGTATGAGACAGAGGTGCAGCATGTAGGCATGGGTGCAAATCAGCCGCTCTAGCATCGTGCGCCGTGTGTCCGTCGGATGCGCATCCATTGGTAATAGGAGATAATTCTGTTCTGTAAAGCTTTGTTTATCTTCTTTTGCAATGACGCAAGTTCCTCTTACGCCGCGCCCCGCTGCTACCCTTGTTTTGGTCCGCGACAGCCGGAATGGAATGGAAGTGCTGATGGTGCAACGTTCGCATCGGGCGGCTTTCATTCCAGGCGGCTATGTTTTTCCGGGCGGCGCGGTGGATCCCGAAGATTCGGATCCGGCGTTTCTCGACTGCATTGGCGGAATGGACGATGCGCGCGCAAGCAGCATCCTGAATCTCGAACGGGGCGGCCTGGCATTCTGGATCGCGGCCCTGAGGGAATGTTTTGAAGAAGCCGGCCTGCTGCTGGCGTATGACGGGAACGGAAAACTTGTCGGCAACGATTCATCGGCCGCCATCGAACGGGTACGTGCGGAAATCGCGAACGGTAACGGAAACTTTATCGCGCTTTGCCGCAACTTCGGCCTGCAGCTCGCGCTCGACCGGATGAATTACTTTGCGCACTGGACCACACAGCTGAAAGCGCCGCGAAGGTTCACCACCCGTTTTTTCGCCATGGTAGCTCCGGGCGGTCAAACCGTTTCGCATGACCAGACGGAAACGATCCATCATCTCTGGATAAATCCATCGGAAGCGCTGGAACGCCACCGCAGCGGCCACATGCCGATGGCATTCGCCACTTCGAAGACGCTTGAAATGCTCTCCATGTTCAATGAAGCAGACGCATTCATCGCTCATGTGCGCACTATCAAATCTCCTCCCTTGCTCTTTCCCCGGTTTGCCCGGAGCGGGACCTCCGATTGCATCCTGCTAGACGATCATCCTGCATATGCCGAGATCGGCAAACTTGACCGTACCGGTGCGGGCACATTTTCCTGCGAAATCGTACCCGGCGAAGTGACGCAGATCTCGGACCGTGTACGCCGGCTGACTGCTCCTAACGCCGGAATAATGACGGGACCCGGCACCAATACCTATGTACTCGGCATGGAGGAAGGGTTTGCCGTCATCGACCCCGGCCCGGCAGACGATGCGCATATGGACAGGCTGCTTGCGATGACGAATGGGCGCATTCGCTGGATCCTCGTGACGCATACCCACCTGGATCATTCTTCTGCGGCGGCCAGGATCAAGGAATGTACCGGTGCACGGCTGCTGGGCAGGCCCGCGAATCATCATGAATGGCAAGATAATGACTTCCATCCGGACATTGTTCTGAAAGATGGGGAAACACTCGAAATTGCCGGCTGCCGCCTGAGCGCGGTTCATACACCGGGTCATGCATCGAACCATGTCTGTTATTTTCTGCACGATGAAAACCTGCTGTTTACGGGCGACCATATCATGCAAGGCTCCACAGTCGTGATCAATCCGCCGGATGGCGACATGGCGGCATATATTCAATCGCTATTGAAGATAAAGAATCTGAATGCAGATTATCTTGCTCCCGGCCATGGATTCCTGATGGACCGGCCCCGGCAGGTTATCGAGCGCCTGTTGAGGCATCGCCTGGGACGGGAACAAAAGATTATCGAATCCCTGTCGCGCATTGAAACGGGCCGCCTGTGGGATCTTGTTCCTCTTGCCTACGACGATGTGCCGGAACACAAGCATCGTGCCGCAAGCCGCTCGCTCCTGGCTCACCTGCTCAAGTTGCGGGCCGAGGGGCGCGTGACGGAATCCAATGATGCCTGGACGCTCGCGTCCGATACAATCTGATCCGCACGACAGTATCGGCATACTGCGGCAGCTCCGCGCACGCATCTCACTGCGGTGAGGAAACCGCCCTTCTTTCCTGAAAAGCTAGAAAATTCGTCAAGTTGCCAAGGCGGCGACGGATAATCATAATGCGCCTTGATGCCGCAGCGCTGTTTTTCCGGCACGCATACCGCTCCGGCGGCATCCCTTTTCACTTCCATGAAGACGCTTCCCAATCCTCTCTATTATTTAGAGAATTTCCACCTGGTTCTGGACTGGATACGCAGCCGTTACAGCGATCTTCTGATCGAAGATGAGCTGGCATGGATCGATCGCTTTTCCGCCATGCCGCAAAACGCACGCGCCCTGCTCGTCCGCTTCGTCATGCGTAAAGGAAACCTGTTCAGGTCCGGCAAGCTGGTTTACGACGAGATCGGCTGCCCGCATGAAGCTGCATGTGCACTGGTTGCGGCGGGATGGGTGGACGCGGATCCCCTGCTGGATCCGGACTTGCTGTACGGTCTGCTAAAAAAAGCCGAGTTGCTCGAACTTCTCAAACCGTACCGGCCCTCTGCCAGCGCAAAAAAAACCGACTTGCTTGATTTGCTGCATGAAGCCTTCCCGGAGCCGGTCAGCTTCGGACGGCTGCATCCGGAAAGCACGGAGCGAATCTATCGGCTGTCCGACAAGGTCGAAAAGTTGTGCCGCCGCCTGCGCCTGATGTTCTTCGGAAATCCCTATCAGGACTGGACGGAATTCGTGCTCGCAGACCTGGGAATATACCTGTACGAGAAAGTTCGGATCGACGACGAATCGCGCGGATTCCGCCGCAGGGAGGATGTCGATGCGTATTTGCATCTTCACGCACTGCGGGAACGTTTCGATGCCGGAGAAGAGGCGGAAATCATCCTGCGCGAACTCGGCGAACCGGCTATCGATAATGAATGGATTGCAGGCCGGCGCGCTAAATTCCTGTATCAGATTGCACAGTTCCATGAGCAGAGAGGCGAACTGTCGCTGGCAATGGACCTGTACCGTCAATGCCGCTATCCCGGGGCGCGCCTGCGCTGCGTACGTATCCATGAGAAAACCGGCGATCACCATGCCGCTTACGCGCTCGCGCAGAGTGCGGAAGAAGCACCGGAAAATGAGGCCGAACGCCAGCAACTGGAGCGGATTCTGCCGCGGCTGCGCCGCAAACTCGGCCTCCCTAAGAACCCGATCGTCTCCGCGAAAATATTCGAGGAGTGGACGCTTATCCTGCCGCGTCCGGAACAGGATTATTCAGTCGAAATGGAAGTATGCCGCCTTCTGAGCACCGACAATCCGCCGGTGTACTATGTTGAGAACGCGATGATCAACTCGCTGTTCGGTTTGCTTTGCTGGGATGCCATATTCCATCCTATGCCGGGAGCTTTCTTCCACCCCTTTCATACCGGTCCGGCTGACCTGCATGCTCCTGATTTTTATACCCGGCGCAAGGAGCTGTTCGACGCTTGCTTCAGCCAGCTGGATTCCGATGCATACAAGACCGCGATCCGAAAGCGGTTCACGGAAAAGTCAGGTAGGCAATCACCGTTCGTTTTCTGGGGTGCGCTTGACGAAGAAATGCTCGAACTGGCGCTTGACTGCATTCCGGCCGATCATCTGCGCCATTGGTTCAACCGGGTTCTGCAGGATATAAAGTCCAATCGGAACGGTTTCCCCGACCTGATTCAGTTCTGGCCGCAGGAAGGACGTTACCGCATGATTGAGGTCAAGGCGCCGGGAGACCGGCTGCAGGACAACCAGCTGCGCATGCTGGATTTCGCGATCCGGCACGGCATGCCGGTATCGGTGTGTTACGTGGTATGGTCGGAGCCCGCGACATGACTTATACCGTCGCCGTGCGCGAGCTATGCGAGTTCACGGCCAAACAAGGCAGCCTTGATTTGCGCTTCTCGCCGTCACCGAGTGCACAGGAAGGGATCGTCGGCCACCTTGCAGTACGCTCGCGCCGCGCATCCGATTATGAAGCCGAGATCAGCCTGAACGGTGCCTTTGGAGCACTGCAGGTGCGCGGCCGCGCTGACGGATACGATCCGCGCAGTTGCCAGCTTGAAGAAATCAAGACTTATCGTGGCGACCTGGAACGCATTCCGGAAAACCACCGGTTCCTGCATTGGGCGCAGCTAAAAGTGTACGGCTATCTCTTTTGCGAGCAGCGCGGCCTGGAGGAAATCCAGCTTGCGCTGGTCTATTATGAAATCGGTACCCAACAGGAATCCGTCCTGATTGAACGCCATACGCGCGAAACACTGCGTATTTTCTTCGAAGATCAGTGCAGCCGTTTTCTTGTATGGGCGGAACAGGAAATGGCGCACCGCGCAGCGCGCGACGCAGCATTGCTGGAACTCGGTTTTCCTTATCCTGATTTTCGCGCCGGCCAGCGCCAGCTCGCGGAAGCGGTGTACAAAGCTGCCGGAAGCGGGCGTCCCCTGCTTGCGCAGGCACCGACCGGAATCGGCAAGACCATCGGCAGCCTGTTCCCCTTGATGAAAGCATGCGCAGTAAAGAAACTCGACAAGATATTTTTCCTTACCGCCAAAACTTCGGGGCGGCGAATCGCGCTGGATGCGATCGACAAACTCCGCGGTGGAAATACCAAAGAAAGGGTGTTTCCGCTGCGCGTAGTGGAACTCGTCGCACGCGGCAAGGCTTGCGAACATCCGGATAAAGCCTGTCATGGTGATTCCTGTCCCCTGGCAAAGGGCTTCTACGATAGGCTGCCGCATGTTCGCAAAGCCGCCCTGGATTCTTCGGGAGACAAGGCGGCTTTGCGTGCCGCCGCCCTGGAGCATGACATCTGCCCCTACTATCTTTCCCAGGACATGGTCCGATGGGCGGATATCGTCGTTGCGGATTACAACTATTACTTTGACGGCAGTGCATTGCTGCATGCGCTGGCGGCCGAGAACGACTGGAAGACAGGAATCCTGGTCGACGAAGCGCATAACCTGGTGTCCAGAGCGCGGGAAATGTATTCCGCCACCCTTGACCAGGGACGGCTGAAAACGCTGCGCAGCAGCGCACCCCCGGAACTGAAGAAAAGCCTGGATCGCCTGAATCGTTCATGGAATGCCCTGCAAAAGGGTCAGGAAGAGCAATACCGGGTGTATCCGGAAATTTCTTCATCCTTCGATAACGCGCTGCGCAATGTGCTGTCGTCCATCATGGAATATCTTGCGCAAAATCCTGCGCATTCGGGCGCAGAGCTGCAATCCTTCTATTTTGACCTGCTGCATTTCTCCGGGCTTCTGGAAGCCTTCGGCGATCATTCCATGATCGACGTCACGATGCCGGTTGCGGGGAGCAAGACGGGTTCTTCTATTTTATGCATCCGCAACGTGGTTCCGGCGCCTCACCTCGCGACGCGGTTTGGCCGCGCGAGCGCCGCAACGCTTTTTTCCGCCACGCTTTCGCCGTGGAACTATTATTGCGACATGCTCGGCGTGGAAGATCCGTTATGGATCGATGTCGATTCTCCATTCCGTGCCGAGCAATTGCAGGTCCATATCGCACGGCAGATCTCGACGCGCTTTCGTGACAGGGAAAAATCGGTTTCCGCGCTTGTGAACCTGATGGCACGACAATACGACAGTCGCCCCGGCAATTACCTCGCATTCTTCAGCAGCTTCGAGTATTTGCGCCAGGTGTGTGCAGCAATGGCGAGCCAGAAGCCGGAGATCCCGATATGGGACCAGTCGTCCCGCATGAGCGAAGACGAGCGCGAAGCATTCATCGATCGCTTCCGGCCTGGCGGGAAAGGGATCGGTTTTGCAGTGTTGGGGGGCGCATTCGGCGAAGGCATCGATTTGCCTGGGGACCGCCTGATCGGGGCGTTTATTGCAACCCTGGGCATGCCGCAGGTCAATCAGGTCAACCGGGAAATGGCGCAACGGATCGATGCACTGCTGGGAGACGGCTACGCATATACCTATACCTATCCGGGTATACAGAAAGTCATACAGGCCGCCGGACGCGTGATCCGTACGACAAGCGACACAGGTATCGTTCACTTAATGGATGACCGTTTTGGCCGACAAGAGGTGATCAGCCTTCTTCCACGCTGGTGGGATATCGGTTAAGGGATTAGCCGGAAGAATAAGCCAAGTTTGGATAAACTTTTGCCAACGGGCAAAACACTGGCCGTACACAATAAGCAGAAAATGAATCGCAAAAGAAATTCGGGAGTATTGCGTGATTGTGCGAATATTTTCCGGATCTGCCTGTCTACCTCTCTTTGAAAGGAGATTCCATGAAAAAAGGCCGCAATCCCTACGCAGTCGATAAAGCAGGTTCCAAGCATGAAAAGCACAGGAACACCAAGCGTTTCCCGCAGGGAACCGATAAAGTTCCGTCCAGCAAAACGAGCGAGTCAAAAGCGCAGAAAAATTCCTGAACGAACTTATTTTTTCCGTTCAGCCCATTCCCATGGCGGTACAGGAGCGCTGTCTGCCCACAAGCCGATCTTGTCCCGCCATACAAAATCCTGAATCGCCGCAAAACCTGCATCAATCTTTGCATCGGGCATCACCCATGCCATTCCGCGCCTGAGCTGCGTGCGGCTTGCATCAAGTTCACCACAGGTAACCATGGCACGGGGCAGATCTTTTGCTGAACCTCCTTGCGGCTCGTAACTCACTTCCTTTCCCAGGCATAATTCTTCCAGTGAAGTACGGGATGAATTTCCAAAGGGTTGGTCGAGTTCGGGGGCGTCTATATTTGCCAGGCGGAACTTGAGCTCTTTTCCCTGCTCCTTCAGGGTTAATGTATCGCCGCTATGCACCTCTATCACCTGTGCTGCGTGAACGTTTACGGAAAGAAGAAGCATAGCGGTCAGGAATCTCATTTATTTTTCTTGCAGACTGTTGATGCGCGAGGATTTTCAATACGCCATTAATATGCCACCATTCGGCAGTCACCGGCCGGCCTTACGTACGGATCGTAACTTCATCTCACCAATATGCATACAGGATCCATGCAATCAGGCCGGTACTGACGCAAACGGAAGTGCATATGCAAAGTGCTGCCTGTATCTTGTTGTAATTCCATATTACCGGCTTGAGCCTATGCCCTGTTGAAGCAATGCCGTCCAAGGTCTTTTCCATTTTCTCCTCCCTGTCGCAATATCTAATAGTTTTGCAGATTTATATTGCTTCATGGAATGCATTTGGGCATTGATTTAGAGCAAAGAGCGGTTCTTTGCGGCAATTCCTTTAAGGGAAAAACGACTCACGCCTGCCGTGAGGTTCTCCAGTGGTTGCCTGGAGTACGCTCTATCCATGACGCGGCGACTGAACATATTCAGTTAATAAATATCTTAACCAGATCATTAAACAGCATTTCAATTCGCAGAGTGCCTTACTCGCGTTTTTTCTTCCCGTTTTCTCTTAGCTATTCATAGTGAAACTCATATTGATTCTGATTATGGCTGTCATGTCCGGATGCGCGACACGCAGCGTTCAACACCATATCGCGGCATATAGGGAATGCGTCCACACGCAGGCCATGGATATGATCGAATCGCCGGATTCTGCAGAGGACGTTGCGCGCCTGGCAGCGTCGCAGTGCCAGGGAAATCTCGGCATCATCAACGAAAGCCTGCGTGAGCAGAATGCATGGATGGAGCGTTACGGTTCCAATGCCGATGGTTATACGGAGAAATTACGGGAAAAGACGAACGCCGAGGTAACAGAGGAGATCAGAAAAGCACGCACAAAGTAAGAAGCCGGACGAATCAAGGGCTGCTTGAATTTATTCACTGCATTCCGTTTGCAATTCCTATCTGTATGAGTTCCATTAAAAAATTTCGAAATTCAATTAAAGGTACGCAACTTATCCAAAAAACAGTTGTCAACTTATAAAATTTCAAAGGAGGTAATGATGGCGCAACATGAGCTCAAAGACCAGGCAACCTACGACCCAAACAGCTTACTCGACACCTTGATCAGCAGGCTGCGTCTTAAAAACGATGCGGCACTGTGCCGCGCCCTTGAAGTGGCACCGCCGGTAATCAGCAAGATCCGCCACAAAAAACTTCCGATCGGCGCTTCCATGCTGATCCGCATGCATGAAGTGTCGGACCTGAGCATTCGCGAATTACGCGATCTGATGGGAGATCGTCGTCAGAAATACCGTGCAAGCGACGCTTTCGGAAAACCGCAGACAAGTTCAGGCGTTCATGAACAGCACCAGCATCCATGACGCATGAACAATCCGGAGCTGCAGAAAAAGTTCTTCGTCGTTCTACTTGTACTGGTTTCATTGGCGTTCGGCTGGATACTGCTGCCGTTCTACGGCGCAGTATTCTGGGCGGCAGTTCTTGCCATTCTGTTCGCGCCGTTTCACCGCTGGGTCCTCAGGCGCAATAACCAGCGGCAGAATTCCGCTGCCATACTAACGCTGTTGTTGTGCCTGGTCCTGGTTATCCTGCCCTTGACCCTGATCGGCATGTCCCTCGTGCAGGAAGCTACACAGATCGTTTCCAAGGTACGTTCAGGCGAAATCAATTTCAGCCTGTACTTCAAGCAGATGGTGGATTCGCTACCGCAAGCCGCGGTGAATATCCTGGAGCGCTACGGCATTCTGGACCTGGAGACATTTCAGGCACGCCTCTCTTCGAGTGCGGGACAAGCCAGCCAGTTGATCGCGACACGTGCGCTTACTATCGGACAAAACACTTTCAATTTTGCGATCAGCTTCTTTGTGATGCTGTATATGCTGTTCTTCTTTTTGCGTGACGGCCAGGACCTTGCCGCCCGAATACGGGACGCAGTGCCTTTGAGCCCCTATTACAAACGCTATCTATTTACGAAATTCACCACCGTCATACGCGCAACGGTCAAAGGGAATATTGTCGTTGCAATCGTTCAGGGAGCGCTCGGCGGGCTGATTTTCTGGTTCCTGGGGATACATGGGGCGCTGCTGTGGGGTGTGCTCATGGCTTTCCTTTCTTTGCTGCCTGCAATCGGCGCGGCAGTCGTCTGGCTTCCGGTCGCAATTTACTTTCTGTTGTCCGGCGCCATATGGCAGGGCGTGGTGCTGACCCTGTTCGGCGTGCTGGTGATCGGACTGGTGGACAATGTGCTGCGCCCCATCCTGGTCGGCAAAGATACGAAGATGCCCGACTATGTCGTGCTGATTTCGACCCTGGGCGGCATGGCTCTCTTTGGTCTGAACGGATTCGTCATTGGCCCCGTCATCGCAGCGCTTTTCATTGCGGCGTGGGATTTGTTTTCATCTGCTCCGGAACCGCGTCATCCTGCAAATGCAAACAGCCCGCAATGAGTGGTCGGCTTCCGGTGCAATCTGCATCTGGTTCCTGGCTTTACGGGAGAAGACCGCACGCCATACCTTCAGGTAGTAGATTATTTTGTGAAGTGACCGCAACGGACTGAATTGCGCGGCTATGGATCCATCGACATGAATGAAACATCAAGCTATCTCGCCGCATTCTTCTTTGCGGTAATTGTACTGTTGCTTATTGTCATCTGGTCGCACCGGCGCCACCGCGATCCAAAACTCCGCATCGAATGCACTGCGCCGATAGAGCAACTGGTCACCTCGCTTGCCGGCCTGTCTCTCGGAACCGCCGTTCCCGGGAATTCGGTTGAAGTGCTGGAAAACAGCGAGTTTTTCGACATCCTGATCGAGCGTATAGGGTCTGCCCAGGCCAGCGTGCATTTCGAAACCTTCCTGTGGAAAAAAGGAATACTCGAACAACGCATGACGGATGCACTGACGGAGCGCGCCCGCGCCGGCGTGACGGTGCGGGTGCTGCTGGACGGAACCGGTTCCCGGCAAATCGGCAAGGAGGCTTTCCGCCGCATGCAGGATGCCGGATGCAAGGTCGCATTCTTTCATGACAAGCGCCTGCAAAATATTGGCGTTCTGAACGACAGGACGCACCGTAAGCTGGTAGTCATCGACGGCCGGGAAGCATTTGTAGGCGGGCACTGCATCAAGGACGAATGGCTGGGTGATCCTAAAGATGGCAAGCATTTCGCAGATATCAGCGTTCGCCTGCACGGACCCATTGTCAACAGCGTCCAGTCGGCCTTCAGCGAAAACTGGACTGGACAGACCGGCGAGCTGTTTGTCGGTGATGCTGTCTTTCCTACTCTTGAAGCAGCAGGAAAAATCACGATTCATGCCGCGTATTCCAAGCCGGAAGGCTCCGCGCCGGCGGTAAAGATACTTCACCATACTGCCATCTGCCTCGCACGCAAACGAATCTGGATTCAGAACCCCTATTTCATTCCCGAACCCGATGCCATCGAAGCATTCGGTCAGGCTGTCGCGCACGGCGTCGATGTGCGTGTGCTGATGCCAGCCGTAAGCGGAACCGACAATCCCATGGTCCAGCATGCGGGCCATCGCAACTTTGAAAAGATGCTCTGCTGCGGAATCCGGCTCTTCGAATATCCGCATACTCTTTTACATCAAAAAGTAATGACCATCGACGGCATATGGAGCGCCGTAGGCTCCACGAATTTCGACGACCGTTCTTTCGAAACCAATGATGAGATAACACTGGGGATTCTGGATGCCGAAACCGCTGCCCGCCTGGATGCGATTTTCGAGAAGTACATGCAGGGTGCGAACGAAATAAAACTGGAAGAATGGCGCAGGCGCGGCTTGGTCCACAAACTAAAAGACCACGCCTTTTATTTGATTAACGAGGTACTCTGATCTCAGAAATGCCGATCCTGTTCTGCACGGATCTGTCCGCCGCCTTATCGCCACGCGGCCGCATGCCTTCCACACAGCTGCAAGGCCTAAGTGCGCTGCGCCGAATTTCTTCTCATGTAAGCCGCTTCTTCGTGCGTCGCGAGTGCGTGGGTCATGAATATTGAATCACTGTCAGCATCCTGCAGCACGCCGCAGTGCGGGCAGACTATTCTCCCCGGTTCCAGGACCGAGAACGAAACGTTCGAATATTTATTGACCTGAAACGGCCGGCTGCAAAGCTCATTTGTACAAGTTTCGATAATTTGCATAATCAAAACCCTCCTTCCCCTGAGCTTTATTATAGGAAAATCAATTGCGCCGGATAATCGGAATTGTCTGAATTTGCAGTAAGAAATAAGAATGTCCTTCTTCTCCCGATAAGACGATTTGCCCCATTGGAAGAAGAAAATTCCGACAAAGTCGTACCTGAACTATCGGCAATGTATCCTCAGAGGAACATAAATTCTTAAACAAAAAGTTTCATTTTTCTTAAGCACGGCACACATCGTCAACTCTTTTTCAATCAGCTTTTTGCCCCCTTCCTCACCCTCCTCGTTCGCTCTTTTTGAACTATTTACGGAACTTTATTCGAATTGAATAGCCGAAACATTGCGCGAAAGAAACACATTATTAGAAGCCCGCAGCGCCGATCGCGCTGAACAACACGTATCGCGGGCTAATTGTCTTTAGGGGAGCGCATGCTTTGGGACCTTCCGTCGTTTGATCTGACACGACTGATGCAGTGGAATGCATCGCTACTTTTTGGCGCCCTGCTCTTATTTGGTTTAATCGGCGGGCACATCGTTTCAAAAAACTTATGGTTTCCGCGGCTGATCGGATATCTGCTGATTGGATTCGCACTTGGAAAAAATGGCCTGAACTGGCTTTCCGGTGACGTGTTGACGCTTGCAAAGTCCTTCGCCGATGTTGCCTTGGCCCTGATGGTCTATCAACTTGGCCGCTACGTGGACATCGGTTGGCTGCGCCACGAAAAATGGCTTGCCGCTACAGTAGTCTCGGGCGCACTGCTATGCTTTACCCTGGTATGGCTGTCCCTTGAATGGCTCGGCATTTCAAGGCCGGCAGCGATGCTGACTGCGGTGCTTGCGATCGGCACTGCACCCGCGGTGATCATGGTCGTTATCCGCGAGCTGAATGCCGAGGGCCATGTTACACGGCGCCTGGCCACGATTACTGCGCTGAATAACATGATTACCTTGCTTGTGGCCTATGTCCTGCTTCCGATCGTCGCATTCGAGGATACGGCACCGGTTCAAACGCTGGTCGCCAATACATTGTATTTGCTGCTGGGCTCCCTGTTTCTTGGCTACCTGACATATGCTCTGATGATGCCGATGGCCAGAATGCTGGGCCGCGAACGCAGCCGGCAGTTCGTTCTGGTGATCGCCATGATCACCCTGATGATAGGCGCCGCACACGCATTGCAACTGCCGGTTCTTCTGACCATGCTGGCGTTTGCGATTCTGTCCAAGAACCTTGACGTGCAATACGATGTAATGGACCTCGAATTCGGCGTTGCGACGGAGCTCTTCATCGTACTGCTGTTTGTGACAATTGGCGCCTCAATCAGTCTTCCTGATCTGCCGGCGATTGGACTATCGGTCGCAGCGGTAATCGGTGCACGCCTTGTCGCGATGTCGACGGCGATCTTCGCCTTTGCACGGCCTGCGCGCATGAAATGGCGGCAGGCGGGACTTCTTGCACTTGGAACACTGCCGATGGCCGAGGCCGGACTTGGACTGGCTCAGGTGTCAACTCTTTATCCGCAGACTGCCGCTGCGGTTGCACCGATCATCGCAGGATGCCTGATCGTCCTGGAAATGCTTGGGCCCGTGGCAACGCAGTTTGCGCTGGTGAAGTCGGGTGAAAGCGGCCGCGAGTGATCTGTCGAGGAATTTAATAGAGTGTCCGACACAATGGCGGTGACGACTGCGCAGGAAGCCCATGCGCAAATGCCGTTTTGCCGGGCGCCTGAATAATTAAAGAGACAAAGGAGAGGAACTTGAGCATATTGCCTTTTACTTCCTCGACGCCTTTCACCATGGGCGTCGAACTGGAACTGCAACTGGTCAATCGCCGGAACTACAATCTTGCGACCGATGCACTTGATTTACTCGCCGCGATCGAGCCGCGCGATTTGCAAAAACAGATCAAGCTTGAGATGACCCAGGGCATGATCGAACTGAATTCCGGAATCCATACCCGCGTCAACGGATTGATGGAGGAATTGACGGAAATGCGCTCCGCATTGGTAAGAGGGGCGCAACGCCTGAATATCGATATTGCGGGCGGCGGCGCGCACCCCTTTCAGAGCTGGTGCGAACAGCGCATCACGCCGAGCGAGCGCTTTCATTATCTGCACGGAAAATACGGCTACCTGGCAAAAACCTTTACGGTGTTCGGCCAGCATATCCATATCGGCCTGCCGAACGGGGACGACGCGCTCTATCTTACGCATGCGTTTTCCCGCTATGTTCCCCACTTCATCGCCTTGTCGGCAGCTTCTCCCTTCTATCAGGGCGTCGATACGGCCTTCCATTCCTCGCGCAGCAATGTGGTTCGCGCCTTCCCTCTGGCGGGCACCGCGCCGACGCTGACAAAGTGGAGCGATTTTGAAACGTACTACGATGAATTGTGCAAGCTGGGCATCATCGCAAGCATGAAGGACTTTTACTGGGACATCCGGCCGAAGCCGGAGTACGGAACAGTGGAAATCCGCGTCTGCGACACGCCCCTGACGATCGAAAACGCCGCCCTGCTCGGTTGCTATGCGCAGCTGCTCGCGCGCTGGCTGTTAAGCGAACGCCCGTTCGAAATCGACGACCAGTTCTACTTGCTCTATCAATATAACCGCTTCGAAGCTAGCCGCTACGGCCTGAACGGCCACATCGCGCAACAAGCCAGCGAGAAAAATGTTACGCCTGTACGGCAATCAATTTTCGCGAGCCTGCTTGAAACCCTGCATAACTTGCAGCGGTTTGTGCAGAACGATGCCGAAATCCTTGCGCTCAACCGCCTTCGGTATGTGGCACACGAACGCCTGAGCGATGCGGAATGGATGCGAAGAACCTACAGACAGCGCTGCTGCCTGAACGATGTCATGCGTCTTTCGTCCGCCCTCTGGATGAAGAGTGAGTCGTCGTTCAAATTTCACTGATTCCGTCCATGCTGCACAGATCTGAGCCCTTCCGGCCGGACTGTGCGGCAAACACATCCATTCAACAGAAGACGGCGCCCAGACGCCGCAAAGCATGAGTACCTTTATTATCCTTAAAACCGGACATACTTATCCGTCCATATCAAAAACTTTCGGCGATTTTGAACATTGGATTCAAGCCGGCATCGACGTAGGGACCATGCCGATACAAATCAGCGACCCCAGAACCGACGACATGTTTCCGGAAATGGACAAGGTGGCCGGTGTCGTTGTTACCGGTTCGCGCAGCATGGTGACCGACCGCGAACCATGGAGCGAGGCATCTGCGCTATGGTTACGCCACCTGGTCGAAAATGACGTGCCCGTATTGGGAATCTGCTACGGTCATCAGCTGCTCGCACATGCCATGGGCGGCGACGTTGAATATCATTCCCACGGCATCGAGATCGGAACGGTCACGGTGAAGTGCACGGAATTCGCCGTCACTGATGAATTGTTTCAGGGTTTGCCGGCCGAGATACAAGTGCATGCAGTCCACAGGCAGTCCGTTCGTCGCCTGCCTCCGAATGCCGTTTTGCTTGCGGGGAACGAGTTCGAACCACACCATGCCTACCGCATCGGGCGGTCCGCATGGGGCGTGCAATTTCATCCCGAATTCAGCCCGGACGTGATGACCGCGTACATCCGGCAGCTGGCAAATGACCTTGCGCAAGGCGGCAAGTGCGTCGACGGCTTGCTTAATGAAGTGAACGAGACTGTCTGGGCCAGCCTGATCCTGCATCGCTTCGGTGAAATCATCTTTTCACGCAATGCAAGCGAAGCTTGATTAACGCCCTAACATCGAATATCCGAACTGCAACAGCTTATGCATTCCGCTTGGTTCCGGCTTTCCATGCCAGGATCAATTAATTGGAATCCCGCTGCGGTCGTTAATGAACTGAATCAACATAAAATAGACAAACGATAAGGACTGGAATGTAATGCAGGATTAACAGGAAGAAAAATATGGCGGCGAGCTTACTTGCATTATTGGATGACATCACGCTCCTGGCAGACGATGTCGCGGCAATGTCAAAAGTGGCGGCAAAGAAGACCGCCGGCGTGCTGGGTGATGATATCGCCCTGAACGCGAACCAGGTTTCGGGGTTTTCGCCCAGCAGGGAACTGCCTGTGGTCCTAGCGGTAGCAAAAGGCTCTGCAATCAATAAAGCCATACTGGTGCCGATTGCGCTGTTGCTCGTTGCATTCGCCCCCTGGTCACTTACTCCATTGTTGATGCTGGGCGGTGCCTTCCTTTGTTTCGAGGGTGTGGAAAAAGTATTTCATAAGCTGCTCCACAGCGAGGCCGAGGATTCGGCTCACCACAAGGAGCTGATCGAGACAGTACAAAAGTCTCCCCAGCAGATTGTGGAACTGGAACGGGAAAAGATAAAAGGCGCGGTACGGACGGATTTCATTTTGTCGGCGGAAATTATCGCCATCTCGCTAGGCACCATACAAGGCGTGCCGCTTTCGCAGCAGGCCATGGTGCTGGTGGCTATCTCGGTTGTCTTTACGATCGGCGTGTATGCAGTGGTCGCCGGGGTCGTCAAGCTTGACGACTTGGGAATATTCCTTACCTCCAAAACCGGCAAGGTAAAACAGGCATTCGGCCGCTTCATCCTGCGCGCCACACCCTATTTCATGAAAACTCTTTCATTCCTCGGAACGGTGGCCCTGTTCCTTGTGGGAGGTGGAATCATCGTTCACGGAATTCCCGCCCTTCATCATGTCGTCGAATGGACGGAACATGCTTTGCATGCGCTTCCCGGAGTGGGTCCGACCCTGGCGCAAACCGCTTCGGCGCTGGTAAATATGGTTACCGGATTTGTCGTCGGTTCTGTTGTTGTTGCTGCCGTGACGCTCTATTCGAAAATGTTCCGGAAAAAAGCGGCCCACCCGCAGACATGACCAAACCGTTATTAAGGTGTGCAATCAGGTCCATGCGAGGCTTCAGGAAGAGGCTTTTTTCGCATCATGTAATCCCACCCGCGCACAGTTAAGGAATGCATAACCTAAATATTGTTGTTTCTTGCAAATACCTGCCAGCGCCATACATCTCTGCACATTTCATCAAGCGTCTTTTCGGCTTGCCAGCCCAGTTCTTTCCGGGCGAGCCCGGGATCCGCATAACAAACCGCAATATCCCCCGGCCTACGCGGAGCAAACTTGTATGGAATGGATCTTCCGCAAGCTTTTTCAAAGGCTTTCACCATTTCCAGTACGCTATGGCTTTGGCCAGTCCCTAAATTATAGGCAAATATGCCCCCTGTTCCGGCAAGCTTGTCCAATGTTCTGACATGTCCGGCTGCAAGATCCGCTACGTGGATATAGTCCCTCATGCCCGTTCCGTCGATTGTCGGATAGTCGTCCCCGAACACGGACAGATGCTCTCTTCTGCCGTCGGCAACCTGAGCGATATAGGGCAAAAGATTATTCGGAATTCCGTTCGGATCTTCTCCGATCAATCCGCTACAGTGCGCGCCGACAGGATTGAAGTAGCGTAGCAAGGCAATACGCCATGACGGATCTGCCTTGGCCATATCTCTTAAGATTTCCTCGATCATCAGCTTGCTGCGGCCATATGGATTGGTTGCAGACAAGGGAAAATTTTCCTGGATCGGCACCGTTTCGGGGTCTCCGTAAACCGTCGCAGAAGAACTGAAGACCAGCGTTTTCACGGAATACTTCGCCATCATTTCGAAGAGGATAACGCTGCCCGCGACGTTATTCTCGTAATAACGCAAGGGCTGCTCGACCGAATCGCCCACTGCCTTCAAGCCCGCAAAGTGAATAACGGCTTCAATCCGGTATTTTCGGAAAATCTCTTCCAGTCCGCCGCGATCGCGAATGGCGATCTGGAAAAACCTTGCAGCTTTTCCGCTGATCTTTTCAATCCTCTGGACAACGGACTTTTTGCTGTTGCTCAGATTGTCGAGAATGACTACCTCATGCCCGGCGCTCATCAATTCGACACAGGTGTGCGAACCGATATATCCGGTTCCGCCGGTTACCAATACATTCATGTCAGAGAAATTCCAGAATCGAGTAATCTTATCGGGGTGCGCGGTACAGCGCGCTCCTGCGGATATGCGCGCTCATCTTTTGAGAGCATTGACTCTGCCTGCATTCATGCAGCCAGATTCACTCCCCGGCCCGAGCCGAATTTGTCCAGGAACTGCTCATGCATGGTTTTGCAGTATGCGTATATTTCCAGGTCTTTTTCGTACCAGCGCATCAGGTTTGTCCTTGCTTTATCGGAAAGCGCCGTAGCCATTTCGGTCGGCATCCGGTGCGCGCCGACATCGTCCTTGGGCAGGGATATATCTCCCAATGACAACAGGGATCGCATGATTTCGAAATCCTGGTCGAAGGATTCGGTAAGGTAGACGAACTTGATCTTTTCCTTGTTCTTCCTGATATTGTCGACGCCGCCCAGATATGCGGACAGCGGCTTGCTGACTTGTTTGATGCTCAGCATGGAAAGCTCTGCGGCAGCTTTTTCCATAGGGTCGGAAGAACTCAATGCCTCCGCGAGCGCATTCGGTGTTTGAAACAGCGAGAAGGCGACTTTTTCGCTCTTGGTCCAAGGCGTATGATGTCTGGGCAGGCCTTAGCGCAAGCGACTGTTGAAGGATGAAACATAGCGCGCGATCGGCTCCCTGACGCCAAAAATGACGTTCCGCTGCGGGAATTTCTTCCAGACGCTATGCAGCGTAAAGGCATGCGGTGTGAACGTAATTTCATGAACGGACTCTTTTTGCGAGAAAAGGCTGCTAAAACTCATTTCATCGATACCAGCAGACTGCGTTCAGTCTAGAACTGGACGACGTCAAAACGCGTGCCTCGGCGAACAACCGCCTATTCTCAAGTTGCAGCCTTTCCCCACGGATTGCTAATGCTGAAATAAGCTGCAGACAAAAAGTTAAGCCAAGACGCAATTGTCAAATCAGGTGCCGCACCCCACGGGAAAAAACAGATTTAAACATGCATTTAAAATGTATTTTATGGTAGAGTATTTCTGTCGTGCGAGATGCGATGCGATCTAACCAAACCAGACGGACAAACATGAAATCAGAAACTCTGCAATTGTTGGGAGCCTTGGATGAGGCAGCAGCCCTGAATGTTGCGCGCGTTTTGAACGCCGTCAATGGCGTAAGCAAAGTGGTCATTGCTACCGCCAGCGGCAGCGTCAATGTCGACTTCAATAACGACGCCACCTCGAAGCAGGAACTGCGCGCAGTATTGCAGCGGGCCGGCTTCAGTCTGAAGCCGGTACATGGCGAAGGCGGTTCATGCTGCGGTGGATGCGGCGGAAGCTGAAGCAGTTGAGTGGTCTCTGGCGCAAACCGACGGATGCGTTCCAGTGAAGCCCTCACCAGAGGGTCTTTAAATCCGCTCTAATAGGACTGAATCAGTCCCGTATGAGCTCCTCAGGCAAAGATCATGCTGAGACTGAGCAAGATGACCGATTACGGCACCGTTGTCGTGACAACGATGATCCGCGAACCTGCGCGAGTCCGTAGCACAGCAGAAATCGCCGGGGCCATTCGCGTGCCAGTGCCGACGGTGCGCAAGATCCTCAAGATACTGGCACGCGGCGGGCTGGTCGTGTCTTTGCGTGGCGCCAAGGGCGGGTATCTGCTATCTCGTCCCGCCACGGAGATCTCGCCGGCAGAGATCGTTCATGCGATGGACGGCCTGATCGGCATGACCGAATGCAGCGATATCTCAGGTCTCTGCGCGCAGGAGACCGGCTGTGCGGTGTGCGCCAACTGGAAACGGGTGAATCAGGCGGTGCTTGGCATGCTGCGAGGTATCACGCTGGATCAGAGGGCTGAGCCAGTCGCGCAGAAGTCGAACGGGTCCACGGTCATCCTGAAGCGCACGCCACCGAAGGCAACCGAAGAGTCCGCCGCTCACAGCGGAATGCTGGAGATGCAACATGAAATCAACTGACAACCTGCTCGACGCAATGATAGCCGGCGAGTATCTGCACGGATTCGTGACTGAGCTGCAAAGCGACAGCGCCCCGCGTGGCTTGAGTGAAGATACGATCCGGCTGATTTCCGCACGCAAGCACGAGCCGGAGTTCATGCTGGAGTGGCGTCTGAAAGCGTATCGTCGCTGGCTGACCATGACGGAGCCGTCATGGCAGTCGGTGAAATATCCGCCCATCGACTATCAGGACATCATTTACTACTCGGCGCCCAAGTCGCTGAAGGACGGTCCGAAGAGTCTTGATGAAGTCGACCCTGAACAGCTGCGCACCTATGAAAAGCTTGGCGTGCCGCTGCATGAGTGCGAGCGCCTGGCAGGCATGGCGGTGGAATCAGTATTCGACAGCGTGCCGGTCGGCACAACATACAAGGACAAGCTGGCGGAGTCGGGCATCATCTTCTGTCCGTTTTCGGAAGCGGTGCGCTCAATATCGATCTTGAAGGAAATGTCGAGATCGACATGACGTTGACCGCGCCGGCATGCCCGTTTGCCGGCACCTTCCCATCCGTGGTCGAGTCGCATGTGTGCGAAGTAGCCGGCGTGAAGTCGGTGCACGTGGAGCTGGTATGGGAACCACAGCGGAGCATCGATCCGATTACAGACGAGGTCAAGCTGCAACCCGGACTGTTGTAAGCGTTTTACGACATTGAGGAGTCAAGAAAATGAATCATCCCGCATTCTTTGATCACGCGCCCGTCATCACCGTTCATGACGCCCTTGCCGCATTTCTCGGCGCATGCGACGACGGCATGATCACCTACCGCTATATCGATGCGGTACGCCTGGCCGGCCACTCATGTCCTACCGTCGCGGGCGCTTACCTGATGACGCGGCGCGCACTGGCCCTGCTTTATCCGGACCAGACGCCGGAGCGCGGCGCGGTCCAGGTGCGTTTCGCATCGGCGCTGGACGAAGGCGTGACAGGCGTGATCGGAAGCGTGGTCGGCCTGATCACCGGAGCGGCAGGTCCGGGCGGCTTCAAGGGAATCGGACGCGACTTCACACGCCAGAATCTGATGCATTTCGCCAGCGAAACAGAAGGCGAAGCCCACTTCGAGCGACTCGACAACGGCGCTGCGGTAGTGCTTTCCATGCAGATGAACCGGGTCCAAGCGGATGCGCGGACCGGAGCCTTGTTGCGCAAGATTCTGGCCGGCCTTGCCGATGCGCAGGAACGGACCGAATTCGCCACGCTCTGGCAGGACCGGGTCAGGCGCATTCTTATTGATCATGCTGACGACCGGGAACTGATCGCCGAGACAAGGCCTTAAGGCCGGAATTGGGATCATTGAATGAATCGCCGGTTTTTCAACGCACACCCATTTGCTTGAGATGATAAAAAAGTTTCCCTTGCATCCGAAGAACCCCGAGCGAATCTGCTGGGGATGCGACAAATACTGTCCGAGAGAATCCCTGGCTTGCGGAAACGGCTCAGAGCGCACGCAGCACCCGGTGGAATTGTTCGATGAGGACTGGCATGAATGGGGCCTTGACGCCGACCCGAAACAGAACAAGGCGATAGAAGACTGACATCCGTGCGAACCGTATTTTCCGAAGATGATTTCCGGGCCAGCGGTTTTGTCGCGCACTCGCCATTCAATTGTATTTTTGAGCACGATTACCTGGCGTAATGCCGTGATAGAGAGGAATTGAAAATGGATATCACCAAGTTCAAGCATCAACACACCAAGATTTATGACTGCATCAAAACACTGCGTCATTACAGCGTCGGCGGCATTGTCGAGAACGCGCAGAACATAGCGTCCACGGTTGTTTCGATGAGTTCCTTGATCAAGCTCCATCTTTTCGTAGAGAACAAATTTCTCTATCCGGCACTTCGCTCGAGCAAAGATCATACCCTTGCGAAAATGGGTGATCAGTACCAGGAAGACATGAAAGTGATTGTCGGAAGCTATGAGGATTTCGCGCGCAGATGGAATACGGCTGAAAGAGTTGCGCAAGACCCGACAGGATTCCGGGCGGATGCCAATACGGTACTCAAGCAGCTGCATGCGCGCATTCGGCAGGAGGACAGGCACTTTTATCCCGCAATCGAATCAATGTAGCGGGATCAAATGGCTGTCGCAGCAGACGGCGGGTTCGGCAAATCCCTGGACATCGAGCATTCCTTTTCACGGCACATGGACCTCTTCCACCCCACGGTATCCAAGCACTACTGTTTCTCGCCTATGCATCTGCGTGCGTTGCCGGCGAAATAGCGCTGGCAGGTCTGAGGCGCGAAGCATCTTGGCCAGTGAACGCACCGCAAGACGTCGCTAGTGCATGCGCTCCACATGGCGGGCCTGCACCCTATCAGGCGCTGCACAGCAGTAGCGTTGAAATGGAGGGATGCGACTTACATGATCGCAGCGGCAGGACCCAACAAAATCCCAGAAAACAACATCCCTACTTTATCCCGTTTTTTTCAGAGTACCCCGCCCCGGCATGCAACACCGATTGGATATCAAGATTTTTGATGACAATGAGAACCAATGCAATCGCATCATGCGTCGGATCACGGTGAATTCTTCTCTTTGATAGATGCCATCAACATGCCCGCGTGGCATGTTTGGCTTCTAATTGATTGATTCTTGATAGTTTAGGCACTGCTACATAATGCCGTTGCGCCACGTGCTTTCATTTCCGAGAATTTCATAATCTTAATAAGTCTCTTGTCCTAAAATTCAGTGCAATATTCCTGATGGCAATTAGAGTTAATTTTCATTTTTCTTCTGTTCAACAAATATGCATAATAAATGCGTATTTAAGAGGTCGGCAGATCCAGGCCTTTTAAATGAGAACGGGAAATTTTGCTCACCTAGGTAGGAGAAGATATGAGAGTAGCTGATGAATTCAGAATTAAGACAGATGCTGGTCATGAAGTGATTTTGCAGCAAGTAACCTCGGGGATCAGTTACCTTGATTTTGGTAACACTCATTTACCACGGGATTTTCAAGGCTATCGCGTTAAACACACCAATAGAACTGTTGAACCACTGCCTGATGGTACGTTTAAAGATGAAAGCACGGGCGAGGTCTATAAGCGGCTGTAATGGTTTGCGTACTTAAATAAATTTTTTTAAGGCAAATCCCTTCATGCATTAGTAAGCCAGATTAAAAATAGGCTTGCTGGTCCATAAATCCGGCGATCTTGCTTCTTACCACAGGATGAATAGGTAAAGCCATGGAACAAAATCAAGTGGAAGTAAAAGAGCTTGAGCTTGCAGCGAACAAAAATAGTGAAGCTCCTGCATACAGTGATGTCGGTGAGGAAATCATCGCAACTTTAGGCGCAAATTATTAAACGCATCATCTTTTGATAATCCTGACACATTAAAATGAAAAGTCCTCGTTTGGTACGAGGACTTTTGTTTTGGAGAATTTGTTTTATATTGACTGAATCGCACCCGGTATCGTAGACACTAGCGAGTCGTTCGAAATATTGCTTCGCGTAGTTTACCAGCGAAAGCCGGTTGTTGTAATCGTGACGACGCTTCGGGTTATAGAACATCTTGATTTAGTCGGACACATCACGCCTTGCTTCTTTCCTTGTGTTGTAGATGCGTCGCCGTATTCGTTCCCGTTTGAGCAATAGAAACTCTCCTCCACCGCGTTGTCATGGCAGTTGCCTCTTTGGCTCATGCTAGCCTGCAGGTTATGTGCCTTCAGGAAGTCCTGCCAATCGTAACTACTGAACTGACTGCCCTAGTCGGAATGCACCGTGACCATCTGCTGAAGTTGACGCCGCCAGAAACAGCCAGCCTTCGTGCGTGCCGATATACGCGATATCGGTCACCCATACCGATTTCCGAAGAGTTCGAGCGCGTTCTGAATTGCAACCGACTCGAAGACAAGGAAGCTATTGAAACTGTACCGGAGGTCACCGAGGAAGTCCTGTGAAGGCCATCCCGAGCGGCTCCATCATTCACGCGATCTTCGTCCCGAAGTACTCAACCCCACGCAACAGAAAGCAAAAAATGACAGCCTGCTCCACTTCCACGCATCAACCGCAAGAGTCATTCCAGGCACACTTAAGCACCCGCAAAGACAACAACGGACAGACCAGCGGGACAACTACCTGTCGCAGCTTCTCAATCAGTTAAGCGGCACTGTTCAAAGGAGCGTCCCGTATTTATTTAAACAAACTCCGCTCAATGCAGGCGGCGTTGAGTGGAAAATTGATGCTTTATGAAGCTGACGCACTCGACTTCGTACCAAGACACAATCTCTTTGCAGTACGTCGCCCCTTCTTCAGCAGTAGCCTTGGATAAGCGATGGAAATCCTCCCTCGACTGGCTGAAGCCCTCACTTCGAGAAAAGATAAAACCGTGAATTGCGATGTTTCTGGCATCACGCCAATGATTTATTCTCTCAATAAGGAAAGAGTCTACCGAGTGTTGCGGCATGCTTTTTACCAGTAGATAGAACGACGGGCTATTTAGCTTAGCGCCAGTATTTTGGAGGTAGTTAAATAAACAATTACTTATCGAGCACTCCTCCAATGCTATCGCCTCTAGAAAGTAGCCGTCGATCATCACCTTATTGATTTGCTCCAATGCCGCCTGATACGCCTGGTGACGCTGTTTCAAGTACTCGACTGCTTCATCAAAGCTGATGTCCTTAGCCTTTCATGAAGGTATGAACGGCAGTCCACTCTTCTTTCAGCCACCCAAAATACTTATCGGGTTGCGCAGGTTCAGGAAGACGCATCAGACTGTGTCCAATTTCGTATATCCAGTCGTGGCCTAGTAGAGCAAGTGCAGAAATATGAACGCATGTTATGGCCTGCATCGGGCATATGTATGCCATCTCGGGCGCCCAATGACGGATCCTCTGATATTGAACGTAGCGCCGCAAGTCGTCCTCCCCAAGCTGCTCCGCGATCATTTGTACCAGCAGATCGTAAACCTCGTTTGGTCCGGGAGACATCTCGAGCAAGCCGTCACAACCAAAGCAGTGGGACAGATAGACACAGAACTTCTCCAAGTCTAGCCGCCCGTCATCCCTGGAGTACACGTACTCGGAGATGTGGTCCAAGAACTGCTGTTGGTGCTGCTGATCCTCTTGTTTGGTCCTGCGTCCCCCGACAAGGATTGTCGAACCAGAAATCATTCAGACAAAACAAAAAAGCCTCCGATCTGGAGGCTCTTTGTAGTGGTAAAAGCTGGTGGTAAAACCGCTTTTCTTTTTCTATCCAAGTCTTTGATTCCAAAGACCTTATATATCTTGGCGGAGACGGAGGGATTCGAACCCTCGATACAGGTTTAAGCCCATATGCTTCCTTAGCAGGGAAGTGCCTTCGACCACTCGGCCACGTCTCCACACTTGCAAGCGACAAGTCAAAATCGCTTCAATGAAGTCCCGGATGTTACCTTCTCACGGCATCTTGGTCAATGAAAGCATGCAATTTCATTGCCGCAAATCAGTTTTTATCCAGACCAAAGGCCTTGTGCAGCACGCGTACGGCCAATTCCATGTACTTCTCGTCGATCAGGACCGAAATCTTGATTTCGGACGTGGAAATCATCTGGATATTGATGCCCTCTTCGGACAGCGTCCTGAACATCTGCGACGCAATGCCGACATGGCTGCGCATGCCCACGCCGACAACCGAAACTTTAGATACCTTGGTGTCGCCGCTGATGCTGGCTGCGCCGATATGCGTTTTGACTTTCTCGTTCAGCACATCCATCGCCTTCGCATATTCTCCGCGCGGAACAGTGAATGTGAAGTCCGTTTTTCCTTCCACGGACTGGTTCTGGATGATCATGTCCACTTCGATATTGGCATCGGCAACCGGGCCCAGGATCTGGTACGCAATGCCTGGCTTGTCCGGCACGCCGATCACGGTGATCTTGGCCTCGTCGCGGTTGAATGCAATGCCGGTAATCGTTGCTTGTTCCATGTTGTTGTCTTCCTCAAACGAAATCAGGGTGCCGGAATTCGCTTCCTCTTCCAGCGGCATTAATGGATCGGTCAGCGACGACAGAACGCGCGTCGGCATCCGGTAGTTGCCTGCAAATTCAACCGAACGAATTTGCAATACCTTGGAACCCAGCGATGCCATTTCAAGCATCTCTTCGAAAGTCACGGTCTTGAGGCGCCGCGCTTCCGATACGACACGAGGATCGGTGGTGTAGACGCCGTCAACATCGGTATAAATCAGACATTCCGCAGCTTTCAAAGCCGCTGCGACCGCGACTGCCGAGGTATCCGAACCGCCGCGACCCAAGGTGGTAATATTGCCGGCATCATCCATCCCCTGGAATCCGGTGATGATCACGATTTTTCCGGCATCCAGATCCTTGCGCACCTTCACGTCATCGATAGAACTGATGCGCGCTTTCGTATAGGAGGAGTCCGTCATGATCGGCACCTGCCAGCCCGCATAGGAAACGGCCTGCTTGCCAATCGCCTGCAACGCCATGGACAGGAGTGCAACGGAAACCTGTTCGCCGGTCGAGGCGAGCATATCCAGTTCACGCGGATCGGGTTGGGCCATCATTTCCTTGGCCAGGCCGATCAGTCGATTGGTTTCGCCCGACATCGCGGAAGGCACCACGACGATTTGATGGCCGGCGTCATGCCATTTTGCGACGCGCTTTGCGACATTCTTGATGCGCTCGGTTGAGCCCATCGATGTGCCGCCGTATTTATGAACGATGAGAGCCATATATGAACAGATGAATGAACGGCAAAATAAACACTCGATTTTACTTGACGCAGTGCCAAATAACAAGAATCAGGACGTACTTTGCCAATCCGGTCGCCAGGACAACGCAATGCCGCCACCGCTAGAACAATGCCGCACATCCATTCCCAAGCCGCCTGCAAAAATGAGATCTTGTTGCAGGTATACCAGCGGAAGCCATTCCCTTCGCCAGACTGGTATTCCAGCCTCCTGAAAGAGGTTTTTCAAGGTTCTGGATGGGCGGTTCGAAGCGATCTTCAATCTTTCCCGCCCACCTCTTGCCCTAATTGCAATAGGCTTTTCGAACAGTGCTTCCGCTGCAATGCCATTTTGCTCGACTCGCTCGAACAGGAGCGTGCCATGCCACTGAGGAACTGGAATCGTGTCCTGCCCTTGCCATTGCAGCAAAATTTCTTCCGTAGGCGGATTACCTGGATTCGGATGCAAAATCAGATATTGACCAAGTCTCGACAAAGCGACCTGGCCTAACTCGAAGAGTGGATGCCTGTCCGGCTGTGAGTCCAGAAATTGCAATCGCAATTCCTCCAGGCGAGCCGTGCTTGGCATTTGCACGGCCAAGCCATTCAGCCAATGGCGCAAAACATTATCTCGCCGTAGCGGCGACAGCTTTGCCAGTTCGTCCAGATTCACTGCCGCTTGGTTTTCGATTGTATCTCGGCATTTTCCCAGGTCTGACTCCGCCACGTCCTCGAGCAGGCATTGTGCCGAACGGATATGGGACGCCGACCGCGCCACGCAAGAAGAAAACCCCGGAAAATGTTCTTCCAGCAGAGGGAAGACGATCTGCCGTAAAGCATTACGCCGGAATGAAGCGTCCTGATTCGACTCGTCCGTGACAAATGAAAGTGAATGTCGATCTGCGTACCTCTCAAGCGCCGCACGCCCGACTTCCAGCAATGGGCGCCCCAAGGAAATACCTTTTCCCAGCAGCGCATGTTCTTCCTGAAGCGCGGCCATACCCGACAATCCGGGAAGGCCGGCGCCGCGCATCAATTGCAGCATCAGCGTCTCGGCCTGATCGTCCCGATGATGGGCAGCAAGAAGCAAATGAATATCGTTTAATCTTGATAAGTCGCGTAAAGTCGCATAACGCGCGATGCGCGCAGCCTGCTCGACCCCATCTTTGACAATGCTCCGGGAGTCAATTTTCGCCTTGACGGAAGAGAAAATCGCGCCCTGTTGCTCGGCTTCGGCCCGGCAATGCTCCAGCCAGGCGTCGGCGTTTGGGCTTAATCCATGATGTATGTGAAACGCATGGACCTTGAGCCCCTTGGACTTAGCATAGCGACATGCTAGGTGCAATAGCACGGATGAATCGAGCCCGCCGCTATAAGCAACTGCGAACGAAGTTTGTTTTTCATTCGTCAAAATAGAAACGCGCGCCTGAATTTTTTCAAGCGCGCGTTCAAATGCGATTTCGGCTTCGCCGAATTTATTCAGGCTGCGAGATTTCCTTGAATTTGCCATAGCTCATGAGTTTCTCATGGCGCGCCTGGAGCAGCTCCTTGGTTTTCATTCCGTGGAACTGGCGCAACGTGTCCGCAAGTGCGCGCTTGAGCAGTCCGGCCATCTGTTTAGGATCGCGATGCGCGCCGCCCAGTGGTTCATTGATAATCTTGTCAATAAGTCCCATTGCCTTGAGCCGATGCGCCGTCAGGCCCAGCGCGTCTGCCGCATCGGATGCGCGTTCAGCGGTCTTCCACAAGATGGAAGCACAGCCCTCTGGCGATATGACGGAATAGGTTGCGTACTGAAGCATGAGGACTGCATCGCCCTGTGCGATGGCAAGCGCCCCTCCGGAACCGCCCTCGCCGATGATGGTTGCGATCAGCGGAACTTTCAGTTCGGCCATCACATACAGATTATGTCCGATTGCTTCCGACTGCCCGCGCTCTTCTGCATCGATTCCGGGAAATGCACCGGGCGTATCGACGAAGGTGAAAATCGGAAGCCCGAATTTTTCTGCGACTTTCATCAAGCGCATCGCCTTGCGGTAACCTTCAGGCTTCGGCATGCCGAAATTGCGCATGGCTCGCTCTTTGGTATCGCGGCCTTTCTGATGGCCGATGACCATACATGCCTGGCCGTTAAAACGCGCCAAGCCGCCGACAATCGACAGGTCGTCGGAAAAAGTGCGATCACCGTGCAACTCATGAAAGTCGGTGAATATCTCATTCACGTAATCCATCGTGTATGGACGTTGCGGATGCCGGGCGATCTGAGAAACCTGCCATGGCGTCAGCTTGGCATAGATATCTTTCGTCAGCTGCTGGCTTTTCTTCGAGAGGCGGTCAATTTCCTCGGAAATATCGACAGCCGAATCATCTTGCACGAAACGTAATTCTTCTATCTTGGATTCGAGCTCAGCAATCGGCTGCTCAAAATTCAGAAAAGTGATCTTGCTCACCGTGTCTCCTTTCGCATAAACGCGAACTATGGATTGAAGTGGTTTTTTAAAATAAGCTCAGTATTCTACCGGTAATGGCTCAAGGCTGCGCCATAAATACCATGTGGCGACAGTTCGCCAAGGCTCCCAGTTGGCAGCGACTTCCCTGGCATCGCTGCGCGAAACCGGCTCGCCGGAAAAGTAATTCAGGCTGATGCTCTTGATCAAACCGAGGTCGTCAAGAGGCAGGACATTGGGACGAAGCAGATTAAATATCAAAAACATCTCGGCTGTCCAGCGACCGATGCCGCGAATTTGTATCAATTCTGCAATGACTTCTTCGTCCTGCATCTCGGCCCACTTGTCCGCATGCACGCGCTTGGCCTTGAAATGCTCGGCCAGATCGAGGATGTATTCAGCCTTGCGCTTCGACAGGCCGCAGGCCGCCAGTTTCTGGTCGCCGGCCTTCAGAATCTGCGAGGGCGTGCACGTTGGACAAATCAATAACAGACGCTGCCATACCGTTTCCGCAGCAGCGACGGAAATCTGCTGACCGACGATTGAACGCGCAAGCGTCGGAAACGGCTCGCCGCGTCCTTTCAAATGCAGGTCGCCGAACTGAGGAATAAGCTTGCGCAGTATGCGATCACGTTTCATCAACTCTGCCTTGGCGTCCTCCCAATACGCGGGAACGAAAACACGAGCCTTCGCCGGACTTTTTGCCATACGGCTTACACCTTCCGCCATTCGGTCACTCCACCCGGCTTGTCTTCAAGGACGACGCCATCGGCAAGCAGTTCCGCGCGGATACGGTCCGCCTCGGCAAAATTTTTGTTGCGCTTGGCCACGGTGCGCGCTTCTATTTTGGCTTTCACCATTTCGCCAAAACCGGAGTCGCTCGCTGCACTCATTGCGCCACCCTGGAGAAACTCCTGCGGGTCGCGTTGCAGCAAGCCGATGATTCCAGCAAGATATTTAAGTTGACGGGCAAGCGCCGAGGATTTAGTCCGGTTGATCTCATTCGCAAGGTCGAACAGGACTGCTATTGCAATCGGCGTATTGAAGTCGTCGTTCATCGCTTCGGAAAAGCGCAGCGCGTAAGCCTCTTGCAAGTCAGGCGGATTACTGTCAGGACCAACTTCCTTAAGTGCGTTATAGAGGCGCGTCAAAGCACCCTTTGCATCATCCAGATGCGCGTCGGAATAATTGAGAGGACTGCGGTAATGTGCGCGCAGGATAAAGAACCGCACGACTTCAGGATCATACTTCTTGAGCACATCGCGGATCGTGAAGAAATTCCCCAAGGATTTCGACATCTTCTCATTGTCAACACGCACAAATCCATTGTGCATCCAGTAATTGACGAATCGATGCTGATGCGCGCCTTCTGATTGTGCGATCTCATTCTCATGATGCGGAAACTGCAGGTCCTGCCCTCCTCCGTGAATATCGAATTGCTCACCGAGAAGTTTGCATGCCATTGCAGAGCATTCGATATGCCATCCGGGGCGGCCTTTCCCCCATGGGGAATCCCACTTCACTTCCTCGGGCTCGTCCTGCTTGGAACTTTTCCAGAGCACGAAATCGAGCGGGTCTTTTTTACCGCTGCCGATATCAACACGCTCCCCAGCTCGCAGATCATCAAGAGATTTGCCGGACAGTTTCCCGTACCCGTGGAAATCGCGCACTGAATAATTGACGTCACCATCTGCTCCGGTATAGGCAAGGCCATTCGTTTCCAGCTTTTTGATCAAGCCGAGCATTTCCGGCACATATGCAGTTGCCCGAGGTTCGTGATCCGGCTTTTGTACGCCGAGTGCCGCGGCGTCTTCATCCATGGCCGCTATAAAGCGCGAGGTCAAGCTGGAGATGGATTCACCGTTTTCCACTGCGCGCTTGATGATCTTGTCGTCGATGTCGGTAATATTGCGGACATAGGTTACTTCCAGTCCGGATGCGCGAAGCCAGCGCTGCACCATGTCGAACACGACCATGACACGCGCGTGGCCCAGATGACAATAGTCGTACACCGTCATGCCGCAGACATACATGCGCACTTTGCCTGGCACGATTGGAGAAAAAGCCTGCTTCTCACGCGCAAGCGTATTGTAAATTTTCAAAACACTCATGGATGATTATTCGTTTTGACCGATCACTGTCGCACTGATTTTGTTACGCCGGTAGTAGTTGCCGGCTGGCTCTTGGTGCCTAAGCGGCAAGTTGTCAAAACCCTTTTGCAGTACTTATTTTGATAAAATGCTTGTTTTTGCTGCAGTATAACATCCTTGAAATACTGACCCAGCACCAAATGCACTCAACGCTTCAGCTTTGCAACATTTCACGATTGAAGATTACTGGCGATCGACTTTTTTGATCGTTTAGAAATGCAAGATTGATACCAGATTTTACGCTGGAGGGATAAAATGCAAATTATGAGACGCTATTTTTTAAACACCATCGCCGCATTATTGTTAAGCGGTACTTGTTTAATGCCTGCTGTTGCCGCCGAAAAAAATCCTCACGTGATGCTGAAAACCAGCATGGGTGAAATTACTCTGGAGCTTTATCCGGAAAAGGCTCCTAAGACGGTAGATAACTTCCTTCAATACGTGAAGAACGGCCATTACAAGGGTACGATTTTTCATCGCGTCATTAACAACTTCATGATCCAGGGTGGCGGATTCGATAAGGATATGAATCAAAAACCAACCGGAGCGCCAATTGAAAATGAGGCAAAGAACGGCCTGAAAAATGAGGCATATACCATTGCCATGGCACGCACAATGGATCCGCACTCTGCGTCTGCACAGTTTTTCATCAATGTAAAAAACAACGGCTTTCTCGATTATCCGGGCCAGGACGGATGGGGATATACGGTTTTCGGAAAAGTCATCAAAGGTACGGATGTAGTGGACAAGATCAAGGCCGTTCCGGTATCTGGAAAAGGCATGCATCAGGATGTGCCGGTCAAGCCCGTTCTTATCGAATCCGCTTCGATAATCAAGTAATTTCTAAAATCAGCCATTCGGCAAACGAACTTTATTACTAAGGAATATGTATGGCAGTCTTACTCACCACCAATCACGGCAATATCAAACTGGAACTCGATGCTGAAAAAGCACCCAAGACCGTGGAGAATTTTTTGAACTACGTGCGCTCCGGGCATTACGATGGCACGATTTTCCATCGCGTCATCGACGGCTTCATGATTCAAGGCGGCGGGTTTGAGCCTGGCATGAAACAAAAACCGACGAATGATCCGATTGAAAATGAAGCGAAGAATGGACTGAAAAACGAACCATATTCGGTTGCCATGGCGCGGACCTCTGCTCCGCATTCCGCGTCCGCACAGTTTTTCATCAATGTCAAAAACAATAGTTTCCTCGACTATCCCGGCCAAGATGGATGGGGCTACTGCGTATTCGGCAAGGTTGTGGAAGGCACCGACGTCGTAGACAAGATCAAATCTGTGAAGACGACGCGCAGCGGCATGTTCACCGATGTGCCTGTCGACAATGTCGTCATTGAGAAGGCAGAGATCGTCTGACGCGTTAAATCGGAAATCGATGGACACCGGAGTTACGGGCACTTCCGCCACCGATGTGGCAGATGAGCAAACAGCGCAGCCTCGTTCGCTCGCGCTGTTTGCATCCGATATTCATTTACATCCGGCCCTGCCCAAAACCACTCAGGCATTTTTCTCCTTCTTAAATCATCATGCCTGCCGAACCGAACGCTTGTACTTGTTAGGCGACCTGTTCGAGTTTTGGGCGGGCGATGATGATTTGCAAACTCCGTTCAATCAGCAGGTCGCCTCAGAAATTCGTAAAGCGGCAGATGCCGGTGTCGCCGTATTCTGGATCGCAGGCAATCGCGACTTCCTTATTGGTGAAAAATTTGCCTCTGAGGCGAAATTAACATTGCTGCCCGATCCGTTCGTTGCCCTAATCGGCAAGCACGAGGTCGTTCTCACGCATGGGGATGCCCTGTGTACGGACGATACTTCCTATTTGAAGTTCAGGTCGCAGGTGCGCAACCAGGCATGGCAGGACGCATTCCTTTCCAAGCCGCTGGATGAGCGAAAAAGTATCATTGAAGGCATGCGCACCGACAGCAAGAAATCTCAGCGCATGAAAAGCTCTGAAATCATGGATGCCAGTACGCAAGCGATTGCCGATCTGTTCCATGAGACAAAAGCGTCGGTCATGATCCATGGGCATACGCACAGGCCAGCCAAGCACAGTATCGAACTGGAAGGACAACAGTGCCATCGCTTTGTCCTGCCGGATTGGGATTGCGACACTCTGCCTGAACGCGGCGGCTGGATCGGCGTAGACCTCGCCGGAACCATCAGTCGCTACGATCTTGCAGGACAAGGAACAGTCGAATTGCAGGCTTAGAGCTGAAGCTGCTGCGCTAGTCGAATTGCTTGCGAAACATCGCAAGCTCGGTTTTTAATTGGTTAAGTTCGGTGCGGAGATTTTCTATTTCCGATTCAAGCCGGGTAATACGATCCTGATGAGAACCGCCGCTCGCACCGCCGGATGCATAATCACGTTGCGGCTCCTGGAATATCTCTCCAAAGAATGTGTGCGCATAGCGTGTCTCTTTGGTTCCCGCTGCACGCGGCAGCCTGTTCACCAGAGGTGGGTACTTGTCGATCAAGAACTGCAAGACCTCTTCCACATCCGCGATCCCGGGAAATTCATGCAAGCGCCCGGAGCGAGTGCGAATTTCTGCTGCTGTTTGCGGCCCTCTCAACATCAGCATGACAAGGGCACTGAGCTTATCCTGCTCCAGCGTCCACTGGATGCGCATGCGATGCTCATACTTTGCGACCCTTGCACCGGCCTGACGAACTTCCGAGACGAGCTTTCGCTGTATGAGACGGTCCAATGCATCCTGAACCTCAGGCTCCGACAAATTCATGATCGGGTCGCGGCTGGATAGCTGATTGCAGCCGTTCGTAAGTGCGTTCAGGGAAAGCGGATAGTTGTCCGGCGTCAGCGCTTCTTTTTCGGCCATGACGGACAAGATACGAACTTCCACCGGATCAAGCGCTATATGTTCGGGACTCTGACCGGTCTGCATGCTGTCCGACGAGGCATTCAATTGAGGATCGGTCATTCGACAAGCTTATTCAAATGTTGCGGGTCGAACTTCTGCAGCTCGGGCAAGGTATCGCATCGGATTCCTGCAGCGTTCAGCGCCTGGAGAATCATGAGCATCTGATGCTCCTGCGTCGCTGCATTGTCGATCAAGCCATGAAGGGCCTTGGATAAAGGATCATCGCCGTTGGGAGTGACGCCATATGCAGCAAACATGCGCGCCGCAGTTTCATCCCTTAAGTTCTGCGCATCCTTTTCGATGATTCGCGCCGGATTGCCGACCGCGGTTGCACCCGGCGGAACTTCACGCACGACTACCGCGTTCGATCCGACCTTTGCGCCTTCGCCAACGGTAAATGCCCCCAGCACTTTTGCGCCTGCTCCGATAATGACCCCGTTCGCAAGAGTGGGATGGCGTTTTGCGCCCTTGCTGAGCGATGTACCGCCCAGTGTCACGCCTTGATAGATCGTGCAGCCGTCGCCGACCTCTGCGGTTTCACCGATCACCACGCCGAAACCGTGATCGATAAAAACCCGGCGCCCGATCTTCGCACCCGGATGGATCTCGATGCCGGTCAAGCCGCGGCCAATGTGCGATATGAAGCGCCCCAGCCATTTGAAGCCTCGCAGCCAGCACCAATGCGCCAACCGGTGCACCACGATCGCATGCAGGCCCGGATAACACGTGATCACCTCCCACGTCGAGCGCGCGGCTGGATCACGTTCCCTGATGCTTGCAATGTCTTCACGAATGCTACTAAACATATTTAACTGGCGGTCTTTCGTCGAAGGCGTAATCTTAACGCTTTCAACCACGCTTTGCTGGCAGTCTCTCAAGATTTAAACTACTTCCCGGCTACGAGGCGTTGTCGTCTTGCTTCAAAAAGACAGATACCGGAAGCGACAGAAACGTTAAGGCTTTCGACCGCTCCGAACATGGGAATACTGACCAGCACGTCACAGGTTTCTCTTGTCAGCCGTCGCATCCCTTCTCCCTCGGAGCCCATGACCAGCGCTGCAGGTCCCGAAAAATCCGCCTCATAGAGTCCTTTATCCGCGTCTTCCGTCGTCCCTATCAGCCAGACATCGCGCTCCTTGAGCTCGCGCATTGTCCGGGCAAGATTAGTAACCGTGATGTAAGGCACGGTTTCGGCCGCTCCGCTGGCAACCTTTGCAGCGGTCGCATTCAATCCGACCGCTCTGTCCTTGGGCGCAATCACTGCGTGCGCGCCGGCGCCGTCCGCAACGCGCAGGCAAGCGCCCAGGTTATGCGGATCGGTAATGCCATCAAGAATCAACAGCAAAGGCGGACCGACAATGGCATCGAGCAATTCATCGAGGTTGCGCGCCAGGGAAAGCTCGCCCGCTACCGCAACGACGCCCTGGTGGCGCCTGGTTCCAACCATATTGGCAAGACGCTGCTCGTCGGCCTGGATGATCCTGACATTTGCATCCTTGGCTGCTTTCAGAAGGTCATGCATGCGTCGGTCATGCCTTCCTGCATCGACATAAATTCCTTCGACAGAGGACGCATCGTGACGTATGCGCGCAGTGACGGCATGGAAGCCGAAAATTATTTTATTTTTCATGAATCAGCGTTTCTTTCTACTCGACTTTGCACCTGCTTTCGGTGAACGCGCCTTGGAAGCCGTCTTGCTTGTACCCTTTGCCTGCCTTGATTTCGAGGCTCCGCTTGCGGCTGCCGATTTCTTCCCGGCTTTGGTCTGTTCGCCCTTGGACTTCTTGGGCCGCGATTGTTCGCTGTCGGCGCGCTTTGCCTCGTTCTTTAAAAGGGTGCGTATGCTTGGTTCGTTAACCAGACGCAAATCGATTTTGCGCGCATCGAGGTCGACCCGGCTGACCTGAACGGTTACACGATCGGTGAGCTGGTAGCGTATTCCGGTGCGTTCGCCGCGCAGCTCATGGCGGGTCTCGTCATACTGAAAGTAATCCGCACCCAGCTCGGTGACATGAACCAGTCCTTCAATATACAAATCGTCCAGTTGTACAAAAATGCCGAACGAAGCAACGCCGGAAATCGTGCCGGTGAATTCCTCGCCCAGCTTGTCGCGAATGAAATAGCATTTGAGCCATGCTTCCACGTCACGGGAAGCCTCGTCTGCACGCCGCTCATTGGCCGAGCAATGCACACCGAGGGCATGCCATATCGTGTTCTCTTCCTGCGTCTTTTTCTTGCCCTTGGCTTTTTCCTGCGCCTGCATTTTCCGCGCCGAGGGTGACAGCATGGTGTTCAATATGGAAGTGTCAAGTCCCTTTGGCTCATATCGCTTGCCCTGCAGGATGGCTTTGATCGCGCGATGCGTCAGCAGGTCGGGATAACGCCTGATCGGGCTCGTAAAATGCGTATAGGCTTCATATGCAAGTCCGAAGTGGCCGATATTCTCCGGACCATATACCGCCTGCTGCATCGACCTCAGCAACATGGTCTGCAGCAGCGTGGCGTCCGGACGAAGCTTAATCTTCTCCAGGAGTTCGGCGTAATCGGATGCTGTCGGGCTTTCCCCGCCGCCCAAATGCAATCCAAGCTGCTTCAGGAATGTGCGGAGCTGGTTAAGCTTCTCCGCGCTGGGTACGGCATGGACACGGTAGAGGCTTGGATGCTTATGCCTGTGCAGCAGATCCGCCGCACAGACATTCGCGGCCAGCATGCATTCCTCGATCAATCGATGCGCATCGTTGCGCGTGCGCGGAAGAATTTTTTCGATCTTGCCTGCCGCGTTGCTGACGATATAAGTCTCCGTCGTTTCGAAATCGATCGCACCGCGCTCTCTTCTCGCTTGCAAAAGTGCATGAAACAGTTCATAGAGGTGCAGCAGATGCGGTACCAGTGCCCCGCGCTTGACGGCTTCGGGCCCCTTCGTATTCCCGAGTATGGCCGCCACTTCCGTGTAAGTCAGGCGTGCCGCGGAATGAATCACCGCTGGATAAAACTGATACGCCTTGATGTCGCCCTTTGCCGTGATCACTGCATCGCAGACCAATGTAAGACGGTCAACGTCCGGGTTCAGCGAGCACAATCCGTTGGAAAGTTTCTCGGGCAGCATCGGGATGACGCGCCGGGGAAAATAAACTGACGTACTGCGCTCAAGTGCATCTGCATCAATCGCATCGTTAGGCTGCACATAATGGCTGACATCGGCAATCGCTACGATCAAACGATAAGCCTTGGAACGGCCGATCTTGACAGGCTCGCAGTACACAGCGTCGTCGAAATCGCGCGCATCTTCGCCATCAATTGTCACCAGGGGAATATCGCGCAAATCAACGCGGTCCGACAGATCCGCCGGTCGGACCTCATTCGGGATTTTGGCGACGAGTTTTTTCGCATCTTCTGAAAATTCGTGCGGCACACCGTACTTTCGGACGGCAATTTCGATTTCCATGCCGGGATCGTCGATATCACCCAGCACTTCGGCAATCTTGCCGACGGGTTGCGTGTACTTCGACGGCTGCTCAAGCAGTTCCACGCTGACGACCTGGCCGGATTTTGCCTTTCCCGGGGAACCGGCCAGAAGGATATCCTGGCCGATGCGCTTGTCCTCAGGGACGACGATCCATGCTCCGTTTTCATTGAGCAGCCGTCCGATAACGTGGGAGTTGGCCCGTGCAATGACTTCGACAATTGCGCCTTCAGGGCGCCCGCGGCGATCCGTGCCTGCAATGCGTGCGTAGACGCGATCACCGTTCAGGACTTTCTGCATTTCCTTTTCGGGCAGAAAGACGTCTTCGCTTCCATCGTCAGGAACCAGAAACCCATACCCGTCGCGATGCCCGCTGATTCTACCTTCGATAAAATTGGTTTGGTTGGCAAGCTGGTATCGGCCGGAACGATTGGTTTTAATCTGGCCGTCGCGTTCCATCGCGTTCAGGCGTCGCATCAATCCGTCGATTTCGCCGGCGCTGACCGTCAACGCATCTGCGATCGCTTCAATATCTTGCGGCTCGGACGTTGTACGGAGTATGCCGAGTATCTCCTCTCGGCTGGGAATAGAATATGGAAATTGGCTCAAAGTGTTCTTTATTTAAATTTATGTGATTGTTATTAGTTTAACGGACAGGGAAAATGTTTGTTTGATTCGTTTTCAATCAAATGCTTTAAACATTGCATTGACTTTCAAATGTTTTCCGCTATAATCCTCGTCTTTGCAAAGCCCACGTGGCGGAATTGGTAGACGCGCATGGTTCAGGTCCATGTGCCGCGAGGTGTGGGGGTTCGAGTCCCTCCGTGGGCACCAAATCCGGAAAAACCCGTTGAGAAATCAACGGGTTTTTTTATTTCCGGAACAGATCTTTCAAATATCGCCTTGTATGTGCGACTACCCGCGCAGACCGCAATTCCATGACTTCTGATCACCATAGTCGACAGCGGTCGACTATGCAAATAGCAGGCTATTCGATCTTTAGGACTGGTTCAGTCTATCTTCAAGCTGATCCGGGTCGATCGAATCATAAACCTCGAAAGGCTGATGGATCCAGGGGTTGGACTGCAGATAGCTCAGATAGAAATCTGGCACAAAAATTGAACATGCCTTGTACCAGATGACCGCCGTCTTGATATCGTTAACGTCCGGAAATTGCTCATTTAACCTGCGATGAACCTGCTGCAAGGTGACTCCCGAGTCCACCAGATCGTCAATCAGCAGGACGTTCCCTGCAATCTTGCCCTTGCTGATACTAATGTGGCGCGCAATATCCAGCTCGCCCTGCTTGCGACCTGCTTCTTCGCGATAAGAGCTGGTTGAAAGAATTGCCAGAGGTAAATTGAAAATGCGGGAAAGGATATCGCCTGGCCGCAGGCCGCCGCGGGCCAGGCATAGAATCAGGTCAAAATGCCAGCCGGATTGATGGATCTTGAGCGCCAAGGCTTCGATAGCACGTTCGTACTCTTGCCAGGAAACCCAAAGATCCTTGTCGGTCGACGCCTGCATCGGTATGTCGTTTATGCGAAAGGATGTCTCAATACGATAGTTTCTTCACGGTCAGGTCCGGTAGAAATCATATCGATCGGCACCTCGATCAATTCCTCGATCCGCTTGATATAGGCGCGTGCATTAGCCGGCAGAGAATCCAGGGATTTTATGCCGATCGTCGAATCTTTCCAGCCCGGCATATCTTCGTAAATAGGCTCGCATCGTGCAGCGTCTTCTGCCCCAGAAGGAAAAATATCGATTTTCTTCCCGTCAAGCTTGTATCCGGTACAAAGCCTGAGCGTTTCGATTCCGTCCAGTACATCCAGCTTGGTCAGGCAAATTCCGGACACGCCGTTGATCTGTACCGAGCGCTTCAACAGTGCCGCATCGAACCAGCCGCAGCGACGCGGACGCCCGGTCACCGTTCCGAATTCGTGGCCGACATCGGCAAGATGCTTTCCTACGCCCTGGTCTGTAGGCAACTCGGATGGAAACGGACCAGATCCGACACGGGTTGTATAGGCCTTCGTAATCCCCAGGATATAGCTGAGCAAATCCGGACCAACACCTGCACCGGCAGATGCGTTGCCGGCCACGCAGTTGCTCGACGTCACGAAGGGATAAGTGCCGTGGTCGACATCAAGCAGACTGCCTTGCGCACCCTCGAACAGGAGTTTTGCGCCCGAGCGATATGCGGCATGCAATTCGCTGGATACATCGGTAACCATGGGGCGAATACGCGGCACATCCGCCAGCGCCTCATCCAGCGTCTTTTGATAATCAACGGGCTGGACTTTGAAATAATGGGTCAATACAAAATTGTGGAAATCCAGGTTTTCCAGCAATTTCTCGGCAAAACGTTTTTCGTTCAGCAGATCGGCAACCCGGATTGCACGTCGCGCCACTTTATCTTCATAGGCCGGACCGATGCCTTTTCCGGTCGTCCCGATTTTTGCCGCTCCGCGCGCAGTCTCCCGCGCCGCATCCATGGCGGTGTGATAAGGAAGGATCAATGGGCAGGATTCGGAAATCTTCAGGCGCGAGACGACTTCGACACCGGCGGCCTGCAGCTTGTCGATTTCACGCAGCAAATCTGGTACGGACAAAACGACACCATTGCCGATATAACAGGCGACACCGTCGCGCATGATTCCGGACGGAATCAGTTGCAGTGCAGTCTTCTGCCCATTGATCACCAGCGTATGTCCGGCATTGTGGCCGCCCTGGAATCGAACGACTCCCTGCGCATGGTCGGTCAGCCAATCGACGACTTTTCCCTTGCCTTCATCACCCCACTGGGTTCCGACGACTACGACGTTTTTTGCATTGATTTTCTGCGGCTTATGTAACATTGCTTAACCTAATTTTTTGATAATCCATTCACCGTTTTCCAGTTCGAGCACGCGATCGCAATCAAACTCTTCCTGGTCGTTTTCGTGCCCGGGCAGGTTTTGTATGACAATCTCTCCCGCCTTGCGCAAATCAGTAATTTTTTCATTGAGCCGCGTATCCCGTGCCCAAGGCGCCCGGATCGAGCGCTTTTTATCTGCCGGTGGCAGCAAGCGTGCAAGCTCTTTCAGGTCCATCGAGAATCCGGTTGCAGGGCGCGCCCTGCCAAATGCCTCTCCGACATGGTCATAACGACCGCCACGGGCGACCGCATTAGGCAAGCCGGGAACAAAAATAGCGAACATTGCCCCGCTTTCATATTGGTACCCGCTTAAATCGGCCAAATCGATCGTAACACTCGCACGACCCGCCAGCTCGCTCAGCGACTTCAAATCCTCCAGTGCCGACTTGATTTCGGGATAGGGAGGCAAAATTCTTTCAGCTTCTTCAAGCACTTCAATACCGCCATATAGTGTCGGCATCGCGAGCATGGCGGCCCGCGTAGTCGAATCGAATGCCGCGCAAATCGATTCGAGGCCAGGCATATCCTTGGCCCTCAACAAAGCATAGAGTTCCAGCTGATGTCCTGCCGCCAGGGGACAGCGCTGCAGTATGGCGCTCAATATTCCGGCATGGGACAAATCCAGTCTCGATTCCGGAAATCCTGCAAGCAAAAGCGAATGCATCGCCAACTGCTGGATTTCAGCGTCAGCTTCCAGTCCGGCGTGTCCATAGATTTCCGCCCCAATCTGCAATGGCTCGCGCGTAGCATGCAAGCCTGAAGGCCGGGTATGCAGTACGCTTCCGGCATAACACAAGCGGGTAACCGACGATCGGTTAAGCAGATGTGCATCGATACGGGCCGCTTGGGTAGTCATGTCGGCACGGACGGCCATGGTCCTTCCGGAAAGCTGATCAACCAGCTTGAACATGCGCAAATCCAGATCGTCACCCGCTCCGGCCAGCAAGGATTCACGGTATTCCAGCAAGGGAGGCATAACCAGCTCGTAACCATATAGCTGGAAATTATCGAGGATAAGGCGGCGAATTTCCTCTATCTTGCGCGCTTCGGACGGCAATAGATCAGCAATATTCTCAGGAAGAAGCCAGTTTGGCATGACAAGGATGAATTAGGAAAAAAGCCGGGCAATCCATATGACCGCAAGACCGCACAATAATGCGAACAAGCCGACAGTACGGATTTGGCCGTCAGTAAATTTTGCAATGCTTTCCACCGCGCGGCGCCATTGCGCGGGGAAAAGAAATGGAATCATACCTTCAACGATGAACGCAAGTCCAATAGAAATAATCCAGACATCATTCATTGCATAGATGAATTATTTCTTGGCTTTGGACCCGCCGGCGCTGCCAGTGCTTTCAAAGTACCTGAAGAATTCCGAACTAGGGTCGACTACGAGGACGTCTGTCCGGTTCTTGAAGCTTGCCCGGTACGCTTCAAGGCTGCGATAAAACTTGAAGAATTCCGGCTGCTGGCCGAATGCCTGTGCGTAAATCTGCGATGCCTTCGCATCACCTTCGCCGCGTATCGCTTCGGCATCACGGTAAGCTTCTGCGAGGATAACCGTCCGCTGGCGATCCGCATCGGCACGAATTTTTTCGGACTCAGCAGCGCCGGTCGAACGCAGTTCATTTGCGACTCGGGTCCGCTCGGCCTTCATCCTCTCATATACCGAGGCGTTAATCTGGTCGACATAGTCGACACGCTTGAGGCGAACGTCAACAATATCCACGCCGATCTGAGTGGCTTCAGCGACGACTTTGTTGCGGATCGCATCCATTACCTTCCCGCGTTCTCCGGAAATAACTTCTCTGACAGTGCGTTTGGTGATCTCGTCGTTCAATGCCGCTTTAACGATCTGATACAACCGGTCCTGTGCCCTACGCTCGTCGCCGCCGAAGCTAACGAAATACAGCCTGGGTTCGACAATCCGCCACTTTACGAAGGCATCCACGAGAATGTTCTTTTTCTCCGCAGTGATAAAGCGGTCGGCTTCCGGCGTATCCAGCGTCAGGATACGCTTGTCCATGAAAATGACGTTCTGAAACGGAGGCGGCAATTTGAAATGCAAGCCCGGCTCGCTGATTACCTGCTTTACCTCCCCAAGGGCGAAGACGATCGCATATTTACGTTGATCGACGACGAATAGCGTCGACGATAGAATCAGGAGAACGATCAGTGCGGCAATAGCCAAGGAAACGAGCCTATTCATTATCGCACCTCCCGATCACGCGCATCGCGGCTATCTCTGCTGCGCGCGTCCTTTGCCGGCAGCGGGTCAACAGGCGGCACGGTATTCGGCACCGTTCCCGCCGCACCTTGTGTAGAAGAATTTCCCTTGTTCGCCGTCGCCTCTCCGGCGGATTGTGCGATGAGTTTATCCAACGGCAGATACAAGAGATTATTATTCCCCTTGGCATCGACCATTACCTTGGTCGTATTGGCAAAAATCTGTTGCATGGTTTCCAGATACATGCGATCGCGTGTCACTGCTGGCGCTTTCTGATATTCGACTAAAATCTGCTTGAATCGCGACGCATCACCTTGCGCGGTCGCAGTTACCCTGGACCGGTAGGCTTCTGCTTCCTGCATCAACCTCGCGGCGGCACCCCTTGCTCTCGGTATGACATCATTGGCATACGCTTGTCCTTCATTTTTCTGGCGTTCGCGATCCTGTCCTGCACGCACGGCATCATCAAAAGCCGCCTGCACTTGCTCGGGCGGCTGAACGCCCTGCATCGTGACGTTTGTGATCTGTACGCCAGCCTTGTAACGGTCGGCGATTTGTTGCATCAACTGGCCTGCATCCAGTGCGACTTTTTCACGGCCCTCATACAGCACAAAATCCATTTTGCTTTTTCCGACCACCTCGCGAATCGCTGTTTCAGCGACTTGCTTGACTACTTCTTCCTGGTCACGGTTATTGAATACCCAGTCAGGCGCGCTCTTCAAGCGATACTGCACCGCGAACTGAATGTCGATGATGTTCTCATCGTCGGTAAGCATGAGGGATTCTTTTGGCTGCTTGTTCCTGACCGTGGACCGATAGCCAACTTCGACCGTGCGGACCTGCGACACGTTGACGATTTCGTGGCTTTGAATAGGATAAGGCCACCGCCAGTTGAAACCGGCTGGTGTAGAGTGGCTGTACTTTCCGAAGCTCATTACAACTGCGGTCTGCCCTTCCTGGACGATAAAGAAACCGCTGACCAGCCATAGAAACAGCGCAATGACCGCAACGATTCCGGCACCTATGCCGGCGCCGCGCATATCGGGCTGAAATCCTCCGCCTTGGCCGCCATTACCCCCGCCGCCCCCGCCTTTTTTTCCGAACAGGCGGTTCAGACGCTGATTGAAATCGCGCCACAATTGGTCGAGGTCCGGAGGACCGTCATTGGGATTCGGCCTTTTGCCGTCTTGGCTTGGTTGCTGATCTTCGTTTTGCGAACCTCTTCCCCAACGAGGATCGTTCAACGAAAATTTCACGCCAATTTTCTTGATAAGGGAAACAAGCATTATGTAGCGATCCGGCCTAAGAGTTATTGGTTGGAATGCCAACCGGATTCATCAAATGCGCACATTCGTGGATTCGTCAGTCTGCTTGCTGTCCGAAGGTGCGGAATTATTCGTTTCTGCATATTCCGCTACCGCCTGACGCAGCAGATCCACCCCTGCTCCCGTTTGTGCGCTAATAAAAACCCGGCGAATTTTATCATATTCATCACGTTCCACAGCCGGTTCCATGCCTGCGGCGTCAATCTTGTTCCAGACCAGGATCTGGGGAATATGATCGGCGCCGATTTCCTTGAGCACGGCATTGACTTGATCTATCTGCTCCATCCGGCTGGGGCTCGCTGCATCGACGACATGCAGCAAAAGATCGGCATGAATAGTCTCTTCCAAGGTGGCACGGAATGCCGCCACCAGCTGGTGAGGAAGTTCCCGTATGAAGCCCACGGTATCCGACAGCACGATATTCCCGGCTTCGCCCAGATAGATACGACGAGAGGTTGTATCGAGCGTCGCAAACAATTGATCGGCGGCGTAGACCTGCGCCTTGGTCAGATAGTTGAAGAGCGTGGATTTCCCTGCATTCGTGTAGCCGACCAGCGAAACGGAAAATGTGTTATTTCTTCCCCTTGCCCGACGCTGCGTGGCGTGCTGGCGTTGCAGCTTGCCGAGCTTTGCGCGCAGTGCCTTCACCCGCTCTCCAAGAAGCCGGCGGTCGGTTTCAAGCTGCGTTTCGCCAGGTCCGCGCAAGCCAATACCACCTTTTTGCCGCTCTAGATGGGTCCACCCTCGGATCAGGCGCGTGGCGAGATGCTGCAACTGGGCAAGCTCCACCTGGACCTTACCTTCATGGCTCTGCGCGCGCTGCGCAAAAATATCCAGAATCAGGCTGGTCCTATCCACTACGCGTGTCTTCAAATGACGTTCGAGATTGCGCTGCTGCGCCGGCGACAGCGCATGATTGAAGATAACAATATCCAGTTGCAGATCGTGAATCACCGATGCGATCTCGTCGGCTTTTCCCGAGCCCACGAAAAGCGCCGCATCGGGACTTGCACGTCTGCCGACGATAGTAGCAGCAGGCTCCGCCCCTGCCGATTTGGAGAGAAGAACCAGTTCTTCCAGGCTGGCAGTAAAGTCTCCTTTACCGAAATCAACGCCTACTAATGCTGCACGCATATTGTGTGCAGTTCAGTAAAAATAATGGCAATCAGTCATTCGATTCGGAATCCAGACTAAGGTTGACAGCGCGCGCAGGCACAACCGTAGAGATGGCGTGCTTATAAACCATCTGGGTTACCGTATTGCGCAGCAAAACGACGTATTGATCGAACGATTCGATATGTCCCTGAAGCTTAATTCCATTGACCAGATAAATCGAAACCGGGACATGCTCCTTGCGTAAGGCATTGAGGAACGGGTCTTGTAATAATTGCCCTTTATTGCTCATGAAAGCTCCACTGTGTTGTTGTGATTAGGAGTTGGAGACGATAAACGAATTTTCAAGCGTCTCTTGGCCGATTCAGATCAGACTGTAATCGATTTTTCGCCCAAATGCCAAATTTGCAAAAAATCTTTACTTCTCTTTTGTAGCGAACGGATTTTTACTCGAACGCAACTCTATACGTAATGGAGTACCAACCAATGAAAAAGTTTCACGAAAATGCTTTTCGAGGTAGCGCTTGTAATTTGCATCAATTCCCTCCAGCGCATTCCCATGAATAACAATGATTGGCGGATTCTGGCCACCCTGGTGGGCATACCGCATCTTGGGCCGAGTTGCCCCTCTACGACGCGGTTGCTGGTGTTCCACCGCCTCGATCAACGCACGCGTGAGTTTGGGTGTTGAAAGATTTGCCATTGCTGCTTTATAAGCAGCATCGACGGACTTCATTAAGGGGCCGATCCCCGTACCCTTCAATGCGGAAATAAAATGAAGCTTGGCGAAACCGAGAAAATTCAGTTTTCGCTCAATATCCATTTTGATCTCATCGCGCCGATCCGAGGTTAATCCATCCCATTTATTAATGCCGACCACTAGGGCGCGGCCACTCTCCAATATGAAACCGGCAATGTGCGCATCCTGTTCGGATATATCCTGCTGCGCGTCGAGCAGCAAAATCACGACATTTGCTTCCGAGATCGATTGCAGAGTTTTGACAACCGAAAATTTCTCGATCGCCTCGAAAACCTTGCCTCGCCGACGGATGCCCGCAGTGTCGATCAGGGTGTACTGCTTGCCTTCGCGCTCGAAGGGAATTTCGATTGCATCGCGGGTCGTGCCTGGCATGTCAAAAGCAATGACACGTTCTTCTCCGACCAGAGTGTTGATAAGCGTAGACTTGCCGACGTTCGGACGGCCGACGACCGCGATCTTTACCCCCCTGGGCGCTTCGTCAAGTGCCTCATCGGATACAGGCTGTTGGGCTATTGCAAGCCCCAACGCTTCTTCCACCAGATCCGCGACACCATCGCCGTGCGCTGCGGAAATGACGTAGGGATCGCCCAAACCCAGTTCATAGAAATCGGCTGCGACGGACGTATACTTCATCCCTTCGGCCTTATTTACTACCAGCATTACCGCACGCCCGGATTTCCGCAGAAAATCGGTGATCGTTTTATCGTGCGGAGTCAATCCTTGCCGTCCATCGACGATAAAAATCACGACATCTGATTCCGCGACAGCCTGCTTGGTCTGCTTGGCCATCTCGTGCATGATGCCCTCTTTCGCAACGGGCTCAAATCCGCCTGTGTCGATGACGAGGAAAGGCAGTTCGCCGATCCTGCCTTCGCCATAATGGCGATCCCGGGTCAATCCCGGCAAATCGGCTACCAAGGCATCGCGTGACCTTGTCAGGCGGTTGAACAGTGTCGATTTGCCGACATTAGGCCGGCCTACTAAGGCTATAACTGGTTTCATGGCATGCTAATTCGCTGTAAACGCGAACAAGCCTCCTGACTGGGTTTGCACCACAACTCCGCCACCGACTGCAACAGGAGCTGCTGCAATCCTGCCTCCGTCGGTTTCGGTGCGTGCAATAAACGATCCATCCTCACGCGACAGAAAATGCAGAAATCCCTGCGCATCTCCGACTGCAAGCCCCTTTCCGATCACGACGGGCGCCGACAACTGTCGATTCGCCAGCTTGTCGTTGCGCCATACACTTGCACCGGTGTCGCGCGTAAAGGCATGCACAACACCATTTTCGGTAACGGCATAGACGAAGCGACCGTCCATGCTGACACCAACATCGCTTGAAAAATCTTTTGCCCAGCGGCCGGCTCCGCTTACAGCGTCCAGGCATCCGACTCGCCCCTGGTACGCAACCGCACATACATCACGGCCCAAAACCGCAGGCATTCCGGACACGTCGGCAATACGTTCAAGTTCGGTCGCGCCGCGCGGGTCACCGACGGCCGCCTCCCAGCGCACGGCGCCAGTCGCCAGTGCGATGGCAACCAATCGTCCGCCGGGTAAAGCGACATATGCAAACGGAGCGGCGATCACGATACCAGGGGCGGTTCTCAATGTCAGCGGAGGAACCGTACGTTGCACGGTCCATTTGCGCGCTCCGGTTGCTGAGTCGAAAGCAACGATTCGATTATCGATGCTGCGCGCAATGACCAGTCCCTGACCAACAGCGGGGGCAGAGAGAATTTCGCTGGATGCCTGCGTTTTCCAGCGCTGTTTGCCGTCGCTATCGAATGCGAACAAAACTCCGTCCGTTCCGGCCACAGCGATCGTTTCACCATCGCTTCCCACGCCTGCAGTCAATGATGAGCCGGCATTCATCCGCCAGATCTCCCGGCCGGAAGTCAATTCCATTCGCACGACCGTTCCGTCCGCAGCGGCAGCATATACGCCGCTGTTCGTAACGGCAGGTGAAAATGTGTAATCACCTGAATTGCCGACGGACGATTTCCACACCGTACGCACATCGAGGGACGGCTTGAATTCAATCAGCGCCGCCGGCGGATTCTTTGCCGGAGCCTTGCTTGCAAACGGATTGATCGCGGACAAGGCAGAACATCCGGATAACAGGACACCGAGCACCGTCACAATAAATGTTGTGCGAAAAGGCATACTCTCCCCTAGCTGATTAAGCGTCCGATTTAGCTGGCGCGCCAATGGCATCGAGCTTTATTTGAATTAGTTGACGGCCCGGATTGCGCTCATCCATTTTTTCAAGCGCTGCCTGGTAAGCGGTACGTGCGTCCTGAATTTTTGACTGGGCAAGAAAAATATCTCCCCTGCGATCAGCGGCGACAGCGGCGTAGCTCGCCGGAAAATCGCCGGACAACAATTTCAATCCTTCATCGAAGGCCTTTTCATCCAGCAAAATTCCCGAGAGGCGAATTTTTGCAAGCGCCTTGTACTCTTCTTCTTTACCTTCAGCAATGAGCCATTGCAAATGTGTTTTGGCAGCTTTCAGGTCGTTTGCATCAAAAGCGGATTTCGCAGCGGCGAGCGCGCCCATCTCGGCATATGCTGTGTTGCCGAACTTGCTCTGCATGTCGGCAGCTGCGCGCTGGACTTTGGCGCTGTCCTTGGCCTGCACAGCTCTTTGCAGCTCCTGATACAGCTGGGATGCCTGCATCGACTGACTCTGCTGGTACTTATTCCAGCCTGTCCATGCGGCGTACGAAGCGAGAATGATGATAAGCAGCCAGGTAACGAGATTACCGTACTTTTTCCACCAATCTTTCAGAGTGGCTAGCTGTTCCTGTTCTTCTAAGTCGTATGCCATGATGATTATTGTTAAGGATGATAATGAATATGGTCAGAGTGGTCGTGGTCGTCTGCTCCGACAATTTGATCGACCAGGTATTCCGCAACATTGTCAAACTCAATGCTTACCTGACCGCCTTCATGCTGAGCACTGCGCATTGCCTTGACCGATGCGACATTGCGTGCCACCTCGTCCTCACCCAGAATGATAGTAAACGCCGCTCCGCTTGCATCCGCTTTTTTCATTTGAGACTTGAGACTGCTTGCTGCATTTGCCGAGGCGCAATGTAACACAACATCCAGCCCGGCGTCGCGCAGACGCTCGGCAAGCACGAATGCCTGCAGTTGTGCCTGCTCGCCAAGATGCACCAGATAGACATCGCACTGATTCGGCCTTGCCTGCTCCCCCGCTGCCTTCATCAGTTCGAGCAAGCGCTCGACACCCATTGCAAATCCGCAGGCCGGCGTCGGCTTGCCGCCGAAAATCTCAACCAGCGGATCATATCGTCCGCCTCCGCACACCGTTCCCTGCGAACCAAGCTGGTCGGTAACCCATTCAAACACGGTGCGGTTGTAGTAGTCCATTCCACGCACGAGGCGCGGATTGATCGTGAACGGAATATTGCTGTGACGAAGAATCTTTTGCACGCCCTCGAAGTGAGCGCGCGATTCATCCCCCAGATAATCAAGCAGCTTGGGCGCTTCATTCACCATTGCCTGCATGGTCGGATTCTTCGTGTCCAGAATACGTAGCGGGTTGCTGTATAGCCGGCGCTGTGCATCGGCATCAAGCGAATCCTTGTGCTTTTCAAAATAAGCAATCAAGTCGGCACGGTGTCGCAAACGCTCGTCGGCGTCGCCGATGGAATTCAATTCCAGACGGATGTTCTCAAGGCCCAAATCGTCCCAGAGACGCTGGCAAAGCATGATCAGCTCGGCATCGATATCAGGGCCGTTAAAGCCGATTGCCTCTGCGCCTACCTGATGAAACTGCCGATACCGGCCGCGCTGCGGTCTTTCATGGCGAAACATCGGTCCGGCATACCAGAGCCGCTTGGGACCGTCATAAGTGAGATTGTGTTCAAGCGCGGCGCGCACGACGCCCGCGGTGCTTTCCGGACGGAGCGTCAAATGGTCTCCGTTCATGGAATCGACAAAGGAATACATTTCCTTTTCGACGATGTCGGTCACAGTACCGAGGCCGCGTGCGAATACTGCGGTCGGTTCCACAATGGGCGTGCGAATCTGCTGGAAACCATAGCTCTTCAGGACGCTTTGAACAGTATTTTCAAACAGTTCCCACAGAGGCGCTTCCGACGGCAGGATGTCATTCATCCCTTTGACGCCAACAATTTTTTCCGGTTTTTTTATTTCAGACATGTGATGTACAGCCAATATGCAACGTCAATTTTGCGATCAGGATTCAACCGCGTTTTTTCCGTAATGCGTCTTTACATAGTTCAGGACAATTTCCTGGAATTCTTCTGCGATGCGCTCGCCGCGCAAGGTAGTAGCTTTTTCTCCGTCGACAAAGACAGGAGCGGCGGGAGATTCACCGGTACCCGGCAAGCTGATGCCGATGTTTGCATGCTTCGATTCGCCTGGCCCGTTTACGATGCAGCCCATGACAGCGACATTCATGTTCTCAACACCCGGATACTGTTTTTTCCAGACCGGCATCTGATCGCGCAAATAAGTCTGAATGGTGTCGGCAAGCTCCTGGAACACGGTAGATGTCGTACGACCGCAGCCCGGGCAGGCAATCACCATTGGTGTGAACTTGCGCAAACCCATGGTTTGCAAAATCTCCTGAGCAACCACTACTTCTTTGGTGCGGTCACCGCCAGGCTCCGGCGTAAGCGACACGCGGATCGTATCACCGATGCCTTCCTGCAGGAGGACTGACATCGCCGCGGTCGAAGCCACAATTCCTTTGCTACCCATTCCCGCTTCCGTCAGCCCCAAATGCAATGGGTAGTCGCAGCGCTTCGCCAGTTCCCGGTATACGGCAATAAGATCCTGCACGCCGGACACTTTGCAGGAAAGAATGATCTTGTCGCCTGCCAACCCGACTTCTTCCGCACGCTGCGCATTTTCAATCGCCGATACAATCAGCGCCTCGTACATCACCGCCTGTGCGCTCCAGGGATTGGATCGCTGGGCGTTTTGATCCATGATTCGTGCCAGCAAGGTCTGATCCAGACTGCCCCAGTTAACCCCGATCCGTACCGGCTTATCGAACTTGCATGCGACTTCGATCATCTGCGCGAACTGTGTGTCGCGCTTCGCCCCTTGACCAACATTGCCGGGATTGATTCGATACTTTGACAGCAATTGCGCACATTCAGGATAATCATTCAGCAGCTTGTGACCGTTGTAATGGAAATCTCCGACCAAAGGAACATCGATTTCCATCCTTGCGAGTTGATCGCAAATTGCGGGGACTGCCTCCGCCGCTTCAGGCGTATTGACTGTAATCCTCACTAGTTCGGAACCCGCGCGCGCAAGCTCTTTGATCTGAATCGATGTCGCGATTACGTCCGCGGTGTCGGTATTTGTCATCGACTGAACGCGAATCGGCGAATCGCCGCCTATGCTGATTTCTCGCTTGGCGCTGCGGACTATCGCGCACCGGCTTTTTCGGCGAGCCAGCGGACCCGATGCAATGGGAAATTCTGAGAAAGACATAATCAATTCACCGTTAAACGCGCGACGTTGTTTTTAGCAGATGCTGTCAACTCAACCGGCACTCCGCGCAACTGTGCGTCAACACCCGCCGCATTGCCGATTTTTAGCCTGAGCGACTCACTCACAGGAATCGCTTCACTCTCTCCGGCTTTTGCCAGGCGAGCCATCAGAACCTTGTTTTGGGCATTCCGGATTTCAATCCATGAGTCTTCACGCAGCTTCAGAACCAGCATATTTTTGTTCTCTGCCGTTCCTGCGGCTTGCCCGGGCACATCCACCTGCCGATTGGAACCTTGCGAAGCCGTTGCACCTTCAGCCTGAGGAGCAGCAATGAGATTTACAGAATTCCTTTCGGCCGGACTAGTGCTTGGCGCCTGCTTTCCTGCTGCAGAAGACGCAGAATCATTTGCAACGCTCGCGTTGTTCTGCGGTTCAACACTTGGATTTGCATCTGCATTGTTTGCTTGAGAGTTGATCTCTTTTTGAGGCCGATCGCCAGCGACCTGAAGCACCGATTCCAATCCCGCTATCCACGACTGGGGCAGCCAATCCGCCTTCCAGGCGACAAGCAATGCCATCAACAGGATTAAAAACCCCCAGATAAGTCTTCTTGCCCAAGTACCGGAGGTGGTTGTCAGATTCAGTGAGCGGTTTGCGTAGAACGGCTTGGCAGGCAAAGCGCGTCTTAACGGGGCATCCTCCACCTTGCCTATCGTTTCATTCGCGATCATTTGCAGAAGCGGCGCTGGATCAAGCTTGAGCAACTTTGCATAGGAACGGATGAAGCCGCGCGTAACCGCCATGCCCGGCAAGGCACTATAGTTATCGGATTCAATGGCATGAATTTGCCGCGGAGCCAGATGCAGAGTATGCGCAACGTCTTCAACAGACCATTGCAGCTCCTCGCGCCGAGCTGCAAGCATGCGCCCCGGCAAACCGGCTGCCGCATCAGATTTCTGTGGCTGTTCGCCGCCGGCATCCAGCCCAACGGTGTCCTCACTCATCAAACGCCCCACGCAGGTAGGCTGCAAACTCTTTTGATTTGGGGAAGTTCCGCCTTAACTGAGTGGCAAGGCTGTTCTCAGTGGTGCGATCCCCGAGTTTTCGTTCAATCTTGATGCCTGTCCATAAGGCATCCGGTCCCAGTCTGCCGGACTTGATTGCGCGAGTCATATAAAAACGTGCGCGCTGATATTCCGAACGCACCACATAATACTTGGCGAGGTTCACATTGGTATCGACTCGACTGGGATCATCCTGAAACGCCTGAGTAAGATAACGCTCCGCGCTTGCCAGATCTTTCAGTTTCAGGCTGCAGATACCGGCATTGTTCATCGCAACCACCGGAGACTGATAGCTCTTGTTCCTTAATGCTGCTTCGAAATAGGCAATAGATTCCTTTTCCCGTCCGTTCTGGCATAAAAACCAGCCGTAATTGTTCGCGGTTTCAGGATTGTTGGGTGCCAGCTTGAGCGCTCGCAGAAAATTATCTTCTGCAAGACGGGTCTCGCCCATTTCCATGTAAATCAGCCCACGCATATTGTAAGCATCGGCAAAATCCGGATCGCTTTGCAGCGCCTGCTTCAATTCGTCCAGGGCAACGCTCATCTGGCCTTGCTGAAAATAGCCGACCGCAAGCTGCAGGCGAATCTGAGCACGACGTTGATTGTCGGTCTGATCCGACACGGTAGAAAGTTCGGATGTACCGCTTTCTCCGGACATCGATCCGCATCCAGCTCCAGCGACGGCAACTACGCCGCAGAGGATCAGGCTACGGAACCAAGTGCTCTTAATCACGAAGAAACCTCCACGATGCGGCCGAAATTCTTGCCAAATTTTTTCTGATATTCCGTCATCTTCTGCATGCGCTCCTGAACGCGAGTCCGGTCATTGACTTCTCCCGCCAGTTGGCCACAGGCTGCATCGATATCGTCGCCCCGCGTCTTGCGAATCGTGGTGACGATTCCTGCATCGCTTAAAATCTTTGCAAACGCTTTGATTCGTGCATTATTCGAACGGTGAAGACCGGATTCCGGAAACGGATTGAACGGTATCAAGTTGAATTTGCAGGGAACAGGGTGTTTAGCATTCCCGACCAGGGCGATCAATTCGCGGGCATGAGCATCGCTATCATTGACGCCGTCGAGCATGCAATATTCGAAGGTGATAAAGTCGCGCGGCGCATGCGGAAGATATCGTCTGCAAGACGCCATAAGTTCGCTTAAGGGATACTTCTTGTTGAGCGGAACAAGAGTGTCACGAAGAGAATCGTTCGATGCATGCAGAGACACGGCCAGCGCAACCGGGCATTCTTCCGCCAGCCTATCCATCATTGGCACCACACCACTCGTAGACAGGGTCACACGTCTGCGGCTCAATCCATAGGCATTATCGTCAAGCATCAGCTTGAGCGAATTAACCGTTGGCTCGAAATTGAGCAGAGGCTCTCCCATTCCCATCATCACGACATTGGTGATCTGTCGTTCGCCTTTGGGACCGGGCTCGATTCCATTCGCCTTCCTCAGCTCGAATTCTGCAGTCCACAATTGCCCGATGATTTCATCGACGTTCAAATTGCGACTGAACCCTTGCTTGCCTGTAGAACAGAAACGGCAGTTGACGGCACATCCTGCCTGGGTCGAAATGCAAAGTGTTCCCCTATTTTCTTCGGGAATGAACACTGTCTCGACCGCATTTCCCTGACCCACGTCGAACAGCCATTTGCGAGTCCCGTCGGTAGATGTGTGATCGCTGATCACTGCAGGCGCCGAAATTCGCGCGCGTGTCTTCAGCTTTTCGCGGAACGATTTGGCCAGATCGGTCATTTCGTCAAAATCGGCCACGCCGAATTGGTGAATCCAGCGTTGAAGTTGTTTTGCGCGAAACGGCTTCTCACCCAGCTTGCCGCAGTAATCGGCAAGCTGTGCTGGATCAAGTCCTAACAAATTGGTGAGTTCGGTCATGTGTATCTCGATAAAAAGGGATCCGGCCAGGTCAGTTTAGCCTTGACACACCCTCTTTGCGATCAATTTTGTATTAACGTGAGTAAATGTTCAAGCTGGGGAAAAAGTAAGCAATTTCATTCTTTGCGGTTTCCGCAGCGTCGGAGCCATGAACAGCGTTTGCGTCAATAGAATCGGCGAAATCAGCACGGATGGTCCCCTTCTCTGCCTTCTTCGGATCCGTTGCGCCCATCAGGTCACGATGCTTGGAAATTGCGTTTTCGCCTTCCAGAACTTGGACAATGACAGGACCGGAAACCATGAAATCAACCAGATCCTTGAAGAAAGGACGTTCGCGATGCACGGCATAGAATCCTTCGGCCTCGGCGCGCGAAAGATGCATCATGCGGGCAGCGATAATTTTCAGGCCGGCGTTTTCGAAACGAGTGTAAATTTGACCGATCACGTTCTTTGCAACTGCGTCCGGCTTGATGATCGATAAAGTGCGTTCGATTGCCATTTAAAAAACTCCAATAAAATTAAAAGGTTAATGTTAATATTTTTTTTAACTAACCTTTAATTTTAGCATGAAAGACATATATATAGACGACGGATACAATCCGTTGCATTAGAATCAAGCAGTACCGCGCACGCCACTTGTGTTATTTTATGGCTGTTAGTGTAAACACCTTTTTAATAGTCAGGAGGACGGTATGGAACGTCAGCTTCATCAGACATACAGAGCCGGCACCGGCGAACTAACTGCAGTACGCAACCGGGTATTGCGCAATACATACTGGCTGCTGGCCATATCGATGGTTCCCACCATTCTCGGCGCATGGCTGGGCGTGCAATTCAACTTCAGCTTTTTTCAGGGCAGCCCTTTCATAGGCTTCATGATTTTCATGGCTGTGGCCTTCGGTTTTTTCTATGCCATTGAGAAAAACAAGAATTCCGGCCTGGGCGTTGCGCTCTTGTTGGCCTTCACCTTTTTCATGGGACTCATGCTTTCCCGGATCATCGGCCATGTGCTTGGATATGCAAACGGTGCCAGCTTGGTCATGACCGCATTTGGTGGAACTGCGGCAATCTTCGGCGTAATGGCAACCGTCGCAACGGTTTCAAAGCGCGACTTTTCGGGAATGGGAAAGTGGCTTTTTGCCGGCGTCTTGGTCATCATCGCCGCATACGTAGCCAATATTTTCCTGCAGATTCCGGCACTGTATCTGGCAATTTCAGTGATTGCGATCGCTATTTTTTCGGCCTACATCCTGTATGACGTTCAACAGGTTATCAACGGCGGCGAAACAAATTATGTTACGGCGACCTTGAGCATTTATCTGGACGTCTACAACATCTTTTCACATCTTCTCGCCCTGCTCGGAATCGCGGGCGGCGAACGGGAATAATCTAGCACCACTTTGAAAAGCCAGCTTCATGCTGGCTTTTTTCATATTTGCCCCGCTGAAATGTCTCGTTCCGGCTGCAATCTATAGCTGAAAATCCTTATTCGGCGAGGTCAAAAACTGCGATCGATTCGACGTGCGTCGTATGAGGAAACATGTTCACTACACCGGCTTGTTTCAGTGCATATCCTGCGCGATGAACCAGTAGGCCGGCATCCCGTGCCAAGGTTGAAGGGCTGCACGAAACATAAACGATACGCTGAGGACGCATGCCGGGATTTTTTTCCTTCAGTTCAACCAGCGCCTGACAGAGCGCAATGGCGCCGTCCCGAGGCGGGTCAATCAGCATCCTGTCGAATTTCCCTAATGCCATAAGATCTTCAACCGTGATTTCGAAGAGATTGCGCGTCATGAAGGAAACTTTTGCAGCAAGCCCGTTCACTTCTGCATTTTCCTGTGCACGAGCCGTCAAGGCGGAACTTCCCTCGATCCCTACTACCTGCCGAGCCAAGGTAGCAATTGGCAAGGTGAAATTTCCCAAACCGCAAAACAAATCGGCCACACGTTCGTCTGGTTTCGCACCCAGAAGCCGCAATGCCCGGCTTACCAGTACGCGATTTATCTGATGGTTCACCTGCGTGAAGTCGGTAGGCTTGAAGGGCATCCTGACTCCAAATTCGGGCAGTGTGTATTCCAGCCTCGTATCGGTCGGATAGAACTGGTAAACACTGTCAGGCCCCTGAGGTTGCAACCACCATTGCACACCGTGCAGGTCCGCGAATGCCTTCAATTTATCTTTATCAAGCTCGTTCAGCGGCTCCATGATTCTCAGCACGAGTGCCGTAATCAAACCTTGGCTTCCTTCTCCAACAGCAAGCTCGATCTGGGGCACTCTTTCCTTGATCGAGAGGGACTCGATCAATGCACGAAGCGGAACCAGCATGGCGGAGACATGCGGCGGTATGACCTCGCAGGTTTTCATGTCGGCGATAAAACTCGACTTCCGTTCATGGAATCCGACCAGAACGCCGCCCTTTTTCACGACGTTGCGCACAGACATCCGTGCGCGATAACGATAACCCCATGTCGGGCCATAAATCGGCCGCAGGATAATCTCCGGTTTGACCTTTCCAATGTGCCAGAGATTATCCTCCAGGACTCTCTGCTTGACCGCCACCTGTGCGGAGGGCTCCAGGTGCTGCATCGCACATCCGCCGCAGGTCCCGAAATACACGCATTTCGGCTTGACGCGCAGTGCCGACTCATGGTGAAGGGCAGTCATGTCAGCCGCTTCCCATTTCGGTTTTCTCCTGTATGACTGGAAGCTTACCCGCTCACCGGGCAAAGCGCCTTCAACGAAAATGACCTTTCCGGGCGACCCGTCTTCATTTTGAAGATGGCCGACTCCACGCGCTTCCATGTCAAGCGATTCAATATCAATAATGTTGTTGGACATACGATCAAAGATAACCGTGGACTGCGGGCAATCCACGCACAAGCTGATTAATTAGTTCAGGAAATTAAAATGGAATTTCTTCTCTGGGCCAGGCCGCCAGATATTCTTTCCAATGCTTGGCATCGATGGCTGACAAAGAAGAACGCACGAGTTCGATCTCGGAATCATATGCCGCACGTGTCAATTCTCCGCGCATCAAAAGAAAGCGGCAATATACAAGATAAGTGTTGACGACATCGGTCTCGCAATAATCACGAATTTCACCCAGGCGTCCTTCCTGGAAAAGCGTCCAGACCTGCGAGCCGTCCACGCCCAGCTTACCCGGAAAACCGCATAATTTTGCCAGATCATCCAGCGGAGCATTCGCGCGGCCAGTATAAAGCGCCAGCAGATCCATAAGATCCAGATGACGGGTATGGTAGCGGCTGAGGTAATTATTCCATTTGAAGTCGCGGTCTTCGTTTCCCATTTCCCAGTAACGGGAGGCGGTCAATCCGTGGACCAGTGCACGATAATGCAACACGGGTAAATCGAATCCTCCGCCATTCCAGGATACAAGCTGGGGCGTATAGCGGTCGATCACCCTAAAGAAATCCTGTACCAGCTTGCCTTCAGTGTCTTCCAGGCCGCCCAGAGAGCGCACCTTGAAGCCTTCGTTATCGCGGAATACGCAGGAAATCGCTGCAATGCGATGAAGATGATGCGGAAGGAATTCGCTTCCCGTTTTTTCGCGCCGGGCCGCAAATGCCGCGTGCGCGACCTCGCCATCGGACATGGATTCAGGATGACCGAAAACGGAACGAAGTCCCTGCACATCCGGAATGGTTTCGATATCGAATACTAAAACCGGAATCACAACAGCGCGTCCTTCCCTACTCCGCGCGCAGTCATTGCCCTTTTCAGTTTTACCAACGCTTCCTGCTGAATCTGGCGCACTCTTTCCCGTGTAACGCCCATTTCAAGCGCAAGCTCTTCCAAAGTGGCGGGATCATCGTTATCCAGGCCGAAGCGCCGGATGATCACGGTTTTTTGCTTTTCAGGCATCTTGTTCAGCCAGTCGCGGACCAGGATGGTCATTTCATGATGTTCGGCAAGCGAATCCGGGCTCGCGTCGCTATTACCCGGCAACAGATCCATCAGGCTTGCCTGAGGATCGTTATCGATAGGCGCATCCAGCGACGTGGCATGTTCCGACAGGACAAGAATATCCTGGACATCTTCTACCGGCAAATCGACCAGATGGGCAATATCCTCGGCTGTTGCATCCTTGCCGTCATGGTGCTGCGCCTCAAGGTGATATTTCGCACGAAGAATTTGATTCAGCTCGCGAATCATGTGAACCGGTAAGCGCACGGTACGCGCCTGATTCATGATTGCACGCTCGATGCTCTGCCGTATCCACCAGGTTGCGTAGGTCGAGAAACGAAACCCGCGCTCGGGCTCGAATTTGTCGATCGCCCGCATCAGGCCCAGATTTCCCTCTTCGATCAAATCGAGCAGGATTACGCCTCGATTGATATAGTGCTTCGCAATGGAGACAACCAGGCGCAGGTTATGCTCGATCATTTTTTGCCGAGCGTCGAAATCGCCTTGTTTTGCCAATGTTGAATAATGCAGCTCCTCGACAGCCGTCAGCAGGGGTCGCATGCCGATCTGGTTCAGGTAATGCTGAGTTGTATCAGTCGAAAGCTCGGCAGCAAGAACGCTTTTCAGCTCCTCGATATTCTCTTCCTGTGCAGCAACCGTCTCTTCTGACTTTTCGGTGTCGGTATCGTCTACCATTGGTTCATCGATATCATCCATGCCGGAAATGATTTCATCCGATAAATCATCTGGCACTTCATTCGACTGCATACGGTGATCGCGTTGATGTGTCATTTACCGACTTGGCAAAAATTTTGTGGGATCTACTGGTCTGCCCTGCTGACGTATTTCAAAATGAAGCTTCACTGCATCGGTATCTGAATTGCCCATTTCAGCAATTTTTTGTCCTTTGCTAACTGTTTGACCCTCTTTCACCAGGATGGTTTTTCCATGTGCATAAGCCGAGAGCAAATTACCGGTGTGCTTCACAATCACGAGATTCCCGTAGCCACGCATTCTTCCCGCATACAGAACCGTTCCACTTCCTGCAGCCAATATCGGCTGCCCGGATTTGCCGGCAATGTCGATACCTTTTCTGCGCGCATCGAAGGAGGCAATAATTTTCCCTTCGGCGGGCCAGATCCAGTCGACATTATCTTCAGCATCCGGACGCGTACCGGAATCTGCAGCACGCTCCTCCGGCTTGGCAGGAACAGCCTTGGCTGGTTCTGATCCCGGCACCGCCGCTACGGTTCCCTCCTGCTTGTGCAATTCCGCCAGGGCATTTTCAGAGTAAGGGCGTTTATCTCCGCGTGGAGCCGTCTTATTGCCGGGTGCGCCGCCTAGCTGCGCAGACCCGAGCGGCCTGACCTCCACTCCGGTGCCCGAAGCAATGCTGCCGGTTTGCGCATTGTCTTGCGCCGTACCGCCTTCCGGCGGCACAACGCGCAGCACTTGATCGATCTTGATGTCGTCGGGACTCGCCAGATTGTTCCAAATGACCAGGTCACGATAATTCTGGCCGAATTCCAGGGCAATCCGATACAGGGTATCGCCTTTTTTCACGGTGTAATAACCGCGCTTGTCCGTTGCACTGATTCTCGGCTTGACCGGCTCCGGGCGCGAGCCGGATGTACGGTCCACGACTGGCGCGGCTGGTCGCGTGGCAGCACAACCCGCGAGCAGGCTGACTGCGATCGAGAAGCAGGCAATTTGTATTAGATTTTTCCTCATCATGTTCATTTCACCTTACCACCAGACTCAAGCGATCGTTCCCGGCCGCAAAGGCACAAAATGGCAATTCTCCAGATTAGTCGTTACCCATTCATGCCTGCTTTTGCGCTCAATGAGCTGCAAAACCTGACTGCTCGAGCCGACAGGCGCAACCAGACGTCCGCCGATCGCCATTTGTTCAAGCAGATCCTTCGGAACCTCCAGCCCGGCGGCAGCCAGAATAATACCGTCAAATGGCGCTATCTGAGGAAAACCCAACATGCCGTCTCCATAATGGAGACGAATATTGGGGATTCTCAACGGCCGCAGATTGGATTTTGCCAATTCATGCAAGGCCTTGATACGTTCGATGGAATACACATCCTTGGCTACCTGTGACAGAACCGCGGCCTGATAGCCGCAGCCAGTTCCGATTTCCAGCACACGTTCAAGTGTGCCTCCCTGCATATTGTCGCGAAGTACTTCAATCATGCGCGCCACGATATATGGCTGCGAAATAGTCTGATGGTGCCCAATCGGCAAAGAGGCATCGATATACGCCTGGCTTGCCAGTGCGGGCTCTAAAAAAAGATGACGCGGCACATTTTCCAGCGCCTTCAACACTTTGGCATCTTTTACGCCCTGGCTTGCAACCCGCTCAACCATTGCCTTACGCACCGCGTGCGAGACCATCGTTGATGAGGAACTCTCGATTTGCCGTGCGGCTTTTACCGGAACGGCGCCAAGCTCTTTCCGGATCGGCCGACTGGTCGCTAGACTGCTGTTTGTCGCGGCATTGCGCGTCGCAGTCTGGGGCATAACCGTCTTCTGCTGCGACAATCCTTTTTTTTCGCCATGAGCCTTGTTGGCTACAGACGATAGGGGCAACGGAAAACGCCTGGTTTTTTCTGTCATTGCAGTTCTTTCCTGAGAGCCTGCAACTGTGCGGCGTGAGTTAGATCGACCTGCAAGGGCGTAATGGAAACTTGAGCGTTTGACGTCGCGTGGAAATCTGTTCCCTCCCCAGCGTCCTTGGCTTTCCCCATCCTGCCGATCCAGAAAATCTCGCGTCCATAGGGATCCTGCGCCCTGATTACCGGTTCCGACTCATGCCGTTTTCCAAGCCGGGTCGGTACAAATCCTCTTAACTGCTCATAAGGCAGGTTTGGGATATTCACATTCAGCAGATAAGGTTTTTGCAGGGTGTCGTAGTAGCGCAGGACTATTTCCTTTGCCACACGCGCCGCGGTATCAAGATGCGCCCAGCCGTAATCAACTTGCGAAAATGCAATGGCCGGAATACCGAAAAGATAGCCCTCGGTAGCAGCAGCCACCGTCCCGGAATAAAGCGTATCGTCACCCATATTCTGCCCTTGATTGATTCCTGACACGATAAGATCCGGCTTGCCGTTCAAAATGCCGGTAAGTGCAATATGAACACAATCGGAAGGGGTTCCATTGATGAAATAGAAGCCGTTTTGTGCCTGAAATACCGATAGAGGGCGATTCAGTGTCAGAGAATTCGATGAACCAGAGCGATTGCTGTCTGGTGATACAACCGTGATTTCTCCTAAGGGAGCCAGCGCTTCCGCCAAGGCGACTACTCCCGGCGCCAGATATCCGTCATCATTGCTTACAAGAATCTTCATGACCGGATTTTACCTGAAGCAAGGCGGCTGGCCAGCATCACATTTTTACTTTTTACTTTAATGCGGTGGCTCGGCCGGAATTGCAAAGACAGCAAGTTATTTTTCAAAGATATCGCCGATGAGGGACTCTCTTGGACGCGAGCGACACTGCATCGGATAAGAGAAGGACAGTGTAGAAATAATTTATGTAAGTACTTCTGTTACTGAATTGTTTGCCTCGCCATTTATGGATGTTTCAGAATTGAAAAACTCCAACACGGTTGCCAGCTCCCGCGTGCGTTTGAAAGTAGGAAGACTCTGCCAGATGCGACGTCCATAGGGTTTGGTAATCAGCCGAGGGTCGCAAATCATCAACACGCCCCGGTCGTTTTCGTCGCGAATCAGGCGGCCGGCCCCTTGCTTCAAGGTGATGATCGCCTCCGGCAACTGATAATGCACGAAGCCGCTCAAGCCCTTTTTTTCGAGCGCATCGATTCTCGCGGCCAAGACGGGATCGTCCGGTGGAGAAAAAGGCAGTTTGTCGATAATGACCAGTGACAAGGCCTCGCCCCGCACGTCCACGCCTTCCCAGAAGCTCTGGCTGCCGATCAGCACGCCGTTCCCTGATGCACGGAAACGGTCAAGCAATTCCGTCCGGCCGGCCGCACCCTGGACAAAGAGCGGAAAAGGCAATCCGCGCCGCTCGAATTCATTTCGGATGCGCTCGGCGGCACGGTTGACGGCGCGCAAGGTGGTGCAAAGCAGGAATGCACGTCCTCCGGATGCCTCAATCACCGGCAGAGCTGCATCGACTACCGCATCCGTATAATCGGCGGCGTTTGGCTGCGGCATACCGTTTGGAACGTACAGCAATCCCTGCTGCTCATAATTAAACGGACTTGGCCAGGATTGGGCAGGCTCATCCCACAATCCCATCTGGGACGCATAGTGATTGAAGTCGTTCTTGACGGCCAGCGTCGCAGAAGTGAATATCCACGCGCGCGGCGACCCTTCACGCTGCTTGTTGAAGATCGGCGCAATGGATAACGGTGTTCGATGTAATTGCAAGGAGGACGAAAATGCCTCGATCCAGAGGACATGTTCATTCTTGCCTTGATCCGTATCCCCTTTAGCCTGTCCCCCTGCTCCGCTTGCCTGTGCCTGCCAGGCTTCAAGCTTAAGCAGCAGCTCCGTGGCGCGCGCATGGCATTGCGCAATTGTCTCGGCACGTTCGGATTGTTTTTCCAGGACCGGGATGATCGCCTGCAGTTCGTCGTTCAATTTTTCCAGGGCCGGAAAAAATGGACTGGAAGGCGCTACCTGGTGCAAAGCAAGCTTGATCGAATCCTGTGGAAACGCGAGTCGCAGGTCGCGCGCGGCGCGTTCGACCGGAAGCACCAGTTTCGGCCATTCGACTGAATCGCGCGCAAACGCCAATCCTTCCGCCAATATATCCCTGCAAAGTTCAAGCACCTGGAAAGTGGAAACCGTTTCACCGAAAAACAGGCTCGCGGTTTCCGGCAACTGATGCGCTTCGTCGAAGATAATAGTGTTCGCCGAGGGAAGCAATTCGGCAACACCCGTGTCCTTCAACGCCACATCCGCAAAAAACAAATGATGGTTAACGACGACGACATCGGCCTGCTGAGCTTCCTTGCGCGCTTTCATCACGAAGCAATCCTGGTAATACTGGCACTCGGCCCCCAAGCAGGTATCCCGCGTCGAGGTTACGAGATTCCAGACAGGCGCATTTTCCGGCACCCGGGAAAGCTCAGCTTTATCGCCAGATGTTGTGGTTTTTGCAAAACGAGAAATGTCCCGCAAATAGCCGACATCTTCGCGCGAGGTCAGACGCCCGTTCTGGAGAGTGCGTTCCAGATGAAAATGGCATAGATAATTGGCCCGTCCCTTGAGCAGGGAAACGGAAACCGGCACGTTAAGCGCCTTGCGCACGGTAGGAATGTCGCGCAGGAAAAGCTGGTCCTGAAGATTTTTCGTGCCCGTCGAAAGAATGACTTTTCCGCCCCACAATAAGGCAGGCACAAGATAAGCGAAGGTCTTTCCGGTACCAGTGCCGGCTTCGGCAATAAGTGTCGTGCGTCCACTGATGGCTTGTGCAACAGCCTTTGCCATGGCCGTCTGTGCCATGCGCGGCCGAAATGAATTTACGGACTGACTCAGGAGGCCGTTTTCATCGAATAGCTGGTCTACCTGGCTATCATAGCCGTCGGCAGAGGTCGTATCTTTTGGGTCGTTGATCAACTTGATAACCGTAATATGCATGCCGGATCGGCAAGAAAGGAAGACAAATCAAAGCGGAGGACTATAGTAAATAGGGTCCGGCAAAGGAATTATCAATGTTGTTTTTCAACCCGCTCAGGCGGGAATATCGGGCACCAACTGCATTTTCAGCAAGGTTATATGGTCTTTCAGCTGAAGTTTCCGCTTCTTTAGTCGCCGCAGTTGCAATTCTTCGTAGTTTCCATCCTTTGAAAGCGTTTCAATTACCAGATCCAAATCCCGATGTTCCAGTTCCAACTCAATGATACGTTGACGAATTCCTTCTATTGGATCCATATATGTTGTGACGCCCAGGAGAAAAATGTTAAACCTGTTGTAAAAAAATTATTGCATGCAATAATCTCTATTCGTTAATAAACCGCAGTGTAATCCAGGTCGAAGAATGAGCCAATACAAGATAGAGGCAGGCACCGGTCAACATATAGGTGACAAAAATGAACAACAGGACCGTGTAGCTTTGTTTACAGCGCCCAAGGCACCAGGGTATGTGATGGCCGTGCTCGCTGACGGCATGGGTGGCCTTACCGGCGGCGCGATGGCCGCGGAACAGGTCATCAGAACCGCAAAACTGAACTTTGAGTCCTTTTCTCCGCTGAGCGAGAGCGTCGAGTCCATGTTGAAGACTATAGGAGAGGAAGCACATACGATTATCACTCTCAATGCCATTTCTTCGGAAATGCAGCCGCACAGCACCATGGTGATCCTGGTTCTGACAAGCGACGGAAGCGCATTTTGGGGACATGTCGGTGATTCGCGCCTTTATCGTTTCAATGGACCCAATTTTGCCGAGCGCACAACCGACCATTCTTATGTAGAGAAGCTGGTTCAGGAAGGAAAACTCAAACGGGAAGAAGCCAAAAACCACAGGATGTCGAATTTATTGGTCAATGTATTGGGATCTACCACCAATGACCATTTTGTCACTATTAACCGATACGACGGACTTAAGGCAGGTGATGCATTTCTGCTTTGTTCAGATGGACTCTGGCATTACTTTTCGGATTCGGAGCTCGGCGCCGCGATCGCGATGAATTCCCCACGGGAAGCATCGGAAATGCTGATTAAAAAAGTGCGCGAACGGGCTGCAGGAACCAATGCCGACAATTGCACCTTTGCAATCGTCAAACTGGTTAAGCCGCCAAAAGAGACGAAAGACTATAAAGTGGAAAAAATGAGACGTGCGGTCTGAGGCACGCTTCGCAGTAATCGTCATTGCCTGATCAGGCAATGACGGCCAGGCCGGCGGCCGATCGAGCAAAAATCAGCCTGTTCTGCCTGCTTTCGGAAGCATCGCCAACGACCAGCCGGCGGATTTGCATTATCGCGCCAGGTGACGACGTGCATAGAAACTGATCCGGCTGCCCTCACCGACCGGACCAGAACGCTGAAGCTATTTTCCCTTCGCTGCGCGCTCCCGCTCCTTTTCTTCCTTCCTGGCGGCAATCTCGCGTTGGCGTTCGAGTGAACGTTGCTGCTTTCTTTCGTATGCCTTGATATTTTCCTCGCGTTTTTTTGCCTCCGCGATTTCCTTCGCACGGTCTTGCGCCAGTTCTTCTTTATGCTGGGCAGCACGCTCGGTATTGTAGTTTTTTGAAGGTGCCGCAGCCGGTGTATCCGTCATTTGGCGCGACCGCTTTTCAAGGTCTGCTATATCCTGAGGAGATGCAGGCGCCTCGGTGCCCCTGCCCGGAGTCTGATTATCCTGCCGTTCAGCAGCCTTTGCCTCCTGCTTCGCCTGCCTTTCACGCAAGGCCTGATCCTTCTGCTCGACTCGTGCACGGCGATTATAGGCGTTGGCTTCGACTTCAATTGTGCTCAATTGCTTTAGCGCCGCGCGGCGACGGTCTTTTGCGGCATCCATGCAGGACGTAACGAAAAACTTTTCGTAGCAGATTGCCTCGTCCTCGGCGAACTTCGCGCCCACCCCAGCACGTTGGCGTTTGACGTCTTCCAATGCCTGATCGGCGATCTCTGTCGATGTAATAGTGCCCGGGGAATAACGCTCAATCACACTCGCGAACGACTCGGTCGCATCGGAAGAAACAGGAGCGCCCGAAGTCTGCGCATAGCCCGGTAAACAGATGAGAAAAGCCAGCCCAAGTGCTATCGAAGAAATGACATGGTGATTCATAATAACCAACTACCCTGAATAGTTTGCATCGCTGTGCCACTTTGGTTAGAGTAAGTTTACCGGTGCGCGTTTTTCGGCCTTCATATAGGCCGAAGACTGCATTTCAATCAGTCGCGATACGGTTCTCTGGAATTCCGATGACAGGATGCCCTCAGTATATAACTCGTTAGGCAGGACTTCGGCTGACATCAGCAACTTTATTTTTCTATCGTACAGCACGTCGATCAGCCAGGTAAACCGGCGGGCTTCCGAGGACATTGCAGGCGTCATGCGCGGCACTCCCGAAAGTATAAGTGTATGAAAGCGGCTTGCAATCTCCAGATAATCATGCTGCGAGCGAGGGCCGCCGCAAAGGGTCGCAAAGTCGAACCATATGATGCCGCCGGCCCGGCGCATGCATCGGATTTCACGCGATTCGATCTGTATGCGGGGATCTTCGTCCGCGGTTTCGGCAATCCTTAGAAAAGCGTCGCGCAAAGCCTGATCGGAAGCCGCATTCAAGGGTACATGGTAGGCCGTGATCTGCTCCATGGTTTGCCGTCTGTAGTCGACCCCTGCATCGACATTTATCACATCCAGACGATCCTTCAGCAAGGCTATGGCAGGCAAAATGCGGTCACGGTGCAAGCCGTCAGGATAGAGATCGTCGGGCGAATAATTGGAAGTAATGATCAAGGATACATTCTGCTCAAATATGCCCCTCAGCAGGTTATAAAGAATCATTGCATCGGCAATATCCGATACATGGAACTCGTCAAAGCAGATTAGCCGGTATTTCTTTGCGATGCGGCGCGCGACCTCATCGAGCGGATCAGCGACTTGCCGCAGTTCGTCCAACTGCGCATGAACGCCACGCATGAACTCATGAAAATGTACGCGGGTTTTCCTGACAAGCGGCACCGTTGAAAAAAATCCATCCATCAGGAAGGATTTTCCCCGGCCGACGCCGCCCCAAAGATAAACACCGCGCGGCACATCCGGACGGTAGACCAGGCGTTTCAGCGGAGTCGAGCGGCGCGACTTGTATTCCTGCCATTCGTCGTATGCACGTTGCAGACGCCTGACGGCATTTTCTTGCGCCTCGTCTGCAGTGAACCCGCGTTGGGTTAAGGCTTGTTGATAGAATTCCTCGACGTTCATTCTTGTTCCGTGTATGTGCCACGGTGAAGGCGCGCAATTGTCTGCAAAAAAACGGCGAGACTGCGCTCGCCAGGAGATTATTGTAATTGCTTACGATGTGAAGCGGAATTTGCGGCTCTAAAGACTGTGCCGGATGGTCATATTTTATGAATTGATTATTGGGGATTCATTTCAACCGTGATGGTGGACGGATAATTCCCGCCGCCCAAGCCGATCGGAATGCCGAATCCCAAGCCGACTCCGACATGTCCGCTGCCGCCACCGATTCCGATTCCGACATTTGAGTTGGTCGGTGTCGAAGGCCGATAGACCACTTCGGATGCGCGGTAGCCAGCCTTGTTGCACAACACTCTCAGATCTCCGTTAGCGCTTCCGACGGGAGCCGATGCCGGCGTAATCACATTCCATCTGCCGGCATTGGTGGTCACCACGCAATTCGCGCCGGGCAGCGGCTGTCCGCCTGCCGTGGTCTCGATTGCCACATTTCCTCCGCCCGGCCCGGACGTTGCGCAGGCCGCGAGAACGAATGGCAATGCATAAATAAAATACCGCATGTTAATCCTCAATAATTCAGGCTGCGCTTCTCAACCGCCAAAGCCGCTTCCTTGGTGGTCTCGGCGAGGGAAGGATGCGCGTGGCAAATGCGGGCAATGTCCTCGGAAGAGGCGCGGAACTCCATTGCGACAACCGCTTCCGCGATCAGCTCGGAAGCCAGGGGGCCGATAATATGGATGCCCAGTATTTCATCCGTTTTAGCATCCGCCAAGAACTTCACCATGCCGGTCGTATCGCCCAGCGCACGGGCGCGTCCATTGGCAGCAAAGGGAAATACACCGGCTTTGTATTGCACCCCTTCTCGCTTAAGCTCCTGTTCGGTTTTGCCGACCCACGCGATCTCGGGCGATGTATATATGACCCAGGGAATCGTATTGAAGTTCACATGGCCATGCTGGCCCGCTATGCGCTCAGCAACCGCGACGCCTTCCTCTTCCGCTTTATGGGCAAGCATGGGGCCGCGCACGACGTCGCCTACCGCCCATACGTTCGGCAGCTTGGTCCTGCAATCGCCATCTACTGCGATGAAGCCGCGTTCGTCCAGCTGCAGGCCGATACCATCGGCATTCAGTCCCGACGTGTTCGGCAACCTGCCTATGGAAACGATCAATTTATCGAATTCAGCGACCTCAGCCTTGCCCTCGCTATCGGTGTATTCAAGCTTCACGCCGTTTTTATTTGTCGTAATGGTGCCTAGTTTCACTCCCAGGCGAATGTCGAGACTTTGCTTACGGAATAACTTCTCGGCCTCCTTTGCGATCTGCTCGTCTACGGCGCCAAGGAAGGTTGGCAAGGCTTCCAGGATGGTCACATTTGCGCCCGCCCTCCGCCAGACACTTCCCATCTCAAGGCCGATTACACCAGCTCCGATAATACCCAGTCTTTTGGGAACCGCATCGATTGCCAGCGCTCCTGTATTCGACAAGATCAGCTTTTCGTCGAACTCGACTCCCGGCAGGTTCCTGGGTACTGAGCCGGTTGCTACAACAATATGCTTGCCGATAATCGTCTCGGCTTTATCGCCATTTACACTAATGTGGTAACCGTCCTCACTGCTTTTAACGAATGCCGCGGCCCCGTGGAAGAAACTGACTTTGTTCTTCTTGAACAGATAAAGGATGCCTTCGTTATTCTGGCTGACGACCTTTTCCTTTCGCGCCTGCATTTGCGCGATGTTCAAGGACAAACCCTGGATTTCGATCCCGTGATCTGCGAACCCATGTCCCGCATGCTCGAAATTTTCCGTTGATTGCAGCAATGCCTTGGATGGAATGCATCCTACATTGGTACAGGTGCCACCCGGCGCCGGTCCACCCTTCTTGTTTTTCCAGTCATCAATGCATGCGGTGGATAGACCAAGTTGCGCGGCCCGGATAGCGGCGATATATCCTCCCGGCCCCGCTCCAATCACGACGACATCAAATTGTTTTGCCATGTGGGTTCCCAAAGTATCAGAAGGCTCCGCGAGCAGTCACGCTGCGCAGAATCTTCGCCGGAATGAAAAAACCAGCTTACAGATCCAGCAGCAGTCGCGCAGGATCCTCCAAAGCTTCCTTGATTGTCACGAGAAACAAGACCGCCTCCCGTCCGTCGATGATCCGATGGTCGTAGGAGAGCGCAAGATAGTTCATCGGACGGATCACGATTTGTCCGTTTTCGACGACCGGCCGGTCTTTCGTCGCATGGATTCCCAGGATGGCGGATTGCGGCGGATTGATGATCGGTGTCGACAGCATGGAACCGAAAATGCCGCCATTCGAAATGGAGAACGTACCGCCCGACAGTTCTTCCAGCGTCAACTTACCATCCTTGGCCTTCGCTCCGAACTCACCGATTTTCTTTTCAATGTCGGCAATCGTCATTTGATCGGCATCGCGCAGGATGGGTACCACAAGCCCGCGCGGCGATCCGACCGCGATGCCGATATCGAAATAGCCGTGATAAACGATATCGTTGCCATCCACCGAAGCATTCACGATCGGGAATTTCTTGAGTGCGGCAACGGCGGCCTTGACGAAGAAGGACATGAAACCCAGCTTGACGCCGTGCTCCTTTTCGAACCTGTCCTTGTAGCGGTTGCGCAGGTCCATCACGCCCTGCATATTGACCTCATTGAAGGTCGTCAGAATCGCGTTCGTCTGCTGCGATTCAAGAAGACGTTCTGCAATGCGCGCGCGCAAGCGGCTCATCGGGACGCGTTCCTCCGGACGGGCTCCAAGATTCAGCTGAGGCGACGGGACAGGCGCCAATGCCGGCTTGCTTCCTTTAACAGGAATAGCCGGAGCGGAAGATCCCTGTGCGCCGCTTTCAAGATGATGAATGACATCGCCCTTGGTTACACGGCCATCCTTGCCTGTTCCAGCTACCTGATCCGGTGTCAGCGCATTTTCCGCAAGCATTTTCGCAGCCGAAGGCATGGCAATCGCTGCGGAAGCGGTATTCGCCGGACTTGCAACCTGAGCTGGAACAGCTTGAGCAGGTTTCTTTTCGGCAGCACCCGCATTTTCCGGCTTGGCAGCCGGTACAGCGGCAGTTGCTTCGGTATCGATTATCGCGATGACTTCGCCTGCGGTGACGGTATCGCCATCGTTCTTGAGAATTTGGGTAATCACCCCGGCGTCCGGCGCAGGCAATTCAAGCACGACCTTATCGGTTTCGATGTCGATCAGGTTTTCGTCCCGAGCAACCTTGTCGCCGATTTTCTTGTGCCACTGCAGCAAGGTTGCTTCGGCAACCGACTCCGACAATTGAGGAACCTTCACTTCCAGTAATGCCATGTAATTCTCCGTTTCGTCTTGTTTTGCAGTCCGCTCGCTTCACCGGATTGCCATTTATTTTTCGATCAGTTACTTGGTCAGTACAAAACCTTTTAATTTGGCAAATGCCGTTTCGATCAGTGCCTTTTGCTGCGCATAATGCTTGTCGTAGTAGCCGACCGCAGGCGATGCACTCGCCGGCCTGCCCGCGTAAGCGAGTTTTTGTCCATCAGCCAGATTTTCAAGGATGTTGTGCTGAATCTGGAACCAGGCTCCCTGGTTCTGCGGCTCGTCCTGCACCCACACCATTTCGGTAACGTTTGGATATTTCTTAAGTTCTGCGGCAAATGCCTTATGCGGGAAAGGATAGAGCTGCTCGATGCGGAATATCGCCACGTCGGATTGAGTGCGTTCTTTACGTGCGGTCAACAGGTCATAATAAACCCGGCCGGAGCAGGCCAGGATGCGTTTGACTTTCTTGGGGTCGATGTTCTGGTCCGCTTCACCGATGACCGTCTGAAAAGATCCTTTTGCAAGCTCGGATATGGGAGAACTTGCTTCCTTGTTGCGCAGCAGGGATTTCGGCGTCATGATCACCAGCGGCTTGCGGAACGGGCGAATCATCTGACGCCGCAGCAGGTGGAAAATCTGCGATGCGCTTGTCGGCTGGACCACCTGCATATTATGGTCCGCGCACAATTGCAGATAGCGTTCGATGCGCGCCGAAGAGTGCTCCGGCCCTTGTCCCTCATATCCATGGGGCAGCATCATCACCAGGCCCGATGCACGCCCCCACTTCACTTCGCCGGAACTGATGAACTGGTCGATGACCACTTGAGCGCCATTGGCAAAGTCGCCGAACTGCGCCTCCCAGATCGTCAATGTGTTCGGCTCAGCCGTCGAGTATCCGTATTCGAATGCCAAGACCGCTTCTTCGGACAAAACAGAATCGATGACCAGGAAAGGTGCCTGCTGTTCGGACACATACTGGAGCGGAATATAGCTGCCTGCGTCCCATTTTTCCCGGTTCTGGTCATGCAGCACGGAATGCCTGTGCACGAAAGTCCCGCGTCCGGCATCCTGTCCGGTAAGGCGCACCGCAAAACCGGATGACACCAGGGATGCATAAGCCAGGTGTTCGCCCATGCCCCAATCGAGGTTTATCTCCCCTCTTCCCATCGCCGCCCGGTCGGCCAGTACTTTTTCAACCAGCGGATGGACCTTGAAATTTTCCGGCACAGTCGTAATACGTGTAGCAAGACGCTTGAGTTCCTGCAAAGGGACCGCCGTATCGCCCGCATCCGTCCATTTCCGGTTCAGGAACGGGCTCCAGTCGACTGCGTATTTTCCCTTGAAGTTGGAAATGACCGGATCGCTCGTATGCCTGCCTGCATCCATTGCATCGCGAAAAGCCTTGACCATCGCTTCGTCGTCATGCTCGCGGATTGCGCCTTGAGCAACCAGCTTGTCAGCGTATAGTTTGCGGGTGCCGGGATGCTTCGCAATTTTTTTATACATCAGGGGCTGGGTCAGCGCCGGCGTATCCTGTTCATTGTGGCCAAGCTTCCGGAAACAAATGATGTCGACCACGACATCTTTCTTGAACTCCATCCGGAAATCCAGCGCCATCTGGATTGCAAAAACGACCGCTTCAGGATCATCCCCGTTGACATGCAAAATCGGCGCTTCGACCATTTTTATCACGTCCGTGCAATACAGGGTCGAGCGGCTGTCGCGTGGATCGGAGGTTGTGAACCCGATCTGGTTATTGATGACGATATGCAGGGTTCCACGTGTGCCGTAACCACGGGTTTGCGCAAGGTTAAGGGTTTCCATGACCACACCCTGCCCTGCCAGTGCAGCATCGCCGTGTACGAGCACCGGCAAGACCTGGGAGCCGTCGCGGTCGCCCCTGCGCTGCATCCTTGCCTTTGCCGAGCCTTCCACTACCGGATTGACGATTTCAAGATGAGAAGGATTGAAGGCCAGCGATAAATGGACAGGCCCGCCTGGTGTCGAGATATCCGACGAAAACCCCTGGTGATATTTCACGTCGCCGGCAGGCAGATCGTCGGCATGGCGCCCTTCAAATTCTGCGAACAGATCCTGCGGCATCTTGCCCAGTGTATTCACCAGCACATTCAGGCGTCCCCTATGAGCCATGCCCATCACGATTTCCTGAACGCCTTTTTCTCCCGCACGCTGAATGGCTTCGTCCAGTGCTGCAATGAAGCTCTCCCCCCCCTCCAGCGAAAAGCGCTTTTGACCTACATATTTGGTATGAAGATAGCGCTCGAGCCCTTCCGCCGCAGTCAGGCGCTCAAGAATATGTTTTTTCTTTTCGGTGTCGAAATTAGGGGTGGCGCGGGTCGATTCCAGCTTTTCCTGAATCCAGCGCTTCTGCGCCGGATCAGTGATATACATGAATTCCGCACCTATGGAACGGCAGTAAGTATCCCGTAATGCATGCAGCAGGTCGCGCAGCGACGCAGTTTCCGATCCGAAATACGTGTTGCTGATATTGAAAACCACATCCATATCCGCGTCACTGAATCCATACGAAGCTGGATCAAGCTCAGGAAGGTTAGGACGCTCCTGTCTTTGCAGGGGATCGAGATTTGCCCAGTGCGTACCGAGAAAACGGTAAGCCGCGATCAACTGGGTCACGGCCACGCGTTTGCGGCCCATCTCCATGTCCGGAGAGGCAGTAACGGTCCGAATAGGCCCCTTTTTCGCGCGCTCTGCGAAGGAAGCGATGACCGAAGCATGCGGGACATCGTGCCTGGTAGAACCGTCCACTGCAGGCGTATGCTGCAAGGCGTCAAAATAAGAACGCCAGTTGTCCGGCACGGATCCAGGATTGTGAAGATACGCTTCGTACAATTCTTCCACGTACGCGGCGTTGCTCCCAAACAGATAGGAATTGAGGAAGTATTGCTGCATCATATTGCTCACCTTTCTTCGCGCTTCGCGAGATTAGCGGGTTATAAACCCTCCGCGACACGGCCTGACCGGTTAGCGGATTGCATTTCAAGTTGCGGATACGGAACTAAACGACTCGGTTCAACGGATCGCTGGGAAGCAGAATATCACACGTCTCCAGAAGTAAAAAAGCCGAATCTGAAGATTCGGCTTTTTTATTGATTACCCTCGTTTGGAGATCGGCTTGACTTCCCGGACTGGCGAGCCCGTGTACAGTTGACGCGGGCGGCCGATTTTTTGTTCCGGATCGGAAATCATTTCGTTCCATTGCGCGATCCAGCCAATTGTGCGCGCCATCGCAAAAATACCGGTGAACAGAGAGACGGGAATTCCCAGCGCGGACTGGACGATGCCCGAATAGAAATCGACGTTCGGATAAAGCTTGCGGGAGACGAAATAATCGTCTTCGAGCGCGACTTTTTCCAATTCCATGGCAAGCTTGAACAACGGATCGTTTTGCAGTCCCAGTTCGTTCAGGACCTCATGGCAGGTTTCACGCATCAACTTGGCGCGGGGATCGTAATTCTTATAGACCCGGTGTCCGAATCCCATCAGTTTCACGCCGGAATTCTTGTCCTTGACCTGCTTGACGAACTCGCCGATCTTGTCTGCAGAGCCGATTTCCTTGAGCATGGTCAATGCCGCCTCGTTAGCGCCGCCGTGTGCCGGTCCCCACAGGCATGCGATGCCTGCTGCGATACAGGCAAATGGATTTGCACCGCTCGAACCAGCCAGGCGCACCGTGGAAGTCGAAGCGTTCTGCTCATGGTCGGCATGCAGAATCAGGATACGGTCCAGCGCGCGCACCAGCACGTCATTGATCTTGTATTCTTCATTCGGCATGGAGAACATCATGCGCATGAAGTTGGCGCTATAGGACAAATCGTTGCGCGGATAAACGAACGGCTGCCCGATCGAATATTTGAAGGACATCGCCACCAGGGTTGGCATTTTTGCAATAAGCCGGCGAGCGGAAATTTCACGGTGCTCCGGATCATTGATGTCCAGGGAGTCGTGATAAAAGGAGGAGAGTGCGCCGACAGTCCCGACCAGCACGGACATCGGATGCGCGTCGCGGCGGAAACCGCGGTAAAAGAACTGCATCTGCTCATGCACCAGCGAGTGGCGGTTGATGTTGGCGACAAAGTCAGTTTTCTGCTTCTGATTAGGCAATTCGCCGTTCAACAGCAAATGGCAAACTTCCATGAAATCGCAATGCACAGCCAATTGCTCGATCGGATAGCCGCGGTAAAGCAATTCTCCTTTGTCGCCGTCAATGTAGGTAATGGCAGAATTGCACGACGCAGTCGACATGAAGCCCGGATCATAGGTGAATTTTCCGGTTGTGCCGTACAGCTTGCGGATATCGATGACATCCGGGCCGATCGTGCCTTTGTAAATAGGAAACTCCTGCGAGGGCGAGCCATCGGAAAAAGAGAGGGTTGCTTTATTGTCAGATTGATTCATGGCTCTTCCTTCTTATTGCAGCTAAGTCTATAGATTGAAAATTTAAAATTAAATTCTTCCCACTACCGATGCATGCCCAGTCAAGCGCCCCGGAGCTTGGCCAGGATCGCATGGACATGCGGCACATCCAGTTCACCTTCCAGTTCTTTTCCCGCCAGAAGCAGGTTCATCAAGTCGTTGTCCGGCAATTCCAGCAAACGGGAAAATGCATCGACCTCCTCATCGGTCATGCTGCATTCGTTCGTATCGAGAAAACGAGTCAGGATCAAATCGTTTTCCAGCAGACCCCGACGGCTGCGCCAGCGCAGTCGCGCACGTTTAACGGGATCAGCCTGATGGGTAACGGACATGACTTTCGATTCAGCAGCATTCCATGCGGAGCATGGAATAAAGGGCAAGATTATACCTGCAAGTACCCTTATACGGTCCGACGCACCATCAATTCCTTGATTTTGCCGATAGCCTTATTCGGATTCAAACCCTTCGGACAAACGTCGACACAATTCATGATCGTGTGACAGCGGAACAATCGATACGGATCTTCCAGATTGTCCAGCCTCTCCGCGGTCGCTTCGTCGCGGCTATCAGCGATAAAGCGATACGCTTGCAGCAGCCCGGCCGGCCCGACGAACTTGTCCGGGTTCCACCAGAACGACGGACAGGAAGTTGAGCAGCATGCGCACAGGATGCATTCATACAGGCCATCCAGCTCTTCGCGTTCCGCAGGCATCTGAAGGCGTTCTTTATCAGGCGGAATTGTACTATTGATCAGATACGGTTTAATCGAATGGTATTGCTTGAAAAAATTGGTCATGTCCACGATCAGATCGCGGATGACAGGCAAGCCGGGAAGCGGCCGCAATACAATTGGTTCGGTCAGTTCATTCAGATTGGTAGTGCATGCAAGCCCGTTCTTTCCATTGATATTCATGGCGTCGGAGCCGCATACGCCCTCGCGGCAGGAGCGGCGCAGGGCCAATGAATCGTCCACATCGGACTTAATGCGCTGCAATGCATCAAGCAGCATTTTGTCCGTATCCTTCAGCTCGACAGTCAAATCCTGCATATAGGGCTTACTGTCTTTGTCGGGATCGTATCGGTAGATTTGAAATTTCAGTGTGCGTGCCATGTCTGATGCCATTAAAACGTTCTAACTTTTGGCTTGAAGGTTTCCACGGTTAGTGGCTTCGTATTCACAGGCTTGTAATCAAGCCGGTTTCCTTCGGAAAAATACAAGGAATGCTTCATCCAGGTTTCGTCGTCCCGCTCGGGATAATCTCGATGGGCATGCGCGCCGCGCGATTCCTTGCGCGCTACCGCCGATGCAATCGTGGCCTTTGCCGCTTCGATGAGATTATCTAGCTCCAGCGCCTCCACGCGCGCTGTATTGAATACCCTGGATTTATCCTTGAACGATACATGCTTGCGGCGTTCGTCGAGTTCCATGATCTTGGCGTAGCCCGTCTCCAGCAGTTCGCTGGTCCGGAAAACGCCGCAATAGCGCTGCATCGTATCGCGAATGTCGTTCGCCACTTCCTGGACGCGCTCCGATCCGGTGCTGTTTTCCAGCCTGGACAGGCGCTCCAGCGCAAGGTCGGCCGCATTGGCGGGCAATGGCTTGTGATTCTTGACCTTGGTATTGGTATGCACGACATGGTTGCCTGCAGCACGTCCGAAAACAATCAGGTCCAGCAGCGAATTGGTTCCCAAACGGTTGGCGCCGTGCACTGAAACACATGCACACTCGCCCATTGCATACATGCCGTTGACCACTGTGTTCGGATTGCCGTTCTTTGGCGCCACGACCTGGCCGTTGATATTGGTCGGAATACCGCCCATTTGAAAATGGATGGTGGGAACGACTGGAATAGGCTCCCTGGTGGCATCGACATTCGCAAACTTGTGGCTGATTTCAAGAATCGAAGGCAAACGCTTGCGTATCGTGTCCGCGCCGATATGCCGCAGGTCCAGCAGCACATGGTCCTTGTTCGGTCCGCAGCCGCGGCCTTCCTTGATCTCCTGGTCCATCGAACGCGAAACGAAATCCCGCGGCGCCAGATCCTTCAGGGTGGGCGCATAGCGCTCCATGAAGCGCTCGCCATTGCTGTTGATCAGGATTCCGCCCTCGCCGCGCACGCCTTCGGTGATCAGCACGCCAGCCCCGGCTACGCCAGTCGGATGGAACTGCCAGAATTCCATGTCTTCCAGCGGCAGTCCCGCGCGCGCCGTCATCCCCAGCCCATCGCCGGTATTGATGAAGGCATTTGTGGAGGCAGCAAAGATGCGCCCCGCGCCGCCAGTGGCAAACATGGTCGCCTTGGCTTGCAGGATCATGACTTCGCCGGTTTCCATCTCCAGCGCGACGACGCCGAGAACATCGCCCTCCGAATCGCGAATCAGGTCGATGGCCATCCACTCGACAAAGAAATGCGTTCTTGCCCGGACGTTACGCTGGTAGAGCGTATGCAGCAAGGCATGGCCCGTACGATCCGCCGCGGCGCAGGCGCGCTGCACCGGCTTTTCGCCGAAGTTGGCCGTATGGCCGCCAAATGGACGTTGATAAATCGTGCCGTCCGGGTTGCGGTCGAACGGCATGCCGAAATGTTCCAGCTCGTAGACGACTTTCGGTGCTTCACGGCAAAGGAACTCGATGGCGTCCTGGTCGCCCAGATAATCGCCGCCCTTGACCGTATCGAACATATGCCAGTACCAGTTGTCCTCCGCCATGTTTCCGAGCGATGCGCCGATTCCGCCTTGCGCCGCGACTGTATGTGAACGCGTAGGGAACACTTTCGACAGGACTGCCACGTTCAATCCGGCTTCGGCCAATTGCAGGGATGCTCTCATGCCAGCCCCGCCGGCGCCGATGATGACGGCATCGAAGCGACGCGTGGGAATAGACGACTTAATTGCTGCCAAGGTCATACCCTCCAAAGTATTTGTGCCAGCCATCCGGCACAGCCCACCAGCCAAAGTATGGTCGCGGCTTGCAAGGTCAGACGTAAGGTCACCGGTTTGATGTAATCCATCCAGATATCCCGCATACCCACCCATACGTGGTAAAACATGGCAACAAAAGCCACAAAAGTTGCGATTTTGAACCACTGCCGTGCAAACATGCCGGCCCAGCCTTCATAGCTGAATTCGCCTGCACCGAAGAATAAGGCCAGTAAAATCAGGGTGTACGCCGCCATGACTACTGCCGTCACGCGCTGCGCCAGCCAGTCCTTCAGACCATAATGCGCGCCGACCACCAGACGCTTCGTTCCGATATCCTTGTCCGCCATTAAAATGCTCCAAATAATTTCAAGGCCACGAGCGCTGTCAATGGCAGGCTGATTGCATAGACCGCGATCGATGTCTTGCGCGCTCCGGTTTTGGTCAATCCGATATGCAGGTCCATCAATAAATGGCGAACGCCAGCGCAAAAATGATGAAGATAAGCCCAGGAAAGTCCCAGCAGGACAAGCTTCACGAACCAGTGTGAAACGATGCCCTTGAAATGTTCAAAGGCAATTTCCGAGAACAGGCTTTTTTCGAACAGATAGAGAACGAAGGGAAGCAAGAGAAAGATCAATGCACCGCTGATCCTGTGCATGATTGACACCATCGCGGAAAGCGGCATCCGGTAGCGGATGATTTGGGTGACGTGAATGTTCTTGAATTCCGAACGGTGCTTTTTTATTGCTTCAGGCATAGTGGCTCCAGAATAAGCTCACAATTTTCATTTGTTTTTAATACCGTGCCAATAAATACCATGTTTACCCTTTTCAGGAAAATGGTTTACCGGCATCGGTGTTCCATCCACGTTCATAACTAAGTCAGTTCATTGAAGTAATGAAAGTGCTCGGTGATATACAGGCCTCTTCTGAACTCGACCGGCTGATCCGCATATGTATATGCGACCCGTTCGACGCTCAACAAAGGCGAATTCCGGGAAATCCGCAATAATTCCGACGCTCGCTCGTCGGCCAGGACAGCGCGAACTTTCTCTACCGCACGAATCATCCTGGTATTGAACTCGGTCTCAAAGAGGCTGTACATCGAGCCGGCATGCTCTTCAAGCCGTTTCGCGCTCAATCCCTTGAAGATCGAACCCGGAAGCCATATTTCGTCGAGCATCGTGGGAACTCCTTCAAACGATTGCAGGCGGTAGAAATAGACAACGGGATCGCCAAGCTTAATGTCAAGAATCTGCGCAATTTCGGATGATGCACGCAGCCTCTTTAATTCGATGATGCGGTTCTGCGGATAGCTGGCTTCGCCTACATCGGGCTTCAAGCGCAAAAACCGGAACTGGACATGCGGCTCATGGTGGGTCGCCACAAATGTGCCCTTGCCTTGCCTTCTCACGAGAAGATTTTCTGACGACAGCTCGTCGATGGCCTTGCGCACGGTTCCCTGGCTTACTTTGAACCGCACCGCCAAATCCATTTCGCTCGGAATCAGCTCGCCCGGCTTCCATTCACCCGACTGCAAACCCTGCATGATCAACATCTTGATCTGCTGGTACAGCGGGCTGAAGGTAGGCGATTTTTCGATTGAAGTGGAATTCATCCCGGCGCATCAAGCTCTTGAAATACCTGTCAAAAGAATCGTGCAAATCGAAAGCACGATTTCACCACAAAATTGGATCTCTGTTTTTCAGAACTTTACCCTAAATTTCGGAGGCCTGTTATATGTCTTATATAAGACATATAATACGATGAGCTTGAGAAAAAACCAATACTCATTTCTACGTACTCGCTAAGCGCATGCGCCTTGCCGGAATAGCAAATGGTGCAGGTTTCTCAGGCTGACTTCCCTCGTGATCAAGGCTATTATTATGGTCTTGAACCGCAAACAATTTCGAATTTCATTTTATTTCGGAGACTTCTCATGTCTAAAGCCCCCATGCGTGTCGCGGTAACCGGCGCCGCCGGCCAGATCGGTTATTCCCTGTTATTCCGCATCGCAAATGGCGATATGCTAGGCAAGGACCAGCCGGTAATTCTGCAACTGCTTGAAATTGCAGACGAAAAAGCGCAGAAGGCGCTCAAGGGCGTCATGATGGAAATCGACGATTGCGCGTTTCCCCTGCTGGCAGGCATGACCGCACACAGCGATCCCATGACGGCGTTCAAGGATGCCGACATTGCTCTGCTCGTTGGCGCCCGCCCGCGCGGCCCCGGCATGGAACGCAAGGATCTGCTCGAAGCGAACGCGCGCATCTTCACGGTTCAGGGCAAAGCGTTGGACGCCGTGGCATCGCGCAACGTCAAGGTTCTGGTTGTTGGCAATCCGGCAAATACCAATGCATATATTGCAATGAAATCCGCTCCGAGCTTGCCGGCGAAGAATTTCACGGCAATGCTGCGACTCGATCATAATCGCGCGCTTTCACAAATTGCTGCGAAAACCAACAAACCTGTTGCTGCAATCGAAAAACTCTTTGTTTGGGGCAATCACTCGCCTACTATGTATCCTGATTACCGGTTTGCAACAATTGATGGCCAGTCCGTCAAGGCAATAATCAATGACGATGCATGGAACAAGGATGTATTTTTGCCAACGGTAGGTAAGCGCGGCGCCGCAATCATTGATGCGCGCGGCTTGTCTTCTGCAGCATCTGCAGCCAATGCCGCAATTGATCATGTTCGCGACTGGGTGCTTGGCACCAACGGCAAGTGGACCACGATGGGCATTCCTTCAGATGGTTCCTACGGTATCCCGGAAGGAACCATGTTCGGTTTTCCCGTCACTACTGCAAATGGTGAATACCAGATTGTGCAAGGCCTGGATATCGATGCATTCTCGCAAGAACGCATTAACCTGACCTTGAAAGAACTGATGGAAGAACGTGAAGGCGTGAAGCATCTCGTAGGCTGATTGAAACTAGCTGAACCATGGCGGCATGCACGGAAGTTCCGCATGCCGCCGACAGATGTGCCACTATGCTTCATGCTCGATTGATTTTGTAACTTCACGCGATTTATTTGGCCCATCCTGAATTGATCATCCATGCAACCCTCTGAGATTTTGTTTCAGGATGAATGCAAGCCGGTCACGATTCCGGTCTGCGATCATTACGCCGGCTCGGAAAGGCTGATGCGCAAGTCAATGACCCTGCAGCACGAACTGGGCCCCGTATTCGATATAACTTTTGACTGTGAGGATGGCGCAGCTGCCGGCAACGAGGAAGCGCATGCCCATCTGATTGCAGCGCTGGTAAACTCACCCGGAAACCGCTTCAACCGAATCGGTGCACGAGTGCACGACGTTACCAGCGCGCATTTTCAAAATGATCTGAAAATTATCTGCGGAAGCTCAGCCGCGCGCCTGGCCTACGTTGTAATGCCAAAAGTCCGCAATGTCCAGGATGTTGAAGATGCTATCGAGCTTGCAAACCTGCACGCCCGGCAAGCCGGACGAAACAATTTGCCGGTTCATGTATTGATTGAAACGCACGGCGCACTTGCCGACGCGCACAAGATCGCAGCCATTCCTCAGGTCGAATGCCTTTCCTTCGGCATCATGGATTTTGTCTCGTCGCACTATGGCGCAATACCTGCAGCGGCAATGCGCAGCCCCGGCCAGTTCAGCCATCCACTGGTGATGCGTGCGAAACTTGAAATTGCCGCAGCCTGCCATGCTTACGGCAAAGTTCCTTCGCATAACGTGACAACGGAAATCCGGGATATTGCAGTGGCGGCGAATGATGCGCAACGGGCAAAAATGGAATTCGGCTACACCCGGATGTGGAGTATTCACCCGGAACAGATCAAGCCGATCGTTTCGGCATTTGCGCCGACCAATACAGAAATAGATAAAGCCAGCCGTATATTGGCTGCAGCCGAAGCAGCGGGATGGGGGCCAATTCAGATGGATGGGGAACTGCATGACCGAGCCAGCTATCGTTATTACTGGACGGTTCTGGAGCGCACAAAATCAGGAAATCAGTCGCTGACTGATACCTCAGCAGAAGTGCAATAAGGTCTCAAAGAAGATCTAATTTAGCCGGCGCAAGGTCGCCTCAAAGGAGAGTTTGAAATGAAAAATTATTTATGCACCCTATTGCTGGCGAGTGCCGGCATTGCTGTGTCGATGCCGCATGCCATTGCGCAGGACGCTTCGGCACCGGAAAAAAAGACCATCAAAAAGACGGCCGTTAAAAAATCCAAGGCAAAACCGGCCGCAAAGAAGAGTGCCGCCGCCGCACCTGCCGCAAACCCCGAAGACGATATGGCGCCGGATATCGCCAGCTCCACCACTGTCGACTATCAGTGCGAATTAGGCAACAAGGTCACTATTTATGAAAACAATACCGACTCCCAGCATGTCGGACTGCGCTGGAATAAGAAACTGCATCGTTTGACGCGCGTAAGCACGACTACCGGTGCAAGCCGTTTCGAGAACAAGAAATATGGCTTGGTCTGGATCGGCATACCTGCCAAGGGAATTCTGCTCGATTCGAAGAAAGGCCAGCAACTGGCAAATGAGTGCAAAAATGCTGGCCAGATGATGCCGAAACAAGAAGAGCTTACGGTCAAGGCACCTGAAACGGCTGCGCCGGCGCAAACACAGATTTTTGCCGAGCCAACGCCTGCCCCTTCACCGGATCCTACAAACCTGGCATCGCAATAAAATCGTTTGCCCCGGTTGACGGGATTGACAGGCCAAGTTCGCTTATACAGCCTGGCACGACCGCCAACCGGCTCAATCAAAAACAATAAGGAGAAGTCATGTCCCGCAATACTTTGAATACGCTCAAGGATTTCAAGAGCTCGTCTTCCGGTAAAGGCAGGTTTTATTCCCTGCCTGCCCTTGGAAAAGAATTAGGAGTCGATATCTCGCGCCTGCCTGTGTCGATTCGTATCGTTCTTGAATCCGTGCTGCGTAACTGCGACGGCAAGAAAGTGACCGAAGAGCATGTACGCCAGCTTGCCAACTGGTCACCCAAGGCTCCACGTACGGAAGAAATTCCCTTTGTCGTGGCACGCGTCATATTGCAGGACTTTACCGGCGTTCCGCTTTTGGCAGACCTTGCAGCCATGCGCGGCGTCGCCGCAAGAATGGGCAAGCAGCCGAAAAATATTGAGCCGCTGGTGCCGGTTGACCTGGTCGTCGACCATTCGATCCAGGTCGATTACACCCGCGTGAAAAATGCGCTGGACCTCAACATGAAACTCGAATTCCAGCGCAATAACGAGCGCTATGAATTCATGAAATGGGGCATGCAGGCATTCGACACCTTCGGCGTGGTGCCGCCGGGCTTCGGCATCGTACATCAGGTCAATCTGGAATATCTGGCCCGCGGCGTACACCAGAACAACGGCGTTTATTATCCGGATACGCTGGTCGGCACGGATTCTCATACTACGATGATCAACGGCATCGGCGTAGTGGGCTGGGGCGTGGGCGGCATTGAAGCCGAGGCAGGCATGCTCGGCCAGCCGGTCTATTTCCTGACTCCGGACGTGATCGGCGTCAACCTGACCGGCCAGTTGCGTGAAGGCGTGACGGGAACCGACCTGGTACTGACGATCACCGAACTGTTGCGCAAGGAAAAAGTCGTCGGCAAATTTGTAGAATTTTTCGGAGAGGGTCTTGCAACCCTTTCCACCACCGATCGCGCGACGATCGGCAACATGGCTCCCGAATACGGCGCCACCATGGGCTTTTTCCCTGTCGATGAAGCAACCATCGAATACTTCAAGGGAACCGGCCGCACCAAGGCGGAAATCGACGCATTTGAAGCGTATTTCAAAGCACAGCAGTTGTTCGGAACGCCAAAGCTCGGCGACATCGACTACACCAATGTCGTCACGCTGGACCTTGGCACCGTGGCTCCATCGCTCGCCGGTCCGAAGCGTCCGCAGGATCGGATCGAGATCGGCCACGTGAAATCAAGCTTCTCCGAATTGTTTTACAAGCCGGTCTCGGAGAACGGATTCAACAAGAAACCGGAAGACCTGGATGCAGCGTACACGACTTCAAATGGCGTGCCGCTGAAGAACGGCGACGTGCTGATTGCAGCTATCACATCCTGCACCAATACATCCAATCCCAACGTCATGCTGGCGGCCGGATTGCTGGCAAAAAAAGCGGTCGAAGCAGGCCTGACCGTTGCGCCGCACATCAAGACTTCGCTGTCGCCAGGCTCGCGTATCGTGACCGAGTATCTGGAAGCGGCCGGCCTGCTGCCTTATCTGGAAAAGCTGGGTTTTGTCGTGACTTCTTACGGCTGCTCCACCTGCATCGGCAACTCCGGCGATCTGACGCCGGAATTGAACGAAGCCATCGTCCATCACGATGTGGTCGCTGCCGCAGTACTGTCCGGCAACCGCAATTTCGAAGCGCGCATTCATCCGAACATCCGCGCCAATTACCTGGCGTCACCACCGCTGGTCGTAGCCTATGCGATTGCCGGAACCGTCTGCAAGGATTTGATGACCGAGCCGGTCGGTAAAGGCAAAGGCGGCAAGGACATCTACATCGGCGATATCTGGCCGACTTCGATTGAAATCAACAAGCTGGTTTCGAAATTCGCGATGAAGCCGCAGAACTACAAGCGCAACTACGATGCGGTCGAAGCAGCACCGGGCAAGCTGTGGCAACAGATCAAGGGCAGTGCAAAAGGCGATGTTTATAACTGGCCGCAATCGACCTATATTGCCGAGCCGCCCTTCTTCCAGGATTTCGGGATGCAACCCAAGGCATCAGCCGGCAGCATCCTCGGCGCACGTCCTCTCGGTTTATTCGGCGACTCCATTACGACCGACCATATTTCTCCTGCCGGATCCATCAAGGAATCCAGCCCAGCGGGAAAATGGCTGATCGAGAATGGTGTGATGAAGGCTGATTTCAATTCCTACGGATCGCGCCGCGGCAATCATGAAGTCATGATGCGCGGCACATTTGCCAATGTCCGTATCAAGAACCTGATGATCCCGCCCAAGGAAGACGGCTCGCGCATCGAAGGCGGCATCACGATCCATCAGCCAAGCGGCGAGCAAATGCCGATTTACGACGCGGCGATGAAATATGTTGCCGATGGCGTGCCTACGATCATCCTGGCCGGCGAGGAATACGGAACCGGTTCGTCCCGTGACTGGGCCGCTAAGGGTACGCAGCTTCTCGGTGTGAAAGCCGTGATTGCGCGCTCATTCGAACGCATCCACCGTTCGAACCTGGTCGGAATGGGCGTATTGCCCTTGCAGTTCATCGATGACGACAGCGTGCATACGCTAGGCATCAAGGGTGACGAGACCTTCGACCTGCTGGGTATCGAGGGAGACATCAAGCCACAGCAGGAAGCGACCCTGGTCATCCACCGCAGCAATGGTGAAACGCAGAACGTCACGGTGTTGTTGCGCATCGATACCCCGATCGAAGTTGACTATTATCGCCACGGCGGCATTCTGCCCTTCGTATTGCGTCAATTGCTTGTGGCGTAACAAAACGGCGAAACGGCGCTTACCGGATGATTGCATGCATGCCGGTAAGCGCCGTAGGTAGCATGGACGAAACCCTGTTTCTCCGTTTGAAGAATCCGGCGCATTACTGCTTGCATTCGGTGCACCGGATTACCATACTGTCTTTTAGAACGTTATCTTTTTTCATCCTATGCGTCGTCCATTGAAGCGTTCATCCACCAAACTTTCCGCTGACAGCCAGCGCTTGATTCTCCTTGCCCAGGCAATCCTTCAGGCCTCCGGTCGGCTGGAAGAACGGGCATGGGAAAAAGAGCTTGAGCTTTTGCTGCAAAAGTTGCTCCGCACACATCACCAGGAAACGGTTGATGCTGCGCTCGAACATGCGTTCAAGGCGCAGTCGACCATTTATGACGTCTTGATGGAGTCGGCGGAAGCAGTCAGCGAGTCCTGCCGCAGCGAGCATGACGGAACGCATTACGACGCACTATTGATCGTCGTACCGATACTCGCCTGGACGCGGTTTGCCATTTCATCCGGCGCGATCTCGCCGGCAAGCGTCGAGACCCTGTCCGGTCAATTGAAAGCACATGTTCTCGCGCCGAATACGAAAATGGCCGTGGCGCCATACCTGTTTTCGATCGACCAGCTTCCGAAAAGCCATTCAGAAACATTCGGCCTTATGCAGCAGCTAACCCAGGCTGCGCTGAAGGGTATCTCGCCGCGTGCTGCTGCAAAACAAGCTGAAACCGTTCCGTTTCTTGCCGATACACGCTATTTGCTGGCCGGCGTTGTCGTTCAGTCCGGAGAACCGCTGTTCAAGTGGCAGACTGAATTAAGCGCCATCGGACATGAGCATTCTCTGTCGCAATGGAAACTGCATGCCCGTTCCTGCGTGGAACAACTGCTGCCGGGATGCGGAGTCGAATTGCTGTTGCCTACGGCCTATTACGCGGGATGCCGCGAAGCGGACAAAGAAATCCGTCCTCATTCCATCCAGGCCGCGGTGAATTATCTTACCCACGCACTGGATCTGGAGCCAGGCGATCTACAGGCTATCGTCGGCGGATTCGGGGAAGATTCTTACAATGGCCAAATCGACGAATACCGGATCAGTTTCTCGATTCGCCAGCAAGAAGAAGTGATTTACGGTGTAGTGTGGCCCCTGTACGACCAGGAAGACGATGAGCGTCCGGAAACTGCAATGGTAACGACTACTACTCCATTGCCCGAATCGGCAAAGTTTCCTATTCTGGAAGAGCTTGAGGAACGATCTCCGTTGAACGAGATTGTCAGCCTGTTGAAAAACTGTGGCATCGTACATATCAAGCGCCATGCAGGATGCTTCCCCATGGAGACTTGTGAAGACTGCGGGATGCCTCTTTACCTGGATTTAACCGGCGAGCTGGTTCATCCGGAAATGCCCGAAGATGCCCCCCAGGAAGGAAAAGTGCATTTCCATTGAAATTTGATATGTCTAACTGAACGCCAGAATCCTTCCTATTTCCATTGTGAGAAAGGATGCTTCAGCAAACTGGAATTGAAATATCTTGGATCGGATGTCACTTCTTCTCCGATCCAGGACGGTTTGACGAAAAATTCATCTTCATCGGAAAGCTCGATTTCAGCAACGACAAGACCGGCATTTTCCCCGAGAAACTCATCGACTTCCCATGTCATTCCCTCATGGGAAATACGGTATCTGTATTTTTCAATCAAGGGCTTTTCGCATAGCGTTTCCAGAAGCGACCGTGCATCGGCCGGTGGAATAGGATATTCCCATTCCGCGCGCGTCGCCCCAGTCGTTTTGCCCTTTATTGTGAGATATGCGGCGGCATCATCAATACGCACGCGCACCAGGCGTTCCGGGTGAGAAGAAATATATCCCTGTCTCAATAACGATCTCTTTCCCGCCCTTTGCCAATCGGTTCCCAGAACCAGAAACTTTCGTTCGATCTCAACGCCCATGTGTATTTCCCTCATGTGCATTCGCAATCACATGCAAAATCGGTTGAAGCATCGCTTTCCCAAGCTGTGCGCTGCGTACGCCGTTCCAGCCGACAGAGGGGTTCGGTAAATGCGCGTTGTCTTTGAAAGGCATTTCCAAGGTCAGCGAAATGCATTTGAAAGTATGGCCGATATATTTTGACGCCAATTTCAGCATGTCCTCACGGTATTTGCCGGAAGCGTAGCCGAACCGGTCCTGAAAATCCGGGCTGGCGAGCTTGAGCTGATCGATGAAAGCGCTCTGCTCCGCAGCCTGTTGCTCGCTGAAGCCCTCCAGCATTTCACTGCCGGCAATGAACACATAAGGCAGCCCTTCATCGCCGTGGATATCCAGGAAAAGGTCGCAGCCAGTCTCATGAATTTTGTTTTTCACAAAGAATACTTCCGGGCTGGTTTCCCGCGAAGGCTCCATCCATTCCCGATTCAGATTTGCACCGGCGGCATTGGTGCGCAGATTGCCGTGCACCGATCCGTCCGGATTCATGTTGGGAACGATATAGAACACTGCGTCCTGCAACAGACGGCATGCAATGGGGTTCGACTGATCGAGCAAGGCATCAATCATTCCTTCAACAAACCACTCCGCCATGGTTTCACCCGGATGCTGGCGCGCGATCACCCATATTTTTTTTGCCGCAGCCGGACTGCCTGCGACGATCACGCTCATATCGCGCCCTTCTACTGTCGCACCCAGATCCAGTACTCGCATGTGTTCCGAACTTTGCGCCTTGCCTAATAAATCCAGATGCCGTTCCCACGAATAAGGCTCAAAATAAGCGAAATAAATGCTGTCATGCTGCGGCGTATACCGCACCGTCATGACGCCGCCCGCATAATCCGTAGGCACGCGAAACCAGGACCGGCGATCGTAACTCGCGACCACCTGATAATTTTCCCAGCCGTCTGGATAAGTCGCTTTCCCGGCGTTCAGGAATCGTATAGTGCATGCGGTCCCGCTTGCTCCAGACAAACGGAAATAAAACCACTGCATGAAATCCGCCTGGTTGTCTTTTCTGAGATTGACCTCGATGGCTTGCGGGTCGTCTGCACGCACGACTTCAATCGCACCTGCATCGAACTGATCACTGATTCGAATTGCCATAAATAGCGGAAAAAGTTGATGGTTCTCGATTTTAGCGCGGCATGTGAAGAGCAGTGATTCTTTCAGCACGCAATTCCTATCGGGCAAGCGGATTTGCTTGCGGCAGATTTTCATTCCTGCAACGGAACCCCATCGCAAAACTTGCGGCCTCTGCTATAATTTGGGCTTCGTCGGGGCGTAGCGCAGCCTGGTAGCGTACTTGCATGGGGTGCAAGGGGTCGTGTGTTCGAATCACACCGTCCCGACCAATAGAATCAAAGATTTACAAAAAGCCACCTTCCGGTGGCTTTTTGTTTTTGGCCCAACGGGTACAAATCCAGGCAAAAACCTCGCATGCCTGTCCTGACCACTTCCTGTATCAATACGACATCAACGGTGACGCCGCAGTCTTTGCCTCCTCAGCCAAGGTTTAACGATCCTCCCCTCACTAAATTTTTCCGCTTTATTAGAAAGTTTTGTTTATTGGCCAGGGCCGGCATCCTGAAGGGTGACAAGGTTGTGGTCGATAAGAACGCATCATCGCAACGTGGTGGGAGCCGGCATTAACCGCGAATTCATGCCTAGGCGCTTGTTCATGAAGGATGGCCGAATTGTTTCATCCCAGCCGGCAAGCCGTTCAAGTCAATATGACTTCAAGGTGAAAATGAGCTGGGGATATTCGGCGTTGTGACCGGCTCGGTGCGCAAATATATTTATCGCACCTTAAGCAACTGACTTTAAACGGGAACGGGAATGTGATCGCCACTTAGATTATGCCGTCGTGCGAATAGAGGGAAGCTTGGGTTCGCGAGGTCAACGCCGGCAATTTTTTACTGGCTCTAGCCCTGCTGCCAATAGAAAGTTTTCTATGCCGTATCAGTTTTGACGTTAAGTTGGAGTATTGAAAACCGGCTGTAACCAGTCGAAAACAAGCCCACAACTGTCGCAGCTGTGGGCTTGTTTGTGAAAGATAGGTCAAGGCATCTATTTTGGCAGAGACGGCGTGGACACGTAACCAAGCAGCGGGTCCGTCATACCAAGGACATGCAAGCCAATCATGCCCAGTATACCGGCCAGCGCAACATAGTAGATTGTAGGAAGGATGGTAATGCGCAGCGTAAGTCCTTCGCGGCCAAGCAGTCCGACGGTGGCAGATGCTGCCACAACGTTGTGAATTGCAATCATGTTGCCGGCAGCTGCGCCCACACTCTGGATTGCAACCATCAGCGCCCCCGACACCGACAGCAGACCGGCTGTCTCGAACTGAAACTGCGAAAGCATGAGGTTACTAACCGTGTTGGAGCCCGCAAGGAAGGCGCCAAGCGCCCCGACTGACGGCGCAAGCAGTGGGTAGACTTGCCCCATCAAGTCCGAAACTCCGTGTGCCATGGAGATCGGCATGCTTAGAAGGCCATTTGCATTCACGCCGGAATTGATCATCACGCGAACCATGGGTATGGTAAAGATCAGCACAAATCCTGCCCCAAGGAGGGTGCCCCCCGAGTCGCGCACGGCATGCATGAAGTCGGCTCTGCGCATGCGGTGCAGGAAGTAGGTAATGATGCAGACAACCAGAAGCAGTCCCCCAGGCAGATACAGCACCTGGAAGTCGCCGCCGATTCCCTGCTCGCCGAGGAGATCCGTAAATTTGAGGTTAACTGATTTCAGCGCATCGCCAAAGGGCTTCACGGTACGCGACAGCACCAGCAGCAACGCCAGCAACACATAAGGCAGCCAAGCCATGAATCGAGATATTTTTTTCTCGGTAAGCGACTCCATGGACTTTTCCAGGTTGCTTACCCAGGTTGTGGGCCATTCGGAGGCCGGAGCGAAATCCCAAATGTCTTTGGGAACGAGAAAGCCCTTCTTAGCCGCCAGGGTGACAATCGCGAGTCCGATCAAGCCGCCCAGCATGGACGGAAATTCCGGGCCGAGCGCGATGCCGGCAATCATGTACGGGATGGTAAACGCAAACGCCGAGAACAATGCAAATGGAAGGATCGACAAACCTTCAGTCCAGGAACGGTTACGTCCGAAAAAGCGCGTCATCACCATGACGAGAAACAGCGGCATAAGCGTGCCACAGATACCATGAATGATAGCAACTTCGGAAACGATAAGGCGAAACAGCGCATCCCATTCCAGGCCTTTCTCGGCAAGCGCCGAGGTGAGCGCTGCCCTGTCGAGTCCGCCCTGTACACCTACCAGCATCGGGGTGCCGACTGCGCCGAAAGACACCGGCGTCGACTGGATCATCAGGCCGAACACAACAGCTGCCATGGCCGGGAAGCCCACGGCGACCATCAGGGGAGCAGCGACCGCAGCAGGTGTGCCGAACCCTGATGCACCTTCAATAAAACTGCCAAACAGCCAGGCAATCAGGATAACTTGGATGCGGCGATCAGGACTGATATCGGAGAAACCGGCACGGATCGTGGAAATGGCGCCCGAATATTTGAGGGTATTCAGCAGCATGATGGCGCCGAAGATGATCCAGAGCAGGCCTGCGGTCAGGATCAAACCCTGCAGAGATGACGCGATGATTCGATTGATGCTCATGCCCCAAACGCCCATTGCAATGGCACTCGTCACAATAAACACAATCGGCATGGCTACTTTTGCCGACATCCGGAATCCTACCAACAGGATTCCGGACAACAAAATGGGGGCAAAAGCCAACAAAGCCAGAAACCCGCTACTCATCGCTTCTCCTTACTAGATCGTCTAAAACCAAACATTTGTTCCTGAATGGATCCTGTTTATAAGCACGTCAACTTGTTGACTGAACGCGTGCAGACCCATAAAATATACAACTAATATATCAGCAAATATATCAGTTGTATATAAATGGCCGAGGCAGCTCAATCGGAAACCTTAGAACGTGGAAATACGCCGAAGGTTCATCGCCAGGCGCCTGATGAAAAGGGCTTTGCTCTATCAGGCGACACAAGGTTTCCTGTGACGCTCGTAACGCAAGTCATCCCCAAAAGCGAGGGCAAGACGAGTGCGCTCCATTCACTACTTCACTCTAATAAGAAGAAAGGTTGGTTATGACGAAGGCACTCGATATGCAAAAAAGAGCCAGCAAGCCTAGAAAGTCCAGTGACAAAACGAAAAAGGCCGAACCGCAGATGGCAGAGCCCTATATGAGCCTCACGGAAAAAGCCTACCTTGAACTGGAAGAAATGATCGTGACCCTGAAATTACCTCCAGGGGCAACCTTATCTGAAGCTGGATTAAGCATGATGCTTGGAATTGGCCGTACGCCTATTCGAGAAGCGCTGCACCGATTGGCCAGGGAAAAGCTAATCGTAGTGCTTCCACAGCGCGGCATTTTAGTAACTGAAATTAATGTAGGTGCCCAACTTAAGCTCTTGGAAGTGCGGCGCGAACTAGAAAGACTTGCCGCCAAGAGCGCAGCCCGACGAGCAACTGAAGCCGAACTGCAACGATTCAGAGAGATTGCTCAGGGTCTGGATTCCGCCGCGGAAGCGGACGATGCGATGAAGTTCATGCGCTTGGATCGTGAATTCAATCATCTTTTGGAAATGGCAGTCCGGAACGAGTTTCTTACGAGCGTAATGGGCGTGATAGGTCCCCTTTCGCGTCGTTTCTGGTACATCCATTATCAACGGATGGCTGATGTGTCGCTGACGGCACGATTGCATGCCGACATGGCGCGCGCCATTGCCAGCCGGGATGAAGCAGCAGCCCAAAAGGCTTCCGACGCGTTGCTGGACTATGTGGAAGTTTTTACCCGTGCGACTCTCGATGCATGGCTTTGATGGCGCAGCCATTCGCAAGATTAACTAGTTTAAGAAATGATCATGAGTAGTCCAAACGCAGGCTCTTTCGACGCTAAGCGCCAACACGAAGTGGTTGCAGCATTGAATGCATTTATGCCACAGGGATCCGTGCTGTTCAATGAAGAAGACACACGTCCTTATGAGTGTGACGGTCTGGCGGCGTACCGGCAGCTTCCTATGATTGTGGCTTTGCCAAGCAATGAAGCCCAGGTTGCCGCGGTACTTCGCACCTGCCACGAAATGGGGGTTCCCATCGTTCCTCGCGGCGCTGGCACCGGGCTGTCGGGCGGGGCGATGCCTGTTGCCAATGGCGTTGTCCTATCTACCGCCCGCCTCAACAAGATCATCAAGCTTGACCCATTCGCAAGAACCGCCGTCGTGCAACCAGGCGTACGCAACATCGCTATTTCCGAGGCAGCAGCCGCGCACAAGCTTTACTACGCGCCGGATCCCTCGTCACAAATTGCCTGTACGATCGGAGGCAATGTCGCTGAAAACTCGGGAGGCGTGCATTGCTTGAAGTATGGTCTGACTGTGCATAATGTGATGCGGGTAAGAATGGTCACGATAGAAGGTGAGTTCGTGGAACTGGGAAGTGAGGCGCTCGACGCCCCAGGGCTGGATCTGCTCTCGGTCTTCGTAGGTTCCGAGGGCATGCTGGGAATAGTGACTGAAGTCACCGTTCGATTGATCCCCAAGCCGCAACTTGCGCGCGTGATCATGGCCTCCTTTGATGATGTAGTGAAGGGAGGCAATGCAGTGGCAAGCATCATCGCGGCCGGCATCATACCAGCGGGGCTGGAAATGATGGACAAGACCAGTTCCCGCATGGTGGAGCCCTTCGTACGAGCAGGCTACGATATCGAGGCCGAGGCAATACTGCTATGTGAATCTGACGGTAATCCGGAAGAAGTAGAGGAAGAAATCAGTCGCATGGTCGACGTATTGCAGAGTTCGGGCGCCACCGCCATCGCGGTCTCAGGCAATGAAGCCGAGCGACTGAAATTCTGGTCTGGACGAAAGAATGCCTTTCCGGCAGCTGGGCGCATATCGCCCGATTACTACTGCATGGATGGAACAATCCCGCGTAAGAGGTTGGCGGAAGTTTTGCTGGGCATTGAAAAAATGGAGGCCAAGTATGGTCTTCGATGTGCCAATGTATTCCACGCCGGGGACGGTAATTTGCATCCCTTGATCTTATTCGATGCGAATCAGGAGGGAGAATTTCACCGTGCCGAATTGTTTGGGGAGGAAATCCTCGAACTATGCGTCGAAGTGGGTGGAACCATTACCGGCGAGCATGGGGTCGGACTGGAAAAAATCAACACCATGTGCGTGCAATTTTCCCGGCCCGAGATGGATGCATTTGTAGCGGTCAAGCATGCCTTCGATCCATCCAGCCTGCTCAATCCCACCAAGGTGATCCCAACCTTGCAGCGCTGTGCCGAGCACGGAAAGATGCACGTCAAGCATGGGCAGATGAAATTTCCCGACCTGCCTCGCTTCTAGCCGAACCAAGATTTATGACAGAAAACTTGAATTATTTGAGCCGGCAGCTTGCGGCTGCCACCGCTGACAAAAAAGCAGTTCGCATTCGCGGCGGCGGTACTAAGGACTGGTATGGGCAGGCGTTGCGGGGCGAAATTCTCGATACACGCGCTTACGCCGGCATCATTTCCTATGACCCGACGGAACTGGTCATTACCGTGCGCTGCGGCACGCGGCTTACGGACCTGGAAGCGGCATTGGCCGAGCAAAATCAAATACTGCCCTTTGAGCCGCCCCGTTTCGGGCCTGCCAGCACCATTGGCGGCGTGGTCGCAAGCGGCTTGTCCGGACCACGCAGGCCGGCAGTGGGAGCAGTACGTGATTTCGTATTGGGCGCAGTACTGATAGACGGTAAAGGTGAAACCCTGCACTTCGGCGGTCAGGTGATGAAAAATGTGGCGGGCTACGATGTGTCACGGCTGCTTGCCGGCTCCATGGGGATTCTTGGGCTGATTGCAGAAATTTCACTCAAGGTTCTGCCCAAGCCCTTTGCCGAAAAGACGCTGCGATTTGAAATGAATCAGGCCGACGCCATCCGGCATTTGAATGAATGGGGCGGCCAGCCCTTACCCGTCTCCGCCAGCGCATGGCAGGACGGCGCACTGATGCTGCGTCTGTCCGGCGCCCAGGCTGCAGTACAGGCCGCGGAAAGTAAATTGGGCGGTGAGGAAGTACCTGAGGCTGACACTTTCTGGGAAAACTTGCGTGATCAGCAGACGGATTTCTTCACCGAGTGCAAGGAACCATTGGCGTTGTGGCGCATTTCGCTTCCAACGGTGGCTCCCGCTTTGGAATTGCCGGGTGAACAGCTCATCGAATGGGGCGGCGCGCTACGCTGGGTCAAGACGGATGTCGAAGCCAGCACAGTCAGGGCCGCAGCGGCGAAGGCAGGCGGACACGCGATGCTGTATCGGGGCGGAGATAAGCGAGTCGGCGTGTTTCATCCCCTCGCGCCCGCAGTCGGCAGAATCCATAGGAATCTGAAAGCTTCCTTCGACCCGGCCGGCATTATCAATCCTGGCCGAATGTACCCAGACTTTTAATAGCGTTATAGACCCCGCCCTGCCTCGCAGGGCAGAGCGCTGCGCTTAATGGACAGTAAGATCACATGCAAACCAATCTAGCAGATTTCATCAAATATACTCCCGAAGGCAAAGAGGCAGATGCCATTCTGCGCAGCTGCGTGCACTGCGGTTTTTGCACAGCAACCTGCCCTACCTATCAGTTACTGGGGGATGAGCTGGATGGGCCACGCGGGCGCATCTACCTCATCAAAGAAGTTCTCGAAGGAAAAAATCCCACTCCCAGGACTCAGTTGCATCTGGACCGATGCCTGACTTGCAGGAATTGCGAAACCACCTGTCCTTCAGGAGTCCAGTATGGACGATTAGTGGATATTGGCCGCAAAGTGGTAGAAGACCAGGTGCCTCGTTCGCTCCCTCAGCGCTTATTGCGTACCGCATTGAAAGAGGTACTGCCGCGCAAATGGCTTTTCACGCCGCTCATGAAGTCCGGTCAACTAGTGCGGCCGCTGCTTCCACAAGTTTTGAAGAACAAGGTGCCTGCCATGCAAAGCGCGGGTATCACGCCAAAACGGGAGCATGCACGCAAAATGCTGTTGCTGGAAGGCTGTGTCCAGCCCGCAATGTCTCCTAACATCAATGCAGCAACGGCCCGCGTCCTGGACAAGCTGGGCGTACAACTGATTGTAGCCAATGGCGCCGGCTGCTGCGGTGCGATACGTTATCACCTGAACGATCATGAGGGCGGTTTAAACGATGCGCGCCGCAACATCGATGCGTGGTGGCCGCATGTAGAAGCCGGCGTGGAAGCGATTGTCATGAACGCTTCTGGTTGCGGGGTGACTGTTAAGGACTACGCGCATCTGCTGGAAAGAGATCCGGCTTATTCCGAAAAAGCAAAAAGAATTTCAGAATTGTGCAAAGACCTGAGCGAAATCCTCCCCGATTTCGAAAGCCAACTGCGGAATCGACTGGAGACAAAAATCACCAAGCGAATTGCTTACCACCCGCCCTGTACTTTGCAGCACGGCCAGCAAATTCGCGGCAAGGTGGAAGCTCTCTTAGGTATAGCAGGCATCGATGTTTCTCTGTGCGCCGACAGCCATTTGTGTTGCGGGTCCGCAGGCACTTATTCCGTGCTGCAGCCCGACATGGCAACGGAATTACGCGATAAAAAACTGGCAAACCTGGAGGCGCTCCACCCAGATACCATTGTGTCTGCCAACATCGGATGCATTACGCATCTGCAGTCCGGCACAGAGACTGCCGTGATGCACTGGATAGAACTATTGGACAGGGCCTTGGCGGATAACCAAGCAGTTCGCCAATAGCGAGAAACGGCTCCCTTTTTGACTGCTGAATGCTGGGCTAGGCCATTAAGCATAAAGCCCTTGCCATCGGTCTGCCGCCGCGCCGTACCCGCAGGTTTCATGCGAACGCATCCAGCAGTCATGGTTACGCCAAACAAGCCGTTCATCGTATACTGGGGCCGCTGCGACACGAAAACATGCCGATTGCCCTTGTTGGCCAGAGTTCCATCCCTCAAAGCCGGGGCTTAGCACTTACGTGGAGATTTGGAGGAGCAACAATAATCCTGGCAATGATTCCGGCTTCAGAAAATTAGCGCAAGCGACTAATTGCAGAAGATCGCCTTAGGCGGCTTGCGAACCAAAGCAGTCATTTTTCTCCTGATGTGGCTACCGGAAGTAAAAAAGCGCAGCAAGCGTATCAAATTCCAGCTCCCTTAACTGTCCAACTTCAGGGGTTCACTCCATTCCAATGGTGGGTCAGTTTTAAGCGCTTCTCAACAGGCTTGTCTCGAACAATCTCTGTTGGGTGAACAAGCCATGGCTGCATGTTCACCCAACAGAGCATGCCAAGTATGTCGCCCGTTTCCTGCAGAGAAATGCCGTGAGAAAACTGAACGTGGCCCGTAAGCAGGAATCCAGTGACCAAGATAATGTGGCGCAGGCATTCGGTTAGTACGGTGGTATTCATGCCGCCGCAATGCCTGTGCAAACTGAAAAGCCACCATTGAAGTCTCTATGATATGCGTGGTGTTAAACGGCTTTTGTGGAGCTAGAACCAACGTAAAAAAACTATTGTATATCATAGAGACATGTTCGAAACCGTCTACTGGCGCGGCTTTCCAGCCGGTGCGTTCCCGCATGGGGTGCAAGGGGTCGTGTGTTCGAATCACATCGTCCCGACCAAGAAAATCAAGACTTACAGATTCATCTGTACATGAATGCAGAGCTGAATATTAGACGTTTTCTAATATTCAGCTCTGCATTTTTGTTTAGGCACACGCTTCCTTAAGCCGCGTTGTATTCCCATTCGCTGATTATCAATAGTGAAAAGTGCAGTTTTCTAGCACTTGTATCTCAGCAATAGGTATATAAGTCTGACATTGTCCCGTTTGGCAACGAAGTCAAAGCTTCATACAAAAACATCCTACGAAGAAGCCAATCATGCCATCGACAAAGATGGCAATCCAGTCCTTCGCGATAATCGCAGCTTCACGAAAATGCTGCGCACCGCAATCAGCCGCTTACCTGCCAGTCGGCAAGGATCTTCGGCATTTCAGGAATGACGATCTCCCGTGCCGCTAAACTGGCATGCCTTACCACAGGCACGCCGGAGTGCTCTTTGTCTTCGACGAGTGCGTTACAGCACTTTCCACGTATCAGGTGCTGAATTTCCGTAATCCTCGATGCCGCGAAAGCGCTTGCCG
>JAUYVH010000006.1:73313-189803 GCA_030715135.1 Keguizhuia sedimenti | reverse complement strand
TTTGTGAACACTTAATGTTTTTAGTTCATCAGCAGTTTTACCTGCCGCGCACTTCCATCAAGCGCCCACACTTATCGGCTGTTAATTTTTAAAGAACCAGTCCTGCTTCGCAACATGCTTGACGCATTTTGCACCCCGACAAAGCGTTATGTTTGTCAGCAGCAGAGAAACGAAATTATGCAGCTTTTTACTTTTGGCGTCAAGCTTTTTACTTTAACTTTTCCGCCTAAGTGCTTATTTTTACAAGACTTTTTAACCTTGCAAGCCATCAAAAAGCTTGGTCAACTTTTCAATAGCAAAGAAACGAGATTATGAAGCTGTTTCTTTTTTCTGTCAAGATTTTTTCTCAACTCCTTGCAGAAACGTTTTGCTGTTTTTGCGAGGGAGGCGAACTATAGCAAAGGTTTTCAGGCCTTGGCAAGCGCTTTTCGGTAAAACAGTTTGATGCCTGTTTCTGCGGCGCCTCAAGATACTTCCCTAGTTGTTTTGCGTGCTAGCGATTCCCGGCCTCGCCATGGTTAAACATATCGTTAGGTGCCTTAGGAGTTTTCCCTACAACTGCAATTTCGAGTTTTTTCTCTTAGGGGTAAAAATTCCGTTTTGCTATACCGTCTGGGGCTCAGATATTTAAGCAGTCGTTTGTCATATTGAGTTTTGAATTTACACCTGTATTTTTTGTACCGACTCGCGCAGATTGCACCCTCAGATTTCTTAATTCATGCTGTCGCGAGCAAATCAATAACGTAGCAAGTACCGGCACCAGGTCTGATGAACGATTTCGGCTATCTGGGTCCATTCGGATAATTGCTTGTGCCAGACCGAAGACTCCATATATGCTCTCCGAAGCCGCTGAGACGGCAGCGGAACCTGCTGCGACTGCAAGATGCCTTGGCCTTGTATTTTGATTTTACGAAGCCGGCCTTGGCAAAAGAACCCACATCCTTGCCCTTTGTTTCATCTTCCCTGCTTTTTCGCCGGGCTCTTGGCCATATCCCCAGAAGAAATCAGCTCGAACAGGTGACTTGATCGCGCTTCCGGTGTCTTGTGCCATTACCAAGCGCTCTAATTGTCTGGAATTACCGGGCCAATTAGTCGACAGAAATACCGGCACTCCTAGAGGTATGTATTGAGGATCCACGGCGATCGATCTTTGTGGCGTCAAAGGCACGCCGAGCGCCCCCTTCGGCCCCTTATCGAACGCACTTATTTTTTCTTCTTTGAAAAATATATAACTTGGGTTGGCGGCAAGCAACTCCGCGAGCCGGGTTGGATTTGCCTTGGCCCATGCTTTGATGCCTTGCGCTGATGCCTGGTCCAATTTCATTTCTCCTTTATCGATCAAGTAGCGACCGACAGACTTGTATGGGTGGCCATTTTGATCGGCATACGCAACACGTACTGTTTCCTTAGTGTCGCTGAGCTGCACACGGCCGGAACCTTGAATTTGCAGGAATAGGGCTTCAATTGGATCATCTACCCAAAGTATTTCCTTGCCTGCCAATGAATTGGTTTGCATCAATTCGCCACGGGACGCATAGGGCACCACGCGGTTACCTACAAGCTTTCCACGAAGGCGCATTCCCTTCAGTTCCGGGTAAACACCAGCAAGATCAATGACCAGCATATCCTCCGGCACGCGGTGCAAAGGTGTTTGAAATTTTCCGCCGCGCTTGCGCGCACCCTGCAGCAACGGTTCGTAATAGCCGGTCGCCAAACCAGTCTCCGTACCATCCGGGTTTATTACCTGATAAGGCAAGAAGAACGCTTCGAAAAAGACACGAATAGCCTGCGAATCCTTGGCGTTGACATCACGCGCAACCTGGCACAGCTCTTTCCAATCGTTTTTTTTGTTCAGGACTTCGCAGGATGCCATGAAAGCAGGCCAAGCGTCACGCAGATCGTCTTGTCCCCACCCAGGCAAAGATTCAAAGGAGGCCAGCCTCAGGATTTCTCCTGCCTTACTGTCCTCAGCCGGTTTGGATGGCAAATCCGCCACGGGAGCCTTTTCCACAGGCGAGCCTGTGCATGCCGCCAAACCCAGCATTACACAAAACAGAGATAGGATTAAACTGGTGAATTTATTCGGGACCATAGGGAAAAATATGTGGATATTGCTTCTTGAGGCTGGGGTTGCACTGTTTTTGCTGATCTTTATTGTATGGTGGACGATGTCCGGGAAAAAGCCCGATCGTCCAGCCGCACCGCAGGCCGCCTTGCCGCCGCGGGAAGATAATTCGCCTTCAAATCCTGACGAACAGCATCCTCAATGAAGCGTGCGCGGCAGGGAAAGGATGAATTCGGGAATCTTTGCCACGAATTGCGCGCCGTCCTCTGCCACGCAAAAATATTCACCGCACATTGAGCCATGCGGCGTCTTTAAGGTAGCGCCGCTCGTATATTCAAACTGTTCACCTGGCTTTAAAAAAGGTTGATGTCCGACAACGCCTAAGCCGCGCACTTCTTCGATTTGATTACTGGAATCCGTGATCACCCAATGCCGGGAAATCAGCTGCGCCGCAACTTGACCAGTATTTTTGATCGTAATTGCATACGCAAAGACAAAGCTTGACTGCTCCGGGTCGGACTGCTGTTCCAGATATTGGGTTTTGACAGATACAGTCAGTTCGTAAGCCGCCATTAAATTTCCTAAGTTAGTTGGATGGTTCTGGTCTTGTTTATTTTTCATATAACTTGCCGCCAGTGGGATTGCACACGAAATTTTGAAAAGCTGCAAGGCTTTACATGCACGAAGGCGCCGCGCGGTAAAATACGTGCTCATTTTGGAATACGCTATGCCTAACTATCGAATTGCCCCCAGCATCCTTTCAGCCGACTTTGCCCGTTTAGGCGAAGAAGTCCGCAACGTCGTCTCCGCCGGAGCCGATTTTATCCATTTCGATGTAATGGATAACCATTATGTTCCCAATTTGACTATTGGCCCCTTGGTGTGCGAAGCCATTCGCCCGCATGTGCAAGTACCGATCGACGTACACCTGATGGTCAAACCGGTTGACCGCATCATCCCGGATTTTGCCAAAGCCGGCGCCAATATCATCAGCTTTCATCCGGAAGCATCGGAACACATCGATCGCACGCTGCAACTGATTCGCGACCAAGGCTGCAAGGCAGGCCTGGTATTCAATCCGGCCACGCCATTGCATTATCTTGACCATGTGATGGATAAACTCGATCTCATTCTGATTATGTCTGTGAATCCGGGTTTCGGAGGTCAGTCCTTCCTCCCTGAAGCCCTGAAAAAAATTACAGCCGTCCGGGAACGCATCGATGCGTCGGGACGCGACATTCTGCTCGAAGTCGATGGCGGGGTGAAAATCGAAAACATTGCGCAGATTGCAAAAGCCGGTGCCGATACATTCGTAGCCGGTTCAGCAATTTTCGGAAAACCCGATTACAAGGCAGTCATTGACGCTATGCGCCAAGAGCTAGAGAAAGCTTGAACTCCTTGCAACAAAAATTAAGTAATATTGCTGGTGTCATCGTGGACCTCGATGGCACGATGGCTCACACTGCGCCTGATTTTCAGGTCGCAATCAATGCGGTACGCCGCGAGCTAGATCTGCCGGGCCTTTCAATCGAATTAATTGAAACCTTTGTCGGAAAAGGTACAGCGCATCTGGTGCGGCGTGCATTGGCTGTTGATTTAACCTCTGCTCAAGTAGATGTGCATTTTGAACAAGCGCTGGATCGTTACCATGCTCACTATCATGCCATCAACGGGCAGTATGTAACCATCTATGATGGTGTACAGGCCGGTTTAAGCTTGATGCAGCAAAAGGGATTGCGCCTGGCATGCGTGACAAACAAACCCATTGCATTTGCCGTTCCCCTGCTGCAAAAACTCGGCTTGGAGGACTATTTTGAAGTGGTGTACGGCGGCGACTCTTTTCCTAAAAAGAAACCGGATCCGTATCCTCTTCTGCAGGTATGCAAGGATTTTGACGTACCGCCGCAGCGAATAGTCGCGATTGGCGACTCCATCAATGACGCTCAGGCAGCGCGGGCGGCGGGATGTTGGGTACTGAATGTTCCATATGGTTACAACCACGGCCACCCTATACAGGAAGTGGACTCGGATGGTATAGTCCAGACGCTGCTTGAAGCGGCAGAACTTATTTCACCACAGTCCTAAACAACATGTTTCCTTTTAAAAAACGTGAAGTTGCGATACCAGGCATGTTCGAGGCCTGGCTATGGCGACGCTGGCAATGACGGAGTGACCCTCTTGCCGCCGGTTGCTTTAGTGATCGGCAACGTTTTTTAATTCCTGTCGCCCGCTGTTTTACAATAGCGGTCCGGAGAGAAACATGACAGAACTCGAATTCAAATCGCTGGCCGCTCAAGGCTACAACCGTATTCCACTGATCGCTGAAGCATTCGCAGATCTGGAAACCCCGTTAACTTTGTATCTCAAGCTGGCGCAAACACAGAACGCCGGCCGCAATACCTTTTTACTCGAATCGGTGGTCGGCGGTGAACGTTTCGGCCGGTATTCCTTTATCGGACTGCCCGCTTCCACCCTGCTTCGAAGCGCCGGCAACCGGACGGAAGTCGTCCGGAATAATGAAGTCATCGAAACAGCCGAAGGCAATCCGCTAGATTTCATCGCAAGCTTCCAAGCGCGCTATAAAGTAGCCGTTCTGCCCGGCATGCCGCGCTTTTGCGGCGGACTTGCCGGCTACTTCGGCTACGACACGGTCCGTCATATCGAAAAAAGGCTGGCACATTCAGCGCCCAAGGACGATCTCGGCCTGCCTGAAATCCAACTGCTGTTGACCGAGGAACTGGCTGTTATAGACAACCTGTCCGGCAAGCTGTATCTGATCGTGTATGCCGACCCCTCACACGCGGAAGCCTATAGCAAGGCAAGGCAGCGCCTGAAAGATCTACGAGCCATGCTGCGCCGAGCAGTAGAAGCGCCTGTCATATCCGGATCGGTCCGAACAGAAACAATCCGTGAATTTTCAAGAGATGATTATCTGAAAGCTGTCGCGCAAGCGAAGGAATACATCATGGCCGGCGATCTGATGCAGGTGCAGATCGGCCAGCGCATCAAAAAGCCGTATGTTGATTCTCCGCTCTCGCTTTATCGCGCATTGCGCTCTCTGAATCCTTCGCCGTATATGTATTTCTACAATTTCGGCGACATGCACATCGTCGGCGCTTCGCCGGAAATACTTGTACGGAATGAGGCTGTTTCCAAAGATGGAGGCAGCAGCCGGAAAGTGACGATCCGCCCGTTGGCAGGCACCAGGCCGCGCGGCTCCACGCCGGAGCGGGATGCGGAGCTCGCCAGGGAACTGCTCGCCGATCCGAAGGAAATTGCCGAACACGTCATGCTGATCGACCTGGCGCGCAACGATATCGGACGCATTGCCGAAATCGGCAGCGTCAAGGTAACGGATAAGTTCGTCATTGAAAAATATTCACATGTGCAGCATATAGTCTCCAATGTCGAAGGCACGCTCAAACCCAACATGACCAACCTTGACGTCCTGAAAGCCACCTTCCCGGCCGGGACGTTGTCCGGCGCACCCAAAGTGCGCGCCATGGAAATTATCGACGAACTGGAACCGGTCAAGCGCGGCATTTACGGCGGCGCCTGCGGTTATCTTTCCTTCGGCGGAGAGATGGATCTGGCGATCGCCATCCGCACCGGCGTGATCAAGGACGGGATGCTCTATGCGCAGGCTGCGGCCGGCATCGTGGCAGACTCTGTGCCTGAGATGGAATGGCAGGAGACTGAAAACAAGGCGCGCGCCGTACTTCGTGCGGCGGAGCAAGTGCAAGACGGCCTGGATGGAGAGATTTAAATGCTATTGATGATCGATAATTACGACTCCTTCACCTATAACCTCGTGCAGTATTTCGGCGAGCTGGGTGAAGATGTGCGGACCTACCGCAACGACGAAATTACGCTCGACCAGATTGCCGAGCTGAATCCGGACCGCATCTGTATTTCACCCGGCCCCTGCACGCCGCATGAGGCAGGCGTCTCGGTCCCCTTGCTGCAAAAATTCGCCGGCGAGATTCCGATCCTGGGCGTATGTCTGGGCCATCAGAGCATCGGCGCAGCATTTGGCGGCAAAGTGGTTCGCGCCAAGCAGGTCATGCATGGCAAGACTTCGGTTCTCGAACATAGCGGCGTCGGCGTATTCAAGGACTTGCCAAGCCCGTACACCGTCATTCGTTATCATTCGCTCGCAATCGAGCGTGAATCGCTGCCGGATTGCCTGGAAGTGACCGCATGGACCGAGGACGGTGAAATCATGGGCGTGCGCCACAAGGAATTCAGCGTACAAGGTGTGCAATTCCATCCCGAATCAATCCTGTCCGAGCATGGACATGATTTGCTGAAAAATTTCCTGAGCGAGAAATAAAGCAATAAAGGGAGGAAGGCTATGACGATTACACAACAGGAAGCACTATTACGCTGCATCGACCATCGCGAGATATTTCACGATGAAATGCTGTCGCTGTTCCGCACCATCATGAGCGGCGAAATGTCGCCCGTGATGATCGCTGCACTCACCATGGGATTACGCGTCAAAAAAGAAACCATTGGCGAAATTGCCGCGGCAGCCCAGGTAATGCGCGAGTTCGCTACCAAAGTCCCGATGGCAGACACCACCAATCTGCTGGATATTGTCGGCACGGGCGGAGATGGCGCCAACACATTCAATATTTCCACCGCTTCGATGTTTGTAGCGGCCGCTGCGGGAGCAAGGATTGCCAAGCATGGCGGCCGAAGCGTGTCGTCTTCGTCCGGCAGTGCCGATGTATTGGAAGCCTTGGGCGTCAACATCAATTTGAAGCCGCAACAAGTCGCGCAATCCATTGAGCAAACCGGTATCGGTTTCATGTTTGCGCCGAATCACCATGCAGCCATGAAACATGCCGCTCCAGTACGCAAGGAACTCGGCGTACGCACTATTTTCAATATTCTCGGCCCCCTGACCAATCCAGCCGGCGCCCCAAACATTCTGATGGGCGTTTTTCATCCTGACCTGGTCGGGATCCAGGTGCGCGTATTGCAGCGCCTCGGCGCACAACATGCGATCGTCGTGTGGGGACGCGACAATATGGATGAAGTGACGCTGGGCGCCGCCACCATGGTCGGCGAACTGGTGAACGGCGAAATCCGCGAGTACGAGATTCATCCGGAGGATTTCGGCTTGCAGATGATCGCCAGCCGCAATCTCAAAGTTGCCGGCGCGACCGAATCCAAGGAAAAAATATTGGAAGCGTTGGATAACCGCCCAGGCCCCGTGCGCGATATCGTTTCGCTGAATGCCGGAACCGCTTTGTACGCATCCGGCATCGCAGCATCAATCGCCGATGGATTAAGCAAGGCGCGAGAAACGCTTGCTTCTGGCGCGGCCCGGGCAAAACTGGACCAATTCGTAAAGGTCACCCAGCAACTAGGCACCTCCTAAAGTTTTTATTACCGATCCTATGTCCGACATTCTCAGGAAAATCCTCGACGTCAAAGCCACCGAAGTTGCGACAGCCAAGAAGCAACGCGACTTTCCCAGCCTGCGCCGCGACGTTGAAGGCAATACGGAAGCGCGGCGCAACCTGCGCGGCTTTGAAGCCAGCCTGCGTTCAAAAGTTTCCAACGGCAAAGCCGGCGTCATTGCAGAAGTAAAAAAAGCATCTCCGTCAAAAGGAGTACTGCGACCGGATTTCCATCCGGCGGACATTGCGCGAAGCTACGCTGAGCATGGTGCAGCTTGTCTTTCGGTACTCACCGACCTTCAATTCTTTCAGGGCGCGCCGGAATACCTGCAACAGGCCCGTGCCGCATGCTCCCTTCCGGTCTTGCGCAAAGATTTCATTATCGATCCCTACCAGATTTATCAGGCAAGAGACTGGGGCGCGGATTGCATCCTGCTGATTGTTTCTGCACTGGACCATGGACTGATGTCGGAACTCGAAGCCTGCGCGCATGACCTGGGCATGGGCGTGCTGGTGGAGGTCCACGATGCGGACGAATTGACCGCTGCGTTACGCCTGAAGACCGCCATGCTCGGCATTAACAACCGCAACCTGCGCACCTTCGAGACTTCGCTCGACACCACGCTTTCGCTGTTGCCGCGCATTCCTGAAGAAAAACTGGTGATCACGGAATCCGGCATTTTGAATCAGGATGACGTCAAGCGCATGCGCGACGCCAATGTGCACGCATTTCTGGTTGGCGAAGCGTTCATGCGTGCACCGGATCCGGGATTGGAACTGAGCCGGCTTTTTGCGTAAGCCGTCCCATTCTTTTCTTTTTTACTTAAGCCCGCAGCCACAAAGCGCGAAGGCGCGCTTCAGCAACCGGCTTCGGCTGTGAGCTCAGCGCCAATTGTGGCGCCGCATCAGCGGCCAGCAAGACGGTAAACTGCATTAATTCGTCGCGCCGGAAAGCATGGACCGTCGCGGCATCGCCAATGCGGTATCGCGCCAGCAGATTTTCCAGATTGCTGGCAGTAACGCGAATGCCATTGATTGCAACAAGAATGTCTCCTGCTGACAGGCCGGCACGATGCGCGGGGCTGCCTTCATATACATTGGCCAGCTTGCAATCGGCACATTCCCGTGCGGTGCGCACTCCAAGGCCAGGCTTGGCATCCTTGCGCGGGCCCGACACGGTGACGCCGAACGATGCGAGCAATTTCGCAAATGGCAGATCATCGGTACCGCGCACATAACGGTCAAAGAATCGCTTGAGCCGCAATCCGCTTACTTCGTCGAACAAAGCCTCGACCTCGGCTTCCGTTACGCCGATGCCGCTGTTTGCACCCTCGCCATAGAAGTCTCGGCCATAGCGCTTCCAGAGCATGCGCATCACATCATCCAACGACTTTCTGCCGTTGGTTTCCGCACGAATCGTCAAGTCCAGCGCCAAGCCGATCAACGAGCCTTTTGCGTAGTAACTGACGATCGAATTGGGTGCGTTTTCATCCTGCCGGTAGTACTTGACCCATGCATCGAAACTCGACTCCGCAACACTTTGCTTGCTGCGCCCGGTCCCGCGCAAAACACCGTTGATCGATTTTGCCAGCATTCCCAGATAAGCTTCTTCATCGACCAGGCCGCTGCGCACCAGCATCAAGTCGTCGTAATAGCTGGTGAAACCCTCGAACAGCCACAATAGCGATGTGTAATTTTCTTCCTGGAAGTCGTACGGAGCAAAAACGGCAGGCTTGATACGCTTGACGTTCCACGTATGAAAGTACTCATGGCTGCACAGTCCGAGGTATGTACGATAGCCTTCGCTCATTTCCTTGTTTCCCTTTACGGGCAGATCGGCACGCGAACAAATCAGTGCCGTCGAAGCACGATGTTCCAGCCCGCCGTACCCGTCGCCGACCGCCAGCGTCATGAATACATAGCGGTCCATAGGCGCGCGTTTTGTCCGGGGTTCGAAGAATGCGATCTGCGTTTCGCATATCTTTTTCAAGTCCGCAGTCAGACGTGCCATATCCAGGTTTGGCACCATGCCGGTAATTACGACATCATGCTGAACGCCATGCGCCTTGAAGCTTGCCAATTCGAACAGGCCCATTTCTACCGGATGGTCGATCAGCTCATCATAATCGGAGGCGATATAGGTACCGAATCCGTATCGTCTTGCTTTCAGCTCCGGCAATGAAGTTGCAACCCGCCAGCCAATGCAATGCTCATCTTCGGAACGCTGAATATCCACGACATGCGGAAGATTTTCCTGTCCGAGCACGCGCAGAAATACGCTAGTCCCATTGAAAAAACCGTGCGTCTGGTCCAGATGCGCTGCACGGACCGACAAGTCCCATGCATACACTTCATAATGCAAGGTCAATGGTCCGCGACATGGCTCTACCTGCCATGAATGCTTGTCAATTTTTCTGGCTGCGACCGGAACACCGTCAGACTCGGCGCGCAGCTGGACGATATTGCGTGCGAATTCCCGGATCATGTAACTACCTGGAATCCACGCCGGCAGAGAAAAAATCTGTCCTTCCGTTGAAGGCTTCCTGACCGTCACCGTCACCGCAAACAAATGCGCGGCAAGGTCCCTGGGAACAATGGTGTATTGAATTGCATTGCTGATGCGCATCCTGACTTTTCTCCTAATTCTGCAAATTGACAACTAGGCGTCCGCGTATTTTTCCGGCCAGCACCAGAGGCGCTTCGGTCAATGCCTGCTCCAGGCTGATTTCATGCGCAACGCTCTCTAGTTTGGCAAGGTCAAGTTCAGCCAGGCGCCTCCATGCTTCAATGCGCCGAGCCCGAGGCACCGTTACACTGTTGATACCGATGAGGCGCACGCCCCGCAAAATAAACGGTGTGACCGTGGCAGGCAAATCCATACCCTGCGCAAGCCCGCATGCGGCAACCACCCCGTTTGCCTTGGTCTGCGCAATCGCATTGGCAAGCGTATGCGAACCGACCGAGTCGATCACCCCTGCCCATCGCTCTTTCTGCAGGGGTTTACCCTGCATGGCTAGTTCAGCTCGATCAATGATCTCATCCGCACCCAATGCATGGAGATAAGCCTTTTCCTGCATTTTTCCGGTTGATGCCGTCACTGAGAATCCCCATGCGGACATGATCAGAACGGCGATGCTGCCCACCCCGCCCGAAGCGCCCGTGACAAGAATTTTTCCGCCCGAGCTTTCCACCCCTTGCTCCAGTAGTGCCATCGCGCAGAGCATGGCTGTGAATCCGGCCGTGCCTATTGTCATGGCAGTTTTCGTTGTCATGCCGGGCGGAAGCGGAATCAGCCAATCGCCCTTCAATCTCGCGCGCTCGGCAAGGCAACCCATATGAGACTCGCCTACGCCCCATCCATTGAGAATGAATGCATCACCCGCCTTCCAGTCAGGATGAAGCGATTCAATGACTGTTCCGGCACCATCGATGCCGGGAACCATAGGCCACTGCCGTACGATCGGCGACGCTCCGGTAATTGCCAATGCATCTTTATAGTTAAGCGTGGAGTACTCGATCTGCACCAGGACATCTCCGTCCTGCGGCAATTGGCTCTCGTCCAGTTGCGTTACTTGTGCGGCGGTGCTGCCGTTCGCATTCTTGGTAAGCAAAATTGCATTGAACATGGTCTGTTTCCGACATGACGTCGCCCCATTATAGTTCGCTGCAAGGCTTGACGCTTTGCCGAGCCCATCAGTGGCATGGAGGCCGAACAAGGAAGCCATGCTTCTGGACAGAGCATAAAGCAGCACCGCTTTATATGCGACAGGGAAGTCTCAAGACAGGAAATTTCTTTTGGTCAGCAGATTACCTGCGTCGAGTAATCTGCTGGAACCCGCGGGCATCTTTTACTTGATGGAAGCGAATTTGTTTTCCAATCCTCTTGCATCGATCGCACCGGGAACACGCGTGCCATCGGTGAAAAAGATAGTTGGCGTTCCGGTGATATTGAGCTTGCGGCCCAATGCAAAAACCTTGTCATTCGGTGCGGTGCAGGATTCTGGGGCTGCCGGCGCTGCCTTGCCGTTCAACATCCAGTCATCCCATGCCTTGTTGCGGTCCGCTGCGCACCAGATATTTCTGGATTTGACTGCGGAGTCCTCGGACAGAATGTTATACATGAATGTATAAACCGTAATGTTGTCCATCGTGCTCAAAGTCTGCCGGAAGCGCTTGCAATAGCCGCAGTTCGGATCCTCGAATACTGCAATCACACGCTTGCCATTGCCTTTTACCATTTTCAGCGCCTGCTCAAACGGCAGGTCGGAAAACTTGATCTTCGTAATTTCATCGACGCGGGCCTTTGTATAATCCTGCATCGTCTGCGTATCGAGTATGCGGCCCACGAACAAGTATTTTGCATTGGCATCGGTATACACGATGTCGCTGCCGATGCGCACTTCGTACAAGCCTCCATAAGGCGTCTTCGTAACGCTATCCACCTTCGCACCCTCTCCAAGGCGAGGCTCGATCATTTTCTTGATCGCGGCTTCCTGCGGTGTCTGCGCCAGTGCGGAAAAGGCAGCCAACCCCAATGCGACTGCCGTAATAAATTTGATCTTTGCCATAAATTGTCAGCCGTAGAAAGGAATATGTTAATTTGCCCCTCTCAGGGCATGAGAAATAAGTCTTCTTTTTATGAATGGGAATTTGTCGATTAGGTTCAATCCGGCATTCCTAAGGAAGCTTACCGGTTCCAATTCGGTTGCGAACAAGCGTTCCAGGCCGTCGGTCGCCAACTGCATCAACAGGATATCTTCCTTGCGGGCCCGAGCATAGCGGCCAAGCAGGCGGTCATCACCATAATCGCCAGACGGCCCATGTTCGTTAATCAACTGCAGCAATGCGTTTACGTCGGCAAAACCGAGATTCATCCCATGCCCCGCTAGAGGATGCACCACATGTGCAGCGTCCCCCACCAATGCGACACGCGACGCCGTAATTGCATGCGGCCGGATCAATGCAAGCGGAAAGGATTTTTTCACCTCCGGCTGCAACGGCGTCAGGCGCCCAAATGGCTGGCCCGGTAATTCTTCAATGCGCCGAGCCAATCCATCCAGCGATTCCTGCATCAGCGTTTCGGCCAAGTTTTCCGGAGCGGACCATACCAGTGAGATACGCTGCCCTGGCAAGGGCAATAAGGCTATTATTCCCGAATGCGACGTAAACCATTGCCAGGCAGCGCCATGATGCGGCTTTTCACAGGAAAAGTTCGTGACGATCGCTTTTTGATGATAGGGGCGGTAATCAATGCCGATGCCACATTGGCCCCGGACCCATGATTGTCCGCCATCCGCGCCGACTACAAGCGAAGCGTGTATTTGGCTTCCGCTTTCTAGTTCAATCGTTGCGCGATCGCTATCACTGCTTAGTTTTACGGCCTTGCCTGCGACAATGTGAAGGTTCGGCGCAAATTTCAATGCAGCATCCAAGGCTTGATTCAAATTAGCGTCTTCAACAATCCATGCCAATTCCTTGACGCGCGCGCCATACGCATCGAACGTCAGCTTGCCCGACCGAGATTTGCCATCCCCATTTACGATCATGGCATCTACCGGAGCAATGCGCGTGGCGTCCATTGCATCCCATACCTTGATTGCGGCAAGCAAATCGCGCGCGATTTGATTCAATGCATACACGCGCACGTCCCAGTCCGCTGTCCTGGACGGCGATATCGAATTCTGAGAACCGGAGAATGGAACCAATAAATTGGTTTTGACTCCTGCCTGAGCGAGCCCCAAGGCCGTGACTTTGCCAATCGCGCCGTTTCCTACAACACAGACATCGCAATGTGAATTCATGAAAAGGTTGCTTTATCAAAGCAAAACAATGATTGCCTGAAATTATAGCGGCTTAAACAGCATTCGCTTAAACAAATGTTTGCATATCCAAAATGTTTTGTTATACTTACGCCCCTTGGCCCGGTAGCTCAGTTGGTAGAGCAGAGGATTGAAAATCCTTGTGTCGGTGGTTCGATTCCGCCCCAGGCCACCAAGTAAAAATAAAGGGTTACAAGTTTTCTTGTAACCCTTTTTTATTGGCGCGACCCATCAAGCGATCTGTTTAGGGATGAGAATATCGTGCCTAAGCAAACCAAAAGTACTGCGGCACTTTATTGATGTGACCGCTACCAACAAAGAATAATACCCGCCGCTGCACGCTACCTCCGCGCAGAAGGCAGCATGAATCAAAACGTTTCCCCCTTGCTTTAAATTCAAGTTTTCTCTAGCAGGTTGAAATGTTCAACAGTTGGCGGCACTGCAAAATAGGGGCCGACAATTGCCCGCCACTCCTGAAAAGCAGGCGACTGGCGAAAATCGACGGTATGATTTTCAAGTGTTTCCCAATAAATCATCAGCACATACCGCTCCGGCGTTTCAATGCCCTTATTGACTTGATGGCCTTTATAACCACGCGCCTTGCTGATTACTTGCTGCAATCCTTTTACGATTGCAATATCAAATTCTTGTTGTTTGCCCGCTTGAATACGGATATCGACCAGTTCGAGAATCATAATTTCAGATAAATAAAGAAAAACCGAATCTTAGAGCAGGCAGCGGCAAATTGATATGCGCCGCTTAGTTACAATGTTAAATTATAGAATACAAATATTTAACAAAATCTACCTGATTTATGGGATGAAAGATTTGTTATGAGAGAGTAAATTGCGACAATTCCTTTAGTGCATTTAATCAATACGAGTTAAGAACCCAATACATAACTGCATTAATCCGCAAAACATATTCATTTGGCAACACATCTTCTCTTCTTGCATAAGCTTTCTAGATTAGGCCACCTTCGACCAACGTAGTCTCACGATATTGTGTAAATCCCATGAGAATCGCAGTACTTGATGAGGACCGCTGTCAAGCAGATTTAATATGCCAAGTCTTGGATGGTGCCAGCCATATATGCCATCCTTTTGCAAATGCAAAAGAAATGCTCAGCCAATTGCGGCGAGAAAGCTATGACATGCTCATCATTCATTGGCAAACGCCCGATATCAGCAGCGTAGAAATCTTGAAAATGGCCAGGGAGCGGCTGACTCCTACTTTGCCCATCCTTTTCATGACTAGTCATTCCAGTGAAGATGATATCGTTGCCGGTCTTGCTGCCGGCGCGGATGATTACATGATCAAACCGATTCGCCGCGGAGAACTGGTCGCCAGAGTTCATGCTTTGCTGCGTCGGGCTTATCCGGCCCAAAAAACTGGGGAAACTCTGCAGTTTGGAAATTATGTTTTTGAAACGCGTACCAATCGTTTGGCAATGATGGGCAATGCCGTCGAACTGACCCAAAAGGAATTCGACCTTGCATTGCTGCTATTTCGCAATATTGGCCGTCCCTTGTCGCGCGCCTACATTCTGGAAGCCGTCTGGTCGCGTGACGTTGAAATTCCGTCCCGCACCATGGATACGCATGTTTCGCGGGTACGCAGCAAGTTGCAGCTGCGTCCGGAAAACGGTTACCGTCTTGCTCCAGTGTATAGCTACGGCTATAAACTCGAACAACTTACTGAATAAAATTTTCCCGATAAGTTTGACTGCTCCTTAAAACTTCCGCTCTTTCAGCCACTTCTGTTTTTAAAATCACAACAAATCGCTTTTAATGTGGTTTTCCTCGTGCAAGACCGCATCATGCTCCGCGGCATAAAAGGCATCACGCTATAATAGCGCCTGTGAATAGGCGAACCTGAATAGACTCGAATGCAACTGCTTGCCGTCGGGCTCAACCATACCACCGCGCCGGTTTCATTACGCGAGAAGGTGGCATTCCCGGCTGACCAAATTGGTCAAGCCGTCGCTGCGGCACGTGCCTGGTTTGGCGGAAATTTATCCGCTGTCAAAACAAGCGAAGCAGCCATTCTTTCTACCTGCAACCGCACTGAGATATACGCAGCCGGCAGTATGACTGACGGAATTGATGCGACAGCGCACTTCCTCGCGAATTATCACAAACTGCCTTATTCCGAACTAAGACCTTATCTTTACACGCTGCCGCAAGATAACGCGGTACGCCATGTTTTCCGGGTAGCATCAGGCCTGGATTCAATGGTCCTGGGCGAACCGCAAATTTTGGGCCAAATGAAGGATGCCGTACGCCAGGCAGAAGCAGCCGGCGGATTGGGTACCTATCTGCATCAGCTTTTCCAGCGCACCTTTGCAGTTGCAAAAGAAGTGCGCAGCACCACGGAAATCGGCGCGCACAGTGTATCCATGGCGGCGGCGGCGGTGCGGTTGTCTCAAAGAATTTTTGAGAAGATTTCCGAGCAAAATGTCCTTTTCATCGGTGCTGGCGAGATGATCGAATTATGCGCAACGCATTTCAGCGCGCAAAATCCGCAGTCTCTGACCATTGCCAACCGTACGCTGGAACGCGGCGAATTGTTGGCGCATCGATTCAGTGGCCGCGCCATTCGCCTGGCAGACCTGCCGGAGCAACTTGCGACATTCGACATCGTTATCTCGAGCACCGCTTCCTCGCTGCCTATCATCGGACTTGGCCTGGTCGAGCGCGCCATCAAAGCACGGCGCCACAAGCCGATGTTCATGCTCGATCTCGCAGTGCCTCGCGACATTGAAGCGGAAGTGGGCCGCCTCAACGATGTGTTCCTGTACTCCGTAGACGACCTGGGTGCTGCCGTGCAAAGCGGAATCGAGAATCGTCAAGCCGCCGTGGCGCAGGCCGAAGCCATCATCGAGACGCGGGTGCAAGCGTTCATGCATTGGGTCGAAAGCCGCAATATGGTGCCCCTGATCCAGGAACTGCATGAAACCAGCGAAAGCATGCGCTTAGCCGAAGTGGAACGCGCCCGCAAATTGCTTGCACGCGGCGAGGACATCGACACTGTTCTTGAGGCTCTTTCAAAAGGTTTGACCGCCAAATTCCTGCACGGCCCGCAACAGGCGCTGCACCTTGCGCAAGGCGACGAACGCGCTCGCCTGGCTGCCCTGCTTCCCCAGCTATTTCGCACCAAGCGCTAGCTGCGCTAAACACTCTGCCGCTTTCGCGCCGAAGTCTTTCCGGTCCGAACAGCGCATTATCCACCTACTGATTACCCCGGATTATTGCGATACAAGCTGCCATGAAACCGTCCATGCTCGCCAAACTAGACCAACTCGCCGACAGGCTGGAAGAGGTCAACAATTTATTGATGCAGGAAAACGCTACTGCAAATATCGATCAATATCGCAAATTAACCCGCGAGCATTCCGAACTGGAACCTTTGGTAGCCTTGTATAAGACCTATACTCAGGCCGCCCATGATGTGCAGACGGCGCAGGAATTGCTATCAGACCCGGACATGAAGGAATTCGCACAGGAAGAAATCGCATCCTCTCAAAGCCGCATAGAGCAATTGGAGCAGGACTTGCAGAAAATGCTGCTTCCCAAAGATCCCAATGACGAGCGCAATATATTCCTGGAAATTCGTGCCGGCACGGGCGGCGACGAGGCTGCATTGTTTGCCGGAGACCTGTTACGCATGTACGTTCGCTTTGCCGAACGCAATCGCTGGCAGGTGGAAATCATCTCGGAATCCCCGTCGGAAATCGGCGGCTACAAGGAGGTGATCGCACGCATCATCGGATTCGGCGCGTATTCGAAACTGAAGTTCGAATCGGGCGGCCATCGCGTGCAGCGCGTTCCGGCCACGGAAACCCAGGGACGCATCCACACCTCTGCCTGCACTGTTGCGGTCATGCCGGAAGCAGATGAAGTCGAAGACGTCAACATCAACCCTGCCGACTTGCGCATCGATACCTTCCGGGCTTCCGGCGCGGGCGGACAGCACATCAACAAGACGGATTCCGCGGTCCGCCTCACGCACCTTCCGACGGGCATCGTCGTGGAATGCCAGGACGACCGCAGTCAGCACAAGAACAAGGCGCAGGCAATGAAGGTACTGGCCGCACGCATCAAGGATATTCAAATGCGCGAGCAACAGTCGAAAGAAGCTGCCACGCGCAAATCCCTGATCGGCTCCGGAGACCGCAGCGAACGCATCCGCACCTATAATTTCCCGCAGGGGCGCATGACTGACCATCGCATCAACCTGACCTTGTATAAGCTTGATTTCATCATGGATGGCGACTTGGCGGAATTAACCAATGCCTTGATGGCCGAACACCAGGCCGAATTGCTGGCGGCGCTGGGTGATGAGACGTAGTGCACCTCGACAAAGAACAGGTGGCATTTTGAAACAAAAGAAATACAGGTCCGCAGAAGCATCAAGTAAACTTTGCCATACCTGCAACCCGCAATTCTTTTGATAGCCGACCAAAATGAACGATCGCAATATGAACACAAAAAAAGTCGTATTAATCGCCGTTGGCCTGGCGTCGCTTGGACTGCTAAGCGTGGGACTTTATCTGCAGCATGTCGAAAATATGCTGCCCTGCCCGTTGTGCGTCATCCAGCGCTATGCCTTTGCCGCAGTCGCCCTCGCCAGCCTGATCGCCGCCCTCTTGCCGCATAGCGTAACGCGCATTGGCGCAGGCATTGCAGCGCTTGCCGCGCTTGCCGGCGCATCGGTAGCAGGCCGGCATCTCTGGATAAAGGCCAATCCTGCCACTTCATGCGGCATCGACCCTTTGGAGACCTCGCTCAATACGATCCCAACGGCAAAATTGATGCCTTTTTTATTCAAGGCCGATGGATTATGTACGACTGACTATCCGCCGGTTTTCGGCTTGTCCATTCCGCTATGGGCATTGATCTGGTTCGCGGCATTTGCACTGATCTTGCTCTGGACGGCTTTGAGGCGCCGGAAATGAGTCGCTCTCTATCTTCGCGCATCAATGCGAAACATACCTTCACCAGTAACTTACATGAGTAAATCTGCTGCGCAAGATGGTGCATTTTCCATTACAGCCGGCACTGCGATCGAAACCATCCTCAGCCTGACCTCGATCGATCGGTTGGATGTACGCATCTTGCTGATGCATGCGCTGTCGCTGTCGCGCGCTCAGCTGATTACCCAATCGCACCGCGCCTTGACGGACACTGAAGCGCAGCAGGTATCGCGCTTGTTTCAGCGGCGTATCGCCGGCGAACCGATTGCTTATATAGTCGGCGAACGCGAGTTTTACGGATTGCCGCTCCACGTCACGCCGGATGTCTTGATTCCCAGGCCGGACACGGAATTGCTGGTTGAGCTGGCACTGGAAAAATTGCCTGTTCATGGCAGTTTGCTCGACATGGGCACTGGTTCCGGAGCAATCGCCATTGCGGTAGCGCATTCGCGCGCGGACGCGAACGTGACGGCACTGGACCAAAGTTCTGCCGCATTGGCGATTGCACGTGGCAATGCCGAACGACACGATGTTAAGGTCCGCTTTATCCAAAGCGACTGGTACAGCGCGTTGTCAAACGAATGCTTTAACGTCATTGCTGCAAATCCTCCGTACATTCCCGAACATGATATTCATTTAACACAAGGCGACTTACGTTTCGAGCCCATCTCGGCGCTTACAGATCATGCGGATGGACTGACTGCGTTGAATACGATTGCCGATGGTGCGGCACGTCATCTGGCCCCAGGCGGCTGGCTGTTGATGGAACATGGCTACAACCAGGCAAGCTCCGTACGAAGCCTGCTTGCTGCGCGCGGGTTTAACGATGTAAGAAGCTGGTCCGATCTGGCCGGCATCGAACGGGTAACGGGCGGAAGGATTTCCAGCATTGTTCAAGCGTGCACTTGATGCATCGACGTGTAGCCTGTAATTCAAAAGCGGGCGGCGTCTCCCGGCATTCATTGATGCTTTTTAGATAATTTATTGTTGTCGTGAAGGTACGTCGGTCGATTTTTACCGCCTTGTCAAGACTGGCGCATTTGCATAAATTGCGTATCATCCATCGCTTGTTTGTCTCTTTCTGATTTTCCATGCTGCCCTCTATCGAACAACGCCTCGCCGCTGAACTCGCGGCAAAACCAGTACAAGTTGCCGCCGCCATTGCCCTTCTGGACGAGGGGGCAACAGTTCCCTTCATCGCCCGTTACCGCAAGGAGGCCACAGGAGGATTGGACGACGTGCAGCTGCGCTTGCTGGAAGAAAGGCTGCGGTATCTGCGCGAGCTGGAAGACCGCCGCGCCGCCATCATTGCGTCCATTGAAGAGCAAGGCAAGATGACGCCCGAGCTGCTCGACGCCATCACGCATGCCGAAGACAAAACCCGGCTGGAAGACTTGTATCTTCCATACAAACCCAAGCGCCGCACCAAGGCTCAGATTGCCGCAGAAGCAGGATTGACTGAACTTGCGGACGCTTTGCTGGGCAACCCTTCCCTGAATCCGGAAGAAGAAGCGGCGAAATACACCAAGCCGGCATTCTCTACCGCCAATGGCGACAATCCTGGCGTGCCGGACGCCAAAGCTGCGCTGGAAGGCGCGCGCCAGATACTGATGGAGCGTTTCGCCGAAGATGCGACGCTGCTGCAATCCTTGCGTGAATACCTGAGCGAGCATGGCGTGGTCGAATCGAAAGTAGTGGAAGGCAAACAGGAAGCGGGCGAAAAATTTGCCGATTACTTCGATTATTCCGAATCCATTGGCACGATTCCTTCGCACCGCGCACTCGCGCTGTTCCGCGGCCGGCGCGAGGAAGTCTTGAATGTGGCGCTTCGCCTTGACTCCGAAGAGGAAAAACCGAAATGGGATGCGCCGCACAATCTCTGCGAAGCACGCATTGCATCGCGCTTTGGCATCAGCAATAAAAACCGCCCTGCCGACAGATGGCTGCTGGATACCGTGCGATGGACGTGGCGGGTCAAGATCTTCATGCACCTGGAAACGGAATTGATGTCGACGCTGCGCGACAAGGCGGAAACCGAAGCGATCAATGTATTCGCGCGCAATCTGAAAGACTTGCTGTTGGCTGCACCTGCTGGACCGCGTGCAACCATGGGGCTTGACCCGGGTTTGCGCACCGGAGTCAAGGTAGCCATCGTGGATGCCACCGGAAAAGTGATGGACACCGCGACAATTTATCCGCACGCGCCGCGCAACGACTGGGAAGGCTCCCTGCATACGCTGGCACTGCTGGCACAAAAGCATAATGTTTCATTGATTTCGATTGGCAACGGCACAGCCTCGCGCGAGACCGACAAGCTGGCGCAGGATCTGATCAAGCGCTTCCCGGAAGCGAAGCTTACCAAGATCGTTGTCTCGGAAGCAGGCGCATCGGTCTATTCTGCGTCGGAATTTGCCTCGCGCGAGTTGCCGGAACTGGATGTGTCGCTACGCGGCGCGGTATCTATTGCACGCCGCCTGCAAGACCCGTTGGCCGAACTGGTAAAAATCGATCCGAAATCGATTGGCGTGGGCCAGTACCAGCACGATGTCGGCCAGTCGCAACTGGCCCGCTCCCTTGATGCGGTCGTAGAAGATTGCGTCAATGCCGTCGGCGTCGATGTCAATACCGCATCCGCTCCGCTGCTGGCCCGCGTTTCGGGTCTGAACGCCAGCGTGGCACAGAGCATCGTCAACTATCGCGACATGAAGGGCATGTTCACGTCGCGCGAAGCCCTTCGTGCCGTGCCGCGCCTGGGCGACAAGACCTTCGAGCAGGCTGCAGGCTTCTTGCGCGTGATGGCCAGCGACAATCCGCTCGACGCTTCTGCAGTGCATCCGGAATCCTATCCTTTGGTCGAAAAAATTCTTGCCGACATCAAGAAGGATGTCAAAACCGTCATCGGCGACGGCAAGTTGCTCAAGTCAATCAATCCGGCCAAATATGCGGACGAAAAGTTCGGCGTGCCGACGATTACCGATATCCTGAAGGAACTGGAAAAACCGGGCCGTGACCCCCGTCCTGAATTCACCACAGCCACCTTCAAGGAAGGCGTCGAAGAAATCAGCGATCTGCGTCCCGACATGATCCTGGAGGGCGTAGTCACCAACGTGGCGGCATTCGGCGCATTCGTCGACATCGGCGTGCATCAGGATGGCCTGGTGCATATTTCGGCATTGTCCAGTACTTTCGTCAAAGACCCCCATACTGTAGTCAAGGCCGGTCAAGTGGTGAAAGTGAAAGTGCTGGAAGTTGACCCAAAGCGCAAGCGCATTGCCCTAACCATGCGCCTTACCGATAGCGCACCCGCGCCGGGAACGAAGCCCGAACAGCGCGGTGACCGCAACGATGCGCGGCGCCTGTCCCAGCATCAGCAGCAACAATCGCGTCAGCCGGTTGCCAATAATGCAATGGCGGCGGCATTTGCAAAATTGAAATCCTGATTCAGCCGGCCGGAATGCCTGAATTCCCAATCATGCATTCCGGTTGAGGCATTTAGCCCAGCCCCATAGTCAAGGGTTAGAAAGGCTGCCATCCTTCCCGGGTTGAAATCTGCATTTTCAGACTATTTGCATCCGCTTGAGCATGACGGCCTGCTTTTTCCTATAATGGCGTTATTCATTTTAGTGAGGCAGCCATGAGCGACGTACAAAACTGGATCAAAGACACTGTCACCAAAAACCCGGTCGTATTATTTATGAAAGGCACGGCGCAATTCCCGCAGTGCGGTTTTTCCAGCCGGGCCGTGCAACTTCTGAAGGCCAGCGGTGCCGAGAATATCGTCACCGTCAACGTTCTGGAAGACGAGGAAGTCCGCCAGGGCATCAAGGAGTTCTCCAACTGGCCCACTATTCCTCAGCTGTATGTGAAAGGCGAGTTCATCGGCGGCTCCGACATCCTCACCGAGATGTACGAGTCCGGCGAGTTGCAGGCACTGCTCAAGGCTTGATTGCCTGACGCCGCTCTGCCCTGCCGATGCCCCAAAACAGACGACTGATTATTGCCATAACCGGGGCCACTGGCGCGGTTTATGGCGTTCGTCTGTTACAAGTCTTGCATGATATTCCCGGGATTGAAACCCACTTGATCGTGTCCGATGCTGGAGCCTTGAACCTGCACCAGGAACTGGACATGAAGCGCAAGGAAGTCGAGTCGCTTGCCCATGTCGTGCATAACGTGCGCGATATTGGCGCGTCGGTCTCGAGCGGCTCGTTCCTGTCCGACGGTATGATCATCGCTCCCTGCTCAATGAAAACCTTGTCCGCCGTCGCACACGGCCTATCAGACAATCTGATCACACGCGCCGCCGATGTCGTGCTGAAAGAGCGCCGCCGCCTGGTCTTGATGGTTCGCGAAACGCCTTTCAATCTGGCACATTTGCGCAACATGACGTCAGTGACGGAAATGGGCGGGATCATCTTCCCACCCCTGCCGAGCTTTTACCATCGGCCTGCGACCATTTCAGAGATGGTTGATCACACCATCGGCCGCATACTGGATTTGTATGGTCTTGAACATGCATTGGGTCCTCGCTGGCCAGGTATAGGAACGCGAAATACCGAGGAACAATAGCATTGCCTCTTGTGCGCCAGCTCGTTTTCACACATCGATAAATCCTCCCAATCAAGGTTTGACCAGCATTGGCGCAAGCGCGATTATTTATCCATGAAATGTCCCGCACAAGAAAAATTTCCCCATATTTGATACCTCTTTGAGTTCACGCTTTTTAGCGCAACCAGCATTGAACATACATGTAATACGTGTATCGACAATTTTGTCGGTATCGCCGGATTGAGTAAAATGGCAATTTTTCAAGCAACAGCAAGGCGAGCAAAATTAAAACATTCCATATCATCGGCAGCAACGATCTAGGCGGCGCAGAAAATTTCTTTATTCGCATGGTAGAGGCGCTAACCAATGCCGGTCATGAAACGATTGCTGTAACGCGCGGCGGAGGTCCAATTGCCAAGCTTTTCTCGCCGAAAGTTCAACAGCTTCACCTGCCGTTCGCTTCAAAGTGGGATTACTGGACGCAGTGGCAGCTTTCGCATCTGATTAAGAAGCATCAGCCTGCAATTGTGCAGTCGTATATGAGCCGCGCCACACGCCTTACCCGGCTTCCTAAAAACAGCTCCGCAGTACATATTGCGCGCCTTGGCGGGTACTACACCATTTCCGGCTATTATGATCATGCCGACGCATGGGTCGGCAATACACGCGATATTTGCGATTATCTCGTCAAGCAAGGTCTGCCGGTGGAACGTATTTTCCATATCGGCAACTTCGTTCCACGTCCGCGCGATGTCTCCATTGATGAGGTCTCAAAATTGCGCAACTCTTTGCAGTTGCCTGATAACGCCCGGATCATCTTTGCGCTTGGCCGCATGATCGAAAAAAAAGGATTTCAGGATTTAATTGAAGCAATTTCGATGTTGGCCCGGCCTTATGCGGATCAACCTGTCATTTTGGTGCTTGCCGGGGATGGGACAGAACGCAGCAAATACGAGGCTTTGGCTCAAAGGCTTGATGTAGCGGAGAAGATTCGATTTGTTGGCTGGCAGACCGATCCGATTCCTTTTTTCAAACTTGCGGATGTCTTTGTTTGCCCTTCTCGCCATGAGCCCTTGGGAAACATTCTTCTTGAGGCATGGACAAATGGTCTGCCAATCCTTAGTACTAGCAACGAAGGCGCGCAGGAATTGATCGAGCCGAACCGCAATGCGCTATTAGTGCCTGTTGCAGATCCGAAAGCCATGGCGGAAGGCCTTGCGCGGCTGTTATCGCTTTCACGCCTGGAGCTGCAAAGCCTCGTGGATGAAGGTTATAAAACCGTAAATATCCACAGTGAAGAGGCTGTGGTAAAGGCTTATATCGAGTTGTATTCCAAGCTTCGGCAAATGAAATTTGGCAAAGAAAATTAAGGCTTCTCGAGTTACTTGCCAGATTCCGCAATTGCGTTCCTTAGTTCAATGCAGACGGCAGCATTAGCTTACGTCTAGGAGAAAATTCATGATGTCCATTGATGGCCCGATTTTGGTTACCGGTGCGGCCGGTTTCATCGGGAGTTTCGTTGCAGCACGGCTTGCCCAGACGGGAAACAAGGTTGTCGCAGTCGACAATTTCAATTCTTATTACACGCCGGTGCTCAAACACCGGCGCGTAGAAGCCTTGCTGGCTCCCCATGGCATTAGCTGTGAAAAGCTTGAACTGTCCGACATGGATCAGGTTACCGCACTCTTTGACCGCGTCCGACCTGCTTATGTCATCCATCTGGCTGCACAGGCAGGCGTCCGGTATTCAATCGAGAATCCTTCCGCCTACATTCAATCAAACCTGGTTGGGTTTTCCAACATTCTCGAAGCCTGCCGCAAATGGAAGCCTCAGCACTTAATTTATGCAAGCAGCAGCAGTGTATATGGCGCAAATCATAAAGTCCCGTTTCAGGAAGACGATCAAACGGACGAACCGGTTTCGCTTTACGCCGCAACAAAGAAATCAAATGAACTGATGGCATATTCGTACAGTCATTTATTCGGCCTTCCGGCGACAGGCCTGCGGTTCTTCACCGTGTACGGCCCTTGGGGCAGACCAGACATGGCTTATTTCAGTTTTTCACAAAAAATGTTGAAGGGCGAGCCGATTCCCGTGTTTGCCAAGGGAGAGCTGCGGCGCGACTTTACTTACATCGATGATATCGTTGAAGGAATCGTTCGCGTATTGACTAAGCCGCAAAGCGGCGATACAGGCAAGGCACCGCATGCCATTTTCAATATCGGCAACCATCAGGCGGTGCGTGTCCTGGATTTCATTTCCACGCTTGAAAGCGTCCTGGGCGTACAAGCCCAAATGAATTTCCTTCCCATGCAACCGGGGGATGTGCCCGCCACCTATGCCGATACGACGCGCCTGCAAGAATGGGTTGGCTTTGCTCCCTCCACACCACTTCAGGATGGATTGGCTCGCTTTAAGGATTGGTTATTAGGCTGGAATGCTCAACACCATACATGAAATTGAAGTAAGCGCTTCTGCCAGAAATGACTACGATATGTCCGCAAAGGGATATGCGGCCCATAAAACAATAGCCCGCATTGTATGGCGGGCTATTGCGTGAAACTAGTGGTGCCGGCTGCAGGACTTGAACCCGCCACCCCATGATTACAAATCATGTGCTCTACCAGATGAGCTAAGCCGGCAAAATTAAAGACGGAATTATACGTTATTTAATCCGAGTCAGCGTAGGGCGTGGCCCCTTTTTGGGCGGTTCCGGAGGCTGGTCAGTTGAAGAATCCGCATTTACATCTTTTCGTGACTCGGGAACAGCGGTCAACCCGGAAGCATAATCGGACGGTGGCTTGCTGGGCTCGTTTTCGCCGCCCGGCTCGGATAAGGATTCCGTATCATCCGGCGACGATGCTTTACCTACTTCAAACGCCATCCCCTGGCCGTTCTCACGTGCGTAAATTGCCGCAACATTTTCGATGGGCACGACAATTTCGCGCGAAACGCCACCAAATCGCGCATGAAAACTGATGAAATCATTTTCCATTTTCAGGCTGCTGGTTGCACTGAAGCTGATATTGAGAACGATCTCGCCGTTTTTTACAAACTCTTTCGGTACGCGCGTTCTGTTATCGACTGCAACGGCAAGATAAGGGGTAAAACCATTGTCGGTGCACCACTCGTAGATTGCCCGCAGCAAATAAGGCTTGGTGGAAATTTCTGGCATGGAGTTTTGTCGAATTCGGTATTCGCGTTAGATTAGCCACATAGCGCTGGTTCAAGCTTTTCCAGTTGCATCCGCACCTGGAAAAGCTCTTGGCAAATACCCGTGCACCACACTTAGCGACGCATCACCTTTTCTGAGGGCGTCAATGCTTCGATATAGGCAGGCCTGGAAAAAATCCGCTCGGCGTACTTAAGCAAGGGTGCTGCAGTCTTGGAAAGTTCCACGCCGTAATGATCCAAACGCCAGAGCAACGGCGCGATGGCGACATCAAGCATCGAAAATTCATCCCCAAGCATGTACTTGTTTTTCAAGAACAGAGGTGCCAGCGTAGTAAGACGATCACGAATTTCCGCCCGGGCTCTCTCATGGGACTTTTCAGCCCCCTTCGATTTATCGTTTTCAAGCGTATGAACGTGGACGAACAGTTCCTTTTCGAAATTGAACAGCATCAACCGTGCGCGTGCGCGCATGAGCGGATCGGCCGGCATCAGCTGCGGATGAGGAAAACGTTCATCAATATATTCGTTAATGATGTTCGATTCATACAAGATCAGATCGCGCTCAACCAGAATCGGAACCTGGCCATACGGATTCATGGTCGAGATATCTTCAGGCTTGTTGAAGAGATCGACGTCGCGCACCTCGAAGTCCATGCCTTTTTCAAAAAGCACGAGACGGCAACGCTGGGAAAATGGGCAAGTTGTGCCCGAATAGAGAACCATCATTTTGTAGTTCCTTAGAAACAAAGAGGGTGAGACGTTTGACCGCTCACCCTGTAACAAATGCCCTTTCAGGCAAGAACGCTATTTAACTTCTTTCCAGAAAGAAGCATTCAGACGCCAAACGATAACGAGGAAAAGGCCCATGAAAAGCAAGACCCATACACCCAACTGCTTACGCTTGTTCTGGACTGGTTCACCCATCCAGGTAATGTAAGACACCAAGTCGGCCACTGCTACATCGTATTCCTGCGCAGACAGCTTTCCGGGTTTGACTTGCTCGAAACCGACAAATTTATGGATTGTCTTGCTGGGATCGTGCGGGTCTTTTTGGTCTTCGAATTTGGCATTCCGTATGCCTTGCAGTTCCCACAAGACGTGAGGCATGCCGACGTTCGGGAAAACCAGATTATTCCAGCCAATTGGACGCGTGTCGTCCTTGTAGTACGTACGCAGGTAGGTATAGATCCAGTCTGCGCCAGAACCTTCTCCAGACGCTTTTGCGCGACCGATAACCGACAGGTCCGGCGGTGTTGCGCCGAACCAGTCCTTGCCGTCTTTTGCCGACATCGCTGTCTTCATCAGATCGCCGACCTTGTCGGAAGTAAAGAGCAAATTATTTTTGATTTGCTCATCGGTCAGACCGATATCCCTAAGACGGTTGTAGCGCATTGCCGATGCCGAATGGCAATTCAGGCAGTAGTTCACGAACAGCTTTGCGCCATTTTGCAGTGCAGCCATATTGGTGGTGCGATCTGGCGCATGATCAAGCGGAAAACCGCCTTCGGCTGCCAACGCCAGCGCCGGTACCATGACTAGCGCCGCAATCAGTTTTTTCAGCAATTTCATTTTCTTTTATCCCTTTGCGGCTTAGTGAGGATGGAAGGTAACGCGATCCGGTACACGCTTGAACGTGCCCATCGTGCTCCACCATGGCATGAGCAGGAAGAAGCCGAAATAGATGAATGTGCAAACTTGCGCGACACGCTCCGCTATGGGTGAAGGAGGCTTCACACCCAGATAGCCCAGGATTACAAACGCGATGCCGAACACAATGTATACATATTTATGCCAGCTCGGACGGTAGCGGATCGACTTGACCGGCGAATTATCCAGCCATGGCAAGCCGGCAAGGATCAACACCGATACGCCCATCAATACGACACCCCAGAACTTTGCATCGAATACCAGCATGCCGATGATTGCAACCAAAGCGGCGACGGCAATAGCGATTTTCGTTTTGCTGGCCAGCCTGGACTTCAGCATGACGAGGGCGACATAAGCGACGACACCGATGATCAACGCCCACATGAATTCCGAGGTCGTTGCACGCAGGATCGAATAAAACGGCGTGAAATACCAGACCGGAGCAATATGCGGAGGTGTTTTCAGCGGATCAGCCGGAATGAAGTTGTTATATTCCAGGAAGTAACCGCCCATTTCCGGAGCGAAGAAGATAATCGCACTGAAAATCGTCAGGAAGATAACAACGCCGAAAATATCGTGAACCGAATAGTACGGATGAGAAGGAATGCCGTCGACCGGGAAGCCGTCCGGGCCAAGGTTTTCCTTGATCTCGATACCGTCCGGGTTGTTGGAACCCACCTCATGCAAGGCGATCAGGTGCGCTGCAACCAGTCCAAGTAAGACCAGTGGAATGGCGATGACGTGGAAAGAGAAGAAGCGATTCAGTGTCGCATCGGAAACCACATAGTCTCCACGGATCCAGAGGGACAGGTCAGGACCGATAAAGGGAATTGCGCCGAACAAGTTAACAATAACCTGCGCACCCCAGTAGGACATTTGACCCCAAGGGAGCAAATAACCGAAGAAAGCCTCAGCCATCAAGCAAAGGAAAATACCGACACCAAAGAGCCAAAGCAATTCGCGCGGCTTACGGTAGGAACCGTACAGCAAGGCCTTGGTCATATGCAGGTAGACAATAATAAAGAAGGCCGAAGCTCCGGTGGAGTGCATATACCGCACCAACCATCCCCAGGGCACATCGCGCATGATGTATTCAACCGATGCAAATGCCAGATTGGCATCCGGCTTGTAGTGCATGACCAGGAAAATACCGGTAACGATCTGGATCACCAGCACCAGCATGGCCAGCGAGCCGAAGATATACCACCAGTTGAAGTTCTTGGGGGCGTAATATCTTCCCCACTGCTCATACCAAAGCTTGGAAAGGGGAAAACGCGCATCAACCCAGTTCAAGGCCTTTGCAGCAACTGGCGCATCAGCCGGTAGTTTTTTTTCAACAAACGCCATGATTACGCTTCGCCTTTCTCATCTTTGCCGATGACCAGTTTTGTGTCGCCGACATACATATGGCGGGGCACTTGCAGGTTGTCCGGTGCAGGCTTGTTCTTGTAGACGCGGCCTGCAAGGTCGAACGTGGAACCATGGCATGGACACAGGAATCCACCAGCCCAGTCGTCCGGGAGCGAGGGTTGCGCACCTTGCTGGAACTTGGTGATCGGCGAGCAACCGAGGTGAGAACATATGCCAACGGCCACCAAAACTTCTGGCTTGATCGACCGATGTTCGTTGCGCGCATATTCTGGGGTCAGCTCATCCGGATTGCGCTCGGATTTTGGATCTGCCACTTGGCCTTCGACCTTCTTGAGCGACTCGAGCATTTCTGGAGAACGCTTCAAGATCCAGACTGGCTTCCCGCGCCACTCAACTGTCGTCATCTGGCCCGGCGCCAGGCCGGCAATATCCACTTCCACCGGCGCACCAGCGGCTTTTGCGCGCTCTGAAGGCTGAAAAGTGGACACGAATGCCCCTGTTGCAGCCAATCCAGCCACACCGCCTGCCGCACATGTTGCGACAAGCAAGCCACGTCGACCGGAATCGACTTGCTTTTCGTTACTCATACCAACCCCAATTAGTGAAATGCGAAACTTGTACGAAACTCCTAGCAACCTTAGATTATAGCGGAGCCAAGAGCTGTTTTAAAGTAAATAGACACGGGAAACGCTTTTTAAGGGAACTTTTTTGGAATTTATCGGCTTTCCCGCGCCAGTGCATGGCGCCAGCGTAGGGGCCAAGACACAATTTGACATCGTTGATGCCGAAGCTTAGCGGCCAAGAAGCTATTGGGATTTTTGCCGGCGCGATTTTACCTGCAGCAAGCCACGGCGTTGGGCTTCGTACACCGCCTCACCCCTGGAATGTACCGAAAGCTTGCCGTATATATTTTTTACGTGAGTTTGCACGGTGCCGACCGAAACGGACAATAGCTTCGCGACGTCGCCATAGCTGTCGCCACGGGCAATCAAATCCAGAATTGCGGTCTCGCGGCGAGTAAGAATCCCTGCGGCCGGATTTTCCAGTTCCGGTGGCGAGGCGCGTTGAATCTTCTTGTTTTGGAGTCGCGCCAGAACTTTACGGGCAATGGGTGGGCTGATAGGGGAGCAGCCTGCGTGCAAATCCAGTAAAGCGCGTACGATGTCGAATGCACGAGCCTCCTTCAGGACATAACCGGCAGCCCCGGCCTCGATGCAGGCCAATACATTGTCTTCATCGCTGGACATCGTAAGCACCATGATGTCGCAAGCGGGATAACGTTGAACACAACGACGAATCACTTCAATTCCCGAACCATCGGGCAAACCCAAGTCGGTCAGCAAGACATCGGCCGAATTATTTTCAAGCCAGTCGAGTGTCGGCTTGACGCTGTCAAAAGCAGCAGCCAGAGCCAGTGCAGGCTCCGTTTCGATTGCCAGACATAGAGAGCGGCGCGTCACCACATCGTCTTCAACAATCAAAACTTGAATTGGGATACGCGACGATTGCTGCGACATAAATACTTTCCGAGATTCCTCAACGTCATGGCGAAACGCTTCGCACTTCTTCAGAGAATATAGCTGCGTCGTTGCATTATCATAACTAATAATTACAAAAAATACGTTTTATGAATGGAATTTCGCCGGAAATGTTGTTTAAATCAAAGGTGCTTTCCCGAAGATCATCTCATGTAGCGAAATTTCTCGGCATTCATTCAAGCGCTTTACACCGGATTATCGATATCCACAAAATAATGCACGATGCAGAATTCCGAGGAAACATGCTCTCCCAGCGCCTTGACTCCATATCGCTCCGTGGCATGATGACCGCAACTAATATACGCAACGCCGGTTTCACGTGCCAAATGGACGGTAGGCTCGGAAATTTCACCGCTTAAATAAGTACTGGCACCGGCCGCAACAGCATCCGCCAGATAATTCTGTGCCGCGCCCGTGCACCAGCCGATCCTGCCGATTTTCTGGCTGGCGTCTCCAATGACCAACGGTTTGCGGCCGAGTGATTTTTCGATGCTGGCGGCCAGCTCTCCGACCGTCGCAATTTCAGTCGCCGTCCCCATCCAGCCGATATCGTTTTCGCCAAAACGGCCGTCTGCTTCAAGCTGCAGGATTTTTGCCAATTGGGCATTGTTACCCAATTCCGGATGCATATCGAGCGGCAAATGATAGGCAAACAAATTGATTTCATGCGAAAGAAGCATCTTCAACCGCCGATGCTTCGGACCAAGCACTCTCGGATCCTCGTTGCGCCAGAAATACCCGTGATGCACCATAATGGCGTCCGCATCCAGTTCAATCGCTGCCTCGATCAATGCGCGACTGGCTGTGACGCCCGTGACGAGCGTTCGAATGTCTGGCCGCCCTTCCACCTGCAGCCCGTTTGGGCAATAATCCCGAAAACGGTTAATATCAAGTATTGACGCCAGATACTTTTCCAGCGCATCTCTTTGTATCGTTTGCTTATTCATTCCACATCCTTCTTTGTATGCACCGTCTTTGGCTACTGTTTGCGCAAACCGTCACAATCGGCTTGGCGATCTGGTTCATTGTAATCACTCTCAAACCGCAGTGGATGGCCAACGGCCGCGCCATGGGCGAGGTACAGATCGAAAGTACGACCGTACCGCTTCAGCAAGCGCCTGCCGTTGTGCCGAATGTTCAGGGCTCGTACCGAGCCGCATCGACGCGCGCCATGCCGACGGTCGTCAACATTTTCACTTCCAAAGAGGCAAAGCAGCCGAACAATCCGTTCATGGATGATCCCTACTTCAGGAAATTCTTTGGCGATCGCATGCGCGACCCCGAAGAAAAGCAGTTCAGCCTGGGTTCGGGTGTTCTGGTCAGCACGCAAGGCTATATCCTAACCAATAATCATGTCGTGGAAGCAGCGGACGAAATTGAAGTCGCCCTCGCCGATGGGCGCAAGGGGGTCGCCAGACTGGTCGGCACCGATCCCGAAACCGACCTGGCCGTGATTAAAGTCGACATGAAAGACCTTCCGGCGATCACTTTGGCTCAGATCGACCACGCAAAGGTCGGCGATGTTGTGCTTGCGATCGGCAACCCTTTTGGCGTCGGACAAACCGTCACGATGGGCATCATCTCTGCCCTGGGCCGCAACCATCTCGGCATCAATACCTTTGAAAATTTCATTCAAACCGATGCCGCCATCAATCCCGGCAATTCAGGCGGCGCCCTGGTTGACGCCAATGGCAATCTGCTCGGCATCAATACGGCGATTTATTCGCGAAGCGGCGGCTCTCTTGGCATCGGTTTCGCCATTCCGGTCACAACCGTGAAAACCGTTATGGAAGAAATCATCAAAACCGGCCAGGTCACGCGCGGATGGATAGGCGTGGAACCGCAAGATATCACGCCTGAGCTGGCCGAAGGTTTTGGCCTGGGCAAGAAATCGGGCACCATTATTGCCGGCGTATTGAAAGGCGGCCCCGCCGACAAGGCTGGCATGCGGCCCGGAGATATCCTGATTGCAATCAATGGCAAGTCAATCAGCGACACCACGGACATGCTCAATACCATCGCCCAGCTTACACCGGGCAAACCGGCCACCCTGACGGTATTCCGAAAACGACAGGAGACGAATCTGGAAGTTAGCGTCGGCAAGCGCCCGCGCATCAAACGTGAGTCAGTGGAATAGCATGCATGTACGTGACTTAGCCCAATTCCTGGCGGAGCTGTCTGAAAACAATAATCGCGCCTGGTTTGCCATGAACAAGCCCCGATATGACTTGCTTCGCCTGGAATTTCTGGAATTGGTTACAGAACTGATCAAAGGTATTTCAGCATTCGATCCTGCGGTGGCGAATTGCAATCCGAAAAAAGCGCTTTTCCGCTTTCACCGCGACATGCGCTTTGCACGCGAGGGCGGCCCCTATAAAACGACCTTTTCCGCCTCCATCACATCAAGCGGCTTGAAACGACCCAGCCAGGGCGGTGGGCCGGCATATTATTTCCACATCGATGCAAACGGAAGTTTATTGGTCGCCGGCGGGGAGTATATGCCGCCGGCGGACCGGCTACGCGCCATACGGTTTCAACTGGAGAAAAATGAAGTCGGCTTGATCGCAGCATTGAAAGACAGGAACTTGAAAAAGACCTTTGGCAGTTTGCAGGAAGAAGGAAAATTATTACGGCCGCCAAAGGGATTCTCGCCCGACCTGCCTCAGATTGAACTGATCAAGCTGAAAAGTTTTATCGTATGGACGGAAAACAGTATCGGCGGCCTTTCCGGAGCGGCGCTTAAAAAGCAGCTACTGAGCAATTTCCGTCACGCCTTTCCATTGATCGCGTGGCTGAGAAGCATCAAGTAGCAGCTGGCTTATCGGCCGCAAAAGGAGCTGACCAGCGCCTCTTTCTCATCAGCGCCTATGCGATGACGACTGGCCGGATATCACACAAGACTGATCATGAAGCGAGCGTTCCGGCACGGAGGCTTCGGCGTCTTATTCCGTCTCGCTCTCCGGCGTGCGTGTGACTCGCGCGAACAGCGGCGCCAGCAGTAATCCCAGCTCATATAGCAGGCATAGCGGAATCGCCAGGAATAGCTGGCTCATGATATCTGGCGGCGTAACGATGGCGGAGACCACAAAGGCACCGACAATGACATAGGAACGTATGGCCTTGAGTTTTTCAAGCGAAACCATGCCGGTACGCACCAGGATCATGACAACCACCGGCACTTCGAACGACAGGCCGAAGGCAAGGCACATGGTCATGACAAAATCCAGGTAATTTTCGATATCGGGCGCAACCATAATCGACTGCGGCGCAAATTCATTAATGAAGGCGAACACCTTGCCGAACACGAAAAAATAACAAAACGCGACGCCTGCGATGAACAGCATCGAGGACGAAATCACCAGGGGCGCGACCAGCCGCTTCTCGTGCGCATACAACCCGGGGGCGATAAAGGCCCATGCCTGATAAAGCACCCACGGCAAGGAGAGGATGAAGCCGACCAGGAGTGCAATTTTCATTGGAATAATGAAGGGACTGATAACGCCGGTGGCGATCATCTTAGACCCTGCAGGCAGGGATGCCATCATGGGGCGCGCGAGCAAATCGTAGATTGCTGCAGGGCCGGGCCAAAGCAAAATCAAGCCGGTTATTGCAAGCACGACTACGGCAGCCTTGACGAGCCGGCTGCGCAATTCGATTAAATGCGAAATAAACGTGTCTTGCGCCGACTGAGGTGATTCTGACATTTAATGGAAAAATTGCGATTTGGGACGATTGCTTCGAGGACGGAACTTTGCCACACGTGCCGCACCGGAAATGACATGCGACTTGTGTCCATGCTGGCGCTTGTACCAGGATGGGATCGCTGACGTGCGATGAAGTTTTTTCTGTCTGAAATCCTTTGCCTTGACCGATACCTGGTCCGGCATCGGAGGCTCACGGAGAACATCGTCGATGTCTGTGCCAGTCGACCCGGTATTGAATGCGGAATTCAGCTCGCGCTCTGCCTGCGAAAAATTCTTTGCAATGCTTTGTTGCGCCTCGCTTGCTGCATCCTGCATTTCCTTTTGCATTTTCCGCAGCTCTTCCAGTTCGATTTCCCGGCCGACTTCAGCCTTGACATCATTGATGTAGCGTTGCGCCCGGCCAAGCAGGGACCCTGCCGTGCGCGCGACCTTCGGCAGTTTTTCCGGACCTATCACGATCAGTGCTACGACACCAATGATGGCAAGCTTGCTTAAGCCCAGATCGATCATGACGCCTCAGACCGGAAATAAAAAGGATGAACCAGGCAATTCATGCACATAGGGTTCCCAATCGAAGCACAAAAAGTCAACAAAGCTTATTCGGCTCTCGGCTTCTCTTTTGCCTGAACGTCAATGGTGACGTTTTCCGCACCCTGCTGTGCAACGGCCTTTTCTTTTTCTTCCTCGCCCTTGACGCCATCCTTGAATCCCTTGACTGCCTTGCCCAGATCGGAACCTACATTGGCAAGCTTCTTGGTCCCGAATATGAGCACCACGACAACTAAAACAATTACCCAGTGCCATATGCTTAATGAACCCATGACCTTCTCCTAATAGAGCTTCTCGCTCGCTCTCAATAATAATCCGTAAAACGTTCCAGGTGGAACACTTGGCACATCAAACTTTTTTGCCATACCACGGATGCGGTCCGCCAAAGACATGCAGATGAATATGATAGACCTCTTGCCCTCCATCCGGCCCGGTATTGAACAAGGTCTTGAACCCGCCCTTGCCATCGCCGTTTCCCGACGCGTCATAACCACAGCCCAATTGCTGCGCCAATCGCGGAGCCAACAACATCATTTTACCCAACAATGCCTCATGACTCTCATTGCATGCGGCCAAACTTGAAATATGTTGCTTAGGGACAATCAGGAAGTGTACAGGCGCAGCCGGATTAATGTCGTTAAAAGCAACCAGCTCCTCATCTTCGTATACTTTTTTGGAGGGAATGGTGCCAGCGGCAATCTTGCAGAAAATACAGTTATCCAAAATTTCCTCCCTTGACAGGTGGGATGATCAATCCTTGCGGCCAGCCTTTTCCTCGATGCCGGAAATTCCTTCTCGCCGCGCCAATTCATTCAATACTTCTTGCGGCGTCAAGCCAAACTGCGCCAGCAAGACTATCGAGTGGAACCACAGGTCCGCGCACTCATAAAGAAGCTTCGAGCTGTCTCCGTCGACGCGGGCATCCTTGGCTGCCATCACTGCTTCCGTCGCCTCTTCGCCGATCTTTTTCAAGATCGCGTCGTCACCTTTATGGAACAGGCGCGCGACATATGACTTGTCCGGGTCGCCTCCGTTTGCCGGTTTGCGCGACTCGATTACTTCGGCCAGTCGTTGCAGAATATCGCTCATTTATTTATAGATGCTTTCTGGATCTTTCAACACGGGCTCTACTGTCACCCATTCACCATCGTCGGCTTTGCCCTGGAACTGCTGAAAGAAACAGGAGTGGCGTCCCGTATGGCACGCGACATCCGCCACCTGCTCCACTTTCAACAATATTACATCTTCATCACAGTCGAGACGTATTTCATGGACTTTCTGGATATGCCCGGATTCTTCGCCCTTGTGCCAGAGTTTCCTGCGTGAGCGGCTCCAGTAAACAGCCTCTCCAAGCTCGACTGTCTTGCTCAGCGCTTCCCGGTTCATCCAGGCAAACATCAGCACATCGTTGGAACCGACTTGCTGCGCGATCACCGGCACCAAGCCATTCTCATCCCATTTCACTTTATTGAGCCATTTGGCGCTCATGCTAAACCAGCCTCATCGGAATATTTTGCTCGGCCATAAAACGCTTAGCCTCGCCAACAGTATGCTGACCATAATGGAAAATGCTCGCTGCCAGTACAGCGTCTGCCTTTCCGATCTTGATACCGTCTGCCAGATCCTGCAAGCCTCCAACCCCGCCCGACGCAATCACCGGAACGGTCACGGCATCGGATACTGCGCGCGTTAAGGCCAGGTCGAAACCCGACTTCGTTCCATCACGGTCCATGCTGGTAAGCAGAATTTCCCCTGCGCCCAATTGCTCCATCTTCCGGGCCCATTGGATGGCATCCAGGCCGGTAGGCTTGCGTCCGCCATGTGTAAATACTTCCCACTTGTTGTCACCGGTCTTTTTTGCGTCGATGGCAACCACAATGCATTGCGATCCGTATTTTTGCGCCGCGTCCTGTACCAGTTGCGGATTCGTTACCGCCGAGGTATTGATGCTGACCTTATCGGCACCTGCATTCAAGAGCCTGCGCACGTCTTCCACAACGCGTACGCCGCCGCCGACCGTCAATGGAATGAAGACTTCAGAGGCGACGGCCTCGATGATGTGCAAAATGAGGTCGCGCTCATCGGATGAAGCGGTGATATCGAGAAAAGTGATTTCATCGGCGCCCTGCTCATCATAGCGGCGCGCGATTTCCACCGGATCACCGGCATCACGCAGTTCGAGAAAGTTGACTCCTTTGACGACGCGCCCTGCGGTGACATCCAGACAGGGAATGATGCGTTTGGCTAAACTCATGCTTCGTCGGCCTCGGATGTTTCCAGTCCGCTCAATGCGTCAGCGCGCTGCTGCGCCAGACGCAGGTCCAGGGTTCCTTCGTAAATCGAGCGGCCGCAGATTACGCCTTCAATGCCTTCATCTTCCACAGCGCACAGCGCTTCGATGTCGCGAATGTCGTGCACGCCTCCGGATGCGATCACAGGAATCGTCATGCTCTGCGCCAGGCGCACGGTCGCATCGATATTGATGCCGCCCATCATGCCGTCGCGGCCGATATCGGTGTAGACGATCGCTTCGCAACCGTAATCCTCGAATTTTTTCGCCAGGTCAATAACTTCATGGCCGGACAGTTTGCTCCAGCCGTCGGTCGCAACCTTCCCGTCTTTTGCGTCCAGACCGACAATGATCTGCCCGGGAAAAGCGCTGCACGCATCATGCAGGAACCCGGGGTTCTTTACCGCCGCAGTACCGATAATAATGTACGACAAGCCGCCGTCCAGATAACGCTCGATCGTATCCAGATCACGAATGCCACCGCCCAATTGAACCGGAATTTCATCCGTGTCGTTTTCGATTGCATATTCGCGCACGGCATGAATGATTGCCTTGACCGCCGATTCATTTTTGGGCTTGCCGGCAAATGCGCCGTTCAAATCGACCAAATGTAAGCGTCGCGCGCCCTGCTTCAGCCAGTGCAGCGCCATTTCAGTCGGGTCTTCGGAAAATACGGTTGCTTGGTCCATATCGCCCTGTTTCAGGCGAACGCAGTGGCCGTCTTTGAGATCGATAGCAGGTATGAGCAGCATGGCTACGGTAAAAGATAGTTTAAGTTAAGGTTTAATCGGATAAGGGAGGAAAGATTGCATATCCATAGAAACTATGGATTCCAATGTACAAAATTTTTATAGAGTTGCAAACCCGCAGAGGCACTTTTTTCAGGATGGAATTGTGTGGCAAAAATGTTATCCCGCCCGACCGCACAGCAAAACATGTCGCCGTAGAGCGTTTCACCAAAAATATGCGCGGGATCGGTCGGTACCGCGTAATAGCTGTGCACAAAATAGAAATAGCTGTTGTCGGCAATGCCGTTCCATAGCGGATGGGACTGCGACTGCTTCACACGGTTCCATCCCATCTGAGGCACCTTGAAGCGTGAACCGTCTTCCTGCACGCGCCCTTCCAGATGGAAGCGTACGACCTTGCCAGGCAACAATCCAAGCCCCGGTGTATCGCCCTCTTCGCTCCAGTCGAACAGCATTTGTTCGCCCACGCATACTCCCAGCAGCGGCTTGGAAGTGGAGACTTGCATCAGTTCTTCCTGCAATCCCGATTCCTGCAGAGAACGCATGCAATCCCGCATTGCACCCTGGCCGGGCAATACAACCCTATCGGCCGAGCGTAACTCGGACACTTCACCGGAGATCCGAACGTCGGCCTCAGGTGCCGCATGACGCAACGCCTGCGCTACCGAGCGCAGATTGCCCATGCCGTAATCCACTACAACAATTTTATTCATGATAAAAATTCAAACGCCAAGCACAGGGGCAGGATATTGCCCGGGCTTACAAGCTCCCTTTGGTGGAAGGGATGGTGCCTTCGGCACGTGAATCACGCTCCGCGGCCATGCGCAAGGCGCGGCCGAATGCCTTGAACACCGTTTCACATTGATGGTGAGCGTTTTCGCCGCGCAGGTTATCGATGTGCAAGGTCATCAACGCATGGTTGACGAAGCCTTGAAAGAATTCGTGGGTCAGATCAACATCGAATCCGCCGATCATCGATCGCGTGAACGGGACATGGAATTCCAGGCCCGGCCGCCCCGAAAAGTCGATCACTACACGGGATAGCGCCTCGTCCAGCGGAACGTAGGCGTGCCCGTAGCGGCGAATGCCTTTCTTGTCGCCGATTGCCTTGGCCACTGCCTGGCCGAGCGTGATGCCTACGTCTTCGACGGTATGGTGCGCATCGATATGCAGGTCGCCGTCGGCCTTGATATCCAGGTCGATCAGGCCATGGCGCGCAATCTGATCCAGCATATGGTCGAGAAACGGCACGCCGGTATCGAGCTTTTGCTGACCGGTTCCGTCAAGATTGATCGCGACGCGAATCTTGGTCTCGTTGGTGTTGCGAATGACTTCGGCTGTTCGTGGCGTAGACATGTTCGATGGCAATTCAGATTAAGCTGCGAGGGCAGCGGCAAATGCAGTCAGAAACGACTTGTTTTCATCGGAAGCACCTACTGTAACCCGCAGGCAATTTTCCAGCAATGTATGCATTTTACCGACATTTTTGATTAATACCCTGCGTTCCAGAAGCCGGTTGAATAATTCTCCTCCGTCGCAACCCGTTTTGGTCACGCGAATCAGCAAGAAGTTGGCAGCGGATGGAAAAACTTCGACTCCGGGAAGCGCCTCCAATGCGGACGCTAGCTTGGCACGCTCCGCGCGCAATTGGGTGGCCTGTTCATCCAGAACTGCGGCATGCTCCAGCAAGAATTCGGCCGTTGCTTCAGTTAATACATTGATATTGTAGGGCGGCCGCACCTTGTCGAATTCGGCCAGCAGTTCCGGCGCGGCGGACATGTAACCGAGACGAATCCCCGCCAAACCCAGCTTTGATACGGTGCGCATGACTGCCATATTGGGGAACTCCGGCAGGCGCCCCATGAAAGTCTGTTCTGCAAACGGCTGGTAAGCTTCATCGACAATGACGATGCCGGTATCTCCGACAGCTTGCATGACGGCGACCATATCGTCGGCATTAAACAGATTGCCGGTCGGGTTGTTAGGATACGCAAGATAAGTGATTGCAGGACGATGCTGCGCGATGGCAGCCAGCATCGTCTCCTTGTCCAATGAAAAATCCTGCTTGAGCGGCACGCCGACGAATTCCAGCCCGGCGAATTTGGCCGACATTTCATACATGACGAATCCCGGCACGGGCGCCAGTACTTTTGCTCCGGGCTTGGCGCAGGCGATCGATACGATACTGATCAGTTCATCCGAGCCATTGCCGAGCACGACATCGAACCCGGCGGGCACGCCGAAGGTTTCGATAATGCCGGCCTTCAGCTTGGCATAGGAAGGCACCGGGTAACGGTTCAAGGCCACATCGGCCAATCTGCGGCCTAGCTGTTCCCGCAAATGAGCAGGCAACCCGAAGGGATTTTCCATCGCATCAAGCTTTACGAAACCTGAGGCATCCGGTACGTGGTAAGCAGCCAATGCACGAACTTCAGGACGGATAATATTTTCAATCAATGACATGGTGCAGTGTTTCCAGTGGCGAGTCCGCTATTCGCACAGTTCAGGGCGGGTGACTGATACCGGCTCGGTCGACGCTATTGCCAATTCATTCAAACGTTGCTCGATCATGCTGCAGTATGAGGGATTCAATTCAAAACCGACGAAATTGCGTGCGCATTTTTTTGCGGCAACCGCCGTGGTGCCGCTGCCCATGAACGGATCCAGCACAAGGCCGTTCGGCGGGCACGATGCCTTGATCATGCGCTCAATGATTTCCAGCGGCTTTTGCGTCGGATGATCTTCCCGTTCGCGATGCTCCCGGTGCAGACGCGACACGCTCCAGACGTCTTTCGGGTTGTATCCCATTTCCAGCCATTTTGCGCCGACGAAGAGTGCGCGCGAGCGCGCCTTCTTGGTCTCGGCATCGTATGGAATGCGCACTGCGTCCAGATCGAAATGGTAGTCGCGCCCCTTCACGAAGAGGCCGATCGTATCATGCACCGAGGAAAACCGGCGTGTGCTGCCGCCCATCGAAGGCACGCGGCGATCCCAGATGATCTCGTTGATCATGGTCATGCGTTGCTTGAGCAGGACGAAAATTTCCGGCGAATAGCGCCATGTCAGAAAAATATACAGGCTGCCATTGGGCTTCAGCTTGGGCAATGCAGCATCAATCCACAGCGCGGTCCATTCCAGGTAAGCAGCCGCATCGAGCTTGTCGGAATCGTTGCCGTAATCCTTGCCCAATCCATAGGGAGGATCGGCAATCAGCAAATCGACCGCGCCATCCGGTATACGCTGGACGCCTGCGACCGCATCTTCGCAGAATACGCGGTTCATCCACTCATCCACGGCGGCGACGGTCGTCATCAGGATTTTCGCAGGCGGTATTCGGCAGATTGAGCATGGGCTTGCAAGCCTTCGCCGTAGGCCAGTTCTGCGGCAATCTTGCCCAGCGTCTGCGCACCGGCTTCACTCACTTGAATGATGCTGGATCGCTTCTGGAAGTCGTACACTCCAAGCGGCGAGGAAAAGCGGGCGGTACGTGAAGTCGGCAAAACGTGGTTCGGCCCGGCGCAGTAGTCGCCCAGCGACTCGGAGGTAAATCGGCCCAGGAACATGGCTCCGGCGTGGCGAACTTGATCCCCCCATTGCTGCGGATTTTCGGCGGAGATTTCCAGATGTTCGGCGGCGATAGTGTTGGCGATCGTGCACGCCTCTTCCATGCTCCGCACTTTGATCATGGCACCGCGATTCGTCAGCGAGGTGCGAATCACTTCATGGCGCGGCATATCGGCGAGTTGCCGGTTGATGCTGGCTTCCACCTTTTCGATATAGGCGGAATCTGGGCAGACCAGGATGGATTGCGCCAGTTCATCGTGTTCGGCCTGCGAAAACAGGTCCATCGCCACCCAATCCGGGTCGGTACTGCCGTCGCACAGCACAAGTATTTCGGATGGTCCGGCGATCATGTCGATACCGACGATTCCAAACACGCGCCGTTTAGCGGCGGCTACATATGCATTGCCGGGCCCGACGATCTTGTCGACTTGCGGGATCGTTGCGGTGCCATAAGCCAGTGCAGCGACCGCTTGCGCGCCGCCAATGGTGAATACACGATCAACGCCGGCAATTGCCGCAGCCGCCAGCACCAATTCGTTCTTCACGCCATTAGGCGTCGGTACGACCATGATGATTTCCTGCACACCCGCGACTTTGGCGGGAATCGCATTCATCAATACCGATGAGGGATAGGCAGCTTTCCCGCCCGGCACATAGATGCCGACGCGATCCAGCGGCGTGACTTTCTGGCCCAGCAGCGTGCCATCGGCTTCGCGGTAAGTGAAGCCGTCGGAACCGCATTCCTGCTTCTGGCGTTCATGATATGCCCGGACCCGGTCCGCCGCCGCTTGCAGGGCAGCGCGGCGAACTGGAGACAAGCCATCCAGTGCCGCCTGCAATTCTTCCCGCTTGAGTTCCAGGGAAGCAACGCTGTCGGCTGACAAACGATCGAAGCGATTGGTGCAATCGAGCACGGCTGCATCGCCGCGCGCCTTTACGTCCGCCAGGATACCGACCACTGCCTGATCGATCGCATGATCCTCTTCTGCTTCAAATGCAAGCACTGCACTCAATTGCGCATTGAAATCCGGGTGGCTTGAATCAAGTTTGCGAAGTGTGATGGACATGATGTTCTCGATAAGACACGATGGCGTTGATGCCGCTTTTTATGTACGTTTATTCTTTACGTTTGGATGCACGCTCAAAGGCTTCCAGAATCGGCTGCAGACGTTCGCGCTTCAGTTTCAGTGCCGCGCGGTTGACGACCAGGCGCGATGAAATATCCATGATGTGCTCGACTTCCACCAGGTTGTTTGCCTTCAGCGTGCTGCCGGTGCTCACCAGATCCACGATCGCGTCCGACAGGCCGACCAATGGCGCAAGTTCCATGGAACCGTACAGCTTGATCAGGTCAACATGCACGCCCTTGGCGGCAAAATGCTCGCGAGCGGTTTGCACGTATTTCGTTGCTACGCGCAAACGCGCACCTTGCCGCACTGCGCTCGCATAATCGAATCCGGCGGACACTGCGACCGACATTCGGCATTTGGCAATACGCAGATCGATCGGCTGGTACAGTCCTTCACCGCCATGCTCGATCAGCACATCCTTGCCGGCCACGCCAAAATCAGCGGCGCCGTATTGCACATAGGTCGGCACATCCGACGCACGCACGATGATGACGCGCACATCCTTGTCATTGGTAGGCAGGATCAGTTTACGTGAGGTTTCCGGGTTTTCAGTCACCATGATGCCGGCAGCTTCCAGAAGCGGCAGGGTTTCCTCGAAAATGCGTCCCTTGGACAAGGCGAGCGTTAATTGCTGGTTCATTGGCTGGTTCATTGCCTTACGCGCTGGATATTGGCACCGACTGCCGACAGTTTTACTTCCATGCGGTCATAGCCGCGGTCCAGGTGATAAATGCGATCGATCAGTGTCTGACCTTGCGCAGCCATGGCGGCGATGACCAGCGAAGCGGACGCGCGCAGATCGGTCGCCATGACCGGCGCGCCGACCAATCTATCCACGCCTTCGATAATGGCGGTCGAGCCTTCAATGCTGATGGAAGCCCCCAGGCGGTTCATTTCCTGCACATGCATGAATCGGTTTTCGAAAATCGTCTCGGTCACCCGGCTGCTTCCTTCGGCGACGCAGTTCATGGCCATGAACTGCGCCTGCATATCGGTCGGAAAACCCGGGTATTCGGTGGTGCGAAAACTGACCGCCTTGGGGCGCGCCGCCATTTGCACGCGAATCCAGTCCTCGCCCGATGTCAGGATGACGCCCGCCTCGCGCAACTTATCCAGTACGACGTCAAGAATATCGGCGCGTGTGTTCTTCAGCACGACGTCACCGCCGACAGCAGCCACCGCGCACAGGAAGGTACCGGTTTCGATGCGGTCCGCAATGACGGCATGGGATGCGCCGTGCAAAGTTTCAACGCCATGCACCACGATCCGGTCGGAACCGATGCCGTCAATTTTGGCGCCCATTTTCACGAGCAGATTGGCCAGGTCCGTGACTTCCGGTTCACGTGCGGCGTTTTCCAGCACCGTTTCGCCTTCAGCCAAGGTTGCCGCCATCAGCAGGTTCTCCGTGCCGGTCACCGTAATCATGTCGGTTACGATGCGCGTGCCCTTGAGGCGCTTTGCTTTGGCATGGATGTAACCGGCTTCGATGGCGATATCGGCGCCCATCGCCTGCAAACCCTTGATATGCTGGTCCACAGGCCTGGATCCGATTGCGCATCCGCCGGGCAGCGACACCTTGGCTTCGCCGAAGCGGCTCAGTAGCGGCCCCAATACCAGGATAGAAGCGCGCATGGTTTTTACCATTTCATACGGCGCTTCAAGCTTGTCGATGGCGCGTCCATTCAACAGGACATGCGCCCCATCCTGCTCTGCGCGCAAACCCATCTGGCGCAGCAATTTCAGCATGGTGGTCACATCATGCAAGTCCGGCACATTATCCAGCTGCACGGAATCCGCCGTCAGCAATCCGGCGCACAAAATAGGCAAAGCCGCGTTCTTTGCGCCTGAAATGCTGATCTCACCCATCAGGCGCTTACCGCCCTCGACTAGTAATTTGTCCATTATTGCTGAAATTCTTCCGGGGTAAGGGTCTTCATGGATAAAGCATGGATTTCCTGGCGCATGCGGTCGCCCAGCGCTGCATAAACCAGTTGATGGCGCTGGATGAGGCGCTTGCCGGCGAAGGCCGGCGAAACGATCACGGCATTGAAATGCTGCCCGTCGCCATCGACCTCGAGATGAGTGCAGTCCAGGCCGGCTGCGATATAGCTTCTAACAAGTTCAGGTGTGGGCAACATGGTTTGCCTTTAGATTTTTGTCATTAATGAGCGGTCCGCTCTTGCTTGATTACTTTACGTATCCGCCAGTATTTTCAATGCCGCAGCTTATAACCGCTTCGCAGCAATCGTACTGCCAGGCTGGCCAGCAGGGCAAAAAATACGGACACAATTACAAAACTGATTGAAGGATTGATATCGGATTGACCAAAGAATCCGTAACGAAAACCGTCAATCATATAAAAAAACGGGTTGACATGCGACACCGCCTGCCAAAACGCCGGCAAGGAATGGATGGAATAAAACACGCCTGCCAAAAATGTTGCCGGCATGATCAGAAAATTCTGGAATGCCGCCAACTGATCAAACTTTTCCGCCCAGATGCCTGCAATGACTCCCATTGTGGCAAGGATCGCCGCACCTAATAAAGCGAACAGAACAATCCACCAGGGTGCGGCAAACGAAAGATCGGCAAACCATGTGGTGATCAGAAAGACTCCCATGCCGACCGCGATACCGCGCACCATTGCTGCCAAGACGTAAGCGCCAAACAATTCCCAATGCGACAGCGGCGGCAACAGTACGAACACGAGATTACCGGTGATCTTCGACTGGATCAGCGATGAAGAGCTATTGGCAAAGGAATTTTGCAGAATGCTCATCATGACCAGACCAGGCACGAGGAATGCCGTGTATTGTACGCCAGGATAGACCTCGACATGCTCTTCCAGCACATGGCCGAAGATCAGCAAATACAGCATCGCGGTAACGATGGGTGCAGTAATGGTCTGCGTCGCCACTTTCCAGAAGCGCAGCACTTCCTTATAGAAAAGCGTCTGGAAGCCGATCATTTTTCGTTCCCCATAATCTGGATAAACACGTCTTCCAGGTCGGCTTGATGCAGTTGCATGTCGCCGATTACCACGCCTGCCTCGCGCAGTCTGACCAAGATCGGCTCGACTTCGCGGTAGTCGGTAATCCTTAGCGTAAATTTGTGTCCTGATACAAGTTCATCCGGATGAGAAACCAAGGGCTTTAATTCTTCCGGCAATGTTCCCTGCTCTAGGCTAACGACCAGCTGTGAACCGGAAATGCGCCGGATCAGGGCGGAAGTCGAGTCCAGCGCGACTACCTTCCCGGATTTCAACATTGCGATACGATTGCACAGGGCCTGGGCCTCTTCAAGGTAATGCGTGGTCAAGACAACCGTGTGCCCTTCGCGGTTCAGACGAGAGATGAATTTCCACAATGTCTGGCGCAGTTCCACGTCAACGCCGGCGGTCGGCTCATCCAGCACGATGACGGGCGGCTTGTGCACCAGTGCCTGTGCAACCAGCACACGCCGCTTCATGCCGCCGGAAAGCGCGCGCGTATTGGTTTCCGCTTTTCCGGTTAGATCGAGATGGTGCATGACTTCATCGATCCAGTCATCATTCTTTTTCAGTCCGAAATAACCGGATTGCATGCGCAGGGTTTCGCGCACGGTAAAAAAAGGATCGAACACCAACTCCTGCGGCACGACTCCCAGCAGCCTGCGGGCGTTGCGATAGTCGGTCACTGTGTCGTGGCCATGGATCGCTACGGCGCCGGAATCGGCTCGGTTCAGCCCTGCCACGATAGAGATCAAGGTCGTTTTGCCAGCACCATTGGGCCCGAGCAAGCCAAAGAACTCACCCTGCTCAATGGTGAGCGATACGCCGTCAAGCGCCTGAAGTGCGCCGTAGCGTTTTTTGACATTGGAAATCGAAATGGCAGCCATACCGGCTTAGTACATTCTTCGTATAGTTGGCGCTGCACATGGCATGAAAAGCTGTACAGCGAAGCTATCGATTATAGGGGATTTTTGCGGCTCTGCTGCGAGGCCTTCAGTCAGACCTTGCTTGGCAGGGATACTTTAATGTCCCAGCAGTGTATCGACGCTGTACAGATCGATCAGACTTTGAAGATTATGAGGAACATGATGAAAATGGAGCACCGAGCCTTTTGCCTGAGCGGCGCGTTGCCATGCCAGCAACACTGCGACTGCACTTGAATCGACAGAAGCAAGTCGAGCGAGATCGATTTCCGTCTGACCGGATGAGATCGCCAGCAACCCTGCCTCCAGGGTTGCTTTTGCGTTGGCAAAGTTTAATGTGTCGCTTGGTTCAAACATCGTAGGCGGCTTAGCGGGCTGCAGTAGTTTTGACAGGCTTGGCGGCGTTGGCGGCAAGGCGCTTGTTCTTATCGGACAGCGTTTTGATCAGTCCGTCGATGCCGTTCTTGCCGATTTCCGTCGCAAAGCTGCCCTTGTAGCTTTCCACCAGCCAGGCACCCAATACGTTCACATCAAAAATTTTCCAGCCGGCCGGGGTTTTCTCAAGCCGGTAATTCAACTGAATCGGCTCGCCGCGTGGCTGCAGCACTTGCGAGCGCACTTCGACTTCAGTATCGGAAGGGCTGGCGCGGAATGGCCTGAACTCCAGTTGCTGGTCCTTGACCTGCGAGATCGCGCCCGAATAGGTATAGACCAGCAGACTGCGGAACTCGTTCGTCAACTGCTGTTGCTGTTCCGGTGTCGCTTCACGCCAGAAACGTCCGGCCGCCAGCGATGTCATGCGCTGGAAATTTACGTGCGGAAGAATCTTTTCTTCAACCAGTTCCAGCACTTTCTTTTGATTGCCGCTTTGGATTTCTTTATCGGTTTTGGCTGTGTCCATTACTTCCTGGCTGATCCGCTTGATCAAGGCATCAGGCCCTTCCTGCTGTGCGAATGCAGGTGCCGCAAGGTTCAACAGGTTGAATGCCAACAGAATGGCAAAAAATTTACGCAATGTTTTCATAGATTTCCAGTTTGACTAGACAAGGACCGTACCGTCCACGCGATTATACTAACTAGTAAGGAGTCGCTTTGGATGACAAGGTCGCCGTTTCAGCGTTCAGCTTTACCACGGATAAGGGCACGAATGGCTTTTCCAACCCATCTGCTTCGACGGAAGCAAAAACACTTGCATCCGATTGATTTGGCATGTTGCTGATAATTGTGACAATGCCAGGAATTCTTTGTTCCGAGCCACTTTCGGAATTAATGTAAGAAACCTTAACAGTGTCTTCAGAAGGCTCCGCGCCGGACTGACTCTGGTTATCAGGCCATGCCTCGTCGCGACGCTCCTTGCTCTGATTGATCTTGTTCTCGCGTCGCTGCATGAACGCATCCCGGATGAATTCGTATCGGTCAAGCGCAGCTTCCTCAATCAGATTGAATGCATCCAGCGCTGCGGCGCGCTTATCGACCAGGCGTACGGCAGAGCCGGCATAACGTGCGCGTGCCGGGTCCACATAACTCCATGGATCACCCTGGAAGTCGACTGGCAGCGCGGCCGTATCGCGCACAGTGCTAGGACCCATCAGTGGCAACACGAGGTAAGGACCTGATGGTATTCCCCATACACCAAGTGTCGTTCCAAAATCCTGCTTGTGCTTGGGAATGCCTGCCGCAGAACCAATGTCGATCAAGCCCGCGAGCCCGAATGTAGAATTCACGGAAAAACGCATGAAGTCGTTCAGCCCGTCCTCCACTTTACCCTGGAGCAAATTGTTTGCGCCGGTCCAGACATCGCTGAGATTTTCAAAAAAATTGGCGACTGCTATTTGCACGACATTCGGTGCCGTTTCACGGTACACGATTGCAGTTGGCTTGAGCACCGCCTGATCCAACTTATCGTTGAATTCAAACATCGCCCGGTTGTATCCTTCGAATGGGTCCTGCGGATTGGTTGTTGCGCATCCTGTCATCACGACCGAGATGGTCAGCGCCATCAGGCTGCGCATCAGATGGTTCATTACTTGCCTTCCTCTTTTCCTTCAGCAGCCTTGCTGAACAAGAACTGGCTGATTAAATTTTCAAGAACAATAGCTGACTGGGTCATCTTGATTCTATCCCCGGCAACGAGATTGTTCATGTCCCCGCCGGGTTCCAGCCCAATGTATTGCTCTCCGAGCAACCCGGATGTCAGGATTTTCGCCGACGAATCCTTGGGAAACTTCACATTGCTTTCCAACTGTAACGTCACCAATGCCTGAAAACTTTGGTCATCGAATGAAATTTTTTCGACTCGTCCCACGACCACACCTGCGCTTTTTACCGGCGCACGAGGTTTCAAGCCGCCAATATTGTCGAATTTTGCAACGACCGGATAAGTTTCGCCGAAACTGAATGAACTCATATTGCCCGCCTTCAGCGCCAGGAACAGCAAGGCTGCAGCCCCGAGAAGCACGAATATTCCTACCCATAAGTCTAACGATTTGCGTTGCATAATTTAATACCCTAAATATGGGATGTACATTACGTAAAATCTATGATTTACAAAAAGTCCGGGCCCGTCAGCCGCATTACTTGAGTATTACAGCCATCAATCGCTTCACTGTGTAAACATCAGGGCCGTAAGCAAGAAATCCAGCCACAATACTGTCAGCGAACCGATCACCACCGTCCGGGTCGTCGCACGCGCCACTCCTTCCGGCGTGGGCTGCGCCTCATATCCCTGGAACAGCGCAATAAAAGTCACGGCAAATCCGAATACGATGCTTTTAATCACACCATTGACGATATCGTTCCAGACGTCGACCCCGGCTTGCATCTGCGACCAGAATGCGCCTTCATCGACACCGATCAATTGCACTCCGACGACATAGCCGCCAAGTACCCCAACGGCGCTGAAAATGGTAGCGAGTAACGGCATGGCAATCACTCCTGCCCAGAATCGCGGCGCCAGTACCCGCTCCAGTGGATTCACGGCCATCATCTCCATTGCGGACAGTTGCTCTCCTGCCTTCATCAAGCCGATTTCAGCCGTGAGCGACGTGCCGGCACGGCCGGCAAAAAGCAAGGCCGTCACCACCGGCCCCAACTCGCGTGTCAACGACAATGCTACAAGCAAACCCAGTGCCTGCTCCGAACCGTATTTATTGAGCGTGTAATAACCTTGCAGTCCCAGCACAAAACCAACGAACAGGCCGGAGACAGCAATGATCACCAGTGAATAATTGCCAATGAAATGGATCTGGTCGGTCACCAGGCGAAGCCTGCGCCACAGGCCGGCGGAAGCGCGCAAGACTGCGAAAAAAGTACGCGTGCCGAATCCTACGTTCAGGATGAATTCGCGCACAACACGCCCGATCAGTGAAAAAAAGTTAATGATCATGACGCCCGTCCTATGCCTAAGTCCTCGGCCAGTGACTTGCCCGGATAATGGAAAGGAACCGGTCCATCCGCCTCCGCATGCACGAACTGCTTCACATAGGGGTCGCTTGACGCCAGCATTTCGGCCGGCGTTCCGTGCGCGACGATTTTCCCATGCGACAGGAAATACACGTAATCGGCAATCGTAAAAGATTCATGCACGTCATGAGAGACGAGAATCGAAGTGGAGCCGAGCGCATCGTTGAGACGGCGAATCGTATTCGCAATGACACCCATTGAAATCGGGTCGAGTCCGGCAAAGGGCTCGTCGTACATGATCAACTGCGGATCAAGCGCAATCGCCCTAGCCAGGGCTACCCGTCGCGCCATGCCGCCGGACACTTCCGATGGCTTCAGATATGCGGCATTGCGCAGGCCTACTGCATGCAACTTCATCAACACCAGATCGCGAATCAGGCTTTCCGGCAGATCAGTATGTTCCCGCAAAGGAAAAGCGACGTTTTCAAATACCGTCAGGTCGGTGAACAATGCGCCGTGCTGAAACAGCATGCCCATCTTGCGCCGCATGGCGTACAGGGCTTTTGTATCCAATGCATGGACATTTTCACCCTCAACCTTCACAGTCCCGGAACCTGGCCGCAACTGGCCGCCGATCAAACGCAGAATTGTGGTTTTGCCCGAGCCCGAGCCGCCCATGACGGCGATGACTTTGCCGCGCCCGAATTCCATGGTGAGGCCTGACAGGATCAGGCGCTCTCCATAACCGAATTGCACATCACGAATTTCAACAAGGTTGGACACGGGCGGTGTTTATAGACGAAAAGCTGTAATTGTAGTGCAGAAATGATAAACGCTTCGGACGCTCCCTATTTGCATCAATCCAATACAACAATCAGCGGGCATTAGCTCAGCAAGCAAACCTGATATTACGAATGTTTTTCCACATCGCGGGCCGCCCTTGCAAATTTGACAAAAATCTCGGGAATCAGGTTTAGATGCAAAGCTGCCGCATTACAGACCTTAGCAAGGACTACGTTTGGCGAAGGCTGTGTCAGCGTGGCAGTAGTACAGCCGCATCATGCTCATCAAGCGCTTATGCGTTGATAACCTTCGCGAAAAGGAATCGGGCTCATTGAACCGGCCGTTCAATCCGACGAGCGCGGGCTCGGCGTGCAAGCCAATGCTGGATGATCCGTTATCTCGGCAGCGCTGAACTGCCATCAGGTATTCATCCACGGCACCGGCACATTGAAGGCCTTCGCTGCCAGAAGCCGGAAATAAGACGGACAGGCCTTTGCCTGTCCGTCCCGGCCAGCGCTGCTCCGGCTCGCAAGCCGGAGCCGTGCGATCCATTATCTCGGCAAAACCGAGCTTCCCATCAAATACTCGTCGACCGCACGGGCACACTGCCGGCCTTCACGGATCGCCCAGACAACCAGCGATTGTCCACGGCGCATGTCGCCGGCAGCGAATACTTTATCCACTGAAGTTTTGTAGCAACCGTCGCCATCCGTAGTTGCCTTGGCGTTGCCGCGCATATCCTTCTCAACACCGAAAGCGTCCAACACTTGCTGTACCGGCGACACGAAACCCATCGCCAGCAGAACCAGGTCAGCCTTCATTTCGAATTCCGAGTCCGGCACTTCCTGCATCTTGCCGTCTTTCCATTCGACGCGCGCAGCGATCAGCTTCTCTACTTTGCCGCCCTTGCCTTCCAGGCGCTTGGTGGCCACCGCCCAGTCACGTTCGCAGCCTTCCTCGTGCGAGCTGGAGGTACGCAGCTTGGTCGGCCAGTAAGGCCATACCAGAGGCTTGTTCTCTGTCTCTGGCGGCTGAGGCAGCAACTCGAATTGCGCGACCGATGCGGCGCCATGACGATTGGAGGTGCCGACACAGTCGGAACCGGTATCGCCGCCGCCGATCACGATGACATGCTTGCCGGTTGCCATGATCTGGTCCTTGAGCTTGTCGCCGGCATTGGCCTTATTTTGCGGACCAAGGAAGTCCATTGCGAAATGTACGCCTTTCAATTCACGGCCAGGCACCGGCAGATCCCGAGGCGTCTCGGCGCCGCCGGCGATGATGATGGCGTCGAATTCCTTGTTCAACTGTTCAGTTGAAACGGTTTCCTTGGACCAGTTGATCACGTTCGACGGAAAATCCTTTCCGACCAGCACACCGGTACGGAAAGTCACGCCTTCCGCCTTCATCTGCTCGACGCGACGATCAATATGCGATTTCTCCATCTTGAAGTCAGGAATGCCATAACGCAGCAAGCCGCCGACACGATCATTTTTCTCGAATACCGTCACGTCGTGGCCGACGCGTGCCAGCTGCTGGGCTGCAGCCATTCCGGCAGGACCCGAACCGACTACGGCGATTTTCTTGCCAGTCTTGACAGTCGGCACTTGCGGGATCACCCACCCGTTTTCCCAACCCTTGTCGATAATGAAATGCTCGATCGACTTGATGCCGACCGGTTCGTTGTTGATGCCGAGCGTACAAGCCGCTTCGCAAGGTGCCGGGCAGATACGGCCGGTAAATTCCGGAAAATTATTTGTGGAATGCAGGTTGTCCAGCGCTTCCTTGTAATTGCCGTGGTAAACCAGGTCATTCCAGTCAGGAATGATGTTGTTGACCGGGCAGCCGGTATTGCAGAACGGAATGCCGCAGTCCATGCAGCGCGCGCCCTGGATTTTCGCGTCCGCATCGCTCAGATGAACGGTAAATTCCTTGTAATGCTTCTTGCGCGAATCAGGAGCTTCGCTTGCTTCCTGCAGCCGCTGGTATTCCAGAAAACCGGTTACTTTTCCCATTTTTTCACTCACCCTCTTGACCGCAGTATTGCGCAGGCCGGGAGTGCCAGCCTGCGCGAACGGTCGATTTTGTTAATTGTTAAGCTGCGACTTTTTCTTTTGGCTGCTTGGCAGCCTTGGCGGCCAGTTCACCCAGTGCACGCTTGTATTCGGTCGGGAAGACCTTGACGAATTTGCTGCGCGATGTCGTCCAGTCATCCAGCAGCATGCGGGCACGCGTGCTGCCGGTGTACTTGAAGTGACGCTCGATCAGATTCTTCAGAATGACTTCGTCGGTTTGCTGTTCGCCGCCGCGTATCGTCGCATGCCAGATCGCCCTATCCACTTTGGACTCTTGCTCGGCATTACTCATCACCGGCTCCAGCGCGACCATCGCCATATTGCATTTCTGCTCGAAATCGCCGTCCGGATCATAGACATAGGCGATGCCACCCGACATGCCGGCCGCGAAGTTGCGTCCGGTACTGCCCAGTACCACTACCGTTCCACCGGTCATGTATTCGCAGCCGTGGTCGCCCGTACCTTCCACAACCGTGATGGCACCGGAGTTACGTACGGCAAAACGCTCACCAGCCACGCCATTAAAGTAAGCTTCGCCGCCGACTGCACCGTACAGGAGCGTATTGCCAGCGATGATATTTTCCACCGCGCGGCCACGGAACTCTGTGTTCGGGCGCACGATAATGCGGCCGCCCGACAAGCCCTTGCCGACATAGTCGTTGCCTTCGCCGACCAGGTCCAGCGTGATGCCGTGCGCGAGGAAGGCGCCGGCCGACTGGCCCGCCGTGCCTTGCAGCTGGATATGGATCGTGTCGTCAGGCAAGCCTTCATGGCCGTATTTCTTTGCCACTTCACCGGACAGCATCGCGCCGATAGTGCGGTTGACGTTCTTCACCGAAGAAATGAACGACACCTTCTCGCCCTTTTCGATTGCCGCTTTCGCTTGCGCGATCAGCTTGTGGTCGAGCGCTTTGTCCAGGCCGTGGTCCTGGGTTTCGACATGGAAACGAGGTTCGTCGGCAGACACTTCAGGCTGATAGAAGATCTTGGAGAAGTCCAGCCCCTTCGCCTTCCAGTGCGTGATCGCCTTGGCCTTGTCCAGCAAATCAGAGCGGCCGATCAGCTCGTCAAACTTGCGGATACCGAGTTGCGCCATGATCTGACGCGCTTCTTCCGCGACGAAGAAGAAGTAGTTCACCACATGCTCGGGTTTGCCGGCGAATTTCGCGCGCAAGACCGGATCCTGTGTTGCGACACCAACCGGGCACGTATTCAGATGGCATTTGCGCATCATGATGCAGCCCTCGACAACCAGCGGAGCGGTCGAGAAACCGAATTCATCCGCACCCAGCAGCGCGCCGATCACGACGTCGCGGCCGGTCTTGATCTGGCCGTCGGTTTGCACGCGCACGCGGCTGCGCAAGCGGTTCAGCACCAGGGTTTGCTGCGTTTCCGCCAGGCCGAGTTCCCATGGGCTGCCGGCATGCTTGATGGACGACAACGGCGATGCGCCGGTACCGCCGTCATGGCCGGCGATTACGATATGGTCCGCCTTGGCTTTGGACACGCCCGCGGCAATCGTGCCGACACCGACTTCGGACACCAGCTTGACCGAGATATCGGCTTTCGGATTCACGTTCTTCAGATCGTGAATCAATTGCGCCAGGTCTTCGATCGAATAAATGTCGTGGTGCGGCGGTGGCGAAATCAAGCCCACGCCCGGCACCGAGAAACGCAATTTGGCGATGTACTCGGACACCTTGCCGCCCGGCAACTGACCGCCTTCACCCGGCTTGGCGCCCTGCGCCATCTTGATCTGGATTTGGTCGGCCGAGGTCAGGTATTCGGTGGTGACGCCAAAACGGCCGGATGCGACCTGCTTGATCTTGGAACGCAGCGAATCGCCTTCCATCAGCGGAATATCGGCTTCAACACGGCTGGTGCCGATGATCGAGGCTAAGGTTTCGCCCGTCTTGATCGGGATGCCTTTCAGTTCTTGGCGATAGCGGATTTCATCTTCGCCGCCTTCGCCAGTGTTCGATTTGCCGCCGATGCGATTCATTGCAATTGCCAGCGTGGAATGCGCTTCGGTCGAAATCGATCCGAGCGACATCGCGCCGGTGGCGAAACGCTTGACGATTTCCTTGGCCGATTCGACTTCGTCCAGCGGAATGGCCTTGCTTGGGTCGATCTTGAACTCGAACAGGCCGCGCAGCGTCATGTGACGCTTGGATTGATCGTTGATGATCTGCGCGTATTCCTTGTAGGTGTTGTAATTGTTGGCGCGAGTCGAATGCTGCAGCTTGGCGATTGCATCCGGCGTCCACATATGATCTTCACCGCGCACACGGTACGCGTATTCGCCGCCCGGATCGAGCGCGTTGACCAGCAGAGGATCGTTGCTGAATGCCAACTTGTGCAAGCGCAGCGCTTCTTCGGCGACTTCGAAAATGCCGATGCCTTCGACGTTGGACGCCGTGCCGCGGAAATACTTGTCGACCAGCGCCTTGTTCAGACCGATGGCTTCGAAAATCTGCGCGCCGCAGTACGACATGTAGGTCGAGATGCCCATCTTGGACATCACTTTCATCAAGCCCTTGCCGACTGCTTTCTGGAAATTGTAGATTGCCTTTTCCGCCGACAATTCGCCTGGCAAGCCCTTGGCCATGTCGGACAGGGTATCCATCGCAAGGTAGGGATGGATGGCTTCGGCTCCATAGCCGGCCAGCAGCGCAAAGTGGTGCGTTTCGCGCGCGGATCCGGTTTCGACTACCAAGCCGGTCGAAGTGCGCAAGCCCTTGCTGACCAGATGCAAATGGATAGCGGACGTTGCCAGCAAGGCGGGAATCGCGATATTTTCCGCATTGACCTTGCGGTCGGACACGATCAGGATGTTGTGGCCGGATTTGACCGCATCGACCGCTTCGGCGCACAGCGATGCCAGACGCGCTTCGACGCCTTCCTTGCCCCAGCCGACCGGATAGCAGATATCAAGCTCGTATGACTTGAACTTTCCACCAGTGTAGGCGCCGATATTGCGCAGCTTGGTAATGTCGGCATAATCCAGAATCGGCTGCGCCACTTCCAGGCGCATCGGCGGATTGATATTGTTGGTATCCAGCAGGTTCGGCTTCGGACCGATGAAGGACACCAGCGACATGACCATTGCTTCGCGGATCGGGTCGATCGGCGGATTGGTCACTTGCGCGAACAATTGCTTGAAGTAGTTGTACAGCGGCTTGTTCTTGTTGGACATGACCGCCAAGGGCGAGTCATTGCCCATGGAACCGGTCGCTTCTTCGCCTGCAACGGCCATTGGCGACATCAGGAATTTCATGTCTTCCTGGGTATAACCGAACACTTGCTGGCGATCGAGCAAAGGCAGGGTTTGCTTTGCTTCTTCTGCTTGACCCTTCAACTCGTCGAGCTTGATGCGCACCGATTCAATCCACTGCTTGTACGGTTTGGCATTGGCGAAGGTGTCCTTCAGTTCCTTGTCGTCGATGATGCGGCCCGCGTCGAGGTCGATTAGGAACATCTTGCCCGGCTGCAGACGCCATTTTTGGATGATCTTGGATTCGGGAATCGGCAAGACGCCGGATTCGGACGCCATCACGACCAGGTCGTCGTCGGTCACGATGTAGCGCGCAGGACGCAAGCCATTGCGATCCAGTGTGCCGCCGATGTGGCGGCCGTCGGTGAAAGCCATCGCTGCCGGGCCGTCCCAAGGCTCCATCATCGCGGCATGGTATTCATAGAATGCCCGGCGATTGTCATCCATCAGCGTATGGTTTTCCCAGGCTTCCGGAATCATCATCATCATCGCTTGCGCGATCGGATAGCCGGCCATGACCAGCAATTCCAATGCATTGTCGAAGCAGGCGGTGTCCGACTGGCCTTCGTAAATCAGCGGGAACAACTTTTTCAGGTCGTCGCCCAAGACGGCCGACTTCATCACGCCTTCGCGCGCGCGCATCCAGTTGAAGTTACCCTTGACCGTGTTGATTTCGCCGTTATGCGCGAGCAGGCGGTACGGATGGGCCAGCGGCCACTCGGGGAAAGTATTGGTGGAGAAACGCTGGTGCACCAGCGCCAACGCGGAGATGCAGCGCGGGTCTTGCAAGTCTTTATAGTAAACACCGACTTGGTCTGCCAGCAACAGGCCCTTGTACACCACGGTGCGTGCCGACATCGAAGGCACGAAGAATTCCTTGCCGTGGATGAGGTTAAGCGCCTGGATTGCGTGACCAGAAGATTTGCGGATGACATACAGCTTGCGCTCGAGCGCATCGGTCACCATGACATCCTGGCCGCGGCCGATGAAGATCTGGCGAATGACCGGTTCCTTGTCGCGTACGGTCGGCGACATCGGCATGTCGACATCGACCGGTACGTCGCGCCAGCCCAGTACGACTTGACCTTCGGCGCGCACGGATCGCTCGATTTCCTGCTCGCAGGCCAGACGCGAGGCGTGTTCTTTAGGCAGGAAAATCATGCCAACGCCATATTCGCCGGGCGGCGGTAGATTTACGCCCTGCTTAGCCATTTCCTCGCGGTAATATTGATCCGGAATCTGGATCAATATTCCCGCGCCGTCGCCCATCAGCTTGTCGGCGCCTACCGCACCGCGATGGTCAATGTTTTTCAGGATCTGCAGACCCTGCTCAATAATGGAATGGCTTTTTTTACCTTTGATATGGGCGACAAAACCGACGCCGCAGGCGTCATGCTCATTTGCAGGATCGTATAGGCCTTGCGCATGCATAATAAATCTCCACTGCTCTTCGTAAGCAAAATGGAAGAATAGTGCAACGCAATAGATAGTTCAACCTAAATAATTAGGGTCGGAGTTACATTAATAAGCACCCCAATGGTGCAAAATAATTATTAGGGACAGAGCAAAGAATATTATGTGGCTTGATTATTTACCAAATCAGTCCGCTTTTCTTCCTTTGATTTCTTTGGTCTGCCCCTTTTAACCGGGCTGAGACGGCGGGAAGTTTGCTTCGCGATATTTTGTTTGAATTGTTCTGTTCCCAATATCCATCCCTTATTGGTTGCACTGCGAATCGCCTGAATTTCCTCGCTCTTCAACGAATGACTCAGTAATTCGCGGTACGCTGCCTCGCGCTCGAATGGCGTATTCCCCAACGCCCAATACAAGGCATGATCCGTCACTAGCGGATCAGACTTAATACCGACATGGTGGGCGCAGCTGGACCATGGGTAATGGTCGGCAGTTCCAACCAATTCCGCGCGGACGGGATTAAGTTCGATATAGCGCGAGCAAGCCAAGAAATAACGTGCAGGATCAATAAGCGTGGTCCGGTATCGTCCCTGCCACAAAGTCCCGGCACGCTGGTATTTATGATTGAAGTACGGAACGTAATAACGTCCTACCCATTGCATCATCCGCGCCAGACCGGTGTCGTCAACGGGCGTAGCCAATAAATGAAAATGGTTAGGCATCAGCACATAGGCATGCACCGAGACCTTGAAGCGGCGCGCTGCTTCACGCAGCCATTTCAGAAAAATTCCGTAATCCTCCTCATCCCGAAAGACAAGTTGCTGGTCATTGCCGCGCTGTATTACATGATGGGGATAATGGGGAACGACGAGTCGAGCAAGACGGGCCATAATTCACTCAGCAAAACTGTTTTTCATGAACGGAATTGCGCCTTGAACCCGGATCGGTTCTGCTTGTCGTCATGCGCGAAAGCAGAACCGCAAAGACTACATTTCTAACATTGATATTAGCTAGGAGCAGCTCTTCGCACTTATACAACACCGGGAAAGTACGAAGCGTGACGGTTTAGTCACCTCAGAATGGAATATCGTCATCCATATCCGAGAAATTTGGCGCCGGTTTGGCGGCCGGACGGGCGGCTCCGGAGTTTTGCCGTGCAGCCGGAGCCGGGCTGTAACCTTCATCCATTGAAGCGCCCCCACCCATTCCCTGACGGCTGCCAAGCATCTGCATGGTGTCCGCGATAATTTCTGTGGTGTATTTTTCCACGCCGTCCTTGTCCTGCCATTTGCGGGTACGCAGCTTGCCTTCGATATATACCTGCGAGCCTTTTTTCAGGTATTGGCCGGCAATTTCAGCAAGCTTCCCGAACATGGCTACGCGATGCCATTCGGTCGCTTCCTTTTGCTCGCCGGAAGCCTTGTCTTTCCATTTGTCGGTTGTGGCGATGGCAATATTGGTCATCGCATCGCCGCTGGGCATATAACGGGTTTCCGGATCGCGCCCCAGATTTCCCACAATAATGACTTTGTTAATCGATGCCATGTCTTTCTCCTTTAAATGCCGGCTGGCTGCTGGGCGGCGCCACGGCGCGGTAAGTTACGCATATTGAGCGCAATTATAAGCCAGGCAATGCTTAATATACTTGCGACAATAAATATGAGAGATGCACCAAAATGCTGCGTCAACCATCCTGCCGCTGCCGCACCGCAAAATAATCCAAGTGCTTGCAGAGTATTGTAGACTCCCATCGCGGATCCACGCGCCGCTGCAGGCGCAATTCTGGACACGAGTGAAGGCTGGCTTGCCTCCAAGATATTAAATGCAACAAAAAAGGCCAGCAGCAAACCGACTAACGCGAACATACTGTTGCCGGGCTGTGCAATCACGCCCCACATGCCGATTTGTACCAACAATAAGAGACAAATTGCGCCAACGAACACCTGCTTCATCTTGCCACGCTTTTCGCCGATGAAAATCGGCGGCAGCATCAGCACGAACGAAAGCAGGACCACAGGCAAATAGATTTTCCAGTGATCGGCAACCGGCATGCCGGCGCTGCTGACCAGCGCCGTCGGCACGACCACGAACATCGCCATTTGAATGAAATGCAAGGCAAAGACGCCGAAATTCAGACGCATCAGTTCAAGATTACGCAGGATTTCCGCCAAACCTACGCGTTGCGCGGGTAAAGGTGGCGCAGCCGGAACGACAAACAGCACGACCAGAATCGCCAGCAAGGACAAGATCCCAACCAGCGCAAACATGCCGCCCATTCCGATCAGGGCATATAGAACCGGTGCGGCGATCAGCGAGACGGCGAAGGTCAAGCCGATCGATGCGCCGACCATGGCCATTGCCTTAGTGCGATGCTCTTCGCGGGTGCTATCCGCAATAAAGGCTGTGACCGCTGCCGAGATTGCCCCTGCCCCCTGCACTGCGCGGCCGACGATCACCCAGATGATATTCGGCGCCGCTGCGGCAATAAATGATCCGATTGCAAACAATAGCAGACCGATCACAATAATTCGCTTACGGCCGAAGCGGTCCGATGCCATGCCAAGCGGAATTTGCCCGAACGCCTGTGTAAGTCCGTAAATCCCCAAAGCAATTCCTACCAAGGTCGTGTTATCGCCGCCAGGAAAGGAGGTTGCATGGACTGCAAATACCGGGAGGATCAAGAAAAGCCCGAGCATACGCAACGCGAAAATCGACGCCAGCGACAGACTGGCGCGAATTTCGGTACGCGTCATGCCAGAACTTGCATTAGTGGTAACGGAGTCAGACATATAAGGGAAAACAGACAAACCCGACCCTGACGGTCAGGTTCAAAACCCGTTATAGTATCAGGTTGACCCGTTTTAACCTGCTATACGCCAACAAAAGTTATAGCTCGTAAAAATTACGCTGAAAGTATTCATGGAAGAAATTCGCATCCGCGGTGCGCGCACGCACAATCTCAAGAACATTAACCTTGATTTGCCGCGCAACCAATTGATCGTGATTACCGGCTTGTCCGGCTCAGGCAAATCATCGCTGGCATTCGATACCTTGTACGCAGAAGGACAACGGCGCTATGTTGAGTCGCTATCCGCTTATGCGCGCCAATTCCTGCAACTGATGGAAAAACCGGATGTCGACCTGATCGAAGGTTTGTCCCCCGCCATCTCGATCGAACAGAAAGCCACGTCACACAATCCGCGCTCAACCGTCGGCACCGTGACCGAAATCCACGATTACCTGCGCCTGCTCTATGCGCGTGTAGGCACACCTTACTGCCCGCAACATCCGGAAAATCCGCTGGCGGCGCAATCGGTATCGCAAATGGTCGATGCGGTGCTGGCCATGCCGGAAGATACCAAGCTGATGATCCTGGCGCCTGTCGTAGCCAACCGCAAGGGCGAACATGTCGACCTGTTCGAGGAAATGCAGGCGCAGGGCTTCGTGCGCTTCCGCATCCAGACCGGCACGCATAACGCGAAGATCTATGAAGCGGACGATCTTCCGAAGTTGAAGAAGACTGAAAAGCATACGATCGATGTCGTCATCGATCGCGTGAAAGTCAAAGCCGACATCAAGCAGCGCCTGGCGGAAAGCTTTGAAACTGCCTTGCGTTTGGCCGAAGGCCGCGCCATTGCGCTGGAAATGGATAATGGCACCGAACACCTGTATTCCAACAAGTTCGCCTGTCCGACTTGCGGCTACTCGCTGCAGGAACTGGAGCCGCGACTGTTTTCGTTCAACAATCCGATGGGCGCCTGCCCCGAATGTGATGGCCTGGGCCATATCGAATTCTTCGATCCGAAGCGCATTGTGGCCTTCCCTAATCTTTCGCTTGCCTCCGGAGCGATCAAGGGATGGGACCGGCGCAACCAGTTTTATTTCCAGATGCTGACGGCAATTGCCGCATATTACGACTTCGATCTGGATGTGCCTTTCGAACAACTGCCGGAAAAAGCGCAGGGAGTCATTCTGTTCGGCTCGGGACGTCAGACTATTCCGTTTACCTACATCAATGAACGCGGCCGCACGGTCGTGCGTGAGCACACCTTTGAAGGCGTGGTCAACAATCTGCAGCGTCGCTACCGCGAAACCGACTCCATCGCAGTCAAGGAAGAACTGGCCAAATTCATCAATGAAAAGGCCTGTCCCGAATGCGAAGGTACACGCCTGCGGGTGGAAGCGCGCAACGTCAAAGTCGGCACCGGCGCGCAACAACGGTCGATCTATGAAGTAGCAGCGACGCCCTTGCGCGAGACCCTCTCATTCTTCCAACAATTGAAGCTGAAGGGGGCAAAAAGAGAAATCGCGGACCGCATCATCAAGGAAATCGTCTCGCGCCTGCAGTTCCTGAACAATGTGGGACTGGATTATTTGTCGCTGGAACGCAGCGCAGACACGCTCTCGGGCGGCGAAGCGCAGCGTATCCGCCTGGCTTCGCAAATCGGCTCCGGATTGACCGGCGTAATGTATGTGCTGGACGAACCATCGATCGGCCTGCATCAGCGCGACAACGATCGCCTGATCGCCACGCTTCAGCATTTGCGGGACATTGGCAATAGCGTGCTGGTGGTCGAACACGACGAGGATGCGATCCGCTGCGCTGACTTCATCGTCGACATGGGCATCGGCGCCGGCGTGCATGGCGGCGAAGTGATTGCGCAAGGTTCGCTTGAGCAAATCATCAAGAACAAGAAGTCGCTGACCGCGCAGTACCTGAACGGCACGCTGGCAATCAAGGTGCCGAAGAAGCGTACGCCGGCCAATCCGAAAAAACAGCTTATTATTTCCGGCGCGACCGGAAATAATCTGAAGAGTGTCACCTTCAGCCTGCCGGTCGGCCTGCTTACCTGCGTCACCGGCGTATCCGGTTCAGGCAAATCAACACTGGTCAACGATACGCTTTACCATGCAGCAGCACGCCACCTGTACGGCTCTCATACCGAGCCGGCAGCGCATGAATCGATTTCGGGCATGGAGCATTTCGACAAGGTCATCTCCGTCGATCAGGCACCGATCGGTCGCACTCCGCGCTCCAATCCCGCCACTTATACCGGTGTATTCACACCGATACGCGATCTGTTCGCCACCGTGGCGACTGCCAAGGAACGCGGTTATGCGGCCGGCCGTTTTTCCTTCAACGTGAAAGGCGGACGCTGCGAAGCCTGCCAGGGCGATGGCGTATTGAAAGTGGAAATGCACTTCCTGCCCGACGTCTATGTACCCTGCGATGTCTGCCACGGCAAGCGCTACAACCGTGAGACGCTGGAAGTGCAGTACAAGGGAAAGAATATCCATGAGGTGCTGGATATGACGGTAGAAGAAGCGCATGCCTTCTTCAAACCCGTACCGGTCATCGCACGCAAGCTGCAAACCCTGCTTGACGTCGGCTTGGGTTATATCCGCCTCGGGCAAAGCGCCACTACGCTTTCAGGCGGCGAAGCGCAACGCGTGAAACTGTCGCTGGAGTTGTCCAAGCGCGATACCGGGCGTACCTTGTATATCCTGGACGAGCCGACCACCGGTCTGCACTTCCATGACATCGACTTGTTGCTGAAAGTGATACACCGTCTGCGCGACCAGGGCAATACGGTCGTGATCATCGAGCACAATCTCGATGTGATCAAGACTGCCGACTGGCTGATTGATTTGGGACCGGAAGGCGGTGCGGGCGGCGGGCAAATCATCGGCGCCGGCACGCCGGAAGACCTGGCCAAGAACACGCGCAGCTTCACCGGCAAGTACCTGGCGCCAATTCTGAAAAAATGAGCGACATACCCGGCGCGCGCACGAAAACGCCAATCATGACCAAGCATTTACGGATTGCCGGGCGTGTGCAGGGCGTTGGCTATCGCGCCGGCTTCGCTAGCAAAGCGCAAAAACTAGGCTTATCCGGTTGGGTCAGGAACCGCCTTGATGGCACTGTCGAGGCATTGGTACAGGGAAGCGCGAACGAACTGGAAGCAATCATTGCCTGGACCAGGCAAGGCCCTGGTCTGGCACGCGTGGACCAAGTACTCGTTGATGACGTGCCGGACTCCGCATTTGAGTCAGCAGGGTTTAAAGTATTGCCCACCGAATAGCCATGCCTTGATATCTTGCTCAGCGCATTCCTGCCCATAGGCCGAGCGGAACAAATACCAGCGATGCCAGATTACCCAGCAGGACGATCGAAGCGACTTTGTTCGGCTCTTGCTGATAGCGTTCGGCCATCACGAAACAAAATACGGCTGGTGGCAAGGATGCGAACAAGTACATTTGCGCGCGCTGTATATCGGTAAGCTCAATCAGGTTTTCAAGAAGCGCCGCAGTCAACAGGCCTGCGAGCGGACATACCGCTGCACCGATCAAACCGATGCGCCAGCTGTTGAAATTAATGTCCAGCATTCTGACGCCAAGTGCAAAAAGCATCAGCGGAATACTGGTTTCACCGAGCAGTTTCAGCGGTTGAAACAAGGTCGCAGGCACTTCAATATGGAAGACGGCAAACAAGGTCCCGAAGAGCATGGACAGCATCATCGGGTTCAGCAGGAAATCAAAAAATCTGCCGGACGCTCCGTTTCTTCCACTTTCAAGAATCTTGATGCCGGCGGAGAAATACACCAGGTTGCTTGCCATGAACAAGGCTACCGCTGCCGATAAGCCGGAGGGACCAAAAGCAAAGGCAGCCAGCGGCAAACCCATGTTGCCGCAATTGTTGTACATCATCGGCGGCACAAAGCTTCTGACATCGTAGCCCAGTAAACGCGCCAGTGGCCATGCCAGCACACCGGAGCCAATTGAAATCAGCACTCCGGCCACAATCAGTTCACCATGATGCGCCAGATCGAAATCCTTGGCTGCCAGCGCCGTAAAGACCAGCAGCGGCGCCAACACATCCATGCAGATACGATTGATGACGACCATATCCGCGCGCACGGAGTCCCGCCGCAACCGGGCATAGCCATACCCCATTGCCACGATTACAAACACTGGCAGGATAATGCCGGCAATACGTTCAAACAGATCCATTTTCTTAACTTGCGTCCTATATGTCACCGTGTGCGACAGAAGCCGAACGTCCACGCGTGACTGTCGATTACAAACGATTCATCGCTGCATCGGTCAATTACTGTTCCGTTTTTTCAAAAGCCTATTGCGATCAACAGGCAAACAGAGGTTTTTGCAGCTTGCCTCATTCGCGCAGCAGACGCGACTCGGCGCGTAAAATTTCCTCGGCGGCACCGCGCAACACCACAATATCCCCTTGCAGCAGGATCGTCCCGGGTGCAGCCTCGATACGACTTCTGCCACGCCGGATCAACATTACTTCAGCACCAGTGTTGTCAAGCTGCAAAGCACCAAGCGGTTTTCCGATCGCTTCCGCATGTTCGCTCAATGGCACCGAATGCAGGCGCAGCTGCAAATGCTCGGCATCATCATGCTGATCGTCAACGCCATGGAAATATCCGCGCAAGGAGGCATAGCGTTCGCTGCGAGCGGCCTGCACACGCGAAATCACCCGCCTGAGCGGCACACCCAAGGTCAGCAGGGCATGCGATGCCAGCATCAGGCTGCCCTCGATCGCTTCGGGGACAACTTCCGCCGCGCCGGCAGCACGCAGCTTATCCAGGTCCGCATCATCCCGACTGCGCACAATTGCCGGCAACGCCGGATCCAGATCGTGTGCGAGATGCAGTGTTTTTACCGCCGCAGGCGTGTTGTCGTAAGTAATCACCAACGCTGCGGCGCGATGGATGCCGGCCGCCAGCAGGCTTTCCCGGCGCGTTGCATCACCGTACGAGACATTTGCACCCGCTGCCTGCGCTTCATGCACGCGCTCCGGGTCCAGATCCAATGCATGATAGGCAATATTTTCTTCCTCGAACAGCTTGGCCAGATTCTGTCCGCTTCGGCCAAAGCCGGCAATGATGACATGCTTTTGGATGCTCATGGTGCGGCTGGCCAGTTGTGTCAGCGCAAGCGACTGCAACATCCACTCATTGGAGGACAGCTTCATTACAATCGCGTCGGATTTTTCAAGGATGAAGGGCGCTGCCAGCATCGACAGCACCATGGATGCGAGGATCAACTGGATAATCAAGGGATCGACCAACTGCAGGCCGCCTGCCTGATTTAACAGTACGAATCCGAACTCACCTGCCTGCGCCAATCCCAAGCCGGTGCGCAGTGCCACGCTGGTCGATGCGCCGGTCCATTTGGCCAACAACGCGATCAGGCCGAACTTCAGCAGCACCGGTATCGTCAGCAACAGCAAGACCAGCCACCAGTAGTCCCACAGTAGCTGGACATTGAGCAGCATGCCGATAGTAATGAAAAACAATCCAAGCAAGACGTCGCGGAAGGGTTTGATGTCTTCTTCAACCTGATGCTTGTACTCCGTTTCCGAAATCAACATGCCGGCGATGAAGGCTCCGAGCTCCAGTGACAGTCCCGCCTGTTGAGTGATCCACGCGCCGCCTAATGTGATCAGCAGCAGATTAAGCATGAACAATTCCTGGGAGCGGCGTTTGACGACGATTTGCAGCCACCAGCGCATCAGCTTTTGCCCTATGAACAATAGCAACACCAGGACAACAACAGCCTTCAGTCCGGCCCATACCAGGGTCGACGCCAGATTGCCGGACGGCTGCGTCAGCGCGGGAATCAATATCAGCAGAGGCACCAAAGCCAGGTCCTGAAAAAGAAGGATGCCGATAATGCGCCGTCCATGCTCGCTTTCCAGTTCCAGACGTTCGGTAAGCACCTTCGAGACAATGGCGGTTGACGACATTGCCAGCGCGCCGCCGAGCGCAAAGGATGCCTGCCAGCTGATGTTGACGATTTGCGGCAGCAAAACGGATAGCAGCCATCCGAATGCCATGGTCGCAACGATGGTCAGCAACACTTGCGCCATACCTAGTCCGAATACTGTGCGCCGCATGGCAGTCAATTTGGCCAAGGAGAATTCCAGCCCGATGGAAAACATCAGGAAAACCACGCCGAATTCAGCCAGCTGATGGGTCGTGGCATCATCATGCGTCAGTCCTAAAGCATGAGGCCCGATCAATATGCCGACCACCAGGTATCCCAGCATGGGCGGCAGGTGCAACATGCGAAAGCCCACCACGCCCAGGACGGACGCGCCGAGCAGCAAGAGCACAAGTTCAAGAGCAGAATGCATAGATAAGTTGATCAAATGACAGAAAACCGGCTGACGATTCCTTTGACTGTCGTCAACCGGCAGATTTTTGTTGAATCTGGCAGGTTTTTTGCTTACGTAATTCGTTTATACTTTGGGCATGAGTGTAACCGATGGAAAAATCTTGCCCAACGCTTTTCAGTCAGAATCTGCGGCGCAGGCCCTGGAATTGGCATGCAAAACATTGCAGATCGAAGCCGATGCCATTCTTGCATTAAAGAACCGCCTTGCTTCGCCAGCCGGCGAAAGTTTTGCCCGCGCCGTTTCCAGCCTCCTGGCATGCAATGGGCGTGTTGTCGTATCCGGCATCGGCAAATCAGGCCATATCGCACGCAAAATCGCCTCGACCATGGCGTCGACCGGCACGCCTGCCCTGTTTGTGCATGCTGCGGAAGCCTTGCACGGCGACCTGGGCATGATCACTAAAAACGATGCCTTGATCGCCATCTCCAATTCCGGCGAAGCTGCAGAGCTGCTCTCGATCGTGCCCATTGTCAAACGCATGGGCGCAACGCTCATCGCGATTACCGGCAACGACGCGTCCAGCCTTGCACAGCTGGCCGATATTCATTTGAATGCCGGCGTTGAACAGGAAGCCTGCCCGATGAACCTGGCGCCGACCGCCAGCACGACGGTAACCCTTGCGCTGGGCGATGCCCTGGCGGTGGCACTGCTTGATGCCCGGGGCTTCGGGAAAGAGGACTTTGCCCGTTCCCATCCGGCAGGCGCACTGGGCCGCCGCCTGCTGACCTACGTGAAGGATGTCATGCGCACCGGCGACGCTGTTCCCGCAGTGCCGGCCGATGTTCCGCTGACCACCGCACTGCTAGAAATCAGCAAAAAAGGGATGGCGATGACGGCGGTGGTGGATGAGGCCTTTCGCCCGATCGGCGTATTCACCGATGGCGATCTGCGCCGCCTGCTGGAAAATGCGCGCGACATCACCAAGCTCTCTATTTCGGAAGTCATGCATGCCAACCCACGCACCGTGGAGCCGGAGCAGCTCGCTGTTGAAGCTGTCGAGCTGATGGAGCAATTCCGCATCAATCAGGTGCTGGTGACGGATGAAACCGGCAAATTGACAGGCGCCTTGCACATTCACGACTTAACGCGGGCCAAGGTGATCTGATGGCTAACCATGAACTGAATAGTGTTGAACGCGCCGCACGAGTCAAGCTCATGATCTTTGACGTCGATGGTGTGCTGACGGACGGCAGCCTGCATTTCGGCGCCGACGGGGAATTCATCAAGACCTTCAATGTGCTGGACGGACACGGCATCAAGCTGCTGCAGCAAAATGGTGTGATGACAGCAATCATCAGTGCCCGGCAAGCTCCCGCCGTTGCACGGCGCGCTGCAGATCTGGGAATCAATTATCTGCATCAAGGCAGCCATGACAAGCGGGCGACGTTTGAACAGCTTCTTGCGGAAACCGGTCTGGCGGCCGATGCATGCGGCTTCATCGGGGATGACATCATCGATTTGCCGATCTTGTCACGCGCCGGCTTCGCCGCCAGCGTTCCCAACGGCCATCCCGACGTACAGGCACGCGTTCATTATGTAAGCAAGGCCGCGGGTGGCCGCGGCGCCGTGCGAGAAGTATGCGATTTCATCCTGCGCGCGCAAAACAAATATGACTCCATCCTGGCGGCTTATCTGACATGATCTATATGCGTTCAGGCAACCGGCTTCGCGTCGTCGCGCTGCTTGTGTTCACGGCTGCATTGGCCCTGGGCAGCTTCTGGATGCTGGAAGCGATGCGCAGATCAGCCGGCCAGGACACGGACGATGCAAACCGGAACAACCCTGACTACTACGTCGAGAAATTCCAGTTTGTTCGTGTATCGAATACCGGCCAGGCGCAATACAGTATCAGCGGTGAGCGTTTAACCCATTATCCAGGCGATGACACACACAAGATCGATATGCCGGTCGTCAAGAGCCTGACGCCCGAGCGGCCTCCAATGCATGCCACTTCAAAGACCGCAACAATGGATCGCATCAACAGCAAGCTCCATATGTACGAAGCCGTTCATCTCGATCGCGCTGCAACGGCGGACCGGGAGCGCCTGCAGCTGGATTCTGATTATCTATTGCTGCTGACCGACGAGGACATCATGCAAACCGACAAGCCCGTCACCATTACGCTTGGACAATCCGTGTTGAAAGGAACAGGCATGGTGGCAAACAACGCAACGGGAGAATTACGCCTTGCTGGCAATGTAAACGTTACCTACCGGCCGCCCTCGAAAAATGCCGGACGGCGGGCTCAATAGCATGCACTCCATTCAGATCGAATAAAGATACGCAATGAACCGACCTTATTTGCTTGTCCTTCTCATACTGCCCCTGTTGTTCGGTGGGCATGCGCTCGCCGAGAAAGCCGATGCCGATCTGCCGACCAATGTCGAAGCCAATCAGATGGCGTATGACGACGTCAAGCAGATCAATATTTTTACCGGCAATGTCGTCCTGACTCGCGGCACGCTTGTCATGCGCGCGGAAAAGATGGTGGTATCTCAAGATCCCGCCGGCTATCAATATGGAACCATGTATGCCGCTCCAGGCGGTTTTACAACATTTCGGCAGAAGCGGGACGGCGGGCCCGACTTGTGGATCGAAGGCCGGGCCGCAGACCGCATCGAATACGATTCAAAAACCGAAATCGCCAAGTTCTATTCCAAGGCGCGCGTTCGCCTGCTTGACGGACAAAAGGTAACCGACGAAGTGGAAGGCGAATTTATTTCATACGACAGCAAGACCGAATTCTACTCAGTCAACAATACGGCAACCGGTCAGAGCAAACCCGGTGCCGGCCGGATTCGCGCAATTATCCAGCCTCGTACCAATGAAAAGCAGGAAAAATAATATGGCCAGCACGCTAATTGTTCGCGGTCTGCAAAAAAGCTATGGCGCACGGCAGGTAGTGAGCGATGTATCGCTGCAGGTGGAAAGCGGAGAGGTCATCGGCTTGCTCGGACCCAACGGCGCCGGGAAAACCACATCCTTCTACATGATTGTCGGCCTGGTTCCTTCCGATGCCGGAGAAATCCTTCTCGACGGCGTGGAAATATCTCGACTGCCGATTCATCGTCGCGCCGTAATGGGCCTGTCCTATCTGCCCCAGGAAGCCTCGGTGTTTCGCAAGCTGACGGTGGAAGACAATATTCGCGCCGTGCTGGAACTGCAGAAGGACAATGGAAAGTCTTTGAGCAAAGCCGCGATACAGGAGCGGCTTGATACCTTGCTGTCCGAATTGCAGATCGAGAAACTTCGTCACAATCAGGCTCTCTCGCTATCGGGCGGAGAGCGGCGACGTGTCGAGATCGCACGCGCTCTTGCCACCAATCCGCGCTTCGTCCTGCTCGATGAACCTTTTGCAGGCGTCGATCCGATTGCAGTGATTGAAATCCAGCGCATCGTACGTTTTTTGAAAGAGCGCAGCATCGGCGTGTTGATTACCGATCACAATGTCCGCGAAACGCTCGGCATTTGCGACCGAGCCTATATCATCAATCAAGGCGCGGTTCTAGCCAGTGGACGCCCGGATGACATCATCGCCAATGAATCGGTCCGCCGGGTTTATCTGGGCGAGCACTTCCGCATGTAAGCCGCCGTATGAAACCAACCCTCCAGCTCCGGATATCCCAGCATTTGGCATTGACGCCACAGCTGCAGCAATCGATCCGCCTGCTGCAACTGTCCACGCTGGAACTGCATCAGGAGCTGGAACAGATTCTCATTGAAAACCCCCTGCTGGAAAGACTGGACGATCCGCTGGACCATTCGGTTCGCCTGCTGGGCGACGGTGCGATCATACCCAATTTGCCAAACTCCGCACAGGACACGAGCCAACCTGATGCAGCCGCTTCGGGAGAACCGGAAAACGGATTTGAGGGCGAGAGCGCAGGAGAAGGACTCGCTTCGGGTGAAAGCGATTGGAGCTTTGATGACGTGGCTCGCACCGCCAAGGCTCCCGACGATGAAGACGCACGTCCACAGCTGGAAGCACATCAGCCCTCACTGCGCGAGCATTTGCTCGAGCAAATGCATCTTACGGTACGCAACACGCGCGACCGGGCACTGGCCGAATTAATCATCGATGCATTGGATGAGAAAGGCTATCTCGAAGAATCGCTTGAAGAAATCCATGCCCGGCTGCCGCCTGAACTGGAAATCGAGCTGGATGAATTGTCGATCGCACTGAAGCTGGTGCAAAGCCTGGACCCTGCCGGCATCGGCGCGCGCAACGCTGCAGAATGCCTGTCGATTCAAATCAGGCGCTTTCCCAATGTGCCGCTGGTGACCAGGCGCATGGCTTTGGCAATTGTTGAGAACCACTTGAATTTATTTGCCCAGCGCGACTTCAACAAACTGAAAAAAGCGCTGGATTGCGATGATGAAGACTTGCGCGAAGCCCATGCGGTCATCAAGCAATGCCACCCTCATCCGGGATTGGCGTTTGCATCAGGCGCATCTGACTATGTCGTTCCGGATGTAATTGTAAAGCGCACAAAGAACGGATGGCAGGTCATGCTTAACCACGATGTCATGCCGAAACTGCGCGTCAACGCTCTTTATGCCAACATCCTCAAGCAAAACAAAGGGGAAGGATCGCTTACATCTCAGCTGCAGGAGGCAAAATGGCTGATCAAGAACATGCGCCAGAGATTCGACACGATTTTGCGCGTAGCCCAAGCAATCGTCGATCGGCAAAAGAACTTCTTCTCGCACGGCGCGGTTGCCATGCGCCCTCTTGTATTGCGTGAGATTGCTGATACACTAGGCTTACACGAGAGCACCATTTCCCGCGTGACCACTCAAAAATATATGCTGACTCCACACGGCATGTTTGAATTGAAATACTTCTTCGGCAGCCATGTGGCCACCGAAGCCGGCGGAGAAGCATCCTCCACCGCCATCCGAGCACTCATCAAGCAGTTGATAGGAGCAGAAGACTCGAAAAATCCATTCTCCGACAGTAAAATTGCAGAGATGCTGGCTGAACAAGGCATGGTAGTGGCGCGACGTACCGTTGCCAAGTACCGCGAAGCCTTGAAAATCCCGCCGGTGAATTTGCGCAAGTCTTTGTAGTGTTTTGTGGTTTTGCAGTTCTTCAGCACGCCTTTTTGGATTGCCCTGAATCTGCATGATGTTCAGCGAAATTCGATTGGCTGCGACCTTAAGGAGCGTTATATGAATCTGACCATCAGTGGGCATCATCTCGAATTAACTCCTGCCATCCGCGAATATGTGCAAGCCAAGCTAGAGCGCATCAAACGCCATTTCGACCACGTCATCGACATTACCGTCATCCTGAGTGTTGACAAGCTTTCGGAGAAAGAGAAGCGACAGCGTGCAGAGATCAATTTGCACGTAAGAGGAAAGGATTTGCATGCGGAGAGTATTTCGCATGACCTGTATGCCGCCATTGACACGCTGATCGACAAGCTGGACCGCCAGGTCATCAAGCACAAGGACAAAGTGCAAGACCATCAATGTACAGCGATGAAACGGTTGGAAGAGCCGCAGGCTCCTGATGCGACACACGCGTTGTAGATATCGATTTGCTGGAAATACAAAAGGCGCAATTAGCGCCTTTTGTATTTTGGGGACGGCAAGTTGCGGTTGGATTTCAATTGATCACGCAACTCTCGGCATTCCAGCCACAGACATTCGAATCAAGGCATAAACGCCGGGTTAGCGAAGTGCTCAGGTTTCTTCAATCATGAAGAGTCGGCGATGTTCCCGCATCGCATAGCGGTCGGTCATTCCTGCAATATAGTCGGCGACCAGGCGCGCCTGTCGAATGGCAGCATCGGATGCGCCGGCAGCACCCTCAAACTGGTAGTCCGGGGGCAACAGGCGAGGCTCATTCATGAAGGCATGAAATAACTCCTGAACGATTCGGCGCGCCTTGCTCGTCATGCGATTTACCTGATAATGCTGATACAGGTTCACGTGAAGAAAGCGTTTTAACTGGGCCGCCTCGTTCCGCATGGCCTTGGAAAACGCAATGAGAGGCGGCGCATTGCGGACGTCCTCAACGGTCTTGATGCCGGCTTCTCGGATATGCGACTGCGATTGTTCAATCAAATCCATGATCAATGCATTGATCATGCGGCGTAGCGTCTCATTGATAGCACGGCGACCACTAATACCTGGATAGACCGCCTCCACTTTTTTTAAATGACGCGCGTAGAAATCGATTTCATGCAGCTGTGCGATGCTTAACAAGCCGGAGCGCAAACCATCATCGATATCATGATTGTTATAAGCAATTTCGTCCGCAAGATTGGCTAGCTGCGCTTCCAGCGTAGGCTGTTTCTTTTCGATGAAACGCAGCCCTATTTCGCCGAGTTTCCTCGCATTGGTTAATGAGCAATGCTTTAACACGCCCTCTCTTGTCTCGAAGGTCAGATTCAACCCATCGAATGCGCCATATCGCTCTTCCAGTTGGTCCACTACACGCAGGCTTTGCATGTTGTGCTCGAAGCCACCATAATCCTTCATGCAGGCATTGAGCGCATCCTGACCGGCGTGGCCGAACGGCGTGTGCCCCAGATCATGCGCAAGCGAAATTGCCTCGACGAGATCTTCATTAAGCTGCAAATTGCGGGCTATAGAGCGGCCAATCTGCGCCACTTCAATGCTATGGGTCAAACGTGTCCGAAACAGATCGCCTTCGTGGTTCACGAAGACTTGCGTCTTATACTCAAGTCTTCGAAACGCCGTGGAATGAATAATGCGATCGCGGTCGCGCTGGAATTCTGTTCTTGAAGGAGAATCGGGTTCTGGAATACGGCGCCCTCTGGACTGTGCGGAATGGGCGGCATACGGTGCCAGGAGCGCTTCCAGACTCATGGCCGGTTTGTCTCGCAGCAGGCGTTCAATGTGGCGACCAGTGCATCGTTCGGCACGGTCGTAATGATGGCTTTCCCCAAAGGCTCCAAGAGAATGAATTTGATTTGACCGCCTTCATTTTTCTTGTCGACTTGCATGAGCTCAAGCCAGCGATCCACGCCTAGATTCGGCGCTTTCACCGGCAGGCCCGCCGCTGCCACTACTGCGGCAATACGTTCCTTGGAACGACTGTCGATCATTCCAAGTCGATGCGACAAGTCGCTTGCCATGACCATGCCGCAGCCCACGGCTTCGCCGTGCAGCCATGCTCCGTATCCCAGTCCCGCTTCGATCGCATGGCCAAAGGTATGCCCAAAGTTGAGGATAGCGCGCAGGCCGCCTTCTTTCTCGTCCTGCCGCACGACTTCAGCCTTAATTTCACAGGAACGTTGGATTGCATAGGCCAATGCCTGCTTGTCCTTCGCGACCAGCTTCTCGATATTCTCTTCGATCCAATCGAAAAACAGCGCATCAATAATTGCGCCATGCTTGATAACTTCAGCTAATCCTGCCGACAACTCGTTCGCCGGCAAGGTATCCAGGGCGGCGATATCGGCAATGACCGCTTGCGGCTGATAAAACGCGCCGATCATATTTTTTCCCAGCGGGTGGTTGATACCCGTCTTGCCGCCGACCGATGAGTCGACTTGCGCAAGAAGCGTGGTCGGCACTTGGACGAAAGGCACGCCGCGCATGTAGGATGCCGCCGCAAAACCGGTCATATCGCCAATGACGCCGCCGCCCAGTGCAATCAAGGTAATTTTCCGGTCGCCCTTCTCATGCAGCAGGACGTCGAAAATCTTCATCAGATTTTCCCAGTTTTTATATTCTTCTCCGTCCGGCAAGATAATCGGAATGACTTCTTTTCCCGCGTCATTCAATGCCTGTGTGAATTGCGAAAGGTAGAGCGGAGCGACGGTCGTATTGGTCACCACTGCCACGCGCTTGCCTGTTATGTATTGCCTAAGACAATCCGGCTCGGAAAGAAGCGAGGATCCAATGACAATCGGGTAGCTTCGCTCGCCGAGATCGACGTGAAGAACTATAGATGCTGCGTGCTGCATGGTCATTTTGAGTGCAATGATTGAAAGCGGATGATACGCAAGAGAGTGCAGCTATTATGCGCTGGCACGCTTCTCAAGCTGGGCCAAAATAGTATGAACCAATGATTGTACGTTAGGTCGGCCGGTTTCGACGATTATGTGGGCAACTTCACGGTAATACGGCTCCCGTTGCCGCGCGAGTTCTTCGATTCGCTTGCGTGGATCTGCAGTCTGCAACAATGGGCGATTGCGATCGTGACTGGTGCGCTGCAGGATCTGGTTGACACTGGCCTGCAGGTAAATGACGGTGCCACGCGATTTTAGATACTCCCGGCTCGCCGGGTTCAGTATTGCGCCGCCCCCGGTTGCCAGCACGATGTCATCAAGCGCGGTCAGTTCCCGAATCACGTCCGCTTCGCGCTGCCTGAAGCTTTGTTCGCCTTCCAGCTCGAAAATCACAGGAATGGATACGCCGGTGCGCGCCTCTATTTCATGATCCGAATCGATAAAGCGCTTGTTCAGCTTTTTTGCCAAGGCGCGGCCAACGGTGGTCTTGCCCGAGCCCATTAATCCGACCAGAAATATATTTTGCGCCACCGTTGCCGACTTCGTGTTACGGACCTGGCAGCAACGCCAGGCCCTGCATTGAAAGTCGCTTATCTTAATACAACTTTGTCATTAATGATTTTTGGCGTCAGGAATATAAGCAGCTCAGTTTTGTCGTTGGTGCGCGTTTTCGTCTTGAACAAATTGCCGAGAACAGGGATGTCTCCCAAAAGCGGCACTTGCGTAACAGTGTCGCGATCTTGCTGAATGTAAATGCCGCCGATTACTACGGTTCCGCCATTTTCAATCAATACCTGTGTCTTGACGTGTTTGGTATCAATTGCAAACCCCTGCAAGGTTGCCTGACCGACGCTATCCTTATTCACATCCACGTCCAGTATGACATTGCCATCCGGGGTAATTTGCGGGGTCACGTCCAGTTTCAGATTTGCCTTTCGGAAAGCCAGAGATGTTGCGCCGCTGCTTGTAGCTACTTGGTAAGGTAATTCGGTACCCTGTTCGATTGTTGCCTTTAACTGGTCCGCCGTAATGACACGTGGGCTCGAAAGAATTTTGCCTTTGCCGTCAGATTCCAGAGCTGACAACTCCAGTCCGATGAAGCGGGTTGCAGCAGCATTAAACAAGGTAAACGCAATCGAGCCGGCTGATGCGCCACCCAAGCCGTTTGCGGGCAGATTCACGGCGTTGCCATTCACTGTTTGTAAAGTTGAGAGGTTCAACCCTTCCGCATCGGCATCTGCGTTTTGCGTGCCTCCCAACTCGACGATATTATTTCTTCCCGAAGATGGCCTTTGGACACCGAATCCCAGTTTTGCACCCAAGTTCCTGCTAAACGTATCATTTGCCTCAACGATCCTGGCTTCAATCAAGACTTGGCGACTCGCTATGTCCGTCTTTTGGATCAGTTTGCGGATCTCTTCCAGCTTGGAACCAATATCGGTAATAAAAAGTTGATTGGTCCGCGGCTCAATAACGGCGCTACCACGCTTGGAAAGAATACTCTTACCGCCGCCTCCTGCGTTGTCCAGCACTTGCTTGAAAGATTCGGCTTTCTGATAATTAAGTTGGAAGGATTCCGTGCGCAAGGGTTCCAGCTCCGCAATTTGCGAACGTTGCTCCAGCTCCAGCTTTTCCTTTGTTAGCAATTCGTCTTTCGGCGCGATCCATATTACATTGCCGTTCTTCCGCATATCCAGGCCCTTGGCCTGCATGACGATGTCAAGCGCCTGGTCCCAGGGTACGTCTTTCAAACGCAAAGTCAGATTGCCGCCTACGGTATCACTGGTGATGATATTCAGTCCGGTAAAGTCTGCAATCACTTGCAATACTGCTCTGACTTCCACATTCTGGAAATTTAGGGACAACTTTTCACCGCGATAGCCTTTGCTTCCCTGAATTAATTTATTTGGATCTTCCTTAATTGGTTTGACTTCCACGACCAATTGCGAATCGCTTTGATAGGCACTATGTTCCCAAAGCCCTTTGGGCTCGATCGTCATACGAACATTTTCGCCGACGGAGCTTGTAGTAATGGTCTTTACCGGCGTACCGAAATCGCCGACATCGAGCCTGCGACGCAACACCTCAGGCAAGCTTGTTTTCAGGAAGTCCACGACAATGTTCTGGCCTTGCTGGCGTACATCCACGGCAATTTGCCCCGGAAGATCGACCACCACGCGCCCTTCCCCTTCAGTACCGCGCCTGAAATCCACATCCCGAATCGCCTGTTTAGCAAGCTGAGGGGCAGCGGATGCAACCGGCATGCCGGATGAATTGACTGGTGTTGCAATGCCACCGGAGCCGTCAATCGTCACAATGACATTATTACCCTCGATCGCGGTTGCATAATTTAGTGGACGCTTCAAGTTAAAAACCAAACGCGAGCGCTCACCTGCCTGCACAACATTCACATTGCGTACATCGCCCAGGCTGATATCCTGGTTCGTGGCACCCGTGCCATTGGCTGTTCCGGCAAAATCCAATGCGATGCGTGCCGGGTTGGTGATTGAAAATCCAATAGGCGGCTTGGCAACCGGATTTTTTAGAGCCACCTTCACGATTACATTTGCGCCCTGCTGATTCGCGGTAATCGACTGAATCGAATTTTCCTGCGCTGATGCAAAAGCGCTTATGCCTGCCAAAGTGAGAAAGACATATGTTTTCAATACATGGCGCAGATGTTGAGGCATGTTTTTTCTGTAAGTTATATTCATTTTGAGGTCTCCTGCAATTCCAGCTTAGCTTTGCGTTCGACCCAATCGCCGGCCGCATCCTGTACGATTTCTTTTAATTCGATTTCGGTTTCGTTGATGCTCGTAACCATTCCAAAATTCTGGCCGACATAATTGCCAACCTTGGCTTGATATACGACCTTGTCAACTTGCAGCAGGGCGAAGCTCAAACCCCGCTTGTTCAAGGTGCCAACCATTTTTACGGTATCCAAGGGGAAGCCCTCAAGCGGCTCCCGCCTGCGGTCCAAGTCAGGTTTGAAGCTGTTGTTGCCGGGCTTGGCCAAGGCTTTGGCCAAGGCAACTTCAAGCTTCATCGGGTTGTACGGATCAATTGAATTTTTTGCTTCATATGTATAAGGAATGAATTTTTTTGGCTCAGGAATCTTGGTAATAACGATTCTGGTCTGGCTCTTGGTTTCGTTCATCCAGGCCCGTACTTCCTCAACTCCGTCATCGCCACAACCCGTGAGCGCCACGATCGCTGCCATACCAAGAAAAGCGGATTTGGGAGACATCATTTACCTCCTCCCTTCTTATTTCCTGCTGCATTGCGCTGCGCTGCGATTTCATCCTGATCGAGGTAACGGAATGTCTTAGCCACCGCATCCAATGTCAGAATCTGATTGTTTCCGGCTACAACACTCATATTATTTAAAGTAACGATACGCGGAAGATTGGCAATATCACTGCTGAACGAGGCCAGATCATGATAATTGCCGGTAATTTTTATCTGAATCGGCAGCTCGGCATAATAATCTTTCACCACAACTTGCCCAGGCTTGAAAAGCTCGAATTGCAACCCGCGACCCAGTCCTGCTTGGTTAATGTCCGATAACAAGGCATCCATTTCCGCCTTGCTTGGCAACTGTTTCTCCAGAGTCGCCACATATTCGCCAACTTGCTTTTTCTGCTTCTCCAAGGCTTCAAGGTTAACTGCCTGGGCAATCTTGGTCTTGTATGCTTCTTTAAGGGTCACTTCTTCCTGTTCGCCAAGTTCCAGTTCTTCTAATTGTCCGCTCCAATAGAAGAACCAGCCCAAAAAGAGAGACGCCAACAGCACACCAATTGCACATAATGTGCGTGGAATGATGGGCCATTGTCCAGGATGCCTGCCATTTAGGTTACGAAACTGCGACTCAAGTGCACTTCCGAAATTTTTCAAATCTGCCATGGTGCACCCGCTTAAGATTTTGCCGGCGACGGTGCGCCTGCTTGCACATTATTTTTTACTGGACTGCCGGGCCCGACCTGTTCATTTTCTTTGGGACGCTTGATACCGACATTCACCGTAAAATCGAATACTTTCTTGGCGCTCCGGCCTTGACCGACTCCTGTTGAACGAATTTCTATAAGATCAGGACGTTCCAGCCATGCAGAGTTGTTGCTTAAATTGCGCAGCAGCTCCGACACCCGCTCATTCGATTGCGCATATCCATTTAGAGCAACCCGTTGGCCAGTCTGCTTGAATGACTTCAGGTAGATACCTTCCGGCGTCTGCTTTACCAACTCATCCATTAAGTAGACTGGCTGATTGCGGTCGCTTTGCAGATCTTCTACCGCTTGCTGACGGGCCTTCAGGGCTTCAATTTCCTGCTTTAAGGTCGCTATTTTTTTTATCTCACCATCCAAGCGGGTATTTTCCGCCTTAATAAAATCATTGCGCTCGTTTTGCATGGATATTTTGCTTGCAATGAATCCGCCAACGGCCAATACGACCACCGCTCCCATGATCAATGCCATGAGCAACATGGCATAAAACGCATTGATGCGCTCTTTGCGCTTTGCTTCGCGATGCGGAAGTAAGTTTATCTTGATCATCTATCGAATCTCCGCATTGCAAGGCCGCACGCAACCAGATAAGCAGGCGCTTCGACCCGCAACTGCTTTTCGCGCACGCTTGAAGCTAATTGCATCCCCTTGAACGGGCTCACCACGGACGAAGAAATGTTTGTGCGGCTGGCAACGACATTTACTAAGCCTGGAAGAATCGAGCATCCGCCTGCCAGATAAATCTGGTCAATCCGGGTATAGGGCGTAGAGGTAAAAAAGAACTGAATCGCGCGAGTAATTTCCAGAGCGACGTTTTCAAGAAAGGGTTCCAGCAATTCGTTTTCGTAGCCGTCAGGAAGATCGCCGTTTCGCTTTTTTAATTCCGCTTCTTCCTGTGAAATACCGTAGGATCGAACAATGTCCTGAGTTAACTGGTTGCCGCCAAACGGTTGTTCACGTTCATAGAGCACCTGTCCATCCAAGAGCATCGACACATGCGTGACCTGCGAGCCGATCTGAAATAATGCAATGATTTTCCCCTGCGCGGCATCCGACGATTGCATGGCGATACGATCGATTGCGGCACGCGCGGCATACGACTCTATGTCCATTACCGTTGCCTTGAGACCCGCCCCTTCGACTACGGCAACCCGGTCTTCAACTTTTTCCTTTCGGGTAGCGGCCAACAGGACTTCCACATCTTCAGGGGAGTTTTCGACTGGACCAATCACGTCAAAATCCAAACTGACCTCGTCCAAGGCAAAAGGAATGTACTGGTTTGCCTCGGATTCAACCTGAATTTCAAGTTCCTCTTCCGTTAATCCGCCCGGCAGAATAATCTTTTTCGTGATAACAGACGCAGGCGGGATTCCCAATGCAACCAGCTTGGCTTTGGTGCCGCTTTTTTGCCATACGCGTCTTACCGCATCGGAGACCTGCTCAATATTCTCGATATTGCCGTCAACGACTGCACCACGAGGCAAAGGCTCGGATGCATAGCGCTCTAATCGAAACTCGTTTTTGCCGGATTCAGCAAGTTCCACCAACTTGACACCGGACGTGCTGATGTCTAATCCAATTAAGGGAGCATGCTTCTTCCCGAATAAGGATCCAAAATCTAAGGCCAAGAGATTCTCCCCTGAGTACAGGCTTTATAAGGAAGCCATTTTTATTGGCAACATTGGTTTGGAATTAAATGTCTTTTAGAAACCAATGCTTAGGTGACGTTTGTAAAAAGTTACGTTAAATCCTAGCAACAAGCTTCTTCCAGTGTAAAGAAATTTCCACTAAGTAATTTGTAACCTTGTTGCCAAAATCCCACGCGCTAAAATGTCCTGTGTATTAAATGTTAAGCTTTTCCACTTCTTACTTACTTCACGTTAAAGATTACGATCACACCGTTATAATGCAGCGATTACTACCTCCAACTTCCTATTGTTGAATGGCTTCATTACCAAACTCCGGCAAGTCTTCCGGAGAGACCACTAAAAAGCATTACCACGTGTTTTTCCGCTTTGCTTTCGGTTTTCTTGGCGTGCTTACAGGCCTTATCGTTGCCAGTGCATTATTGGTTGGCTTCATGCTTGCGATGGCTTATCCGAATCTGCCCGCACTGGATTCACTTACCGATTACCGGCCAAAAGTTCCTTTGCGCATTTTTTCCGCGGACAATGTTCTGATCGGTGAATTTGGAGAGGAACGGCGCAATATCGTGCGTTTCAACGATATTCCAGAGATGATGAAAAAAGCAGTGCTGGCCATCGAAGATGACCGCTTTTATGAACATGGCGGCGTAGACTATTTCGGCATCGCCAGAGCGGCTCTGCATAATTTGGCCGGAGGAACCAAGCAAGGTGCCTCAACCATTACGCAGCAGGTCGCACGAAATTTCTTTCTCTCCAGCGAACAAACGCTCAAACGGAAACTGTATGAAATCTTATTGGCCTGGAAAATCGAACAGAATTTGACGAAGGACCAGATTCTCGAGGTCTACATGAATCAGATCTATCTCGGCCAGCGCGCATATGGCTTTGCCTCTGCCGCGCAAATCTATTTCGGCAAGAGCCTGCATGATATCTCCATCGCCGAAGCAGCCATGCTTGCCGGGTTGCCCAAAGCACCATCGGCCAACAATCCAGTCGTTAATCCAAAACGGGCCAGGGCACGGCAGCAATATATTCTGGAACGCATGCACAAGCTTGGCTATATCACAGACGAGCAATATCAGAGCGCCAAGGAAGAAACATTAAAAATTAAAATGGACAGTAACGAGTTCGGCATCCACGCCGAATATATTTCCGAGATGGTAAGGCAACTCGTTTATGACCAGTACAAGGAGGAAACGTACACCCGCGGCCTGAATGTGTTCACCACGATTACCAAAGCCGATCAGGATGCCGCTTATATCGCCTTGCGGCGCGGCGTCATGGACTATGAAAAGAGGCACGGCTACCGTGGCCCGGAAGGCTACATGGAAATTCCGGCTGCAAAGGAAGAAGCGGAAGATGCGATTGAGACGGAGCTGGCCGAACATCCGGACAGCGACGACCTGATTGCAGCAGTGGTCCTGGACGCATCACCGAAACTGGTTCGTGCCCTATTGGCATCCGGTGAAGAAATTGAAATATCGGGACAGGGTTTAAGTTTTGCCACCAACCTCTTAAGCGCAAAAGCGCCGCCGAACCGGCGCGTTAAGCGTGGTGCAATCATTCGCGTGGTTCAGGAAGGCAAAACCTGGAGCATCACGCAAATGCCGGAAGTTGAATCGGCATTTGTCGCCGCCAACACGGAAGACGGTGCCATTCGCGCCCTGGTCGGCGGATTCGACTTCAACCGAAACAAGTTCAACCATGTTACGCAGGCATGGCGCCAGCCCGGTTCTTCGTTCAAGCCTTTTATTTATTCGGCTGCGCTGGAAAAAGGCATGTCGCCTTCCACGATGATCAATGACGCGCCCATCAGTTTCGATGCCGCGCAGACCGGCGGTCAGCCATGGGAACCCAAGAATTACGACGGCAAGTACGATGGGCCTATCTCGATGCGCAAAGGTTTGACCAAATCGAAGAACATGGTCTCCATCCGCATCCTGAACAAAATCGGCGCGCAATATGGACAAGAATACGCCACGCGCTTTGGCTTTGAGGCAGCCAAGAATCCACCTTATTTGACGCTTGCACTGGGTGCGGGCGCAGTTACGCCGCTGCAAATGGCAGGCGCCTATGCCGTGTTTGCAAACGGCGGCTATAAAGTCAGCCCGTACATCATTTCGAAAATTACGGATGCCAACGGAAACGTCCTGCTGGAAGTCAATCCGGACCGCGCCGGCAATGAAGAGAACCGGGTCATCGATGCGCGCAACGCATTCCTGATGGATAGCATGATGAAAGACGTTGTGAAATTTGGCACGGCAACCAAGGCCTTGTCATTGAAACGACCCGACCTCGCAGGAAAAACCGGAACAACCAACGATTCCATTGATGCCTGGTTTGCTGGCTATCATCCGAAAATCGTCGGCGTTGCATGGATCGGTTTCGATCAGCCCAAGAATCTGGGCAACAAGGAAACCGGTGGCGGCCTGGCGCTTCCTATCTGGATCGGGTATATGCAAAAGGCATTGAAGGATGTACCAATCGAGGAGACCTTAGTTCCGGAAGGATTGATCCAGTCAGGAAACGACTACTATTATGCCGAGTATCCGCCCGGCGCTGGAATACGCAGCCTAGGTATCACTGGCAGTCCTGGCGAAGAAGCGGAAACCAATGAGCCAGCGCAAGACGAAGCCAGCGAGAATGAGGTCAAGAACGAATTGTTTTAAAAGGCATTTACGGCTGGCATTCCTCAGGAACTAATTAATCGGCAGGCGTCAGACTAACATTTGTCCCGCGTTGCCGATTGACCAGTTGCGACAGGGCGCCGAACAATTCCGAACCATCGCGCGTATCGATCCATTGCAATCCATTGCGTTTATAGTGAAACCCGCCTGACTTTGCAGCCACCCAGATTTCCTGCATCGGGGCTTGGCTGTTGACAATGATCTTCGATCCATCGGCGACAAATTCGATTTCCAGCACGTTGCCGCTGCGGCTGCATTCGACGTCAATTTCATCTGCATCGGCGGCACGTTCAAATGCTGCTTCAATTGCATCAAGCGTCGACTCAGCCAAGTCCATGAATTCCGATTCCGTCATGCTACACTCCACTCAGTTTGTAAATTGCTATTTTAATCGTGAAGCCAATTTTTAATATTCCTTTCCTGATCACGGCAACGATAACTGCCGGCATGTTCAGCCAGTTGACAGCCTGCGGGCAGACGGGGCCACTGTATCTTCCATCCAAGCCGGCTGCACTGTCCAAACCGGCACAGCCGCCCAAGGAATCTCAAGAGAACCCCGCTGCTGCCCCGGAACCGGCTCCTGTTACCAAATAAAGTTTTTCATGTCTTATTTTTCCTATCAAAACGGCGTGCTGTACGCCGAACATGTATCACTGGCGGAGATTGCACGCCGTTTTGGTACGCCCACTTACATTTATTCCAAAGCGGCGTTGCTCGACAATTTTGCCGCTTACGATAATGCCTGCAAGAAGCATAATCGCGACTCCAATTCCGCCTTGGTGTGCTATTCGGTCAAATCGAATTCCAATCTTGCAGTGTTGAATTTGCTGGGCAAGCAAGGTTCGGGGTTCGATATCGTCTCCGGCGGCGAATTGTTGCGTGTCCTTGCGGCAGGCGGCGATCCCCACAAAGTCATTTTTTCGGGCGTAGGTAAAACGCGAGAGGAAATGCGCCTGGCGCTGTCGCACGATATTTTGTGCTTCAACGTCGAATCGATCCCGGAATTGCAGCGCTTAAATGAGGTTGCAAAAGAACTGGGCAAACGCGCGCCAGTGTCGTTGCGTGTAAATCCGAATGTCGACGCCAAGACCCATCCTTATATTTCCACCGGCCTGAAGGAAAACAAGTTCGGGGTTGCCTACGAAGATGCGCTGCCGACCTATCGCACAGCTGCCAGCTTGCCCCATATCGACGTGGCCGGCATCGATTGCCACATCGGCTCGCAATTACTCGATGACGCGCCTTTGCTGGAAGCATTGGACAAGGTCATCGAGTTGATCGACCGCCTGGCTGCTGAAAACATTGTCATTCACCATCTGGATATCGGCGGCGGCATCGGCATTACTTATGCCGATGAACAACCTGTTGCCGTAGGCGACTATCTTTCCCGCCTGTTTGCTAAAGTGGATGCATGGCGCGCTGCAAAATACCAGGGCGCGCCGATCAAGGTCTTGTTCGAGCCAGGCCGTTCCATCGTCGGCAACGCCGGCATATTGCTGACAGAAGTGCAATATCTGAAACATGGGGAAAGCAAAAACTTTGCAGTGGTCGATGCTGCGATGAATGATCTGATGCGGCCGGCCATGTACGAGGCTTGGCATGGCGTTCAGGCAGTTGTGCAGCACCCCGCCTCCAGCCAAATATACGATGTTGTAGGTCCGGTATGCGAATCGGGCGACTGGCTGGCCCGCTCCCGTGAGTTGGCCATTGAGCCCGGCGATTTGCTTGCCATCATGTCAGCCGGCGCCTATGGCATGACCATGGCATCCAACTACAACACGCGGGGACGCGCGGAAGAAGTGATGGTGGACGGTGACCGCGTATATTCGATTCGCAAGCGTGAAGCCGCGGCCGATTTGTTTGCGCTGGAATCTATCCCGCAATTCAAGGAGTGAACCAATGCGCTGCAAATCAGCGCGCGAGAGCTTGCATTCTTTGATTGCGCCTATGCATAGTGCGCCAGTAAACACGGATCATCAGCAAGCCCACTACGATTAAGCCGAACAAGATCGGTTCGGCGAAATCATTCTTGCCGGCTTTCATCCACCAAAAATGCACGATTGCCAGCGGTGCAATGATGTAGATCGTACGGTGCAAGGCTTGCCATCGTTTTCCGCCCAATCTCTTGACCATTCCATTGGTACTGGTTGCGGCAAGAGGAATGAGCAATACAAATGCGATGAAACCGACTGTGATGAACGGACGTTTCAATACGTCTTTCAACATTTCCTGTAGATCGAAAAAGTGATCGAACCAGAGAAAGGTAGTGAAATGCAGGGTCGCATAAAAGAAAGCGAACAATCCCAGCATGCGGCGCAAGCGTATCAACCAGGGCCACTGTGTCAGGCGCCGCAATGGCGTTACGGCAAGGGTAAAGCAAAGAAAATACAAGGTCCAGTCACCTGTATTGCGGGTAATAAACTCGATCGGGTTGGCGCCCAAGTCGTCATTGACGGTCGCAATGGCCAGCCTGACAAAAGGCAGTAACCCCGCAATAAAAACAATGAGTTTAATTGCCTTTAGCTGGCCTGGTGTTGGAGTCGGCATGCTTATTCTTTTTCTCACAAAGGAAGTCACGGCATTACCAGATTAGCCGCGCCCAGTCGCAACGCAATCAGATGATCGATGAACAGCTAATAGAATTTCTTTAAGTCCATGCCGGCATAAAGCGATGCAACTTCGCTATATCCGTTAAACATCAGGGTCTTGCGTTTTTTGGTAAACAGTCCGTCCTCGCCGATTCGCCGCTCGCTTGCCTGCGACCAGCGCGGATGATCTACATTCGGATTCACATTGGAATAAAAACCGTATTCTATTGGAGCAACGCTGTTCCATGCAGTGCGCGGCTGCTCGCGTACGAAGCGGATTCTGATAATCGATTTAGCTGACTTGAAGCCATACTTCCATGGCACGACAATTCTTACCGGCGCACCGTTCTGGTTCGGCAGCACTTCGCCGTACATGCCCATGCTCAGCAAAGTCAAGGGATGGCTGGCTTCATCGAGGCGCAGTCCTTCAGTGTAAGGCCAGTCAAGCACACGGCTGCCGACGCCTCGCATCTGCTTTCGATCCGCGAGCGAGACAAATTCGACATACTTGGCATTTCCATTGGGCTCGACTTTTTTGATCAGCGCGGATAAAGAATAACCGATCCACGGAATCACCATCGACCACCCTTCCACACAGCGCAAACGATAAATACGCTCCTCCAAAGGCGCCAGCTTGAGCAGGCTATCGATATCCAGGGTCATCGGCTTGTTGACCTCGCCTTCGACCGCGATGGTCCAGGGCCGCGTTTTAAGCGTACCCGCATATCTGGCCGGGTCTGCTTTATCGGTGCCGAATTCATAGAAATTGTTATACGTCGTTGCATCTTTATACGACGTAAATTTATCGGTTAGACGATAAAGAGTATTGGGCTGCGCGGCGAGTTTTTGTGTGACAGGCGTTTGCGCAAATGCCTCACGGGAGGACATCTCCAGCAAGGCAGGGCCGGCAATCGAACCAACGGCGAGTTGCTGGATGAATTTCCGTCTCGATTCAAAAATTTCATGCGGCGTAATTTCCGACGCCAAGGGGCTATCTACTCCATTGGCACGACGTTTAATCAGCATGGCATCCTCGCACCGGATATTGCGCTAATCGGCTCGTTTAAAGTCTTGCCGACCCAAATACAAAATGCAATGCGCTTTATTTATTGTATTGCGCTATTTAGAGCTCGCCATAGGAATGCAATCCCGACAAGAACATGTTCACTCCCAGGAAAGCAAAGGTGGTTACCAGCAACCCAACCAAGGCCCACCAGGCGGCAACTTGCCCGCGCAGCCCCTTCATCAAGCGCATATGCAGCCAGGCTGCATAATTCAGCCAGACGATCAATGCCCATGTTTCCTTCGGATCCCATGACCAGTAGCCGCCCCATGCTTCCGCTGCCCATAATGCTCCGAGGATGGTGGCAATCGTAAAGAAAGCAAAACCGACGGCAATGGCTTTGTACATAATGTCATCCAGCACCTCAAGCGCGGGCAGGCGATCAACAAACACGCCACGCACCTTCAGCAGATAAGCAACGGCAACCATCGCCGCCAGTGCAAATGTGCCGTAGCCGATGAAGTTGGCCGGCACGTGGATCTTCATCCACCAGCTTTGCAATGCAGGCACCAGCGGCTGGATTGCTGCTGCGTCGCGGCTGATCATGTACCACAGCAAAAATCCGACTGCAGCCGAGATGATCAGCATGACAAACGGCCCAAGCTGGCGGGTCGCATAGTGTTGCTCGTAGTACAGGTAAAACAAGGCCGTGATCATGCAGAACAGGATGAACACTTCATACAGGTTCGATACCGGAATATGTCCGATATCCGGGCCGAGCAGATAGGACTCGTACCAGCGCACCAGCATGCCGACAAACCCGAAAACTGCACCAGCCCAGCACAGTTTGCTGCCCACCGCACCGCCGAAATCGGACCTAGTAATCAATCCGCCCCAGTAAAACAGGGTGGACAAATAAAACATGGTGCTCATCCACAGGATCGCCGACTGGCTTGAGAGCAAATACTTCAATAGAAATTTCTGCTCCGCCATTTCGCTGACGCCGCCGTACAGCGCAATGGCCGACAGCGCAAGAACAGCCAGCAAGGCCACGAACCAGCGCATCGGCTTCCAGTACCAGCCAAGCCACGCGAAGGTCGGCGCGCTCAGAATCAAGATGGCTTCTTCATAGATATCCATGTGCGCGCCGTAACGGCTCAACGCAAAGAATGCCGCGATCAACAGGGCGACTCCGTATATCCAGTCGACCGGACTTAGGCGTTTGAAAAAGCCTTCAGGCTGCGTAAACACCTGGGCTTGTTTTTGGGTCAATTCCATTGCATTCTCCATCACTGTCCTGGGTCGCAGGCCTGGACTATTTCTTTACTTGCTCATGGGCAGCGACATTGCTGTCCGGTTGCGCGGCACCCGACAACTGTGCCTTCAGCGCCTCGAATTCCTTTTCAAAATCCAATGTCTTGCGCTGTGTACTCAGGGCCATGAGCGCATGTGAACTGTTCTCACCATCGGATTTTACCCAAATCCACAAACGCCGTTCGCGTATGTAAAACATGGCGAAAATGCCCAGTACCAGCAGCAAGCAGCCAAAGTAGACAATATTTTTCCCGGGCGAGCGCGTTACCTGCAACACAGAAGCTTTGACTTCCTCGAATTCCTTCAGTTGCAGGTAGACCGGTGCCCCATAGAAAAACGCATCGGCAACCGCATTGATCGAAGTTTGCAGGAATCTGGTATTTTTTTCATCCGGGTTAAGCGCCTTCAAGCCATCGCGTTCCCGTGCCGCCTGCCACAAATCCCACAGGCTGCCGTTAAGTATCTTGATGAAAATATCGGCAGCGTTCTCTTGCTCGGCCGGAGGCAGTTTCTCCAGGAAACGCGAAACGGCGACAAAGCCGGCCTCATTTTCATTGCCTGCGAAAATAGACAAGCCCTTCAGCGCGGATTGCTGCAATTGCGCGCGCAATGCTTCATTCTGCGACGTTGCCGCGAATGCACGCTGCGCATAACGGCGCGCCGCTTCTTCGCGCAGTTCCGGATTCATGATCGCAGAACGTATGCGCATCCATTCCTCTACCGAATTGTTTTCGTCGGCCGGAATGCGCAAATAACGGAACGGTTCGGAAGGCGATTCACGCATGCCGGTCAGGAATACATTGGCGCCATCCGCCATGACGGGCAGCATGTAATTGTGGTATTCGCGTGCTTGGCCAGTCTTGTCGCGCAACTTGTATTGCACGCTGGGCCCGACGTTTTTGAGATCTTTGGTGCTGTCGCTTTTTGCGGCCGATCCGAGCTGCCGGTTGAGTCCCTCCATCAATTGCTTGTTCAAGGGCTTTTCAAGATTGACCGCGCGTGCATCCGTTCCAGCCTGGGCCATGTTTTCGACGTTGAACGGCCGAAAGCCGGACCATTCAATGGTAAGTTCATCACCGTTTGCATTCTTCAGAGGAGTCGAGCCGCCGACTTCGCCAGCCAATGAAAAAGGCGCGGCCTTGCCACCTTTCATGGCATACGCGTCAAGTTTCAGTTTACTGCCGCCATCCTCGAAACTGGATTGGTAGACTGCCAGACCTTTGTAAATTAATGGCTGGTTCACCTTGATCACGGCTGGAAACTGCTTGCCGCTTGCATGATCAGTTACCACAACTTCACTGGCGAACAGCTTGGGCATACCGGTTGAATAATATTCGATAATGAATTTATTCAGCTTAAGCGTGAATGGCAGCTCCTGAATCAGCACGCCGTTTTGCCGCGGAATGATCGCAGTATTGCTGCTTGCCCCTTCAGGAATCAGGGTGTTGCCGCGAAAGGTTGGATTGCCGAGGCCCAGGCGGTGCTGCTCGGGAATTTGGGCGATGATGCCATTGCCGACGAATGGCGTTTTGCCATAGGCCCATTGCTGCAGGCGAATTGGCAAATCCGAATCCAGCAAGCCGCCGATACAAATGATGACAATAGCGCTATGGGCAAAAATGTAGCCCCATTTATTGGCAGCACCCTGCTTGGCGGCGATTAAAGATGCCTCACCCTTTTCAATGACTTTCACCTTGTAGCCATTCGCTTGGATTTGCGCAGCCAGGTTTTGTGCCATTGCCGTGCGCGGCTGCGATGCAACCCATTCGACACGGTGATGAAAGTTGCGCAGCGACTGTTCCCGCACGTTTTCCCGCCAGCTGCGCATGTCCTTGATCATCTTGGGAGCATTGCGTGTAATGCAAAGCGAGGTGGACAGCACAAGAAATGCCAGGATCAGCAGGAACCACCATGCGGAATACACTGCATAAAGACTAAGCTTGTCGAACACTTCAAACCAGAACGGGCCGAACTGGTTGACATAATTGGTCATCGGCTCGTTCTGCTTAAGCACGGTTCCGATAATTGATGCAATCGACAGCAGCGTTAAAAGGCTGATGGCAAAACGCATCGAGGAAAACAATTCCGCTGCAGCGGTCAGCCATCGCCGATTGGATTTTGGTGCAAGTCCAGCAGTATTCAGGTTCATATCCCGGGATGTGCTTTTATCAATCTCTAGCTCAAAAAAACAAAAGGGGCGGCCTTGGCCACCCCCTTCCTTCAATCTCTATTCACTGTATTGTTCTTTATTTCAGTCCTGCGATGTAATCAGAAACCGCCTTGATTTCATCGTCCGACAGGCGCTTGGCAATCGTTGTCATTTGCGCACTGTTCTTACGGGCACCGCCACGGAAGTTCGTCAACTGCGCAGCCGTATATTCCTGATGCTGGCCTGCCAGGCGGGCAAACTGAGCAGGGATGCCTGCTCCATTCGGGCTATGGCATCCGGCACAGGCAGGAACATTCTTTTCAGCGATACCCGCACGGTAAATATTCTTGCCAAGCTCAACCGTATCCTTATTTTTGGCTGCGCCGGGTTTCGCTTGCTGGTTATTCAAGTAGGCCGCGATATTTTTCATATCGTCTTCAGTCAATGCCTTGGAAATCGGCGTCATGATGGCATTGTTGCGCTCAGGCGTTCTAAAATCCATCAATTGCTTATAAATATAGGCTTCGTGTTGTGCCGATAGCTTGGGGTTCTGGACAATCGTCGAATTACCTGCGGCGCCGTGGCAGGAAGCACAGGCAATGATATTGCGTGCCGCATCGCCATTGGTATAGATCGCCTCGCCCTTTGCCGGATCGGCTTTCGCAGCTTTTTGCTCTGCCGCAGAAACGGTGAGCGACGAAATCGCCAGCAATGCGGCGAACATGGATTTTACGACTGGTAAGAACGCACGATTCATTCAGACACCCTGAGACTTGATATTAAAATTCTGCCCTTTTTCCTGCACTTCTGGCGGCGGATCGATTTTTTTATAATGGTTGGCTGAGCCAAGCGCGGTAATGCCACTTCAAACAACCCCGTATTGTACAATAGCTTTCCAGCATTTTCGCTCCTTTGCCAACTTTTCTATCCTTTCATGTCCATTCTTTGGCAAGCCCGCTTTTTTACCACAGCAAACCATCTGAAAGACTTGCCTCATACTCAAGTCCCAGAGGTTGCATTTGCCGGCCGCTCCAATGCCGGTAAATCGACTGCAATCAATCTGCTTTGTAACCAGAAAAAATTGGCCTTTGCGTCAAAAACGCCCGGCCGCACTCAACACATTAACTTTTTCTCCCTCGGCGGCGCCCATGTCGGCCAGCATCGCAAGGATGAGGCCAGAGTGGAGGAAATCCGCGGCATGCTCGTAGATCTGCCGGGCTATGGCTATGCCGAAGTATCCGGCTCGGCAAAGCTGCATTGGCAACACTTGTTAAGCGACTACGTTCAGCAACGCCAGCAACTGGCTGGTTTGGTATTGGTCGTGGATTCGCGCCGTCCATTTACCGAACTGGATATCCAGATGCTGGAATGGTTTGCCCCAACCGGCAAACCGATCCATTGTCTGCTGACCAAAGCAGACAAATTGAACCGGAGCGAGGCAAGCGATACCTTGCGCCTTGCACGTACATTACTTGGCAGTTATGTTGATGAAAAGGGCAATCCGTTTCCATTTACGGTGCAGCTTTTTTCGGCACTCAAGCGTACCGGCATTGAAGAGGCGAACGACCGCATTCTGGAACTGTTGGGCTTAGCCGATTATGACAAGACCGATGAAACGGAAACCGGCAATCCGCCTCAGGAAAAGCCATTGCAAAATGGATAATTCCGGGCATAAAAAAACCCTGGAGAAAGGGGAGTATCTCCAGGGCAGTAATGCCTTACCGTAAGCACGGCAGGCCCCGCTCAGGGAGGAGAAGCGGGAGGTGACTAAATCACCTACAGTCTCTGAGACGATCGGCTAAGAAAAGTTTCATATTTCAGGAATCTGGCGCATATTTTTGTATGTATCTGTAACCGATAGCAAAGCTTATGAAAAATTCAACTCAGTTCCCCTCCATGCGCATGCGTAGAATGCGCAAGGATGTGTTTTCACGCAGGCTCATGCGCGAAAACAATATAACTCCATCCGATCTGATTTATCCGGTATTCCTGCTGGAAGGAGAAAATCAATGCGAGAAAGTCGCCTCCATGCCCGGCGTGGAACGCTTATCCATTGATTTGCTCCTTGCCGTTGCCGAAGAATGCGTGGCCTTGGGAATTCCTGTATTAGCCTTGTTTCCGGTAATTAACCCTGGCTTGAAATCACTCGACGGCCATGAAGCCTTGAACGAAAAAGGTCTGGTTCCGCGCGCTGTGCGTGAATTAAAACAGCGCTTCCCGGAACTGGGCATTATGACTGACATTGCGCTCGATCCTTATACCAGCCATGGGCAGGATGGAGTGATCGACAACGAAGGTTATGTGTTGAACGATGAAACGTCCGCCATTCTCGTCCGGCAAGCATTAGTCCATGCCGAAGCAGGTGTCGATATCGTTGCGCCGTCGGACATGATGGACGGAAGGATCGGGCTCATCCGCAATGCCCTGGAAGCGCAACGCCATATTCATACGCGCATCATGGCTTATTCGGCCAAATACGCATCGGCATTCTATGGTCCGTTCCGCGATGCGGTGGGCTCATCGGCCAACCTCGGCAAAGGCAACAAGAACACCTACCAGATGGATCCGGCAAACAGCGACGAAGCCTTGCGCGAGGTCGCACTCGATATCGGCGAAGGTGCGGATATGGTCATGGTCAAACCCGGCATGCCGTATCTGGACGTAGTCAGGCGGGTCAAGGACGAATTCAAGATGCCGACGTTCGCCTATCAAGTCAGCGGCGAATATGCAATGTTAAAAGCGGCGGCCAAGAATGGCTGGCTCGATCATGACAAGGCGATGATGGAAGCCATGATGGCATTCAAGCGTGCCGGAGCCGATGGCGTGTTGACTTATTTCGCACGAGATATCGCCCGCCTTCTCAAGCAGCACGCATAACTAGCGAATAATGCCCGTGGCGCACTTGCGGCCATTATCACGCCATACCTCAACAAAAAGCCCGTCCGAAGATGGGCTTTTTCATTTACTTATTTTACTTATTCGGCTGCGGCGTAATCCGCAGATACGGACGCGGCGACGTATAACCCTTGGGGTACTTCTGTTTGATGACTGCCTCATCCTGCACGCTGAGAGGAATGATCACGTCGTCGCCGTCACGCCAGTTGCCCGGCGTTGCAACGGTATAACCATCGGTTAATTGCAAAGCATCAATAACCCGCAAGACCTCATCGAAATTCCGGCCCGTGCTCATCGGATAAGTGATGATCAGGCGCACTTTCTTTTTCGGGTCAATGACGAACAAGGAACGCACCGTGGCGGTTTCAGATTGATTGGGGTGAATCATGTCGTACAGGCCCGAGACTTTCTTGTCGACGTCAGCAATGATGGGAAAACCCACTACGGTTTTTTGGGTTTCCTCGATATCCTTGATCCACTCATTGTGCTTGTCTGCCGGATCGACCGACAAGGCAATCGCTTTCACATTGCGCTTGTCGAACTCGCCTTTCAGCTTTGCCGTCAGACCGAGCTCCGTCGTGCATACAGGCGTAAAGTCAGCTGGATGCGAAAACAGCACTACCCAGGAGTCTCCTGCCCATTCATGAAATTTAATTTTGCCGATCGAAGAATCTTGCTCAAAATCCGGCGCAGTGTCGCCCAAGCGTAAGGTCATGACCTTCTCCTTAAGTTGCAGTTTGCACAAAACACTACTATAGCGGAAAGCCACGGGCGCATTCAACGATTATTAACGATTATGCAAATTATCTTTTGCTATGAATAATCCGGGAATGACCCGATCAAGGTTGTGTCACCTGCTTGAGCGTAACTAAAAATTTTTCGGCGTTCTGATAGCCGATCACGCGAGCGGACCGAAGCTCTTGACCATCCTGATTAAAGAAAATAATGCCGGGCGGGCCAAATAAATTGAAACGTTTTAGCATGGCCTTGTCGTCTTCGTTGTTGGCAGTGACATCGATTTGCAAGAGTTGCATTTCGTCAAAATATGCGCGCACGCGGGAATCGGAAAACGTAAATTTTTCCATCTCCTTGCAGGACACGCACCAGTCTGCATAAAAGTCCAGCATGATTATTTTGCCCTTTGCCTTTGCGAGCGCAGCTTCCAAGTCTTTTTCTGATTTGATCCGCTCAAATACGACGTGCTGCTCGGGAACGGAGCGCAAGTGGGCTAGAGGTGCAAATGCATCGCGCCCGCCGCTGGCAAGACCAATCAACTGTATCGCACCCAATATTACAAAAAAGACGCCAAAGGCTTTTGCCAGCCATCCGGCCCGCTTCATCCACAGCAAATGCATGCCGTATCCAATGCCGATCAATGCCCATCCCAACATGTACACTGCTGCGGGAACAACCGGCGAAATCATCCATAAAGCCACGGCCAGAAGCAGCACGCCGAAAAAGCGCTTGACCAGTTCCATCCATGCGCCAGTACGTGGCAGCAGTGTACCGGCGGAAACTCCAACCAGCAGTAATGGAACGCTCATGCCGATTGCCATCGCAAATAATGCGGATCCGCCAATCACTACATCCTTAGTCTGGCCGATGTAGACCAGGATACCCGCCAAGGGCGCAGCCACGCATGGGCCGACTATCAGCGCAGAGATTGCTCCCATCAAAAAAACGCCGAACAGCTTACCGTTCGCCTGCTTGCTGGAAACCTGCATGAGTTTTGCCTGTAGCGCAGCCGGCACCTGCAATTGGTAGACACCGAACATGGACAGCGACAGGATCACCATGAGCAAGGCAAACGTGCTGAGTGCCCAGGGATTCTGTAATTGCGCGCCAAGTCCTTCGCCTGCCAATCCGGCAGCGACACCCAGCGCTGTATAAACCAGGGCCATCCCAAGCGAATAGGCAACGGATAGCATGAAGCCGCGGCTGCGTCGAAGTTGTCCGCCTTCACCCACGATGATTGAAGACAGGATTGGCACCATAGGCAAGACGCAAGGCGTGAACGACAAGCCCAAACCCAGCAGCAGAAACAAGGGCAGGATCACCGACAGATTTCTTCCCTGCAGGGATGCTTCAATTCGCCCCATTTCCGAATCCGGGAACACATCAGGCTGTTCATTGGCGGCGCTGGTCTTGCTGTTCTGGGCAGGCAAGGAGACATTGCCGGAACCGGAGGCACTGGACAAGGCCTGCGGAATTGCGGAGATCGCCCCCAGCAGACCTTGCTTGCCGGTGAATGGCAACTGCACTTTTGATTCCATCGGCGGATAGCACAATCCCTTATCGGAGCACCCCTGACTGGTTACCGCCAGTGTAAATTGGCCTTGCACCTCGACTGGCAACCTGATGGAGACCTGTTTTTTATAAGTTTCCACATCCTTTTGAAATGTTTCATCGTACTTGACTACTCCCTGCGGAAAGACCGCTTCACCGAGTTTGGCGCCTTCAGTACGGAATGCGAAGCGCTCACGATACATGTAATAACCATCCGCGATTGCAAACCTGACTTCGACGGTATTCGCGTCAGGCATGCTGGCGGAAAAGCGAAAGGCTTCCTCGGGCGGAAGGAATTCATCCGCCGCAATGGCCTTGCCCGGTGTCAGCGCGACCGCAAGCGCCGAAGCGAGCACAACCCATAAAAGTGCACGAACCACTTCCGGCAGTATTCTGGGGAGATTAAATCGTTTCATCCGTTTGCGTTTCCTGCTCGATCCATTTCAGATATGCGGGTAACCCTTCAGCAATTGCAAGTGCAACGATTTCCGGCAATTCGTAGGGGTGCATTTCCTTGATCATTGCCTCCATTTCCGAATAGCGCCTATGTGTCGTTTTTATCAAAAGCGTTATTTCGGATGCTTCCTCCACGGTATTTTGCCAGCGATAAATGGAATTTACCTGCGGCAGGCAATTCACGCAGGCAGCCACGCGATTTTCTACCAGCCGGCGCGCGATCGCGCGTGCCGTGTCCATGTCCGGTACGTTCGTCAAAGCCATAATCGGCTGGGTAATGTGGGCCATGTCAGCTCCTCGTTTCTATTTCAGTAACCGCCGGCGCGTTAATATCGTTGCAACATAAAAGCCGATGACGCAGTACACCGCCAAAATAACCAGGTCCGTCATAGGCGCGGCTGGCCATTTTCCCAATATCAACGGCCGCACGAGGTGTACCGCTGCCGTCAGCGGCAACAAATCCGAGACGACTTGCAGCCAATCCGGCAACTGCCGTGTCGGGAAATAAACTCCCGACAAGAACATCATCGGCGTCAACAGCAAGGTGAAATAATAAGTAAAAAAATCGTATCCTTTGGCAACCGCGTTCATTACCAGTCCGAGCGATGCAAAGGTAGCTCCGATGAGAAACAGGATCGGCAGCACCAGCAAAGTATGGGGATGCAGGCCTATGCCGAGAAAAAACATCACGCCCAGAATAGCGATGCCTGAAAACATCGACTTGGTGGCGGCCCACAGCATCTCGGCCAGGACAATATCGTCCAGGCCCAAGGGTGCATTCAACAGTGCGTCCCATGTTCTCTGTACATGCATGCGCGAGAAAGCGGAATAGAGCGCTTCGAACGAAGAGGCCATCATGATCGACATGCAGATCGATCCGGAGGCAAGGTAATGTATGTACGGGATGCCGTCGACATGCTGCAGCAGACTCCCAAGCCCGTAGCCGAAAGCGATCAAGGTAATCAATGGGTCGGCAATATTTCCCAATATGCTTGCCGGCGCCAGCTTTTTCCAGACGAGGAAATTGCGCCGCCAAATCGGCACGAACCGCATCGAAAATTGAGGCAGTCCATAAGTCGACATCTGCATCTCAGTCCCTCATCTCTCGTCCGGTCAGCTTAAGGAAGAGGTCTTCCAGGTTCGCCGGACGATGAATGTAGCGTACGCTCTGAACGGCCGACAGGCTTTCCAGAAGCGGTTGCGCGTCGTTGGTATAGCAAAACACGGTTTCCCCGCTGATTTCAATGCGCGCCGATTTGCTGCGGCCTTCCCCGCTGCCCCATTCAACCGCCCCGTCTCCATACACTTCCACCACTTCGGATTCAATGTGCTGCGCAATCAAGGCGCGCGGTGGGCCTTCGGCAATCATTTTCCCATGGTCGATCACCGCGAGACGGTTGCAAAGACGCTCGGCTTCATCCATGAAATGTGTTGTCAGGAAAATCGTCTTCCCTTGGGAAAGTAGCGTCTTCAGGCGCTCCCAGATCATATGCCGGGCTTGCGGGTCGAGTCCTGTTGTCGGTTCGTCCATGAAAATAAGATCGGGATCGTTCACCAGGGCGCGCGCCAAAGTCAACCTGCGTTTCATGCCACCCGAAAGCTCGGCAATGCGCGCGTTTTTTTTCGCAGTCAGGTTCGAGAATTCCAGCAGGCTCGGAATCCTTTGCAGAATCTGTTCATCAGGAATCCCGAAATAGCGGCCAAAAACCAGCAGATTTTCGGAAACCGTGAAATCCGGATCGAGATTGTCGCCCTGAGGTACTACACCGACCTTCAGACGAGCGGCACGCGCCTCCTGCGGAATCGGCCGTCCTACGAGGGTAATATTGCCGCTGTCCGGCGCAGTCAGGCCCAGACAGAGCCGCAAGGTAGTCGTTTTGCCTGCGCCGTTCGGTCCCAGAAGACCATAACATTCGCCGCGCCGCAAAGCGAAACTCAAATTATCGATGACGAGGTTCGATGGCGCGTTGCCGCCAAAGCTTTTTCGCAAATGGCTTACCGACAGAATTCCAGGATCGGACATAAGAACGGGAGAAGTAACCTAAACAAGTTATTGTTGCACGATTAGCGTACCCGAAAAACAAAAGCCAGGCATTGCCTGGCTTTTGATGGGACGCTTCATCCGAATCGCTTAATCAGCGCTGTTGTCTTCAACAGCTTCGGTGATTTCAGGACGGTCAACCAATTCCACAAATGCCATCGGCGCATTGTCGCCGACTCGGAAACCCATTTTCAGGATACGGATATAACCGCCGTTGCGGGCAGCATAGCGAGGACCGAGTTCGGAGAACAGCTTGCCGACGATTTCGCGGTCACGCAGGCGATTGAATGCAAGACGCTTGTTGGCGACGGTATCGGTTTTGCCCAGGGTCAGCATCGGCTCAACAACGCGGCGCAATTCTTTCGCCTTTGGAAGAGTGGTTTTGATTGCTTCGTGGCGCAACAGGGAAACAGTCATGTTGCGGAGCATCGCGAGGCGATGCGAAGAGGTACGATTTAGCTTACGTAGGCCGTGACGATGGCGCATGATATTACCTTTCTTAAGTTTGAATCCAGCTCTTCTATCGCCTTCTGCAGACGCGGGCCGGTGAATAAAATAACAAAATATTCAGAGCAACTCACAATGAGCCGCCCCGATTGTAGTGCAATTACTTGTCCAAGCCTGCTGGCGGCCAGTTTTCCAGCTTCATGCCCAAAGTCAAACCGCGAGATGCCAGGACTTCCTTGATTTCGTTGAGCGACTTACGGCCCAGGTTAGGCGTCTTGAGCAGCTCGTTTTCGCTGCGCTGGATCAAATCGCCAATGTAGTAGATGTTTTCAGCTTTCAGGCAGTTCGCGGAACGAACCGTCAACTCCAGGTCGTCTACCGGGCGCAGAAGGATAGGATCAACTGCCGGCGCACGCGACGGTGCTTCCGCGGCGGCCTCGGTGCCTTCCAAGGCGGCAAAGACATTCAATTGATCAACCAGCACGCGTGCCGACTGGCGAATCGCCTCTTCCGGAGAAATCACTCCGTTGGTTTCAATATTGATGACCAGTTTGTCCAGGTCGGTACGCTGCTCGACGCGCGCGGACTCGACAGCGTACGAAACGCGACGTACCGGAGAGAAGGATGCATCAAGAATGATACGGCCGATGGTCTTGTTGGCATCTTCGGACAAACGACGCACGTTGCCTGGCACGTAGCCGCGGCCCTTCTCGACCTTGATCTGCATGTCCAGTTTGCCGCCCGCGGTCAGATGAGCGATGACATGGTCAGGGTTAACCAACTCGACGTCATGCGGCAAATCGATATCGGATGCCAATACTGCGCCTTCGCCTTCTTTTCTCAGCGTCAGCGTGACTTCGTCGCGATTGTGCAGCTTGAACACGACACCTTTCAGGTTCAGCAACATGTCGACTACGTCCTCCTGCACACCGTCCAGGGAGGAATATTCGTGCACCACACCCGCGATGGTAACTTCAGTCGGTGCATAACCGGTCATGGAGGACAGCAATACGCGACGCAAGGCATTGCCGAGCGTGTGGCCGTAGCCGCGCTCGAACGGCTCCATTACGACCTTGGCGTTACCAGCTCCAAGCGCTTCGACTTCAATAATACGGGGTTTCAACAGACTGTTTTGCATGGAATGTCCTTTTCAATACCCTCGGCTCGTTACACCGATAAGGCTGATGGCATTACTTAAAAGAATGCCCGGCCAAACGGACCGGGCGGTTTTACCGATTAACGGGAATACAATTCGACGATCAGCGATTCGTTCACGTCGTTGGCAATTTCGCTGCGGTCCGGAACGGATTTGAAAGTACCTTCCATTTTCTTGGCATCGACGGCAACCCATGACGGCATGCCGATTTGTTCTGCCAGCGACAGCGCTTCGACAATGCGTGCCTGCTTCTTGGCCTTTTCACGCACGGCAACGACGTCGCCTGCTTTTACCTGGTAAGAAGCGATGTTGACCACATTGCCATTGACGGTGAACGCCTTATGCGAAACCAACTGGCGTGCTTCAGCGCGGGTAGAACCAAAACCCATGCGATATGCGACATTGTCCAGGCGAGCTTCGAGCAACTGCAGCAGAGTCTCACCGGTATTGCCCTTGCGACGATCGGCTTCGGCGAAATAGCGGCGGAACTGGCGCTCCAGGACTCCGTACATGCGCTTGACTTTTTGCTTCTCGCGCAACTGGTTGCCGTAGTCCGAGGTACGTGCACCGGACGTGCGGCCGTGCTGACCCGGCTTGGAATCGAGCTTGCATTTGGAGTCCAAAGAGCGGCGCGCGCTCTTCAGGAATAAATCGGTGCCTTCACGGCGGGATAGTTTTGCTTTTGGTCCAATATAACGTGCCACGATGATTTCCTTATGTGTTTATGACGCTCCGAATAAAATGCAAACCTGCATTTTAATAAGCGCTAGTCTGAACCGCTTGCGTTCAGACGGTGGTCTTAAGAACAAAACCCGCCAAGAGCTTTGGCGGGCAAATACAACTTAATCCTGTTTTCCGGATTTAAGCGACCAAGAAGCCGCCAATACCGGCAAGATTAGATGCGACGACGTTTAGGTGGACGGCAGCCGTTGTGCGGAATAGGCGTAACGTCCTGAATCTGCGTAATCTTGATACCAAGGTTGTTCAGTGCACGAACAGCGGATTCGCGGCCCGGGCCCGGACCCTTGATACGCACTTCCAGATTCTTGATACCGTATTCGATGGCGACTTTGCCCGCTGCTTCTGCAGCAACCTGCGCGGCAAACGGCGTCGACTTACGGGAGCCTTTAAAGCCGGCACCGCCCGATGTTGCCCATGAGAGCGCATTGCCCTGGCGGTCGGTAATCGTGATGATTGTGTTGTTGAACGAAGCGTGCACGTGCGCGACGCCTTCGGCAACGTTCTTTTTAACTTTCTTGCGAACGCGTGCGGCTGCAGCGTTATTTGGGGCTTTTGCCATAATTATTTCCTTGAATCCAACGACTCATTCACTGGATGAGAATCAGTTCAACTTATTTCTTCAGTGCCTGCGCTGCTTTGCGCGGACCTTTGCGGGTGCGTGCGTTGGTACGCGTACGCTGGCCGCGAACAGGCAATCCCTTGCGATGACGCAAGCCGCGATAGGAGCCGAGATCCATCAGACGCTTAATGTTGATGGAAACTTCACGACGCAAATCGCCTTCGACGACGAACTTGCCGATCTCGTCGCGCAGCTTTTCCAGCTCGTTATCGTCCAGATCCTTGACCTTCTTATCGGTCGCGACGCCCGTCTTTTCGCAAATCGCTTTTGCGGTTGGACGGCCGATACCGAAAATAGCGGTCAGGCCGATGACGGTGTGTTGATGGTTGGGGATATTTACCCCTGCAATACGTGCCATTCGTTATTCCTCGATCAATAACCTAATTAACCCTGGCGCTGCTTGTGACGCGGTTCCGTGCAGATGACACGAACAACGCCCTTGCGCTTGATGATCTTGCAGTTGCGGCAGATCCGCTTGACTGATGCGAGCACCTTCATTTTTGCCCTCTTTCTTCCAGTTCTTGGTTGCTATATGTTTTACTTTGTCCGGAACACGATACGTGCACGGCTTAAATCGTAAGGCGTCAATTCTACCGTTACTTTATCCCCGGGAAGGATGCGAATGTAATTCATGCGCATTTTTCCGGAAATATGTCCCAGTACCACATGCCCATTTTCCAACTTGACCCTAAAAGTCGCATTCGGGAGATTCTCGAGAATCTCGCCCTGCATTTGGATAACGTCGTCTTTTGCCATGCGCTTAGCTTGTTCTCCCGCGCTTTAACGTGAGGGAATTCCACCCTTGAAATTAGCTTTACGAAGGAGCGATTCGTATTGCTGTGACATGACGTAGTTTTGAACCTGCGCCATGAAATCCATGGTTACCACTACAATAATCAGCAAGGATGTGCCGCCAAAATAGAATGGCACTTTCCAGCGAGCGATAAGGAATTCCGGCAGCAGACATACCAAGGTAATGTAGACTGCGCCAGCTAACGTCAATCGCATCAAAATCTTGTCGATGTAACGAGCGGTTTGATCACCAGGCCGAATCCCCGGAACGAAGGCTCCACTCTTCTTCAAGTTTTCTGCGGTTTCTCTACTATTGAATACCAACGCAGTGTAGAAAAAGCAGAAAAATATAATCGCAGCCGCGTACAACAATGCATGAATCGGCTCTCCCGGTGCGAGGGAAGCGGCCAAATCCTTCAAGAAACGAATGAAAGAATTGGTCGTATCACCCGACGTGAACCAGCTCGTAATCGTCGCCGGAAACAAAATGATCGACGATGCGAAGATCGGAGGAATCACACCTGCCATATTCAGCTTCAGCGGCAAATGGCTGCTCTGTCCGCCATAAATCTTGTTTCCGACCTGACGCTTCGCATAGTTCACGAGAATCTTGCGCTGACCACGCTCGATGAACACGACCAAGAAGGTCACAGCGGCCACAATCACACAAATTACAATCGCTGCCAGCGCACTCATCGATCCGGTACGTACAAGCTCGAGCAATCCACCAATTGCGCTAGGCAATCCCGCCGCAATTCCGGCAAAGATGATGATTGAGATGCCGTTGCCCAGTCCGCGCTCGGTTATTTGCTCGCCGAGCCACATCAAGAACATCGTACCTGTGACCAGGGTAACTACCGTCGTAAACCGAAATGCCAAACCAGGATCGATTACCAGGCCGGGCTGCGATTCTAGCGCCACTGCGATACCCAAGGCCTGGAACGTGGCCAGAACCAGAGTGCCGTAGCGAGTGTACTGCGTAATTTTCCTCCGGCCGGCTTCGCCCTCTTTTTTAAGTGCTTCCAGCTGCGGCGATACAACCGACATCAACTGCATGATGATCGATGCCGAAATGTACGGCATGATTCCCAGCGCAAACACCGTAAAACGTGACAGCGCGCCTCCGGAAAACATGTTGAACATACCCAGGATGCCGCCCTGATTTTGTTTAAACAACTGTGCAAGCTGCTGCGGATCAATACCGGGCACAGGGATATGCGCACCGATCCGATAAACGACGAGCGCTGCCAACAAGAACCACAAGCGGCCCCAAGGGAAGCCGCTTGCAGAGCCTTTAGCGAGTTGTGGAGCAGCTGTTGCCAATTAATACCTCAAACAATTCGACAGCGAATCAAGCGACGGAACCGCCGGCGGCTTCGATAGCAGCTTTGGCACCTTTGGTTACGGCCAATCCCTTCAGGGTGACTTTCTTCGTCAGGTTGCCAGACGCGATAACACGAATGTTACGGGCCATCTCCGAAATAACACCGGCTTGTTTCAGCGCCAGCGCATCAATCTCGGCAACAGGCAATTTCTCCAGATCGGACAAACGAACTTCCGCCTTATACGGTGTCGCTAGCGACTTGAATCCACGCTTAGGCAAGCGGCGCTGCAAAGGCATTTGACCGCCTTCGAAGCCGACCTTGTGAAATCCGCCAGCACGTGACTTTTGGCCTTTATGTCCGCGACCGGCAGTTTTGCCCAGGCCCGAACCGATTCCGCGACCAACGCGACGCTTATAATGTTTCGCGCCTTCTGCCGGCTGAATAGTATTCAATTCCATGATTTGCTCCAATCGCAGGCCTTGCGGCTTACGAAACAACCTTAACCAGATAGGAAACCTTGTTGATCATGCCCCGTACGGCAGGCGTATCCTGCAACTCCGAGACGGAGTTAACGCGGCGCAGTCCCAAACCGCGAACCGTTGCGCGATGCGACTCACGCGTGCCGATCAGGCCCTTGACCAATTTAACTTTGACTGTGTTTGCCATTTAAAGCACCTTATCCCAGGATTTCTTCCACGCTCTTTCCACGCTTTGCAGCAATCTCGGAAGGAGTATTCATTTTGGACAAGCCGTTGAGCGTGGCACGAACCAAGTTATATGGATTGGTAGAACCATAGGACTTTGCAACAACGTTGGTCACACCCATCACTTCAAAAATCGCGCGCATCGGGCCGCCGGCGATAACACCGGTACCGTCTTTTGCAGGATTAATCAAAACCGAGGAAGCCCCATGCTTGCCAGTGATGGTGTGTTGCAAGGTTCCATTTTTCAGGGTTACCTTGACCATCTTGCGGCGCGCTTCTTCCATTGCTTTTTGTACGGCAACCGGCACTTCCTTGGATTTGCCTTTGCCCATACCGATACGACCATCGCCATCACCGACTACAGCCAGCGCAGCAAAGCCCATGATCCGGCCGCCTTTGACCACTTTGGTCACGCGGTTAACCGCGATCATCTTTTCGCGCATGCCATCATCTGGCTTGTCGCTTTGCACCTTGGATTGCATTTTTGCCATGACGATTCTTCCTTAGAACTTCAGACCGGCTTCGCGCGCTGCTTCAGCGACTGCCTTGACACGGCCGTGATAACGGAAACCAGAGCGGTCGAAAGCCACTTCAGCAATGCCTGCCTTGAGCGCTTTTTCAGCGACACGCTTGCCGACCAGTGCTGCAGCGTTCGTATTGCCGCCTTTACCGGTTTGACCAGCCAGCTCTTTGCGCACTTCAGCTTCCAGAGTGGATGCGGAGGCGAGCACCTTGGAGTCCGGGCTGATGATGCTTGCATAGATATGCAAGTTTGTGCGATGCACCGCCAGACGGTTCACTTTTAGTTCTGCGATTTTGGCGCGCGTTTGGGTAGCGCGACGCAGACGTGATTGTTTCTTGTCCATGGTTAACCTTTATTACTTCTTCTTGGTTTCTTTGAGGATCACCACTTCGTCGGCATACCGTACGCCTTTGCCTTTGTACGGCTCAGGACTGCGATATGCGCGAACTTCAGCGGCGACTTGCCCGACGCGTTGGCGGTCAATACCTTTGATCAGAATCTCGGTCTGCGAAGGTGTTTCGCATTTTACGCCAGCCGGCATCTGATGAACGACTGGGTGCGAGAATCCGAGAGAAAGGTTCAATTTGTCGCCTTGCGCCTGAGCACGGAAACCAACGCCAACCAGCGTCAGCTTTTTCTCGAAGCCTTTTGTGACACCATTGACCATATTGTTGACCAGCGCACGCACCGTGCCTGACATTGCGTTCGCTTCACGGCTTTCGTTTGCCGCTTCAAATGTAAGCGTGCCGTTGTCGTTCTTGATATTAACCAGGCCAGTTAGCGGCTGGCTTAGCGTTCCCAAAGGACCTTTAACGGTGATCTGGTCCACATTGATCGTTGCTTCCGCGCCTTTTGGCAGCGCGATCGGCATTTTACCTACACGAGACATCTTGCACTCCTTATGCCACGTAGCAAATTACTTCGCCGCCGACACCGGTAGCGCGCGCTTTGCGATCAGTCATGACGCCTTTTGGAGTGGACACGATTGCCACGCCCAAGCCGTTCATGACGCTTGGAATTTCGTCTTTGCCCTTGTAAATACGCAGCCCTGGGCGAGATACACGCTCAAGACGCTCTATGACAGGGCGGCCTGCATAATACTTGAGACCGATTTTCAGCTCAGCTTTGCCGCCTGCTTCCGCAACAGCGAAATCCTCGATATAGCCTTCGGACTTCAACACATTGGCGATTGCAACCTTCACCTTCGAGGAAGGCATCGCGACGCTCGTCTTTTGGACGCCTTGAGCATTGCGAATTCGGGTCAGCATATCGGCGATAGGATCGCTCATACTCATTACTTGTTCTCCTATTACCAGCTAGCTTTTGTCATTCCGGGAATTTCGCCACGCATGGCGATTTCGCGGATCTTGGTACGGGCCAAACCGAACTTACGGAATGTCCCACGTGGACGACCAGTCATGGTGCAGCGATTGCGCTGCCGCGTCGGAGCAGAATTGCGAGGCAATGCCTGCAATTTCAGGCGCGCTTCGTAACGCTCTTCTTCCGACTTGGATTGATCGTCGATAATTGCTTTCAACTCGGCGCGCTTGGCCGCATACTTCTTTACCAATTCGGCGCGCTTTTGTTCGCGGTTTATCAGTGCCAGTTTTGCCATGGCATCCTCAGTTTCTGAACGGAAATTTAAATGCGGCGAGGAGAGCTTTTGCCTCTTCGTCGGTCTTGGCGGTCGTTGTGATGCTGATGTTCATTCCGCGCAGCGCGTCGATCTTGTCGTACTCGATCTCCGGGAAAATGATCTGCTCTTTTACACCGATGTTATAGTTGCCCCGGCCGTCAAATGCACGCCCGGAGACACCGCGGAAATCACGTACGCGAGGCAAGGCGATCGTGATCAGGCGGTCCAGAAATTCGTACATCTGGGCGCCGCGCAGCGTCACCATGCATCCAATCGGATAGCCCTCACGAATCTTGAAACCCGCGATCGCCTTACGAGCCTTGGTAACGACAGGCTTCTGACCTGCAATCTTAGTCAGGTCGCCGACTGCGTGCTCAATGATTTTCTTGTCCGCGACCGCTTCCGACAAGCCCATGTTGAGGGTAATCTTGGTCAGACGAGGAACTTCCATTACCGACTTATAACCGAACTGCTTGGTCAAGTCCGCAACCACTTTTTCTTTGTAAATCTGCTGTAGACGGGCCATGATTCTTATACCTTCACGACTTCGCCACTGGATTTGTAAACACGGACTTTCTTGCTGTCCACAGTTTTAAATCCCGCGCGGTCTGCCTTGCCTGACGCCGCATTGAACAACGCAACGTTCGAGACATGAATCGGCATCGCCTTATCAACGATACCACCTGTTGCACCGGTCATCGGATTCGGTTTAGTCGCTTTCTTGGCGACATTTACGCCTTCCACCACGATGTACTCAGCATTGACGCGACGCGCTACTGCGCCACGCTTGCCTTTATCTTTGCCTGCCAGAACGATGACTTCATCGCCTTTGCGAATCTTATCCATGACGAATCCTTACAAAACTTCAGGCGCGAGAGAGACGATTTTCATAAAGCGCTCAGTACGCAGTTCACGGGTAACGGGCCCGAAAATACGGGTGCCGATCGGCTCAAGCTTTGCATTAAGCAAAACCGCAGCGTTTCCGTCGAACTTCACCAAGGAACCGTCCTGACGACGCACGCCTTTTGCTGTCCGGACCACCACGGCGTTATAGATTTCGCCTTTTTTGACGCGCCCACGCGGAGCTGCTGCCTTGACGGTGACTTTAATAACATCACCAATGCTTGCATAACGACGCTTTGAACCGCCGAGCACCTTAATGCACAGCACTTCGCGCGCACCGGTATTGTCGGCCACTTCGAGCCGGCTTTCTGTTTGAATCATAGTATTTTCTTCCCAACTTAATCCGCTCGTCGCACAATGCGTTCCGCGGTCAGTCTTGGTCCCGTCAGCTTAACCGGAGGACCGGCGCTGCCTAGGTGGACAGTTTTTAAAACGATATTCTTGGTGCCAAATCCGCCCGACTGCTACTGCTCTCAGGAGGAAAGCCCGCCATTATGTCACCAATATGGCGGGTTTGCAAGAATTAATTAGACGATTTGCGCTTCTTGTACTACGCGTGTAACCGTCCATGCTTTCGTCTTGGAAATCGGACGGCTCTCCTGGATCTCGACCGTATCGCCTTCCTTAGCTTGGTTGGCTTCGTCGTGCGCGTGGTACTTGTTGGAGCGCATGATGATCTTGCCGTACAGCGGATGCTTGACACGGCGCTCGATCAAAACGGTTACCGTCTTATCCATCTTGTCGGAAACGACCTTGCCGATCAAGGTGCGTTTCAGTCCTGGCGTTGCTTGATCGTTCATTATTTAACACCCTTCTGGTTCATGACCGTTTTGACGCGGGCAATGTCGCGACGCACTTTTTTCAGCTGGGCAGTGTTATTCAGCTGTTGGGTCGCGATTTGCATACGCAGGCCGAATTGCGCCTTAAGCAGCTCGTTGAGCTCTTTGGCCAGGCCAGCTTGGTCTTTGTCGCGGAGTTCTGATGCTTTCATGATTTGCTCCAATTAACGACCGACTTGTCTTACGACGAAGGTGGTCTGCAGTGGCAATTTTGCGGCGGCCAAACGGAACGCTTCCCTTGCCAAGGTTTCATCCACACCGTCCATCTCATAAAGTACCTTACCCGGCTGGATTTCGGCCACGTAGTACTCCGGATTTCCCTTGCCGTTGCCCATACGAACTTCAGCCGGCTTTTGCGAAATTGGCTTGTCCGGAAAAATACGGATCCAGATCCTGCCGCCACGCTTGATATGACGGGTCATGGCACGGCGCGCTGCTTCAATCTGGCGTGCGGTGATACGGCCTCGACCGACCGCTTTCAAACCGAACTCGCCGAAGGACACTGCCGTGCCGCGCTCGTGGGAGATTCCTGTGTTACGGCCTTTTTGCTCTTTGCGATATTTTCTACGTGCTGGTTGCAGCATGCTTATTCTCCTGCTTTTTCAGCCGGTGCGGCGCCGTCGGGCTTCTTGGCTCGAACACGCTTCGCTACCGGGGTTGCTGCGGTTTCACCTGCAGCTTGGCCTTCTGGACGCTTTGCACGAGGACGTGCAGCCGGCTTTCCATCGTCGCGGCGTGGCGCACGGCGCTCTTTTTTCTCGTCGCCAGGCGCTTCGATGGTTGGCGCTTCACCGCTTGCAAGACGATCACCCTTGTAGACCCAAACCTTGATTCCAATGATGCCGTAAGTGGTTTCTGCTTCGCCAAATCCGTAATCAATATCAGCGCGCAGGGTATGCAGCGGTACGCGTCCTTCACGATACCATTCGGTACGTGCGATTTCGATTCCGTTCAAGCGGCCCGATGAAGCGATACGGATACCTTGCGCACCCAGGCGCATTGCATTCTGCATTGCGCGTTTCATCGCGCGGCGGAACATGATGCGCTTTTCGAGCTGCTGCGCGATCGAATCGGCGATCAACTGTGCATCAGTCTCAGGCTTGCGAATTTCTTCGATGTTGACGTGCACCGGCACACCCATCATCTTGGTCAGGTCGGACTTCAGTACTTCGATGTCCTCGCCTTTTTTACCGATGACAACGCCCGGGCGCGAGCTGAACACGGTGATGCGAGCATTCTTAGCTGGGCGCTCGATCAGCACACGACCAACCGATGCGTTTTTCAGCTTCTTCTTCAGGTAATCACGTACCTTCAGATCCTCATTGAGCATCGATGCAAAATTGCTGTTACCCGCATACCAGCGCGAACCCCAGTTACGCGTGACCGCCAGACGAAAGCCGGTCGGATGAATTTTCTGTCCCATCGTGTGACTCCTTAATTACCGACAGTCACGTAGATGTGACAGCTTTGTTTAGAAATACGATCGCCGCGGCCTTTAGCGCGCGCGGTGAACCGCTTGAGAACCATGCCCTTTTCGACATAGATGGTCTTGACCTTCAGTTCGTCGATATCAGCGCCATCGTTATGCTCGGCGTTCGCAATCGCGGATTCGAGCACTTTCTTCATGATCGCTGCGCCTTTTTTGGGGCTGAACGTCAGGATGTTGAGTGCCTGATCAACTTTTTTGCCGCGGATCAGATCGGCAACCAGGCGTCCTTTTTGTTCCGAGAGACGGACACCGCGGAGAATAGCTTTAGTTTCCATAGTGGACCTTATTTCTTAGCCTTCTTGTCAGCAGCATGACCCTTGAACGTACGGGTCAGCGCGAATTCGCCGAGCTTGTGACCGACCATATTTTCGGAGACATAAACCGGCACGTGCTGCTTGCCGTTATGCACTGCAATGGTCAATCCAATGAAGTCGGGCAGGATCGTAGAGCGACGGGACCAGGTCTTGATAGGCTTCTTGTCCTTGGTTGCTTGAGCAGTCTCGACTTTTTTCAGCAAATGGCCGTCACAGAACGGGCCTTTTTTCAATGAGCGTGTCATGTGTTACCCCTTATTTCTTACCGCGGCGCGAGACGATCATAGAAGTCGTACGCTTATTGCGACGCGTCTTCTTGCCTTTGGTTTGCTGGCCCCACGGCGAAACCGGATGGCGACCTGCTGCAGTACGTCCCTCACCACCACCGTGCGGGTGATCGATCGGGTTCATGACCACACCGCGAACGGTCGGACGTACACCACGCCAACGCATTGCACCGGCTTTACCGATCTTGCGCAGATTGTGTTCGCCGTTACCGACTTCACCGATGGTCGCACGGCACTCGATATGCACACGACGTACCTCACCGGAACGCAAGCGCACCTGCGCGTAAGTGCCTTCACGTGCCATCAACACAACGCCAGCTCCCGCTGTACGCGCCATTTGCGCGCCCTTGCCAGGCAGCATTTCAACGCAGTGCATCGTGGTTCCGACAGGAATGTTCCTGATCGGCAGGCAGTTACCGGCCTTGATCGGCGCTTCGGCGCCATTCATCAATTGGTCGCCTACAGCAACGCCTTTGGCTGCGATGACATACTTGCGCTCGCCGTCGGCATAGCACACTAAGGCGATGTGCGCGCTGCGGTTAGGATCATATTCAAGACGCTCGACCTTTGCCGGGATTCCGTCCTTGTTGCGGCGGAAGTCGACTACGCGATAGTGATGCTTGTGTCCGCCGCCGATGTGACGAGTGGTTACATGACCGTTGTTGTTGCGACCTGCGGTTTTCGATTTCTTTTCTACCAGGCTTGCCAGCGGGCGGCCTTTGTAAAGATCGTCATTGACGACCTTTACCATGCCGCGACGAGCAGGCGAAGTCGGCTTTAACTTAACGAGTGCCATTATTTAGCCTCCTCGGTGAAGTTGATTTCCTGACCCGGCTTCAGGCAGACAAATGCGCGTCTGGTATGGTTGCGGCGGCCGACAAAACGACCCGCGCGCTTATGTTTACCTTGGCGGTTTACCACCTGCACCGATTCCACTTGTACTTTGAAGAGCAGTTCGACTGCAGCTCTGATTTCAGGCTTGGTTGCGTCGGGAGAAACGAGGAACACAACTTGCTCGTTCTTCTCTGCCACGAAGGTTGCCTTTTCCGAAACCACAGGAGCCAGCAGGACTTTCATCAAGCGCTCTTCGCTATGTTTGATTACGGCGTTCATGCCAGCATCTCCTCGATCTTGGCCAAAGCCGGCTTGGTGATCAGCACTTTCTTGTAGAACACCAGGGAAACCGGATCGGCGTGGCGTGGCTCGACGACCAGCGCGTTCGGCAGATTGCGCGATGCGAGCAGTAGGTTTTCGTCGAGGTTGTCCGTGATAACGAGCACAGAGTCCAGACCCATGCCCTTGAACTTCTGGGCCAGCAGCTTGGTTTTCGGTGCGTCTACCGTGAAGCTCTCCACGATGGACAGACGGTCTTCACGCGCCAGTTGCGAAAGGATCGAGCAGATACCTGCGCGATACATCTTCTTATTGACCTTGTGCGAGAAGTTTTCATCCGGCGTATTCGGGAAAATACGACCGCCGCCTCGCCAGAGCGGGGAAGACGACATACCGGCACGTGCACGCCCGGTGCCTTTTTGGCGCCATGGCTTCTTGGTGGTGTGCTTGACTTCTTCGCGGTCTTTTTGCTTACGATTTCCGCTGCGAGCGTTCGCCTGATAAGCAACCACGACTTGGTGAATCAGGGCTTCGTTGTAGTCGCGACCGAAAATTGTATCCGGCGCAGCGACGTTGGAAGCGGCTTGACCCTGGTCATTCAGGAGCTTGAGTTCCATTGATTAGGCTCCCTTCTTTGCTTTAACTTTAACTGCCGGCAAAACGATCACTTGACCGTTCTTTGCGCCTGGCACCGCACCCTTGACCAGCAATAGCTGGCGCTCAGCGTCGATGCGAGCGATCTCAAGATTTTGCACGGTGGTTTTGACATCACCCATGTGACCGGTCATGCGCTTACCAGGGAATACACGACCCGGATCCTGCGCCATACCAATGGAACCCGGCACATTGTGCGAACGGGAGTTACCGTGGGTTGCACGTCCGGAGCTGAAGTTGTAACGCTTGATGGTACCTGCGTAGCCCTTACCGATCGACACGCCCTGAACATCAACCTTCTGGCCGACTTCGAACAGGCTGACCGCAACCACTTCGCCGGTTTTCATTTCTGCGGCTTTTGCAGCATCGATACGGAATTCTTTGAGGACGGTTCCTGCTTCAACACCGGCTTTAGCAAAATGACCGGCAGCAGCTTTGGTCACGCGGGAAGCGCGACGTTGACCGTAGGTGACTTGCACAGCGGAATAGCCGTCTGTGTCAGCTGTTTTGATTTGTGTCACGCGGTTGTTCGACACGTCCAGCACGGTTACAGGAATTGTATCCCCGTCATCCGTGAAGATGCGCATCATACCAACCTTGCGACCAACAAGGCCCAAGCTCATTGTTTTCTCCATTCCCACCTACGATTGGGTGGGGCTGATGTTTAAATATGGCTGCGAATCCATACGGATTCGCACCGAAGCCGGCGATTATAGCGCGATAATTAGCGCTATTCAACCGTAAAGTAATGAATTTACTGCGAAATTTTATCTGCCGCTTATTCCGGCAGCTTATTGCAGCTTGATTTCCACGTCCACGCCGGCTGGCAAATCCAGTTTCATCAGTGCGTCTACCGTTTTGTCGGTAGGATCGACGATGTCCATCAGGCGCTGATGGGTACGAATCTCGAACTGGTCGCGCGATGTCTTGTTGACATGCGGCGAACGCAGGATATCGAAACGCTGAATACGGGTTGGCAGCGGGACCGGTCCCTTGACTACCGCGCCGGTACGCTTTGCGGTATCGACGATTTCCAATGCCGATTGATCGATCAGGCGGTAGTCGAAGGCCTTGAGGCGGATACGGATTTTCTGATTTTGCATGCTATTTCCTTGAAAGAACGAACCGCGAGCAGTTTTTGCTCGCGGCAATTTTTAAATAAGAATCGAAGCTGTCGGCGATTAATCGAGGATTTTAGCGACCACGCCGGCGCCGACGGTACGGCCGCCTTCGCGGATAGCAAAGCGCAGACCTTCTTCCATGGCGATCGGGTTGATCAGCTGAACCGTGATCGACACGTTGTCGCCCGGCATGACCATCTCTTTATCCTTCGGCAATTCGATCGCACCGGTCACGTCCGTGGTACGGAAGTAGAACTGTGGGCGATAGTTGTTGAAGAACGGCGTATGACGGCCACCCTCGTCCTTGGAGAGCACGTAGATCTCGCCGGTGAAGTGCTTGTGCGGCTTGATCGAACCCGGCTTGGCCAATACCTGGCCGCGCTCGACGTCTTCACGCTTGGTGCCGCGCAGCAGTACGCCCACGTTGTCGCCTGCCTGACCCTGGTCCAAGAGCTTCCTGAACATTTCCACGCCGGTGCAGGTGGTGGTCTGGGTATCACGGATGCCGACGATTTCGATCGATTCGCCAACCTTGATGATGCCGCGCTCAACACGACCGGTCACAACGGTACCACGGCCGGAAATCGAGAATACATCTTCAACCGGCATCAGGAATGCGCCGTCGATGGCGCGCTCGGGCGTCGGGATGTAGGAGTCCAGTGCTTCAGCCAGCTTCATGATGGCTTGCTCGCCCAGTTCGCCCTTGTCGCCTTCCAGCGCCAGCTTGGCGGATCCGCGGATGATCGGCAGATCGTCGCCGGGGAATTCGTACTTGGACAGGAGCTCGCGCACTTCCATTTCAACCAGTTCCAGGAGCTCCGCATCGTCAACCATGTCGCACTTGTTCAGGAACACGATGATGTAAGGAACACCAACCTGGCGTGCCAAGAGGATGTGCTCACGCGTTTGTGGCATTGGGCCGTCAGCTGCGGAGCAGACCAGAATGGCGCCGTCCATCTGCGCTGCACCCGTGATCATGTTCTTGACGTAGTCGGCGTGGCCTGGGCAGTCAACGTGTGCGTAGTGACGGTTCTGCGTTTCGTACTCGACGTGGGCGGTGTTGATGGTGATGCCGCGCGCCTTCTCTTCGGGCGCCGCGTCGATCTCGTCGTATTTCTTCGCTTCGCCGCCGAACTTGGCCGACAATACCGTTGCAATCGCCGCCGTCAGGGTCGTCTTGCCATGATCAACGTGGCCAATCGTGCCCACATTCACGTGCGGCTTGGTCCGCTCAAACTTGCCTTTTGCCATTTTATTCTTCCTTCAAAAAGAACGATTTATCTATGTTTTGATGTGCCGCCCCTTTTTGCTCAATGGGGCGGCTTGCTTCTATTACTTGGCCTTCGAACTGATGATTGCGTCCATCACGTTCTTCGGTGCTTCTGCGTAATGCTTGAATTCCATCGTGTAAGTTGCGCGACCTTGGGTTGCGGAGCGCAGGGACGTGGAGTAACCAAACATTTCAGACAGCGGCACTTCAGCTTTAATGATTTTGCCGCCACCGCCGGCGATTTCATCCATGCCTTGCACCATGCCGCGACGGGAGGACAGGTCGCCCATAACCGTACCGGCATAGTCTTCCGGCGTCTCTACTTCCACGGCCATCATCGGCTCCAGAATGACCGGATTCGCCTTGCGACAACCGTCCTTGAATGCCATCGATGCAGCCATCCGGAATGCATTTTCGTTCGAGTCCACATCATGGTAGGAACCGAAAGTCAGCGTTACCTTGACGTCAACCACCGGATAGCCAGCCAGCACGCCGGACTGCAGAGTTTCGACAACGCCCTTTTCCACTGCAGGGATGTACTCGCGTGGCACCACGCCACCCTTGATCGCGTCGACGAATTCGAAACCTTTACCAGGTTCTTGCGGCTCAATCTTCAGCACGACGTGACCATACTGGCCGCGGCCGCCGGATTGCTTGACGAACTTCCCTTCCACGTCTTCAGCAGTCTTGCGAATGGTTTCGCGGTAAGCGACTTGCGGCTTGCCGACGGTCGCTTCGACGCTGAATTCGCGCTTCATGCGGTCGACCAGAATTTCCAGGTGCAATTCACCCATACCTGAAATGATTGTCTGACCGGATTCCTCATCAGTCTTGACGCGGAACGACGGGTCCTCAGCTGCCAGACGGTTCAGTGCCAGACCCATTTTTTCCTGGTCGGCCTTGGTTTTTGGCTCCACTGCCTGCGAAATTACCGGCTCAGGGAATACCATGCGCTCCAGCGTGATGACGGAAGCAGGGTCGCACAATGTGTCACCGGTGGTGGCTTCTTTCAGGCCCACGGCAGCAGCGATATCGCCCGCGCGCACTTCTTTGATTTCTTCGCGCTGGTTGGCGTGCATCTGCAAGATACGGCCCAGACGTTCTTTTTTGCCTTTGACCGGGTTATAAATTGTATCGCCCGAATTAACCACGCCCGAATATACGCGGAAGAAAATCAATTGACCAACGAACGGATCGGTCATGATCTTGAATGCCAAGGCAGAGAACTTTTCACTATCATCGGCTTTGCGGGATGCGGGCGCTTCGTTTTCGTCTGTCCCCGTAACTGGCGGAATGTCAGTCGGCGCAGGCAAATATTCGATTACCGCGTCCAGCATCGCCTGAACACCCTTGTTTTTGAAAGCAGTGCCACACAACATAGGCTGGATTTCACCTGCAATCGTGCGCTGGCGGATGGCTGCCTTGATCTCCTCTTCCGACAATTCGCCTTCTTCGAGGTATTTGTTCATCAAGTCTTCGTTTGCTTCTGCAGCGGTTTCCACCAGCTTTTCGCGCCATTCCTGAGCTGTTGCCGTCAGATTCGCCGGAATATCGCGATAGTCGAACTTCATTCCTTGAGAGGCTTCGTCCCAGTAGATTGCCTTCATCTTGACCAGATCGACCACGCCTTCGAAGTTTTCTTCCGCGCCAATCGGAATAACGACTGGAACAGGATTGGCCTTCAGGCGGGTGCGCATTTGTTCGACGACCTTGAAGAAGTTCGCGCCCGTGCGGTCCATCTTGTTGACGAACGCAAGGCGTGGCACTTTGTACTTGTTAGCCTGGCGCCATACGGTTTCGGATTGCGGCTGCACGCCACCCACTGCGCAATAGACCATGCATGCACCATCCAGCACGCGCATGGAACGCTCCACTTCGATCGTAAAGTCGACGTGGCCCGGGGTGTCGATGATATTGATGCGGTGCTCTGGGAAGTTGTTGGCCATGCCTTTCCAGAAGCAAGTCGTCGCTGCGGACGTAATCGTGATGCCGCGCTCCTGCTCTTGCTCCATCCAGTCCATGGTTGCTGCGCCGTCATGCACTTCGCCAAGCTTGTGGTTCACACCGGTGTAAAACAGGATGCGTTCAGTTGTCGTGGTTTTGCCGGCATCGATATGAGCGGAAATACCGATATTGCGATAGCGCTCAATGGGGGTCTTGCGAGCCATATTCAATCCTAATGTTTTAATGAACGAAACCGAGCGCCACTTTGTTCAAAGAGGGCGCCCGGTTTGGACAAGTTCTATAAGCGAATGGTTGCCCTTGAACAGACAAGGCAGCCATTCCGTTTTTTAGAAGCGGAAGTGCGAGAATGCCTTGTTTGCTTCTGCCATGCGGTGCACTTCGTCACGCTTCTTCATTGCACCGCCGCGACCTTCTGCGGCTTCCATCAATTCACCTGCCAAGCGCTGCGGCATGGACTTTTCACTACGCTTGTTCGCCGCCTCACGGAGCCAGCGCATCGACAATGCCATACGGCGCACCGGACGCACTTCTACTGGAACCTGGTAGTTTGCACCACCCACACGGCGGGACTTTACCTCGACCATAGGCTTGCAATTGCCGATTGCTGCAGTAAAGACTTCCAGAGGATCCTTGCCGGACTTGCTCTGGATATAGTCGAACGCACCGTAGATGATGTTTTCGGCGACCGATTTTTTACCGGACAGCATCAATACGTTGACGAATTTTGCAACATCAACATTACCAAACTTTGGATCTGGCAAAATTTCCCGTTTCGGGACTTCACGACGACGTGGCATTTCTATTCCTTTCAATCTTCAGTTGAGCGCGGCTTTCCCAACGCTCGCGGATGATCCTCATAACCACCCACTTACTCGACCCAGCAGGGCCGACACTTTTTTCGCCGAGGCGAAATTCCTATTACTTCTTTGCCGCTTTCGCG
>JAUYVH010000006.1:0-73001 GCA_030715135.1 Keguizhuia sedimenti | reverse complement strand
ACCACGGCGGAAACACGTGGGTTGCGAATCAGTTGATTGATGGTTGGCATCGGTCTAAATCCAACAAAATATTATTAATGTTACAAATCCCCACTTCGCGGGGAGCGAATTTCTTATGCTTAGCTGACAAAGCAGCAAGGACACAAGTCGATTTTTAACTATGGGAAAAGCGTTGCAGAGCATGCAGATTTGCAGACCAAAGAACGCTTAAGCCGAGAAGCTTAAATTCGAGAACTCGCGAGTATATCCCTTGGCGAAAATGCGGTCAAGCTTTCGGCAGTTTTCCTGCGACATTTGCAATCGCGGCGTGGCGCCGGCGATTGTTTGCCTCGGCTCGGGTGGTTTCTGAATGCGCATTGTCTGGTCGCGGTTTGTAATTGAACAATAGTTGGGTGCGATTCCAACACTTTATGCATTGATCTTAGGAAACCGTGAGCGCTTCTTGGATAATGGCAATTTTTTGCTTCGCTATTGATGTTTGCCTTGCCGCATCCTTCGGCGCTATTTGTCATTTTCAGTTATGGCATATTGTCGCTTGTTCCATTTTTTCCGCTTCTGTTCGGGAAAAGCGTACCCGGCTGGGCTCCCATTCTTGGCATGGAAGCTGTTTCCTGGGTGGCTGTTTGGTCAGTTTTCAAGCGCCCCGCTTGGTTCCATTTCCTGCTATTGCCGGCTTTTTTGTTTTTGCCAGTTGAACTGTATCTGCAAGTTTATTATGGCCAGGGCATCTCAACGCATCACTTGGGGGTACTGGCTGAGACAAGCCCGAATGAGGCGCTGGAATTCCTGGGAAACAAAGTTTGGCTGCTCGCGGCTGCATTGAGCGCTGTTGTAACTTGGTTTTTTTTGACATGGCGAGCGGCATTGCGCGCCCGCGGGCTGGACTGGAGCGATTATTCGCGATGGGTCGCACTTGGGCTCTTGTTGCTGGGGCTCGCGACCTGGACATACGGTAATCACTTCGGCACACATGAACCTGCTTCCCATGTGGTCGATGCCGCCGCGGCCCAGGAATCCGGCGAAGAGGAAGAAGTTGTCGAGACTGACGACACGGATGTGGCGAATGCTGTCGCAGCAAGCGCCGACGAGGAAGTGCTCCCCAAGCTCCCAGCCTGGGCAAGCATTCCCGCCGACAAAACTTCTTTTGGTTCGAGCTGGCCGTTCGGGCTGGTGACGCATGCACATGATTTCTGGACCGAGAGAAAATACCTCGCGGAGCTGTCGGACAAAAGCAGGTCGTTCCGCTTCGGCGCGCGGCAAGATTCCGCTCAAGATCAGCCGCAGGTTGTTGTGATGGTGATTGGCGAATCGTCCCGATTCGACCGTTGGAGTTTGAACGGCTATAAACGTGAAACCAATCCCTTACTGAAAACCGAAACAAATCTGGTCAGTCTGTCGAACGTCATCACTGCTGTATCCGCCACGCGCCTCTCGGTACCGGTTCTGGTATCCCGCAAGCCGGCAACACAGAGCCTCAAGGCCGGCTTTTCGGAAAAGTCATTCCTTACCGCATTCAAGGAAGCAGGCTTCAAGACGTTTTGGCTATCCAACCAGATGTCGTTCGGACAATTTGATACGCCGGTTTCTGTCTTTGCGGAAGAAGCTCACGTGGCGCAATTTCTGAATCTTGGGGGCTTTACCGACCGCTCGAACCTCGATGATGTATTGCTTGCCCCCTTGCATTCGGCGATAGCCGATGCTGCGCAAAAGAAGCTCATTGTCCTGCATACTCTCGGCAACCATTGGAACTACAGTCATCGATATCCGAAAGAATTCGATCGATGGCAACCCTCACTTTTCGGTGTGTCGCATCCAGCTTATACGGATCTGCAGATCAAGACGCAATTGAATAACAGTTATGACAATTCTATTCTTTACACGGATTGGTTTTTATCTCAGGTAATCGACGGCTTGAAGAAGTCCGACCAATTAACATCGCTGATGTATGTAGCCGATCATGGGCAGACTCTTTACGATGGAAATTGCAGCCTGGCATTCCATGGGCATAACACCCAGTACGAGTTCCATGTGCCTGCGCTGGTGTGGTATTCAGACCGCTACATGGCTGCTTATCCCCATAAGGTGGCACAACTGGTTCGCCGCAAGCATGCCCGTTTAAGCACCGAAAATGTCTTCCATTCCTTGCTGGATATGGCGGATATCCGTTATACGACGGAACAGCTTGAACGCAGTTTTTTCAGCACGAAGTTCAAGCCACACAAACGCTATGTGGACAGTTACGGCTGGACGGACTATGACCGTGCCAGCTTCAAAGGCGACTGCCGTGAAGTGATTGCCAAGGGCAAAACTTTACCGCAAGAGCGGCATTAGCATTAATCGGGAGATTATTTCCCATATCATTCATTCTGCCCGGTTATCGGCCGTTCCCGTACAAAAAAACGGCTTCAGAGATTACTCTCTGAAGCCGTTGCTGATTTGAAGCAGCGTTCAAATAATGCGAATTAAGCTTCGCCGTCCGGTGCGTTAGTCGTTTCCGGAATTTCAGCCAGCTCTTCTGCCGCACGAGCTTCGCGCTCGGCTTGCAGCATTGCATGACGCTCTTCGGCTTCCCACGACTCTTTTTCCTTGCGTGCACGGTGGAACGCGAGGCCCGTACCTGCAGGAATCAGGCGTCCGACGATCACGTTTTCCTTCAGGCCGCGCAAAGTATCTTTCTTGCCCATGATTGCTGCCTCGGTCAGCACGCGCGTCGTTTCCTGGAACGATGCTGCCGAAATGAAGGAATCGGTGGACAAGGATGCCTTGGTAATACCCAGCAAAACGTTGTCGTAAGTTGCCGGAAGCTTGCCTTCGGCGATCACCCGGTCGTTTTCGTCGAGCAGCTCGGAACGTTCGACTTGCTCGCCCGGGATGTAGCCGGTATCGCCTGCATCGACCACCTGCACGCGACGCAGCATCTGGCGCACGATCACTTCAATATGCTTGTCGTTGATCTTCACGCCCTGCAGACGGTACACGTCCTGCACTTCGTCGACGATGTAACGCGACAGCGCTTCGATGCCCAGCAAACGCAGGATGTCTTGCGGATCGGCCGGGCCGTCCACGATCATCTCGCCCTTGTTCACGACCTGGCCGTCATGCACCAGCACTTGCTTGTCCTTGGTGATCAGGAATTCGTGCTTGTTGCCGTCCATGTCGGTAATTTCCAGGCGCTGCTTGCCTTTGGTTTCCTTACCGAATGCCACGGTACCGGTAACTTCGGCCAGCATGCCGGCATCTTTCGGCGAGCGTGCTTCGAACAGTTCCGCAACGCGCGGCAGACCACCGGTAATATCGCGAGTCTTTTGCGATTCGGTCGGGATACGTGCCAGCACTTCACCGACCGTAACCTGCTGACCGTCTTTCACGGTAATCAGCGCGCCGACCTGGAAGCCGATCGTCACCGCATGTTCGGTGCCGGCGATCTTGACTTCTTCGCCTTGCTCATTCAGCAGCTTGACCTGAGGACGTTGCACCTTGGCAGCGGACGAACCACGGCGCTTCGCATCGATGACCACCAGGGTCGACAGGCCGGTGACTTCGTCGATCTGCTTGGCAACCGTTACGCCTTCTTCGACGTTTTCGAACTTCACGGTACCGGTGTACTCGGTGATGATCGGGCGGGTCAGCGGATCCCATGTTGCCAGGGCCGTACCTGCCTTGATCACCATGCCGTCCTTGACGATCAGGGTGGCGCCGTAAGGTACCTTATGGCGCTCGCGTTCGCGGCCATGATCGTCGGTAATCAGCACTTCGCCGGAACGGGAAATGACGATTTGCTCGCCCTTGCCGTTGGTGACGTAGCGCATGGTTGCGGTAAAGCGAACCGTACCGTTGGACTTGGCTTCCACGCTGGAAGCGACCGCTGCACGCGATGCCGCACCACCGATATGGAAGGTACGCATGGTCAGCTGCGTGCCTGGCTCGCCGATGGATTGCGCGGCGACCACACCGACGGCCTCGCCGGCATTGACCAGCATGCCGCGGCCAAGATCTCGGCCATAGCACTTGGCGCACAAGCCGTAACGGGTGTCGCAAGTCAGCGGCGTGCGGACTTTCACCTCGTCGATACCCAGGCGCTCGATTTCCTCGACGGCATCTTCATCCAGCAGAGTACCTGCTTCGTATTGTGTTTCCTGAGTTTCCGGATTGACGACATCGGTCGCAGCGACACGGCCGAGAATACGGTCGCGCAGTGCTTCGATGACTTCACCCCCTTCAACCAGCGCCTTCATCGATGCGCCGTTGACCGTGCCGCAATCGTCCTCGATCACAACCAGATCCTGCGTCACGTCAACCAGACGGCGGGTCAGGTAACCGGAGTTTGCAGTTTTCAATGCTGTATCGGCCAGGCCCTTACGTGCACCGTGGGTCGAAATGAAGTACTGCAGAACGTTCAGGCCTTCGCGGAAGTTCGCGGTAATCGGCGTCTCGATAATGGAGCCGTCCGGCTTTGCCATCAGACCGCGCATGCCGGCCAGCTGACGGATCTGCGCAGCAGAACCGCGTGCACCGGAGTCGGCCATCATGTAAATCGCATTGAAGGACTCTTGCGTAGTCTGGGTGCCGTCACGCTTGGTGACATTTTCGACTTTCAACTGGTCCATCATGGCCTTGCCGACTTCGTCGCCAGCCTTGCCCCAGATGTCCACCACCTTGTTGTAACGTTCGCCAGCGGTCACCAGACCTGATGCATACTGCTGTTCGATTTGTTTTACCTCGTGTTCGGCGGTCGAGATGATGGTCGCCTTTTGTGGCGGAACCAGCATGTCGTCCACGCAAATCGAGATGCCGGCGCGAGTAGCCAGGCGGAAGCCAGACTGCATCAACTGGTCGGCAAACACAACCGTCGCACGCAGGCCGCATTTGCGGAAAGACGTGTTGATCAGCTTGGAGATTTCTTTCTTCTTCAGTGCCTTGTTCAGCACGGAGAAAGGCAATCCCTTCGGCAGGATTTCCGACAGGATCGCGCGGCCGACCGTAGTTTCATAACGGTTGACCGTCTTGACGAATTCGCCAGTAGCCTGGTCTTTCGGATACTCGGTAATACGCACCGTGATGCGCGTTGCCAGTTCCACTTCCTTGTTTTCGTAGGCGCGGATGACTTCCGACACGTCCGGGAACAGCATGCCTTCGCCCTTGGCATTGATCGCTTCGCGGGTCGCATAGTACAGACCCAGCACGATATCCTGCGAAGGAACGATCGACGGTTCGCCGTTGGACGGGAACAGCACGTTGTTGGACGCCAGCATCAGGGTGCGGGCTTCCATCTGTGCTTCAATCGACAACGGTACGTGAACAGCCATCTGGTCGCCGTCGAAGTCGGCGTTGAACGCGGCGCAAACCAGCGGATGCAGCTGGATTGCCTTGCCTTCGATCAGGACCGGCTCGAATGCCTGGATACCCAGACGGTGCAGCGTCGGCGCACGGTTCAACATGACCGGATGTTCGCGGATGACTTCTTCCAGGATGTCCCAGACCACCGGTTCTTGCAGTTCGACCAGTTTCTTCGCAGCCTTGATGGTCGTTGCCAGACCCATCAATTCGAGCTTGTTGAAAATGAAAGGCTTGAACAGTTCCAGTGCCATCAATTTCGGCAAGCCGCACTGATGCAGTTTCAGCTGCGGACCGACCACGATGACTGAACGGCCGGAGTAGTCCACGCGCTTGCCCAGCAGGTTCTGACGGAAACGACCGCCCTTACCTTTGATCATTTCAGCCAGCGACTTCAACGGACGCTTGTTGGCGCCGGTCATTGCCTTGCCGCGACGGCCGTTGTCCAACAGCGAGTCAACGGCTTCCTGCAGCATGCGCTTTTCATTGCGGGTAATGATTTCCGGCGCGCGCAATTCCATCAGTCGCTTGAGACGATTATTACGGTTGATGACGCGGCGATACAGATCGTTCAGGTCCGAGGTCGCAAAACGGCCGCCGTCCAGCGGGACCAGCGGGCGCAGTTCCGGCGGCAGCACCGGCAGCACTTCCATGATCATCCAGTCCGGCTTGATGCCGGAACGCTGGAATGCTTCCAGCACTTTCAGACGCTTGGCGTACTTCTTGATCTTGGCTTCGGACTTGGAATCCTTCAATTCCTGGCGCAGCGTTTCTGCGTCGCGGTCGATATCGATAGAACGCAGCAGCTCACGGATGCCTTCGGCACCCATGAATGCGGTGAAGTCGTCGCCGTATTCTTCATACTTGGCAGCGTAATCATCTTCCGACATGATCTGGCACTTCTTCAGCGGAGTCATGCCGGGGTCGGTCACTACATAAGCTTCGAAGTAGAGCACACGTTCGATATCGCGCAGCGTCATGTCGAGCACCATGCCCAGGCGCGACGGCAGCGACTTCAGGAACCAGATATGGGCGGTTGGCGAAGCGAGTTCAATATGGCCCATGCGCTCGCGGCGCACCTTGGCCAGCGTTACTTCGACGCCGCATTTTTCGCAGATCACGCCACGGTGTTTCAGGCGCTTGTACTTGCCGCACAAGCACTCGTAGTCCTTGATCGGACCGAAAATTTTTGCACAGAACAGGCCATCGCGTTCCGGCTTGAACGTACGGTAGTTGATGGTTTCCGGCTTTTTGACTTCGCCGTAGGACCAGGAACGGATTTTCTCCGGCGACGCGAGACCAATCTTGATCGCGTCGAACTGTTCGTTTTGCTGAACTTGCTTGAATAGATCGAGCAGTGCTTTCATGTATCACTCCAGGTAGGCGTGAAAAACGCTAGATGTATGACGAGAAAATGCAGGCCCGCGCTAAACCCTGTTCGCACCAGCGGGAGAGCTCTGACAATCTGGAATTGACTAGAGTGCCGCTGATACCGGGACGGCCTGCATTTCAACCTGCTATTTTACCGCTTAAAGTTATTGCTGACTGCGAGCGCCGGCTGAGCCGGCGCTTTGTTGCCATTTGCACAATCAATCGCGTTCCAGATCGATATCGATACCGAGCGAGCGGATTTCCTTCACCAGCACGTTGAAGGATTCCGGCATGCCGGCGTCGATGACATGGTCGCCCTTGACCAGGTTTTCGTACACCTTGGTTCGGCCGTTCACGTCGTCCGACTTCACGGTCAACATTTCCTGCAGCACGTAGGACGCGCCGTAGGCTTCCAGCGCCCAGACTTCCATTTCGCCGAAACGCTGGCCGCCGAACTGCGCCTTGCCGCCCAATGGCTGCTGGGTAACCAGTGAGTATGGACCGGTAGAACGCGCATGCATCTTGTCGTCCACCAAGTGGTGCAACTTGAGCACGTGCATGTAACCCACCGTGACGGTACGCTCGAAAGCTTCACCGGTACGGCCGTCGTACATGGTGACCTGGTTCTTGGATGGCGTCATGCCGAGCTGCTTGGCGACCGGATCCGGATAAGCCAGGTCCAGCATGCGGCGGATTTCATCCTCATGCGCACCGTCGAACACCGGGGTCGCGAAAGGCACGCCATGCTTCAGATTACGCGCCAGTTCCAGAATCTCGTCATCAGAGAAACTGTCGAGCTCTTCCTTCCTTCCTGACTCGTTATAGATGGTGGTCAGGAACTTCCGGAGCTCCGCTGCTTTCGCTTGTGCCTGCAGCATTTCGCCAATACGCAATCCTAGGCCTTTAGCTGCCCAGCCCAAATGCACCTCCAGAACCTGTCCGACGTTCATACGGGATGGAACGCCCAGCGGGTTCAGCACGATGTCAGCCGGCGTGCCGTCTGCCATATACGGCATGTCTTCAACCGGAACGATACGCGAGACCACACCCTTGTTACCGTGGCGGCCTGCCATCTTGTCGCCTGGTTGCAGGCGGCGCTTGACGGCGAGGTAGACCTTGACCATCTTCTGCACGCCTGGCGGCAATTCGTCGCCTTGCGTGAGCTTCTTGCGCTTTTCTTCAAAAGCTAGATCGAACTGATGACGCTTCTCCGCGATCGATTCCTTGATTGCTTCCAAGGCAGCAGCCGCATCGTCGTCGGCCGGACGGATGTCGAACCAGTGATACTTGTCCAGATCGTCCAGGTATTCCTTGGAGATTGCCGTACCTTTGGCAATTTTCTTCGGACCACCGTTGACGACCTTGCCGATCAGCATTTTTTCCAAACGCTGGAACGCATCGCCTTCGACGATACGCAACTGGTCGTTCAGGTCCAGGCGATAGCGCTTCAGCTCATCGTCGATGATCTGCTGCGCGCGCTTGTCGCGCTGGATGCCTTCGCGGGTGAACACTTGCACATCAATGACGGTACCGACCATGCCGGACGGTACGCGCAGCGACGTATCTTTCACGTCGGATGCTTTTTCGCCGAAGATTGCGCGCAGGAGTTTTTCTTCCGGCGTCAATTGGGTTTCGCCCTTCGGCGTTACCTTACCGACCAAGACGTCGCCGGCTTCGACTTCGGCACCGATATACACGATGCCGGACTCGTCCAGACGGGCCAATTGATTTTCGGCCAGGTTGGAAATATCGCGCGTAATTTCTTCCGCACCCAGCTTGGTATCGCGTGCGACTACCGACAGCTCTTCGATGTGAATCGAAGTGTAGCGGTCGTCGGCCACTACTTTTTCGGAGATCAGGATCGAGTCTTCGAAGTTGTAGCCGTTCCATGGCATGAAGGCGACCAGCATGTTCTGGCCCAGGGCCAATTCGCCCAGGTCGGTCGATGCGCCGTCCGCAATCACGTCGCCCTTGGCAACGCGGTCGCCCACTTTGACGATCGGACGCTGGTTGATGTTGGTGTTCTGGTTGGAACGGGTGTACTTGATCAGATTGTAGATATCGACACCGACTTCACCGGCTGCCGCTTCGTCGTCGTTCACACGAATCACGACGCGGCCCGCGTCGATATAGTCGACCACGCCGCCGCGCAGCGCTTGCACGGTAGTGCCGGAGTCGACCGCAACAGTCCGCTCAACGCCGGTACCGACAAATGCCTTTTCAGGACGCAAGCAAGGCACGGCCTGACGCTGCATGTTTGCACCCATCAATGCACGGTTCGCGTCGTCGTGCTCAAGGAATGGAATGAGCGATGCCGCAACCGATACCACCTGGCCTGGCGCCACGTCCATGTATTGCACGCGTTCCGGCGATACCAGAATGGTTTCACCAGCCTGACGGGACGACACCAGTTCGTCGGACAGCTTGCCTTCGCTGTCAATGGAGGCGTTCGCCTGTGCGATGACGTAGCGTCCTTCTTCAATCGCCGACAGATAGTCGATCTGGTTGGTCACTTTGCTGCCCTCGACCTTACGATACGGCGTCTCAAGGAAACCATATTCGTTCAGGCGGGCATACAATGCCAACGAGTTGATCAGACCGATGTTCGGACCTTCCGGTGTTTCGATCGGACAAACACGACCGTAGTGGGTCGGATGCACGTCGCGCACTTCGAAGCCGGCGCGCTCACGCGTCAGGCCACCTGGGCCCAAAGCGGAAACACGGCGCTTGTGCGTGATTTCGGAAAGCGGATTGGTCTGGTCCATGAACTGCGACAATTGCGAAGAACCGAAGAACTCGCGGATCGCAGCCGAGATCGGCTTGGAATTAATCAGGTCATGCGGCATGAGGTTATCTGCCTCGGCCTGGCCAAGGCGTTCCTTGACGGCACGCTCAACACGCACCAAACCGGCGCGGAACTGGTTTTCCGCCAGTTCGCCGACGCAGCGCACGCGGCGATTTCCAAGGTGATCGATGTCATCAACTTCGCCGCGGCCATTGCGCAATTCCACCAGGATCTTAATCACGGCCAGGACGTCTTCGTTCGAAAGCGTCATGGCGCCAGTCAGTTCATCACGGCCGATGCGGCGGTTGAACTTCATGCGGCCCACCGCCGACAGATCGTAACGCTCTTCGCTGTAGAACAAGCCGTTGAACAATGCCTCGACCGATTCTTCGGTCGGCGGTTCGCCAGGACGCATCATGCGGTAGATCGCCACGCGTGCCGCCATCCGGTCAGCCGTATCATCAGTGCGCAGGGTTTGCGAAATGTAAGCACCCTGATCCAGATCATTGGTATACAAGGTCTGGATTTCCGAGATGTTGGCTTCACGCAGCTTGGCCAGCAATTCATCGGTCAGCTCATCGTTCGCATTGGCAATGATTTCGCCGGTATCAGTATCAATAATATTTTTTGCCAGCACGCGGCCGAGCAAATAGTCTTCCGGTACCGAAATATGGGAAATGCCGGCATTTTCAATTTCGCGTACATGGCGCGAATTGATACGTTTGTCCTTGGTAACGATTGCCTTGCCGGACTTATCGGTGATATCGAAACGCGCTACTTCGCCGCGCAAACGCTCGGCAACGAACGCCATTTCAGCACCTTCATCGCGCAGCGTGAAATTGTCGAAAACGAAAAAGTTTTCCAGAATCTGCTCGACCGACATGCCGATTGCCTTGAGCAGGATCGTAACCGGCATCTTGCGGCGGCGGTCGACGCGGAAGAACAGGATATCTTTCGGATCGAATTCGAAATCCAGCCAGGAACCACGGTAAGGAATGATACGTGCGGAAAACAGCAATTTGCCGGACGAATGTGTCTTGCCGCGGTCGTGCTCGAAGAACACGCCCGGCGAGCGGTGCAACTGGGAAACGATCACGCGTTCGGTACCGTTGATCACGAACGAACCGGTGGTAGTCATGAGCGGCAACTCGCCCATGTACACTTCCTGCTCCTTCATTTCCTTGACGACCGGCTTGGTCGGCGACTCTTTGTCCAGAATAACCAGACGCACCTTGGCTCGCAGGGGCGACGCATAGGTCAGCCCGCGCTGCTGGCATTCCTTGACGTCAAATGGAGGATCGCCAAGCACATACGATAAAAATTCGAGCCGCGCGAACCCGTTGTGCGACACGATAGGGAAAATCGACGTGAAGGCGGACTGCAAGCCTTCATTCTTACGTTGCGACGGAACTTTATCTGCTTGCAGGAAACTCAGGTATGACTCGAGCTGGGTTGCTAACAGGAACGGCACATTGTGGACGTTTGCGCGTTTTGCAAATGACTTGCGAATGCGCTTCTTCTCAGTAAATGAGTAGTGCATGGACACTCCGTGAGTGACAGGGAAGGATGGAGAATTCAGGATTCGATCAGATGGGTCACACTGTCGAAACCTCAAGTCTCAGCCCTCAATTCCGGTCAATCGCCATAATCTTGTCATCAACGTAAAGTTTTCGACAGACGATCGTTCCAAAATTTGAAAACGACAAAGGAGCCAAAGCCGAACCCTTCTTTTGAAAGGGTTCCGCGCCTTGACTCCGGCTTCTTATACTGCGTTTGGCAAGCCGATATTACTTGAGTTCGGCTTTCGCGCCAGCTTCTTCCAGTTTTTTCTTAGCTGCTTCAGCGTCTGCTTTAGCAATGCCTTCCTTGACTGGCTTCGGTGCACCGTCAACCAGGTCTTTTGCTTCTTTCAAGCCCAGACCGGTGATTTCACGTACTGCCTTGATGACGCTAACTTTGTTTGCGCCAACTTCGGTCAGTTGCACGGTGAACTCGGTTTGCTCTTCAGCAGCAGCAGCTGCGCCGCCACCTGCGCCTGCAGGACCGGCAACTGCCATTGCTGCTGCGGAAACGCCAAATTTTTCTTCAAATGCTTTGACCAGATCGTTCAGGTCCATTACAGACATCGCGCCTACGGCTTCGAGAATGTCATCTTTGCTGATTGCCATTTAAAACTCCTAAATTATTTCGGTAACTACATCTAATCGGTACAGACGCAAAAGAAAATGCTAGGCGACTTCAAGCCGCTTCGCCCTCTTTCTTCGCTGCCAAAGCAGCCAAGCCGCGCGCAAATGCCGACACCGGTGCCTGCATGACTCCCAGCAACTGGGACAGCAGAACTTCACGGCTCGGAATATTGGCCAATGCAGTAACGCCCGCTTTATCGAGCGTATTACCTGCATAGTTGCCTGCCTTGATAACCAGCTTGTCGTTGGTTTTAGCAAAGTCGCTGATGACTTTCGCTGCTGCAACGGCATCATCGGAGATCGAATAGATCAACGGGCCGGTCATTTCGGAGGCGAGGCCAGCAAACGCAGTTCCTTCGACGGCGCGACGAGCGAGCGTGTTTTTCAACACACGCAGGTACACACCTTCGGAACGCGCTTTGGCGCGCAGTTGCGTCATGTGACCAACCTGGATGCCACGATATTCGGCCACGACGATGGTCTGTGCCGATGCAACCTTGGCAGAGATCTCGGCGACGACGGCCTTTTTGTCATTCAGATTGAGACTCACTATCAACCTCCAAAAATGATGCTTGGACAATACATAACCGCATGGTTACTTTCCTTGCATCGGTTCGAACACGGCGTCCGAAGTTAGGAGTTCAAACTGGCATTTCTAAAACAATATCCAGCGATGAAACTGCAAAACTTGTTCGGGTTCACCATCTGCGTTGGGTACCGAAAGAATGCTTCTTTCAGTGTTTAACTTTGTGCAGCGTCGCTGCACTCCGCCCAACGGTCTTTGAAGGTCTGGACATTTTTCGATGTCTTGAATCCGGTCCAGCCCAAAGATTCGCCTTGCGCCATTATTTCGGCACAAGGGCTTAATTTCTTAAATCAAGCTGCCAGTGTTGCCTGGTCAACGCGTACGCCGGCACCCATGGTGGACGACAACGAAACCTTGCGCAGGTACACACCCTTGCTGGTGGCGGGCTTGGCTTTGTTCAAAGCGTCGACCAATGCCAGCAGGTTGGACTTGAGATCGGCATCGGAGAACGATTTACGGCCGATCGTTGCGTGAATGATGCCAGCCTTGTCGGTGCGGTACTGCACCTGACCTGCTTTTGCATTTTTCACGGCAGTAGCGACGTCCGGAGTCACGGTGCCGACTTTCGGGTTTGGCATCATGCCGCGCGGGCCAAGGATCTGGCCGAGCGTACCAACGATACGCATGGTGTCAGGCGAGGCGATCACGATATCAAAAGGCATGTCGCCGGCTTTGATACGGTCTGCCAGATCTTCCATGCCGACGATGTCGGCACCGGCTGCTTTAGCCTGCTCCGCCTTTTCGCCGCTTGCGAAAACTGCAACGCGCACGGTCTTGCCGGTGCCGGCTGGCAGCACAACGGAACCACGCACGACTTGATCGGATTTCTTTGCATCGACGCCGAGCTGCACGGACACATCGATCGACTCGTCAAACTTGGCGGTTGCGCATTCCTTGATCAGCGCTACTGCGTTTTCGAACGGATAAGCCTTGGTACGGTCAACTTTTGCCTTGATCGCTTTTACGCGCTTGGATAACTTAGCCATTACAGTCCCTCCACCGTGATGCCCATGGAACGTGCGGAGCCGGCGATGGTACGCACAGCCGCATCCATATCGGCAGCCGTCAAATCCGGCCGCTTGGTCGTTGCGATTTCTTCAGCTTGCTTGCGGGTGATCTGGCCAACCTTGTCGGTATGCGGCTTGGCGGAACCCTTCTGGATGCCTGCAGCCTTCTTGATCAAAATCGTCGCCGGTGGAGTCTTCATCACGAAGGTGAAGGACTTGTCGGCAAACGCGGTAATGACAACAGGAATCGGCAGACCTGGCTCAACACCTTGAGTCTGGGCATTGAATGCCTTGCAGAATTCCATGATGTTCAGGCCGCGCTGACCCAGTGCAGGGCCGATCGGAGGAGACGGATTTGCTTTACCAGCTGGCACTTGCAGCTTGATAAAGCCAATAATTTTCTTTGCCATGAGACTTCCTTGTTAATTGAGTGATAGCGCCTTTTTGCCGCTTGTTGCAGCTACTGGGGCTCCTCTGTGATGCCCTTTTTTCATTGCAAGCGACGGGCAGGCGCTTGCAGCAATACATCATCTAAGCTAATCAGATCTTTTCAACCTGGCCAAACTCCAGTTCGACTGGGGTTGCGCGGCCGAAGATAGTTACCGAAACGCGTACGCGCGACTTTTCGTAGTTGACTTCCTCGACGTTTCCGTTGAAATCCGTAAAGGGACCATCCTTGATGCGCACAACTTCACCGACTTCGTATGCAACCTTAGGACGCGGCTTCTCAACGCCCTCCTGCATCTGGTGCATGATTTTTTCAACTTCATGCGGCGGAATCGGCGTAGGCTTATTGGATTTGCCTCCAATAAATCCGGTCACCTTGTTTGTGTTCTTTACCAAGTGCCAGGTTTCGTCGGTCATTTCCATTTCAACCAGCACATAGCCCGGAAAGAAACGGCGTTCGCTTACTGATTTATGACCGTTTTTTACCTCAACCACTTCTTCTGTTGGCACCAGAATCTGGCCGAACTTGTCTTCCATGCCAGCACGTGCAATACGCTCGGTTAAAGCGCGCTGTACACTCTTTTCCATGCCGGAATAGGCGTGCACAACGTACCAACGTTTCTTCCCGCTGGACTGCGCTCCCGCCGAAGCGCCTGATGAACTGTCTTGTGTAGTATCGTCCATTATTTCCAGCCCAAAATCAGGTCGTACAATAGAACTTCCAGTAATTTATCGGTGCCCCACAAGAACAGCGCCATCAGCAATACAAAGCCAAACACAACGGCAGTCATTTGCATTGCTTCCTTGCGCGTAGGCCATACGACTTTCTTGGTCTCGCGAACCGCTTCTTTGGAAAAACTCAGGAAGCTTTTTCCGGATTGCGAAGTCCAGGCGAATGCGATCGCCGCAATCAAACCCGCAACCAATACACCGACGCGCATGAGCATCGGCTTGTCAGCCAAAAAATAAAATCCGACGACGCCCGCAATAACGGCACAAACCGCCAACGCGACTTTAGCCTTATCGCCTGATTCGCTGACGGTTTGCACTGGTTGATTAGCCATACTTTTTTTACTTTCGGTGCCATGCACCTTATATCGGTGGCAGGGGCGGAGGGCCTCGAACCCCCAACCTACGGTTTTGGAGACCGTCACTCTGCCAATTGAGCTACGCCCCTACTGCTAACTTACTTAATACAACCTGCCTAAATGCGAAATGCCGGGCAAGCAGAAATGCTTGCCCGGCGCACGACATTTTTTAATCGAGAATTTTAGCGACCACGCCGGCGCCGACGGTACGGCCGCCTTCGCGGATAGCAAAGCGCAGACCTTCTTCCATGGCGATCGGGTTGATCAGCTGAACCGTGATCGACACGTTGTCGCCCGGCATGACCATCTCTTTATCCTTCGGCAATTCGATCGCACCGGTCACGTCCGTGGTACGGAAGTAGAACTGTGGGCGATAGTTGTTGAAGAACGGCGTATGACGGCCACCCTCGTCCTTGGAGAGCACGTAGATCTCGCCGGTGAAGTGCTTGTGCGGCTTGATCGAACCCGGCTTGGCCAATACCTGGCCGCGCTCGACGTCTTCACGCTTGGTGCCGCGCAGCAGTACGCCCACGTTGTCGCCTGCCTGACCCTGGTCCAAGAGCTTCCTGAACATTTCCACGCCGGTGCAGGTGGTGGTCTGGGTATCACGGATGCCGACGATTTCGATCGATTCGCCAACCTTGATGATGCCGCGCTCAACACGACCGGTCACAACGGTACCACGGCCGGAAATCGAGAATACATCTTCAACCGGCATCAGGAATGCGCCGTCGATGGCGCGCTCGGGCGTCGGGATGTAGGAGTCCAGTGCTTCAGCCAGCTTCATGATGGCTTGCTCGCCCAGTTCGCCCTTGTCGCCTTCCAGCGCCAGCTTGGCGGATCCGCGGATGATCGGCAGATCGTCGCCGGGGAATTCGTACTTGGACAGGAGCTCGCGCACTTCCATTTCAACCAGTTCCAGGAGCTCCGCATCGTCAACCATGTCGCACTTGTTCAGGAACACGATGATGTAAGGAACACCAACCTGGCGTGCCAAGAGGATGTGCTCACGCGTTTGTGGCATTGGGCCGTCAGCTGCGGAGCAGACCAGAATGGCGCCGTCCATCTGCGCTGCACCCGTGATCATGTTCTTGACGTAGTCGGCGTGGCCTGGGCAGTCAACGTGTGCGTAGTGACGGTTCTGCGTTTCGTACTCGACGTGGGCGGTGTTGATGGTGATGCCGCGCGCCTTCTCTTCGGGCGCCGCGTCGATCTCGTCGTATTTCTTCGCTTCGCCGCCGAACTTGGCCGACAATACCGTTGCAATCGCCGCCGTCAGGGTCGTCTTGCCATGATCAACGTGGCCAATCGTGCCCACATTCACGTGCGGCTTGGTCCGCTCAAACTTGCCTTTTGCCATCTTAGACTCCTAATGATTTGATGAATGTTCGAGCACGCGCCCGACTGTCTTGTTGATATACAAAATTACCAAAATCCGTGGTGCCCTTGACGTGGATTGAACACGTGGCCTCTCCCTTACCAAGGGAGTGCTCTACCACTGAGCTACAAGGGCATACCTGCTGTCCGATGCCCTTACTACGTACGGCACGTCCAACTTGAAAACCTGGAGCGGGTGAAGGGAATCGAACCCTCGTCTTAAGCTTGGAAGGCTTCGGCTCTACCATTGAGCTACACCCGCAGCGCGACATTTAATCCAAAACTTCCCTACGTTTGCCTGGTGGAGGGGGCTGGATTCGAACCAGCGTACTCGTAAGAGGGCAGATTTACAGTCTGCTGCCATTAACCACTCGGCCACCCCTCCGCAGGGAACCCCAAACTATAGGCGAGCTCCCTTCACTTGTCAATAGAAAATTGATTCGAGTTGCCAGACCGAGCGTTCCGATTACGAAAGTTATGGAATCAATTACGTGACCAGAACCGGAACACTCTCCAGGTTCCGCGCGGATCCCGTGATGCATCGCATTACTGCTTGCACGAACGCGTTCGCCTGGCGACCTCTACGCGACACATCTCAATAAATAAAAAAACAGCCAGTTAATCAACAAGATAACTTGCACTCACCCGCAAAGGAAATGCAGACGACATTTTATTGCATGAATTGCAATTCGAATATCTTCGCGGGAAATTACACGCCTTGCTCTTTCCATCCACCGGCTTGTTCCGGCTGTATTTCTGACAAAACTGTACAAGATTGCAGCAGAGATAAGGCGAGCCTCTCATTTTCTGCCGCAGGCAGTTGACGGCAATGAAGAAATAAATATTAATGAATTGCTATTTGAGAACATATCCGCACAGTTGGACGTGACCGCCGAGTTAAGAGGCGTGCTTATGACTAGGAAATTAGTGAACACTATCCCGGCAGATCGGTCAGTTGTCAGCAGAAAAGACAGGTGCGATGAACTATTTCTGCAACAAGAAATGCAACTGCCGACCAGACTATCGTCGATCCAAATGGAAGGCATAGCATCAGGCCGAATAGCTTGAACCTCACATCACCGGGCACACGCCCCACGCCTAATCTCATTAGACCCGGGAACAAGGCCGAGAAAACCAGCAGTCCGATAAAGATAACGGCCACCCAACGGATCATGCATTTCCTTTCAAAAACCAAGCGAAGCTCAGGACACAGAAAGCCTAATGTCTGCCTTTCACGCCTGCTATTTCAATAAGCGTCCGCCCAAGAAAATCAACGTCGACAGTAATATGGTCGATGCGAACGGCAAGAAAATAGTTTTCCCGAACAGCGTGAACCGAATGTCTCCGGGCAAGCGCCCGACACCCAATTTTTCCAGCCACGGCAAAGCCGCAGAAAAAATGACAAGAGCGATAAAAATCGTCAGGGTCCAACGTATCATGTGCTGCCTTTTAAAGGAACGGATGGACAAGATGCGACGGGCCGCAGGAATGGGCGCACTTTAAAAACGATACGTTCCAGAGGCAATTTGCCAATTTGCATTACAGACGGCCGCTTCTGTCACTTCGGATGATACTGTCCGGCAGCCCGATGTTTTTACCCATTACCAGCACCTTGAATAATTCACCCATTTCAGCCGGAGAAGTTAATTTCTGCACTGCATTCGCCTGAGGCAGATAGTGAAGCGACTCCACAGGAGAAGTTCGTAACAGCACATCGCCCAATCCTGCCGAGAGTAAAAATGCCGCCTGATTCATGTAGGCAAGCAGATCGAGACCAGTCTCCAATCCCGCGCGAGCCATCGCGGTGAAATCGACGTGCGCGGTAATGTCTTGCAGACCAGGGAAATAAAAGGGATCAGGATGCGCATGATGACGGTAATGGCACATCAGAGTCCCTTGATTCCGCTGCGGCAAATAATATTCATGCGCCGGGAATCCATAGTCGATCATCATCAACGCACCGCCATTGCCGGAATGTTTATATCCTGCGCAAAGCGCATCGGCCACCGATTTCATGAATCCGGTCGCAACCGGATGCACTTCGGTCAGATAGCCCGGCGGCAAGATATCCGGATGAGGGATCTGTTTCACCATCCACGATTCGCACGGGCGATCCTGGTAAACGAATTTGCCGTTTTCATATCCGACGCCGCGCTCCTTCCATCCATCCTGCGCTTTCACGACCAGGTGAACCGGCATGGCATCCAGCACTTCATTGCCGATGATCAGGCCGGAAAATGCTTCGGGCATCCGCTCAAGCCACACGGCCTGCGGAAAATCGATCAAGGTGAGTTGTTGCCGTTCGCGCAATTCACCTGACAGTTCAACAATTCCGTATGCGCTGATATGCACGCCCATCGTGGTCAATTCACGCAAGAGATCATGCGCCAGTTTGCCGGTGCCCGCTCCGAACTCAATGATTTGGGCATCGGTTTGATCAAGTACCGCGGCAACGACTTGCGCCAAAGTTTGCCCAAAGAGGGGCGTAATTTCCGGCGCGGTTGTAAAATCACCGTCTTTTCCAAGTTTTGCCGCGCCGCCACTGTAATAGCCGAGACCGGGCGCATACAGCGCCAACTCCATGAAGCGCGAGAACGAAATCCAGCCGGAATGCCGTTGAATTTCGTCGGCAATCAAGGCTTGCAGCGAGCGCGATGCACTCAGGGCATCGGCTGAGGGTTCAGGTAATTGCAGTTGCATAAGCAGTATTGTATTGAAATCGGCCGACCGGCGCGGATAAATCTGGCAGGAATATAGCGAGCATGACCTCGACAACGACAAATCAGCCCAAAGGCGCCAAAGTCGCTTTAGTGACCGGCGCAGCCAAGCGCATCGGCCGCAGTATTGCGCTCGCGCTCGCGCAGCAAGGTTGGGACGTGATCGTGCATTATCGCAACTCGGCCCAGGATGCACAGGCAACCGTAGAAGATATTTGCGCATTCGGCCGGCGTGCGGTGGCCGTACAGTGTGACCTGAACGACGAAGCCGCGGTCAAAGCATTGTTGCCGAATGCGATGCAGATGCTGGGACCGATTTCTTGTGTAGTCAACAATGCCTCGCTGTTTTCCTATGATTGCATTGCAGATTTTTCAGTTGCGCAGATGGATGCGCACATGCGTGCCAACCTCGCGGCGCCAATATTGCTCGCGCAGTCCCTGTTCGAGCTCACTTCCGAATCTGGCCGGTCGGTAGTCATCAACCTGCTGGACCAGAAATTGTTCAATCCCAATCCCGATTTCTTGTCGTATACGCTATCCAAAGCCGCCTTGCATAGCGCCACGACTATGCTGGCTCAAGCTCTCGCTCCCAGGGTACGCGTGGTCGGTGTCGCACCGGGAATTACCCTTGTTTCGGGAGAACAGTCTGTCGAAGGATTTTCCAAAGCGCATACGCTTACTCCGCTCGGAAAATCCAGCACTCCGGAAGATGTTGCGCAGGCCGTATGCTTTCTCGCCGATGCTAAGGCAGTCACCGGCACGACGCTGATCGTCGACGGCGGCCAGCATCTGCTTCCCTCGCAGCGCGATGTCATGTTTATTGCGCAATAATTTAACGATTCCACTACTCATTTATCATGCCCTCCTTCCTATCGCATCCCGTTCTTGCCAATTGCCGTCGCCTTTTTCTGCGCAACTATGAAGTGCAGATCAATATCGGCGTGCATGAATTCGAAAAGAAAGGCGAGCAACGCGTCCTGATCAATGTCGATTTGTTCATTCCGCTGGCATTATCGACGCCCACGGAAGACCATTTGCACGAGGTGGTGGATTACGATTTCATGCGCGACACGATCGCCAAGCGCATGGCGCAGGGCCATATTCACCTGCAGGAAACCTTGTGCGACGATGTCGCGCGCGCCATGCTGGCTCATCCAAAAGTAAAAGCGGTGCGCGTATCCACGGCAAAACCCGACGTTTATCCCGATTGCGAATCGGTCGGAGTGGAAGTCTTCCACGTCAAGCAAGCTTAACGACAGAAAAGACAATGAATACTATTGTGCAAAACGCCACCGAAATAGGCGCACCTGATTCGACTTCAGCCGTGAGCCTGAAAAAAGCGGAAAAGATCGCTTATGAAAACAACAAGCTGCATAAGCGGCTTTGCCGCCTGGTCGGCCAGGCGATCGGCGACTTCAACATGATTGAAGACGGCGACAAGGTAATGGTCTGTCTTTCCGGCGGCAAGGACAGCTATGCACTGCTCGACATCCTGCTGACCCTGCGCGAACGCGCGCCTATTCATTTCGATATCGTCGCGGTCAATCTGGACCAGAAGCAGCCGAATTTTCCGGCGCATATCCTGCCCGAGTATCTGACGAAAATCGGCGTGCCGTTTCATATCGAAAACCAGGATACCTATAGCATCGTCAAGCGCGTCATCCCCGAAGGAAAAACGACCTGCTCGCTTTGTTCGCGCCTGCGCCGCGGAATCCTGTACCGCGTGGCCGATGAGCTTGGAGCGACCAAGATCGCGCTCGGGCATCACCGTGACGACATGCTGGAGACGTTCTTCCTCAATATGTTTTTCGGCAGTAAACTGAAAGGCATGCCGCCCAAGCTTCAGTCCGACGACGGCAAGCACATTGTCATCCGGCCGCTTGCATATGTGAAGGAATCCGATACGATGCGCTATGCGGAAGTAAAGCAATTTCCGATCATTCCCTGCGACTTGTGCGGCAGCCAGGAAAACCTGCAGCGCAAACAGATCAAGGCCATGCTGCGCGAATGGGACAAGAAGTTTCCGGGGCGGGTCGACAACATCTTTTCATCGCTCTCGACAGTCGTGCCATCGCATCTGATGGACCGCAATCTATTCAATTTCTCCGATCTGGCAATCAGCGGAGAAGCCATGCCGGACGGCGATATCGCCTTCGATGAAGAGCCGTGCGCAACGGGCACCCAGGCATCCGGCGTGATTCAATTTCATTCTGCCGACGATGATTGAGCTCGCCTGATTCAAGTTCCGTTTGCCGGCAATTTATAGCGCAAGCGCGTCGAAGTCGTTGATCCACTGCTGGGTGGCGTGCAGAAAGTGCTCTTTCTGCTCCGGTGTCGCGTTGTTGACGATGCCTGCCACGATACGGATCATCTCAAGCCTGTTTGCTTCAAAAAATTTCTTGTGCTCTGGATTGCCGAAGCGATCCAGAGCGGCATGAATATACTCTTTGATCATTCCCATCGCTTGTTCACGGCTCGGCCGTTCGGCATGCATCTTTTTCAACATCGCGATCAATGCCTTCTGCCGCTGCAGGCGGCTGGCCATGATGAGCTCGTTATTCAAAGGACGACGATCCGAAGCAATGCGCAAAGCCTTTTCCTGCTCACGATTGAAGTTGCCGAACCAGTATTCGACTTGCTTGCGCAATTTCTTGAACCGGAATTCTTGACGATCCTCAAGATCGCCGCGCAGGTAGTCTTTACGATAATCCTCGTTGTTGGAGGCAAACTTTTTTTCGATGTGCGCTATCTGCTCTTCATCCAGCGAGAGCGCAAGATCGGCCAGTTGGGGAAGCGCCTGATCGGCAAGCAGCAGCATGCGCTTCTTCGCATCTTCATAATCGGCCAGCAGATCCGCTTCGCCGACATGTCCTTGCACCCGTTTTTGCGCATGTCTTAAAAATGGAATATAGGTTTCCAGCTGAGTTTTGCGATGCCATGCAAACAATGCCGCAATTTCCTTTTTGACCCACGGCTTCTGGTCGCTATCAAAATCGACATAGGAATTCATCCACCAATAGGATAAGGTTTCGCCGTTGCTGTAGGCCAGGCGCGCAGCGCTGCAGCCTGCCAAAACAGCAATCATGACGGATACGCTGATCCAGGTCATCCAGGACCGTGATGACCGCGTGATAAAATTTTGCATCACTCCACTCATTTGCTTATGAATATTGTCATTCTTGCTGCCGGCATGGGAAAACGCATGCAATCGGCTCTACCGAAAGTCTTGCACCCACTTGCGGGCAAGCCCTTGTTGTCGCATGTCGTCGATACCGCACGTTCGCTCTCCCCATCCAGGCTATGCGTTATTTACGGCCATGGCGGGGAGCTGGTTCCGGAACGGCTGCAAAGCCCCGATATCGCATTCGCAAAACAGGAACCTCAGCTCGGTACCGGCCACGCGGTCATGCAAGCCTTGCCGTATTTGAATGACGAACTGCCAACCCTGGTTCTGTATGGCGACGTACCGCTGATTACTGCTCGCACTCTGCAACGGCTCTTGGACATTGCAGAGAAGAATAAGTTGTCGATATTAACGGTGGATCTGGAAAATCCAACCGGCTATGGACGAATCGTCCGCGAAGCCGGACAGATCAAGCGCATCGTCGAGCAAAAAGATGCCACCGAGGCCGAACGCACGATCCGCGAAGTCAATACCGGGATCATGGTTGCGCCCACCGGCAAGCTCAAGCAATGGCTGGCGACGCTTTCCAACGACAATGCGCAAGGCGAATATTATCTGACCGATATCGTGGCGCGCGCCGTGGCCGATGACGTACCGGTCGTTGCGGCGCAACCGGACGCGGTATGGGAAACCCTGGGCGTCAACAGCAAAGTGCAATTGGCCGAACTGGAACGCCTGCATCAGAAGAACATCGCCAATGCCTTGCTTGAACAGGGCGTGACGCTGGCCGACCCGGCGCGCATCGATGTGCGCGGCACCCTCATCTGCGGTCGCGATGTCAGCATCGATGTCAATTGCGTATTCGAAGGCAAGGTAGAACTGGCCGACGGCGTAACAATCGGGCCCAATTGCGTGATCAAAAATGCACGCATCGACCAAGGCGCCAGTATCAAGGCCTTCTGCCATATCGAAGATGCGACCGTCGGCGGCGAATCGCTGGTCGGCCCCTTCGCACGCCTGCGTCCGGGCGCGGAACTGGGCCGGGAAGTCCATATCGGCAATTTCGTCGAGGTCAAGAACAGCCGCATCGCCGACAAATCCAAGGCGAATCATCTGGCCTATGTGGGTGATTCCGAAGTCGGCAGCCGGGTCAATATCGGCGCTGGCGTGATCACGGTGAATTACGACGGCGTCAACAAGCACCGCACCGTCATCGAAGACGATGCCTTCGTCGGCAGCGATTGCCAGTTGATCGCGCCGGTGCGCGTGGCGCAAGGTGCGACGATTGCCGCCGGAACGACCCTGACCAGGGATGCGCCGGCTGCAAAACTGACGATTTCGCGTGTACGACAGGTGACCGTGGAAGGCTGGCAGCGTCCGACGAAAGACAAGAAGGCGTAATTCGATTTACGCTTTTTCGCCTACGCTTTGTCTTCGCCGGTGACGGCGATGCGTGTATCGAACTTGCTGCGATGCGTCGCAAAGAAGCTGCGCACGTTGCGGATATTCGCGTGCGCGGTGAATAGGCGGTGCGCCAGCGCATGGTAGGCCGGCATATCGGCGACTTGTATGATCAGGATGAAATCCGGCCCCGGCGACACGCGATAGCATTGCAGTACGGCGCCCTCCTTTTGCGCCAGCGCTTCGAACTCTGCATAGCGCTCGACGGTTTGCACGTCCAGCGTGATCTCGACCACCGCGCTCAGGCTCGGGCCTAGTTTTTCAGGATTGAGAATTGCCACCTGGCGTTCGATCACTCCAAGCTCGGTCAGACGCTTGACGCGCCGCAGGCAGGTCGGCGCCGAGGCATGCACCGCAGCCGCCAGCTCATGATTAGTTTGCCCTGCGTTGGTTTGCAGGCAATCGAGAATCCGTCTATCCAAGTCGTCCAGCTCAACAAAATCGCTCATTTTTTGGAATTTTTATTAAAAATATTATGTGATGTGAAATAATAGTTCATCCATCAGATTGAATGAAATAATTTTTCATATTCGTTTGACTTTGGATAACTTATTTCATCCTCCTTGCTATACCATGAGCCTATCTTTCCATTTTGTAAGAGGTTCTTATGTGTGGCATTGTCGGCGCGGTAGCGCAGCGGGACATCACTCCAATCCTGGTTGAAGGTTTAAAGCGGCTCGAATACCGCGGCTATGACTCCTGCGGCATTGCCCTGCACATTGACGGCAAACTGCAGCGCTCGCGCAGCACTTCCCGCGTTGCGGACCTGGAATCCCAGATCAAGAATACCGACCTGAGCGGCTTCACCGGCATTGCTCACACCCGCTGGGCGACCCACGGCGCGCCTGCGTCACACAATGCCCATCCGCATTTTTCCCGCGACCGGATTGCACTGGTTCACAACGGCATCATTGAAAATCACGATGAACTGCGTGAAGAACTGACCGCTGCCGGTTATGTCTTCGAAAGCCAGACCGATACCGAAGTGATCGCGCACCTGGTCGATCACATGTACACAGGCGACCTGTTCGAAACCGTGCAGCAGGCAGTCAAGCGCCTGGAAGGCGCCTATGCAATCGCGGTCTTTTGCCGTGACGAGCCGCACCGCGTGATCGGCGCGCGCCAGGGTTCGCCGCTGATCGTCGGCATCAGCCAGGGCGAGAACTTCCTGGCTTCCGACGCCATGGCACTGGCCGGCACCACCGACCAGATCATCTACCTGGAAGAAGGCGACGTAGTCGATCTGCAGTTGCAGCGCTACTGGATCGTGGACGCCAACGGCAAGCCGGTGGATCGCCCGGTGCGCACCGTGCATGCCCATACCGGCGCGGCCGAACTTGGTCCCTACCGCCATTACATGCAGAAGGAGATTTTCGAACAACCGCAAGCGATTGCCGATACCCTGGAAAGCGTGACCGCCATCCAGCCTGAACTCTTCGGCGAAAATGCCCCCGCCATTTTCAAGAAAATTGATTCGGTCCTCATTCTGGCTTGCGGCACCAGTTATTACGCGGGACTGACTGCAAAATACTGGATCGAATCCGTCGCGGGCGTACCGGTCAATGTCGAAATCGCGAGCGAATACCGCTATCGCGACAGCGTGCCAAACCCCAATACCTTGGTCGTCACGATTTCACAAAGCGGCGAGACCGCCGATACCCTGGCCGCACTAAAACATGCGCGCAACCAGGGCATGCAGCATACGCTCACGGTATGCAACGTTTCCACCAGCGCCATGGTGCGTGAATGCGTGCTGTCCTATATCACCCGCGCAGGCATTGAAGTAGGCGTCGCATCCACCAAGGCCTTTACCACGCAGCTGGTTGCCCTCTTCCTGTTGACCTTGACCCTTGCCAAGGTCAAAGGCCGCTTGAGCGAAGAACAGGAAGCCGAGTACCTCAAAGCCATGCGCCACCTGCCGGTCGCAGTTGGCGCTGCCCTGGCGCTGGAGCCGCACATCATCGCCTGGGCCGAAGAATTCGCGCGCAAGGAAAACGCCCTCTTCCTCGGCCGCGGCATGCATTATCCGATTGCACTCGAAGGCGCGCTGAAGCTCAAGGAGATTTCGTACATCCACGCCGAAGCCTATCCGGCCGGCGAACTCAAGCACGGACCGCTCGCGCTGGTGACCAATGAAATGCCGGTCGTCACCGTGGCGCCCAACGATACCCTGATCGAAAAGCTGAAATCCAACATGCAGGAAGTGCGCGCACGCGGCGGCCAGCTCTACGTTTTCGCCGACGCCGACTCGCACATCGCCTCCAGCGAAGGCGTGCATGTGGTGCGTTTGCCTGAACATTACGGCTGCCTGTCACCGATCATTCACGTCGTGCCGCTTCAGTTGCTGGCTTATCACACTGCTCTGGCGCGCGGCACCGATGTCGACAAACCACGTAACCTGGCCAAGTCGGTCACAGTGGAATAATGCGCTTGGCCGACTTTTGCGTTGACTGTCTTAAACTTACAATTGTTAAGGATAATTTTGACAATTAGTTTAAATACTAAAGTCTATTGAACAGCATCTAAAGTTGTTTGCGATAAACACTAAAGTAGGAAAAAGCCCGCTCTTGGCGGGCTTTTGTTTTTCTGCCGTTATTAAAGTGTGAATGCCCAATTGTATGAAATTAATCGCTTAGAGCAATACACTCGGCTGGAAGAGGAAACTTTCCACGCGTCCGCTTCCGACCCGAAGCAGACGTTCACAAGCCCGTAGATACGGCGACCCATAGGATTAACGCCGCGCACCCGCGAAAACCCGAGCGCAGGTTTGCCACTCGCTGCGCCTTGCAAGCACAGCGCCCGCATTGCTTCAGGAAGCGGTATTGAATTTCGCAACTCTGCGCGGGTCAACGCTTCCTGCACATGATGTCGAGATACGTCACCGCGTACAGCACCCTCTCGCGCAGGCCGCCGGCTTCGTGCAGCAGGAGACGGACGTTCCACGCGGCCACACTGTACTTGGAAGGGTCGAACGTGGAGGCATTGGCGGTGAGAATGTCGGGGCTCCAACCGCTGACGTAGGTCAGGCCCTGGCCTTGAAACGACCCGGAGTAGCGGCCGTGAAAGAATACACCGTCGCTCTCCATGCTGACGCCTCCGATGCTGCGCCAGTCGATGGGCTGCTGCCAGCGGTAGACAGTCTGAAACGCGACGGTTTCGGCCGCCCAGAAGTCGTGGTTGTAATGCTTGGCAGTGCGCGACGCGGAACTCGCGAGGCTTACACAGCGCTCCGTCGTCTTGAAGGTAAGCTGATCATCCTGATTCAGCCACTCATTCCCCTGCGAACCCAGCCACGGCGCTTTAGGCCATAAACTGCGAAAACGCGTGCCTTGCGCGGTCACGGCCTCAAGGAATGCCTGGGCGTTTTCCACGGTCTCGTACTCGCCGCCCCACTCGAATGGGTGGCGTTGCCGGGTGAGATCCAGGCGCGGACCCGGCTGCGGTTTCGTCAACTGGGCCTGCAGAGAAGCCTGAGCGTGTGCGTTCAGTTTTTGAATCTGTTTGGCGGCATGAGCTTCCACCTTCATCCACAGGCCGGGCCCGGACTCGGCCACGAGCGACGGCGCCGCCTCTCCGGGCCCGGCACAGTACAAGCTATTCTTCTCGAAGTAGCAGTTCACCTGCTTCGCAATATCGCCGGGCTTCAAGCCGGCCCTGTGATCGATCTGATACAGGACCATCCGTTCCTCGTTCAGACGGGCGAGCATCAGCAGGCGCTGCTTCGGGATCTCCCAGGCGAACTGCAGATTCACGGCACCGGATCTTTTTGATTGCGCATCGGCGGCAGCGGCGAACTGTTTCCAGCCCTCTCCTTCCGAATCAGGGAAAAACTGTTTCCAGCCATCTGCCTTCAAATCGGGCATAACAGGGGCGCAAGACTGGAGCAGCATGCAAAAGGAGCCGGCCAGGAGCGCCCGAAAGATAGGTGTTGCGCGGTTCATGGGGGGGGCCTCCGTCATTGGGCGCTGGCGCGGCTGCAGCGCCTGGTTTCCTTGCGTTCAGGGCAACGCTTCGTTGCCGAGCAGGACGCGAACTTGAGGCCAAAGAAATCGGCCGGTTTTTCACATTCCAAGGGACCGAGCTTGCCGGGATGACCATTGCACATCTTGCTGCGGTCAAGCGATGAGTAGTCTTTCTCGGCCTTGGATTGCAGGAGGACGACGGGAGTGAAGTCCAGCTTCTGCGTATAGGCAGGATAAACGCTCGTGCACTTTTCAGGCTGGGGCGGCATCTTCTTGCGCGCCTCCTCGCGCGCTTCCACCAGGCGCTTCGCATCCGGAGCGGAAAGCCGCAGGCGTTTTTCCTCGGCGGCAGCCAACTTCTGCCGGCGAGCTTCCTCCCGCTGACGATCCTCCTCCGCTTTCTTGCGATTACGTTCAGCCTGAGCCGCCTTGGCCTGTCGCTCGCGCTGCAGACGCGACTCTTCGGCGGCGATTTCCCGCTTCAGCTTATTGGCAGCGGCCTGCTCGTCCGGCGAACTCGCCTTGCAGTGGCCCAGGGCGACGCACTTCACCCTTGTGACGCAGTAAAGGTCTTCGATGTCGTAGGTCTTCATACCCACGGTCTTGGCCTTCAGGTAGTCCCCGATATACGTCGTCCGCCCCTCGGACTTTGCCTTGCCGCTCATCTGACAGGGAATCCAGTAGCTGAGCTGTGCATAGGCCAATGACGGAAGGAGGCCCATGGTTGTTGAGAGCACGAACGCGAGCAGGACACGGCTGAAGCGCATGCCGACCAGAAAGTCTGAAACGTACTGAAGCATGCGATAGCCGCTGCGTCGTGTGCAATGCGATGCGAGGTTCGCCCGTTGCGGCATTCCGTGGGTGACAAAGGAATCTTCTAGGAAGTCGTGCCGTCCAGCTTCACGAATCGTCAGCATGCACTGACCATTCCGATCGCTTGGCTCTACGTGATCAGTAAACTTCATTTGTTGCGCCTAACGTTTTTGTTTATCGGCGGTTGGTAAGCAGTGATTTTGTGAACACCTTTGCGAAGCAAACCACAACAATGCTACCCACAAACTGTCCAGCGCACGCAGTGCTGTTCTGCAATTACTTGCATGGCTGGCGTAATGAATTTGAAAACAAGAGCTTGTGACAATGTTCGGGAGCAATCCGCAAGTTACAAATATAGTTGCTGATATTCACATAATACTTTCTTAATGGCAACCTACAATGTGAAGTGCAGTGGTGATGTTATGAACAAATATCCTCAATAGATTTCCCAATGTAGGAACATTTGCCTTGACTCTTAACCCTTCTCGTTCGGCGAAAGAAGTTTAGGCGGAGGCTTCTTATCCGATCACTTTCATCATCTATTTTTTCGGATAAAAACCATTTTTTCAGAGTGTCATGATTTTCGCTTCTATTAACTTTACTCCAGGCGAGCATAAATTAATCGGCAGCCAAAGCATCAAGGAAACTTGCAAGCAAAGCCTGCAGGTGGTCGGAGAAATTAACTGTTTAAAATATTCAGTTACTATCCATTCGCTTTGAATGCGTCGTGGAAGGTGACGGTGCCCTGCGGAGTATGCCCATCGAAGGACAAAACGAAGAAGAGCTCCTGTGGCACTCCCTCGATCCCAAGTCCCGTTATATTCCTGAATCCGAATTTCTTGTAGTAGTCCGGATGCCCAACAAGGCAACATCCTTGGGCATTTATATTCTTCAGCCGTGACAATCCTTCCCGGATCAATGCTTTTCCAACGTCTTGCCGCTGGTATTCAGGCAACACCGAGATCGGTCCCAGTCCGTACCAGTTTCGAGTACCGTCCGATATGGCCACGGGAGAAAAGGCAATGTGTCCGATCACGCGGCCATCAACTTCCGCTACCAGCGATACCGTAAGCGCCTTGGCGGCGCGCAACGCGTTGATGATGAACTGCTCAGTGTGACTGCTGATCTCCAGGGTCTTGAATGCGGCGGCGGTCACCTCGCTGATTGCATCTACATCGGCATCAGCTTCGTTCCGGATTAAGATTTTCAGATTCATGGGATGTTGCAGTGGATGGATAATGTAAAGCAGGAGCAAGGAAAGTTCTGGAAATTATTCTGACCATTGCGGATTCCAGACAATCTCCCAGAGATGGCCATCAAGGTCCTGGAAGTAGCCCGAGTAACCGCCCCAGAACGTGTCATGTGCTGGTTTGACGATCACAGCACCCGCCGCAACTGCCTTTGCCATAACGACGTCAACCTCCTCCTTTGAGGAAACATTATGGCCCAGGGTCATTTCGGTGGAACTGGCCGGACCGACAGCAAGTCCGGTGTCATGGCCGATGCTCTTGCGAGGCCACAAAGCCAAACGCAAACCTGGCTGAAGCTGGATGAAGACAACGGCCCCGTATTCAAACTCCTTGCCAATAATGCCTTCAGTCGGGAAGCCCAAACCATCGCCATAGAAACGCAATGATGCATCCAGATCATCGACACCGAGGGTGATAACTGTGATTTGCGGCTTCATTTGCTTTCGCTCCTTTAAGCAGAATGTTTAAGCTGACGTGCGAGCTTGCTCGTCCGCGCTGAGCAGCAAGTCAGAAGGATTTTAATCTCACCAACAATAAAGCGATTTCCACATACGCGGCATGCTCCAGGATGCGCTCCGGCTTCTCTCGAGAAGCAGCAATAGTGATTTTCATTGGGGCGTACATTAATCAATATTCGTTCGGAGCTACAACAAGTATTCCAGAGACCTGCTCGCCCAATTGTGGATGGAAACAACCTGCCCCAATGAAGTTAGCCATGCTCCATTCGCGATCCACAATAGCTTTTCTTGCGCTTTCCCGGCAAATTTCAAAGTATTTTCTCTTACACCATCCCATAAAAATGGGAAGACTGCTAACCGCCTTTATTGCCGTATTTGATCCATAAATGATATGTCGTCAAGCAAAAGAAGCCGTCACCCTGCCGGCAGGTGCAGCACGCTGTCAACAACGGGTCTGTTATTAGTCGGAGTAAATATCGATATGGCCATTTAAGCACCAGTTATGAACGACGTTTCTGCCCTGGTCCAAATTATGAAATGGCTGAAAGTTTCTCAGGACTATATTCAGAAGTGGTCGGAGTGTCGTATTGCAGTGGGCAAACTCGGTACGCCGGCAGTAATAAGAGAGCGGCAGAGTTTATTCTGTGCGAACCGAAAATTCTTTCATTACTGCCGCCATAGATTCCAAACTTCGCGATTTATCGTTTTTATTGACCCATATCCTGCATTCTTCAAGGGACATGAACTAAGGGATACACCGGAATCTAAAAGCCTAATCATCAATGCCGGCCGGATGTTGATAGCCGGATTTTCGAAGCACATCGCTCATTTTCTTGCACGTGCCATCTACATTCCTTGATTGAACCAGCATGCCTGTTGAACGCGAGTTGAGCTTGCGAGCGGTATCGACCGGCATGTTGCTGGGTATCTTCCTGACACCGTCCAATGTCTATGCGGGACTGAAGATCGGCTGGTCATTCAATATGTCCATCATTGCCTTGCTGATCGGTTTCGGCTTGTGGCAGGGACTCACATCGCGGTTCAAGCATCTGCCGGACTGGACCTTACATGAGAGCAATATCAATCAGACGGTTGCATCGGCTGCCGCTTCGATCATTTCCGGCGGCCTGGTCGCTCCGCTCCCCGCATATACGCTGTTGACTGGCAATGCTCTGCCGGCGTTGCCGATGATGGCCTGGGTATTCTCTGTCAGTTTTTTGGGAATCTGGATTGCCTGGTATCTGCGGCCTTCGCTCATCAATGATGCCGAACTGAAGTTTCCCGAAGGGATGGCGACGCTGGAGACGCTGCGGCATATTTACAGCCATGGCCGGGAAACCGCCGTTCGTCTCAGGGTATTGTTTGGTGCTGCACTCATCGCCGCTTTTGTAAAATGGGTGGACGCGTTTTATCGTGCATTTCCGCGCTGGGCTCCTTCCGCACAACTGGAACGCCTGACTTTTACCCTGGATCCATCTCTTCTCTTGCTTGGATTCGGCTGCATCATCGGCATACGGGTCGGGCTGTCCCTGTTGCTGGGTGCGGTACTGGCATGGGGCGGAATAGCGCCCTGGTTGATCGATCAAGGCATGGTCCATCTGCCGGCAGGCAGCACGGGACCGCAGTTTTCCGTACTCATCGAATGGCTGCTGTGGCCGGGCGTTAGTCTGATGGTCTGCGCCACCTTATCCACGTTGGCCCTGCGCCTGTTTCAGCAAAGCCGGACTCACCCGCAGGCCAGGCGCCGGCTCCGCTTTTCCCGTCCGGAACCAATGCCCTTGCTGGGTCTTTTCCTCGCGATGGTCCTGGTGGTCGGCTTGCAGTCCATGCTGTTCGGCATCGATGTCTTCATGGCGCTTTTGACTATTCCGCTCGCGCTTTGCCTCGCTGCAGTTGCCGCACGCATAGTCGGCACAACCGGCATTCCGCCGATCGGCGCCATCGGACAATTATCGCAACTGGGATTCGGTGCAATTGCCCCCGGTCAGATAACGATCAACCTGATGAGTGCCAACACTGCGGGCGGCGCCGCCGGCCAGTGTACGGATCTGATGAACGATTTCAAGGTCGGAAAAATGATTGGCGCTACTGCGTCCAGGCAGGCGCTTGCCCAGTGCCTGGGCATACTGGTCGGCAGTGTAGTCGGCGTACTCGTTTACAAGGCTTTGATTCCGGATCCGCAAGCCATGCTGCTGACTCAGGAATGGCCTGCGCCGGCTGTCGCAACCTGGAAAGCGGTGGCTCAGACGCTGAGCGCGGGAATGGATTCGCTTTCTACAAGCGTTCGGTGGGCAATTCTGCTTGGCGGCCTGGCGGGGATAGTGCTCGGATTGCTGGAAACAGGCACGCCGGCCTACAAGTGGCGTTACCTGCCGAGCGCAGGAGCACTCGGTCTCGCATTCATCATTCCTGCCTCGGTCTCCATGATGATGGCCATGGGAGCAATTCTCACCTGGCTGGTCAGCGTGAAGCGACAAGGGCTGGCAGAGCGATTTGCGGTCACCACGGCTGCCGGATTGATTGCCGGTGAAAGCATAATGGGCGTCAGCGCATCCTTATGGGAGCTGATCAAAAATTCGGCTTGATTCAGGAAGATGCGCAGGAAGATGCGCAGGAACATGTAATCAGAAAAAGCCAGCCGCAAAGTACAGCGCCGACAAAAGGATTGCGCAGAATAAAGAAAACGAGTTGCGAGAAAACACGAATCCTTCGTGCACGGCATACCCGTCTGCATGTATTCATGCTGATTACACTCTTTTTAGGATGCCTGCTTGCAAAATCAATAATGAACTTTTTTCATTGAATGTCTCTAAACGCCACCGTGACAGAGCCGCAAAGACGGAATACGGTCGCATTTATTCGATACCCCGGCACAACTTGGAGAATATAGATGAATAAACTTTTAGCAGCGCTTTTGATTTCTGCATTAAGTGCAGGTACGGCAATTGCTCAAACTTCCTCAACAGGAAGCACTGGCGGTGGCAGCGCCGGTAGCGGCAGCAGCGCTTCCGGATCATCCGGTGCAAGCGATATGGCAACGAGCGGATCGTCCGGTTCGTCGGATACTACAGGCATCACCGGGTCGACTTCTACCAAGAAGAAAAAGAAGCAATATGACAGTTCCGGAGCAAGCGGCACCAGCGAAACTTCCGGATCGGGCACTTCTTCGACAGGCGGCTCGGGTGCGTCTGGCGCCTCAGGCAGCGCAGCAAGCGGCACTGCGACAGACAGTGGGGGCGCAACCGGATCAAGCGGCGGCTCATCCGCTTCAGGGGCGTCGGGCTCATCAGGTGGAGGAACTTCCGGTTCAGACAGCTCCGGCGGCTCATCCGGTTCGGGCGCTTCCGGCAGCTCAACTCTCGGCACCGGTGGTGCGACGTCCGGCACTTCCGGTGCAGGCGGTTCGGGCTCATCTGGCGGCATGAGATAAGCGCGTCTTCCGCGCGCATCAAAAGTGCCAGAAGAATTTTTCTTCCGGCACTTTGAAATCTCCTCGTAACGATAGCCACTTACTTCTCGCTCTGCTCATCATTCTGTGCCTCGCGCAGATTGCCTGAAAAGCAAACCTTAGCCGATCGGTTGCCGTCAGATATGTTCTGATTTAACGCTTGTTTATCAGGCGCCCACCTCTATCTATCCCTAGCGTTCATCGCACATTCACGCCGAAAACAGCTTGGCGATGATATGTCTTCCGTTCTCCAGAAAATCCAATCGCACAAGGCCTTCCGCGTATCGCGGAGTGGCCGGCTGTACAAATTCATCAATATCAGACGCGAACACAGCGAGGCCTCTGCTGTCATATTGATATGCAGAGCATCTTTACCACAACAAGAATTATTCAGACGAAATCAATATCGAAAATGCAGACAATCAAGCACACATCAGGAATATGGAATATAGAAGCAAAAATACAGAAAACCGGGGACAGCAACCGGTTGGCGATCATTTCCGCCATGGCAGGAACGGGTGAGGAAATAATCAAATCGAAACACACGGTCGTCTTCGAGCACACGCCAGGCTGTGACGAAATAGCCGAAGCGAAAGCATGCATGCAGCGCGTAGTTTCGAATGAACATTGAAAATTTTTCTGCTGAAGGAAGCAAGGCATGACTGCACTTTCTTCCGCGTGGATCGATAGTGATGCCAGTTACCGGGGATTGGTCCGAAAAGAAGTAAAAAAGCGACGGCGCATTAAGGTCGAAATTGATTTGCAGCAGTCATTTCATGACAGCGGATTTTTATCATTAACGACTTCAGAAAGATGAGCAATGATACGAATAGCTTATGACGCGGACGGCGACTTTTGCGTAGTCGAGGGTCATGAAGAATTTTTTGAACTGATGGATAAGCGTGGAATGGCCGAGGTAGTCGATGTCGCGACGGGCACGAATTATTTTGCGCATGAGGTCGGCGAGCAGATCTTTCTTCTTAATGGCCACGCGCAGGACGCATTGGTGAGATTGGCGGATGTCCTAATCCGCGAAATTGCCGCCAAACCCTTGCATTAATATCCGCCATGCATGGAATAGGTGCCATTGTTCGAGCCGAATCGCCAGACCTTTTGCTTACACAGCACGCCTCCTATCGCTGAGCCAGAACGGCGATCGGAATCGATTTCAGGTTTATTTCACGATAGACATGAAATCACTGTACCGGACATCGCCTTTTCACCGTCTTCAAGTTTTCAGAAAAACATCGCGCATGTTCAACATCTGCCCGACAAACCTGTATAGCCACCGGAAACCAGATCCTCCCATTAGCAAAAGAAGGAATGTCGTCACAGCTATACGCTGAGCGCACAGTTTCTGAACATTGTACGGGAACGCTTCCCGCCTGGTTTAGTCGATCACCAGTAGGCCACTGAAAATCAAGAACGCTGCGAGGCAGGCTATTACTCATACCAGTCCTTTTGCACAATCCAACCGCGCAAAGAGTGGCAGCCTGCTCATATTCGATTGCGACGGCGTACTGGTCAATAGCGAGCGGCTGGTCAGCCGTATTGAAGCACATCATCTGGAGTCGCTGGGTCTGCAACTTTCACCTGACGAGGTCAGGGCATTATTCAAGGGGAGGACGGCAGGCGAAGTCACTGCTGCGGTCGCGGAGATGATTGGCCGCCCCGTCCCTCTGGATTGGGTATTCGACTGGGCGATGCTGACGGCAAATGCCTTTGTACATGAACTGAAAGCAATACCGGGAATTGAAGCTGTGCTGCGACATTTCGCCGGGCAAAACCAGGCGATGTGCGTTGCTTCGCAATCTTCGCCTGCACGCGTAGCGCTTTCCCTGCGCGTTGCTTCCCTGGATGGATATTTCGGGTCGAATGTGTACACCGCGTCCATGGTGGAATACCCCAAGCCGGCGCCTGATTTGTTTCTCTTCGCGGCGCGCAAAATGGGCTTTGCACCCGAATTTTGTACGGTAATCGAGGACTCCCCCGTAGGCGTCATTGGTGCGCGCGCAGCCGGCATGCAGGTATTCGGTTATGCGGCTGACGAAAATGCAAACACTTTATCGGAAGCAGGCGCAACGGTGTTTTATTCCATGGAGGATTTGATCGGCTTGCTGACGGAACGCTTGAGCCGGCAGTAACCGGTTGTGCATGGCGCCGATCACTGCCTCCTATTTCGGTACCACAGTCCGTCATGCGTGATGACCGACGGGATCGACATCACGCATGCATTGTGTTTAAAAACAGCACTTTGATGCACTTTCCACAATCCTGCACTTTAGATAATTTCTGTACGGCTAGCGTTTAGTGATTCGCGCCCAAAGTCGAGATGATTTCTTCTGCGGACTGATCCTGTACCGCATCCCGGCGCTCGGCCGGAGCCGCTGCTTGCCGTTCTTTCATTTCTTTCTGTTTCATGGCTGTTTCCTCGCATCTTCGTTTCCTTGCTGCTGCCAGAACAAAATGAGGACATCGCGCCGTAAAACCAATTCCTGTTTGTGATGGCAGCCATTCACAACAGGCATATGAATAGAACACGCAGGTTGATTGTCCACAATCCTTCGTTACGGGCCGGGAACCGCAGCCTGTCCGGGACTTCTACTTTTACTGCAGCTATGCACAGTTGCACGTCATTCCAGTACCTGCAGAGCGGTAAAACTTTTTCAGTACCGCTCAATTGAACCAAAAAGATCAATCACCATTGAAACAGCAATGAAAAAAAACATCGAATTGTGGGGTGGCCTGGAAGGCACCGTTAATCGTGTGCAAGATCAATATTTCAGCCAGATGGAACGCAACGGACACTCGCTCAGGCGCGAAGACCTTGAGCGCTTCGCATCCCTGGGAATCCGTGCCATCCGTTACCCGGTCCTGTGGGAGCGCACCGCTCCCGACGGTCTGGCCGATGCCGACTGGTCATGGCCGGACGAGCGCCTGCCGGGTCTGCAGGCGCTTGGCATCACGCCCATCGTAGGGCTGGTCCATCACGGCAGCGGCCCGCGCCACACCAGCCTGGTCGATCCGGGTTTTGCCGAGCAACTGGCCGAGTTTGCAGGCGCAGTGGCGCAACGCTATCCGTGGGTCGAGTATTACACGCCGATCAACGAGCCTTTGACCACTGCCCGCTTTTCGGGACTGTACGGTGTCTGGTATCCGCATGGCAGGGACGAGCGTACTTTTATTCAGGCACTGCTGAATCAATGTCGCGGCGTCGTCCTGTCCATGCGCGCAATCCGCGCCGTCAATCCGCAGGCGAAACTGGTGCAAACCGATGATCTGGGCAAGACATACAGCACGCCGGAAATGGCTGAGCTCGCAAACTTCTACAACGAGCGACGCTGGCTGGGCTGGGATTTGCTATGCGGCAAGGTTGGTCCTGATCACGCGCTATGGGATTACCTGACCGGCACCGGCATCAATCCGGCGGAGTTCTTGTGGTTCCGCGACAATCCCTGCCCTCCCGACATGATCGGAGTCAATTACTACATCACCAGCGAACGCTGGCTCGATCACCGCATAGACCGTTATCCGGAACGCTATATCGGCGGCGCACCGGAACAGCGGTTCGCCGACATTGAAACCGCACGGGCACTCGCCACGCCGACGCCCGGCATCGGCCCCTTGCTGGAAGAAGCATGGGAACGCTACGGCTTACCGCTCGCAGTCACCGAGGCGCATATTGATGCAAACCGCGAAGACCAGTTGCGCTGGCTGCTTGAGATCTGGCGCGCTGCCGAAGAAGTCCTGCAAAAAGGCGTCGACATGCGCGCGGTGACTGTATGGGCCTTGCTCGGTTCCTATGACTGGAACTGCCTGGTCACGGAATGCAGGGGCTATTACGAGCCGGGACCGTTCGATGTGCGTTCGGCAAAGCCGCGTCCGACGGCAGTCGCCAGCCTGATGCGCGAATTGTCCGCCCGCCGCCCGCTGTCGCACCCGGTGCTGCAGGGACAGGGTTGGTGGCGCCGGCCCGGACGGTTCTTCTGCCCGCCGGTTGCAACCAGCTCCACCGTCGCTTCGCTCACCGTTGAACTTCAGCACGGCAGGCATCGTTTCATACAGCCTATCCTGATCACCGGCGCGACCGGCACGCTCGGGCAGGCATTCGCAAGAATTTGCGAAACGCGCAATCTGGCGTACCGGCTGATGAGCCGTCAGGACATGGACATTGCCGATCCTGCATCGGTCGAACGCGCGATCGAACGCTACCAGCCATGGGCCATCATCAATGCCGGCGGTTACGTGCGCGTCGACGATGCTGAAAAAGAGGTAGAACGTTGTTTACGCGACAACACCCACGGGGCTGCTGTGCTGGCGGTCGCCTGTATCCGGCACAAGCTGCAGCTATTGACTTACTCAAGCGACCTGGTCTTCGACGGTCAAAAAGGAACGCCTTACGTCGAATCCGATCCCGTGTCGCCGCTCAATATGTACGGCAAGAGCAAGGCCGAAGCAGAACACCGGGTACTGACCGCCTATCCCGAGGCGCTCGTCATCCGCACCAGCGCATTTTTCGGTCCCTGGGACAAGCACAATTTCGTCACGCAGGCACTGGAAGCTTTGGCAGCAGGCTTGCCGTTTTCCGCCGCCTCCGACATGACGGTCTCGCCTACCTATGTGCCGGACCTGGTGCATGCCAGCCTTGATTTGCTGATCGATAAGGAAAGCGGCATCTGGCACCTGACCAATACCGATCCGGTTACCTGGTATGACCTGGCGAGAAAAGCATGCGAGATGGCAAACGTCGATCCGGCCGCGTTGCAGGCGCAGTCCTGCGCTTCGCTCGGCTACCCTGCTGCACGCCCTGCATACAGCGCATTGAGCAGCGAACGGGCAATCTTTTTGCCGTCGCTTGACGATGCGCTGTCGCGCTATCTGCGCCTGCGGCAGGATGCGGCCCAAGAGGACGACGCAGGGCAGGCAGCGCATGTCGGCAATTCTTAGCGGCCATCCTCAACCGGACAAGTACATGGTTAGACGATATTTTTAAATTCAGACAAGGAAAGATGTGAAAAAAATAGCCATAGTGGGGGCAGGATTTTCGGGGGCGGTGATCGCCCATGAGCTGAGCAATGAAGACTACGAAATCGACGTATTCGACGCGCGATCCCATGTCGCAGGCAACTGCCATACGGAGCGCGATGCGGAAACGGGTGTCATGGTACATGCCTACGGTCCGCATATTTTCCATACCAGTAACGAAAAAGTATGGAATTACGTGCGCCAGTTCGACGAATTCGTTCCCTTCGTGAACCGCGTCAAGGCGATCACGAATGGCCGCGTATTTTCATTGCCGATCAATCTTCTGACCATCAACCAGTTCTTCGGCAAGACATTCAACCCCAGGGAAGCGGAAGCCTTTCTGTCCTCGGTAGCCGACCAGACGATAGAAGATCCGCAAACGTTCGAAGAACAGGCGCTGCGCTTTGTCGGCAAGGATTTGTATGAAGCCTTCTTCAAGGGCTATACCATCAAGCAATGGGGCATGCATCCGTCGGAACTTCCGGCAAGCATCCTGCGCCGCCTACCGGTGCGCTTCAATTACGACGACAATTATTACGCCAGCACTTTTCAGGGCCAGCCGAAAAACGGCTATACCTACATCGTGGAAAAGATGCTCGACCATCCCAACGTGAAGCTGCACCTGAATACCAAATTCGAACGTGCAATGGCCGGCGAATATGCGCACGTGTTCTATAGCGGGCCGATCGATACCTGGTTCGGCCACAGCGAAGGCAGGCTCGGCTACCGCACTCTCGACTTCGCCTCCGAGCGACACCAGGGCGATTACCAGGGAAATCCCGTCATCAATTACTGCGATGAAGACGTGCCCTGGACACGGATCTCGGAGCATAAGCATTTTTCGCCCTGGGAGTCGCATGAGGGCACGGTGATCTTCAAGGAGTACAGCCGGTTTTGCGAAGAAAACGATATCCCGTATTATCCGATCCGGCTGGCCAAGGAAAAATCGCAGCTGAAACGGTATATCGAGATCGCCAATGAAGAACAGAACATGACCTTCATCGGACGACTCGGCACTTACCGCTATCTGGACATGCATGTCACGATCGGCGAAGCGCTGGATGTCGCGGAACGTTTCCTTGCTTGCGAAAACGGAAATGAGAAAATGCCGGTCTTCGTCGTCAATCCGCTTGGATAAGTGACGAAAACAAGCGACGAAATTCCGGCTACAGCCTTATTGCTTGACCGGGAAGCCATGCCATGCCGCGCGCCCGCTGATATCGGCCTTGTGCCGCGCACGCGTTGCCGGCAATGAAGGTGCATCAATTGAACAAAGCGGTGTGCACAATGATGGAGGCGGAAATTACGATGAATAGGGAAAGAATCAGTAAAAACCAGAGCAATAACCTGTCCATCCATTGATGGTTTAAGAATTTCTTTGGCTTGACGCTCGGGATATATTGACTCAAGCGCACGTAAGTATCGCCCGCAATCAAAATACTCAGCAAAGAGGAAAAGGTAAATAAAACAGTACCGGCAATCTTTAACAGGACGGGAAATGGCGGAAAAAGGGACCGGCTGAAAAAAATAAGCGCTGCGCTTGTCCCTGCAATTGCTATGCAAATGCCGAGCCGCTCAAAATGCTTGAGGAAGACTTCGATACATTCCATGTACGTCTTGTAGTCGTCCGCATCAACGGTACCGGGAGTGGCCGATGTCGCGTTCGGATCTGAAGACTGCTTGGCTTCCTCTGCCATAAGATGCATTCCTTAATGATTTATTCATTCCAAGTATAGTAAAAGTACTGCTTTCCTCATGGAATTTAAGAAAATATTTTGATTCGCCTAAAGGGAAGGCCAGTGCAAAGCTGGAATGGACCAGGCGGATTGTGCGGCACAAGGCGCAACGCGGCGCGGCGCGGCGGATAGGGCACCTTGCACAGGCGGTGCAGCCGGTTCGCATCTGCATCAATAAAAGATGTTGCCGGCTTATTTGAATAAGCGCGCTTTTACCTTCGCAACCGGCTTTTCAATAGCTCGTCTTGTTTCAAACCTTACAGGTAGCTGGCAGTGCGATCCGTGACGATACCGGGTTGCAAGACAGCAACCCTTCCGGCCTTATTCCCATGTTAAGATGCACGCCATGCTGGGGGTCCTGAAGATATCTTTCTTCGGGTGAGAAAAACCCTTTGTACCTGACCTGGATAATGCCAGCGTAGGAAAGCCAAATCTGCAACGCATCTGCCTCGCTCTGTTTGCTCCTACCCGGCTCCAGCTTCTTTAGCCTGTAAGAGCACTTATGTCATCGCCCAATATCCGTTATTCCCTGATTGCTTATTCGATCGCGCAAGCATTTGCGCTTTCCTCGCCCGCCTTTGCGCAAACCGCCAGCAATGCCTTGCCTGAAATCGTCGTTACCGCGACCGGGCAAAACTCTGTCAAGGCCAACACCGCCAGCGTAGGCGGATTTTCCGACGCGCCATTGCTGCAAACGCCCGCGTCGATCAGCGTGTACACCCAGCAGCAGATGCAGGATCAGGGCATCCGCTCCACCACCGACGTGGTGCGCTTCGATGCCAGCCTGAACGAGGATTACAACGCCATCGGCTATGCGGAGCAGTTTTCCATCCGCGGCTTCCGGCTCGATAACTTTTCCAGCTACCGCAAGGATGGATTGCCAATTTCGAGCGATGCTTCCATCCCGCTCGAGAACAAGGAACGTATCGAAGTCCTGAAGGGCCTGGCGGGTTTGCAGGCCGGCATTGCGACGCCCGGCGGCATCATCAATTATGTGACCAAGCGACCGGCTGCAGTACGCAGCGCCACCGTCGGCGCAAGCGAGCGCGGGACGCTGTACAGCGCCGCCGACCTGGGCGGATTTTCCGATGACAAGCAATTCGGCTATCGCATCAATGCCGCCGCCGAAAAGCTGCGCTCGTACGTAAGAGGCGCGGACGGCGAGCGTACTTTCGTATCCGGCGCCTTCGACTGGCGCCTTTCGCCCAAGGCATTGCTTGCGCTGGACCTGGACTACCAGCACAAGTCGCAGGTGACGGCGGCGGGCTACCAGCTGATCGGCGGCACGGACTTGCCGCGCAACGTCGACCCCAAGCGCAACTTGAACGACCAGCCCTGGACCCGGCCCGTCGATACCGACAGCGCCAATATCGGCCTGCGTTTCGACTACCAGCTGGATGCGAACTGGAAGACTTCGCTTGCCGCCAACTGGCATCAGATGCGACGGGATGACTTTGCGGCGTTTCCGGCGGGTTGCTCCTCCGGACCGACTTATCTTTATCCCGGATTCTGTGCCAATGGCGATTTCGATCTATATGACTACAAGAGCGAGAACGAAGAGAAATCCGTCTCTTCGCTGCAAGCGATGGTGCAAGGCAAATTTGCGACCGGTGCGATACGGCATGAATTGACGGCCGGAGTTTCGGCGTTGAATAGAAGAGATCATTTCGGCGATTTCGTCTACGATTTCGTGGGCATCGGCAATGCTTCCGAGCCAGTTGAATTTGCTGAAGGCTCTGCACTGGAGAGCGGACCGACAGGCTTGCGCCGCCATGACCGTGAACGCGCGCTTTTCGTGCAGGACATTATCGGCTTGACCGATGCGTGGAAATTGCACGCCGGACTGCGCTACGTGGAAACCAAACGCGACCAGTATGATGCGGCCGACAAGTTCGCCGATTATGAGAAAAGCCATGTATTGCCGAACGTGGCGCTGGTCTACAGCCCGCAAGCCAACTGGTCCGTATACGGCTCCTATGCCGAAGGCCTGGAGCATGGCGGAATCGCGCCTTTGTTCACCGCGAACGAAAACGAGGTGCTGAACCCGTCCAAGTCGAAACAGCTTGAATTCGGCATCAAGGCCGATCTCAGCCGCGACCTTTCCGTCTCGGCAGCGCTGTTCGAGATCAAGAAGCCGCATGAGTACACCGAGTTCAACAGCTTCACCTACATCCGTAGCGGCGACGCAGTACATCGCGGCCTGGAACTGGCTGCACAAGGCAGAGCCGGGCGCAATCTGCAGCTCGGCGCAAGCCTCGCTTTGCTGGACACTGAAACCCGCAACACTGACGACCCCAATATCGAAGGCAAGCGTGCGGGCAATGTGCCGGAAGTGAAAGCGGCTGTCTATGCCGACTATGCGCTGTCACAGGTGCCCGGATTGAGCGTGAACGGCAACTGGCTGTATACCGGCAACCGCATCTTCGTCCCGAACAGCGCGACCCGTGTGAAAGTGCCGGACTATAACGTGTTCAATGCCGGCGCGCGCTACGTCACCAAGGTCGCCGGCCAAACCACGACGCTACGCTTCAACATCAACAACGTGTTCGACAAGTTCTACTGGCGCGACGCCAGTTCGCAGCTGGACGGTTATCTTTTGCCCGGCGCGCCGCGTACCTTCAGCCTGACGGCGCAGATGGAGTTCTGAGCGGCCCCCGCCAGATGGCTTCATGGCAGGGCGCACGAATGTGCGCCCTGCGCGGCCCGTCCTTTTTATTGCATCAATCCTGCGCGGGCAAATGTTTTGTCACGCGCCGCACACGTTCTTCCGCGTCGCCATCCACCAGAAGATAGGGAATCGCCCGCGCATCTAGCGTAGCCAGCAACTGTTCATGAATGGTCTGGCGCACTTCGGGCGATTCGCGCTGCAGTCCGTCCGGCACCCAGGGACTGGTCGGCGGCGTGACGATGGTGAAGTCGTAGGAGTGCGTGCTTGCAAGCGCTTCCAGCGGCGCATCGATGCGGCCGAAATAGAAACGGCTGTAAAGCGCCGTCATCAACGGCGTCGTATCGCAGAAAAGAAAAGACCTGGCGCGTTGGATGGCCTTGGCCTCATAACGGACTTGCGTGACGGCGATGTGAAACTGCTCATGCTCCTGCGGCGTGCGCTGGTAGGTTTCGACAAATTCGCGCAGATACTCCGGAACCCATAAGGTGTTGTAATGCGCGGCCAGTGTCGCGGCCAGCGTTGACTTGCCGGTCGATTCGGCACCAAGTATCGCAACGCGTGAAACGGAGGGCATGTTCATGCGCGCGACGAAGCAGCGACGGCTTCGGCTTGCGCAGCGTCAGCCAAGGTTTTTTTCCATGCGCGCAATCCGATCGCTGCCATTGCCACGAATACCGCATACAACACAGCGGTTAGCATTAGATTCTTGTACACATAGAGACCGATGTACAGCAGATCGACCACGATCCAGACATACCAGTTCTCCAGCTTCTTGCGGGATAGAAGCAATTGCCCGAGCAGGCTTCCTGCGGTTAAAAAACCGTCCATGTATGGCACATCGGTATCGGTAAAGGATTTGAGAAATAGCGCGATCGCGACAAAGCCCGCCAGCCACGCAATAACCGAAATGCCCCATCCGGAGTCGGACAGACGCGACACCTTCAAGGCCTGATGCGCAACGCCTCCATGCAGCCACTGATACCAGCCCCAGACCGACACCGCGACAAAGACGAACTGCAGGCTCATGTCTCCATACAAGCGCGCACCGAAAAAGACAATTGCATACAGTGCCGATGACACGATCGAAAACAGCCAGGCCCAATGGTTCTGGCGAATATTGAGCGCAACGGTTATGAGCGCCAGCAGGAAGGAAACCAGTTCGAGCGGCGTAGTGGTAAAGCCCAGGAAGAGCAACGGATCATTCATGCGATGGATCGATGGGAATTTTTTGGTGGCTTGCCGCTATTGTACGTGCAAGCGTGTCTGCCGGTTCGTCGACGTTGTCACGGTATTGTCATATCTTCCATTCACAATCCAAAAATTCAATCACAACTCGGAAAAATGCATGACACGTATTGCAAGGACGTTTCGCGGGATTCTTATGTTGCTTGTATCGGCTCCGTTATTTGCCGGCGCGGCCGATCGCATCATCATCGGCCAAGCGATCGATCTGTCAGGGCCGAACGCAGCGATCGGCAGAGATTATGTGGCGGGCATAAAGACCTATTTCGATGCCGTCAATTCCAAAGGCGGAATTTCCGGCAGGCGCATTCAATACATCGTACGTGACGATCAGGGAAAGCCCGAACTGTCCGCCAGACTGTCGACGGAACTGATTGCCGCAGAGAACGTAGACTTTTTACTCGGCAGCGTCGGCATGAATTCAACCAATGCCATACTGAATACGCAGGCATTCCGACGGAGCAATCTTGTTTTATTTGCGCCGCTGGCCACCGAAAATTTGACTGACAACACGCAAGTAATGATGTGGAGACCGCAATTTCAAGACGAGATGCGCTATCTGTACTCTTATTTCAGCAAAGTCGGCATCAAGAATGTAGGGCTTGTGATGCAGGATGCGTCGTCGCATGAGCAATCCCTGCAGCGGATATCCGCCGAAATGCAGGCGCGCGACCTGAACGTAGTAGGTATAGCGCACATTGGCGCGAACGGCGAACGCAGCGCGAGCGAAGCTGCCCGGCTTGCCGCCGCAAAGCCGGGATTGGTCCTCGTCTTCGCGGATTCGATCGCAGGCGGATTGTTTCTCAAGGAATTCCGTACGCATGCGAGCCAGACCTTCGTGGCAGGCACCTCGCTGACCAACCTCGAAACTCTGCGCGAAATAGCCGGGCCAAAGGCAGTGGAATGGACCGTCTTTTCACAAGTCGTTCCCAACCCCAACACCTATTCCTCAGGCATTCAGGCAGAACATATTGCAATGATGCGCAAATACCGTGACGAATCCGTATCCGCACTTACCCTGGAAGGATTCGCTGTTGCCAAGGCCCTGGTTCACATTATCGAAAAGGCAAAAAATTATCGTTCTGCAATCCGGGAATTCCGGGCAAACAAAAATGCCGAAATCGACCTTGGCGGGCTATCAATCGTCAACAGCGAAAAAATGCCGCACCTGTCAAGCTATCTGGACGTGGCGCTGTTCCGCAAAGGAACGCGATTGGTGTACTGAGGCGATCAACGCTCAGTTACCGAAAGCACACCTGCCCAATCGACCTCTATTCAATCGCTTGCAAGCTCGCGCATGTTCATTGCCGCATGCCGGCCAAGGTCCTGTAGTAGGTCCGGCCAGTGCTCGCACGCAATAGAAAAGATAAGGGCTGGTCATTGTTCCCGGAAGCCGATCCTCCAGCTACAAACAACTCAATTGCGCCTTCCGCGACATCGTCCTGTCATATTTTTCTCTTATCGTAATGAGTCAACCAACAGGATACGAATGTACGCTTCGTGACCCATCCCATGCTGCATCATGTTTACGCCAAAACCCGCAAAGGCCATGATGAAATCGTACGGCCGACTTTCGGCTTGAATACTCGCCAGCGGCGCATTCTGGCGTTCGTGGATGGCATCAAGCCGCTAGCTGCGTTGAGCGGGCAATTTCCGGTTCAAGAAATGGAAGACATCGTCTTCATGCTGTCCGGCCATGATTTTATTTTTTTGGCTTCGGCAATTCCGGAAGAACATGCTTCGCCGCGACTTCCGAAAAATGCAGTTCATTGCTTGCGCAGCGCGAATTCCCTGACTCTCACGCATACGCCCGAAAAGATCCACAAAGCCAAAGAATTCATGCTTGAAACCGCAACGATTCATCTAGGCATACTGGGGCGGGACATTATTCAGAAAATCGAATCCGCGGATTGCGCGCACTCTCTGGCGTGCCTGGCGGGTCAATGGACAATGGCGCTTTGCGCCTCCAAGACCGCAGCACGTTATGCGCAGCTTTATCTTGAACAGTTGAAGCTCATTTTATTTGAAGAGCAAGAGCAACTATCCAGCTCTTCATGCTCTGAGATGTCATCCTGGCGTCACATGAATGCACTATAGTTAATTCATGGATTCGCAGCGTCGATACCAGCAACAAGGGTACTTGGCTGCCACCTCTTTTCCAGGTGATCCATCCCAATTTATGCAGTGTGAGTTACTTGTTCAGGCCAGTCTTCAGCATGAGGACTGGCTTTATTCTTTTCATATAAATTGCGGACAATGGCATGCGCATTTTCGTTGAAACACCGGATAGCGTGAATGAAATAAAAAAACCCCGCCGCAGCGGGGTTTTCATTTTTACCCTGGCTTAGCCCCATGGATTCATGCGGATGTGCTGCATGTGCTTCTTACCGTCTCCCCGCTCATCCTTATCGCCACGGTCGCGACCGCCTCCGGCGTTTCCCTCCGCACCGATCGTTCCGCCGTCATTCTTGGTGATGACGATGGTAGCGGAGCGCGGGCGGCTTCCGCCTCCGTCGGGCCAGTGGCTGCCGTAGCTGCTTGGATCGGTATAATTGGGACGCGTGTCCTCACCGGGATGCTGGATATTGACGAACAATGCACGGCCGTCAGGTGTTTCGGCGATACCGGTGATCTCGCATTCTTTCGGGCCGACCAGGAAGCGGCGCAGCTTGCTTTCTCCCGGTTCCGCGCCCACGTAGGTCGTAACAGATTTGGTCGTGGCGCCGTCGGTATTGACAATCGTCTTCGCGCCGCCGTCGCCGACCCTGCCCGGCACCGCTGCCAGCATCATGCAGTTGGTCACATCGGTATAGGCGCCGTCGTCGGTCTGGATCCACAGCAGCCCACTACGTGCAAACCATAGGCCGTCCGGGCGGGAGAAGTCGTTTGCGGACGTAAGGTTGGAAACATTGATGTTGCGGTCCATTCCGGCGCGCGCGCCGAACAGGAACACGTCCCACTTGAAGGACGTGGCTGCGACATTGCCGCCCTGCTCGGCCCAGCGGATGATATGTCCGTTTGGATTGCCGCGCTGCGCCGTGCCGCCCGGTCCCTTCGGATCGTTGTAGAAACGCGGATTGGCGGCATCGGTCGACGCCAGAGTGCGGCTGGCTGAGTTGCTATTGGTCAGCGTCATATAAACTTCGCCGTTGACCGGATTGACGGCGCCCCACTCTGGCCGGTCCATCTTGGTTGCGCCGGCAGCGTCGGCCGCCAGGCGTGCGTTGATCAGGACATCTGCCTGGTCGCCGAATGCATAAGCCGGATTGGCCGGTGTAATGCCGCCGTGGCCGAAGAGCAGCGGAATCCAGTTGCCGCTGCCGTCGGCATTGAAGCGCGCCACATACAGCGTGCCGTGGTCGAGATACTTGTCGCCGGCGGCCATGCCGCGGTCGGCGTCGCGCGGGTCCCAGCCGACGTCGGATACATATTTGTAGATGTATTCGTTGCGCGAATCGCAGCCCATGTACCACACCAGCGGCCTGCCCGGCACAACCGGCCCCAGCCAGGCGCCTTCATGGGCAAAACGGCCCATGGCGGTGCGCTTCTTCGGCGTGGCCTTCGGATTGAACGGGTCGATTTCCACGTTCCAGCCATAGGTATTGGCCACGTTGCGGAAGTCGTCGCTGCCGTTGCTTGAAGAGCCCAGCTTCATCGCATTCCAGCGCGAAAAGATCGTGTCATCGGAACTGCTTGCCGTCGCAGTTGCCCACAGTTCGCGCCCGTTGCCGGATACACCATAACGCCGGAAGGATGCCAGTTCCTTGGCCGTGCGGTTCGCATCGTCCGTCGACAATCGGCGGAAGTAGCCAGCCCAGTTTTCTTCGCAGGCCAGGTAAGTGCCCCAGGGTGTATAGCCGTTTGCGCAGTTGTTGACCGTGCCGCGCGTGCGCGATCCATCTTTTGAATATGCGGTGATCATCATCGGCGATCTGGCGGCCGGCCCCGACAGGACGATGTCAGTCAGGGTAGTGATGCGGCGGTTGTACGCAGAGTCGCCCCTGTATTCGTAGGTAGAGCGGTTTTTGCGCACTTCGATCACGCTCACGCCGTGCGCATGGAATTCCTTGATGACTTCATTCGGCACGGTGCGCATGGCGCTGCTTCCGCTGCCCGAGATCGTCTGGCCGGTCGGATGGAGATAGGAAGGCGTGATCGCTTCATGGTTCATCACGAGCAGGCCGCGGTTGCTGGACGAGCCATCAGAATCATCGCGGCCACGCAGACCGAAGTAATGCATGCCGTCGTGGTGGTCGCCGGCCCTAAATGCAAACGACTCTGCCGAATCCGTTCCGTCGTTGCGGTATTCCGGAGTCGACGCATTGATCGGGTCGCCGAGGCGGTACAACACCGTTGCCGTATAACCGACCGGGACAGTCACCATGTCGGCAATATTTTTTGCTACCGCATTGAAATTCAATTTCAGGGAACGTGCCGGCCCGGCCATCGCGGAACCAACGCCAGCGCCAAAGAAGGTCGTCGCAGCGACGCCAAACGTTCCCAATAATACCGAACGCCGTGAGAGACGCGCATTCAATACGGAGTCAAAGGTCGGATTGCCGGAATCATTCGTGCCAGCTTCTTCAGGATCATTCAGAAAATCACTACGAGTCAGATCATTCATGTGGTCTACCTCCAGGGTTAAGGACAAGCGGATGGTAGATAACTCGTATGACAACAGAGTTACAGTAGAGTAAATTTTTTTATTTATATCTATTGCTGTGGCGCTGCAAATAGCAATGCGCAATGTATTTATTCAGAGCAACAAATTAACGGTTCTTTGCGCCTGTTTTGTTCGCAAGAGCTGCTTCAGATTCTGCAGACGCTCTTCGCGTCTGCTGAATGTCTTTCCCAGATTGTTTCCAAACGCTTGCTATCTTTTTGTGTGAGCCCGGGCATAAAACAAGCAAGACTCAATACACAGTATTCAGAGTTCGCGATCAACTGAAGACACGCTTCCTTTGACCAATTGTCGAAGCAATGCGCTTATATCTTCTTTCGCACATTTACCGGTGCAAATTTTTCACCATCAGACCAGAACCGCGCGCATCGCCAGCAGGGGCAATTACAAGAACATCCAATTTTCTTCGCCATCGCAGGCATCGGTTTGCTGAGCGCTTACGCGGGAAAAGAAATGTTTCGTTCTCCAGCGCTGGAAAACGATAACAAGTATGCCGGCGATGCCTGCAGTCATGAATCCAGCACTGATCCAGAAAACCACCGTTTGAACGTATCCATAAACGGTTTGGAAAGCATCTCGAGGCGAAAAGATCGCTTTCCTTAAAAATTCTACCGGATCCATGGAATGCAGAAATAGAGCAAAGCTCGCTAGGCTTAACCCTGCCAAGAATAAAAACTTACTCATGAAATCCTTTGCGCCGAAAAATCCCATTTTTCACCTCGCATGTTTGCCATAGATGGCGGCATGATTCCGCCGCCGGTTTGCGCTCCATCGGTGAGCGCAAATTGATACTAGCGATTGGCCATGACAGGAAAATGACAGTTCAGGCAGATTTATCGGTTCCCTTTCTGCGTGCGGCTGATGAAAGGCATTCGGGCGTGACAGAGCTGCAGGTTGTTTATGGTTAAGCGCCGCAACGGGATTTCCGATTTTCAACACAATCGTTCCAAGGAACCAAAAAATTTTTGTCCTTTCTATTAACTGCCGCATCTTGTAATAATCACGTCATAATTTCCCACTACATTGACGGTGCTGTATCTAAATAACATTGGGAGCATCCATGCGTGTACATCACTTCGTAAAGCTGTTGGCAGTTACCACCATTTCGCTTCAGGCATTGCCGGCCGTGCAAGCCGCAGAAATCACCGGTGCCGGAGCAACCTTCCCCTATCCGATCTACGCAAAATGGGCCGAAGCCTACAAGCAGGCGACCGGTACGGGATTGAACTACCAGTCCATCGGTTCCGGCGGCGGCATCAAGCAGATCAAGGCCAAGACCGTTGATTTCGGCGCATCCGACATGCCGCTGAAATCGGAAGACCTGGAAAAAGAGGGTTTGATGCAGTTCCCGGCAATCATGGGCGGCGTCGTGCCAGTCATCAATATCGAAGGCATCAAGCCAGGTCAGTTGAAACTGACCGGCAAAGTGATCGCCGACATTTACCTGGGTAAAGTTACCAAATGGACTGCCCCGGAAATCGCATCGCTCAATCCTGGCATGAAGCTGCCGGCTGGCGATATCACGGTGGTTCACCGCGCCGACGGTTCCGGCACCACCTTCGTCTGGACCGATTACCTGTCCAAGGTCAGCCCTGACTTCAAATCGACAGTCGGTTCCGGCACGGCAGTGAAGTGGCCGACCGGCGTGGGTGGAAAAGGCAATGAAGGCGTCGCCGCGAATGTGCAGCGCATCAAGGGCGCGATCGGCTATGTCGAATATGCATATGCCAAGAAAAACAATATCGCGCACACCCAAGTGCAAAACAAGGATGGCCAGTATGTGCAGCCGGACGACGAAACCTTCAAGGCAGCGGCCGCAGGCGCGGATTGGGCAAAGACCCCGGGCATGGGCGTAATCCTGACCGACCAACCGGGCAAGAATACCTGGCCGCTCGCCAGCGCATCCTTCATCCTGATGCACAAGAACCAGGCCGACGCCGCCAAAGGCAAGGAAGTATTGAAGTTCTTTGACTGGGCCTACAAGAACGGCGGCAAGATGGCATCGGAGCTCGACTATGTCGCGATGCCGCCAGCAGTCGTCAAACTGGTGCAGGACAGCTGGAAAGCACAGCTCAAAGACAGCTCCGGCAAAGCCATCTGGTAACCAGCAATCGGCAGTAGCCGCTCCTGCCAATTCAGGGAGCAGGTTGGAGGAGAACCCGGGGCGTATCCCGGGTGGTTGACGCAGTGAAGAACGCTGTTCACAGCGCGCAGTGAATCGTTGAGAAAAGCAGGCGCCTAACGCCTAACGCACAACGAATGTATGAGAAGAGAAGCAAAGGAAGAAAAGGCCGGCAAAATGCCGGCCTTTTCTTCCTCCAATTCCTGCCTGCTCACCAAAGCGGTCACCCGCTGCAACCGCCCTTGTGTTCTCTTGCCGAGGATTTTCTGAATAACGCGATACAAATCTCTGCTCCCAATACTATGGAGTACCGGTACCAGATTCATATTTATTTTGACGGTGAGGCGTATATTGCAAACGTCCCGGAACTTCCTCATTGCAAAGGGCGCGGGAAGTCGTATGCCGATGCACTGCACAACGCGCAATATGCCATCAGTTTATGCGTGGAAGAATTCAAACTGGCCGGCAAGGCCCCGCCCACGCCGATTGCAATCAGCACCGAACTGCAAAAATTCTGCCGGACCAAGCGGCATGAATCGGGTTCCGGCAGCCAGCAATCGCGAGTCAAGACAAAACTGCAGCAGAAATTCGGCATTCTTTCAAACCGGGAACTGGCTGCGCGCGTCGGTGTGATCGCAGCAGATGCCCCCGTAATGCTTTCCACTGCGCTGTCGGGCAACGGCACGCGTCATGTACGCTGCGCTATCGCGCTTGCACTAAACGAACTTCCTTCGCAACTGTGGCCGTCTCGTCCGGCCCGGCTTATGCGAGGCGATGATGAATGCTATCTGAGAATAATCGGGAAAAAAGGCTTGGAAAGCTTGGCCGGGCAAAACGACGCCGCAGGCAGTACACCCTTATGAAACCGAATGAACGGCAAGTTCTGCGGGAAACAAGGCCTTGAACTGGCTTCCTTCTCCGACCTTGGATGCGATGTTGAGCGACGCGCCGTGCCGCAGCAGGACATGCTTGACGATGGCCAGGCCAAGGCCGGTGCCCTTGGTTTCCCTGGAGCGGCTTTTATCGACCCGATAGAAGCGTTCGGTCAAACGCGGCAAATGTTCCGGATCGATGCCGATTCCGGTATCCCGCACAATGAATTCCGGACCGTTCTCGCCGTTGATCCAGGAAATATGAATCGACCCGCCTTCCGGCGTGTAGCGCACCGCATTGGAGACCAGGTTGGTGAACGCGCTGCGCATCTCGTCGGTATTGCCTTTCATGTCCGGCCCGTCCACATCCATGACAATATTGTGCTTGCCTGACGACAGGGCTTTGGCTTCCTGCAGGATTTGCTCAAGCATCGGCCGTATTCGCACCACTTCGGTACGCAAGGGCGAATCAAGGGATTCCAGGCGCGTGAGCGTCAGCATGTCGTCAATCAGGTTTTGCATGCGCTTGCCCTGTTCGGCCATCAGGCGGACATGGTCCTGGCGCGTTGCCGCATCGAGTTCGGGCTGCGCAAGCGCGATTTCCAGGAAGCCGTTGATGACAGTCAGCGGCGTGCGCAATTCATGCGAGGCGTTTGCAATGAAATCGCGCCGCATGGCGTCGATGCGGTCCAATTCGGTCTGGTCGTGCGTAACCAGGATTTGCCGCCGGTTCTCGAACGGAATCAGATGGATGACGAGCTTGCGCCCCTTTAAGGTAATGTTCAGCGGCTGCTCATACCGGCCCAGAATGATGTAATCGATGAAATCCGGATGGCGAATCAGGTTCGTGACGCGCATCCCTTTGTCGCGCTCCAGGCTCAGGCCCAGATGCTTTTCCGAAATCGGATTGCACCATTCCAGAAACAGCACATCATCCATGATGACCACGCCGTCGGGAAGCCGGCTCATCGCCTGACGAAAACGCGTGAGCCATTCCGCCAGCTCAGACTGGTTTTTTTCGTCGTCGCGCTTGAGCTTGTACAGGCGGGCAAAAATCTCGGTCCAGCCGCCCCATCCGTCCGGCATGCGCTCGCTCTCCGGCTTGTCGAGCCATAAACCGAGTTTATAAAGATAGAAAAGCTGGAGGCCCGACGTGGCGATGAAAAAAACCAGGCCGGCTGCGAGGCCCGCGGTCAAACCCCAGAAATAGGCGACGGCACCGGCTGCGCCAAGCAGCAGCAGCGCACGCAGCACGGCCGGTATCCAGAAAGTGGCTTGCGAATTCATGGAGCGAATAGTAGAACACTTTTCATAAATAGCTACGGGTGCGAAAGGAATATTCAGGATTCAGCACTAGGCATGGCGCACAGCGCAGGCTGTTATGCGGGCGGCTGGAATGCCAGCCGGGCTCCTCGCTTCGCCTTGCCGTCATCCAATCCTGGGCTGAACGCATCATGCAGCAATTTATGAAAGGTATTCTGTTAGCGTTCGGACAGTTTGTAGCCGATACCCCGGACGGTTTCGATCATCTGCTCGGCCCCCTTGAGCGCCTTTCGCAAACGCAGCACATGCACATCGACCGTGCGTTCCTCGATCATCACATGGTTGCCCCACACTTTGTCGAGCAACTGGCCGCGCGAAAACACGCGCTGCGGATGCGCCATCAGATACTTGAGCAACTTGTACTCGGAATTCCCGATTTCTATTTTTTGACCGTCGACATAGACTTCGCAGGCGACCGGATCCAGCGTAATCGGTCCGGCAAACAAGGTCTTGTCGCCGTGCTCGGGGCTTTTTCTACGGATGAGCGCCTTGATGCGCGCAATAAGTTCGCGTGGTGAAAACGGCTTGGTGATGTAATCGTCCGCCCCGCGTTCCAGGCCGGTTACCTTATCCTCTTCCATCCCCTTGGCGGTCAGCATGATGACTGGCAAACCCTGAAGCTGGCGATCCGCGCGCAAGCGCGCCAGGAAGCCGATGCCGCTCTGGCCAGGCAGCATCCAGTCCAGCAATACAAGATTGGGAGTATGCCGGCTCAGCACGTCCCACGCTTCTTCTGCACTGCCGACGGCTATGCATTGCCAATTGGCTTCCTTGACTGCGAATGAAATCAACGCAGCGATTGCCGGCTCGTCTTCGACAATCAGGATGGATGTCTTGTCGGATGCCATAAAAATCAGATTTCAGGAAACCGACGTGATGTGGCCGGCATGCCGGATGTCTTTTCCTTCCACGATAAACACCACGTATTCAGCGATGTTCTTGGCATGGTCGCCAATGCGTTCGATCGACTTGGCCATCCACATGGTGTCCAGTGCCGTGGAAATCGTGCGCGGATCTTCCATCATGAAAGTAATCAGCGAGCGCATCACCGAGCGGAACTCATGGTCGATCACGTCGTCTTCGACGATCACCTTCTGCGCCTGTTCGATATCCAGCCTCGCGAAGGCATCCAATGCTCCATGCAAAAGCGAACCCGCACGCTCGGCAAGCATTCTGACCGTTTCATATTGGTTGATCGCGGTCACATTGCGCGCGTTGGCCGTGGTGACGGCACGCGCTATCTTCGCTGCTTCGTCACCGATCCGCTCCAGGTCTGTGATGACCTTGATGGTCGCCATCACCGTGCGCAAATCATTGGCGGCAGGCTGGCGCTTGACGATCAGATGGCTGCACGCGTCGTCCAGGGCGACTTCCAGCCCGTTCACCCCTTCATCCCCTTTCATCACCTGCAATGCCAGTTCCGCATTGCCGGTTTTCAGGGAATTCATGGCTTCCTGCAGCTGGTTTTCCACCGTGCCGGCCATGAGCAGGACCTTGGAGCGGATTTCTTCCAGGTCGTTGTCGTACTGTTTGGAGGAATGCTGTGTAGGCATGGAATGCTCCTGTTGTCGTATTGGTCTTGATGCCGCCTAGCCGAAGCGGCCGGTAATATAGTCCTGCGTTTCGCGCTTGGCGGGGTTCATGAAGATCTGGTCGGTCTCGCCGAATTCGACCAGCTCACCCAGATACATATACGTCGTGTAATCGGAACAGCGCGCGGCCTGCTGCATGTTGTGCGTCACAATCGTAATGGTGTAGTCTTTTTTCAGCTCGCTGATCAATTCCTCGATCTTGACGGTAGAAATCGGATCCAGCGCGGAAGTAGGTTCATCCAGCAGCAACACATCCGGCTTGACTGCCACGGCGCGCGCAATGCACAAGCGCTGCTGCTGGCCGCCTGACAGGCTTAATCCGCTCTGCTTGAGCTTGTCTTTCACTTCGCCCCACAATGCAGCCTTGTTGAGCGCCCACTCGACTCGCTCGTCCATTTGGCCCTTCGACAGCTTTTCATACAGGCGTACGCCGAAAGCGATGTTTTCATAAATCGACATCGGAAACGGCGTCGGCTTCTGGAACACCATGCCGATCTTGGCACGCAACATATTCACGTCCTGCCCGTGTTCCAGGATATTGCGTCCGCGGTACATGATCGTCCCTTCCGCACGCTGGCCCGGATACAGGTCATACATGCGGTTCAAGGTGCGCAGCAAGGTCGATTTTCCGCATCCCGAAGGTCCGATGAATGCCGTAACCTTCTTTTCGTAAATCGAAAGATTGACATTCTTGAGACTGTGAAAGTCGCCGTAATAGAAATTCAGGTCCTTGACTTCGACAGTCGTATGGAGATTCTGCGATTGGTCGATGGTTTGCATATTATGTAGGCGTCTTTTGACGTGACAGAGTGCGTGACAGAATATTGAGCGCCAGCACGCCGATTGTGATGAGAAGCGCGCCGCCCCATGCGAGATTGCGCCAGTTGTCATACGGGCTCATGGCAAACTGGTAAATCACCACAGGCAGGTTGGCCATCGGCGCATTCATGTTGGTGCTGAAGAACTGGTTGTTCAAGGCGGTGAACAGGAGCGGCGCGGTTTCGCCCGCAATGCGGGCAACCGCCAGCAGCACTCCTGTAATCACGCCTGCCTTGACGGCACGCAGCCGGATCATGGTGGCGACTTTCCAGCGCGGCGCGCCGAGGGCAAATGCCGCTTCGCGCAAACTGTTCGGCACCAGCTTCAACATATTGTCGGTGGTACGCACGACGACCGGAACGGCAATCAGCGAGATGGCGAAAGTGCCGGCCCATCCGGAAAAATGCTTGACCTGCGCCACGTAGATTGCGTAGATGAACAAGCCGATGACGATGGATGGCGCGGAGAGCATGATGTCCGTGATAAAGCGCGTTATTTGCGCCATCTTGCTTTCTTCCCCGTATTCAGCCAGGTAGATGCCCGCCAGTATGCCGATCGGCGTGCTGATCAGGGTCGATGCGCCCACCATCAACAGGCTTCCGACGATGGCATTCATTAAGCCGCCGCCGTCGCTTCCCGGCGCCGGCGTGGTTTCCGTAAACACTGCCAGGCTGAGTGCGCCGGCACCCTTGATCAGCAAGGTGAACAGGATCCACGCCAGAAAACCGAGCCCGACGGTCATGGCGACAAACGACAAGGAGATACCGACCCGGTGCTTGAGCAACCGGCGGCGATAAACCGGATTCATTGTTTCAAGCTGGTTCATTTCACACCTTCCTTTCTGGACATGTTGCGCAGCATGAGCTTGGCCGCGCTTAACACGATGAAGGTAATGACAAACAGGATCAGGCCCAGGGCAAACAGTGATGAAACATGCAGTGCCGATTCCGCTTCGGCAAATTCATTTGCCAGGGTCGATGCAATACTGTTACCCGGCGCAAAAATCGACCAGGAAAGTTTGTGCGCATTGCCGATGACGAAGGTCACCGCCATGGTTTCGCCGAGTGCTCGACCCAGCCCGAGCATTACCCCGCCGACGACCCCTGCCTTGGTATAAGGCAGCACGATGCGGCGCACCACTTCCCAACGGGTGCAGCCCAGCGCATAAGCTGATTCCTTCAGGACCGGCGGCACGATTTCAAACACATCGCGCATCACCGAGGCAATGAATGGAATGATCATGACCGCCAGTATCAGGCCGGCGGTCAGGATGCCGAAGCCCATCATCGGCCCTTGGAACAGTTGCCCGATGAAAGGCAGCTCTCCGAGCGTGGCCTTCAGCACCGGCTGGATGTGGTCGCCGAACAGGGGCGCGAAGATGAACAACCCCCACATACCGTAAATGATGCTCGGGATTCCGGCCAGCAGCTCGACCGCCGTACCCAGCGGTCTTTTCAGGAAATTCGGACAGATTTCAGTCAAAAATAGCGCAATTCCGAAGCTGACTGGAAAGGCAATGGCCAATGCGATGAAGGACGTAGCCAATGTGCCGACGATGGCAATCAAGGCGCCGTACTTGTCGTTGACCGGGTCCCACTCGACCGTTGTCACAAATCCGGGCCCGAACTCGCGCAAGGCCGGCATGGCGCCTATGACCAGGGAGACGATGATTCCCGCCAGCACGACCAACACGCTAAAGGCGAAGAAGAAGGTCAATTTGTGAAACAGGAAATCTTCCATGCGCTGGCGGCGCATGGTGGCGGCAAGCACCTTTTCGATGGCCGAATCGCCAGCAAAGTGAGCGCTGCCCGCCGGCGAACCGAATTTGATTGGAGGGTTTTCTACAGTCATGTATTCCGCGCTTTCTCTCAACATTGTTTCATGTGGTCACCGGCAGGCACTTGGGGAGACCCCGGCCAAATCCGTCGTTGAGCAAGCTGATTTTCCTGGCCCGTTTTGCGAGGAAATATCAGCGGGTGCAACTGTAGCAATCAATTATTACAGATTTATGACATTTGTCGGATGCCCGGTTAAAGACATTCGATGGGTTTGCCGCTCTTGACCGCCGCTCTGCAGGCTGGCTGCTATTCGTTACAGCCCGGCAGAAGTTATCGAATTGTTCAAAAGATTGCCGGCTAATCTTGCGGAGGATGGGAATGGAGAGCTGCAATGATGTAAAACCCGTTCAAAGCGCTGAATCCGGCATTCAGCATAGATTCAAGGCTCAGATAAGCCCCAAACTAAGCATTATTGATATATATCAATAATGCTTGACTACTTTATTTCAGTGATTGCGTGCCGGGAATTTCCATATAAATATTGCATCTTTTCGATGTGCGCGGATCAATACACTGGAGATCAAGATCAGATGGAAGTCGTAAAATGCATCAGCGTCTTTTGTGGCAGGCCGTTCCAAGTCAACGTCTTCACCACCAAATTAAACACCTCTTATCAGCCTGGAATCATCAAGTGCCCGCATTGCGGCACTTCTACAGCATCCAGTCCTGATTCCTTGTTCCTGACCCATGCGCTGTCGGTAGAGGAAGAAATCCGGTTCAACAGCAGGTGCGGCGTTCCTCAAGCGGCTTGATTATTCAATCATCACGTAATTCCCCGCAGCCGTATGGATGTAAAAAAGCCCGGCATCCATTACCGGATACCGGGCCCGCTCCATGTTCAGTGGGAGTAAACAGGAAGTTCGTAGTTTAAATAGGCAATCGGCAAAGCGCTATGCCATATATATGGCTATTTATATGGCGACTGTCTGAAACCGGCTTTTCCGGCTCGCCTCGCCGCAACTGACATATAGGTCAATAAAGAATCTTTGACCGTTTCAACCTATCGATGCCCGTAACCTGGGACAGGGTACTTCATCGTTTTTGATCACGCTTTCCATTTTCGTTCGAGCAGCAAATTGAAAAGTAATCGGATCTGCCGGGCTTCCTGTTTCTCTTATTCTTCTGAGCTAGGAACACTGGTGTTTTCGCTTATTCCTTGCTGAGCCTATTTTTTCTGCCTTTTGATCGTCATTCCCTGGTCTGCTTGTAGAAAATGTTGCATTAAAACATCTGCGCAAAGAAATGTTTCCGCCTGGAAAATCTTTTCTGCGATACTTGTTTTCAAAGCCAATACAAAAAGACGGTCTTGCAAAATTTTTCAACTCAGCTTGAGCCATCTAGCGTAAGTAAGTTATCACTAACTTTTGCGCTTTCCGCGTTCATGATGTGCAATACAGCAAGCGCTCAAGCCGATGCAGATTTTCCTTCTGTGTCGTTTCATGGTTTTGGCACATTAGGCGTCGCGCATTCCACAGAAAACAAGGCGGATTTCCTGGCGCATGACTTGCAAGCCAGGGGAGCTGGACTTAGTCGCGCATGGAGCCCCGATGTGGATAGCCGCCTGGGCGCTCAACTGAATGCCAACTTCACTTCGCAGCTGTCCGGTGTGCTGCAGGTCGTTGCAGAACAGCGACACGATGCCACCTACCGTCCCCGTGTCGAGTGGTCCAATCTGAAATATGAATTCACGCCGGATTTAAGCATTCGCGCCGGTCGTATCGTATTGCCTATCCTGATGGTCTCGGATTCACGCAAGGTCGGTTATGCCCAGCCTTGGGTTCGGCCACCCGTGGAGTTGTACAGCCTGATTCCGCTGACCAGCAGCGACGGCATCGACTTGAGCTATCGCATGCATCTGGGCGAAGTCAACAATACGCTCCAGATCGGCATCGGTGGCACGAGCGCCGACACGCCCGATGGCGGCGAAGCTATTTCCAAAGATGGCTGGCTGATTTCCGACACGGTCGAGTACGGCGATGCCTCATTCCATTTCGCCTACTCCCGAAGCAAGCTGACGGTAGAGCCGTTCAAGGTATTGTTCGACGGCTTCAGGGAGTACTCGGCAAACGCCGCACAGCTGGCGCAAACTGCAGCAGTCATGCTGCCGCCAGGCCACCCATTGGCAACACGCGCCGCTGCCGAGGCATCGCGAGCAAACGCCGTTGCAGAGAAATACGATCCCGACAGCAAGCGGCTGAGCATCATCAGCGTGGGCGGCAGCTATGACCCGGGCGACTGGTTCATCATGGCGGAATGGGCGCAGACTGATAACAAGTCGGTCTATGGCAAACGTCAGGGCTGGTATGCCACCGGCGGCTATCGATTCGGTGCCTTTACGCCTTATCTGTCCTATGCCGAAGCAAAGCTGAAAAGCAGGCAGAATGATCCGGGCATTGCAGCTTTACCGGTCGGCACGCCTTTCGATGCAGCGGTTGTTCCTTTGAATATGGGGGCCGCTGCACTCAGCGCGGAACTGAATGAACAATTGTCCGGCGCCGCAAAACAGAAAACCATTTCTCTTGGCGTACGCTGGGATTTTGCGCGCAGCGCCGCACTAAAGCTGCAATACGACCGCAGCCACATCGGCAGCGGATCGACCGGGACCTTGGACCATGCAATGCCGGACTTTAGGCCCGGCGGCAAGTTCGAGGTGTTCAGCACCACCGTCGATTTCGTTTTTAAGGGGGCGCGCAATCATGTCTTTCTTAAAACGAATTCAAATCTGCACGGTCGGCATCGCCCTGAGCCTTGCTGCGCAAACCTCCCTGGCCGAAGTCGTGCCCGTGGTTTCGGCGAAAAGCAATGTAAGCAGCCTGAGCGCCAACCAGGTGATGGATATCTTCCTTGGCAAGACAAGCCAATTCCCCAACGGCGAACCGGCGATACCGCTCGATCAGGCCGAAGGCTCGCCTATCCGTGATGCCTTCTACATGCAATTTGCCAGCAAATCTGCGGCGCAGCTCAAGGCATACTGGTCAAAAATCATCTTTACCGGCAAAGGGCAGCCGCCAAGAGAAGTATCGCCAAGCGAAAAAGTAAAAAAGGTCTTGGCCGACAATCCTCATCTTATCGGCTACATCGATCACAGCGAAGTGGATGCAAATGTAAAAGTCGTCTTATCAAGCAGGTAATTGGGATAAATAATTTGCCATGCTTGCCGCGGCGACATAAAGTATTGAGCATTTACCGCCTGGAACGGTACACCCCGGTTGCGACTTCAAGAAGCACAGTACACGTTTTAACCAGATCGCAGGTCCGCTGAACGCAGGCGGCGACTTACAAAAATGATAAAACAACTACGCCACAATAACAGGTTGCAGCGCCTATTAGGGAAGGCGCTGGAGTCGTACATTCTGTTTCCTTTGACGGCAGTATTGATCATCGCGATCATCTGGTCAGCCGTTGCTCATTTGATTCACGTGGAAGGGCGGAACGCCGAACGTGACGCTGAAAAATCTGCGCTTGAGCTCATCGAGACATACGAAGCGCAGATGATCCGCAACCTCGATGCTGTGGACCAAACCCTTAAGACAGTCGCTTATGCATATGAAAAGCCGGGGGAAGCATCAAGAATGTCGGAGTTGAAGGACAAAGGTCTGTTGCCCTCCACATTGATCTTCACGGTCAGCGTGTCGGACCAAAGCGGTCGCATCATCGCGAGCACTCATGCCACACCTGCAACGTCCATATCCGGCAGCAAGTACTTCGAAGAACATCAGCGCGGCAACACCCGATTTCCTATCGTCAGCCTGATCAGCGTCCGTGACAGCGCGAAGAAACTCCAGTTCAGCCGCAGACTTAATGCGCCGGATGGATCGTTCAAGGGCGTCGTCATGGTTTCTGTCGAGCCTGATTATGTCACCAGCGGTTACGAATATGCGAAGCTTGGCAAAGAGGGGCTCCTGGCGCTGGCCAGGGATGACGGTGTATTCCTTGCCAAACGTACCGGCGAAGAAGTCCAATCCGGCAAAATGGTGGACCCGGCCCTGATCGCCGCCGCGAAACAGACGTCCACCGGAAATAGTGCGCTCATGCTCAATACATGGGATCAGGTCGAACGCTATACGAATGCGCGCGCGCTGTATGGCTTCCCATTGACGGTGATGGTGGGTTTATCGCATACCGAGCAGCTTGCCGGATTCGAAAGGCAGAAGCGCAATTACCTATGGGCTGCTACGGCAGCAAGCATCCTGCTGGCGCTGATTGCCCTGCTGCTCACCCGCCTTTCCTGGCAACTGGAAAAAAACCGCATGCGCACCCGCAAGGACCAGGAAACTTATTACGCGGCATCTGAGGCCAGTCTTGATGCGGTGTACGTGTTGCGTAGCCTGCGCAGCGCCGACAAAGGCATTACCGATTTTGTACTCGACAATACCAATAACCGGGGAGCAGCCCTGTTCGGAAAAGCGAAGGCGGACCTGTTAGGCAAATCCCTGTCCGAACTGATGCCGCAATACCGCAACAAGGGATTGCTGGAAGAGTTCGTGTATGTCGTCCTGACCGGCGAGGTGCATGAGCAGGAATGGAAAAATGATATCCGCTCCATCAAGGCAAAATGGCTGTATCGCCAGGTAGTGCGAGTCGAAGACGGCGTGGTGGTAATTGTGCGCGACATTACCGAGCGCAAGGAGGCTGAAGAGCGGATCAGCCACATGGCACACCATGACGCACTAACCGGCCTTCCCAACCGTACCCTGCTCGAAGACCGGATCAAGCAGGCCATGCTGTACGCTCAGCGCTATGGCCGCAATGTGACCGTGGTTTTCATGGACCTCGACAACTTCAAGCTGATCAACGACAGCCTCGGGCACAAGGCGGGCGATGAATTGCTGAAAACAATAGGACAGCGCATGGTGCAAAGCGTGCGCCAAACCGATACGGTCGTGCGTCTGGGCGGCGATGAATTCGTGCTTGTACTGCTGGGCCAATCTGATCCGGCCGATTCGATCACGCCGGTGCTGCAGAAAATACGCGAGTCGATTGCCGAGCCGGTATATATCGATGGCCAGAAACTCGAAGTGACTTCCAGCATGGGATTGTCAAGCTACCCCGAAGACGGGACCGATAGCGAGACACTTCTCATGAATGCGGATGCGGCGATGTATCATGCCAAATCGCTCGGTCGGAACAACTACCAGTTCTATACGGCGGAGATGAATACCCGCATTCATGAGAAATTTGCGATGCAGGAAGGCATACGGCATGCGCTTGACCGCAATGAATTCTTCCTCGATTACCAGCCGCAACTCCATTTGCATTCAGGCCGCATTATCGGGGCGGAAGCGCTGATCCGCTGGCGTCATCCGCAAAAAGGCCTGGTTTCCCTGACCGATTTCATCGGCCTTGCGGAAGAGACCGGATTGATTGCCCCGATCGGCGAGTGGGTGCTGCAATCGGCATGCATGCAGAATAAGGATTGGCAGGACCGCGGCCTGCCGCCGCTCGTGGTTTCCGTGAATGTCTCGGCGCGCCAGTTCAAGGAAAACAATTTGGTGCAGCAGGTTAAACAAGCGCTGGAACATAGCGGCCTGGAAGCGCGCTATCTGGAGCTGGAAGTCACCGAAAGCCTGATCATGCAGAATGTCCAGCAGGCGGTTGCCATCATGAAGGAATTGCAGGCCATGGGCATACAGCTCTCAATTGATGACTTCGGCACCGGCTATTCCAGCCTGAGCGCACTGAAAAGCTTTCCGATCACCCGCCTGAAGCTGGACCGTTCATTCGTGCGCGACCTGCCGCACGACGAGGATGACAAAGCCATTGCGAAAGCAGTAATTTCGCTCGGACATGAACTCAATCTGAAAGTGCTGGCCGAAGGGGTCGAGACTGCCGCGCAACTGTCATTTTTATGCGAAAACGGCTGCGACGAAATGCAGGGCTATTTTTTCAGCCGGCCAATTTCGGCAGACCTGCTCGCTGCGCTCATCCAGACACAGGACGCCGCTACTTTACCGAGCGACGCGCAACGCGTTTCCTAGCTGCCGCCGCTCCGAGTCGAACGCCTCGACGTCTCGCGAATGCTAATGCGCAGCAAGCTTTGTTGAGCGGACTCTCTTTACTGCACGGTGCCACAGATCTTTCAGGTCATCCATGTATGTGAAGACGGCCGGAACGACCAGAAGGCTCAATACGGTCGAGGTGATCAAGCCGCCGATCACCGCAATCGCCATCGGCGAACGGAAGCTTGCATCCGCCGCACCCAGTCCGAGCGTGATCGGCAGCATGCCTGCGCCCATCGCAAGAGTCGTCATGATGATCGGCCGGGCACGCTTATGGCAAGCGTCCAGCAAGGCATCGGTGCGGCTCAGATGGTGATCGCGCCGCGCGACGATTGCATACTCCACCAACAGGATCGAATTCTTGGTCGCAATTCCCATCAGCATGATCAGGCCGATCAGCGATGGCATGGAGAAGCTCTTCTGTGCCAGCAGCAGCCCGACGAAGGCGCCGCCCAGCGATAGCGGCAGCGCGGCGAGAATCGTGACCGGATGCAGGAAATCCTTGAACAGCAAGACCAGCACGATGTAAATGCACAGCACGCCGGTCAGCATGGCAAGGCCGAAGCTGGCGAACAATTCACTCATGACTTCTGCATCGCCGATTTCGACAATCCGCACACCGGAAGGCAGGTTGCGCACCGCCGGCAGCTTTTCGACCGCCGCTTTCACGTCGCCCATCTGCAATCCGGCAAGCTCGATTTCCAGATTGACGTTGCGCGAACGGTCATAACGATCAATCACGGCCGGTCCGCCTGTAATATCCAGCGCAGCGACCTGACCCAGCATCACCGGACCGCGCGCGCCCGGCACGGCCAGGCGCTCCAGCACGCTTAAATCTGCACGCGCGGCCGTATCCAGCTTGACCACGATCGGCACCTGTCGCTGCGCGAGATTTAACTTCGGCAGCGATATATCATAGTCGCCGATGGTGGCAATGCGCAGGGTTTCGCCTATTGCGCTACTGGTCACACCCAGGTCGGCAGCACGCGCGAAATCGGGGCGCACCGCGATTTCCGGCCGGATCAGGCTGGCACTCGATGAAATGCTGCCCAGGCCCGGGATCGTGCGCAAATCTTTTTCCACTTCTCTCGCGGACGAAAGCAAGGCCTTCGGGTCTTCGCTTGACAGCACCAGAATATATTTCTCGCCGGAACCGCCCAGGCCGACCTTGCTGCGCACGCCGGGCAGTTTTTCCAGCACGGCACGCATCTGGTTTTCAATGACCTGTTTGCGCGGCCGCTCGCCGCGCTCGTCCAGCAAGACCGTCAAGGTCGCCTTGCGTACTTCGGCAGCACCCTGCGGCGCGAACGGATCGCCGCCGGCACTGCCGCCGCCTATGGTGGTGTAAACGCTTTTGACATGCTTGACGTTGCCGACCAGGCCGCGCGCCTGTTCGGCAATAGCCTTGGTCTGGGTCAGCGTCGAACCCGGTGCCAGTTCAAGATATACCTGCGTTTGAGAATTGTCGTCCGCCGGAATGAAGCCGGTCGGCAGCAAGGGGATCAAGGCGATCGAGCCAAAGAAGAACACGGTCGCGGCAATCATCGTCGTAAAGCGGTGTTTCAGGCACCACGCAGCCGCGCGCATGTAGCTGTCCATCCAGAACGGTTCCTTGTGGTCGCCGGCATGGGGTTTGAGAATGTAGGCTGACATCATGGGGGTAAGGACGCGCGCCACCACCAGCGAAGCAAACACCGCCAGCGCCGCCGTCCAGCCGAACTGCTTGAAGAATTTTCCCGCCACGCCGCTCATGAATGCCGTCGGCAGGAACACCGCGATCAGGGTAAAGGTTGTCGCAATCACGGCCAGGCCGATTTCATCCGCCGCTTCCATCGCGGCCTGATAAGGGGTCTTGCCCATGCGCAGATGGCGCACGATGTTTTCCACTTCGACGATGGCATCGTCCACCAGAATGCCGACCACCAGCGACAGCGCCAGCAATGTAATGACGTTAATCGAGAAGCCGAGCAGATACATGCCGATGAATGCCGGAATCACCGACAAAGGCAAGGCAACTGCCGACACAAAGGTCGCGCGCCAGTCGCGTAAAAAGAGCCAGACGACGACCACGGCCAGCAGCGCACCTTCATACAGCAGATGCATGGAGCCGTCGTACTCTTCCTCCACCGGCTTGACGAAATTGAAGGATTCGGTCAGTTCGATGTCCGGATACTGCGCCTGCAATTCCTTCAACGCCGCCTGCACCGCCGCCCCCACCGCCACTTCGCTCTCGCCGCGGCTGCGCGAAACTTCAAAGCCGACTACCGGCCTGCCATTCAGCAAGGCCGCGGAGCGCGGTTCTGCAATCGTGTCGGTGATCGTGGCCACTTCATCCAGGCGGATGCGCCGGCCGTCGGACAGGCTCAACTCCAGACGAGCCAATTCTTCCGCGGACTGGACGGTAGCCAGGGTACGGATCGGCTGTTCGCTGCCGCCGAGATCCGCGCGGCCGCCCGATATTTCGGTTTGCACCTGGCGCAATTGGCGGGAAATATCGGCTGCCGTGGCGCCGAGTGCCTGCAGGCGTTCAGGATTCAAGGCCACCAGCACTTCGCGGGTAACGCCGCCCACGCGGTTCACCGCACCCACGCCTTTGACGGCAAGCAGCTTCTTGGTCACCGTGTCATCGACGAACCAGGAAAGCGCCTCTTCATCCATGCGCCTTGACGCGATAGTGAATGCCAACACCGGCTGGCTGGCCAGTTCCACCTTGTTGACAATCGGGTCGCGCAGATCGCCAGGCAGATCCGCGCGCACCCGCGCCACTGCCGAGCGAACATCGTCCACCGCTTCCTGTACCGGCTTTTCAAGGCGGAATTCGGCAGTGATGCTCACGCTGCCGTCCGCCACCTTGGTATAGACATGCTTCAGACCCTGCAGGGTGGCAATCGAATTTTCCAGCTTGCGCGCCACTTCGGTTTCCAGTTGCCCGGGCGCTGCACCCGGCAGGGATGCGGAAACCGACACGGTTGGCAATTCGATGTCGGGAAAGTTCTGCACTTTCATCGACTGAAATGACAACATGCCGGCAAAAGTCAGCATGACAAACAGCATGATCGCCGGAATCGGGTTCCGGATCGACCAAGACGAAACATTCATCATGATGAGTGCCCTGTGCGCTTGAGCGCAGCCGGCCGGACCGACAGAGCCGATGGAGCGGGAGTGGCCGAGCCGCTCGTATTGGCAACCCGCACCAGATCGCCGTCATTCAGAAAACCGGCACCACTCGCAACGACCGTTGCGTCCGGCGTCAAACCCTCCAGGATTTCCACGCGGTCTGCAATGCGGCGTCCGGTCTGCACCTTTACCTGGGCGACGCGGCCTTCCGGACCGACCTGGAACACGTAATTGAAACCTTCACGCATGACCACCGCCTGCTGCGGCAAGGTAAGCGCGCCCGATGTGCCCAGATTGAATTCGCCCCGGGCAAACATGCCCGCTTTTGCCGGCGCTGCCTTGTCTTGCGAGTTTTGCAAGTCGACATAGACCAGCGCAACCCGGTTTTGCGGATCGACGGTCGGCGCAATCATGCGTACTTTTCCCTTGAGGAGCGTGCCGTTGGCCGCATTCACCGTGACGTCCGTGCCGGTTGTAATCCGTCCGAGCTCCGCAGATGTCACTTCGGCACGCCATTCGAGGCGTCCTTTGCGGATCATGCGAAACAATTCCGTACCGACTCCGGCAACCGCTCCGACTGTGGCCTTGCGATCCGAAATGATTCCGTCATCGGGAGCCACGACCTGAACGTGCCTGATGCGCAAAGCTTGCGCGGCGACTCCCGCCTTGGCCGAAGCGACCCGTGCTTTTGCGGTTTGCTCGGCCGCGTAAAACTGTGCGATCTGCTGCGCGCTCAATGCACCGGTTCCTTCCAGCTTGCGCGCACGCTCGGCATTGGCAGCAGCCTCGGCGGCATTGGCTTCAGCCTCCAGCAAGCTTGCCTTCGCCTGCGCAAGGTCGGCCTGGACCGCTTCACCTGCGAAGCGCGCCAGCACCTGGCCGGCCTTGACCTTGTCACCGACATTGACCAATACTTCGGCCAGGCGCAAGCCATTGAGTTCGCTGCCGATGATTGCTTCCTGCCATGCCTGGATATTGCCGTTGGCAGCAAGCCGGATCGGCAACTGCGAATGAGCTGGGCGTACCGTGTCAACCGTCAGTGCCGGCCTGGGTCCGGCAGTTTCCTGCTTGTCAGCCGGCTTTTCCTTGGAAGACAGCATGGCGATCGCCAGACCTAAAACGATCAAGCCAAGAATGACGATCACCACCAGCGGTTTGGCTTTTATTTTTTTCATAAAAAGGAGTTGTCGTTTTGGCACTTTCGCGAGAAAGCACAGAGCTGATTCAGACCCGCAAAAACGAAGGCCGCGCTATGAATTTTGTGCCAAGCTCCGGCATCATACATTGCTGCGCATTTTCAAGTTGCAGGAGGCCTCCTGCCCTGCAGGAACGGAAAGCATGAAGTCCACCCCGCGCATATCAACGCGCAATCCTTGAATTGCTTAGGCAAGATGCTCCGCCTGGAAACCCCGATCGACTGGATTGCATGAAGCGGGCATATCGAGCGCACGGGATGCGCCATTATAGGCAATATGTATGATTGAACCGGCATGCTTCAATCGCCGATGAAAGCCGAATCGGATACGAGTGCCGGCAAGGATGCAACGATTAACAATTTTCCTATCCTTTGCATGATGGCCTGAATAAATCGGCGGTCAGCAAAACATCAATGAAAGTTAATTGCTCTTTTAGAAAAGCTAAATGCATTGCACCGCGTTTTGGTATTGCAAACCTGATTATTGCCGTCCCGGTGCTACCGCGGCTGATCACCGGCAGTTCGCGACACCTAGCCGTGTGAGGGCATTTTCGGTTTTAGGAAGGTTCAGTGAAAATGAGCAGTGTTGATTTTTGTACGACACTTTGATCGTGACCGGCCGTTCAAGATTAGGCAGATATAGCTCTCCATTGGAAGCCAGGGAAAATTTTTCGTCCATGCCCTCAATGACTGCGAGCGACCCGAACGGCATTCTCTTGAATTCCGGATGGACGACCTTCACAAAGACATGCTTATCCGTCTTGACCGGAAAGTGGATATAGGTGCCGCTTCGATAGCGCGGAGCGACTGCTTTCTGGGTATTTTCTACGGATACCGTCAACGGCAAATCCGCCTCCACAAAGCCGATCTTGTTGACTTCGTATGCGCGCAAGCTGGGAATCAGTGCAACGCCATGCTCATTCGTTCTGGCCACGGGCTGATTTTCATGCAATACGCGCACATTCGGGAAATTCCCGACTTTGACCACTGCGAAACTGTCCTGGATTTCTCGTGCCCACAAAAGATCGGATCCTACCCCGGCCATGCTGCCTTTCATGCCCACTCTATAGAAGCTGTTACGCCCGTTTTGTCCGGCATCCAGTGAATAACTGGTCAGTTCCGATTTTATTTGTAACGCAGCATTGGCCGATACCTGTTCGTCTCCGCGCCGAACCGCGGACAAGCGGTATCCATATCCATTGCCGCTTGGCGCCGTCCGCGAATAATCTGTCGTCACTGCGGCTTCCTGCCCGGTCTGCCGCGATACGCCTGCGTTCACATAATGGTTCGAATCGAGCATGTAGCTGAACTGTATGCCAAAGTACTGATTGCCTCCGTCGCTGTGGAACTTTGAGTAAAACAAGGAAGTGTTCCAGGCGCCAACGGATGGCAACCGGTAATACAGCTGACTGGTCTTGTCTTCCCTGCCGTCGACTCTCTTGATCACACTATGGCTAAGGGTCAGCGCGTCCAATCCCGTGGGAGAAAAACTGAGGGAGCCAAGCAGGCGCAGACGGTCCGCCAGTGCATTGTCGGGCAATCCAAGCTGGCGGAAATTCGAGCTCAGGGTTTGCGCAGAGAGCCTGACGCTGTAATCGGTGCTGGCCTTTTCCAGAGCGAGGGCGCCGGTATAACCCGTGCCTGCATCGCTTCGGCTGGTGGCCACACTGGTTTCAAGAATCATGCCCTCGAAAATCCGTTGATTGACATCGATACCGGCGGCCTGGCTCTCACCCTGCGCTTCAACACGCGCGCCTGCCGTCAATCCGGAAGTCAGCCCGTAGCGATGTCCGTATGCCGCAAAGGCTTTACCGTATTTGTCGCTGTCACCGTAGCTGTACTTGCGCGGAAAACCAAGCTCGGCATGGTATTCATGCGCACCGCCTTTCAGCAGGCCTGCGGACACATAGTAGGGAAGCGATATGCGCTTTTCATTTCCTTCCGAATCCTTGATGACGGCACTGATCTGTCCCGCTCCCGAGGTTGCGGGAATATCGGTGATTTCGAATGGCCCGTATGGGACGGCCCTGCGCGTCTGGAGTACGCCATTGACATATACATCGACATTGGACGGCACTGCAGCCTGGCTGGCAAGAATCGGCAGACCAAAAGGAACCTCATAAGGACGCAATGCGTAGTTGGTTCCCCATTAGATGCCCACGAAAGGAACACTCCGGCCCCAGCCCTGAGATTTGCCTACGCTATCGCCGATTCGCAGGCTCCGGAGCTGATCGGGTTCATCGCGGACCCAGTATGCCTGGTTCCGCGACAGTTTCGGCCGCCCATTCGCGCTATCCGCAATCACGGACAATGCGAACAAGCCTGCGGCTACCGGAGCCGCTCCATCCACCAAGCCGGCGAACTGACTTCTCTGATCACTGGAACCAAAAAGATTGGCGTCGTAATTCAGGAACCATCCCTGGCTGGCGTCAATCAGCTCGGCTCTTTCGAATTCCACACTCGGCATTCGCGTTAAATAAACATATTCCGACACAACCCGGATCTCCACGGACTGCGCTGTTTCATCGAACAGGTATGCAAGCTTTTCTTTCTGATCAAGCGGATAAACTGCCAATCCCGATGCATGGACGCTGTCCAGCTCGGCGTCGTCGATCCTCAGCCTGTGCAGGGTTTTCTTGTCGGCGTATAGCCGACCTTCCTTGTCCTGAAAGAAAAACACCGCATAGGCAATTTCCTGGCCGTTGATCGTCACGTCCAATGCGATCTTTTTTAAGCTGCCGATATCGGTGGCCGCATGATTTTTTGAAGTCGAATGTGAACCGGGAGAATCCGGCGTTGAAGAGGCCCGAACAGGCGCGCTCGTTAATGCATATTCTGTGTTTTCCGCCGCCTGCGCAGCAAGTGTGGGCCAGATCGCAATAACAATGCTGCTACGGAGCTTGAAGCGTGATTTCCTCATGCATCAAGCCATGGTTCGTATCAAGTTCCGCTGTGTATTTGCCGGTCGTTGCGACCGTGGTGGTTTTCCGCAATGGAATAATCGCATCTTTCCCCGCCGGCAAAAAGACAGGGCCCTTTATATCGGCTTCGATTTTCTCCTGTCCTTCCCGCGACAGATTGAGCCGGTGGATCAAAAGATGTGCATTGCCGGAATTGGTGACCTTCAGGCCTGGGCGGGTCGCGTGCTTCTGGAATCCCGTAATGACAGCCTTCGGAGACGAACCGCCGATCGGCTCAATATATATCGGGATCGACAAGTTCATCAGCACGGTTACTTCAGCCCGGTTAGTCGGACTTTCCGGCGGCAGTTCTTCGAAAAAAATGCGATAAAGCTGTTCTGTTTTTGCCGCTTGGTTTTTTTCCATGCCAATTCGAATCACCTGGCTTTGCTGAGGCTGAATCTTGAAAAATGGCGGATTGAAGACAAGGTCGTCCGTCTCTGCCAGCGAATCTTCCTCGGCCGTGACAATTCGTTTGAAAACTCTGGCCTGGAAAGAGACCGGCCTGCTTTTCTTGTTGCTTATCTTGATCGAGGACGACGGCTGCTCGCCATTCAGAATGAGGCGAATCGGAGAAATATCCAATCCCTCGTTCTTGGCGAAGCTTGTGAACGGTAAGGCAATGCAAAGCAAAAATACGGTAAGCCGTGTCCTTAATCCAATCAATCGCATCGCACTGGCCAAATTCGGAATTTCACATGTGAGGGGCAATCAACAATCAATGAAGACTGGCTCGACGGCCAAGCCCCAGCGTGGTTGGCCATTCAGTTAAAAGTTAAAGTAACGACGACGGTATCCTGATAGGTACCGACTTTTCTTCCTGTTTGACCACCCGTCACCGTACCGTAAATCGTATGGACCTGGTCAGCGCCGGTCGCTGTACCTGCTACGGTGGATGTTCCTGCCGTTCCATCGCCCCAGAGAACCGTTCTTCCAGAATCGGAATACAGTTTGTATTCCAGTTTTTGATCCGACATTCCCGAGGTCTGATTCGTCAGATAACGCGCCGCCACTGTTGCACCCGCACCCAGGCCTGCCCCCATCGAGATGTCATAGCTCGCCCCGGCAATGCAATTGATTGTGACTGTGCCCGTCTGATTGATCGCGGTACCGGAATAAGCTGCAAACGCGATGTTACTGACGTTAAAGGTGCTGCAACTGGCTTCTACTTGAGTTGTAACCGTCAGATTTGCTGTTGCTTGTCCGGCAAATGCGGTGGAAGTTATTATTGTTAAAAGTAGAAATAGCCTCAAAAACGTAGTACATGGCTTCATATGTCTCCCCCTTTGCGCCTGTAACTACTTACAAATGCTCAATATTTCTAATAAACAACGAAGTAAAGTTTTTTTTAACCACAGGTTATTTTTTGTGGTTTATTGTTGATAGAGCTCTTTGCGCAGAGCATTCAGAAAATGCATCTTGAAGCGGACACTATGGCCAAGCTTATGCGCTTTCACTTTCTGTTGATCCTGTTATTGGCTGCAATGCAACCGGCTCTGGCAGGCGAGGCAGTCTGCACACTGAGTAGTGCGACTTTGAATTACGGTGTATACAGCCCGGGGGCTGCCCAGGACGGCGCAGTGGATCTCGATGTAACCTGCACCGCGCCGGACGATGGAGGCCGCTGGGTATGTTTTAATATTGGAGTACGTCAAGGACTCAGCAATAATTACACCAATCGGCAAATGCGCCACACGACGGCAACGGCAAATTTATTAAATAATCAGTTATACGTCGATTCGGCGCGCTCCCAAATCTGGGGAGACTTCAACACCGGTTATGCACAGATATACGGGCAAATGGAGTTGAACAATGGATTGCCCAAATCGCGCACGGTTACCGTACGCGGTTATGGACGGATCGCTTCCGGCCAAAGCAAGCCGAAGGGCACATACCAGGACCCCAACATCCTGATGACTTTAATTTCGGTTGACAATACCGGTGGTGGTGGAGGCACGACCTGCCCCAAGTGATAGCCGAGCATTTGCGTGTGATTTTCTTGGGATGCCAAGGCACTTCCGCACTATTTGAACCTACCTGCTTCTCAGCTTGCCAACGCTGCCTAGTTCATTCGGACAACCACCGGCACAAGCCCTCGATTGCGCCAGCATCCCTGAATACAGTAGACCTTCCCGCAAGCAGACCACCTCTTTCTGCTTTGTCAGTACCAGCTTAAAGTCCTATCAGGATCATGCTGCCTGCGTCGGATCCTTCATCGTTCCACAAAATTCTATAAAGCATTCTCTATGTATCCCGGAGCAAAGCAGCGGCAATAAAAAAGGCCAGCATATGCTGGCCTTTGAGGTATTGCGGGCTGTTTTACTTCGCGAGGAAGCCAGCTTCTTTCATGAGGTTACGGTGGGTTGCTTCAGCCTGGCCGAGCCAGGTTTTGAAGTCA
>JAUYVH010000005.1 GCA_030715135.1 Keguizhuia sedimenti | reverse complement strand
GTCGACAGCGTCAAACGCGTGACCGACATCATGGCCGAGATCACCGCAGCGTCCAATGAGCAGAGTGCCGGCATCGAGCAGGTCAACCAGGCCATTGCCCAGATGGACCAGGTCACCCAGCAAAATGCCGCCCTGGTCGAACAGGCCGCCGCCGCAGCAGAATCCATGCAGCACCAGTCTTCCCAGTTGACGAATGTAGTCAGCGTCTTCAAGCTGAACGGCATGCATGCTTCATTTTCCGCGCCAACCATTCCCCGAATGAAGCCGAAAGCAGGTCCGGCAAACCAATCTTCGCGCAGCACCAAACCTGCGGCTGTCAGTAATGCAAAAGCACCAAAGCAGGCAGTTGCCATGACTGCAGGCAATGCGGACGAATGGGAAGAATTCTGAAAGAAAGGCTTCTGAAAATAGGCAACATTCAGCACGGACAAAAGCCCGCATGTCGGGCTTTTTTATTGTGTTTTCGTCATGGATCGAAGCGTTTCTCTTGCATGAAGGCGGCATTTCGATGTAGGCAATTCTTCATGAGAAGGCATCGAAACGGAAATAGCAGGTAAAACTCCCTCTGATTACCGGTAGACGACCTAAAGATTGGACGTAATCTACCGTTATCGGAGAAGAGACGCTGTGTCGTCCATATTTGCAGAATAAACCGAACGATAGGGAACAGACTATGTCGCACGCCGCAACGGTAGAGCATCCGTCGCAATCCGCTCTTCAATCCCAGGGAAATCTGAGCGGAAAAGAATTTCTTGCCTTTACGCTGGGCAAGGAAGAATACGGTATCGATATCCTGAAAGTGCAGGAAATCCGTGGATACGATACGGTGACGCGTATTGCCAACGCGCCGGAATTCGTCAAAGGCGTAATCAATCTGCGCGGAATTATCGTGCCGATCATCGATATGCGGATCAAGTTCAATCTCGGTGAACCGACTTACGACCAGTTCACTGTGGTCATCATCCTCAATATCGGAACCAGGGTGATGGGAATCGTGGTGGACAGCGTGTCGGACGTGATCACCTTGTCCGGCACCCAGGTCAAGCCCGCTCCGGACATGGGAACGACGGCCTTGAACAATGAATATCTGATTGGCCTGGGCACGCTGGACGAGCGCATGCTGATCCTGATCGATATCGACAAGCTCATGTCGGCGCCCGATATGGGGCTGACTGAAAAACTCGCCTGACGCTCACCTGACAAAAAATAGTCCGGAACATGACCAACCAAGCCATCGCCAAAAAAATCAATATGCATGCATTGGTTTGGAGGACGTATGCGCGTTAGCTAAGGATTTTTGTTTTGCGATTCATATAATAAAAGCAGTGCAGCCGGAGTAGACGATGAAAAAATTAATGCAAAAGCTTAACCGATTGAGCCTCGGTGCAAAGCTGTCGCTCATCATGTTTTTGCTTGTTTCTGCGATTTTCGGAATCTACGCGGCGGCGCTTGGATATTCGACATCCAGCCTGCTCGAAAAGCGTGCAATCAAAGAGCTGGAGGTGGAGGGAAAAACCGTCATCGACATGGTTGACATGTTCCAGAAGCGTTTGAACGAGGAAGCGGAACATTCGGCCAAAATGCTGGCGAGCTATTTTCCCGAGAAATTTTCCGTCGATGAAAGCAGCATGGTCACGGTCGGCGAGCGTTCAGTGCCGACGCTCAAGAATGGCGAGAATGTTCTGAATCTCCAGTACGAGGTGCTGGACCGCTTTACGGAACGAAGCGGAGCGACGGCAACATTGTTCGTTAAAACCGGCAGCGACTTCGTTCGCGTAACCACATCGGTGAAAAAAGAAACCGGCGAGCGCGCGGTCGGCACCATGCTTGATCATGCACATCCCGGTTATGCGCTTCTGATGTCGGGAAAGAGCTATAACGGCACGGCACTGCTGTTCGGTAAAAAGTATCACACTGAATATGACCCGATCAAGGACGAATCCGGAAAGGTCATCGGCGTGATGTATGTCGGTATCAACATCGATGGCGGCATGAAAATGATGCGCGAGAAAATCACCGCCATGAAAGTCGGAGACACCGGCGGATTTTTCGTGCTGGATGCCAACGAAGGTAAAAACTACGGCAATCTCGTCATGGCGGCAAAAGGCGAGGGTGAAAACATCCTTGAACAGAAAGCCGCGGACGGCTCCGAATACATCAAGACTATCCTCACAAAAAAAGAGGGCGACCTGCGCTACCCGTTTTCCGCCGATGGCAAATCCGGCGAGAAGATCGCGGTATTCAATCATTTGCCGACCTGGAACTGGGTGGTGGTGGGCGGTACATATCTTGAAGAAATCACGCATGAAGCCACGACACTACGCAATATGTTCGCCGGCGCCGGAACGATTGCGGTACTGATTCTTGCAGCATTGATTTATGTGATCATGCGCAGGTCGGTGACCGCACCGCTTGCTGCGGCAACCGTTGCCGCGCAACAGCTCGCATCCGGCGATTTGACAACCAGGGTCCACACCGACAGGGAAGATGAAATCGGCAGGCTGCTGTATGCGATGAACGGCATCAGCCAGGGTCTGGCGAACGTTGTCTGGCAGGTGCGCAACGGAACCGAGACGATCGCCATTGCTTCCAGCGAAATCGCAAAAGGCAACCTGGACCTGTCCTCGCGCACCGAAGAGCAAGCCTCGTCGCTGGAAGAAACCGCTGCCTCCATGGAAGAGTTGACCTCCACCGTCAAGCAGAATGCCGACAATGCAAGGCAGGCCAACCAGCTGGCCCAGTCGGCATCCGACGTGGCGGTCAAGGGCGGCGAAGTGGTGAGCCAGGTGGTGCACACCATGGAAGACATCAATGAATCGGCCAAGAAGATTGTCGACATCATTTCCGTGATCGACGGCATTGCCTTCCAGACCAATATCCTGGCCCTGAATGCGGCGGTCGAAGCTGCCCGTGCCGGCGAACAGGGACGCGGTTTTGCCGTGGTGGCCTCCGAGGTCAGGAGCCTGGCGCAGCGCAGCGCCGCAGCCGCGAAAGAAATCAAGTCCCTGATCAGCGACTCGGTAGAAAAAGTTGGAGCCGGCACCAAACTGGTAGACCATGCCGGTACGACAATGACTGAGGTCGTTTCCAGCGTCCGTCGCGTCACCGACATCATGGCTGAGATCACCGCTGCCAGCCAGGAGCAAAGCTCAGGCATCGAGCAGGTCAACCAGGCCATTGCCCAGATGGACCAGGTGACCCAGCAAAATGCCGCCCTGGTCGAACAGGCCGCCGCAGCGGCGGAAAGCCTGCAAGGCCAGGCCAACAGCCTCGCCCAACTGGTCGGCGTCTTCAAGATGAAATCCACGTCCCACGGCACTTCTGAAGAAGCGACAGAAATGGTCGGAAACGCGATTGCTTACCTCAAGATGCACGGTCAGGACAAGATGTTTACCGAAGTGAACAACAAGCTCGGCAGATTCTGCGACCGTGATCTGTATGTGGTCGTGTACGACATCAACGGAAGAAATCTCGCGCATGGCGCCAATTCCAAAAATATCGGCCAGAATCTGATCGATGCGACCGACGGAGACGGAAAGCCTTTCATGCGTGAGCGGATCTCCATCATGCAAAAGCAAAGCAAAGCCTGGCAGGATTACAAGTACGTCAATCCGATCACCAAGCAGATGGAAGCCAAGTCCATGTATATCGAGCGGGTGGGCGATCTGATCGTGGGATGCGGCATCTACAAGACCTGACCGGTCGGCGGCAAATTGTTTTTTCGGCAGGCGGCAAGAACATAAAACAAGTGGCAATAGTCCGATTTTAGAATGTGAGGCAACAGAGCGATAAGCCGGGCCCCGCAAAAAGCAAGCGCAGTGAAGCAAGGGAGGCTTTATGAATTTGCGGAACGTACGAATCGGTATGCGGCTCAAGCTGGGTTTTGGCGGCCTGCTTGCAATTCTCGTGGGAGTGATCGCATTGGCGAGCGTGCTCAATTCGGCAAACAAGAGCAAACTGGTTGAGGGGCTGGAGCGTGCTTCTACAAAAATACTGCTTGCCAGCGAAATGAAGGCGTCCATGCTTGAAGGCGGTATTGCCATGCGTAACCTCGGCATCCAGTCGGAGATGACCGCCATGCAGAAGCAGGAAGGCATTGTCGAGGCTCAGCAGAAGCGTTATCAGGAAATGCGTGGAAAATTGATGGCCATGGGGTTGAGTCCGGAAGAAAAGAAAATCGTCGAGCGCATTGCGCAGATCGATGCGCAGCTTGCCGAACCCCTCAAGGAAACCCTGGGCTATGTCAAGATGTTTAACGGGGAAGCAGCCGGCAAGGTAGTAGGCGAACGCATCGATCCGCTGACCGAACAGTCCCTGGCCGAGCTGAACAAGCTGGTCGAGATCCAGCGTGCCGAATCGAAAGCGGTGCTGGAACATTCGATTGCATCCGACCGCCAGCTTGTTGCCATACTGATTGCAATCAATGCGGGCGCACTGGTGATCGGTATCTACTGTGCGCTGGCCATTACCCGCAGCATCACCCAACCTTTGCAGGAAGCGGTGCAGGTTGCAAAGAATGTCGCCGCCGGAGAGCTGACCTCGCATGTGACTGCAAGCGGAAAGGATGAAACCAGCGAATTGCTGGCCGCGCTGAACGAGATGAACGACAGCTTGCGCAGGATTGTCGGTGAAGTGCGTATGGGAACCGACGCCATTGCCACCGCATCGGGGCAGATCGCTTCCGGAAACGCCGACTTGTCGGCCCGCACAGAATCCCAGGCCGGTTCGCTGGAAGAAACGGCTTCCTCGATGGAAGAGCTCACTTCTACTGTCAGGCAAAACGCCGACAACGCGCGGCAAGCCAACCAGTTGGCCATGTCCGCATCGGAATTCGCCAGCAAGGGCGGAACGGTCGTTGGTCAGGTTGTGGACACTATGGGTTCGATCAAGGAAAGCTCGCGCAAGATCGTCGATATCATCGGCGTGATCGACGGCATCGCCTTCCAGACCAATATCCTGGCCCTGAATGCCGCCGTGGAAGCAGCGCGTGCCGGCGAACAGGGGCGCGGCTTTGCCGTGGTGGCGTCTGAAGTGAGAAGCCTGGCGCAGCGCAGCGCCGCAGCAGCCAAGGAAATCAAGACCCTGATCGGCGATTCGGTCGAAAAAGTCGAGACCGGCAGCAAGCTGGTAGACCAGGCCGGCAGCACCATGGAGCAGATCGTGAACTCGATCAGGCATGTGGCAGACATCATGGCCGAGATCACCGCCGCCAGCCAGGAGCAAAGTTCCGGCATCGAGCAGGTCAACCAGGCCATTACGCAAATCGACGAGGCCACCCAGCAGAATGCGGCACTGGTCGAGCAGGCGTCGGCAGCGGCAGAAAGCATGCAGGAACAGGCAAACAGGCTGGCCAAGGCGGTATCGGTATTCAAGTTTGAGCAATCCGCAGCGGTTGCGCCGCCGCCGAAACCGGGCAAGCCTGCCGGCAGAATATCCGGTGCTGCAACGGCGCCTGCGCCGGACAAAGCGATGGCGACAGTGACCGCCTTGCCGGTCAGGAAAGGCAATGGCTCGTCCGGCGCACCGGTCGCAAAACCGGCCAGGCAACTCGTAGCGACTGATGCAAGCGATTGGGAAGAGTTTTAAGGAAAATCATGCGTCGCTGCAAAAATCAGTACGGCGAAACATGGGAAGCGAATGGCATGCAGGGAAGAAGAGACCCGCATGCGATGAAAAGAAAGAAAAACCCGAGAGGGCAGGAAAAGAATGATGATTAGTGCGCCCCAAAATGCGGTCGATGCAGGAAAGGAATTCGATTTCAGCCTGCAGGACTTCAATCGCGTGCGCAAAATGATTTACGATCGCGCCGGAATTTCGCTGGCCGAAGGCAAGCAGCAAATGGTGTACAGCCGGCTTGCGCGGCGGCTGCGCGCGGTCGGCATGCGCTCGTTCACCGATTACCTGAACCGGCTGGAAGGGAGCCGTGAGGACGACGAGTGGGAAGCGTTCGTGAATGCGCTCACGACCAATCTGACCTCGTTTTTTCGCGAAGAGCATCATTTCCCCGCGCTGGCGCAGCATGTAAAGGGAAGGAACGGCCCGCTTGAAATCTGGTGTTCCGCCGCTTCCACCGGCGAAGAGCCGTATTCCATCGCCATGACGGTGTGCGAAGCCTTTAACACGCTCACACCTCCGGTCAGCATCGTTGCGACCGATATCGATACCAATGTCCTGACCACCGCCGAGCGCGGCGTCTATTCGCTCGACAAGCTGGAACGCCTGTCGCAGGAGCGGCTGCGGCGGTTCTTCCTGAAAGGAAAAGGACGCCATGCAGGCATGGCAAAGGTCCGGCCGGAATTGCAGCGCCTGATCACGTTCAAGCAGCTGAATCTACTGAGCGCACATTGGCCGATCAGCGGGCCGTTCGATGCGATCTTTTGTCGCAACGTGATGATTTACTTCGACAAGCCTACGCAGGCAAAAATCCTGTCACGCTTCGTGCCCCTGATCAAGCCTGACGGCCTGCTGTTTGCCGGCCATTCAGAGAACTTCCTGTACCTCTCCGATGCCTTGAAGCTGCGCGGCAAGACGATTTATGAATTGCATCGCGCCGGCCCCGCAAAAGGAAGCGCGAGCGAACTGAAGGCGATGGCATGAACGAAGGGACTCTGGAAAACTTCGCGACCAACGTCTATTTCGACCGGACTTTTGATCGCGACACCGCCAAGATCCTGCCGGGCGAGTATTACTTTACCGGCAAGGACATGGCGATCGTGACGGTGCTTGGCTCCTGCGTCGCCGCATGTATCCGCGACCGGGTAACAGGGGTAGGCGGCATGAACCATTTCATGCTGCCGGGCGACGGCAACGACGCAGACAGCCCCGTGTCCACCTCCATGCGCTACGGTACGTATGCGATGGAAATGCTGATCAACGGCTTGCTCAAGGCGGGCGCGAAGCGTGAAAACCTGGAGGCGAAAGTTTTTGGCGGCGGCAACGTGCTCAGTAATTTTATTGCGATCAATGTCGGCGAGCGCAATGCCCAGTTCGTGCGCAATTATTTGCGCGCGGAAAACATCCGCACGGTCGCGGAAGACCTGAACGATGTTTTCCCGCGCAAGGTGTATTTTTTTCCGCGCACCGGCAAGGTGCTGGTCAAGAAGCTCAGGCAGATGAACAACAACACTATCGCCAACCGCGAACAGGATTACGCAAGGCAGTTGCAGTCGACAACCGTTGCCGGCGCAGTGGAATTGTTCTGACAATTGCCGGCGCTGCGGCAATCATCGTAATAAGCGAAGAGGCGCAGTAAAAATATTATAAAGCAGCACTAAAAGGCAGCATTAATCATGAAGATAAAAGTTCTTATTGTTGACGACTCGGCACTGATTCGCTCGGTGATGAAAGAAATCATCAACAGTCAGCCGGACATGGAAGTGGTAGGCGTTGCGCCCGATCCGCTGATAGCGCGTGACCTGATCAAGCAGACCAACCCGGATGTCCTGACGCTGGACGTGGAAATGCCGCGCATGGATGGCCTGGATTTTCTGGAGCGGCTCATGCGCCTGAGGCCGATGCCGGTCGTGATGGTGTCCTCCTTGACCGAGCGCGGCTCGGAAGTGACGATGCGCGCGCTGGAGCTCGGCGCAGTCGACTTCGTCACCAAACCAAAGCTTGCAATCCAGAGCGGCATGCTGGAATACACTGAGCTCATCACCGACAAGATCCGCGCCGCATCCAAGGCAAAGGTAAAAGCGGCTTCCTTGCCGGCAACGCCCGGAACTCCTTCCGCGCCGGGCGAAGCGAACCTGCCTGCGGTGCGTAATCCCCTGATCAGCAGCGAAAAGCTGATCATCGTCGGCGCTTCCACGGGCGGCACGGAAGCGATCAAGGAATTCCTGGTGCGCATGCCGTCGGACTGTCCTGCGATACTGATTACCCAGCACATGCCGGAAGGCTTCACCCAATCCTTCGCCCGAAGGCTCGATTCGCTGTGCAAGATTTCCGTGAAAGAGGCTGGGCACGGCGAGCGCGTATTGCCGGGGCATGCGTACGTCGCACCCGGCCATTCCCATCTTCTGCTCGGGCGCAGCGGCGCCAATTATGTCACCCAGCTTGACCAGAGGCCTCCGGTCAACCGGCACCGGCCATCGGTCGATGTGCTGTTTTCGTCCGCGGCCCGGCACGCCGGCAAGAATGCAGTCGGCGTGATCCTGACCGGCATGGGCAAGGATGGCGCGCAAGGCATGCTGGAAATGAAAAATGCCGGCGCCTACAATTTTGCCCAGGACGAAGCTTCCTGCGTGGTATTCGGCATGCCAAAGGAAGCCATCGCTGCCGGCGGCACGCATGAAGTCGGCGCGCTCAAGGATTTGTCCGGAATGGTTCTGCGCTTCCTTGCCGAGCAGGGCACGCGCGCCCTGCGGGTGTAGTGTTTGTCTGAAAGCGGCCTAAGCATCGCACTAAGGCGGACAACGAGAGCGTCAACTTCAGGAGAAGCCTCGCATCAAATGAAAATCGCGGAATGAAATACTGTGCCGTTACAGGCCACGCTTCCCTTTGCAATGAAATGCTAAGTCCGTGCATTGCGCCGGACGAACGACGAGCGCTTCGTGCAGCCTTTTCCTCGCGTATTCCTTCAAGCCGCGGAGTCTTTCCTGTTATAAAAATGAATTTGCAGAATCCTGTATCTTTTTTATAACTTATTTTCTGAATTCCTGTCTATCACTACGGGTGTTACAGCGTCGCATTGCTAATCCCGAAAGTGATATATGCCACCGCTCAGCATACTTAAAAGATCTCGCCGAGATTCAGTTAATGTTAAAGAGCAACTTCAGTTTGTCCGCCGCAATCTTCATCGCCTGTTGGCCTTGCCTTTTCTCGCAGTCATTGCAGCAGCCACCGGATGGGTATCATTCTTAACCAATCTGGAAGCCTCGAGACACAAGATCGAGGAGCAGGGACTGCAGGCTGCTGCAGCCTTATCCCAGGACAATGCGAAAGACTTGCTGCATACGCTCGAAGCGGTCGACCATATCACCTATTACATTAAAAGCGGATGGGAAGCCTCAAACGGGCGCCTCACGCTGGAAAGCGCAAGCCAGATCAAGGATGTGCCGGAGGACTTCTCCTTCTATATCACGATCATTGATGAGAACGCGAATCTTCTCTTAAGCACTGTCCCGAATCCTTACAGGGCAAATGTCCTTAACAGGCCCTACTTTTCGGCGCATAGACAAGCGCGGGATGTGTTTTATGCCGGCCCGGCGCAGGTCGGGGATTTTTCCAGGCGGCCGATCATCCCGTTCTCCCGGCGACTCTCGGATTCCCGGGGAAACTTCAACGGCATCGTGCTCGTTTCAGTCGTGCCGGGGAACTTTATCTCGGGATACGATGATGCCGTCCTCAAAAATCACGGGATATTAGCAGTCATGGGAGCGGATCGTTCCATGCGGCTTGCCCGCCTTGGCAAGCAGCTCGTCCTGCCTCAGTCTCCTCTGTTGACCGACACTCTCTCATTCGAGTATCCCAGCGGCAGTACCTTACTAAACGGCAAAGAATGGTTTGCCGACGGGCGCAACCGTTATGTAGGATGGGAAACGATCGATGAATACGATTTCATCCTTTTTACCGGACTGGACCAGGAGGAATTTCTGGCGCCATATAAGGCAGAACGCGCCGCGCTCATCCGGAACGCAATCCTGCTGACGATTGTATTGGGGCTGCTGTCCTTGGCGGCCACCATGTCCATCATGCTGCATGCATGGAGACGATGCCAGTTGGAAACTATGCAGGAGACCTACCGGGCGGCAACGGAAGGCGCAGATGAAGGATTTTATATTGCCAGTCCGATTCGCAATGAAGATGGGAAAGTGGTGGACTTCCGCTTCACGGACTGCAATGAGCGGGGCGCAGAATTCCTGGGGTATCGCCGCCAGGAACTGATCGGAAAGAGGATTCTGGAGCTATATCATGGCGAGGTGGCTAATCGCACCATGCGCATGCTGTGCTACGCAATGAAGCATCGAAGTTACGAAGGTGAAACGGACATGACCAGCCTGGGCATCGAAGGACCGGCCTGGCTGCATATCCGGATTTCCCGTCCCGAAAATGATCTGGCGATCACCGTGCGCGATATCAGCCATGCGAAAGCACATGTGTTCGAGCTTGAGCGGCGCAGCAACGAAGATGCGCTCACCGGATTGCCAAACCGGCATTGGGTCACTAATTTCCTGCCGGACGCGCTGCAACAGGCAACGATTTCCCGGACCACGGTGGCTCTCCTGTTCATCGATTTGGACGGATTCAAGGCGGTCAACGATACCATGGGCCACGAAGCAGGAGATGAGGTGTTGCGCAATGCCGGCCGGCGTCTGAAGGAAGCCGTACGTCCGCATGACCCTATCGTACGCCTGGGCGGCGATGAATTCCTGGTGATTCTCGAACATCTCACCAACAACAATGAAGCCGCACATGTGGCCGAACGCATCATGGAAGCTTTCCGGCCTCCGTTCAGGGTGAGCCAGGGAACTCATTCTATCGGCACCTCCATCGGTATCAGCATGTTCCCGAAGGATGGAAAAGAAGCGCATACGCTCCTGAAGAATGCGGACATTGCGATGTATTCCGTCAAGGCGGCAGGAAAATGCGGTTATCACTTCTTTGACGAGAGCTTTTACGATGCCCTGGTTTCGCGGCATCAAAGGGAAAAGGAATTGCGCTATGCGCTGGACCACGATCAGATGGTGGTTTTTTACCAGCCCAAGGTAGATATCGCCACTGGGACTACTTCCAGCCTCGAAGCGCTGGTGCGATGGGCACATCCCACGCAAGGCATTGTGGCGCCTAATGAGTTTATTTCCCTTGCACAGGAGACGGGACTGATTGCCAGACTGGGCGAGCAAGTCATCGAGAAAGTCTGTGCACAACTGGCATACTGGTCTGAGCATACGCAGCAACTGGTTCCTGTTGCGATCAACATATCTCCCACCCATTTTCAGAATGGCAATATTGTAGAAGTCTTGTCTTCGTGCATGAAGCGTTACGGGATTCCAGCTTCCCTGATCGAGCTTGAAATCACTGAATCCACGATGCTTGAAAACACCGAGGAAGTGACGCAGGCCATCAATGCGCTTCGAAAAATGGGCGTCACATTGTCGGTCGATGATTTCGGCACGGGGTATTCCTCGTTGTCGCAACTGCATAGCCTGAACTTCGATGTACTGAAAGTGGACCGCGCGTTCACTGTCAGATTGAACCGGTCGAAAGACGGCAACATCCTGTTCACGACAATCATCAAGATGGCACACTCGCTGGGGATGCGCGTTGTTGCCGAGGGCGTGGAAACACTGGAGCAAATCAAAACGCTCAAGGCGATGCAATGCGACGAGATCCAGGGCTTCTATATTTCCCAGCCCCTTCCTCCCGCGGACGCGCAGCCGGTGCTGCCCAAGTGGTTCTTCCCCTCCATCATGTAGGATTGCTACGGAGAGAGATATCCGAATCCACCCACTCCAGTTCAGCCTCGGGATGATGTCGCTTGGCAAGTTCCTTGATCTCCTCGAAGCGGTTGCGCGGAACGTCGATCATCAGCAGCTCGCCGGGCGAGACGGCCTTCTCAAATTTTTCGAGATGACTGTTAGGCAAGCCGGCTCCTGCCATGCATGACATCCATACGCCGGATCCGGCTCCAAACAGAGTCAGCCCAAGCAGGGCGCCGCCGCCCAATACCAGGCCCGCCAGGGGAACGTAACGGCAAGCAGGCCGGCAATCGCCCCGCAAATGCCCCGGCCGCCACGCCTCGATGGAAGGAGTAAGGTCGCTGCTCCGTGCGAGTTTCGCTTCCGGAAGATCCTCGAGAACAGTCCCCTTACGAGCAACGATATGAATGTGACGCTCTCCGACATGTGACAGGAGCAATTCCGACACGATACGTCTTGCCGATTCGACGCTGGGGATAAGGAAATAGATGCGGCGCATTTGAACCTCTCGAACCCCACTTTGCAGTCTGACTGGGATTCGCATGTGCGTTCGCTCCCGAAGCTTGGGATCGAACGCACATGTGCTGGCTTCGGAGCATGTCAATTCACTTTGTCGCAGCCGCCACATATTCCGCGAGCAGCCGCACCTCTTCATCGCTCAGGTCCGTGAATGCAGGCATTACTCCCAGTCCCTCGCGGATCGCTTTTGCCACCCGGTCCGCATCCGGCTTCAGTTCATCCAGGTTGGGGCCGATCTCGCCGGATGTTCCCGCATCCTTCAAGGTATGGCACACCGCGCACGCAGGCGTGGTGCCTTGCTGAAACATCTGCCTGCCCTTTGTCAGATCAGCTGCAGCGGCGGCATGCGCGATGCATGTGAAGGCCGGGACCATCAGCATGGTCAGCGAAAAATGAAACCGGTTCATGTCGCGCCAGCCTTATGCCACCATGACCGGCAGCGCATGGTCGCGCCAGCTGGTATTGTTATATCCGGCGGAGTTATCTATCCGCAGCTCGTCCTGCACCTTGCCGTTGACATCGGTTGCACGGCTGGCCAGGACATAGGAGCCGGGCCTGAGGTCGACAGGCAGCGCAAACTGGCGCCATGCAAACCGGCCGAGGTCGGGGCCGACCAGGCGGGCCTCTTGCCAGGTTCTGCCGCCGTCTACGGAAACCTCCACTGACTTGACTGCATTGGTGCCGCCGAAAGCCACGCCTTCGATCATGTGCCGGCCCGCCTTCATTTGTTCGCCGTCGGTTCCGGGCGAAGTGATCCAGGACTTGACGCCCATCTCCCAGATCGATGCCTGGTTCGGATTGCCTTTTTCGCCCGGAGGCGTCATGCGGTAGCGCGATTCCATGATGCGTGCATCACTTTGCTTGGGAGTAAAGGCCAGGCGCTTGATGTACTTGATGTTGTTCACGCCGGAATAGCCCGGCACCACCAGCCGCAACGGGCCGCCGTGCGCAAGCGGCACCGGCTCTCCGTTCATTTCCCATGCCAGCAGCGCGTCCTCCATGGCCTTGATAGGAACCGAGCGCTCAACCAGCACGCTTTTCGGGTCGACGCCTTGCGGTATCGCTTCACCGCCGGTGCCCGTCATATAGACCACTCCCTCCACCGGTCCGCCGAGTGCCTGGGCCAGCGACCGCACCGGCACACCGCTCCATATTACGCAGCCTGCCGCACCGACGGTCCAGGGCGTGCCGCTCGGTTTGGAAGGAAAGAATCCGCGCCCATTGCCTGAGCATTGCAAAACCGCAGCCGTGGTTTCCAGGCCCATGCCTTTGAGTTCGGCGACGCTCAGGCTGCGGGGATTCTTAACCCCTTCAATCGCCACTGTCCATGCGTCGGGATCGGCCACGATGGAAGGATCGGGCGGGGGCACGTTATTGCGTACGAACAGGCGATCCGCCGGAGTGATCACCCCGCTGCCATAGGCGCTGCGGCGGGTCTCCAGGGTATTGGAAGAGTGAACAATCAGGGCATCCGCCTCCTTCCATGCCGTATATTGCGGCAATGGCTTGCTGGCAGGAACGGGGGTGCCGGTGGCAGCAACAGTCTGGGCAAGAGCAGTCTGGGAAAATCCTCCAAGTCCGATTGCGAAAGTTCCTATGGCGCCGCCCAGAAGGCGGCGGCGGCCAGGATCGGTCACGTTACGCTCGGGAATGCGGGGAGATGACAACATGGCTGCCTCCATGACAAGTACACCCGTTGATAAAAAAGTGAAATCGTTATTTACTGAACAATAGTACAAATAAAATAATGCGATAGCGTGGATGTTTGACGAAGCGCAGAGGGCATGAAGTTTGTGCGGCATGTAAGAAGTGAATCGCCGTGCCACTACAGCGATTGCCCGGCGGGCTGCTGAAAATCGTAAGGTGAGGCAGAAGGCATTGCTCGGCGGCCAAGCAATCTGCAGGCCGTGCCTATCTTTACCTGTATAGGCGCATAACAGCGCTTCAGCAGCGGATCATCAGATATATAAAGACCGCCTTTGCCAGCATGCAGCGATCTGTCAGGTAGCAAAATAGTGCCGTTCCATTGCAAATGACTGGCATCGCCAGAAAAGATAAGCAGGCATCGATATCGAAAACATGGTCTCGGATCAATTCAAAAGAATTCAAAATCCGCTCTTTTAACGTGAAGCCAGTCCAATGGCCGGATAGGATCCTGCAAACCATGCAATGAAAAGGCTGGAAGAAACCGAGAAGATGAATTGAAAATCGAATTTGAAGGGGATGCAGATCGGGTTAGTGGTGGAGCGACGTCATGGATGCAAAATATAAAACAGCGTGGCACAGGTCCATCCCCAGGGCAAAAAAAGATATCAGCCGGTGCTTAATCAGGCGGGAAGATGGATTCAGGACGTGTGACGGGAATAATTTGTGGATCCGTTCCCCTATAGACTTCCGGTCAGGGGCGGAGATGGCATACGTTGCCGTTACTTTGGCTTCTTGCGGCTGCAAATGAAAGGTTAGCGGGGTTTTACCCGACGTTTTACCGGATTTGATTCCTTCCTTTTCCCGGCATACTCCCTCCAGGACCTAGAATCTCGGGATTCCGCTGTTTTTTGCGGAGAGACTAAAGTTTGTGCAAATCCCGACGATAATGCGAGTAGCGGATTAAAGAAAGTATGGAGCAAACATGGCAGATTTGAATACAAAGTTCCTGGTAGTGGATGACTTCTCGACAATGCGCCGCATTGTGCGCAACCTGTTGAAGGAACTGGGATATACCAACGTCGACGAGGCGGAAGACGGCGCCATGGCGCTGGCCAAGCTGCGCAGCGAACATTTCGACTTTGTCGTGTCGGACTGGAACATGCCGAACATGGACGGGCTGACGATGCTGCAGAATATCCGCGCGGACGCCAACCTGTGCAAGTTGCCGGTGCTCATGGTCACTGCCGAAGCCAAGAAGGAAAACATCATCGCGGCGGCGCAGGCAGGCGCAAACGGCTATGTGGTCAAGCCGTTCACCGCAGCCACGCTCGACGAGAAGCTCAGCAAGATATTCGAAAAGCTCGAAAAAGTCGGAGCTTAAAATGAGCTCCGCGCAAGCAAAAGGCGCAGACACGCCTACGGCCGGCGGAAAGGAAGACGGCGTTGACGTTCCGCACGATGAAATGCTGGACCGCATCGGCCACCTGACGCGCAGCCTGCACGAAAACCTGCTTGCGCTCGGCCTGGACGGGCTGATCAACCGTGTTGCCAATGACATGCCGGACGCCCGCGAGCGGCTTAATTATGTTGCCCAGATGACGGAACAAGCCGCGCAGCGCGTCTTGAATGCGACCGACGCGGCGCTGCCGCTGCAGCAAAAGATCGAATCGGACGCGGCCGAGATTGCCTGTGAATGGAATGCGGCATTGGCTGCGCCGTTCTCGGAGGCGGCCTACCGCGCCCTGGCAGAACGTACCGCTGCGCACCTGGGCGATACGCGCGTCGCCGCAAACGAGACGCGCGAGCATCTTCTGGCAATCATGATGGCACAGGACTTCCAGGACCTGACCGGCCAGGTCATCAAGAAAATCACCTCGCTGGCCCATGAAATGGAGCAGCAGCTGGTCCAGTTACTGGTCGATTATGCACCTCAGCAGACCCCGCGCGAAAGCAGGGACAGCGGATTGCTTAACGGACCGCAGATAAATCCCGATGGAAAAGCCGATGTGGTGGCAGTGCAGCAGCAGGTTGATGACTTACTGGAGAGTCTCGGTTTCTAAGCGCGTCCAGCAAAATACCTCTTGCCGCTGCATGTAAGAGGTATTTTATTGGACGCTCCGGCAGCTTCAATCAGTTGCCGAGCGCATCCTGTTTTCCGGATTTTTTTGTATTGATTTTAAAGACTGTCACTGATGAACGACTTCATTGTCCGTAATCCTTTGCTCGATCCGAAGCAGCAAATCCTTGGTTATGAACTCTCCTGGCAGAACAAGCAGAATCGCGCTTCGCCTGCGGCATGCGAGGCGCTGCTCGCGGTGGTTGCCGAGCAGTTCAGCAATGAGCAGGAAGCTCCGGCAGGCAGCACCTTATTCATCGACGTAACGCCCGCACTGCTCGACAGCCTGGCGCTCAGCGCGCTGTCGCCGCGCAACTTCGTCCTGGGCCTGAAGATGTACCAGCTGGCCGATCCCGGCACGCTGGATGCCGTAAAAAAATTGCGCAAACAGGGATTTGGCATCCTGCTGAAGGATGCGGAAGTCATTGCGCAGGACAAGTCTTTTCTCCCTGTAATCACGCATCTGGAAATCAGGTTTGCCAGCACCGATGTGGCAACGCAGGCAAGAATATACGGCGCCTTGAAGCAGACGCCGGTGCGCATGGTAGCGAGCGAAATCGGTCAATGGAAGGATTTTGAAGCCTGCGCTTCGCTGGGTATTTCCGCATTCGTCGGCAAACTGTTTCTGCAGCCGCAGCAGGGGGGCAAGACCAAGGGCGTCAACCCGGCACAGACATTGATCCTGCAACTCATGGATATGGTGCGCAAGAATGCCGACGTGCGCCAGATCGAAACCGCCTTGAAACGCGATGCCGGACTGTCTTACAAGCTGCTGCGCTATATCAATTCGTCCGGCTTCGGGCTGGGCACGGAAATCCAGTCTCTGCGCCATGCAGTGTCACTGCTGGGATACTCGCCGCTCTACCGCTGGTTGTCGGTCCTGCTCGCGACTGCCAGCGACAACGCGCAGTCGCTGGCGCTGATGCAGACCGCCATCATTCGCGGACGCTTTGCCGAAATGCTGGGGCAGGGATTGCTGCCCAAATCGGAATCGGAAAACCTATTCGTGGCCGGCATGTTTTCCTTGCTCGATCGCTTGCTCGGCATACCGATGGAAGATATTCTGGAAAGCATTCAACTTCCCGCTCCGGTCATGGAAGCGCTCCTGTCGCGCAGCGGCATGTATGGTCCGTTCCTTGCGCTTGCGGAAGCATGCGAAGCCGACGACAGCGCAGCCGCCCAGCTTGCCGATTCCCTGTTCATCAGTCCGCGCCAGGTAAATGAAGCGCATATGGCTGCCCTTAAATGGACGCTGGCGCTTAAGCTTTGATTCCATAGCGGCGGCCAGTCAACAGCCGCTTCCATTTTCTTGCCGATCAATCGCCCGGACGAATGCACGGGCACGACGCTGCGCGTCGTCGTTTTTCAACGACAGCACTCACGGTATTCTTGTGTGCCATCACAATTTGTGCAGCATCCGCGTGCACTTCAGGCATGGGTTTGCTGGTGCGCAAAACAGAAAGCCGGTTTGAAGAACACACTTTCTTCAATCGTCCTTTCCTTTCTATTCCATGGATTTTGTAGATACACGTTCAGCAAGGCGCAAGCGTGCAATGCAGCTTTTAGCGCGCCGGGAACGCAAAACCAGAATTTTTTGTTTGGGCGTAGCGGTCTTGTTGTTCCTTCTGGCTGCAGCCGCTTTGCTTCTCCGCTGGTTCACTGAAGAACCACCGCTGATGCCGCAATAACCTGGCACTTTTCCGGCGCAGATGGATAAAAACGATCTGCGCCGGCGGCGCGGGTGATGCATTGCTGCCGTGATGATTGCGCCTTCCCGCCGCAGTTTATTTGCACTGCATGAACGCTGCGCAGGCTTGTGTCGGCAAGCGCCTACATGAGCTGTTCAAAAATGCTCTGAAAGCTGTAGGAACTTTTCTAAGCGCCTCAGCGTATGCCTAGCACAATTGAATTTTCTCCATTTGCTGCACAGCAGCAGACAGAAAAGCAAAGGCTAATTGACTGTGCTCAATTCGCGCCGGCCGCCTTGCGCGAGCATAGAGAACAAATAGGGGGCGGTCATGAAAGCGTTCCAACTTTTGTTCATCCTGATTTCTGCCGCGGCTGTCGCGCCATGCGCGGCACAGAGCCGCTACTCGGACCGAATCGAGCAGGCGGTGCGCCTGGCTGCGCCCCCGGAAAGAAAAATCCGCACGCTCGGCCATGAGTGGGTATGGGAACTGGAACAGGCCGGCGTCTACAGCCGCTCCCGTCCCAAGCAAATCCGGGTCGGCCTGCCCTTAATGACGCTGGGCGACTCCGGCGCAGATCTGATCGCCACCTATGCGTCGCCTTCCGGCGCCAGCGGCGACCGCCGATGGATGTTGTTTATCCATGTGCCGCTGGATTAGGACCGCGCGGTTTCCTGAGTTCATCGGTCCATCAAAGCCACCGCCTTACACGCGCGGTATAGGCGGCATACTCATCGCCGAACCTCTCCAGAAGTACCCGTTCCTCCGGCTGGATCTGAAAGCGCGTGATGTAAAGCACAAAGATCACCGGACCTGCGAACGGCAACAGCGCAGACAGCCAAACCGCCCAGGCCAGCAGAAGCAGGGACATGCCGACATACATCGGATTGCGGGTGATCTTGTACACGCCGCTTGTAACCAGGGCGGTGGCACGTTCCGGCCTGAGCGGATTGACGGTTGTGCGGGACTTGCGGAATGCCAGGAGACCCAGGACATCGAAGGTAATGCCTGCGCCCAGCAGGAAAGCGGTCATCACATATTTAGGCGTCGTAGCGAACGGAATCTGGAGGCCGATATCCGAAACGATCCACATCGCGAAAGCAGCGAGGGCACCGATGACAGGCGGGGGAATTTTATGTTCGAGAGAAGGCATGCCGTTTTCGGGATAAGCGATTGAATTTGCCACCGGGCGCTGCAATGCAAGCGCCGGGTTCGGCGAATCAGTAGGTTACACCCATATTACGGTTGGTAGCACTTTCCCGAAGGATCGGCTTCAATCTGGACCAGATCACCTCCGGCTCCACCCCAGACATTTCCACCAGTGAAAATCAGGCAGCCTTCGTTCTTATAAAGAACCTGCATGCGGCGGGCGTCATTCCCGAAATAAAACGGAATCCAGCGCTTGCCCGATTCATAGGTATGCATACGGTCAGGTCCGCGTCCCACAATATCTTGGACTTCGTTCATGTCCATGCCGATCTGCAGTTTTGCAAATTTGCTTCCGGCTGCAGCCTTTCCGACCATTTCACCCGTGAACGTACCGTCTTTGGATTTGACGATGCGCGCTTTGCTTGAAGAGGCTTGCGGGGTTTGGGGTACGTCGTTATTGCGCGATGGTGAGGCGCAGGCAATACAGAGCAAGGAAATGGATGTGGCCAGAGTTAATTTTAAAACCTGCATAAAGAAGTCTCCCTTTTGAAATTAAAACAAAAATACTTTTTGATGTTCTTAGCGTATTTAGCTGTTGGAATACACATGTTCAGGTTGCGGCTCAGGGACATAGCCCTTGTGACGTGCTCTCGACGGAAGGCTTGGCCGTGTATGTCACCGCAATACCTCAGGACCCAAAGCCGACGGCCGAGAACGAACAGCCAGAGCAATGCCGACGATGCCCGCGAGGATGAGAGAAAGGTCTTGAGGAACGCCAAGCAGAAATGCAGCTTGTGCACCAATGAAGCACCACAGGACAGGCGCCAACAGTAGCATACGCGGGTATGGCTTGACCAGTAGAGCAAGCATGCCAAGCGTGAAGATGGTTGTAGGGCAGGGAAGGCCAAATGTGGGCATGCCGGGATAACGATGCCCGGCGTACGTCGCCCACACCGGATATGCCACCAGCGAGAAAGCGATGAGGGCGATACCAGCGAGCGAACGCATGCTACGGGAGAATCTGAACTCCAGGCGACGTTTGGCTATGTCGTGCCATATGAATGCACAGGCTCCCGCGACCGATACGGCAGAGAAAGCATACGCCACCGGATTGATGGACGCGAAGAACGCAAGATGATAGAACAATCCAGGCCAAATCCAAAGGAGCGAGAGAATGGCCGAAATGCCTATTCCAGACCAGCGGCGAGGAAATGCGACAAGAGAGACGGCAGCAATCGCCAGCGCGATTAGAACAATTTGTGCCGGCCAGACCGATTCGTTGTACTGGCGGAAGACTTCAAAGAACTCATCGGCGGTAAACGGAAGCTGCATGGCGGCTCCAGGCGGCTAACGTGTGAGATAACTGGCGCCGCAGGCGTCCGGGTTCATTGTCATATTAAATGGCAGCTTGACGAAAGGTTCTAATTTCATTTCTTCTTCCGTTTCCTTTTTGGCGCGTGTCTCTCATCGCTTTGCTGTGACCTTCTATATGCCATCCAAAGCAACCAAAAGCCACCTACTGCAAATATTCCTGTTAAAAGAAGCTGCATTGTTGCGGACTCAATCTGTGAAACGTACCAGCCTCTTGGCGGTCCAGCTCTAGAACCGCCATCTGACAAGAACGTTACACCATTAAATGCAGCCATAGCCATCAGGAGCGAAACCACTCCACCGAGAGCATATAGGATGGATTGCGTCACTCGCCTTATTGCATCCATTTCAGTAGCCATTTAACTTCTTATAAATCGCAAAACGCCAATTTAACATGGCACCTTGCGAATTAACATAGAGGCAACAATCTTCGGAAAGCCGCGTGCTGCCTAAGGTTGTGGTGAGTGCACTGCGGTTGTAAACAGGTTTAACAAAACCGGAAAACAACGCGCAAGGCTCAACCCTTGAAGCCCGTTGGCATGTGTCGCTAGGGGCGCAGCCATGCCGCACCATTTCCGGCCTGCCGCTATCCTTGCGCCAGGAAGCGAATAAAGAGCCGATTTCCAGTCTTATTCTCCTGATCACTTTTGGGGCGCCTGCCCAATAATCCCGTCTAATCGTCCGTCAAAGCGTCCTTTGATGGAGCAGTATTTGTACAGGAGTCGGCAATGGCCGAAGAAAGCGATCTCGAAAAAACCGAACCAGCCTCGCAGCGCCGCATCGATCAGGCGCGCGAGGAGGGGGACGTTCCGCGTTCGCGCGAACTTGCGACCTGCATGATTCTGATGACCGCCGGCGTGGGCATCTGGTTTCTGGGCGACGGCCTGGCACGGGCGCTGAGCCGGACGCTGGCTACCGGACTGACGCTGGAGCGCGAGCATGCGTTCGACCCGAACCTGTTGCTGATGCGCCTCGGTTCGCAGGTGTGGGACTTGCTGATTGCCTTTCTGCCGCTGGCCGGCCTGCTGGTGCTCGTCGCCTTGGCTTCGCCCTTGCTGATCGGCGGCTGGCTGTTCAGCACCAAGGCATTGATGCCGAACTTTGGCCGCATGAACCCTTTGTCGGGCCTGGGCAACATGGTTTCCAAGCGGGCGGCAGTGGAACTGTTCAAGGCGATCGCGAAAACCATCGTGGTCGGGATCGTCGCCTGGATAGTCGTGTCGCAAAAGATCGATGCCGTGCTCGCACTGAGCGTGGAGCCGCTCAAGACCGGCAGTGCGCACCTGTCCGACCTGCTTCTTACCAGCTTTATTGCGATTGCCGCTGCCCTGGCATTCATCGCCCTGATCGATGCGCCGTACCAGATGTGGCAGTACGCGAACAAGCTGAAAATGACGCGCGAGGAAGTGCGCCAGGAATCGAAGGAATCGGACGGCAATCCTGAAATCAAGGCCAAGATCCGCCAGACCCAGCGCGAAATGGCGCGCCGCCGCATGATGTCCGAAGTCCCGACCGCCGACGTGGTCGTGACCAACCCGACCCACTATGCTGTCGCGCTCAAGTACAGCGACGGCAAGATGCGCGCGCCGACCGTGGTGGCCAAGGGCGCCGACGCCGTCGCGGCAAAGATCCGCGAGCTGGCCGCAGAACACCATGTGCCGATGCTGGAATCCCCCCCGCTGGCACGTGCGCTGTATACGCATGCCGACATTGGCGACGAGATTCCGGAAACTCTATACACCGCCGTGGCCGAAGTGCTGGCCTATGTATTCCAGCTGAAGGCTTACCGTGCGCATGGCGGCGTGCATCCGGATGCGCCGGGTGCCCTGGATGTGCCGCCGCAGATGGACCCGCTCAATCCCGCGGCGCAGGCTGCAAAGGCGGCTAAACGCGAAGGAGGCCTGCAATGAACGGCATGACGCTTCCCGCATGGATGAGCGGATCGGGCCGCGCACTGGCTGCGCCTATTCTCATCATCATGATGCTGGCAATGATGATATTGCCGCTGCCGGCTTTCGCGCTGGACATGCTGTTCAGCTTCAATATCGCGCTGTCCATCATCGTATTGCTGACCAGCTTGTACACCATCAAGCCGCTCGATTTCATGGCATTCCCGGCCGTGCTGCTGGTATCCACCATGCTGCGCTTGTCGCTGAACGTTGCCTCCACCCGCGTGGTGCTGACTGAAGGTCATACCGGTCCCGACGCGGCAGGCAAGGTGGTAGAAGCCTTTGGTCACTTCCTGATCGGCGGAAACTATACCGTCGGTATCGTGGTGTTCGTGATCCTGACCATCATCAACTTCACTGTCGTGACCAAGGGCGCAGGCCGTATCGCTGAAGTGGGTGCGCGCTTCGCCCTGGATGCAATGCCTGGCAAGCAGATGGCGATCGACGCTGACCTGAACGCAGGCATGATCGGCGAGCAGGAGGCACGCCGCCGCCGCCAGGAAGTCGCGCAGGAGGCGGAGTTCTACGGCGCGATGGACGGTGCCAGCAAATATGTGCGCGGCGATGCGATCGCAGGCATTATCGTTACGCTGGTCAATATCATAGGTGGACTGATTGTCGGCATGCTGCAGCATGACATGGCCTTCGATGCTGCGATCAAGAATTACACCCTGCTTGCGATCGGCGACGGCCTGGTCGCACAGATTCCTTCACTCATAATCTCCACTGCGGCAGGCGTCGTGGTGTCGCGCGTGGCGAGCGATCAGGATATTGGCACCCAGCTGATCGGCCAATTGTTTGCCAAGCCGCAGGTCATGTACATCACGGCCGGCATCATCGGCGGCATGGGTTTGATCCCCGGCATGCCGCATGTGGCTTTCCTTTTTCTGGCGGGCCTGCTTGGCGGTTGCGCCTACATGGTTGATCAGCGCAACAGGAAGGCCCCGCTGACGGAGGAAGCGCCGCAGACCGCCAACCCTGCGCCCGAGATGGAAGAAGCCAGCTGGCAGGACGTCATGCCGGTCGACACGCTGGGACTGGAAGTAGGCTACCGGCTGATCCCTTTGGTGGACAAAGGCCAGAACGGCGAACTGCTCAAGCGTATCAAAGGCATACGCAAGAAATTTGCACAGGAAGTAGGTTTCCTGTCGCCGCCTATCCATATCCGCGACAACCTTGAATTGAAGCCCGCCGCTTACCGTATTACCTTAAAAGGCGTCGAAGTCGGCAGCGGCGAAGCCTATGTCGGCCAGTTCCTTGCGATCAATCCGGGCATGGTCTCCGGCGCGCTGCCCGGCCCGACTACCAGCGACCCGGCCTTCGGCCTGCCTGCGACATGGATAGACAACGGCATGCGCGACATGGCGCAGACCATGGGCTATACCGTCGTGGATGCGGGAACTGTGGTCGCAACGCATCTCAATCATGTCATCACCATGCACGCCGCAGAACTGCTCGGCCGACAGGAAGTGCAGCAATTGCTCGACCACCTGAGCAAGGAAGCGCCGAAGCTGATCGAAGATGTCGTGCCGAAAATGGTTTCACTGACCACGCTGCAGAAGGTCCTGCAGAACCTGCTGACCGAAGGCGTGCATATCCGCGACATGCGCTCCATCATCGAGACGATTGCCGAGCATGCCGCAGAAACCCAGGAAGCCAATGAACTGACCGCCCGTGTGCGCGTTGCCCTGGGACGCGCGATCGTGCAGCAGTTGTTCCCGTCCACGAATGAACTGTCGGTCATTACACTCGACAACCGCCTGGAACGCTTGCTGATGCAGGCCCTGCAGGCAAGCGGGCCGGACGGCGCAGGCATCGAGCCCGGGCTGGCCGATACACTGGCGCAGCAGGCTGCATATGCCGCACGCCAGCAGGAGCAGATGGGGTTGACGCCGGTGCTGCTGGTGCCGGGTCCGCTGCGCGCATTGCTGGCCAGGTTCCTGCGGCGCGCACTGCCGCAACTGAAAGTGCTTTCCCATTCCGAAGTACCCGATTCAAAGACGATTAAAGTTACAAGCCTAGTTGGAGGCCATGCATGAAAGTAAGAAAATTTTCCGCCAGCACGACGCGCGAGGCATTGCGCCTGGTGCGCGATGCGCTTGGCCAGGACGCGGTGATTCTTTCCAACCGAAACGTCAACGGTGTGATAGAAATTCTGGCGCTCGCCGCCGAGGATATGGCCGAAATCGAGCCAACGCCTGCAGTCTCTGCCGCCGAAAAGATGCAACCCGAACGCAAGGTCTTGTCAGAGGATGTGCTCGCCGCATTGACCGGCAAGCGCCTGGCCGACGAGGCGCCTAAATCAATCGCCAAACAGGAAGAAACCGTACAGGAGCCCGTGCCAGGACAGGCGGCATCGCTCGCCAGCGCCCTGCAGAATGCACGCCAGGCAAATGAAATGCAGGTGACGGGAATGGACTTCAAGCACGTGATGCACGAGCTGCGCTCCATGCGCGGCATGCTGGAGTCGCAGCTGGCCGAAATTTCGTGGGATAGCCGCCAGAAGCGCGAGCCGTTCAAGTCCGCCGTGTTGCGCGAGATGCTGGCGGTCGGGTTTTCCGCGAGCCTGGCGCGCTACCTAATGGACAAGCTCCCGGCAAACGGCAATGCCAAGTCCGGACTGGATTGGGCCAAGACCATCCTGACGCGCAACCTGATCGTCACCGACAACGAAAACGAAATTCTCGAAAAGGGCGGCGTGTATGCGCTGGTCGGACCCACCGGCGTAGGCAAGACCACGACCACCGCCAAGCTTGCCGCGCGTTGCGTGATGCGCCATGGCCCGAGCAAGCTGGCCTTGATCACCACCGACGGCTACCGTATCGGCGGCTACGAGCAATTGCGCATCTACGGAAAAATCCTGGGCGTCATGGTCCATTCGGTCAAGGACGAATCCGACCTGCGCATTGCGCTGGATGAACTGAAGGGCAAGCATACGGTTCTGATCGATACCGTAGGCATGAGCCAGCGCGACAAGATGGTAGCCGATCAGGTTGCGATGCTGTCATCTGCGGGATCGCAGGTGAAGCGCCTGCTGTGCCTGAACGCCACTTCGACCGGCGAGACGCTGAACGAAGTGGTGCGTGCCTATCAGGGTGGCGGACTTGCGGGATGCATCATGACCAAGCTGGACGAGGCGGCAACCATCGGTAGCGTGCTCGACGTCATCATACGCAGCAGGCTGAATCTGTATTACATGGCCAACGGCCAGCGTGTGCCGGAGGACCTGCACGTGGCCAATCCACATTACCTGATCGACCGTGCTTTCAAGCTCAAGCGGGAGACCGGCGCATTCCAGTACCAGGATGAGGAACTGCCATTGGTGATGGCGAATGCAGTGGCAGCGGCGAACGAAAGAAATCTTCAGGGGGTGAGCCTTGGCTAGTTTCGACTTTGATCAGGCCGAAGGCCTGCGCCGCATGCTGGCCGGACCTAGGCCGCGCGTCATCACCTTCGTTTCCGCAGCATCGCAGGCAGAAAAGAACGCAATGCTGGTGAACCTTGGCGCATCGCTGGCCAATACCGTTCACGATGTGCTGCTGCTGGATGCGCAAAAGACGGGAAGCGGCATCGCATCGAGGCTGCGCGCCGGCCGCGGAGTGACCTTGCAGGACGTATGCCAGCGCAAGCGCGCGCTGCAGGATGCGGTGCATGAGACCGATCAGGGTTTCCGCGTCGCGAGTTTCGGCCAGTTCACGCAGCGTGCGACCGGCGATTCCCGTAAAGAAGAAAAACTGGATGACGCATTCGGCTCGCTCGCGAAGGAAATGGACGTCATGCTGGTGGATGCCGAACTGGACGAAAACGGAGAATTTCCGATTGCATCGTTTGCTTCGGGTGAAATCGTCATGCAGGTATCGGCCGATGCGGCATCGATCAAATCCGCTTATGCGCTGGTCAAGCAACTGAATGCCAAACTCGGCAAGCGGCCTTACGGGATTCTCGTCACCGGCACATCGGAAAAGGGCGCGCAGCGCGTGTACGCCAACATGGCGCAGGCCGCAAGCCGTTATCTCGCGGTGCAGCTGCAGTTCATTGGTTTCATCCCCGCTGACGAGCACCTGGTGCAGGCCGCCCGCCTGGGACGTACCGTGATCGATGCGTTCCCGATGGCACATGCATCCGTGGCATTCCGAAGCCTGGCAGGGCGCTTTGCATCGAGCGCCGCAGTCATGGCATAGGGGCATAGGGGGCAAAACGCATGTACAAACCGGACGGCAAAACGGACAAGAACCAGATGCTGCATGAACATGCGCCGCTGGTGAAAAAGCTTGCACATCAGATGAAGGCCAAACTGCCGCCGAGCGTGGAAGTGGACGACCTGATTCAGGCCGGCATGATCGGCCTGCTCGACGCCGTCAACCGCTATGAAGAAAACCACGGCGCGCAGTTCGAGACCTATGCGGTGCAGCGCATCCGCGGCGCCATGCTGGATGAATTGCGCAGCAGCGACTGGATGCCGCGCAGCATGCGTCAGAACATGCGCAAGGTCGAGGACGCGTTCAATATCCTGCAGCAGCGGCTGGGGCGTTCACCGAGCGAGAGCGAAGTAGCCAAGCAGTTGAAACTATCTCTGGCGCAGTACCAGGAAATGCTGGCCGACGGCGGCGGGCATCAGCTTGTGTATTACGAAGATTTCCATGAATCGGACAGCAGCGAGCATTTCCTCGACCGCTATTGCGCCGACTCATCCGGCGACCCGCTGCAGGCGCTGATGAACACGGGCTTCCGTGCCGCAGTGATCGATGCCATCAACGCCTTGCCCGAACGGGAAAGAATCCTGATAGGACTGTATTACGAACAGGAGCTGAACCTGAAGGAAATCGGCGCGATCATGAATGTATCCGAATCGCGCGTTTGCCAGTTGCATAGCCAGGCCATCGCACGCATGCGTGCCAATTTGCGGGAGAAGGCATGGACTGGGGTAGCCTGAGCGGCCTGATCATTGCGCTGGCCGCGATCCTGATCGGCCAGAAAATGGAGGGCGGGCATCTCGCATCGCTCATCCAGCCGGCCGCATTCGTGATCGTCATGCTCGGAACGATCGGCGCGGTATTGCTGCAAAGCGGCGGACGAAATTTCTGGCGCGGGTTGAAGCTGGCAAGGCATGCGTTCGTCGCGCCCGAAGACAATCATCAGGAGACCGTGCGTAACATCAGCATGTGGGCAGCGGTCGCGCGCCGTGAAGGCTTGCTTGGCCTGGACCGCCATATCGAATCGGTACAGGACCCGTTCCTGCGAAAAGGTCTGCAGCTGGTGGTGGACGGCAGCGACAGCAGCAAAGTGCGCGAAATACTTGAAAGCGAAGTGACGGCCTATGAAATGCAGCAGCGCCAGGCAGTCAGGGTCTGGGAAGCCGCCGGAGGCTATGCGCCGACCATCGGCATTCTTGGTGCCGTGCTTGGCCTGATTCACGTCATGGAAAACCTTGCCGATCCCAGCCGGCTCGGCAGCGGCATCGCGGTTGCCTTTGTCGCCACCATCTACGGCGTCGGTCTGGCCAACCTGGTGTTTCTGCCGATCGGTAACAAGCTCAAAGCCAACCTCAACCGCCAGGTCATGCAACGCGACATTCTGGTCGAAGCGTTTGCTGCAATTGCCAGCGGCGACAATCCGCGCGTTCTGTCGGAACGAATGGCGGTATATCAAAGCACGGAAATAGCGTGATGATCAGACGCGGTCTGAAAACTCCTGCTGAGGCATTGCGCTGACATGGCTCGCAGGCGCTTCGACGACGACCATGAGAACCACGAGCGCTGGCTCGTGTCCTATGCGGATTTCATCACGCTTCTGTTCGCATTCTTTGTCGTGATGTACGCGATCTCATCGGTCAACGAGAACAAGTACCGCATCCTCTCGGAATCGCTCGGCACTGCATTCAGCAAGCCTTCCGGCCCGCCGATCGTCCATTCCGAACCGGTGCCGACGAGTATCGTTCCGCCCAAGCCAACATTGCAAGAACGTGCAGTAAATGCAGCGTTTCGCCGCGAGAAGGAATACATGACCGGCATCGCGCGTTCGATCCTGAGCGTGCTGCAGCCTCTGGTCAGCCAGGGCAAAGTGCGTGTAACCCAGACTGCACGCGGCGTAAGCGTCGAAATCAATGCCAGCGTTCTGTTCGCGCCGGGAGAAGCCAAGCTCAGTCCCGAGTCGGTGCAGGCTCTGACGGCGGTCGCAAAAGTCCTGAAAGACGACGACCACGACCTTCGCATCGAAGGTCATACCGACAACATCCCTATCGCCACCATGATGTTCCCTTCCAACTGGGAATTGTCCGCGGTGCGCGCCAGCAGCGTCGTGCGGCTGTTCATGGAAAACGGCATCGATGAAAAACGCATGACCGCCGTCGGCCACGGCTCCAACCAGCCACTCATGACCAACGACACCCCGGAAGGCCGCCAGCGCAACCGGCGCGTGCAGTTGATGATCCTGTCCGGTTTACCTGAACAGGTGACGGAAGTGCCCGTGGAAGCCGGTAACAAATAAACCGAATTCTTTCAATTTACATCCGCTGTGCACTGCACCAAGGTGCAGTCCACTTATTTCTGACAAAGTGCGGCATCGTTGTTTAGCGCATAAATCCCTTATCCATGGGATGGCGCACATTATGGAAGCGGATATACCATCGGATCCGATGGAGATAAGCCTCTTCCGTTCATTGGGTGGGTTGTTTGTCTTTAATGCAACGTTTAACTTGTTCAAGCAGTCTGGGTCGTTTAGGATCAGGTGCAAAAGGCTGCAATGAAGACTGTCTGCCTTTCACGGTTATTTAGTGCTGTGCTTAAATACAGAATATTGCCGGAACGCTTATACAGCAAGCGTTTCAACCGCATTGAAGTTCCAGGTTAGGCAGACAGTTCGCCAGGTTAGGCGGAAATTTTTCTATCTAAATTACGTTAGGAGCTTAGATGTCGCTCGCCATATTCGCTGACGCACTGACTGGTTTGCCGGTGTCGCATGTTTGGCGAGGTCATGGCTCTGCTCTCTTTGTGGAGTTCGGGAGACTCCAGTCCCAGACGCGACGCGACGGCTCATCTGGCGCTCCACAGGGTGCCATAACGCTGATGATCGAGTGGAGTTGGCGTATTGAGGGGCCTGGAAGCATCTTAGTTGGCAGTTGGAGCGATGAATTCGGTTGGAACAAGGTATTCGAAAAGCTTCTTGGCGCTAACGTGGTATCCGCCGAGACGTTTGGCTTACTGCCCGAGATTGCGATCTCCTTATCTAACGGCTTACGCATCGTCTCGTTCATGACCGCGGAAGGTCAGCCGCAGTGGTCGCTTATCAGCCGCTTAACACCCAAGGGAAGCTTGTCGGTTAAAGAAGGCCGTCTTTATGTCGAACCGCTTAGCTCCTAACATTTCCGTCAACACGCACCTGTGCAAGCGTGGCTTCGCCCCGCATGCACAGGACGATTACGTCAACCGTTATGCGTCTTGAAAGCCCGATGTCGCGAATCCTGAAAATCATGAAGTGGGCAGCTATTTCCACAGCGGTATTGCTCGTGTTGCTTGCCCTCTTTTGGAAACCCATTCTCCGTTTTGCTTTTCACGACCTGCCATTCATGGGAAAGAGCTTTGACAGTACAGTATGGTCATCCGCGCTGAACTGCAAGAACGATCAAGACTGCCTGGACAAAGAGATGGCTTGTCTTCGCGGCCCGATGTACCGAGATTTGGAGAGAAATCATTTGGCTGTTGGAGTGTCCAAAACAACCGTCATCGGCCTAATCGGTAAGCCTGCGCGGCCGGCAAAAAACAACTGTTTTGATTACGAGCTTGGCTACTGTTCAGGCCTGAAAATCGATACCGACCACTTGCGCGTCTGCTTCGATAACAGTGAGAAGATCACGAATGTCTATCACTGGCAAAGCTAGGCCGCATAACCCGGCAGTCGAGAGGGGCAACTCAAAAGCTGCGCGTTTGGGCTTCCTGCGCGCTTCCGCGTTATAACTCATGAGGCGCATAGCACACCGACGCACGACCAAGGATGACAGAGGCCACGGTCATTCCTCGACAGGTCAGGTTAGCTCAAACCTGATCCTCTTTTTCACACAAACTCCATAAACTCCCTCACCGCTCGCCGAGTATAGATCTTGTTGCTTGAGCCTTCTGCTACCAACGAAGGCGAAACGGAAAATACGTCTTCTCTTGATCGTCACAGTTAAGCTCTGACGGTCATGATTTGTCAGCTCACGATGACGGTGCGCGCAAAATGAGGGCAGTTATTTGATATAGCCATGCCAGCGCAACCCTGCGCGCATATCTTCGATTAAAAACCGCAGAAAATCTTTAGCCTCGCTTACTCGGTCCGCAGTGGGCCGACATTGATATTTCTCACGCGAGACCGGTAACAATTTGTTCGAGTGTTAAATTTTGTTGAATGAAGTCAAATTGTCTTTTCTCAACATTGATAAAAACAAAATTAATATGCTTGTAAAAAATTCAAAGGAGACTGCGATGAAACATTTTATTGTCGTCGGAAAAAGTGAGCGTGTCGTCGTCGCGGTCCTTCAAGGAATTAAGTGCTTCACGAAAGCGAAGTGCACCGTAATAGGCGACCACGAGACAAGCAAGTTAAGCTGGTCGGCACTCTGTTCCAGGCATATTCCAATCCAGTTTGATCAAGCACCGGACCTCGAAGTCATTAAGGCGATCAATGAAATTCATAAGGCGAATCCCGAGGCGGTCGTTATCCCTGCGGACTGTCCGGCAATTCGCCTTGTCAGCCGGATTCAAAGCCAACTGCATCTGCCTGTCACTCCCATCCCCGAACCAGAAACACTTGACCAAATGGATGACAAGTGGAAGTTTCATGAATTTTGCAGCGAACATAATCTCAACGTTCCGACAACCTGCTATGTCGGCTCAAAAGCCAACTTGAATTTTGAAGAGATGGTTCTCAAATTGGGTTTGCCTTTCGTCCTCAAACCGTCGAATGAATCAGGTTCTCTGGGTGTCCAGGTGATACGCAGCAAAGAGCATTATTTAAAAGCGATAGAAGGCAACGATGCGTATCGCTTCAACAGTCTGATCGCGCAGCATTACATTGAAGGTGAAGACATTGACCTGAGCTTGCTGGCGATTCATGGGCGCCTGTCGGCATTCGCCATACAACAGGCGAGCGGGCCAAGAATAAAATTCGTTCAGAACAGCGAGCTTCAAGCCTTGGCCACGAGACTCTGCGCAGCCAGCGGCTTTCATGGACTGATGCATATCGACGCAAGAATCGAGAAAAGCACCGGAAAGGTTTTTCTGATCGAGTCCAATCCCAGATTCTGGGCGTCGCTTACTGCATCCGTGTGGTGCGGGCTAAATTTCGTTGAAGAGAGTATCAAGGCAAGCGCTTGTGCGGATACGAATGCCGGCATATGCGTTCCGCTTAGCCTGGTGTCAGGCACCGCATACACACGGCATCCGATCCTGCGTCCCGCAGCCTGGCTCAGTCTGGTTCGGTTCGACCAGCGCGGCCGCCTGACGCGGTCGGCGACGCTGGATCTTTACTCGCTGGGGAAGTTTACTGCGGACCTTCCTGTGCTCGCTGGCCGATATTTATCTAAATTTCTTGTTCGGGGATTTACTGCGCTACGCAATGCGCACACCATCTTCCAGGCGGTGCGTTGATGCCGCCTACGTCGCACCTCATTCATTCCTTGCCGGCTCTTGCTTGTATTGCGTAAATATCCGGCCTGTGCCATCAATTCATGCTGTTGCTTGTTTCCTTGCTTCTGCATCCAGAAGTTCCGGTAACAGCTTGCTTAGGCTTGCCTCACGGCTGCCGCAAAACCGGTTTGATATTCATGCGAAGTACTTCGTGTTAAATTGTTCACGCAGTGCGCATGAGGCCGGCACCGTTGCCATGGCAGCGCGTACAGATACGGAGTGAAACGCATGCACCTATCCGCCGAACGAAGCAATGTATTGCGTCTTGCAGCCGCGCAGGCCTTGTTCCAGACTTTTTCAGTCATGGTCATTACAGTCTCCGGACTGATCGGCCAATCCCTCGCTCCGGACAAGCATCTGGCAACACTGCCGATTGCAATGTCGATGCTGACGGCGGCAGTTGTGATGATCCCGGCATCGCTGTTCATGCAGCGCCACGGCCGCAGGGCCGGATTCCTGGTCGGAAGCGGATGCGGAATTGCGGCGGGGCTGCTCGCGGCATTTTCAATCTCGATCGGCAATTTCTGGTTGTTCGTCGTCGCGAACGCACTGGTGGGAGGCTATCAGGCTTTTGCGCAGTACTACCGTTTTGCGGCGGCGGACACAGCCAGTGCGGAATTCAAGAGCAGGGCGATTTCCTGGGTGATTGCGGGCGGGATCGTGGCCGCGTTTGCCGGGACTAACATCGCCAGATTTACGCAGGGCATCGGGCCGGCCCCGTTTACGATGTCGTTTATCGTCATGTCCGTCCTGAGCCTGGTCGCGTTCTGGATCATGGCAAGACTGGACATTCCCAAGCCATCCGTCGTGGAGGCCGCGGGACCTGTGCGGCCTATATCGCAGATCATGCGCCAGCCGGTATTCCTGACCGCCTTGATGGGCTCCGTGGTCGGCTACGCAATGATGATTCTGGTGATGACGGCCACGCCGATCGCCATGCAGCAAAGCGGCCATGCGGTAGGCGCTTCGGCCACTGTCATCCAATGGCATGTGCTGGGAATGTTTTTGCCGTCCTTCTTCACCGGCAACCTGATCAAGCGCTTCGGCGTATTGCCGATCATGGGGGCAGGTGTGCTGTTGATTCTCGGGGAGGTGCTGCTGGCTCTGGCAGGAATTGGGTTCTTTCATTTCCTGTCAGGTCTGATACTGCTGGGCATCGCCTGGAATTTTCTGTTCATCGGCGGCACCACCTTGTTGACCGAAGCCTGCACACCTGCCGAGCGCGCCAAGACACAGGCGGCCCACGACTTCCTGATGTTCGGTGCAATCACGATCGCTTCATTTTCGTCCGGCAGCCTTTTGAATGCCTATGGATGGCGCTTTGTGAACCTGAGTGTCATTCCATTCCTGATTGCGGCGCTGGCAATGATGATTATGTATGCGATGCTGGGACGGCGTGCGGCCATGAAAAGCGCGTGAGCCGGATCGGGGATTCAATAAGCATCACGCCAGATGTTTGCGGTTTCCAGGGCAAGTGCCTGATTTCATTCATGCACTTGCCGTGCAGCGACTAATCTGCGCATCGCCGATGCGGCAGGTCTGCTTCAATACAGGAAATTGATGCCGGTAGTAATTTAGCCGACGACCAGCCCGCGCCCGGTCGGCTTGGCGGTCGCCTGGCCGTTGGGGCCGTAGAAAGCGCCGCCTTGAGAAGAATTTTGCTGCAAGACGTCGAGGGCCGCCTGATTGCGCGACAGGTGGGTATTGATCAGGATGCCGTTGGTGCGGTTGAGCTCTTTGGCAGAGCGCATGAGCTCAAGCAGACGCGACCATGCACGGCCTGCGGGAGCAGCCTGGTCCACGCCTTTCAGCCATTGCTGCATGCCTTCATCGGTGGCGGGCAAGCCGGCCGACGCGAGGTCGCGATGACGCATCATGGACAGTTCGGACATGTGCGACACCGTCCTGGATTTCTCTTCAGTCAATGCGATCAGTCCCTCAATGTCCGCTTTGATCAGGTGTTCCTGTTCTTGCTTCAGCAGCGCGACCAAGCGGTCGGCAGCTTCGATTTCCTGAGCAAGATGCGCGGCCGGATTGGCGGCGCGCTTGACGGTGCTACCTGCAGTACGGCCTGAGGCGGACAAGGACATGCTTAACCTTTGCGTGAATGGATCAGATCTTTTACGGTATCGATCAAGCCTTCGGCAACTTTCTCGGCATTGACCTGGAATTGACCATTGGCGATCGCCGCCTTGATTTCTTCCACTTTCTCCGAATCGAATACGCTGCCACTGGCCAACTGGCCGGCAATCGTCTGCAATTGCGAAGAAATATGGACGCTGTCGCCGGGTTTGCTGTCGACGGCTGGTTTTTCCGCGCTTTTTCCTGTGCGCGCTGCCGGTGTATTGACGCCTAAACCTGCGGCTTTTTTGATCGAGTCATCGATTTTCATGACGATTCCTTGTTGATATGTCGGGCTGGTCGCCTGATGGCGTGGGGCGCCTCAAATTTAAAGCTTCCTTGGCTGGTTATCGACCTGTTTGCGGCAAACTTTAGCATTGCTTTGGCCGCTACGCCAGCCGAACAAAAATCAATCGTTTCAATATGTTACTTCCAATATTCCGTTCGCTCGCGCGATGCCGCTGACGACTTGTCCGTTCGACGTGCTTGCCTGAACGATTTGCCCTGCATTGCCGTGCCCTAAGGCCTTGCCGTCGGCCGTTACGCGAAAACCGGGACCGATCGATACCAATTTGACAATTTGTCCGGCCTGGACCGCGCGCTGGGTGCGCAGGCTGTCGTGGCGCAAGGGAGTGCCGGCGTGAAGCGACATTGCAACCGTGCGGCCAATCGCCTGCGCGGGATCGGTGACGATGCCGTTCGGCATGCCGGTGAGGTCGCCTTTTACCTTGATCACGTCATGCGCGCCAACCAGTTGTCCCTGCGCCAGGGGCACGGCGGCGGCGACATAGTCACCTACCACGCGCACTGTTGCGGCCAGATAAACGGTCCATGGCGAGGGAGCATTGCAGCGTACGCCGACCGTCGTCTTGCCCCACAAGCGACCTCCCGGCGGCAGAAATGCCTCAGGCGAAGGACATGCCGGCAAATTCATGCGCGCGTCCACTGCGCCGGCGGTAACGGTGACATCTCCCGGCAAACCGGCGGATTGTTTATGCAGGAACCGTTCGACAGTCTTGCGCAGCACTTCCGTGTCCTGGCGCTGCGGTGATGCATTCGGTAGGGCGGTTTGTGCGGCGGCGAAGGGCATTGCCGTCGCTATGCACAAGAAACTCAATAAGCCGGTCAGGATTTTCATGATGGTCCACGAACTAATTCCACGGACATCATATTAAAGAGGGCACGACCGGGCTATTGCCCGAATAGGCGGGCATTTTCAATGCTTATCCTGCGATCAAGATGACAGGGTGGTCCTTATCATCGACGCTATATAAATCCATTATCGGCATCCAAAACACCTTCTTTAGCCGGTGACCTGGGTTGATAAATTCGGAGGCGTCAATGATAGGAAAACTGGATCAGACACTGCAGTTTCATGAAACGGCGTTGAGCCTGCGCGCACAGCGGCAGCAATTGCTGGCATCGAATATCGCCAATGCGGACACGCCCAATTATAAGGCGCGTGATGTCGATTTCACCAAAGCCCTGCAAGGAGCTCTAGCGAAGAATGGCACGGCGGCGTCGGCTGAACTGGTCAAGACTTCAAGCACGCATTTGTCTGCCTCGGGCAGTGCCGGTAAAACCGGCCCGGGCGGAGCGCCGCTTTTATACCGCAACGTGCAGCAGGCCAATATCGACGGCAATACTGTGGACATGGATGTCGAACGCAATCAGTTCACCGACAACGCCATCCGTTATGAGGCCAGCATCACGCTGATCAACGGGCAGATCCGCAGCCTGCTCTCCGCCATTCAAGGGTAAACGCGGGATAAATAAGGAATAAGCACCATGTCGCTATTTAATATCTTCAATGTGTCCGGTTCCGCAATGAGCGCGCAGTCGCAGCGCCTGAACACGGTCTCGAGCAATATCGCCAATGCAGACAGCACCACCAGCGCAACCGGCCAGCCCTACCGCGCCAAACAGGTTGTCTTCTCTGCCGTGCCGGTCGGGGCAGGCGATGCGAAGGGCGTCAAGGTCGACAAGGTGGTCGAAGACCAGTCGCCGTTGAAAAAAGTATTCGACCCCAAGCATCCGTCTGCGGACGAAGAAGGCTACGTCACCATGCCGAACGTGAACGTGATCGAAGAAATGGTCAACATGATTTCGGCGACGCGTTCGTACCAGACTAACGTCGAGACCATGAATTCGGCCAAGACGCTGCTCCTGAAAACTCTCACCATCGGCCAGTAAAGGAACCAGCCATGACGACCGTATCGAATAATGTAGCGCCGTCTTCACTGGTGGCCAGCATGAATTCCTCCAGGCCTGCTTCAGGCGACTCAGTGTCGGAAACGCAGGACAGGTTCATGACCCTGCTGGTTGCGCAGATGAAGAATCAGGATCCGCTCAATCCGCTCGACAATGCCCAGGTGACGAGCCAGATGGCGCAATTGTCGACGGTCACCGGAGTGGAAAAACTCAATGTCACCGTGCAGGCACTTCAGGAAAGCTATCAGGCCAGCCAGTCGCTGGCAGCTGTCAGCATGATAGGGCGCGGCGTTTTCGTTCCGGGTAGCGACATCGCATTGCAGGAAGGTAAAGCCATCTTCGGTGTCGAGATGACCGAGTCCGCCGATGAAGTCACCGTCGAGATCCGTAGCGCCGCTGGCCAGCTCGTGCACACCATTGATCTGGGCGCACAGTCGGCCGGCAATGTTCCGCTTGCATGGGATGGGAAAACCGACTCTGGAGCTACCGCTAAAGACGGCAGCTACACCTTCAATGTCAAGGCAGTGCGTGGCGGTGAAGAGATAAACGTTGCGACGGGATTGTCGTTCGGGGAAGTGGCCAGCGTATCGAACAATGCGCAGGGAACCAAGCTGCATGTGGCCGGAATCGGTGCAGTGCAGCTGTCGGCCATTCGTGAAGTTATTTAAATCGATGCTAAGAGCAACGCTCTAAGGGGAACAGTATGAGTTTTCAACAAGGTCTGAGTGGATTAAGTGCAGCGACCAAAAGCCTGGAAGCCATCGGCAACAACGTTGCCAATGCCAACACGGTCGGCTTCAAGTCGTCGTCGGCAGTGTTTGCCGACCTGTATGCCGCATCCTTGTCCGGGGGCACCGCAGCCGATGTCGGGCTGGGCGTCAGGACGGCGCTTGTCAGTCAGCGTTTCACACAGGGCAATATCACCGGTACCAGCAATCCGCTCGACATAGCCATCAGCGGCGGCGGGTTTTTCCGGATGAGCAATAACGGCGCGATCACTTACGGTCGCAATGGCCAGTTTCAATTGGACCGGAGCGGCTTCATCATCAGCCCGAACGGTTCCCGTCTGACCGGGTATCTGGCCAATGCCAACGGCGCGCTGGCGACAGGTGTCCCGCAGGAGCTGCAGATCAATTCTGCCGACCTGCCGCCGCGCCAAACGCAGGACATCGAAGTGAAAGCGACTTTCGATTCGCGCAGACTGGCTCCGACGACGACACCGTTCAACAGCGCGGACCCGACCAGTTATACCAATGCAACGTCGACGCCGGTATATGACAGCCTCGGAAATGAACATATATTGCAAACGTTCTTCGTGAAGACTGCCGCCAATACCTGGGATGTCTATGCTGCGAACGACGATGTGACCATCGGCGAAGTTGCAGCAGTGCCGGCAAACAATGCAGGACCCAATGTGGTGGCGCCCGGCGCACCTACCGTGCTCGGCGCAATCCCGGCCGGAACCTTCTCGATCAACGGCATCAGCATCGGTACGATTGCAGCCGGCGGCACGGCGGCTGCACAAGGCGCCAATGTTGCAGCAGCGATCACGGCGGCAAATATTCCGGGTGTTACGGCAACAGCCGATGGAGCGGGCGTGATTACGATCACGAATGCCGGAGCTACCGAAATCAGCCTGAACGGCGCTGCTATCGATGCCGCAACGGCAACCGCGAACAAAACAGCTTTCCTGAATCTGACAGGATTCGGCTCGGCACAAATCGGCACGCAGGCTGTGACCGCTACGCGCATGGGAACGATCAACTTTACGAGCACCGGCGAAATCGACACGGCCACGACGGTGCTGCCAATTACCATTCCGATCACATCGACTACCGGTTCCATGACACCGTTCGCGGTCAACATGGATTTTGCCGGCACGCAGCAATTCGGCGCGGACTTCAAAGTCAAGATTTCGCAGGACGGCTATGCACCAGGAAGCCTGGCGGGGTTCAACGTGGGTACGGACGGTGTTATCACCGGCCGCTACACCAACGGAAAGACATCCACGCTCGGTCAGGTGATCCTGGTTAACTTCACCAATCCGAACGGCTTGCAGCCCCTGGGTGACAACGTCTGGGCCGACACTTCCGACTCGGGTCCGCCGATCACCGGCGTGCCGGGTGCAGGCAACCTGGGTGTATTGCAATCGTCTGCCGTGGAAGATTCCAACGTCGACCTGACCGCCGAGCTGGTCAACATGATTACCGCGCAGCGCGTATACCAGGCCAATGCTCAGACCATCAAGACGCAGGACCAGGTGTTGCAGACCCTGTTGAACATGCGTTGATTGAATTAGCCGACGGAGAATACGATGGATCGTCTGATCTACACCGCCATGACCGGCGCGAAGCACATCATGGAGCAGCAGGCCACGACCTCGCATAACCTGGCCAATGCGACCACCACGGGCTTTCGTGCGCAGCTCGACTCCTTCCGCGCCGTGCCGGTGGCAGGGCCGGGATCGCCGACGCGCACCTTCGTGGTCGATTCGACCGTCGGCGCGAATTACGCGCCAGGAACGATCCAGCAGACCGGCCGCGCACTGGATGTTGCAGTGCAGGGGCAAGGCTGGATTGCCGTGCAGCTGGAAGACGGTTCCGAAGCCTATACGCGCAACGGCAGCTTCAAGCTCAATGAAAACGGCTTGCTGCAGACGCAAAGCGGACAGAACGTCATGGGCGACGGCGGTCCGGTCAGTATTCCGCCCGACGTCGCGGTTTCTATAGGGGGTGACGGCACTATTTCCACCACCGATCCAAGCCGTCCGGGACCTGCAACGGCGCTAAGCCGTCTCAAGCTGGTCAACCCGCCCGAGGATACGCTGGTGCGCGGCGACGATGGATTGTTCCGTATCCGCGACGGCGATGCCGCGCCGGTCGATGAAAACGTGCGCGTGGTGGGCGGCGCGCTCGAAGGCAGCAATGTGAACGTCGTTGACGAAATGGTCAACATGATCGCGCTGGCGCGCCAGTTCGATCTGCATATGAACTTGATGAAGAATGCCGAGAGCAACGCGGCAAAAGCCACTGAGCTCCTGTCTTTGGGATAAAAAGTCCTGAGGCAGAATGAACATAATCGCGCATGATGAAATATTCGCGCGCAACGATTCCTGGAGAAAAAAATGATCCGTTCCCTGTGGATTTCCAAGACCGGCCTGGATGCGCAGCAGACGCAGATGGATGTTATTTCCAACAATCTTGCCAACGTCAGCACCGCGGGTTTCAAGCGGTCGCGCGCCGTATTCGAAGACCTGCTGTACCAGACGATGCGCCAGCCCGGCACGCAGTCCTCGCAGCAGACGCAGCTGCCGTCCGGCCTGCAGATCGGCACCGGCGTGCGCCCGGTGGCAACCGAACGCATCTTCACCCAGGGCAACCTGCAGCAGACCGGCAATGACAAGGACATCGCAATCCAGGGCGACGGTTTCTTCCAGGTGCAGATGCCGGACGGAAGCACCGCTTACACGCGCGACGGCTCGTTCCAGATCGACAGCCAGGGACAACTGGTCACGGCCAGCGGCTTCCCGGTGCAGCCGGCAATCACGATTCCTGCCGGCGCGCAAAACCTCGCTGTCGGACGCGACGGAACCGTGACCGTGAAGCTGCCCGGTTCGAACACGGTGACGCAGATCGGCACGCTGCAGTTGGCAACCTTCATCAATCCGGCCGGCCTGGAAGCCAAGGGTGAGAACCTGTATGCCGAGACCGGCGCATCCGGCACGCCGAACGCCAATACGCCCGGCACCAACGGCGCCGGCATGCTGGTGCAGAATTATGTGGAAACATCGAACGTGAACGTGGTGGAAGAACTGGTCAACATGATCCAGACCCAGCGCGCTTATGAGATCAACAGCAAGGCGATCACGACATCCGATCAGATGCTTCAGCGCCTGTCTCAGCTGTAATACTCTGGAAATGTAGTGGCGAGTACGACGGATCAAAACGCATGAAAAGCTTCCTATCAATCATCGTCATGAGCGCAGCTGCCCTGAGCGGTTGCGCAGTTGCGCCCGATTCCATCGTGCAGCATCCCACCACGGCGCGTCCGGTCACACCGGTTGCGCCCGCCGCTTCCAACGGCGCAATTTTTCAGGCCGCAACCTACAGGCCGATGTTCGAAGACCGCCGCGCGCGCATGGTCGGCGATACCCTGGTCATCGTGATCAACGAGCGTACCAGTGCCGGAAAGTCCGCGGCCAATGCTGCAAGCAAGAACGGCAGTGCGGAGGCCTCGGTCGCGCAGCTTTTCAATGTGCCGGCATCGACGCTCGGCAAGCTGGGTATCAATGCCGAATCGGAAGTGTCGTATGACGACAAGAACACAGGCAGTTCCAGCAACAACTTCAGCGGCACGCTGGCTGTAACCGTGATCGATGTTCAGCCTAACGGCAATCTGCTGGTCAGCGGCGAAAAGCAGGTTGCCCTGGACAGGGGCGCGGAATTCATCCGCTTCTCCGGCGTAGTAAATCCGAACACGATTACCGGCAGCAATACGGTCTCCTCATTGCAAGTCGCCGATGCGCGCCTCGAATACCGTACCAACAGCTATGTCGACAAGGCGCAGGTGATGAGCATTATCACGCGCCTTTTCCTGAGCGTATTGCCGCTGTGAAGCTCGCAAGATAAGGAAAGAGCAATGCGTATTTCATCCAGATTGTCCGTTCTCCTGCTGGGCCTCGCATGTGCCCTCGCGGCACCCGTGCATGCCGAACGCATCAAGGATCTGGCCAGCATACAAGGCGTGCGCGAAAACCAGTTGATCGGCTACGGCCTGGTGGTGGGCCTTGACGGCAGCGGCGACCAGACCACGCAGACGCCATTCACCGTGCAAAGCGTGGTCAGCATGCTGCAGGGGATGGGCGTGAGCCTGCCGCAGGGAACCAACCTGCAACTGAAGAATGTTGCAGCCGTCGTCGTCACCACTTCCTTGCCCCCGTTCGCGCAGCCGGGCCAGACCCTGGATGTGACGGTTTCCTCCATGGGCAATGCCAAGAGCCTGCGCGGCGGCACCTTGCTGATGACGCCCCTGAAGGGCGCGGATGGACAGATTTACGGCATTGCGCAGGGCAATGTACTGGTCGGCGGAGTCGGCGCATCGGCCGCAGGCAGCAAGACGCAGATCAATCATTTGAGCGTGGGGCGGATTTCCTCCGGCGCTACGGTCGAACGCGCAGTGCCCACGACGCTGGGACAGGACAATGTCGTGCGCCTGGAACTGAACGAGGCCGACTTTTCGACTGCAAGCCGATTGGTCGCTGCGGTCAATCATAACTTTGGTGCCGGCACGGCGGCGGCGCTGGACGGACGCGTGATCCAGGTGCGCGTGCCTGCAGGCTCGGATCAGCGGGTGTCCTTTCTGGGCGCACTGGAAAGCATCGACGTGAAGCCTGCGCAGATGAGCGCAAAAGTCATTCTCAATGCACGTACCGGTTCGGTGGTGATGAACCAGGCCGTGACGCTGGAAACCTGCGCGGTCGCGCATGGCAACCTGTCGGTAGTGATCAATACGGAAAATGCCGTCAGCCAGCCGAACCCGCTGTCGGGAGGACAGACCGCCGCGGTGCAGAATTCCATTATCGACATCAAGAAGGCCGACGGCCAGGTCATGATGCTGAAAGGCGGCGCATCGCTGGCCGACGTGGTCAAGGCTTTGAATGCCATCGGCGCCACGCCGCAAGACCTGCTGGCCATTCTGCAGGCGATGAAAGCCTCCGGCGCACTGCGCGCAGAACTGGAAATCATCTAAAGACTCGCCATGAAGATCGAAAACAATGGCCTAAGTAATGGACTAAGCGGTCAATTTGCGGTCGATGCCAAGGGCATGGGTGAACTGCGCCGTGCTGCGCAGCAGAACTCGCCTGATGCACTGAAGGAAACGGCCTGGCAATTCGAAGCCCTGTTCATGAACATGGTAATGAAGAGCATGCGCCAGGCCACGCCGCAGGACGGAGTCTTCGACAGCGAACAAAGCCGCATGTACACCGCGATGCTGGACCAGCAGATCAGCCAGAACCTGGCCAAGCGCGGCGTCGGACTGGCCGATGTGCTGGTACGCCAGTTGTCCAGCACTGCGAACATTCAACAGGCAATGCCGCTTGAACAGGCGAGCGGTGCATCCTCCGGCCTGGAGATTGCTGAACAGATCGCAGCCCGGATGGCGGAAAGCCGGAGTGCCGCAAAGGATACGCAGGTAAAGGACAAGGGTCTTGCTGCGACTGACGTGGACAAACCGGCACGGCGTTCATCACGGCCGGCGCATGTCAGGGACTTTCAGGAAAGACTGGCGTCTCATGCGGAGGAAGCCAGCCGTACGACCGGCATTCCCGCCAAGTTCATGCTTGGCCAGGCGGCACTGGAGAGCGGCTGGGGCAAGCGCGAAATCGTTGCTGCCGATGGCACACGCAGCCATAACCTGTTCGGCATCAAGGCTACATCGGGATGGAAAGGCAAGGTTGTCGAAGCCGTCACAACCGAATACATCAACGGCATGCCGCAACGCCGCGTGGAAAAATTCCGTGCTTACGACTCATATGCCGATGCCTTCCGCGATTACGCGCGCATGCTGAGCAAAAATCCGCGCTACGAGCGCGTAATCGCCAACGCGCAGGATGCGACCAGCTTCGCGCAGGGATTGCAGCGCGCGGGTTACGCGACCGACCCGCAGTATGCCGCCAAGCTGAGCCGGCTGATCAAGACGTCGTTCTCGGTATAAAAGATTATCGGAATGGCAATGAGCCGGGCTTTTCCGGCCGCTGCGCTAAAGTTTCGCGGCATCCTGCCGTACACGTAGATGTCGCATTTTAGAAGACAAGATCATGACTTCAAGCATCCTTAATGTCGGGAAAAGCGCGCTGGCAGCCGCTCAGGTCGGTTTGACGGTGACCGGCCACAACATCGCCAATGCCTCCACGCCGGGCTATACCCGCCAGATCGTCACGCAGAGCGCGGTTGCGGGAGAAGACTTCGGTTATGGTTTTGTCGGCAAGGGCACCGAGGTGACGTCCATCGAGCGTGCGTACAATGAATACCTCAACGGCCAGCTGGTCAATGCCGAAACGAGCAGGAGCCAGCTCAACGCCTATTATTCGCAGATCCAGCAGATCAACACCATGCTGGCGGATGCGGCGTCCGGCATTTCCCCGACCCTGCAAAACTTTTTCAAGGGCGTGCATGATTTGACGGCCGATCCTGCATCGCGTCAATCGATGCTGTCCTCCGCCGAAACACTGGTCAGCCGTTTCCAGAGCATGGATGCGCAATTCCGCGAGATCGGGCAGGGCGTCAACAGCCGGATCGAGTCCAGCGTCGGCATGATCAATGTCTATGCAGAGCAGATTGCAACGCTCAACGACGCCATCGAAAAGGCGCAAAGCGCCTCTGACGGAAAAGCGCCGAACGACCTGCTCGACCAGCGTGACCTGGCGCTCGCGGAGCTGAGCAAGGAAGTCAAGGTAACCGTCATCAAGCAGGGGCAGACCTATAACGTCTTCATGGGTAACGGCCAGCCGCTTGTGGTCAACACCAAGACCTTTAACATGTCGATGACGGCATCGCCTACCGATCCGACCCGGCTGCAGGTCGCCTACACCAATAACGGCAAGACTACTGTGCTGGCGGAGAGCGCATTTGCCGGCGGCGGCAATCTCGGCGGATTGTTCGAATTCCGCTCCAAGACCCTGGACGTGGCGCAAAATACACTTGGAAGAATCGCCACGGTGCTGGGAGCGACCTTCAATGCACAGCACCGACTGGGACAGACCGAAACCGGCGCATTGGGCCAGGATTTCTTCAAGATAGCGTCACCGCTCGTCTCGCCCAGCACTGCCAATACCGGTTCCGGAGTAATCACCGCCACCCTCACGGATGCCGCAGCTTTGAAGGTCAGCGATTATCGGGTGCAGTATGTTCCGGCCTCGGGCAGCGATCCGGCCCAGGTCAAGGTGACGCGCTTGTCCGACGGGAATGCAACATTGTTTTCTCCGCCGACCGCAACCATAGACGGCGTCGAATTCACGCTGGCCGGCACGCCATCCATCAACGACGACTTTCTGATCCGCCCGGTAGCGGCCGGCGCGTCCTCGCTGAGCCTGGCAATTACCGACAAATCCGCTATCGCGGCAGCACTTCCTGTGCGCGCAGGCGCACCGGCGAGCAATGCCGGAACGGGCAAGATCAGCGGCCTTGAAGTCAGTTCGACTGCATTGATGTCGGCGATATCGGTTGTCCATCATTCGGGCCCGCCGGAGACCCTGACCGGTATTCCCAACAGCAAACCGATTACCGTCACAGTACCGGGCGTTCCGCCGACGGTGACGACCTATCCGGCAGGTACCACATCGATCCCTTATACCTCCGGCGCCACTATCAATTTCGACGGCGTGAATGTTGCCGTCAGCGGCGCGCTGGCAGACAACCAGGCGGTTACGCTAGGACCGCCGACCGGAACACTGACTTATGACGGTACGGCAAAGACACTGACCGGATTTCCACCGAACATGTCGGTCACCGTGCAGGCCAACGGCGTTGCCACTATCTATGCCCCCGGCACGCCGGTGCCTTACACCGAAGGCGCAAAGATCAGTTACGGCGGCATCGGCTTTACCCTGAGCGGTGCGCCATCGAACGGCGATACTTTTACCGTCAGCGCTAATACGAATGGCATCGGCGACCGCAGCAATGCGCTGCTGCTGGCGAATCTGCAGACCAGCACCTTGCTGGATGGCGGCACCATGACCTACCAGGGCGCGTATTCGCAACTGGTGAATGCCATCGGCAACAAGACGCGCGAACTGGAAGCAACCAGCGCGGCGGCCGACAAAGTGTACGACAACGCCATGGCGGCTCAGCAGGCGGAATCCGGCGTCAACCTGGACGAGGAAGCGACCAACCTGATTCGCTACCAGCAGGCCTATCAGGCCGCCGCCAAGGTAATGCAGACCGCCAGCCAGTTATTTGACGTCTTGCTTGAGTTGGGAAGATAGGAGTAAGCCATGCGCATCAGTACCAATACGATTTATGAATCGGGCCTGGCCCGGATGACGGAATCGCAAGCCAAGCTGATGAAGGTCCAGCAGCAGGTCGCCTCCGGCAAACGCATTCTTTCTCCGGCAGACGATCCGGTCGGTGCCGCACGCGTGCTGAATCTGACGCAGAGCCAGGAACTGAATGCGCAGTACACGGCCAACCGGCAAAACGCCAGGAGCGCCTTGTCGCTGGAAGAAAGCGTTCTTCAAAAAACCACCGAGCTGATCCAGGATGTAAAAACCCTTGTCATTCAGGCCGGCAATCCAAGCTACGATGAGAGCCAGCTGAAATTCATCGCGGTGGATCTGCAGACTCATTTCGATGAACTGGTCTCGATCGCCAACACCCGGGATGGAATGGGTAACTATCTGTTCAGCGGCTACCAGCTCACAACACCGGCTTACGCACTAGCCCCGGACGGCGCGCAATTCAACGGCGACCAGGGACAAACGATGATGCAGGTGGATTCTGCGCGCCAGATGGCGATTAACGATAGCGGCGACCAGGTTTTCGACAATATTGTCAGCACCGGGACATTCGCTTCGGCCGTAGCGGCAGGCAACACCGGTACCGGCGCAGTGTCCCGCCTGTCCGTAACGAATTCACAAATGCTGACCGGTCACCAATACGATATCGTATTCTCCGGCGGCGGCGCGACCTATTCGGTGTACGACATTACGCTGGATCCGACCAGGGCAGGCATTCCGCTGGCGACCGGTCCGTACGCCTCGCCGCAAACCATTGCCTTCGATGGCCTGGAGATCACCGCTTCAGGCGCTCCCGCAAACGGCGATGTGATGACGGTTCGCCCGAGCGAAAAGCAAAGCCTGTTTACTACCCTTAAGGATGTGATCACCTTATTGCAAACGCAGGGGTCGGGAACCATTGGCAGAGCGAATGTTTCGCATGGACTGGGCATCGCAAACAACAATTTCGACAGCGCTCTCGACAATGTTCTAAGCATCCGGGCTTCGATCGGCGCACGCTTGAAGGAACTCGATCATCTCGATGAAGCAGGCGCTGCAAAAAATGAGCATTATGAAGCTTCAATTTCCAATATCGAAGATGTCGATTACAACAAGGCACTGAGCGACCTGAGCAAGAACCAGATCATCCTCGAAGCCGCGCAAAAATCATTCACGAAAATTACCGGGCTTTCCTTGTTCAATTTTCTTTAAGAAGCAGTCCCAACAGTTTGTCTTCCGGACGGCCCGGGTGATCCAGTAAGTTGACGATCATCCTGGCCGTTTTGTCATTGGCATGGCTTGAAAATTCAGCCGCCGATCAGAATCTGATCCGCCTCCGATCAGTATCATGTCCATCACCTTGTGCACAATGCCATCTATTGTCGGGACATCACGGAAATGCAGCTATTGTGAAAACCATCCAGGTAAAAGTTAAGCCGAACGCTCGTGCGAGCACATTGGAACAGTCAGAAGGAATATGGCTTGCGAAATTGAAAGCGCCGCCGGTTGACGGCAAGGCTAACGAAGAACTGATAATGCTGATTGCACGCCATTTCGGTTGTCGGAAGTCAGCGGTTTCGATCAAAAGCGGAGCAAGCGCTCGCATCAAACTTGTGCAAATTGATGATGATTGAAGAGGTGCCACCCATCATCTTGATCAGGACGCTCAGCTGCCGACTTACGCGTTTTGGGAGCTTGATGCCTTCAATCCAAGGCAGCGCTCTTTCTAGAACATGCTTATACAGGAAGATCAGTGCACATAGTGCCTGGCTGGAAGTAGAACCCGACACATTGCGTGCGCTGACCAAATAGGACAGAAAAGAGCGGATTTCTGCTTCTCCCATGTTTATGGGATGGCGTAAATAACGGAACCGGATATACCATCGGATCCGATGGAGATAAGTCTCTTCCGTTCATTGGCTGGAGTGTTTGTCTTTAATGCAACGTTTAGCTTGTTCAAGCAGCCTGGGTCGTTTAGGATCAGGTGCAAAAGGCTGCAATGAAGGCTATCTGCCTTTCACGGTTATTTGGTGCTGTGCTTAAATGCAGCATATTGCCGGAACGCTTGTGCAGCAAGCGTTTCAACTGGATTGAGGTTCCAGGTTAAGCAGACAGTGCGTCAGGTTAGGCCGAAATTTTTTCTATCTAAATTACGTTAGATTTTTGTGGGAACTCTAAGAATATTTGCATTCATATTTGCTGGATGTTCGATTCCATACTTTTTGGCATGGAGTGGTATATCAATAACATTGGCAACTCATTTCCTAGCAATTCTATTTAATCCAACTAACTCCTTTGGAATTAAATCATTCCTGGACTTACTGATTTGGATTTGTGCAATTGCAGCATTTATATTGAGCTGGGTAGCATGGGCATCCCTTTGGTGGACAGTACGTAATTTTTCCGGGCCTGAATTCCCGCCAAAATGGGTATTAACAGGATATGCAGGTGGATCGCTGTTGATCTTAAGCCCACTTATAGTGGAAATAATCAAATCGGAATCCGCAACTAACCCATTTGCGACAATAGGTGCATTTATCTTTACTGCCATGCTTATGGCAGGTGGTCCATTGCTACTTGTATTAGTGTCACTATTGAGAATCCGGTATTTAAGAAAATACCCTGAAGAATTTAAGCAAAACTCAATGGGCCTACAATGGTTATAAAGAGTAAACCTAACATGCCAATCAACCAGGACGCCTTCGGCGCCTGTTATTTTTCACGTTAGAACCTATGCGGACCCTTGAGCAGATATTGGAAGAGGCGGATGGCGCCGACCTATTCTTTGGCGTCAAGGTGGATTCGGTCCATAGCGAACGATTTTCCGGCGAGACCGCCCTCCACCTATTTGCCAAGTGGGGCGATGCAGAAGCAATATCTGTTTTGGTTGAGAACGGGGCCGACATTGATAAGCGAGGCGAAGACCAGAACACTCCCCTTCACTACGCAGCTATGCTGGGCCAACAGTCGGCTGTTGAACGCTTGGTGACGCTTGGGGCAAAGAACTTAACGGACCGGTATGGCGACACACCAAAACAACTGGCGATTGATCATCTCACCGTACATGAGTTCGTGAGAAAAATGGGTTTTAACATTTCCGTCAACAGGGTCTGCAAGCGTGGCTTCGCCCCGCTCGCATCCGCCCGTTACGTCAACCGCTAAATGGCTACTGAAATGAATGCAGTAAGGCGAGTGACGCAATCCATCCTATATGCTCTCGGTGGAGTGGTTCCGCTCCTGATGGCTATGGCTGCATTTAATGGTGTAACGTTCTTGTCAGGCGGCGGTTCTAAAGCCGGGCCGCCAAGAGGCTGGTACGTTTGCCAAATACGAAGGTGGACAGAATGCAGGCCGGTCATCGGTCTGCCATGAAGCTGCTGCGGTGCCGATTTGGCGTGGATTGGTTTCGTGCCTGATGAAGGCGGCGGAATACTTGGTGTCCGCTTTAGCTGGAGGCAAGGGAGGTTTTTTTATTCAGGACAGTTAGGATCTGTCGCTTGGCCTGGTTTAGGGGCAATCAGAAGAAAGCTGTTCGTTTAGTGAAAGCGCAAGGCGAGTTCTCGCACAAGCCGGCGAGGCTGACGGCAAGATTTGTAGTTGGTGTGAAACTGATTCGGATTCAAGCCTGGGTTGCCACCGAATTATCTGCGTGGCGGGCGGCGTCCGCTGCACTGACCGTCTGCCGGCGCTCGATGTCGTGCACCACGCGTTCCAGGACAACCAGGCGTTCTAGCCGGATGCGTCGGCTGATGGTTTCCATTGCCGGCATCAGAGGTTCGAGTTCAGCCTCTTGCGCCTCCATCCGCATGCGTTCGACTCTTTTTTTCAAGGCCCTGACACGCCGCTCATCAAGCCATTTTTGTATCCATTCCATGTCGCTCCCCATCCCGTATTTCTAGATACTTCAATATAGTTGCGTTGTTGGCTTAACATAAAACAATACCGGGATGCAATTTTTAACATAAATTCCATGGTAAAAAAAGTGCATTGAGCATTTTAGCAACAGATTGAAACGGCCCGACGCAAAGATTACATCTTGAATCAATCCATCGCATCTGCCTAAGCACGCCTTCCCTTGATACGATTACGGCTGCGTTCCCTCATTTCTATAGACGATGCCCACCTTTTTAGTACATTTATTTTTTTCGCCGATTTACAGGAATATCCGCTACTGGAGCGCTTTCATCCTTTATCTGCTGATTGTTCTGCTCGGAGCCATTCCCGGCGTCAGGGCAGAGGCGGGTGAATTTGCGTCTGGGCTGGTATTGCATTCCCTTGCCTATTCGACAATTGCTTATCTCCTGTATACGGGAGCACGCAGCCAGTCCTTCGTCACGGCACTCCACGCTTTTCTATGGGTTGTCGTCATGGGCGCGGCGGATGAATATATCCAAAGCTTTTTCCCCTACCGTAATGGCACAGTCAGAGACTGGATAGTGGACATGATTGCAGCGCTTGTGACGCTATCTATTTTGCTGGGTACCTGGCCGGCGCTACGGAAAATGGCTTATTCCAGAAGGTCTGATTCCTAGCGCGGCTTGGTCTGTGACCGGCAGCGTGCGGAGTATTCTGCCAACAGAGCTGTTGCTGAGGTGGTTAATTCAGATTGGATTATGCAAAGGAAGTGGCAAAAAGCTCATTCCATCCTGATGCGATACGTGCCGAAATTGAATCTGCTGTGGGCAAAGGATGCCCGAAGGGCGATTGGTTGAGGCAGACGGAGCGACAATTCGCAATCCAGGTAATCGGATAACACGTTCCGTTACCGAGTTCCTGTGCCGGTGCAAGGCTCTCAATAACGGATTTGTTGCGTAATCAGGCTGGATTAATCAGGCCCGATGCATATGCCTGATTATTTCTTTTCGTTGCTGGTCTCGCGGCGGGTTCCGGCGCGTTCCTGGTTTGGATCCTGTTTCTTTGGCTCCATCGCGGTGGAAGCCTTTTCCTGGGTAGTGGTTTCCAGAGTGGCCTTTGCACGTACTTCTCTGGCGTCGTTCATGCACTTGTCTTTCGCATCGCCTTCCATGGCCTTGCACTTGGCCTTTGCAACGCCGTACTCGGCATTGGCAATATCAACCAAGGCCTTGCGTTTTGCGCTGGAAGTGTTTTTGACCGTTGCTTCGGCTTCTGCCCTTGCCTTGGTGCGCTCTGCACGTGCCTCGGCCATGCATACATCTTTTTCATTGCCTTTCATCTGGTCGCATTTTTCCTTAGCAGCCTTGTACTCTTCCGCGGACTTCTTGCGGACTTCCTTGAGCGATGCGGAAGTGTCTCCAGCCCCAGCTCCGGCTTTGGATGAAGTCTCCAGTTCTTTGGTGACAGGCTTGGCCGCGGTTCCTTTTTCGCCGGAGCCGGATTTGGACGCGGTGCCGGTTTCACCAGAAGGGCCTTTCTTTGGTGCTGCACCGGTTTCGCCGGATGCCCCTTTCGTCTGACCGGCGGCGTCGCCCGAGGCTGCCATCGACGCACTCGAGAAAGCGATACCCATCATGCTCAGAATCAGACCTGCCATTACTTTCTTCATTATTAGGCTCCTATCATTGATTGAGTTTTATTTCCCTATGGAGTTAAGGAATGCAATCCAAGGTCCGCCCGGGCTGCGGTGCTCATCATGCCGCCCTACGCAGAGCTTATGGTCTCCAGAAAAATAATCATATAGGAATCTGCATGCGTTCTTCAGTGAGGATTTGCTTGCCTGTCATAAAGCATGATTTGCTTCAAACCTTCGAGCATTTTTTGTTGCTCCTGTGCATGAAAAAATATCTTCAGCTCATTCTTGAATTTCCCCTGTGTTGCATTGTGACGTGGGTTTTTGTGCCAAGTAATCCGCTGAACTGTTCTTTTACTGCTGCGGAAAATAGTTATAAATGAACTCGCACGAATGCAAAGCCTGACTCACATTGCGTCAATTCGGCAATTTGAACCGCTGCTCTTCGGCCAGGGATTGCAAGGATAAGACAGCTTCTTGATTTAAATCTGGCGACAGTAAGCGTTTGGTTGTGAAGCACACGAATTGGGTTACACTCACTATACGTACTTTGCAGTGCAAACAGGGGAGGTGTGACATGCTTCACAAGAAAATGTTTGCTGGTATGGATCTGCAGTCTAGGCGGTTTTACTCACGTATCTTCAATACGGCACTCTTCAATATTTATGCCGTTCGTAACAGCCTCTTCACTGAACTTTTATGCGAGTCTTCCGATCCGGCCATTCTGGCCAAATGGGAAGAAGCGGAAAGCCGGGTAGTCGAAGCGATTAAAATTCGCAGCGCTGTTGACTAGAACGACTACCGAACCGAACGGCTTTGGACAATTGCCGTGTGCGGCCTGGCACCGATAGCTGGCTACGCAACGACATTGGACATCGACCGGGGCGCGAGGTCACGCCCGTCATGCGATTAATCTTGCTGGTTCCCGGCTTGCCGGGACGGCCTTTTGCAAGCGTGCCGACATAGGCCGGAATCGTGCGTAGAAGGCGCGCCGGCCAGGACTGGTTTCGTTCCGCCTCCACGATCTGCTTCGGCCGGATAGGGGTCCTCTCAGGCGATCATTCGTTTTCGCATAAAGTACCGTTACAATACCCGCCTTTCAGCACGCAAAAAAACGTGCACGAACTGAATCAGCCTGGGACTATCCGATAAAAATGAAAAAGTGCTTGATGATGATTCTTGCTGCGGGCGCATTATCTGCGTGTGCCTCGCATTCCGAATTCCCGACCGAAAAGAACAAGGCAGCCGAAAACGTCTATGCTCCGAAATCGCCGGTGTACACCCAGCGTTCGGCTGGGAAGGCAGGCGAAATGACTTATGCGGTGGAAAAGCTGGCGCAGGCAAGCGGTTGCCAGCTTTATGACCACGCGGAACTGATGGCCAGGCGGCCCGGCATCGAGTTCTATCGCGTGCCATGCGCGGATGGCCGTCAAATGCTGTACAAATGCGAGATGAGACAATGCAGGCTCGCTGAATAGACGAATATCCGAATAAGCGCGAGCTCATCAGCCAATCGCTACGCAAACCCATTCTGAACGGCGCTTAGGGAATGTCGGGCAATGCCGTCGCAGTCATTTGGCGAATCGCTCCCAGGCTCTCCTGAAACAGATTGCCGATAGGAGTGGCTAGATAGGGCAGCGTGACTGCCAGCATGACAAATCCGACGCCTATCGTGATCGGAAATCCGATGCCGAACAGATTGAGCTGAGGTGCTGCGCGCGTCAGAATTCCCAATGCAAGATTGGTAATCAGCAAAGCGGCGACGATCGGAAGCGATAGCTGCACACCCGCGCTGAAGATGCGCCCGCCCCAGGCCACAAGAGTTTGCGCAAGGTGGGTGCCGGCGGGTGCAGCGGTGATCGGCAAGGAAACGAAGCTGTCTGCAAGTGCCGAAAGCAGTACCAGGTGCAAATTGGAAGCAAGGTACACCAGGATCGTCAGCAGCGATAAGAACTGGCTGATGGCTGAAGAATGTCCCTGAGATTGCGGATCATAAAATGTGGCGAAACCGAGCCCCATGGTCATGCCGGTCACTTCGCCGGCCATTTCGACGCAGGCGAACACAATACGCATTGCAAAGCCCATGCCGAGGCCGATGATGAGTTGCTGGATCAGGATGATCAGCCCGGCATAGGACATCGGATCCTCTGCCGGCAGGGCGGGCACCGATGGAGCCATGACGAGCGCGAGCATTACACCCAGGCCGATCTTTACACGGGCCGGAACGCTGATGTTGCCGAAGACAGGTGCAGCCGCGACCAACCCGAGAATGCGCGTCAACGGCCACAGGATGGAGGCGATCCAGGTGTTGAGTTCGGCACTGGTTAAGGTGATCATGCTAAGTGGATCATGCTGGGTAGTTGGTCGCCGCACCTGTTCCGGAAAGGCTCACATGCAGCAGCGGCTCACAATTCTTTCCTGAACGCGAATGAGGTCGTCAACCGACCAGGCTGGGTATGCTGGAAAAAACATGGCGCATGTAATCCAGCATGACGCTCAACATCCATGGTCCTGCAATCACCAGTGCAACGAAGATGCCGATCAGCTTGGGAATAAAGGACAGGGTCATTTCATTGATCTGTGTCGCAGCTTGAAAGATGCTGACCAGCAGACCGATTGCCAGCGCCACCAGCAGCATCGGCGCGGCAACCATCAGGGTGATTTCCATCGCATGCCGGCCAAGAGTCATGACTGATTCAGGAGTCATTTTGGGTCCTTAATAGAAACTTTGCGCCAGCGAGCCGATCAGCAATTGCCAGCCGTCGACCAGTACAAACAGCATCAGCTTGAAAGGCAGCGACACGATGGCGGGCGACACCATCATCATGCCCATCGACATCAGTACGCTGGCAACGACCATGTCGATAATCAGGAAGGGGATGAAGATCGCGAAGCTGATCTGGAAAGCGGTTTTCAGCTCGCTGGTGACGAAAGCAGGGATGAGCACGCGCAGCGGAACGTCTTCCGGGCCCTGAAGCGCCGGGGTATTCGACATCTTCACATACATCGCAAGGTCGGCCTCGCGTGTCTGCTTAAGCATGAAGGTCTTGAGCGGAGCGACGCCGCGCTCAAGCGCCTGGGTCATGGTGATCTTGTTTTCCGAGAGCGGCTGATAAGCATCGGCATAGATCTTGTCGAACACAGGTCCCATGACGAACAGGGTCAGGAACAGCGCTAGGCCGACCATTACCTGATTTGGGGGAGCGGATTGCGTACCGAGTGCCTGGCGCAGCAGCGACAACACAATGATGATACGGGTGAAGCTCGTCATCATCAGCAATGCGGCCGGGAGAAAGGTCAATGCCGTCAGCAACAGCAAAGTCTGCAGGCTCAGCGAATAGGTTTGTCCGCCGCCCGGCGCCGGCGTGCTGGTCCATGCCGGCAGGCCGGCCTGCTGTGCCGATGCAAGCAAAGGCATGGACAGCAGCATCAATGCAGCGATGGACTGCGGACGCAAAAAGGAGCGCAATAATTTCATATCTTCACTGCCTGAACTATTGCTTCCCATTGCGCCTGTCGATCGTTTGCTTGAGCCAGCCTGAAAAATTGGAGGGAGATTGCATCTGCATGTCGTCCTGCGGAACGTGCTCCTGGCGCGGCATGGTCGATAAGGCATTGACTGATCCGGGTGCAACGCCGATGACGATCCATTGATCGCCGACTTCGACAACCATCACGCGTTCGCGCGTGCCGACGCTGACGCCGCCGACAATTTTTGCAGCCGAGTTGCCTGTGCCGCGCACCGGGCCGAAACGCTTGAGCCACCATGCGACACCCATCAGCAGGCCAAGCACCACTACCATGCCGAACAGCACCTGCAGTCCGCTTCCGGTCGCTGTCGGAGCGGCGGCATGGGCGGCCCGCGAAAACGGCATCAGCATGGCGCAGGCAAGTAACGCACGAGAAAGTGAAAAGCTCATCTGGAACAGGTCTGCTGGATTTAACGGTTCAGTTTGCGAATGCGTTCAGACGGCGTAATGATGTCCGTCAGTCGAATGCCGAATTTATCGTTGACCACAACCACCTCGCCTTGCGCGATCAGGCAGCCGTTGACCAGTACATCCATCGGCTCGCCTGCCAGGCCGTCCAGTTCGACTACGGAGCCCTGCGCGAGCTGCAACAGGTTCTTGATGGCGATCTTGGTGCGTCCCAGTTCAACGGTAAGCTGAACCGGAATATCGAGGATGAAATCGATGTCGTTCTGCGTACTGCCCTTGGCCGAGCCGGCAAATTCCTGAAATACGCTGGCACTTGCCTGTTTGGCTTGTATGGCCGGTGTTTCGGATTGCGCCTGCTCTGCCAGTGCAGCGCCCCAGTCGTCATCGGCGCTTGTTTGACCGTTTTCGTCAGCCATGATTATCTCCTTGCGTTATTTCATTTGCACCCTGCAGAAGCCTTTCAACGCGCAGCGCGTACTGGCCGTTGAACTTGCCGTAGGTGCATTCCATTACCGGTACGCCGTCCACATTGGCGGTGACGCGATCCGGTACTGCAATGGGGATGACATCCCCTTCCTTCATGTTCAGGATGTCGCCGAGCGATACTCTTGCCGTACCGAGATTGGTGACAAGTTCGACTTCGGCGGTCTGGATCTGCTGCGTCATCAGGCGCACCCAGCGCTTGTCCATTTCCAGCGTTTCGCCCTGCAGGCTGCTGGTCAGGGTATCGCGGATCGGTTCGATCATCGCGTACGGCATGCAGAAATGCATCTCTCCGCTCACCGAGCCGAGCTCTACAGTAAATGTATAGGACACCACGACTTCGTTCGGCGTCGCGATATTGGCGAACTGGGTATTCATTTCAGAGCGGATGTACTCGAACTCAACCGGGTAGACCGGCTCCCAGGATTTTGCGTAGGTCTCGAAGATGATGCCCAGAATGCGCTGAATAATGCGTTGCTCAGTCTGCGTGAAATCACGGCCCTCGACGCGCGTATGGAATCGTCCGTCTCCGCCGAAAAGATTGTCCACCAGCAGGAACACGAGATTGGGATCGATTACGATCAAGCCGGTGCCGCGCAGCGGCTTCATGTGCATCAGGTTCAGGTTGGTCGGCACCACCAGGTTACGGATGAACTCGCTGTACTTCGAGACGCGTACCGGGCCGATGGAAACTTCAGTCGTGCGGCGCAGGAAATTGAACAAGCCGATACGGAACAGGCGCGCAAATCGCTCATTGATGATCTCGAGCGTCGGCATGCGGCCGCGCACGATACGTTCCTGCGTCGCAAGGTTGTAGGGTCTGACGCCGGACTGATCCACCGCCGGCGCGACTTCATCCTGTTCGCCGGTGACGCCTTTTAACAGCGCATCGACTTCCTGTTGCGACAGAAAATTTTCGGACATGGTTTACTGGACAACAAACGATGTGAAAAAGACGTTGTTTATTCCCTGGGCCTTGGTATTGGGCGCGAAGGGGTTCTTCAGTGATGCAATGATTTCATCGGACAGTTGTTTCTTGCCTTCCGGGGAGAGGATTTCCGCGCCGCTTTTGCTCGACAGCAGCAACAGGAGGCGGTTGCGCACTTCAGGCATGTACAGCTTCATCTGGTCAGCGTTGGCCTGATCCTTGACCTGTACTGTCATGGCGACCTGCAGGAATTGCTCTTCGCTATCGCTGCGCAGATTCACGGTAAAGGGCTCCAGCACCACGAAGACCGGTGGTGCAATGACTGCAGGTTTGTTTGCGGCAGTTTGCGACTGCTGTCCCATGAAATACCAGGCAGCGCCACCGCCGCCGGCAAGGAGAATGCATGTGATGCCGAGGATCAGGAACAGCTTGAATTTTGATTTCTTGGGTGCCTCTTCTTGCAGCGCCTGGTCAGGAACGGGTTTAAGTTTTGGAGCCGTTGCCATTTGATGTCTTCTCCTGATGCATTATTTGAGCGATGAGTTCATTATCAGAAAAAATCCGACGCTCGGATGCGAGGAAAAGAGGGGAAAGCCCGGGTCTGTTTCTTATATGCGCTCTACGGTCAATGAGAGCAGGCTGCCATATTCCTTTGCCGGACAGACAGCCGAAGAACAGTTCAGGCAAAGGTATCGACCATTCCCAGTCCTTGCCGCATTGCAGTCTGCCTTACAGGGACCACGGGCTGTTCGCCGTGCTGCTCATGCCCGAAATGAGAAGAAGATGGTTTGCTGCCTTGTTCGAAATTGCCGCCTTGATGCGGCGTTCCGGCATTGATGTTGGCCTGTCCGAGCTGAATGCCGGCGTCGCCGAGCATTTCCCGCAACTTCGGCAGTGCGGCTTCTAGTGCCTGCCGTACTTCGGGTTGCGCCGCGATAAAGGTTGCATTGGCCTGCGCATTGTTGACGTTCAATACCACTTGCAGCGGTCCCAGGTCCGGCGGGTTCAAAGTGAGCGATGCGCTTTGCTGCGCGCCGGCCACCATCCAGGCGACTTTTTGACCTACTGCCTGATCCCAGGCCGGCGTTCCGACGGGCGGCGCAAGGCTTTCGGTCGCCTGCGCGGTGCTCGCCATGTGTACCTTGTTCAATGCATGCTGCATGGGCATCAGCGCCTGGGGCGTCGATGCTGCATCCACAGTGGACGCTATCTGTTCTGCCGGTACGGCGGCTGCGGAAAGGGCAGTTGCGGCATCGACCCGTGCGGGTACGGATTGCGCGGAAACCGATTGCATGCGATCGGTGGTCGGCTCGCCTTTGAGGTTTTTCGCCGCTTGAGCGAATTCCTGTGCAAAGGCCGCGCCAGCGTCTTTCTTGTCTGCGCCTGCTGATCCCTGCAATGTCTCGATATCCGATGCGCCCGGATTGCCGGAGATTGCGGTTCCATCGACATGAATCTGCACGTCGGCTTGTGCTTTGGGTTCCCCGGAGCCCGCGTGCGCTCCGGCGGCGGCAGACACCAGTTTCGTCATATTCGCGACCAGCGCCAGCAACTCGGCAGAGGCGCCGGCGGCATCGCTTAACTGCCGGTCCGATTCGGATGAATCTGATTCTTCAGCATCCTTGACGGCTTCCTTCTGCGCTTTTTCTGCTTCGGAAGACGCCTGAGCCGGAGCCGCGGGTTCGGAAGCGGCAGCATCGGACTGCCGCAACTCTGACCTGGACGATTGATCCGCACTGCGGCGCTCGGTCACTTCGCGCTGCAAGACCTGGTTGAATGGCATCTCCGCCGCATCCGGAAACGTCGCCTGATTGCCCGAAGCTGGTGCAACAGGTGTCAGAAAGTTCGCCGGGCCGGCTATCGCTTGTGTAGTCATGATATTTGCCTGATATCCTCATTCACCATCTGCATTCAAGCCGATCTTTTGTAAAAGGCCTGACGGGTGGCATGTTCATCCATTGCTTTCTGGAAGCGCTTGTCTTCCTTTTGCAAAAGTTCTTTTTCTGCGCGCGTAGCCAGGGTGTCGAAAGAGATGCGTTTGCGCTCACTCTCGCGCCATGCCGCCTGTTCCTGTGCAATGCGCCGCTGTGCTGCCGCGACTACTTGTTCCTGTCCGGTGATGGCAGTTTCCAGTTTCTGCATGAATAGCTGGAAGTTCCGGTAATCTGCGGGCGACATTCCGGCGCTCAGATTCGTCCGGAAACGAGCGGCGTAGTCGTCCTGGTACTGCAACAGCATGTTCAGCTTGTTCTGCGCTTCGTCTGCGGCGCGGATGGCAAGCCCCAGCCGTTTGGCCGCCTCGTCGGTTGCGGTGGTCGCCAGATCGATCAGCGTATCGAGTGCGGAGATTTTGCTCATGGTGAACGATTTTATGGCCGGCTATGGTCAATCAATCATGGGAATAGAGCGGAAAGTCGCCCCAAGCTCTCCTCTATGCCGGCCCGTTCGGTGATGTCTTGTTGCAAAAATGCTTCTATTTGCGGCTGCAGCGCAATGGCTTCATCGAGTACAGGGTCGGTGCCGGCAGCATAGGCTCCCACGCTGATCAGGTCGCGGCTGCGCTGGAAGCGGGAAGTCAGTTGCTTCAGGCGACGCGCCGACTTCTGGTGCTGCGGCGTCGTGATGTTATGCATGGCGCGGCTGATGGACTGCTCGATATCGATCGCCGGATAGTGGCCGGCTTCGGCCAGTGCGCGGTTCAGCACGATATGGCCGTCGAGAATTGCGCGTGCGGAATCGGCAATCGGGTCCTGCTGATCGTCGCCTTCTGTCAGCACAGTATAAAAAGCGGTGATCGAACCGCCGCCTTCCTTGCCGTTGCCGGCGCGTTCAACTAGGGCCGGCAGCTTGGCGAAAACCGAGGGCGGATAACCCTTGGTGGCGGGAGGTTCGCCGATGGCCAGGGCGATTTCACGCTGTGCCATGGCATAGCGGGTCAGGGAATCCATGATCAGCAGGACATTCTTGCCCTGATCGCGGAAGTTTTCGGCGATTGCCGTGGCGTATGCCGCTCCTTGCAGGCGCAATAAGGGCGGCGCGTCGGCAGGAGCTGCCACAACCGCCGAGCGAGCAAGCCCTTCCGGCCCCAGGATCTGCTCGATGAATTCTTTCACTTCGCGGCCGCGTTCGCCGATCAGGCCGACCACGATCACGTCGGCGCTGGTATAGCGCGCCATCATGCCGAGCAGGACGCTCTTTCCGACGCCGGATCCGGCGAACAGGCCCATGCGCTGCCCGCGCCCGACCGTCAGCATGCTGTTGATGGCGCGCACGCCCACATCCAGCACATCTGAAATTGGCGCGCGTGAAAGCGGATTAGGGGCCCGCGCATTGAGCGGGGCAGAGTGATGCGTGCGGAGCGGTCCCAGGCTGTCGAGCGGCCGGCCGGCGCCATCCACGACGCGGCCCAGCAATTCTTCGCCCACCGGCAGGTGACGGCCGCGATCGCTCGGACGCCTTCTCGGATGCGAGACGCTTCCCGGAGGCGGCAAAGTCTGGACTACTTCCACAGGAAATACGCGCGTGCCGGGTACGATGCCTTCGACATCGCTTTGCGGCATCAGGAAGACCCGGTCATCCTGGAATCCGACGACTTCAGCTTCGATCTTCGATCCGTTCGCCAAAGGGATGGTGCATGCGCTGCCGACCGCGAGCTTGAGGCCGACGGCTTCCATGACCAGGCCGGTGACACGCGTAATGCGCCCGGAAATGTGCATCGGTTCTGCAATGGATGCCAGCGCACTGCAGTCGCGCAGATAGGCCTGCCAGCGTTCGCTTGCGGAATGCGAGGACATTATGCAGGCATCCAATCGGACTGCTGGCCGAGCGCGGCAGCGATGCGCTGCCAACGGACGGGAGTCGTGGCATCGATCTGGTTGCTACCGGTTTCAATGCGGCACCCGCCGCGTTCCATGTGGGTGTCTTCGGCAATACGCCAGCCGGCTTTGGAAAGTTCGGCCTCCATTGCACGCTGGACTATCTGCGCGTCCATGGGATGCAGGTAAAGAATGGCCGGCTGTTGCAAGGTCGGAAGATAACGGACTGCTTCGGAAACAATCGGAAGTACCAGTTCAGGGCGGACTTGCAGCGCTGTCTTCAGCATTGCCTTGGCAAGATCAAGCGCCAGGTTCAGCATGTCTTGCGCAATCACTTCATTGGCTTGCGTGAGCTCCGCCCTGAAGTTCTCGGCAAGTTGCTGCAGGCAAGCGATTTCCCTGGCTGCCTCATTCCTGCCTTCTTCCAGCCCGGCGGCATAACCGCCTTGCCGGCCTTCCGCGCAGCCTTGTTCCTTGCCCTCGGCATAACCCTGCAGGCGTGCCTGCTCGCGCAGTGCCGCGAGCTGGACATCGGTGCCGTTCTGCGCGGCCTGCCCGTTGGATCGCGTATCGCCGAACGAGGCCATTTCCCAGCGTTGATACGCCGTCTGTTTTTCTTTCGGAATCAGGTTTGCGCTCATTGGCTCTGCTTTCGATGGGGTATTTCTCTGCAACCGGAATTAAATGTAGGAATCCTCGCCTTTTGCGCCGAGCATGATTTGTCCCTCGTCGGCAAGGCGTCGAACGATCTGGAGAATTTCCTTTTGCTGCGCTTCCACTTCCGACAAGCGCACCGGACCCTTCGACTCCAGGTCCTCGCGCATGGCTTCTGCGGCGCGTTGCGACATATTCTTGAAAATCTTTTCGCGCAATTCTTCACTCGCGCCTTTCAGGGCGATAATGAGGGAATCCGACTGCACCTCGCGCAGGATGATCTGGATGCCGCGGTCTTCGATATCGAGGATATTGTCGAAGATGAACATCTCGTCCATGATTTCCTGTGCCATTTCGCCGTCGTAGCTCTTGAGGTTTTCCATGACCGACGTCTCGTTCTCGCCTTTCATGAAGTTGAGAATCTCGGCAGCGGCACGAACGCCGCCCATCGGTTTTTTCTTCAGGTTCTCATTTCCGCTCAAGAGCTTGGTCAGTACCTCGTTCAGTTCACGCAGGGCGGACGGCTGCACGCCGTCCAGGGTGGCGATGCGCAGCATGACGTCGTTGCGCAGGCGCTCGGTGAAAAAATCGAGCACTTCGCAGGCATGGTAGCGCTCCAGGTGAACCAGGATGGTTGCGATGATTTGCGGATGCTCGTTGCGGATCAGGTCCGCCACCATTTCGGCATCCATCCATTTCAGGCTCTCTATGCCGCTCGCGTCGCGCTGGCCGAGAATGCGGTTCAACAGCGACGAAGCCTTGTCATCGCCCAGCGCCTTGGTCAGCACTGAGCGGATATATTCGTCCGAATCCACGCCGAGCGAGGTATTCTGCTCGGTCTGGGTCCGGAATTCTTCCAGCACCGCTTCCAGTTGTTCGCTGCCCACCGAACGCATCGAGGACATGGCCGCGCCGAGCTTCTGCACTTCACGCGGGCCAAGGTACTTCATTACCTCGGCCGCTTCATCTTCTCCCAGCGCCAGCATCAGAATGGCGCCCTTGCTTAGTCCGGCATCACTCATTTGATCCCATCCATGATTTGACGACGTTTGCGACAACTTTCGGATCCTGTTTGGCCAGCTGCTTGGCCGCGCTCAGGTTGTCTTCATAGGCGCGCGGACCGGACAGCATGGGTTTGGACCCGCCCAGAGAGACGATCGCATCATCGTCATCCATCTGGCGAGGAGCGGTTTGTACGGCCGGTGCAGCCAGCCTGGCCAACATCGGTTTCAGGAATTTAAAGAATAGATAAAGCAGCACCAGTCCTGCCAGCAGGTACTTGCCGGTATCCTTTGCCATCGACAGTGCTTCCGGTTGTTTCCACACTGGCACCTCGGCGATTTTTTCCTTTTCCGGCACGGCGAAAGGGCTGTTGACGACGTTCAGCGAATCCCCGCGTTCCTTGTTGTAACCCATTGCTTCCTTGACCAGGTCGGTGATCTGGGTTTTTTCCGCATCGCTCAGCGGCCTGCTGACAGGCTTGCCGTCCTTGCCGATTTCCTGCCTGTGGTTGACTACTACAGCAACCGACAGCCGCTTCAGGCCAACCATGGGTTGCTGGACATAACGAATGGTTTTATCCACTTCATAATTGACCGTGACATCCTTCTGCATATTGCTTGGCGCGGCCTCTGCATTCGTGCCTGCTGCGGCATTTGCTGCCGGAGCGCCGTTGATCGGTGCGGCAGCATTCGGCTGTGGCTGGTTAGAGAGCGCGCCCGGAACGCCGGCTGCCTGGATGCTGCCGTTCGTGCTTTTGGATTCGCTGGTCTGCTGGCTGCGCACCGTGGTCGCTTCCGGCGTCTGATTAGGCTTGTAAGTCTCGGCAGCTTGCTCTACGCGGGAAAAATCGACATCCGCAGTCGCTTCGGCGCGTACATTGTTCGGACCGACGATAGGCGTAATGATGGATTCGATGCGCCTGACGATGCTTTGCTGCAGTTCCTGCACATATTTCAGTTGCGACGGGTCGAGGCCGTTTGACCCGGCGATACGGTCGGAGTTGGACAGCAGGTTGCCGCTCTGGTCGACGACGGTCACGTTCTTGGCAGGGAGGTCCGGCACACTGCTGGCCACCAGGTGCACAATGGCACTGACCTGCTGTGGGTCAAGCGTGCGACCCTGGTTCAGGTTCAGCAGAACCGATGCGGTCGGCTTTTGCAGGTCGCGTACAAACACTGATGATTTTGGCAGCGCCAGGTGAACGCGCGCAGCCTGCACGGCAGCGACGGACTGGATCGAGCGAGCCAGCTCACCTTCCAGCGCGCGCTGGAAATTGACCTGTTCCAGGAACTGGGATACGCCCAGTTTCTGGTTCTCCATCAGCTCGAAGCCGACGTTGCCGCCTTTGGGCAATCCCTGCGAAGCGAGCTTTAGGCGGGCGTCATAGACATGGTCGGCCGGTACCAGGATCGCCGATCCGCCTTCCGCGAACTTGTACGGAATATTCAGTTGCTGGAGCGATGCGACGATGGCGCCGCCGTCCCGGTCGGAGAAATTGGAAAAAAGGACGCGGTAATCCGGCTTCTGGCTCCACATCCAGACTGCCGCCATCATGGCGACCACTGCGGCAATGCCGACGCCCAGCATCAGCTTGCGGCCGACGGCAGTTTGCGTCATCCCGAGTACGTTGGGAGTGATGGCGCTTTCCGAGGCTATTGCCATGCCGCTCCTCCGTGCCTGCTGAAGTAATTGATACGATCCATTTCTTCTTGCTAGATTGGTTCAATGCAATGACCGGTCCGCCGGAAGGGCATTGACCGAGCCTACGCACGAATTTTGAATGGAACGCTTATTTTTGATCGGCGGAATAAAGCGAGATTTCACCTGCTAATCACATAAAGAGCTTGCGCGCGGGGTGATAAGGTAGCGTCGTGAAAAGGCGGGTTCCGTGCCCGTGCAGGAGAGAAACGCAATGAAAGCAAACATGATCGACAGCAGCAGAATCGATGCCATGGTGGCGCAACTGAAGACCGCCGCCGCACATGCTCAGGGTGCAGCAAGCCCCTTGAACGGAGCGGATGTCGCAGGCAAGGCGGATAAGCCTAATTTCGCCGATGCGCTGACTGCATCGCTTAATCAGGTCAATTCCATGCAATCCCGCGCCGAGCAGCTTGGCAAGCGGTTTGCGCTGGGCGACGACAGCGTCAATCTGTCCGATGTGATGATCGCGGGACAGAAGGCAAATATCGCCTTCCAGGCGACTGTGCAGGTGCGCAACAAGCTCGTCTCCGCCTATCACGACATTATGAACATGCAAGTTTAAATAGCCTGCCTGAATGGTTTCCTGAGCCGTCAAAAGGACAGGCACTTAATTGCCTAACTTTCAACGCTTCTATTCATCCCCTATATATTGAGGACGCAAGGCGTCGTACGACGGAAGGAATCTGCCAGCCGTTTTTAGTGTGCCGCCAATGGCTAACCTCATACTCTGCAATCGACACGCCTTAAGGTGCGTTTCCGGCTTTCCCTTGGATTGAGAAATATCCGAACGCTACCTGCCATCAAATCTGAATCTCCAAAATCGCCGGCAGAAGCGCCAGCATGTCACAAAGTTTAAAGTATGGCTGCCTTTCTTATTACGGTGATCTGAATTAGCACGCGGCTTCTCAGGAGCAGGCATATTGCAGAATTCATGATGCTAAGGCCCTGAGGTCAAGTTTTATGTTTTGGTCTAAAAAATATAACGATGTTGTATCATTCTGTTACAATTCCGCTTATATAGCATTGACAACTGACAATGCTGATAAATAGAGCGTAGCAGGCCTCTGAAAAATGATCTTCGAATCTAAAACAAAAATCTCCATTGCCTTGATCGGCGTAAGCAAGCATGAACGCACTGTTCTTACTTCGCTGTTCAAAATATCCGGCATATACCAGGAATGGAAAGAAGACTCTTCTACTCCAGCCAGCTGTGTGCTGCTGGATTCTGACGATCCGGAGGGGCGATTATGGTACGACGCGGAAATGCAACGGCCCAGCGGTATACCCATTGTGACCATTGGTTCATTTTATTTGGGTAACAACGTCGCTGCCCACTTGCTGCGTCCTTTTCGCTGGGGGCAAGCATTGGAAGCGTTGAAGCAGGCGATCGAACAAAGCAGCCGTCGCGAACTTATCCCGCAGCACGCGCTTTCCACTACCTTTTGTGCCGTCTCCGATACCATGGATGCGGCCATTTCAACGCAATTGCGAGTCTATAGAACTCAGGCCGCTGCCTTGGTCATTAATCCTAATCCGAAGGGTTGGCGCTACATTACTGCCGAACTTGGGCAGCGCGGATACCGGGTAGACCATGTTTCAACCAGTGCCGCAGCCGTTCTGCTGTTGGCCAATTTCCGTTACAACCTGGTCTTTGTCGAGGCGCACTTGCCGGATGAGGATGGCATCGCAATCTGCAAGCTGCTCAAGCAGTCGCAGGCTCGCCGACGTACGACGGCAATTATTCTCAGTACAGACCGCAAAGCCGTCGATCGTATTCGTGGCACATTTTCCGGTTGCGATGTTTTCATCAGTAAGCCAGTCGATCCGGACGAGTTACAGCGCGTTCTTGACAAGTTGGCGCCCGAATATGTCCTGGATGAGAGCTGCCACTCTTCCTGAGCTGTAATCTAGTGCAAGTACGCAGGTAAAAAGGGTAATTCGAATAGCAGGATGTACACATGGCATGTCGTGTAAATCCCGCTTGCTGACATTGCAGCTACACCATCGCCAAATAACTCAGCTCAGCCCCTTGTTTCGTGCCGCCTGGTCCCGTTCCAGTTTAGTGATGTAGCGTTGTACTGCAGACATCATTGCTGTAGGCAAATCGACAAACAGGCAACCGATGCGCCGGATAAGTTTGCCGTTGCTGAGTTTGATTTCCTGGGAATTCCGGATTTCAAGCGTGGCGACGACCAGGGTGCCGCCCGGGAAATCGATCTTGCAATCCTTGTAGATGCGCCCGATCGTGTCATCCAGCAGCTTGTTTTCATCGATGATGGCAATGCCGCCGCCGCTGATATTGTGCAATGGGAAAGACAATACCTGTGCCGGCTTGTCGGCTTGGTTTTGTACCCTGATGGAGCAGCGCACCGGGTTGACGACCGGAGTGGGTACGCGATAGTACTCGCGCCTTTGCAGGCGCACCAGGCCCTTGGGTATCGGAAGCATGAATGCTTCGCGGCCGTCGTATTCGCAAAGATCAATTTTGTCCGCGGAAAACAGGATGCGGATACTGTCGAGCGCGGTTTCGAATGAAAACTGCCGGCTGTCGGTGATTTTCTGATTCACGCTTGCGGAACGCGAGCAATCGATGACCATCAGATTGCTGGCTTCTTCCACGCCCAGCACCGATGTCATGATTGTTTCACTGCCATTGTCGACTTGCATGCGGATCAATTGATTCTGATTTGCCAGCGTACGCAGGATCGAGATGATTTCACGTCGTGAAACCACCTGATAGCGATTCAATTCTTCCGGTGCTTCGTCACTTTCCTTGTGTTGCGTATCCATGCGCTGTTATTACAATCCGGTGAAAATAATTTTCTGTTTCGTATCATACCCTGTCGCCGGGCTGCTGCCCATGTTCGATGTGGTACAACCAGGCGAGAAGCTCTGCCATGGCGCGATACAGTGCAGGCGGAATCCTTTCGTCCAGATCAACCTGCATTAATAATGCGACCAGTTCCTTCGATTCGTGCACGAAGACGCCGTGCTCCCGTGCGCGTTCAATAATCTGCTCCGCAATCTGGCCGCGTCCTTTGGCGACGACCTTCGGAGCGAGATCGCCTGTCTGATAGGCAAGCGCAACCGCATGCTGCGGTAGATTAGACTTGTTCATCCTGCTTCACCGCGAATGCTTCCAATGGCGAACCGGCAGCATCCAGCGCATTCGCCAGTTCGGCGCTGTGCTGATGCAACAGGGACGCCGTTTGTTCCGAAGCTGCATGCAGCTGCATCTGCACGCGGCCCTTGCTCAAGCAGATACTGGCGCAAACGACGCCAAGCGTAGGCAGGGAAAAGCGCACAACGCTGGTCCACGACGATGATTCACCAGATCCGTCCTCTTCGCCCTGCGCATGCGGCTTGTCTTCGCTGACTTCCCATTCGAAGGCTTGGCCCGGCCACAATTCACCGTGCCATAGGATCTTGTTATGTTCGATGGCCTGAAGTTGCAGGTTGATTAAATGCATCGAATCACTGTTCAATCGCTCCAAAGCCGAAGATGGCGCAGAGCTGCCGGGATGCTCGGACGTCGCCATGGCACCATCCCAGTCCGATACGATATTGATCAGTTGTGCAGCCAGACCGGCATCCGTTCGCGCCGTCGGTGCAGGATGAAGGATGTTGGGCAAGGCGGCTTTGGCCTGTGGTTCCTGTTGCAGATCGGCCAGGGATCTTGTTCCGGCTGCCCATTGATGCAGATGCGACTCGTAAAACAAGCCGCTCATCGCCAGCGTATGTTTCAAGGCGAAGGCAATTGCAGGCGCATCAGCCGAGCCTGCAGTCAATATCGGCGCTTTTGCGGTTAAAGCGAGGGCCTCGGCATCCTGCGCCGTGGCATCGAGAATATTGCCGATGAGCCTGGCAGCGCTGCTAAGCGAGGCAGTGTCCGTACCTGAGCGCGGTAGCAGCAGAAAAGTCGGCCGGGGTTGGGCGGCGACAAACTTCAATGATAAAAAATCGCCGACCTGAGGATTGCCGGGCAACGCCGCTTTCAATGCGGCATTATCGATTCTCACCAGATGCGTGCCATCGTCAAAACGCGACAGCACCTCAGCCTGGAACATTTTTCCTAGCGCGATTTGCGTCAGGCGATTGAATACCTCGCGTCTCGGGTCACCGAGCGTGTTGACGGTTGTGACCGGCTCAACGCCACGCAGCGGCCGTGTACCTATTGGATCGGCCGGCGGCAGCATGATGCTCAAGCTCCTGAATTCGATCCGTAAGCCTGGGAGAGTTTGCGTTCGGTTCCCGTGCTTTGCATCATGGTAGCCAGTTGCTTCATCCACGGCTCGGTGATGGAGCGTATCTGCTGGTCATCCGAAAGAATCTTGCGAATGATTTCCACCTTCTTGTCACGATCCGGGCCAGTCAGGGCAGTCGGCGAATCGAATTTTCTGAGTGCGGCAACCTGGCTGGAGCATTGCGATTCCAGTTCGGCCAGCTGTTCCCAGTCGCCGGTGCGCGCTGCGGCCAGCATCCGAGTAGTGATGGCCGCCACGTTCTCATACACTTCAAGGATGTTGTCGTTGTCGATCATGTCATGCCTTCGCAAAGCTGGTCATGCGCGGAGCAAGCGGGTCAAGGACGGGCTCCAGTTGCTGCTGATGGCTTTCCGCGGATGCCGCGTTCGGTTCGATGGAAATCCATGCGCTTTTCAGGCCCTGAAGAAGTTCATGCACTTCTTTCAGTTTCAGAAGATCGTTATTCAGATTGGCCAGCAAAAGCTGGTGGCTCATATATTCATACAGTGCGTCGAGATTAAGCGCAATTTCGCCGCCGACTTTTTTATCTAGGCTTGCACGTAATCCGCTTTCTATAATTGAAATTGCCTTGGAAATGGATTGTCCCTTGGCGGCGACGTCGCCGTTTTTCATCTGTGTCTGGGCGTTGGACAATGCCATCAAGGCACCGTCGAACAGCATGACAATTAATTTATGCGGGCTCGCCGCTACGACACCGGTTTCGACAGCAACCTTCGAGTAGGCATTTGCACCGCTACTGATTATTCCAAACATCATGGCCCCTTTATTCTATTCTGGGTAAATTGGCGAGTTGCTGCTGCAGGTACGCACTGGTTTTTGTCATATTGGCCAATGCCACGTCCAGCGCGGTAAATTGCGCTCGATAGCGCTTTTCTATATTCACAAGCTGGTTGCTGATGCGTTGCTTTTGCTGCGTGATGGACTTGATCGAAGCGTTCAATCCATCAGTTCTGGAACTGAGCGGTCCGGTCGTGCCGAGCAGCGAATCAATCAAGGTATTGAATTGATCGGCATATCCGCGCGAGAAATTGACTGTGCCGCGATTGCCGGTAACGCCGCCGGTAATTTGCAGTTTCAATCCTTCCGCTGAGCTGCCCGCAGCCCCGGATAAGCTTTGTCCGGACCCGGTTGCAGCAACTCCATTGATGGTGCCGGCCACATCGACGCCGTCGGCCTCGGTCGTAACCGGGCTTAAGCCCAGCAGGTTATCCTTGCCGTTGCCGCCGCTGACGGTAACGTTAGATGCTGAGCCGTAACGATTGGAGGTAATGGCGAGTTTGCCGCCAGATTCGGTGACGGTGACCGATATTCCGGCGCCCGATAATGCAGAGGCGCCATTGATTTTCGATTGTACTTCCGCAGCGAGCGCCGCAGCACTGGCATAGGTTGTCTGGTTAAGCTTGATGCTGGCGCTGATGCCGTCTATCTTGATGTCCAATGTATCGTTCGTTGTATCGATGACGAGGCCGGCTACGGAGCCGCCCGACACTTTTCCTTGCGTCGCCAGGCGAGTTACATTCAGTTCATAGGCGCCGGCCTTGGTTTTTGCGCCGGCGCTCGAATAGGACACAAGGCTGTCGCTGCTTTTTCCTACCGCTGCGAACAGGGCGGCGACATCGGAAAAATTGCTGTCCATCGCTTTTTGAAGCTTGCTGCTGTCCAGCGCAAGTGTGCCGTCCTTCTGCGCCGATACGCCGATTTGAAAGAGCTGGGAATAAGAGCCGGCGCCGCCTTCGACAGCGTTGGTCAACAAGCCTCTGACCTGGGTCTGGATGGCGCGGACCGTCGCATCGCCGTTCAGTATCGCGCCTTGCTTTGTGTCGGCGTTATAGGCAGACAAGTCCTTCAAGGTCTTGTTGATCTGGTTGTACGCAGTTACAAACTGGCTGACCGACGCGCTGACGGAAGATGTGTCGCGCGCAACCGTGATCTGGGTCGGGGTTCCGGCGTTGGTTTTGGCGAGATTGAGCGTGATGCCTTCGATGACATCGCTGATGCTGTTGCCTGTCTTGCTGACCGCAATGCCGTCGATTTTGAATTCAGCATTCTGCGCGGTAACCGTCTCTGTGAACGCCTGGCTGGCAGGCGCTGCGCCCGGGTCATGGTTGAGCAGCGCTTGCAAATCGGCGCTGCCGGACACTGAAATCTTTACGCTGTTGGACTTGCCGGTGGATGCTTCCGTCAAGACGAGCCGGTATGGCGATGTGCCGCCATCGTTGACGATCGAGGCCGTCACGCCGATATTTGCCTTGTTGATCGCGTCCCGAATGCCGGTCAGGGAATGGTTGCTCGTATCGATGGTGACTGTCTTGGTGCCGCTGCCGTTGCTGGTAAAGCTTGCACCTGTATATTTTCCGCTTGCCGCGTCAAACGTGCCGCCGCTGATGGTGCCGAAGTCAAAGGTGATTGTGCCGGTTCCGATCGCAGCGCTTGTGCTGGCTTGTCCGGCGGACGCCAGTTTCTGTGCCTGCGCAAGCTTGCTGACTTCCAGCGAATAGGATCCGGGAACAGCCGCAGTTCCGGCTGAAACGGTGGCCACCGCTGAGTCTGCTGCAGAAGCTTTTACTGCCTGAAATTTGCTAATGTCGGAAAGCGCGTTAACAGTAGTCTGGAATGACGCCAGAGCACCCTTCAGGCTCCCGAAGGCCGAAAGTTTGGCTTGATAGCTGGCTTCCTGTTTGCTGAGGCGAACCAGAGGCTGCTGTTCGACCGTCATCAACTGGCTGATGATGCCGTTGATGTCCAGGTTTGAGCCGATGCCGGGGGATGAAAGGGCCACGTGTGCCTCCTGCGAAAACCACAATGTACCTTGTTATCGACGTTTCCAAGCCGTACTTTAGAGGGGAATTTCCCTATTTATTCGTCAATAACCGATTCCGCGGACGGAAGTTGTCAGGCTTTCTGCCGGATCAGAAGTCCCTGGACCTTGTCCAGTGCCTGGGCAATTTCCAGCGCTTCCTTGCTGGGCATCTGCCGGATGATTTCGCCGGTTTGTTTATCCGTTACCTTGACTACCGAGCGCCCGGTTTCAGCATCGACGACGAATTCAAGATCGGCAGAAAGCGACTGCATGGTCTTGTTGATGCTCTCCAGTGCCTGATTGATCTGCTCAATTGCTGCTTTCGGGTCCGGTTGCCGTATGGCTGCCTGCGGGGCCACTGAGGCAACGGCCGGTCTGCCTTGCGGAGCCGGTGCCGGCGCAGATCTGAATGCGCCCGTGTCATTGGGGGCAGAGGTATGGGATCCGGTATGGCTGAGGGTCTTGATATCCATGATGCTTTCCCTTCAAGAGGAAAAACCCGGACGACACTGTCGTCCGGGCTGAAGCTTACTTCATGTTTGTTGCGATTAGCCGCGCAACAGGGCCAGCACGCCGTTCGGCAGCGAGTTAGCCTGTGCCAGCATTGCCGTACCAGCTTGTTGCAGAATCTGGCCGCGAGTCATGTTGGCTGTTTCTGCAGCGAAGTCCGTGTCCAGAATACGGCTGCGGGAAGCAGAGAAGTTTTCCGAAGCCGCATTAAGGTTAGTAACGACTGCTGAGAAGCGGTTTTGGATAGCACCTAGTTGCGCGCGGGTGCTGTTAATTTGAGTCAGTGCGAAGTCTGCTGCCGCTAATGCCTTGTTGGCACCATCTACTGTCGAGATATCCATCGTCGAAACTTTGAAATCTTTTTGGTCGGTAGTTCCAGCAGTGGCGGGTAGATTCAGAGCCGTCGCTCCCGCGAGTGCGCCAGTGGCGTTAATTTCTGTTCCAAGCTTGGCTGCCAGAGAAATGCCTGCAGTATAGGTTGCTGCAGTGGTGCCTACGCCGGGAATGGTCGCTGCCACGCTGCTTTGTAGGGTAAAGTCGGCTCCATTGGCGGAGGAGAAGGATATTACTTCTCCGGTTGCTGTTGCAGTCACACCGGTCTGTACCGAAACGGCATTGATTTTCGCAACAGCAGCCGCAGCGTTGGTGTCAGTTGCGCCAACCAATGACACTGCGGTGCCATTAATAGTCAAAGTCGTATCAGCAGCAACGTAGTTGCCACTTGACGTGAGCGTGTTGGTGGTGGCTCGCGAAGCAGTTACACCAGTTGTTCCAGATTTGGCATTGATTACATTGATGAGCTCGCTCATGGATGTGGCGCCGGTAGTACCAGCACCAGCGACCGACTCAATTGCTGTGCCATTGATGGTCAGGGCCTGATTGAGACTCACCGAAGACAACATACCTGTGCTGCTGGACAACGTGGTCGCACCAAGTTTCGAGGAGCGAGAGTCGCCAACGGAGACGGCGATCGTTTCGCCGGCATTTGCGCCGACTTGGTATTGCTGGTTGGTGTAGGAGCCGTCGAGGATCTTCAGGCCGTTGAAACTGGTGGTGTCACCAATGCGGCTGATTTCCGAAACCAGTTGGCTGACTTCTTGTTGCAGAGCTGCGCGGTCGGACGAGCTGTTGGTGGCATTCGCTGATTGCACCGAGAGTTCACGGATACGTTGGAGTGCGTCGCCGATCTGGCCGAGCGCGCCTTCGGCGGTCTGTGCCAGCGAGATGCCGTCGTTCGCATTACGTGCTGCCTGAGTCAGGCCGCGGATTTGCGAGTTGAAACGCTCGGAAATCGCCAGACCTGCTGCGTCGTCCTTGGCGCTGTTGATGCGCAGGCCGGAGGACAAACGTTGCAGGGAGGTGGCCAGTGAAGATTGGGAAGTCGTGAGGTTGCGCTGTGCATTCAACGACGAGATATTGGTGTTAATTACTGCAGCCATGTTATTTCTCCTTTAAGGGTCCGATTTACCGGCTTAAACGCTGTCAACGTTGGTTTGGGGCCTGTCGAAGCAGGTTTTGAACCGCTGTTGTTTGGTTTATCGAACCAGACTGGAAAAACTTTAGGCTGTTGTGCAGCTTATTTTTTTCCGGTCTGGCCAGAATCAAGCCAGGCAGATTCTTTTTCGGACGAAGGGGGGAAATCTTTAGGCGGAGATTGAAATAGTTTTTCTTCTGATAAGTTTCGGCGGAAGGTGGCATGCCTGAGCATCCATCGCGCTTTCATCACGCTATACCGATCGAGGCTTGGCGCGGCCAGCAAATACACGACAACGAATGCCTCCGCCATTTGACGATGAGTTTGGAGCCGGGAGCAATGCAGACAGCTTATGGCATGCAAAGCAGATGTTCAGGCATGCGGTTCGGGAGGACGGGAGTGAATCCAGGGACAGGCCGAAGTCTGTCGTTAAGCATTCTTGATGGCTCGTACAGGCATCGCGGTAATTTAGATTGCCTGCACTGATAGGTCGGCTATTCTTCCACCAGATGATTCTTGATCGCGTAATGCGTCAGTTCTGCATTGTGACGGAGCTTCATTTTCTGCAGCAGACGGGCGCGATACATGCTGATCGTCTTGACCGACAGAGCAAGCTCTGCCGCGATATCGCTGACGGTCTTGCCGGAAGCGATCATCGTGAGCGTCTGGTATTCGCGGTCGGACAGCGATTCATGCGGGGGCGCTTCGTGGTCTTCGCTGATGCTGTTGGCGAGTTCCTGTGCCAATGTCGGGCTGATATATTTGCGTCCCGAGGCAACCTGACGGATGGCGTTCACCAGCTCCGCCGGAGCGCTCTGCTTGTTCAGGTAACCGGCTGCGCCGGCCTTGAGCGAGCGAATTGCATACTGGTCTTCGCGATGCATGGACAGCATGAGAACGGCGATTCTCGGGCATTCCTTCTTGATCTGCTTGAGTACTTCAATCCCGCTTCGGTCCGGCATGGAGATATCGAGCAACAACACATCACATTCTTTCTTGCGGGCGAGCTCGATCAACTCGATGCCGTTTTCAGCGGCACCGGCGACGACGATTTCTTTCGTGTCCGCGAGGATCTGCTTCAATCCTTCCCGGACAATCGCATGATCGTCAGCTATCAAAACTTTAATTGTTTTTGTTGTTGTCATTTTTGCATGAAGTTGATTCGCGGCAACAATATTATGTATCTGAATGTTAGGCTAGGGAAGCTGCGGCAATAAAAATACGAATCTTTCGAGCGATACGTACGCTTGATACAACACCGCTTGTCGTTTGTTCAAGGCTGAAATGTATCTCGCGAGTCGTCCCAAGCCGCCCGGTGAGGTAACGGTGACTGCGCTATGCGGATTGCGCAGCCGTTCGCATTAGCAGGCAGAGGTGCAATGAATGCAAATTTGCTTTTTCCATGGTTTGAAACGGCGCATGGCATGCGTTAAGCCAAGCGCAATGACTCAACGACTGTGCGACTCATAAAGGAATTTCTATGGCGACGGCAGTTCCGCCTTCCGGGGCAGGTCCGATGGATAGTTTGCCGCCCAATGCTTCCACACGCTCATTCATGCCGCGCAGGCCGAAAGATTTCGGCTTGCGCTGGTCGGCTTCCACTATGCCGCGTCCGTTGTCGACGACTTCCAGCGAAATTTTCCCGGCCTTGCGGATCAAATGAACCGTTACCTGGCTGGCCTGTGCATGCTTGCTGACATTGGTCAGCGCCTCCTGGAATATTCGGAACAGGGCTGTCGCCTGGTCGAAGCGCAATTCGATATCCTTGTGGCTGGATATGAAGATGCAGAGGATACCGGTCTGCTTTTCGAATTCCTTGGCTTGCCAGTCGATGGCGGCAACGATGCCGCAATCCAGGATGCTGGGCCTGAGGTCGCCGGCAATGCGATGCACCGCTTCGAATGTGCGATCAATGAGCGAATCTACATAGGTTGCCTTTTCAATCAAGGCGGAATCTTCGCCGGGAAGGCGCTTGGTGAGCATGGACAGCGCCATCTTGATCGCAGTAAGGTTGCCTCCGACATCATCGTGGATTTCGCGCGCGATCCGGGTACGCTCTTTCTCCTTGACGATTTCGACGTGCGCGGAAAGCTCGGCGAGTTGTTCTCGCGAACGGCGGATTTCCGCCTGTTCCAGTTTGCTCTCCGTGATGTTGGTCATGATGCCTTCCCATTGCACGCTGCCGTTTGGAAGCTGGCGCGGCGTGGCGCGCAAATTGATCCATTTGATGTCGCGCCACTCTTCAATCCAGATCCGGCCTTCCCAGTTCCAGCTTTTGAGCTCCGCCATGGAAGCCTGCATTGAATCCAGATAGGAAGGGCGGTCTTCAGCCAGGATCAGGTTAAGGAGCAAGGATGAATCAGCATGCAACTCGTCCGCCGAAATGCCGAGCAAGGCATGACAGCCTTCGCTAAGGTAAGGAAAGGAAACGCTGCCGTCGGGTTTGCGCAGAAACTGGTACACGAGGCCGGGCGTGTTGGAAACAATGGCTCGGAAGCGCGCCTCGCTGGAATTCAGTGCTTCGGCCGAGGCTTTCTTGGAACTGGTGTCGTTGCCGATCGCAATGCAGACCGGTCGCTCATCAGAGCGTGTGTGGAAGATCCGGAATTCCACAGAATAAGTGGAACGGTCCTTGCGCATATGGACGGTTTCGATGTTCAGTCGCGCGATGACTTCGTCGCACAAAGGCTTCATCATTTCGATCAGGGCCGGCTTGGTCAAAGCCGGGGTGATCGCCAGCAGCGACATGCGGAGCAGTTCGCTTTCCGCATATTGCAGATTGGCGCATGCCGCATCGTTCACCTGGAGAAATTGCAGCGTATCGCAGTCGATAACGTAGACTTCGCTGAACGAACCCTGCATTACGATTGACAACCATTCCGCCTGCATCATTTGCACAGTTCTTTCTGCTAAGTTTTCTGAGTATTTCTTCGGCCGCATATTTCTCGAAAGAACTATGGGTTTTTGCGAGTGTACACCGAGCCTGAAAGATTTAAACCGGCAAAATGGCTCGGAGGTTCATCGGGCAGCTGCTATGCCAGGATGGAGTGATGAAAAACAGACAAGTTTTGTTTCTATGCGCCATTTATTGTTCCAAGAATTGCTTCGATAGACCTTCGATTGTGAAACATCCTGGCAGGCATCCTTGTCATAGAAGCAGTTCGCAGCGTTAGAAGCGTATAATAGCGCGCACGCTCAAGCGACCTATTTTCCTGCCCGCATGAACCAGGCGGGCAGAGTTATTCCGAAAGTCCACATCCGGCGAGTACACAATGCTTTCCGGCTAATTTGAAAACATGTCTGACATACAGTCCGCTGCAATACAAGAAATGCCCACACAACTGCCTTTCGATCAGATCGGCTTAAGCCCGGATATCCTGCGTGCCCTCAAGGAACAGGGATATCTGCATCCCACGCCGATTCAGGCCCAGGCAATCCCGGTGGTACTGCAGGGACGCGACGTCATGGGCGCCGCACAAACCGGCACCGGAAAGACCGCCGGCTTTTCCCTGCCGATCATTCAGCTGCTGCTGGCGCATGCGAATGCGAGTGCCTCGCCGGCGCGCCATCCCGTGCGCGCATTGATTCTTACGCCAACGCGCGAGCTGGCTGATCAGGTCGCGGACAATGTGAAAGCCTATTCCCGCTACACGCCCTTGCGTTCTGTCGTCATATTTGGCGGAGTCGATATCGGACCGCAAACGCAAATGCTGCGTGCCGGGGTGGAAATCGTCATCGCGACGCCAGGCCGCCTGCTGGACCATGTGCAGCAAAAAACGCTGAATCTTTCGCAGACGCAAATTCTGGTACTGGATGAAGCGGACCGCATGCTCGACATGGGCTTTTTGCCGGATCTGCAACGCATCGTCAATCTGTTGCCGACACAGCGTCAAAGCCTCCTGTTTTCCGCTACCTTCTCACCCGAGATCAAGAAGCTTGCAGCCACCTTCCTGAAGAATCCGGTGACCATCGAGGTGGCGCGCAGCAATGCAACCGCGGAGCGCGTGACACAAATCGTGTACAAGGTGAACGAGGATGCCAAACAGGCAGCCGTTGCGCATCTGCTGCGCGGCCGTAACCTCAAGCAGGTGCTGGTGTTTTCCAACACCAAGATCGGCGCATCGCGCCTGGCGCGTCAGCTCGAACAGCAAGGCATCAAGGCATCGGCAATCCACGGCGACAAGTCGCAGGCGGAACGCATTGCGGCACTGGAAGCTTTCAAGAACGGCGCGATCGATGTGCTGGTTGCCACCGACGTGGCGGCGCGCGGCCTCGATATCGCGGAGCTGCCTTGCGTGATCAATTATGACTTGCCTTACAACGCCGAAGACTATGTGCACCGCATCGGCCGTACGGGCCGTGCCGGTGCATCCGGCGATGCGATTTCCCTGTATTCCGACAAGGACGCGCGCTTTCTCGCCGATATTGAAAAGCTGATCAAGCAAAAGCTGTCGCCGGTGCAGCTCGATGGCTTTGTGCCGAAAACCATTCAGGACGAAGAGCGCATTGGAAACGATCGCCGCGTCGCGGGAGACCGCCGCAATGACCGTCGAGCTCCCGGTGGAAGCAGCGGATACGGCACATCGGCGCGCAAGGAAAAAGTCGATCCCTGGTTCTTGAAGCCTTACGAACCGGATCAGGCTCCTGAAACGGCAAGAAATTCCGAAACCGGCAAAACTTCCTCCGCCGCCGTCTCGGCGTCAAAACCACAAAAGAAAGCAGCCTTGCTGGGCGGACTCGTCAAGCGCTGAGCTTAGCTGCCTGTACCAAGCCTTGCGCCGGCATGAGTGAATCCTTGCCGGCTCTGCCGCTTACTCCAGACTAAAACGCAGCCGCCATGCGGCAATCGCCTGTTCCCAGAAATGCGCGACAGACAGCGGCTGCATGATCTGCAGATTCAGAAAACCGGCGGCCTGCTTCAATTCCGTAAGCGGATGCGCGATGTCAAGTGCTGTCGCGCCGGTCTGCTTGGATAATTTTTCTCCTTGTGCATTGGTAACGACCGGAACATGAAGATACACCGGTGTCGGCAGTTGCAAAAGCCGCTGCAGGTAGATCTGGCGCGCCGTCGATTCCAGCAAGTCTGCTCCGCGCACCACATGCGTAATCCCTTGATCGGCATCGTCCACGACCACGGCCAACTGGTAAGCCCAGAAGCCGTCTGCCCGTTTCAGCACGAAGTCGCCTACGGCTCCTGATAGATGCTGGATTTGTTCGCCCAGCCATCGGTCCTGAAAGCGGATCCATCCTGCCGGGTCGGACGGGTCCGGCATGCGCAAACGATAGGCGCGGGGAGTACGTCCCGGAAGGAGTCCTGATCGGCAGGTTCCCGGATAGATCGCTGCGCCGTCCGATGCAATGCCTATGCGCGAGTCGGCAATTTCACGGCGCGTGCAGCCGCAGGGATAAACATGTTCCTGCAGGCGATCGAATGCAGCCTGATATAAACCCTTGCGCCTGCTCTGCCAGACCACATCGCCATCCCAGCGCATGCCGAATGCGCTCAGCGCCAGGAGGATCGCTTCATCCGCGCCGTCGATGGTGCGCGCTTCATCGATGTCTTCGATGCGCACCAGCCATGTTCCGTCATGCGCTCTGGCATCCAGATAACTGGCCATGGCAGCGACCAGGGAGCCTGCATGCAAGGGGCCGGTAGGAGAGGGCGCGAAACGGCCGATATAGCGGTAATTCATGGCGTAAGAGGCCCGATATCAGTAGGCTTGCGCTGCAAGGCTGCCCTAGCGGTCAATTTCATTCCGAACATGCGATGTATCCGCATCATGGTTACGAAAGGCATTCTTCCATTGGTTGAACAGATTGTTCGAAATTATGCCCTTTTTCCTCATCTTTGAATCTTCTATCATGGTCCTATATACAAAATGATTGAACGGAGAACATCATGGTTGAAGTACGGAGCGCAGCGGAACGCGGGCATGCCAATCACGGCTGGCTGGATTCCTGGCACAGCTTTTCATTTGCCGACTACTACGACCCGCAGCATATGGGCTTCGGCCCCTTGCGCGTCATTAACGAGGACCGGGTCAGCGCTGGAGCAGGGTTCGGCACCCACGGACACCGCGACATGGAGATCATTACCTATGTGCTGGAAGGCGAATTGGCGCATCGGGACAGTATGGGCAACGGCAGCGTCATCCGTCCGGGCAGCGTGCAACGCATGAGCGCCGGAAGCGGCGTACGGCATTCGGAATTCAATCACTCCAAGGATGACAAAGTGCATTTTCTGCAGATATGGATAGAGCCCAATGTAAAGGGAATCGAGCCGGGATATGAGGAAAAGCATTTCGATGCCGCGCAAAAACGCGGAACGCTGCGTCTGATCGCCGACTCCGATGGCCGCGACAGAGTGGTGAAAATCCACCAGGACGCAAAAGTATATGCCGGGCTTTTCGATGGCGCGGAAAGTGCTGCATTATCGGTTCCGGAAGGACGGCGCTTTTATCTGCATGTCGCGCGCGGCGAAATCAATGCAAACGGCAGGCTCCTGCATGCCGGCGACGCTCTGAAACTGCAGGACGAATCCGGGCTTGAATTAACGCAGGGGAAACAGGCGGAAGTGCTGCTGTTCGATTTGCCCTGATGTGGAAGCGGTTCGCCCGGAGGTCATACTGTGAACATATATGTGAGCTGACGAACCGGAAAAATAAAAACCAGGCGGCAAGCCTGGCTTTTATTTCGTCAAAAACTCGTTTCGCTGGAGTTGCTTATTGCAATTTGAGGCCTTACCGCTGTAAAGCCAGCGCTTGGGAAACGGTGTCTTTCGCTTTTTCCAGCATGGCGCAATGCGGACAGGACACGCCTTCGACATAGAGCGGCGACAACTGTTCGCGCGGCGTGACCATGGTTTTGCAGGATGGGCATTGCACGGTCGTGGCCGGCTCCAGTTTTGGATTCAGAGCAGTGCGGTAATCGAACACGAAGCAGTCGCCGGTATAGTGATCGCCGCCGACTTCCTCGAAATATTTCAGGATGCCGCCCTCCAACTGATACACGCTGTCGAAACCGACATTCTGCATATGGATTGCTGCCTTTTCGCAGCGAATGCCACCGGTACAGAAGGTGACCACCGTCTTGTCGGCCAGTTCATCCTTGTGGCTGGCGATCACTTCCGGAAATTCGCTGAATTTTTCAATGCGGTAATCGATGGTGTTGTCGAAGGTGCCGACATCGACTTCAAACGCATTGCGGGTATCTACCATCACCACCGGTTTGCCGGCATCGTCATGCCCCTGGTCTAGCCAACGCTTCAGGGTCTTCGCTCCGACTACCGGCGCACGCCCTTTTTCCGGCTGGATCAGTGGCATTTTCATCGTGATGATTTCGCGCTTGAGTTTCACCAGCATGTGCCTGAACGGCTGTTCGTCCGAAAAGCTTTCCTTGGCTTCGATGTCCGCAAAGCGCTCGTCCTTGTGCAGCCACGACATGAACGCATCAATGGCGGCGCGTGTGCCTGCCAGGAACAGGTTGATGCCCTCCGGGCTCAGCAAAATCGTCCCCCTCAGGCCGAGCTGATTGCAAATAGCCAGAAACTCCGGGCGCTTTTCAACGGTGTCGTTGAAAGTAATAAATTTATAAGCGGAAATATTGACAAACACGGAAGAAGACTGCATGGGTGTAATTTGGTTAAGTCATTGATTTGTCAGTATTATATACGCGCAGGCAAGATTCAGAAATCAGTTCGTGATTGGATTGCCAGCGGGTAAAATACCGGTCATGACTTCACCGCAATTTATCCATCTTCGTCTTCATTCCGAATATTCCATTGTCGATGGTCTGATGCGCATCGACGATGTTGTCAAAGCGGCAGCAACGGATACGCAGCCGGCTTTGGCGATTACTGATTTGTCGAATCTGTTCGGCATGGTCAAATTCTATAAGGCGGCGCGCGGCAAAGGGTTAAAGCCTATTGTCGGTTGCGATATCTGGATCACGAATGACGATGATCGCGACAAGCCTTCCCGTTTATTGCTGCTGGTGAAAAACCGCGTCGGCTATTTACAGTTGTGCGACCTGCTGTCGCGCGCCTGGTTGAGCAATCTCTACCGTGGCCGTGCCGAAATACGGATCGAATGGCTCGAGGCCATACAGCAGGTCAATCTGCAATCCGGCCAGCCGCAAAGCCTGATTGCGCTTTCCGGCGCGCATACCGGCGATGTCGGTTGCGCAATTGACAATGGCAACATGGTTGCTGCGGAACGCTTCGCGCAGCGTTGGGCGAAAATTTTTCCGAATCATTTTTATATCGAAGTGCAGCGGGCCGGTCACCCGAATATGGATCAGCACGTGCGGCAGGCGGTTGCACTGGCAGCCAAGCTAGGTCTGCCGGTGGTAGCGACGCATCCGATGCAGTTCCTGTCCGAAGAGGAATTTGTCGCGCATGAGGCACGTACCTGCATCGCGGAAGGGGAGATTCTCGCCAATCCGCGCCGCACCAAGCGCTTCAATGCGCAGCAATGCTTCAAGACTCAGGCCGAAATGGCAGAACTATTTGCCGACATGCCGGCTGCGCTGCAGAACTCGATCGAGATCGCCAAGCGCTGCAACCTGATGCTGGAACTCGGCAAGCCGAAGCTGCCGCATTTCCCCACGCCTAACAATATTCCGATCGACGAATTCCTGGTAATCCAGGCGAAAGAAGGTTTGGAAGCGCGCCTGCATCATCTGTTTCCGAGTGAGGAAGAGCGCGAAAAGCAGCGCCCGCGTTATGAAGCGCGTTTGCAGTTCGAATGCGACGTCATTATCAAGATGGGATTTCCCGGCTACTTTCTGATCGTGGCGGACTTCATCCAGTGGGCGAAGAATAATGGCGTGCCGGTCGGTCCGGGCCGTGGCTCCGGTGCAGGCTCATTGGTGGCATATTCGCTGAAGATCACGGATCTCGATCCGCTGAAGTACAACCTGCTGTTCGAGCGCTTCCTGAATCCCGAGCGCGTCTCGATGCCCGACTTCGATATCGACTTTTGCCAGGAAGGGCGCGACCGAGTCATCCAGTACGTGAAGGACAAGTACGGCAAGGAAGCCGTGTCGCAGATCGCCACCTTCGGCACCATGGCGGCCAAGGGCGCGGTGCGTGACGTGGGGCGCGTGCTCGACATGGGTTACAACTTCTGCGACGGCATTTCCAAGCTGATTCCGTTCAAGCCTGGCAAGCAGGTCACGATCGCCGACGCGATCCAGGAAGAACCGCTCTTGGCCGAGCGCATGGAAAACGAAGAAGAGGTCAAGCAATTGCTCGACCTCGCGCAGCAAGTCGAAGGCATTGCGCGCAATATCGGCATGCATGCAGGCGGTGTGTTGATCGCGCCAGGCAAGCTGACCGATTTCTGTCCGCTGTATACGCAGGGTGGCGATGCCGGCGTGGTGTCGCAATACGACAAGGATGACGTGGAAGCGGTAGGCCTGGTGAAGTTCGACTTCCTGGGGTTGACCACGCTGACCATCCTGGATCGTGCGGTGCGTTACATCAAGATGCTCGATCCTGCATTGGCGGACTTCAGCCTGGACAAGCTGCCGCTGAACGACCGGCCTTCGTATGAACTCTTGACCAAGGCGAAAACCGTCGCCGTGTTCCAGCTGGAAAGCCGCGGCATGCAAGGCATGCTGAAAGATGCGCGGCCGGACCGCTTCGAGGACATCATTGCGCTGGTGGCGCTTTACCGTCCGGGTCCGATGGACCTGATCCCGGATTTCTGCCGCCGCAAGCACGGCGAGAAATTCGAGTATCCCGATCCGCGCACCGAACCCATCCTGTCCGAAACCTACGGCATCATGGTGTATCAGGAGCAGGTGATGCAGATGGCGCAGGTGATCGGCGGCTATACGCTGGGCGGCGCCGACTTGCTGCGCCGTGCGATGGGCAAGAAGAAGGCCGAAGAGATGGCGGAGCATCGCAAGATCTTCCGCGAAGGCGCTGCCAAGAACGGCTTGTCGCAGGAAAAGGCTGACGAGATCTTCGACTTGATGGAAAAGTTTGCCGGCTACGGCTTCAACAAGTCGCATGCTGCGGCCTACGCCTTGCTGTCGTATTACACGGCCTATTTGAAAGCGCATTATCCCGCCGCCTTCATGGCCGCCAACATGTCGCTCGCGATGGACGACACCGACAAGGTGAAGATCCTGGTCGAAGATTCCATTGATATCTGCGGCCTGCAAATCCTGCCGCCGGACATCAACCAGTCGCAGTACCATTTCATTCCCGTCGGCGAACCGGGCAAGAAGGCCAAGCAGATCCGCTATGGCCTGGGCGGCGTGAAAGGCTCCGGACAGAATGCGATCGAAGCGATCATCGCCGCGCGCGAAGCCGGCGGACCGTTCACGGATTTGTTCGATTTCGCCAAGCGAGTGGACAAGCGCCAGATCAACCGCCGCACCATCGAATCCTTGATACGCGCCGGCGCCTTCGATTGCTTCAAGGTCGATCGCGGTATCCTGCTGGCATCGGTCAATTACGCGATGGAATGCGCGGAGCAGGCGGCAGCCTCGGTCAACCAGGTGAGTTTGTTCGGCGATGCCGATGGCGGATTCGAGACGCCGCCGGAATACGTGAAAGCAACCCCCTGGACCGACAAGCAGAAGCTGACCGAGGAGAAAACAGCGCTTGGATTCTATCTGTCCGGCCATCTCTTCCATGCCTATGCCGAGGAAGCGCGCCGCTTTGCGCGAACCCGCCTGGCAGATCTGCAGCCTGCGCGCGAGCCGCGTGTGATTGCCGGCGTGATTGCCGCCATGAGGACGCAGATGACCCAGCGCGGCAAGATGCTGATCGTGACGCTGGACGATTCCAGCGCAACGGTTGACGTCACCATTTACAGCGAAGTGTATGAAGCCAACAAGCAGCTGTTCAAGGAAGACGAATTCCTGGCGGTGCAGGGCAAGGTCTCGGAAGACAAGTTTTCCGGCGGCTTGCGCATCAGCGCGGAAAAGGTGATGGATATCGCAGCGGCGCGCATTCAGTACGGCCGCCGTTTTCTCGTGTCCGTGTCCGCTCCTGAAAAACAGCTCGATCTTGCGCAACTAAAGAGCATGCTGGCATCCTACAGTTCCGAAACCGGATTGCCGCTGGCCTTGCGTTACATGCGTGAAAGCGTTGAATGCGAACTGGTATTGGGCGACAGCTGGCGCGTATCGCCTTGCGACCGACTGCAGTCGAGCCTTGCTGAAAAGCTCGGCAAGGAAGCGGTGATGATTGAGTATTAAGCAAAGCGCGGAGTGCGCAGAGAAGAAGCGAAAGTCTCTGCTGTTCATAGACTGTATGCCGCAACTAACTGTATTGGCGATGATGCAACGAAATCCCGTTCATGCTGGCATGCAATGAACCTTCCGCTCCTGGCTTACTCCATACCGGTTCCGTTATGATTCCTCTTTTATCAATTTTCCAAGGTTTCCGGTTGGCCCATGTTTAACCGGGCAGCAACCTAAAACGATGCATGGTCATATCTCCCTATTTTAAGCGCCTGGTCCGATTGCATTTGCCATACAAGAAGCGGCTTTTCGTCGCTTTGCTGGCGATGATCGTGACCGCCGCCACCGAGCCGGTCGTGCCTTTCCTGTTCAAGCACCTGCTGGATCAGGGATTCGCGTCCGGGCAGGCACAGTTTTCTTACTGGCTGGTGCCGCTGGCCGTGATTGGCATCTTTGCGGTTCGCGGTGCTTCGACCTTTGTCAGCACCTACATGATGACCTGGGTCTCGACCAATGTACTGAATGAATTGCGGCGCCAGATGTTTTCCCGCTTGCTGGATGTGCCGGTCGGCTACTATGCGCAGCATTCCGTCGGGCGCGTTATCAACTCCATCATGTTCGAAGTGCAGCAGATCAGCGAAATGGTGACCAAGGTATTCACCGCCATTTTGCGCGCATCGCTCACGGTACTCGGACTGCTTGCATGGCTTTTGTACCTGAACTGGAAGCTGACCATGATTACCCTGATTCTGCTTCCGCTCATATCACTGGTCGTGCGAACAACCGGCAAGCGCCTGAAAAGATTGAACCGGGAATCCCTGACAGTCAACGCGCAATTGACTCAGGTCGTAGAAGAAACCATCCGTGCGCATCAGGTCATCAAGATCTTTGGCGGTGAAGAATACGAAAAGGCGCGTTTCGGCGAGCGCATCAAGAATTTGCGCCGCTATGTCATGCGCACTACCAGCACCTTCGCGGCGACAGTCCCGATCACGCAATTATTGACGGCATTCGCGGTCGCAATCGTAGTGGTGCTGGCCCTGATGCAGTCGAGCCAGGGCGAAATTACCGTTGGCGGCTTTGTCTCATTCCTGACGGCGATGCTGATGTTATTGACCCCGTTGAAACAATTGACCGAAGTAAACGGACCGCTGCAGCGAGGGCTTGCAGCCGCCGAATCGGTATTCCAGCTGATCGATTCCGCTCCGGAGCGCCAGGGCGGAAAGGTTCTGCCACAACGAGCGCGGGGGCAGGTTGATTTTGTGGATGTATGCTTTTCCTATCCTGGCCAGCAGCAGGTGGCGCTGCAGGGCATCAACCTGCATGTGGAGCCGGGTGAAACGATCGCTTTTGTCGGCATGTCCGGCGGAGGAAAATCCACGCTGGTCAATCTTTTGCCCGGTTTCTATTCGCCTACACGCGGCAAGATCCTGCTTGATGGAGAATCAATTGAGGATATTTCTTTGGCCAGTCTGCGCGCCCAGATTGCCATGGTAAGCCAGAATGTCGTCCTTTTCGACGATACGATCGCGGCCAATATTGCCTACGGCGACGAGAGTCCCGATCCGGAGCGGATCAAAGCGGCTGCGGAAGGCGCGTATCTGAACGATATGATCGCCGGGATGCAGGAGGGATTGGCCACGCGTATCGGCGACAATGGGTCGCGCTTGTCCGGTGGACAACGGCAGCGCCTGGCCATCGCTCGCGCAATTTACAAAAATGCTCCGCTGCTGATTCTGGACGAAGCCACTTCTGCACTCGATACCGAATCCGAGCGTGCGGTGCAGGCCGCGCTTGAACAGTTGATGCAGGGCCGGACAACGTTTGTGATTGCGCACCGCTTGTCAACGATCGAACGCGCCAGCCGGATCGTTGTGCTGTCCGATGGAATGATTGTGGAAACAGGAACGCATCAGGAATTGCTGCGGCAGCAAGGAGTTTATGCAAATCTGCATAAACTTCAGTTTTCCCGGGAAACCGATAGCAATGCCGTAGTGGAATAGTCCAGTATGGTTCCGTATGTTTGCCATCATTGCCATAAAAAAGACGCAGGTGCGCTGCCGTCCGTTTTCTCTTATCATCTCGCCTGACGCGTAAAGGCCTGATCGGAAAATGCGCCTGAGCTGTGGTGAGCACCGCATTGCGCATGGATATATCGCAAACTGTTAATACTTAAATAGGCAAAGGAATTTGCTACATGAAAATCACTGTTATCGGAACCGGCTATGTCGGCCTAGTCTCCGGCGCTTGCTTTGCGGATTCGGGCAATACGGTTCTGTGCCTGGATCTGGATGCGCGCAAAATCGATATGCTGAATTCAGGTGGCATTCCCATTCATGAGCCAGGCCTGGAAACCGTCGTGCAGCGCAACCATGCAGCGGGACGCCTGATTTTTTCGACCAGTTATGACAAAGCGATCGATCACGGCGACGTGATTTTCATAGCAGTCGGCACGCCACCCGATGAGGATGGAAGCGCAGATCTGTCGCATGTGCTCGCCGCGGCGCGCAGTATCGGCGAACGCATTACCCGCCCGGTCGTGGTAGTCGATAAATCCACCGTGCCGGTGGGGACGGCCGATGCGGTGCGCGCGACTATCGCGGACGAACTGCGCAAACGGGAGCTGAACATTGCATTTCATGTCGTCAGCAATCCGGAATTCCTGAAGGAGGGCGCTGCGGTGGACGACTTCATGCGCCCGGACCGCATCATTGTCGGAAGCGACGATCCTTCTGCGACGAGCGTGATGAGGCAGCTCTATAAGCCGTTCAATCGAAACCATGACAGACTGATTGAAATGGATGTGCGCAGCGCGGAACTGACGAAATACGCCGCTAATGCAATGCTCGCCACGCGCATCAGCTTCATGAATGAACTGGCCAATGTCGCGGAAGCCCTCGGCGCGGATATTGAGGCCGTCCGGTACGGCATCGGTTCCGATCCGCGTATCGGCCCTCATTTTTTGTATGCCGGCGTCGGATACGGCGGATCGTGTTTCCCGAAAGACGTCAAGGCGCTCGTCAAGATCGCCAATGACAATGGCAAAAGCTTGCGTGTCCTGGAGGCGGTTGAAGCAGCCAACGATTTGCAAAAGAATGTTTTGTTCAGCAAGATTTGCCGGCATTTCGGAGGAGCCGAGCGTTTGAAGGGCACGACGATCGCATTATGGGGATTGTCATTCAAACCGAATACCGACGATATGCGTGAGGCACCGAGCCTGGTGCTGATTCGCCAGCTTCTGGCCGCAGGCTGCCGCATCCAGGCATATGATCCCGTCGCAATCAGTGAGGCCCAACGCATTCTCCTGAAGGAATTCGGCGAACAGCAATGCAGTGAAATGCTGAAGTTCGCAGATTCGCCGTGGGATGCCGTGCAGGGAGCCGCTGTTTTGGCTTTGGTCACGGAATGGCGTGAATTCCGTGCGCCTGATTTGCATAGATTGGCAGCCTTATTGAGCCAGAAAGCCGTTTTCGATGGGCGTAATCTCTACGACAGGAAGGATGTCGAAGCCGCCGGGCTGGCTTATTACGGAATCGGACGCTGAACCGTGGTGCTGAGCGATTACACTGCGCAACTCCATCATGAGCCGGACGGCTGCCGATTGAATCCAGATTCCGGTAAATTTCGCCAGCGGCCAAATTGACGGGACATTGCCATATTGGCAGTCCGGCAATCAATCAAGCAAAGAACGATTGCCTGAATCGTGCCAGCTATAATTCGCCTTTCAAATACTTATCTGCAATCAAGCATGTCACGCTCGGAACGGGTCGCTTTATATTTCGTTGCATCCCCGCTGCAATATCTTGCAGCAAAGCGCATCGCGGAAAACTTCGAGCAGGGCGCGCGTCAAGTGCTGGTTTGGTATAAACCGGGCTTGATGTCGATTGTGAAAGCGGAAGAATGGGATGCGTGCAGTTACCTGCCTTGGCCACGCCTGGAACCTCTGCCAGGCCTATTCGGCCGTCATCGCAGGCTGCGGGAAAATATCAGGCTTGTGGCGGCATTGGTCGGAAGTTGCGAAACGCTGGTAATCCATAGCGCGGTGTTCGATACGGAAGCAATCAATTATTTCCTCCACGCATTGCCTAAGGCATGCGGGGCAAGTCATATGCACGCGCGCATTTTGCCCGACGGTTTGATCAGCATACGCCGCTATCCGCTTAGCCTGGGAAAACGTATCTTGCAGCATACCCGGAAGATGCGCCGCATGTTTGCGCCGGAACTGAAGTACCGGTGTTTCAGCGGTGATCGCATCGGGTCGGATGCGCCGTTCTGTGATCGGATTTATGTCCTGCCGGGTCTTCCTAACGAGTATCCCGCTGAAAAGGCAGCTTTATTGCCGCCTTTGGTCAAAGCAGTGACCGTGCTTCGTGCAAAGGACATTTCCGAAAAATGTGCATTAGTGGTCGGACAGCCCCTGGTGGATACCGGACTGCTCAAGGAAAGTGATATGCACGCATTGAGCGAAGAAATAAGCAAGTGGCTAGTTGATCATGGCATAAAAAAAGTCCATTACAAGGCACACCCAAAAGATCCACGGCATGAATTACGGCGTCCGGATTATCAGCTTGTAGCGCCTGCCGATGCGCTGGAAACCTATCTTGCATCCCATTATTACGATGCAGTAATCGGCGTGCGTTCGTCGGCACTTCTATTCGCACGGCAAATTTATCCGCCTGCTGTCGAAGTGGTCGCGTTTGGATGGGATCGAATTAATTTCAAGTCGAGGCAGGAACAAGAGGATATGAGGAATGTGTTCGATTCTTGTGGAGTGCGCTTTGCATGAACGACGTGCCGAATAAAAACGCGTCGCAATTGATTGTCGAGAACGACCATCCCAAAAAGATTATCTCTACTTGCGTATTGTTGTCTTTGCCGTTGTTGATGATTGTGCGGTTGGTAACCGTATTGGGCACGGCTCTCTTTTCCATGACGGAAGGATTGTTCGGTACCAGTCCAGGCACAAAAGCCATCCTGCTAAGTTTGGCAATTCCGGCGGGCGCATTGCGTTACTATCATGTCAGGAAGAATCTGGCACTGACATCAGCCTCATGCAATCTCTCTAAGTCGCAATAGACTCCATGTACAAGACCTTAGTCGTTCATCATCGCAGCGGTATTGGTGACCTTGTATGGCATGTGCCCTACATACGCGCCATAGCCGAAAACAGCGCGAACGGGAAAGTGACGGTTTTGGCGCGTCCTTCCTGTATGGCAGCCGACTTGCTGGCCGGCGAGAAGTGCGTTGAAGAAGTAATCGAATATGACCGCAGGCCGCGCGATAAAAGTCGCAAAGGAAAGCATGATAGCCTCGTGGGGCAACTCCGCTTAAGCCGGGAACTGAGAAAGAAAAAATTCGACAGGATTGTCATATTTTCCAGCAGGACCCGTTATGGCATTTTAGCCTTGCTGGCCGGGATTCCATTGCGCTTGGGATTCGGGTTCAGTGCCGTTGAAAGAGCCTTTCTCAATTGCCCTCCCTATATCAAGCGATTTGCCGGGCAAGGAAGCTGGGTATATCCGGAAGCGACCAATTTTGCAATGGCACATCGATTCACAACGCAGCCAATCGTACCGAAGCTTTCTGTGCCGGCTTCGATGCTGGACGAGATGTCCTTGCAATTGGCTCCCATGCGGCGGCCGCGTGTTGCATTGGCGATTGGGGCATCGAATCGGGAGAAAAATTGGGGAATTGAGAACTTTGCTCATCTTGCCGAAAAATTGCTCGAACGCGGCTGCAGTATCCTGGTACTTGGAGGGCCTGCAGAAAAAACCGTAGCGGAGCGCCAGTTTTCTTCGCTTGCTGCAACGCGTCCGCAACAGGTGCAGGTCATGTGCCAGCCTTCGGTCCTAAGATCTGCCGCTGCCCTGAGTGGATGTGATTTATGTATCGGGAATGACACCGGCGTATTGAATATGGCTGTGGCGGTAGATCTGCCGGCAGTTGGGCTATTCGGGCATACCCTTCCACTAAAGCATGATCCTTTGTTGCATGGCATTTCCGGAACAGATATGGCAAACATTTCGGTGGAATCAATCATGAAGCGGCTGGCAGAGCTGAATCTGCTTGCTCCTGAGCTTTTTGCGGCGGACAAATGAAGCGCATACTCATTGTCCGCACTTCAGCAATCGGCGACGTGGTGTTCGCGTCGCCATTGGCGCATGCCTTGCGTCAGAGATATCCGGAAGCGCATATCGCATGGTTGATCGAGCCGGGCCTCGACGCGCTGATCGAGAACGATCCTGCGATCGATGAACGGATCATCTGGCCCAAGTCGGAGTGGAAGGCGCTTTGGCGGGATGGACGGCGCCTGGAATTGCTGCGGCGGGTCCTTGCCTTCCGTAGGCTATTGCGCAGCAAGCGATTTGATGCAGTACTGGATCTGCAAGGCTTGCTCAAGAGCGGATTGCTGGCCTGGATGACTGGTGCATCGCGCCGCATCGGACTGGGTTCAAAGGAAGGCAGCCAGTACCTGATGACGGAAGTGGTGCCGCGTGGGGGCGATTCTGCGCGCATCAGTTCCGAATACCTGCACCTTGCTCAACATCTGGGATTGCCCGTCGATGATTTCATGCCTGTCCTTCATGTCAGCGCCGAGGTCGAGGCGCGGACATTGGAGCGACTCGCAGAACATGGACTGGCGCCCGGCAAGTATGCGGTGTTCGCTGCCTTTACCACACGCCCGCAAAAGCACTGGTTTGCCGATGCCTGGCGGTCGCTTGCTCCTCTGCTTCTTCGGCAAACCGGCTTGACGCCATTGCTGCTCGGCGGTCCGGGTGACGTCGATGCTGCGGCGGATCTGGCGAGAGGCGAAAAATCCATCGTGAACATGGTCGGCAAGACCAGGCTGGACGAGACGGTTGCCATCATCAAGCATGCCGGTGCAGTCATCGGCGTCGATACCGGCCTGACGCACATGGGCATCGCATTCGACGTGCCGACCATCGCATTATTCGGATCGACCTGTCCCTACACCAATACAGGACGCAGCAGTGCGCGCGTGATCTGGCTGAACCTTCCTTGCGCGCCATGCAAGCGCAATCCGACCTGCGGCGGCGCATTCACCTGCATGCGCGATATTACGCCGCAGCGCGTGGCCAATGAGCTCGACATGGCACTAAGGCTGGCGGCATGAGAGTACTGCATGTCGAAGCGGGAAAACACTATTACGGCGGTGCGCGCCAGGTTGCCTATATCATCGAAGGACTGGCCAAGCGGGGCGTGGAAAATATCCTGGCATGTGCCGAGCAGGCGGAGGTTGCCGCAGCTATAGGAAGGTCGGCCGAAATTCATCAGCTGCCCATGCACGGCGATCTCGATGCGGGCATGGCGCTCAGGCTTGCCAGGTTGATCCGCTCATTGAAACCCGATCTTGTGCATCTGCATAGCCGGCGCGGCGCCGATCTATGGGGGGCGGTTGCCGCGCGCATGGCAGGCGTTCCCTGCATTTTATCGAGGCGCGTGGACAATCCCGAAGCACGCTGGCTGGTCGCTCTCAAGTACCGGCTCTATGATCATGTCATTACGATTTCCGAAGGTATCCGAGAGGTGCTGCTGGAGGAAGGCGTGACTCCGCAAAAGGTGAGCTGTGTTCGCAGCGCGGTTGATGCCACGCCTTATCTAAACGCAGTCGATCCGGCGGCATTCCGGCAGGAATTCGGTTTGCCGGGAAATGCCATGGTCATTGGCATGGTAGCGCAACTGATTCAGCGCAAAGGGCACCGCTATCTTCTTGAGGCGGTGCAGGCGCTGCGGCATGACTATCCCGATCTGCGGATTGTTCTGTTTGGACAAGGACCGCTGCTGGGTGAACTGGAAAACGCGGTGGCCGTGAGCGGCCTGTCCGATATCGTGCGATTTGCCGGCTTCCGCAAGGATCTGCCGGCATGGCTGGGTGGACTGGATATTCTCGCCCATCCGGCCGACATGGAAGGACTGGGCGTATCGCTGTTGCAAGCGTCCGCCGCCGCCGTGCCGATTGTCGCGAGTCGCGCCGGCGGCATGCCCGAAGCTGTTCTCGATGGTGTGACCGGCCTGATTATTCCGCCCGGCGACGTGGCTGCGCTGACATCTGCTTTGCGGCGCCTGCTGGATGATCCAGGCCTGCGCAGGCGCATGGGTGAAGCAGGGCGGGCACGCATATTGAATGAATTTTCAATCGACGCGATGATTGCCGGAAACCTGTCGGTTTATCATGCTGTACTTGCCCAACACGCACCGGGAGTTAGAAGATGATTTTTCCGCGTTTTCAGGTCAGTGACATCCGGGTTGCATGGGCGCTCATCGCCATGATCCTGCTGCTGGCCGTTCTTCCGCTCATATTACCGGAGGCAAGCTTTCGCTATGCATTTTCGGAACAAGGTCCATTCGAGCGCATCTCAATCGTCGCGTGGTTGATCGCCGCATTTACCATCGTTGCGCGCATTCGCCCACTCGGCATGCGCGCGTGGGGGTTTGTCGTGCTGTTTGCCGGTTTTGCGGCGCGAGAGGCCGACTGGCACAAGGCATTTACCGCAGACAGCATACTCAAGACAAACTATTACAAGCATGCGGCCGCACCATTAGGTGAGAAGATCATAGGCTTTATCGTGGCGCTCGCTTTCCTGGCATTGATCGCTTACGTAGGAATCGTCGTGCTGCGTTTCCTGTTCTTGCAGGGTGGATGGAAGTCTCGCTCTGGCTTCTGGCTGATGCTGGGCACGGCTCTGGTCGTCATCGGCAAGGTCGTCGATCGTGCGCCGGCGGTGCTGGCGGAAGAGTACGGGGTCGTGCTGCTCCCCATTGTCGGCCACTATGTGGCGGCATTTGAAGAAGGGCTGGAAATGCTGCATCCTCTGATCATGGCCTGGTCGATCTGGATCAGCCAGGAAGAAAGGCGCTACCTGTCCTGATCCTTGCATAGTCTGACAGGCTTACGCCGGCAGCAAGAGTTTTTACAACCCTGCGCTTACATCAGGATGATGTCGTACTGCTCCTGATGATAAGCCGATTCCACTTGCAGCGAGATCGGCTTGCCAATGAAGTCGCCGAGCATCGTGATATGTTCCGACTCTTCTTCCAGGAATAAATCGATGACGACCTGTGAAGCGAGGATGCGGAATTCTCTCGGCGGATTGAATTGCTTGGCTTCCCTCAACAGCTCGCGCAGGATCTCGTAGCACATGGTGCGCGCAGTCTTGACCTGTCCTTTGCCGCCGCATGCAGGGCAAGGTTCGCACAGGATATGGGCCAGCGATTCGCGCGTCCGCTTGCGTGTCATTTCCACCAGGCCCAGCGCGGAAAATCCCGAGACGGAAATGCGGGCGCGGTCGCGGGCCAGTGCCTTTTGCAGTTCGCTCAACACCGCAGTGCGATGATCCGCATTTTCCATGTCGATGAAATCGAGAATGATGATGCCGCCCAGATTGCGCAAACGCAGCTGACGCGCAATCGCATGCGCCGCTTCCAGGTTGGTCTTGTAAATCGTATCGTCGAAATTGCGGCCGCTGACATAACTGCCGGTATTGACGTCGATGGTCGTCATCGCCTCGGTCTGGTCGATGATCAGATAGCCGCCGGATTTCAGATCTACGCGCCGCATGAGAGCACGCTGGATTTCCTCTTCCACCCCGTACAATTCGAACAAGGGGCGCTCGCCGGTGTAATGCATCAGCTTGGACAGTACCGACGGCGTGTAGGTCGTGGCGAACTCCTGTAGCTTGACGAAGTTTTCACGCGAGTCAACCTGGATCCTCGCGGTATCGTCACCCACATAGTCGCGCAAGACGCGTTGCGCAAGATTCAGGTCCTGATACAGCAGTGCCGGTGCCGGACGCGACTTGGATTGCAGGGTAATGCTTGCCCATGTCCTGCGCAGATATTCGATGTCAGTCTTCAGGTCGGTGTCGGTCGCATCTTCAGCCATGGTGCGAATGATGAACCCGCCTTTTTCTTCCGGCGCGATCATGCCTTGCACGCGTTCGCGCAACTGCTCGCGCTCAGCCTCGTTTTCAATACGTTGCGAGATGCCGATGTGCGAATCCTGCGGCAGATAGACCAGCATGCGCCCGGCAATCGAGATCTGCGTGGACAGGCGGGCACCTTTTGTGCCGAGCGGATCCTTGATCACCTGCACGGTGATGGTTTGACCGTCGAACAGCAGCTTTTCGATAGGGTGCAAGGGCGTGCCGTTGGGATTGTCTTCGGTGCGTGCTTCCCAGATATCCGCCACATGCAGGAATGCCGCGCGTTCCAGGCCGATATCGACGAATGCCGACTGCATGCCGGGCAATACCCGAACGACCTTGCCGAGATAGACATTGCCGGCATAGCCGCGCGATGCGGTACGTTCGATATGGAGTTCTTGCACGGCGCCTTGGCCGATGAGGGCGACGCGGGTTTCCTGCGGGGTGATATTGATGAGAATGTCTTCGCTCATAAAATCCTGATGCCGGCCTGCTGTAATAATTGTGCCGTTTCAAACAGGGGCAATCCCATGATGCCCGAATAGCTGCCGGCGATATTTTGAATGAAAATTGCTGCCTGACCTTGCACGGCATAGCCGCCGGCCTTGTCGTATGGTTCCTGCAATGTACAGTAGGATTCGATGATGCGGTCGGGTATTTTTGCAAACGTCACGTCCGACCGCTGCGTGGTTTGCCAGGTCTGGTCGTCATGATGGATCGCCACGCTCGTCAACACCTGATGGGTTCGGCCGGAAAGCAACTGCAACATGCTTACCGCTTCCGTCACATCTGCAGGTTTTCCGAGAATGCGTCCATCGATCGTGACCGTGGTGTCGGCAGTGAGGACGGGCCGAACCGGCAAACGGCGCCAGAGCATGATCTGGCGGGCACACACTGCCTTTTCACGGGTGACGCGTTCGACGTACTGCTCGGACGGTTCGTCCGGATGTGGAATTTCGCTGACGTCCGGACCCCTGACGGAATCCTCCCGCAACATCAAGAGTTCGAAATCCACGCCGATCTGGCGCAGCAATTCACGTCTGCGCGGGCTTTTGGATGCCAGGTAAATTTTTTGGCCGGAGGGTTTCATCTACTTCGTTTTATCTACTTCTGCTGCGTTTCTATATTCGGTGATAAGGATGGTTTTGCGTGATCGACCAGGCGCGGTACAACTGTTCCGCAAGCAGCACGCGTACCATACCATGCGGCAAAGTCAGGCTCGAGATGCGCAACAGCATATCGGCCCGCTTCTTGAACTCTGCGTCCAGTCCATCAGCGCCGCCGATTACAAATGTAACATCACGGCCGTCCTGTTGCCACTGCTGCAAATGCTGCGAGAGCTGGACCGTAGTCAGATCCTTGCCTCGTTCATCGAGCGCGATGATGCGCGATCCTTTCGGTATCGATGCCTCGATCTTGACGCGCTCCTGCGCCATGACGGTTTCTGCCGAGCGGCTGCCGGAGCGTTCTACAGGCTTGATTTCCTTGAGCAGAACGCGGCACTCGGGCGGCATGCGTTTGGCATATTCGTTAAAACCGTTCTCTATCCATGCCGGCATCCTGTGGCCTACCGCGGCAATGACAAGCTGCATTCCGGGCGCTTAGGCGGTTTTTGCTTTCGGCGCCGCACGCTTGGCTGGAGCTTTTTTTGCCGCTGTTTTGGTGGCAGTTTTGCTCGCAGTTTTGGATGCAGTTTTCTTTACCGTGACCTTCACGCGCTTACCGGCAGGGGCAGAAGGTTCTGCCGCAGTTCTTTTGGCTGCGGTCTTGCGTGCCGGAGCTTTCCTGGGTTTTTCGTCGTCATCGATCGTGGCCTGGCTTGCTGCCAAATGGCGTCCGGGTTTTTTCGCACCGGTTTCCTTGGCTTCGCCTGTCGCCGTTGCACGCTTTGCAGTACGCTTCGCTGCACCGAACTTGACTTCCTTTTCGCCCCAGATTTCTTCGAGACGATAGTAATCGCGGATTGCCGGCTGCATGATGTGCACGATCATGTCGCCCAAGTCGACCAGCACCCATTCTCCGGTGTCTTCGCCTTCAATGCTGACGATATTGCCGCCGTTTTCCTTGACCTTGTCGCGCACGGACGCGGCAAGCGCTTTGGTTTGGCGGTTGGAGGTGCCGGAGGCAATCGCAAGCCGGTCGAACAGGCTCGTCAGGTGGGTCGTGTCGAATACGCGGATGTCCTGGGCTTTGACGTCTTCCAGTCCATCGATCACGAGTGCTTGCAGTTTTTTGATATCCATTAGTTTTGATAGAAGTGATGTTGTTTAATATAGTCTAGCACTGCGGGCGGAACTAGAGCGGACGGCTGGTTTCCTTGCCGCAAAGCATGACGGATTGCGGTGGAAGAAATATCGATCTGCAGGTTCGGCGCCAGGCAGGTTGAGCCGCAGGACGTGTTGCGCATCGCTTCCGGCGTAGCCATGCGTTGCACAAATTCCTCGGCCACTTCATTGGGCACGCCGGACAAGTCCAGAGAAAATCCGGGACGCGACACCGCGCAGAGATGGCTGAACGTCAACAAGTTACGCCACCGGTGCCATGTGTTTAATCCTTTCAGCTGATCCGCGCCAATGAGAAATACCAGCGAAGCCTCGGATCCGATTTCAGCGCGTATGGACTGCAAGGTCTCGACCGTGTAACTGTTGCCGCTGCGCTCGATTTCCTGGCGATCAATCATGACCGGGACCGGATAGCCGGCAAATGCGCGTTCCAGCATTTCGAAGCGGTGTTCGCCCGAAACATGCACCCCACCTTTTTGCCAGGGTAGTCCGGCCGGCACGATGCGTAGCAGATCTGGCTGAAACAGCTTCACGCAATAATCAGCCAGCGCAAGATGTCCGCGATGCACAGGATCGAAGCTGCCGCCTAAAACCGCAACGCAGGGCCGTGTCACGCGAGCCAGTCCCGCGGCACGAGGAAACCGGAATACAGTCCGGCCTCGGCGCTGCCCGGTTCGGGCTGCCAGTCATAGCGCCATTTCACCAGCGGCGGCATTGACATCAGGATCGATTCCGTTCGCCCCCCGGATTGCAGGCCAAACAGCGTGCCGCGATCCCACACCAGATTGAATTCCACATAGCGGCCGCGCCGGTACAGCTGGAAATCGCGTTCGCGTTCGCCGTACGGCATGTCCTTGCGGCGCTTCACCAGCGGCACATAGGCATCGATGAAGCCGTCACCCACGCTTTGCAGCATCGCAAAGCTTTGCTCGAAGCCGAGCGCATTGAAGTCGTCAAAGAAAATGCCGCCGACTCCGCGCGCCTCCTTGCGGTGCTTCAGATAAAAATAATCGTCGCACCATTGCTTGAAGCGCGGATGCAGGTCCTCGCCGAATGGTTGCAGCGCATCACGGCAGGTCGCATGGAAATGCCGTGCATCTTCTTCAAAGCCGTAATACGGCGTCAAGTCCATGCCGCCGCCGAACCACCATACCGGCGCCATGCCTTCGGCCACGGCGGTGAAGAAACGTACGTTCATGTGCGCGGTCGGCGCATAGGGATTGCGCGGATGCAAAACCAGCGACACGCCCATCGCTTCCCAGCTGCGGCCGGCGATCTCGGGCCGGTTGGCAGCGGCCGAAGGCGGCAGGTTTTTTCCAAAAACATGCGAAAAACCGACGCCGCCGCGTTCGAACACATTGCCTTCTTCAAGCAAGCGCGAAATACCCCCGCCGCCTTCGGCCCGTTCCCAGGCATCGGTGATGAAAGAGTTGCCGTCCACCTCTTCGAGCGCTGCAACGATGCGCGCCTGCAGGCCGGTGAGGTAGGTTTTGACCGCCGCGGCGGATGGATGAGATAGATTCACAGGTTAGAACTTATTTCATAAATAGCTGCATGTGCGAAAGGCCTGGTTGGGATGCAGCGCTAGGCGCCGCCGCGCTGCACAGGGTGGTTCCCTGTGCAAGCGGTGCAACAACGCGATGCGCCCAACCAGGCCTTTCCCTCCGGGTTCAGTCCAGAATCGGCGCTGGCTGTGTTGCGCCCTTGCAGGGCGCACACTCGCTGGCAGGCTCGTGTCGTTACGCAGGCGGACAGCAGGCTGTCCGAATTCCCTGCTACACCCTTGCGAATAGAGAACTATTCGCGGCGGCACGCGCCTTGCCATCATCCGATTCTGGACTGAACGCATCACGCAGATATTTATGAAATAAGTTCTACTAAAAAGGCACAGCGGGAATTCTACCCTGCTGTGCCTTTGGATGCAGCACTCTAAGGCTAATCTTGGAACTTGATCAGCCCGGACGCTTCAATGCGCGCCAGCCTATGTCGCGGCGGAACTGCGCGCCTTCAAAATGGATTTGGTCCACGGCGGTATAAGCGGCTTTTTGTGCAAGCTTGACGCTGTCGCCAAGGCCGACCACGCACAACACGCGTCCGCCGGACGTAGTGAGCTTGTCGCCGTTCAGGGCCGTGCCGGCATGGAAGGTGATGCAGTCGGCAGACTCTTGCGGAATGCCGGTGATGACATCGCCCTTGTGCGGCGCATCCGGATAACCTGCTGCCGCCATGACCACGCCTAATGCGGTGCGGCGGTCCCATTCCAGGTGAACCTGGTCAAGCGTCCCATCGACCGCATGTTCCATTACATCGACCAGGTCAGTCTTCAGGCGCGCCATGATCGGCTGTGTTTCCGGGTCGCCCATGCGGCAATTGAATTCCAGCGTCTTCGGATTGCCCTTGGCATCGATCATCAGGCCGGCATACAGGAAACCGGTGAATGGAATGCCGTCCTTGCTCATGCCGAGGACCGTCGGGTTGATGATTTCGCGCATTACGCGCGCATGCAGCGACGGCGTGATGATCGGTGCGGGCGAGTAGGCGCCCATGCCGCCGGTATTCGGGCCTTCATCATTGTCCTTGAGACGCTTATGGTCCTGGCTGGTAGCCAGAGGCAGGATGTTCTTGCCGTCCACCATGACGATGAAACTGGCTTCTTCGCCTTCCAGGAATTCTTCGATCACCACGCGAGCACCTGCGTCGCCCAGCTTGTTATCCGACAGCATCATGTCTGCTGCGGCGTGCGCTTCTTCAAGCGTCATTGCCACGACTACGCCTTTGCCGGCCGCCAGGCCATCGGCCTTGATGACAATGGGAGCGCCCTTCTGGTCGATGTACTTGTGCGCATCAGCAAGCCTGGAAAAGGTCTGGTAGCTCGCGGTCGGAATGCGATGCCGCTTCATGAAGGCCTTGGCGAAATCCTTCGAGCTTTCCAGTTGCGCCGCTTCCTTGGTCGGGCCGAATATCTTCAACCCATGTTCGCGGAAAATATTGACGATTCCGGCAGCCAGCGGGACTTCCGGCCCGACTACGGTCAATGCAATGCCTTCCTTCAAAGCGAATTGTGCCAGCCAGGCAGGATCGGTGATATCGACGTTTTTCAGTCGTGCATCCATTGCCGTGCCACCGTTTCCGGGCGCAACGTACACCATCTGGATACGTTCCGATTGCGTCAGTTTCCACGCCAGAGCATGTTCACGACCGCCGGAACCAACTACGAGAATTTTCATGAGATAAGTAAAAACAATTTTCCGGGTTTGCACTGCTTACGCACAGCGCATACATTTCACTTCTTGGCTGCAGCGTGTAGTGCTGCAGGGTCTGCCGACTCGCGGGATCGACGGTCTTGTTATCGGTACTTCTTTATTCTTCAATGATGGCGTTGGTATAGACTTCCTGCACGTCGTCCAGATTTTCCAGCGCATCGATCAGTTTTTGCATCTTGACGGCATCTTCTCCGGTAAACACCGTTTCTGTTGCGGGTTTCATGACGATCTCCGCCATCTCCGCCTTGAAACCTGCTTTTTCCAGCGTTTCCTTGACCGTCGAAAAATCGTGCGGTGCGGTAATCACTTCAAATCCGCCTTCGTCGTCGGCCACGACATCTTCCGCACCGGCTTCGAGTGCCGCTTCCATCAAGGCATTTTCATCGGTTCCCGGCGCATACAGCAATTGACCGCAATGCTTGAACAAAAAAGCGACCGAACCCTCGGTTCCCATGTTACCGCCAAACTTCGAAAAAGCATGCCGGACTTCGGCGACAGTGCGCACCCGGTTGTCGGTCATGCAATCCACAATGATGGCCGCACCGTTGATGCCGTAGCCTTCATAACGGATTTCTTCGTAATTGGCGCCGTCCAGGCCACCCGTGCCGCGCTGGATGGCACGATTGACGTTGTCCTTGGGCATATTCGCATCGGCGGCCTTGTCGACGGCCAGACGCAGACGTGGATTGGCGTTAATGTCGCCGCCGCCCAGACGTGCTGCAACGGTGATTTCCTTGATCAAGCGGGTCCAGATTTTGCCGCGCTTGGCATCGGTGGCAGCTTTCTTATGCTTGATGTTGGCCCATTTACTATGTCCTGCCATGACAATTCTTTCTGAGACAAGTTAATAACAGCTACGGCCTGGTCAATATCGAAATGCCAATTCGGTCTACAATCAGCACTGTCAGGCCCTCAAATCGGACAGCGATTCTACCATACAGACCCCCTTGGAATTGAAAGAGCGACATGGCAAAACCACTTCATATCGCGAAAAACGGCCAACAGGAACTGGTCCTTCTGCCGCAGCTGGCGAATCGGCACGGATGCATCACCGGGGCCACCGGAACCGGTAAAACCGTCAGCTTGCAGACCCTGGCGCAGGCGCTCTCCGCCATAGGAGTACCGGTTTTCATGGCGGACGTGAAGGGCGACCTGTCGGGCATGGCCAAACCCGGCGCCATGACGCCGCGCCTGGAAGAGCGTTTCAAGCTTTTGCAAATGGATCCGCCGCAATGGGAAGCGTGCCCAGTCACTTTCTGGGATGTATTCGGGGAACAGGGGCACCCGGTACGCGCCACGATTTCGGATCTCGGCCCGCTTTTGCTGGCGCGCATGCTCAATCTCAACGAGACCCAGGAAGGCGTGCTGCAACTGGTTTTCAAGATTGCTGATGACAATGGTTTGTTGTTGCTGGATACCAAGGATTTGCGCACCATGCTGCAGCATGTGGGCGACAACGCCGCGCAGTTCAAGACGGAATACGGGAATATTTCAGCTGCCAGCATCGGCGCGATCCAGCGTGGACTGATCGGCATTGAAGAACAGGGCGGCGACCAGTTTTTCGGCGAACCGATGCTCAATATCGCCGACCTTATGCAGACCGATGCGCAGGGGCGCGGTATCGTCAATATTCTCGCTGCCGACAAGCTGCTGCACGCACCGCGCCTGTATTCGACTTTCCTTTTGTGGATGCTGTCGGAACTGTTCGAGGAACTGCCCGAAGTCGGCGACCTGGATAAACCGAAGCTGGTATTTTTCTTCGACGAAGCCCACCTGCTGTTCGATGAAGCGCCCAAGCCGCTGCTGCAGAAAATCGAGCAGGTCGTGCGCCTGATCCGTTCCAAAGGGGGCGGCGTCTACTTCGTCACGCAAAATCCGCTCGATATCCCGGATGCGGTGCTCGGGCAGTTGGGTAACCGTATCCAGCATGCCTTGCGCGCCTATACGCCCCGCGACCAGAAAGCGGTACAGGCGGCGGCGGAAACCTTCCGCCCGAATCCCAATCTCGACACCGCAAAAGTCATTACCGAGCTCGCTGTCGGCGAAGCACTTATTTCCTTTCTCGACGAAAAGGGCCGGCCCAACATGGTCGAGCACGCTTATGTACTGCCGCCTGCGTCGCAGATCGGACCCATCGATGAGGCCGAGCGGCGGCGCATCATCGCCAATTCGATCGTGGCCGGTATTTACGAGAAGACCGAAGACCGCCATTCGGCATATGAACATCTCAAGGGCAGGGTGGCGGAAAAGGCGGCTACCGCCGAATCCGTCTCCGGAAGATCCTCCGAAAGGGGGCAAGCCGCTCAGCGAGAAACTTCCGTTGGCGGAGGTTTTGGCGATGCTCTCGGCGGATTGTTCGGCGGCGGCAATGCGCGGCGCAAGGACACCATCGTGGAAGCGGTAGCAAAATCCGTAGCCCGCAGTGTCGGCTCGCAGGTCGGGCGCGCGATCGTGCGCGGAGTTCTTGGTTCGATCATGAAAAAGTAAACGGCTGCATGATTCTTATGCGCTGTCTTTTTTCTCTGGTTCGCATGCAGCATTGCGCATGCCTGTCCACGAAGCCGGCCGGACGACCGACTTCGCCCTTTGCATGATGGCAGACACCGTGAAAGAGGCCGATTCGAAAAAACACTTCCTGATTGGATTGTGGATCGGAATCGGCGGCGCCATCCTCTTTTCGGCCAAGGCCATCGTCGCCAAGCTGATCTACCGTTATCAAGTGGATGCGGTCACCTTGATTACATTCCGCATGCTGTTTTCCCTGCCGGTATTCGCAGCGGTCGCATACTGGAAAAGCAGTTCCTCACGGCCGATGGATAAAAGGGACGGCGTCAGAATCGTGGTGCTGGGTTTGCTGGGTTATTACCTGTCGAGCTTTCTTGATTTCCTGGGCTTGCAGTACATCTCGGCCGGCCTGGAAAGGCTTATCCTGTTTCTGACGCCGACTTTTGTGCTGCTGATGTCGGTCTATTTTCTCGACAAGAAAATCGGCACTCGCGAATGGCTGGCGCTGGTGACATCTTATTCCGGCATTGTCCTGGTGTTCGCCCATGATGCACAAGCCGGCGGTCCGAATGTCACGCTGGGTACCATGCTGGTGTTAGGCAGTGCCATTTCCTATGCGATATATCTCTTGCTTTCCGGAGAGCTGGTGCTGAGAGTAGGCGCCATGCGCCTGGTTGCTTACGCGATGTGCGTATCGAGTGTGGCATGCATTGTGCAATTTTTTCTGGTACATCCGGTCAGTATGCTGATCCAGCCCTGGCAGGTGTATGGACTTTCCGTGATCAACGCGCTGTTTTGCACGGTGCTGCCGGTGTTCATGACCATGATTGCGGTCTCGCGTATCGGCGCGCCGTCGGCATCGCAAGCCGGCATGATAGGGCCGGTTTCCACGCTTTTTCTGGGAGCGGTAATTCTGGGCGAGCCTGTCACGGTGATTCAACTGCTTGGCACGGCGCTGGTTTTGGGCGGCATCTATCTTTTATCGCGTAAAAAGATATAGGAGGCAACATGGATATGGGAATTGGAGGCCGGCGTGCGCTGGTCTGCGGAGCAAGCAAAGGCCTGGGGCGAGGATGCGCCGAGGCGCTGGCAAAGGAGGGCGTGCACATAACGCTGGTTGCGCGTACCGCATCAACCTTGGAAGCGACAGCAGAGGAAATCCGGCAAGCCGTCAACAATGCCGTGCGGATTACGGCAGTTGCCTGCGACATCACCACGGAAGAGGGGCGCGCCGCCGCGCTGGCTGCCTGTCCCGATCCGGATATGCTGGTCACCAATGCGGGCGGTCCTCCGCCGGGTGATTTCCGCGATTGGAACCGGGACGACTGGATTGCGGCACTCGACGCCAATATGCTGACACCGATTGAACTCATCAAGGCGACGGTGGACGGCATGATTGCGCGCCGTTTCGGCCGTATCGTGAACATCACGTCCGCCGCGGTGAAAGCGCCGATCGACGTACTGGGATTATCGAACGGCGCAAGGTCGGGTTTGACCGGCTTTGTTGCCGGACTGGCGCGCAAAACCGTCGCGCATAACGTGACGATCAACAATCTGCTGCCCGGCCCCTTCGACACGGACCGCATGAAGTCATTGCTGGAGTCTGCAGCAAAATCCACCGGCAAGAATGTGGATTCATTGCGCGAATCCCGGATGAAAAGCAATCCTGCGCAGCGGTTCGGCACTGCTGCGGAGTTCGGTGCAGCCTGTGCTTTTCTGTGCAGCGTCCATGCCGGCTACATGACCGGTCAGAATATCCTGCTCGATGGAGGCGCATATCCTGGCACGTTTTAAGCAAGGAAATTCAAGCAGGGATTAATAGAAAACAGGGCGCGGATTCCAGTCGCTTTGCAAGGAAACGGGATTGAACGATACGCAAAAACCAGTTCCGGATAATCCGATGGATCATCCGGAAGAGCAACCGGCAGGAACCGACGCTCCGCTCAAGTTCGGACGATTGCTGCTTCTGCTGGCCGGTGCGGTCGGGCTGATTGCGATTATTGCAATTGTCTCAGAGGCCTATTTTTCCACTTAGCCGGAAATTCTTTTCGGAAACCGATTCAGTCCGGACATGACGAAATTGCATAAAATGCAATAATTTACAAAGTTACAATCTGTAACGGATATAAACACATAGAAGCCGAATCAAATTGCTTTCCAGAATGTTGCGCCGTAGAATCAGTCAACTACGGCCAATATATTGGTTGCCTCTATGGTTTCTCTTCCATTCAAGAACACCGCTTCCGGAAAAAAGCTCACCGCTTCTTCCCGGAATGCGCTTTTTCAAAACCTGGTTTCTCTCGTAACGGTATTGTGCGCAGAGAAGATTGACGATTTCTCGGAACGCCTGGCGCAAGCTTTATTGCATCTGTCGGAGCAGTCCGTAAAACCAACCGAAGCGGAATTAAGCTTCAATGGCTTCAATTACCTGCGCAAGAACTTCAGTGCATTCCAGAAGAATTTTGTCCAGGAACTGGATGAATTGCTGGCCCGTGAAATCCGCCTGATCGAGCAGAATAAGATCGGCATGCAGCAACACGACAATTCCGACCTGTCGCTGGTCACTTTCGAAGAAATGGAAAACAAGGTTTTGCTCGGCAATGTCGCGCAATCCCTGGAACTTGCGCTGGGGGACACGCTGAGCGCGCTCAACCTCAGGATCGGCTGGATACTCGGCCGCGAGGAAACGACCACTGCCGAAAACCCGTTCCGGCCACAGGTCTTTGTGGAGGCAATCTATCAGGCCTGGCGCAAGATCGATCCCGCCCCTGAGTCGCACCGGGTCATGCTGCATCAGTTGGGGCCCGAGCTGTTCCTGCCGCTGAATGCGATTTTCGGGCAATTGAACGAAGCATTGGTCGAACGCAGCATCCTGCCGGACTTGACCGAAGCCTATCGCAAGAAAAAAGCCGAGAACAAGGTCGGCCTTCCGCCTCCGAAGGTGGAAAAACGCGATCAATCCAAGTACAACAAGGTGCGCGACTGGCTGCTTTCGGCGGGCAAGAAAAAATCGGGCGGCGATGCCGCTGCGGACGATCTAAATGTACCCGATCTGTTTTCTCTGACCGAGGGCGGCGGCAACTGGAATGCCAATACCATCAGCGTCAAGGTCGGTCCGCGCATGTTCGTCTACCTGAACAATCTGCAAAGCCAGATCGACCGGATGGAAATGGACGGCCAGCTCGATCCGGTGCCGCAAAGCGCTGCTACACTGCGCAAGGTGAAAGAGCAGGCGCCACCCGGCATGCTGACAGCAGTCGATGAAAATACGATCGAGCTTCTGGCCAATATTCTGGACTTCGTGTTCCAGGAAAAAAGCATTCCGTCCGAAATCAAAAAACTGATGGGCCAGCTGCAGATTCCTTTGCTGAAAGCGGCGCTGCTCGACAAAAAGTTTTTCGTGAAGGACGATCACCCGGCACGGCGACTGGTGGATACGCTGGCCAAATGCTCGCTGGCACTCGACCGCCAGAAAGGCTACGACGATCCGCTCTATAAAATGATCGAGCAGATCGTCGGACGTGTGCAAAAGGAATTCGACCAGCAGATGAGCCTGTTTGACGATGCGGTGTCCGGCATCGAGTCGCTGCTGGATACGGGAGACAAGCAAAGCCAGGACTTTCTTGCCACGCCCATCGCCGAAGCGCTGCGGCAGGAAAAAATCGGCAAGGCAAAGGAAGCCGCCGAAAACGATATCGCCGCCCGGCTCGAGACCGGTGAAGTGGCCAGCTTCGTCGAGGCCTTTCTGGAAACCCAATGGGTGCGTATCCTCACTTTGGCGCACAGCAGCAAGGACAAAAAGCCGGATGTGCTGGCCAAGGCGCTCAGGACCATGGACGACCTGATCTGGAGCGTCAAGCCGAAAGCCAGCCCGGAGCAGAGGAAGGAATTGATCAGCCGCCTGCCTTCGATTCTCGCCATGCTCAATGCCTGGCTGAATGCAATCAAATGGCATGAGCCGGAGCGCGTCACCTTCTTCTCAACCCTGGCCGAGCGGCATGCGGCAATCGTACGCATGCAACCCGAAGCCTCTTCGCGCCATCAGGTCGAAATTGCCGTAAATATCGCGGAAAAAGCCAGCTCGCGCCGCATGCGTCGCCAAGCCGCCGAATCCAGGGGGAAAATCCAGGACGAATTCCTGCAAATGGTAAACGGACTCGATGAGGGAAGCTGGCTGGAGTTCTCCCGAAACAATGGCGGCGTGGCGCGGCTCAAGCTGGCATGGATCAGTCCTCAGCGTACGCGCTTTATTTTCACCAACAGGCAGGGCGAAGAACCGTCCTTGTTTACGGTCGAAGAACTGGCAAAGTCACTGCGTGACCGCAGTGCCAGCCTGGTACAAGTCGATTCGATTGTCGAGCGGGCATTAAACGTAGTGCTCGATCCTGAACAGTAAGCTCGCAGCACCGTGGACTGATTCTGGTTTGACGGCGCAGCCTGTATGCCGGACATCTCGTCATGCTCCCGCCATGACGGATCATCGCTCTTATTCCGCATGTAATTCGTTCGGCTCCAATCCGATTGGCAGCGTCGGGCAGCCAGACGGAATCTGCTCTAATCTTCCATCTTGAGAGAAATTTTGCGTGGCACGCCGCTTGGACCGGGAAACTCCGCAAATGCACTGCGGATCATATAGGGCATGACCGCAGCCAGAGAACCGTTTGTTCCTTCGCTGTTCACCGTGACGTCATAGAGTTTCTTTCCGTCAGATGCGCGCGTGATACCGATTTGCAGTCGGCGCGAGAACAAGCGATAGCGGTTTTCCCGATACTCGATCATGGGCGCGCCGTACCAGTACGGGTAGTAAAACGGATGGTAATAGCCGTAATGCGGCCAGTAAGGTCCATAAAATCCGGGGCCGTACCACGGATCCACCGCTACGGGCTGCACCTCCCGTACATCGCGTGCATCCATATGGTATTCCATTGAAACCTTCAGCCTGGCCGGCGGAGCGCTGCCGTGTTCGACGAATCCGAGCCGTTGCAGTTCGGCACGCAGGAGATTCTGGTAGTTGCGGTATTCGAGATTGTTTTCCTGTTCCCTGGTCTGGGCAAAGGCGTAAGACTTGTCCTGCAAATCTTTCGGCCAATCATGGAAGGCGGTCACTTCGCTTTGGATCATCGTGGAGCACGCGCTCAACACGACACAAGACATCAGAATGAAAAGTCGGACCCAGTAACGCACAATATTTCTCCTCGCTTGAATTGATATCGTAAGCGCTTTTATCATGCGCGGTGTTAGATTTTGTAATGGCACAATCCATTTTCCTGCCAGTTCGCATCCGTAGCGCAAGGGGTGGCATGCACTCTCCATAAGAGGGATCCGGAACAGCCTGGGTTCAGCTTAAAACGCGGATTGCATTTACCGTTATAGTGTCAAATCAAAGCTCTTTGACAAAATTCATTCTGCCAGAGCCGCCATTGGTAAAATGTCGCTCTTGCAAGACTTCTTTTTAGATAGGTCGATATGCGCACCGATACTTCGCCAACTATTTACCGTCATGATTATGTTCCGCCGGCCTATTGGGTCGAGACGGTCGAAATGGGTTTCGATCTGGATCCGGCATTGACCCGTGTCGCAACACGCCTGACCGTCAGGCGCAATCCGGAAGGACGAACCAACACACTGGTGCTGTGCGGCGAATCCGTGGAGCTGGTGCAACTCCAGATTAACGGAAAACGGCTGGCAAGCGGCGATTATCAGCTAGGCAACGGACTCCTGCAGATCCCAAACATGCCCGATCAGGCATCGGTGGACATCGAAACCGCCATTCAGCCGGAGCAAAATACTTCGCTGATGGGCTTGTATGTCTCGAATGGGAATTTCTTTACCCAATGCGAGGCGGAAGGTTTCCGCAAGATCACTTATTTCCCTGATCGTCCCGACGTTATGGCGAAATATAAAGTAATGTTGCGCGCCGACAAGAAAAAGTATCCGGTATTGCTGTCCAATGGCAACTTGATCGAAGAAGGAGACTTGGGCGACGGACGCCATTACGCGCTATGGGAAGACCCGTTCAACAAGCCTTCATATTTGTTTGCGCTGGTAGCAGGCAATCTTGTATGCCAGGAAGAAAAATTCCGGCTGGAGGATGGCCGCGACGCGTTGCTGCAAGTCTGGGTGGAAGAAGGCAACCTGGACAAAACGCAGCATGCGATGGATTCCCTGAAAAACAGCATCCGCTGGGATGAAGAGCGTTTCGGACTGGAACTCGACCTGGACCGCTTCATGATCGTGGCGGTGGGCGATTTCAATATGGGTGCGATGGAAAACAAAGGCTTGAATATATTCAACACAAAGTTCGTGCTTGCCAATCCGCGCATTGCCACCGACACCGACTATGCAAACATCGAAGCCGTCGTCGGCCATGAATACTTCCATAACTGGACCGGCAACCGTGTGACGTGCCGCGACTGGTTCCAGCTCTCATTGAAGGAAGGGCTGACGGTATTCCGCGACCAGGAATTCTCGGCCGACATGATCGGTACCGCCAGCGGGCGTGCCTGCAAGCGCATCGAAGACGTGCGCGTGCTGCGGCAGGCGCAGTTTCCCGAGGACGCAGGTCCGATGGCCCATCCGGTACGGCCCGATTCTTATGTCGAGATCAACAATTTCTATACCGTCACTGTCTATGAAAAAGGCTCGGAAGTGGTGCGGATGTACCAGACGCTGCTGGGCCGAGAGGGCTTCCGCAGGGGAATGGACCTGTATTTCGCACGGCATGACGGCCAGGCAGTGACCTGCGACGATTTTCGCGCTGCCATGGCCGACGCCAATGATCGCGACCTTACCCAATTCGAGCGCTGGTACAGTCAGGCCGGCACGCCGCGCGTGAAAGCGGAAACACGCTACGACAGCGAAGCGCACACATTTGAACTGACACTGTCGCAATCCTGCCCGCCTACTCCGGACCAGGAACGCAAGCTGCCCTTCCATATCCCGGTCGCTGTCGGCCTGGTCGGCCCGAACGGGCATGACATTCCGCTGCATCTGGATGGCGCGCCGCAGGAAAACATTCACGGCCAGGGAACCATCGTGCTGGAACTGACGCAGGCGCGGCAGACCTTCCGCTTCAACCGGGTAACGGAAAAGCCGATTCCTTCTCTGCTGCGCGACTTCTCTGCGCCGGTGATTCTGGAGTTTGAATATTCCGACGACGAACTCGCATTCCTGATGGCGCATGACAGCGATCCCTTCAATCGCTGGGAAGCAGGACAGCGACTGGCAAGCCGTCACTTGCTTGCGCTGGCAACCTCTTCGCAGGGTAGTGGCACATCCGGTGATACTGCAGATGAAGCAGGACTTGGACAGGCTTTTCACAAGACCTTGAACGATACATCGCTGGAGCCGGCTTTCCGTGAACTGGCATTGACCTTGCCGTCCGAGTCGCTTCTGGCGGACCAGCTGGAAGTCATTGATCCGCAAGCCATCCACCGTGCCCGCGTTTCGTTGCGCAAGGTCCTGGCAGAAAATCTGCGTGAAGACTGGCTGGCGACCTACCATGCCAACCAGACGCCGGAGCCGTACAGCCCGGATGCGCGCTCTGCCGGACGGCGCGGCTTGAAAAATACGGCATTGTCCTACCTGTGCGAACTGGATGATGCGGCGGCCCATGAATTGGCTCAGGAACAATACGATAACGCAGGCAACATGACCGATCGCGTCGCTGCATTGGCTGCGCTGGTCAACAGCAGTGCGCCCGGTAAGGCTGCTGCGCTTGAGCATTTCTATACCGAGTTCGAGCGTGAAGCGCTGGTTGTCGACAAATGGTTCATGCTGCAAGGCATGGCACGCGCCACCGACGTGGCGGCAGTGCGCAAGCTGATGCGCCATCCCGCGTTCACGTTGAAAAACCCAAACCGCGCGCGTAGCCTGATTTTCAGCTTCTGCAACGGCAATCCCGCGCAGTTTCATGCGCCGGACGGCAGCGGCTACGCATTCTGGGCCGAGCAGGTCATTGCGTTGAATGCGATCAATCCGCAAGTGGCTGCACGTCTTGCTCGCAGCCTGGAACGCTGGCGCAAATACACGCCGGAGCTGCAGGCGAAAATGCGTCCGGCTCTGGAACAGGTTGCCCGCACCAAGAAGCTGTCGAAAGACGTCTTGGAAATCGTTACCAAGGCACTAGAAAACTAAAAAATATTAATTATCGATAGAAGGAAGTCTATGAAACGTATCAGCCTCACCCAGCATCTGGTCGAAGAACAGCGCCTCCACAATACTATTCCCGCTGAACTGAGATTATTGATTGAAGTGGTTGCGCGCGCATGCAAGACGATCAGCCATGCAGTAGGGAAGGGCGAACTGGGCGACGTGATGGGAAGTGCCGGCAGTGAAAACGTGCAGGGCGAGGTGCAAAAAAAGCTGGACGTGATTTCAAACGAGATCCTGCTGCTGGCGAACGAATGGGGCGGGCATCTGGCCGCAATTGCATCGGAGGAAATGGAAGCCATCTATCCGATTCCCAACCGCTACCCGATGGGAGAATACCTCCTGCTGTTCGATCCGCTGGACGGCTCCAGCAACATCGATGTCAACGTCACCATCGGCACCATCTTTTCCGTGCTGAAAGCGCCGGAAGGCATGAAGAATCCGACCGAGAAAGATTTCTTGCAGCCCGGCAGCAAGCAGGTTGCCGCCGGTTACGCGATCTACGGTCCGCAGACTATGCTGGTATTCACAACCGGCAATGGTGTGCAAGGCTTTACCCTCGACCGCGAAATGGGATCCTGGATCATGACCGAACGCGACATGCACATTCCGGATGACACCAGTGAATTCTCCATCAACGCTTCCAATGCCCGCCACTGGTATCCGCCGGTCAAGCGTTATGTCGATGAACTGCTGGCCGGCCAGACCGGTCCGCGTGGCAAGGATTTCAATATGCGCTGGATCGCCTCGATGGTGGCGGACCTGCATCGCATCCTGACCCGCGGCGGTATCTTCATGTATCCGGCCGATGCGCGCGAACCGGACAAGCCAGGCAAGCTGCGCCTGATGTATGAAGCCAATCCGATGGCTTTCGTGATCGAGCAGGCCGGCGGCGCAGCCACCGACGGCAAGCAGCGCATCATGGATATCCAGCCGGATAAGCTGCATCAGCGCGTTGCGGTATTCATCGGCTCGAAGAATGAGGTAGAACGCGTTACCCAGTACCACAATACCTAGAAATTTCTGAATAACACCGTCGAATCGGGAAATCATGCCGCCATGCTAGTGGGCGGCAACGATTTTTGATAGAATACGCGTCTTGCAATTTTCGCCGGTTCAACAAACAGCGGAAAATGCAGAGATTTCAGGGTGTAGCCGCTGTAGCTCAGTCGGTAGAGCAGCGCATTCGTAATGCGAAGGTCACCAGTTCGATTCCGGTCAGCGGCACCAGTAAATCTCCATAGTCCTCATAAAAGCGCTTTAATTCGATAGACGAGTTAAGGCGTTTTTTATTTCCGGTTCGATAAGATTTCGGAGAGGAGCCTCAATCTTCCCGACATTTATCGATTGTTTGTCAACTCTCGGCGAGTGAGCGATGCCGCTTCTTTATCAATCGGCATTCTTCACCGATCAATAAAGTATTGATGTATTCCCGCCAGGACCATCTCGACCGCCACAGCCGTCAATATCAGGCCCATCAGCTTTTCAATGGCGCTCAGTGCCGCCTCTCCCAGCATGCGCAGCAGCCAGCCTCCGGCGAGCAGGATGATCGTCGTAATCAGCATTGCGCAGACCAGCGCGGCTATCCATTCCGGCATGCGCTCCGGCTGTCTTGAGGCCATCAGCAGTACGGTCGCCATGGCCGAAGGACCGGCAATCAGCGGAATCGCAAGCGGAAAAATCCAGGGCGGCCGGTCGCCCAGGTCCCCGAATACTCCGGTCGTGCCGGGAAACACCATGCGCACGGCAACCATGAACAGGATGACGCCGCCCGCCACCTGCAATGAGCGTTCGGACAAATGGATCAGATCCAGGAACGCTCTTCCGGTCAGCATGAAGACAAGAAGCGCGGAAAAGGCGATCAGGCATTCAAGCATGATCAGCCTGGGACGCTTGTCCAGGGGCACGTTCTTTAACAGTGTCAGCACCATAGGCACGTTACCGAGCGGATCGAGCACCAGCAGCAGGATCACTAATGCCGAGGAAAAATTTTCATCCATTTGAAATTATGAACAAAGAATGCCAGTGCTTGTTCCGCTTGGCTTTATTTCAGGAAGAAGTGCGCCGGATGAACGCGTTGGACCGTATTGCATCCCAATGCCCATGGCCAAGCCGAAGCGATGGGGACGTTTCATCGGACAGGAATTGCTTGGTATTCCCATACATTGGCGACGGATTCGCCCGGCGGGCCGGCGCGATTGCTCAAACTGACATGGAAAATGCGAGCCTTGTTCTGCAGTCCGTCGACTCCAAGCAATTCTTCGATACTCGCGACGTAGTCGGCCAATGCTGACTGGGAAGCTTCCGTTGCGCGCAGATAAACCGAAGTTTTGCTTCCGTCCGTGACCAGACAGGCCTCGTTATCGAATTCGACAAAAGGCGGTGGAGAGGGAAAGGCTTTTGCCGAACCTGCGGAGCGCATGAGCGTCACATGCAGTTCCTTGACGGGAACCTGTTCAGGGAGAAGCGAAACTATCCGTGCCTGCTCTGAAAGCAGCTCTTCCGACGGCTCCAGCATCAGAAGAATACTGGAGCCATTGTCGAGGACGGTGGACGTGGAAACTTTCATTCTTCTCCGTTAAAGCAGTGGCGTGTGAGCGAAAGAGCGGGCAGGCCAGCGCAAAATGGCAGGCACATTTCCATGCATTCAATGTTCCTTGCCAAATAAGAGCCCGCAACCCCCTTCCGTTTTTGCGTTTGCATGCCGAGTTTATCCGGCGAATGACGTCCGGAATCCGGGTACATGCGTTTCATTTGATTGAGATCACTATCCGCCGCGGAATTTTCCGGTCGGAGTCGCGGCCATACCTGACGATGCATACCGCGATATGGCTCGCTCCTGTTCTCATAATAAAAAATTGAGGGCATTCACAATAAGCAAAGGAGGGTTCATCTTTGGATGCCTTGCTTCTTTCACGGATTCAGTTCGCGTGGGTCGTTGCCTTCCATATCCTCCTTCCTGCATTCACAGTGGGCCTGGCATGTTATGTCGCCACACTCGAGATACGCTATTGGCTGGGCAAAGATGAAACCATACGGCGCCTCTCCGCTTTCTGGATCAAGATCTTTGCGATTTCGTTCGGCATGGGAGTCGTATCCGGCATCGTGATGCCGTTTCAGTTCGGCACCAACTGGAGCCGGTTTTCCGATGCGACGTCGAATGTAATCGGCTCTCTCCTTGCCTATGAGGTCATCACCGCCTTCTTCCTTGAAGCGGCCTTTCTCGGCGTTTTGCTTTTCGGCAGGAAGCTGGTGCCGCAATGGGCGCACGCGCTTTCCGCCGTGATGGTTGCGTTGGGCACTGTGATGTCCTCGTTCTGGATTCTTGCAGTCAACAGCTGGATGCAGACTCCTGCCGGTTTTGAAATCAACGACGGCCGGTTTTTTCCGACCAGCATGTTCGAGATTATTTTTACGCCATCCTTCCCTTACCGGCTTACGCATACGGTCAGCGCATTCCTGGTCACGACCGCATTCGTCATCCTGGCGGTCGGTGCTTACTATCTACGGCGCAACCGCTCCGTGGAGGAGAGCAGGATCATGGTCAGGATGTCGCTGCTGTTCCTTGCCATCATGGTGCCTTTGCAGATCGTCATCGGCGACCTGCACGGCCTCAACAGCCTGAAGCACCAGCCCGCCAAGGTGGCGGCAATGGAAGGGTTATGGGAGACCGGAAGAGGCGTTGCCGCATCGCTGTTTGCTATACCGGACCAGGAAGCCGAGAAAAATCATTTCGAGATTGCAATTCCCAAGCTCGCAAGTCTTTACCTGACGCATGAGTGGGACGGCGAAGTAAAGGGACTGAAGGAGTGGGCGAAGGAGGACCGTCCCCCGGTGGCAATCGTCTACTTTGCATTCCGCATCATGGTCGGCATCGGAGTCCTCATGCTGCTCATCGTGATCACCGGCCTGATTTTATGGAAGGCAGGCAAACTCTTCACGACGCCGTGGTACCTGCGGCTTTGCACATGGAGCGGATGCGCAGGCTTCATTGCCGTGCTGGCGGGCTGGACCACGACCGAGGTCGGGCGCCAGCCCTGGGTTGTCTACGGCCTGATGCGCACCGAGCATGCAGTCACGCCGTCGCTGACAGGCAGCGACGTGGCGATTTCGCTTGCCGGTTATGTCATTTCCTATCTGTTTATTTTCGGCGGCGGCCTGATTCTTTTGCGGCGGCTGGTGCTGATCGGACCGGCAAAGGCAGAGGAGGCAGAAGAATTCGGCACCAAGGCGCATCCCAAGCGGCCGCTTTCGGCGATAACCGACTCGACTGATAAAGCCATGAATATCCGCCCGGATGCAGGACCAACCGACGCTTCTCCATTCGGACCTATCCGATGACAAGCGTTGCAGTTCCATTCTGAGATGTAGGGAATAACGTTATTGCCTTGACTACTTGTACAGGAGCTCCCGATGTCCCTTGACCTCGTACCATTATGGGCAGTGATCCTTGCCATTGCGGTATTGATGTATGTACTGCTGGACGGCTTCGACTTGGGCGTGGGCATTCTATTCCTGTTCCGCAAGCCGCAGGAGGATCGCGATCTGATGGTCGCGTCGGTCGCGCCGATCTGGGACTTCAATGAAACCTGGCTGATACTCGGCGGCGGAGGACTGCTTGCGGTGTTCCCTCTGGCCTTCGCGATCATCATACCGGCCGTGTATTTTCCGATTCTTGTGATGTTGCTGGGATTGCTGTTTCGCGGCGTCGCATTCGAGTTCCGCGATGTGCCGAACGCACGAAAATGGATATGGGACCGGGCCTTCAGTTACGGTTCGCTGCTGGCGACGCTCGCGCAGGGCGTGGTGCTTGGCAATTTCATTGAAGGCTTCCCCGTCGAAGGCCGTTCGTTCTCCGGCACGAGCTGGGACTGGATTGCGCCTTTTCCGCTCCTGACAGGACTTGGCCTGGTGGTGGGCTACAGTCTTCTGGGAGCGACCTGGCTGTACATGAAAACGCAGGGCGACCTGCAGCAGTGGGCCCGGCGCGCGGCCAACATTACCCTGGTCGGCATTTTGCTCTTCATTGCCATGGTCAGCATCTGGACGCCGATGGTCGATGCACGCATCGCCGACCGCTGGCTCAGCATGCCGAATATTTTCTATTTTTCCCCGGTGCCGATTCTGACTGCGGCCATCGCCTGGCTGTTGTGGTATTCCTTGCGCAAGGAAAGGGAAGTTTTGCCCTTCCTCTGCGCCATGGGTCTGTTCTTCATCTCCTTCATCGGCTTGATCATTTCGCTGTGGCCCTATGTCGCGCCGCCTTCCGTCACCTTGTGGGATGCCGCCACTGCTCCGATGTCCCAGCAGTTCCTGATTGTCGGAACCATGTTCCTGCTGCCGGTGATCCTCTTGTACGTCTTCTGGTCATACTGGGTATTTCGTGGGAAGGTACGCTCGGATATCGGGTATCACCACCTATAGGAAAACGAGACTTTAGCTTACTTGAGTTATTCCGGCGGATAAGTGCGGTATATGTTTGCGTCGTGTGCCAAAGTGAGTGCAACTGTCATCCCAATTTTTCAATTGGGATGACTTAATTAGTGCTCCCGATCTCTCCGGATAAATCCAGAGAAAAGAAAAACCTGCTTCTATTAAAGAGGAATGCATGTTTATCTGGATGAGGCTTGCGCGACGAATGTCTACTTCCGACCTATAACAGAGGTTTAATACGGAGCTTAATGGCCTTGGAAGCCGCAGTTATCCTTGGGAAGGAAAACGGCTGCAGTACCAAACTTTCCCAGGCGATTCGCCAGACCTGTCTTGTACCGCATCCTGATGTACTCATCTGCAATCTGCGGTGTACTGAAAGCTTTGCTGTAGTAACCCGATGGATCAAAACAGCAAACTCTCTTTTCTCCCAATGCAAGCATCTCGCAAGCGTCATTGATCCGCTTCTTGCGCGTTTTTTCCTGCTTGGCAGAAGCAATCCAATGAATCCAGCCGAGGCGAGCAATCGTAGTGGTGCCGTTCCAAGTGGTCCGAGATTCCGGGGAGGCTTCTAAAGCCTCACGTAGGTCTGCGGGCACGTCCGGTTCAGGCTCCAGCTCCACGGGCATAATTTCAAACTGTGCGATGTCGCCCAGAGCTACTATGTCTGCCGCTTCAAATAGTGCTTTATCGATCCGCAGCCAGTGACTTTTTTGCCATCCGGTTCGAGCATGGCCCTGAAGCCCTGACCGTTAATGGTCCCATCTACTGTGGTGCGACCACGCCTCGGCAGCTTCGCGCTCACTTCTGTAGGCAGAACTACGAAACCCCATGAAGCGCCGCTGCCCGGCTCCTTGGGGCGGTGCAATTGTGCGTTGAACTAGGATTGTGTTTCTTCTTGCCTCATTTAGCGGTCACCTCGATAAACAATTCCAACTTATCAGATATTGCAAAATGCCAATTAACAGTTAAACACGGTACAACACCGATGCCGGCTACTGGCGGATTCTGTTAAATAAGTTTCACGGCAACATTCTCCAAGTCATAGTTGAAGCGCAGTCATACGTAATGCGGATCAATCTCTGAAGAATTAACGGTACTGGTTCGGGTAACGAATGACTAGTGCCTGGATCCGGGGCATCATTTTCGATGCAGCGTGGAAGGTGGCGGTGAACTACATGAAGGCACCCAGACCGTCCATGTCATCGGTACCGGTCCGGTGAAATATTTGCCGGAAAAACTATAGAGAGAAGGAAGGTAAAGCGCAAAGAAATTTGTTTAATGAATAGCGCACATCACAGATATAAATTGGAATTATGAAGACTGGTTTCCTACACTTTCTATATCGTAGTGTGAGAAAAGAAAGGCCATCATTATGTCTGAAGCCCTGAGTAAGCAAGCGCAAGCATTAGTTAAAGTAGCATCAGAACGTGCTACAGCATTTGGCAAGGTCTGCGATTCATTAGGCAAGTGGTATCTCGACCTGAAGAATTATAACGGTCACTATTGATAGCGGCTCTCATGGCGCTAACGCCCTGGTGTGTACGGATATGAACCGGTGCCACTGCCACAATCCTAACAAGATGGTGGGCGTGAAGTGCCCTCGCATTCGCAGGCGTCATTGTCGCGATTGATGAATGTGTAGTGCCATTGCAGGTTGATCTGTCCCTCAATTCCGGACGGGACATTTGGCGGTCGTTTCGCTTACTGTCCGCGGGCCTTCCTCACTGCCCGTATCAGATCATTTACATGGGGCGGCTTCGACGGTGCCACGGGCCCAGCACGTCTGAGGCTTGTTCCTTGCAGGCGTGGGCACGCCTTCCCGGTCGATCTTTGCAATCGCGATACGCCAGCTCTGGACCCCCTTTGGGTCCAGTTCCATGCGCAGCAGCCATCCGGTATTATTTTCGATATCGGAAAAACCGTCGAATACGAAATTGCCCAGGCTGTAAATAATGGGCTTGTCCTTGTATTGCTCGATATCCTGGGTCACATGGGGATGTCCGCCTACTACCGCATCGGCCCCTGCGTCGATCATCAGGCGCGCCAGGGTGCGCTGCCGCGTGCTCGATCTCGGTTCATGCTCCAAGCCCCAATGCATGAACGGAATTACCAGGTCGGCGCGGTAATTCTTGCGCGCGGCGATAATGTCGTAACGAACCTGTTCATCTTCGCTCCAGGCGATGCCGGGCTTGTCTGCATCGGCCTCGAAGCTGCGTGGAAAGAATTCGTTATAACCGAGCAGCGCAATGCGCAGCCCCTTACGTTCGATAATCAAGGGAGCATGCGCTTCGGAGAGATCGGCACCTCCGCCAAAATATGCAATCTTTTCCCTCTTCAGCAAGCCCAGCATTTCTGCGAATGCTTCCGGACCAAAGTCCCCGGAATGGTTATTTGCCAGGCTTACGGCATCGAAATGGCGCTTCAGATATTTCAGGCTGCGCGGATGCGCCCGAAAGGTGTACGGTTTGCCTTCTTCTGGCGTCCCTGTCGTTGCCACAACGCATTCGAGATTGCCAACTCGGATATCAGCGGATTTAAAGATGTCAGCGAAGGCAGAAAAAGGGTCTTGTCCTCGTTTGATCACTTTGCCGGGCGTATCGGCCAGCATGATGTCGCCAACAAATACGAGCGATACAGATTCATCGGGTTCCACACTTTGAGCCCATACAGAGGAATGAACGGTCAGGCACAGCAGCACGAGCATGCTTGAAATCAGGTTCATTGTTCCTCCCGACGCAGTGCGCAGTCGTATTTCATCTCGCGTCCCAGCACCGGTGAGTAAAGGTACACGATACCGGTCAGACTTTTGTCATGGCTGCTCTTCTGAATTTCAGGATGGAGGTACTTCACTTCATGCATAAGGACCGGTTGGCCCGATGTAATGTAATAGGTATAGAGACTGATGTGTTGGATCGTGGTTTCATCACCGACCACGACAGCCTTGAAGCGGAAACGCTTGTTAATGTCAGTCGGCGCAACAGCATACGGATTGCTGACAGTACTGAACCGCAATTCCTTGACGGTATCTGCCTGCTCGATATGACAATGCAGTTTGGGTGCGGCGCAAACTGTCCCTGCCATCATCAACATAGCGGTGCTTAGCGCTATTGAAAATCTATTCGAGTGGAATCTCATGTTCTTCCAAATTTGCAGACAATGGCCTGAATTGTAACCATGGCCGGCGCACCAAAGGATCGCCGCAGCAAAAATGAGCGGCTGTAACTCAAAAGTGCAACACACTAAAGGCCTAAAGCTTAGGCTAGCCCTGGTGATGGGTGAAAGGTGTTGAAAGGCGATGAAAGGGCAAAAGGTGTTGCACAACGGCAGATTCTTAGTAAAGACCATCGAAATAGCATGACGGCCTCTGATCCATAGCGGACGCTGAGAAACCTGAAGATATTTCGCAAATTGCTGTCACGGTAAACGCACCGCGCCTAATTTCGGGGGCGATCATTACGGCAGGAGTAGTGCGCTTCCAAGATCTTGATGAAAATCCGATGTTCCAAGCCATGCAGGAGCCTTCGTTGCAAATGAAATGTTTGAATGGGAGGCTCCTACGGGCTGTTATTGCTCAATAGCAGCGTTGCTACGGATCTGTGGTCAGCACCGGAAGGTGTGCGACTGGTTGGATCAGAACTATTGTGTTTAACAGCAACAGAGAAAAATGATGGCATTAAACTTGTATGTATTTAGTGCGTCTTCCCTTAAGCGTTTCGCCCCTTGGAAAACAACCTGATGATAGAGAAAGTGGAAAGCTTATGAATACCCTGATTAAATCCTTTTCCCTCGTTGCCGCCGTTCTTTTTTTCTTTGCGACATTTTCAGCAACTGCACAACCTGACCGTAAGGGGCAGGACGTCTCATCAGATCACTTTTCCAAAGATCAAGGCGGCATGGCAACGCCCGCCATACCGGGCGCGCCAGTGTCTGCTGACGTTTCCGCCACACCTGAGGATTCACGGAAGGTGAAAAAAGTTGGCCAGCTTCCCCACAACGCGCTGCTTCCAGGAAACCCGGAAGTTACCTATGTGATTACCCCGCCGGCATCGGCCGACGGCGACGTCCCTATCGTCCGGGGCTGCTGGGCGAAGTTATATGATGAAGATGGATTGAAAGGAGACTCGGTTACCATCTACGGGCCAATCGGCATTGCCGATGCGGCAGGCGCCGGCGTATTTGATATCGATTGGAAAGATCGGATCAGCAGCCTTTTAGTCGGTCCGGCTGCCAGGGTTTTTATTTATGACAATAATAATTACCGCGATTTACTGTTGGCCGCGCGTGCAGGCCAAAAGATCGACATTAATAATGCATTGAAAGGATTTGACGAAATAAAATCATTGAAAGTTGAATGCGCCAAAAAGACCATGCGGAATAATGCAGCTTCCGCAAATGCTCCGAAAAATAACAAGTAAAGAAACAATCTTGTCGGATGATTGCATACTGCATTCCCGGGTTCGGCTTACGGCGGTCGGGATGGAAGTGCCGTCTGCGCCAACTTTTTTAAGGGGTAAAGCATGCGCCTCCTGTTGATCGAAGATGACGCCATGATCGGCGAAAGCGTGCATACATCGCTGCGGCGAGTCGGTTACGCGGTCGACTGGGTGAGGAACGGCGAACTGGCGGATACCGTCCTTAAGACAGAGCATTTCGATCTCGTGCTGCTGGATTTGGGACTTCCGGGAAAAGACGGCATCGAGGTACTGCGCCGCCTGCGCGTCAGGCAAAAGACTGTTCCGGTGATTATCATCACGGCACGCGACAGCGTCGACGACCGCATCAATGGTCTCGACGCAGGCGCGGACGATTATGTGGTCAAGCCCTTCGACCTGGACGAACTGGCGGCACGCATACGCTCCGCATTGCGACGTGGTGCCGGCCATGCCGATCCCGAAGTCGAAATCATGGGGGTGCGTCTCAATCCGGCCAGAAGAGAAGTCACGCTGCATGGCGAGCCGATCCTTCTTTCCGCACGCGAGTACGCAATCGTCGAAGCATTGATGCTCCGCCCCGGAATGATTCTGTCGCGCGCTCAGCTGCAAGATCGAATGTACGGCTGGGGCGAGGATGTGGAAAGCAACACTGTCGAGGTCTATATCCACTCGATACGTCGCAAGCTCGGCTCAGATTTCATTCAAAACGTGCGCGGCGTGGGCTATTTCGTGCCCAAGCCATCCATGACGGCATGACCTCGATCCGGACCAAGCTGTCGATCGGCCTGTCGGTGGCAGCCCTGGCCACCGCCTTCGCCATCGGCCTGGTCACTTATCGCCATACTTTGAACGAAAACCAGGCATTGTTCGATTACCAGTTAAAGCAAATTGCTCTCTCGCTGCGAGACACTGGCTGGATACAGCCGCCGGCACGCGACGATGCAAGAAGGGGCGAGGAACTCAATGTCGTCATTCAGATATGGACTGCAAACGGCAACATTCTCTATTTATCCCATCCCGACAATCCCATCCCAACCAAAGCGCCGCTCGGCTATGCCGACATGGCTGGCGCAACCAGGCGCTGGCGCGTCTACAGTTTGCTGGAGGGTGATCGGATTATCCAGGTCGCGCAGCCGTTTGAATTGCGCCAGGGTCTTGCTGCATCCGCTGCGCTGCGCAGCCTCACTCCGCTGCTGGCATTCGTGCCGATCATGGCAGCACTGATCTGGTGGCTGGTTGGGCATGCGCTCAATCCGGTCAGACGAGTGGCGAACGAGGTTGCTTCCCGCGACGAGCGGTTGCTGGAAGCGATTCCCGGGAAAGATCTGCCGTCGGAAATTGCGCCCCTGGTGAGCGCATTCAATACCCTGCTGGACCGGCTGAATCATGCGTTCGCCAGCCAGCAGGCCTTCGTCGCCGATGCAGCGCATGAACTGCGCTCTCCTCTGACCGCCCTGACGCTGCAAATACAGTTGCTCTCGCGTGCGACCGACGCATCCGAACGCATCGAGGCGATGAACCAACTGAAACAAGGCATCGAGCGCGCCACACGTCTGGTGGAACAGCTGCTGACCGCCGCACGGATGGAGGAAGAAGATATCCATCCCATGCAGGGAGTGGATCTTGCCGAACTCGTGCGGCAAACAATCGCCGAGCTGTTCGATTTTATGCAGCAGCGGCAGGTCGACATCGAATTGAACGCGCCGGAGCAGACGCTCATTCGCGGCGAACCGGCTTCCCTGCAGATGCTGATCCGAAACCTGCTGGACAATGCGATCCGGTATTCGCCGGAAAGGGCAGTCATTCGCGTGCACATCGCTTCTCAGTCTGGCAAGACGATCCTGACCTTCGAGGATTCCGGTCCCGGCATTCCGGAGCAGGATCGCGCTCGCGTATTCGACCGGTTCTACCGCGGCGGCGATCAGCAGCAGAGCGGCAGCGGACTCGGCTTGTCAATTGTTAAACAGGTCGCAGAACGCCACAATGCCGCCCTATTGCTCGATGCTTCTCCGCTGGGCGGATTGAAGGTAAGTGTCGCCTTCCCTGACTGAACCCTAGTCCAATTTAATTCGCGGTCCTTTAATTTTGGTTTAATTTTGCCTTCCTATTCTCGACGTGTGCCGGAAAACGGCGTTCACTGATAGAGGAAATGGTAATGAAACTAAAACTGTTGTCGCTCGCTCTTGTCTCTTCCGGACTGGTTGCAGCTGGAACCGCCAGTGCCATCGACTGGCATCCGTCTGCATGGTTCGGCGACTCGGCCAGGACGCGCACTTCCACCCCAAACGTAAGCAATTCCGAAAACAAGCCGGGCGCGCTTGTTGCCAACGGGAGCGTGCCCAATTACCGGGCGATCGTTCAGCAGTCCGGCCCGGCGGTTGTCGGCATTACAACCGAAGGAATATCCAAAGCTAGTGCCTCCGGACTGCCGGAAGGCCTTGAAGACCATCCGTTCTTCAAATATTTCGGCGACACCCCCGGATTCGGCGGCCAGATGCCCGGCCAAGGCATGCCGGTACGCGGCCAGGGTTCCGGATTCATCGTCAGTAAGGACGGGCTGATTCTGACCAATGCCCATGTTATCGACAATGCAGAAGAAGTCACCGTCAAGCTTGATGACCGGCGTGAATTTAAGGCAAAGGTGCTGGGCAGCGACAGGGCGACCGATGTGGCCGTCCTGAAGATCGACGCCAAGGACCTGCCTGTCGTGGCTATCGGCGATCCGGCCAGGCTGGGGGTGGGGGATCACGTGCTGGCGATCGGCTCGCCCTTCGGCCTGGAGCAAAGCGCAACGGCCGGTATCGTCAGTGCCAAGTCGCGCAGCCTGCCGGGCGACGGCTATGTGCCCTTCATCCAGACGGACGTGGCCGTCAATCCGGGCAACTCGGGCGGACCGCTGTTCGATGCGAACGGCAATGTGGTCGGCATCAATTCGCAGATCTACAGCCGCACCGGGGGCTATCAGGGCGTGTCGTTTGCAATCCCGATCGACGTCGCCTTGAATGTGAAGGATCAGATTGTTTCGACTGGAAAGGTCGTGCGACCGCGCCTCGGCGTGACGATACAGGAACTGGACCAAAGCCTCGCTGATTCCTTCAAGCTCAGCAACCCGAACGGCGCACTTGTCTCGTCGGTCGCGCCGGGAAGCGCCGCGGAAAAGGCTGGACTTCAGCCCGGAGACGTCATTCTGAAATATAACGGCGAACCGATCGTGCACTCCGGTGATCTTTCCGCAATGGTCGCGCTTGGCAAAGCTGGCCAGAAGGTGCCGCTTGAAATCTGGCGCAGCGGGAAAAAGCTTGAGTTGAGCGCCGAGCTCGCGGCCTCCGCCGAATCGCTTGCATCCAAAAGAGATGCTTCTTCCCTGGCTCACAAAGGCAAACTCGGCCTGGCGGTACGTCCCTTGACACAGGAAGAGCTGGGCAGTGGAAACCGTGCGTCCGGCGTCATGGTCGCGCAGAGCAGCGGCGCGGCCGCGAAAGCCGGAATCGAGGCTGGCGACATTATCCTCTCGGCGAATGGAACCAGGATCGAAACGGTTGATCAGCTGAGCGCCTTGGTCGAGAAGGAAAGCAAGCAAGTGGTTCTGCTGGTCCAGCGCCGCGACAATACCTTATTCGTTCCTATTAAATTTGGCTAGGCCAATCGTTTCGAATGTACGATTCTCCGGTAGTAAGCCGATAGTATTCCTTATCTCTGCTACCGGAGACAGCACATTCGCCAAACATCGCACAAATTAATGACACCATTATTAAGTCTCGGTTTTTGGCCGATTCTGTTGAAAAGTATCACTACAACATTCTTAAGTCATAGTTGAAGTGCAGTCATATATCATGCGAATCAATCTCCAAAGAATTAACGGTATTGATTCGTTTAACGAATTACTAGTGCGTGAGTCCGTGGCATTCTCTTTCTTATTATTAGGTTTTTGGTCCTGAGGCTTTTCAAAAAATATTGCTCCTGGACTTTTTCAACAGAATCGTCCGATAGCAGACGATGCGTTGCAGAGAACGAAGTCGGCTTCCGACTCAAAGCAATGGGATGGACTCCTTCTCCCCGCAAGGGCACCGAGGTGTCAAACTGGAGTTTCCACACAACCCGTTAAAGAGAAAGAGTCCACCATGAAGCTTATCTGTATTGGTGTTGATCTGGCAAAGAAGGAGCTCCAGGTACATGGTGTTGATCGGTCTGAGAAGCCGGTATGGCGCAAGAAGCTCAACCGCCAGGAATGGCTCAAAGCAGTGCTGGAGCGAATCCAGCCAGGCCGCGAGATCGACAAAGCGTGCAGCGGCGCCCATCTCTGGGCACGGCAACTGCAGAAGCTAGGCTACACCGTCAAGCGGATTGCCCCGCAGTTCGTCAAGCCGTATGTCAGGAGCAACAAGAACGATGCCAACGATGCCGAGGCGATTTGTGAAGCCATGAGCCGGCCGAATATGCGCTTTGTGGCCATCAAGACGGTCGAGCAGCAGGATATCCCGCCAGTGCACCGCGCGCGAGCGAGTCTGATTGAGCAGCGAACTGCCAAGGGCAGCCAGATCCGAGGGCTGACATCCGAATATTTCATTTGTTACCGGAAGTATTGCGTTGCACAGCTTCTCTGAATTCTTGGTTACTCCTCTTAAGTTTTGCGAAATTCATCCGTAGAGAGCTTTCGATTTAAGGAGTAAAGCTTGAATACCAATGCAATACAAGACAGTGAACATGAAGTGTTGTCTTTCAAGCTGGGCCAGGAGGAATACGGCATCAGCATCCTGAAAGTCCAGGAAATCCGCGGCTATGAATCGGTTACCAGGATCGCCAACACGGCCGAACATATCAAAGGGGTCATCAATCTGCGCGGCATCATCGTGCCGATCATCGACATGCGGATCAAGTTCAAGCTCGGCACGCCTGTCTATGATGAATTCACCGTAGTCATCATCATGAACATCGGCGCGCAGGTAATGGGAATGGTGGTCGATAGTGTATCCGACGTGGTCACCCTGACTTCCGAACAGATAAAACCGGCTCCGGCAATGGGCACTGCGTTGAACGCCGACTATCTCACCGGCTTGGGTACTCTGGATGAACGCATGCTTATCCTCGTGGACATCGATAAGCTGATGCGTGCCGACGATATCCAGCCCGCAGAACAAGCCATGGCCGCCTGACAGCCATGCCGGGAAATCCATCCTTCACGGCCTGAAGAATAGACATGCGATGCGCTTGCTGAGGAATCAGTGCACCGCATTCACGCGGTGGCCGGCATTCATGGTGCCGAATGAGGGAACCAGCCGTCTTTCATGACAAGCACCGCAGCGCCGTCGATCGATCCATTGCGAACCGCCGATAGTGCGCGATTGGCCTCGTGCATGGGAAAAGCGGTAGGCGAGGTATGCAAATCGAATTCCTGAATCGCGGAAAAGAAGGCTTCGCCGTCCGCCCGCGTAAGGTTAGCCACGGAACGGAGGACGCGCTCGCCCCACAACAATGAGTAGGGAAACGACGGAATATTGCTCATATGAATCCCGGCGCATACAACGACTCCTCCTTTTCTTGTCGCCCGCAAAGCTGCGGGAACCAGGTCGCCGACCGGTGCGAAAATAATTGCCGCATCCAGCTGCACCGGCGGTTCCTGCATCGAGTCGCCTGCCCAGTCTGCGCCCAATGAGCGCGCGAAATCCTGCGAGCGCATATCGTCGGGCCTGGTGAACGCAAGTACGCGCTTGCCCTGGTGTTTTGCCACCTGGATCAGGATGTGGGCTGCGGCGCCGAATCCATACAAGCCTATGGATTGCACATTGCCTGTCATCAGGTAGGCACGGTATCCGATCAACCCGGCGCAAAGAAGTGGCGCCGCGTGAAGGTCATCATACTTGTCCGGAATGGCAAAGCAGTAACGCGCATCCGCCACCATGTATTGCGCGTAGCCACCGTCGCGGTCATAGCCGGTAAATTGCGGGTTGTCGCACAGATTCTCGCGCTGATCGAGGCAATACGGACAATGATGGCAGGTACTGCCAAGCCACGGCACGCCGACCCGATCACCGATGGAAAAACCGCGCACTTCCGGCCCAAGGCCGGTTACTTCGCCGACGACTTCATGACCCGGAATAACAGGAGATTTATGGGCAGGCAAATCCTGATCGACAATGTGCAGGTCTGTGCGGCACACACCGCATGCGCGCACCCGGATCTGAATTTCCTCCGGACCGGGAAGCGGGACCGCCAGTTTGGCCAGGCTTAATTCTCCGCCGGGCTTTTGCAGAGACATTGCCCACATGGTTTCCGCTTGGCCAGTTTTCCTAATGTCTGTCATCGTTGTATCAGACCTTGCAATAATCCGGATTCAAAGTTGTAATCCGGCATTCCGATGGGATGCTCAATCCCTTCGCTGTTCCGTCATTCAACTTTCACTGCTGTTGCATCCATAACTCTGAAGCTTACCCTTCACTTATTTTATTTGTTTCACGAAATAGAAGAATTAAAGAGTTGAATAAAATTTTTCGAAACTCTCATCCGAGTCGAGAAATTTTGACTTGGCTCAAAGATTTTTGAGCGTGAAAACTTAGGATGCATTGCGCGCAGATTGCACTGAATATTAATTTGAATAGCGGTACGGGAGTCGACCTTGCTTCTTGAGCGCAGAATCATTATCCGGCCAATGGCTTTCCTGGCTGAAATAGGCATGCCGGATATGGGAAGAGGGAACTCTTAGTTTCAAATTTCTATTTGAATGGACGCGAGGGCAACTATGAAAACCGCAGGTGCGCAGCATACAAACGAACTGGCTATTCGCTTAAGGCAACGACAGCAAGACCTTATCCGCATTGAAACGCAAGAACTTGCCGCAGAACTGAAGATGCGCCAGGAAAGAGTATTCAAATCCGACAAACATGATGAATCAAAAGAAGCACCGGTGCACTGACAGTTGGTGTGGCACGTGCGGGTTTGAACGCATTCCATTGTCTGGAGACCGCATTCTATCGCGCATGGGTTGAGCATTGATTTTTTTCGGCAGCAAAAAACAAGGTAGTCCTTCATGTCATGAGAAGCATGGCAGCCTGCGCTCATTCATGCGCTTGTGAAGAAAGAACGTATTCAGTTCCATGCCGGCCGCGCTGTACTTCCTCAGGCGGCCTGCAGAAGTACAGCATGCGAAAAGTCTGCTAAACGGTTGAGCGCGTAAGCAGCCGCTCAAGCAGGTGCCCAGCTTCGCGCTGTATCAGGAACGCGGCTTGACGCGGACCCCATCCTCGATTTCATTGCTCGGGTAACGAATCACTTTGGCACCTGACTGAAGGCCGGAAATGATCTGCGCTTCCTCCTGGTTGCGTTGCCCGATTTGCACCTCCCACTCCTGCGCACGGCCGCCTTCCACGGCAAATACATGCCACTTTTCGCCGACCCGGAAAAGACTGCTTCCCGCCACTTTGGTCACATTGTCGCCAGACCAGATCACGATGCGTGCTTCGACGCGATAGCCATCACCCAGTGCACCAAGCGGATCGATCGGATCTGCGATCACGTTGACACGCTGCTCCTCTACACCCAATGCCGATATCTTGGTGAAGGCAACCGGCTCGACGAGTCTTACCTTTGCGCGTAAGGTTTTGCTTCCGCCCCACCCCTCCAGCAGCATGGTATTTCCCGGTTTGACCTTGACTGCATCGGTAGAAAGTATGTCCACGACGATTTCATATTTGTCGGGATCGCCAAGTGTGATCAAGGGGGTTCCGGCAGCAACCGTCCTTTCGCTTTTCTCGTGGACCTTCAGCACGTAGCCATTGACCGGCGCAGTGAGCCTTAGCGGCCGCCTGGCGTTTCCTTGCGCGCTCGGAAGGCTGTTCAGCGCAGCCTCGGCCGCCTTTACGTCAGCGATTGCGGCTTGTTCGCGCGACCTGGCTGCGTTCAGTTCTGCGCGACTGGTCGATTCAGCTGACACTGCCTTTTCGGCCGCCTGGGGCGATACGAATTTTTCTTTGACCAGGCGTTCGATCCGGGCACGTTCACTGCTTGCCAACCGCAGGTCCAATTGCGCGCGTTGGGCCCGTAGTCTTGCTTCCCGCGCAAGGGCCTGCGCTGCCTCATATCGTGCCACGACCTCCTGCTGCTGGCGCGCATCCAGCGGAATGGCATACAGGGTCGCCAGGACCTGATCTTTCTTGATCGAATCTCCTTCATGCAACTCTATTCGTTCAAGCCGCGCAGCGACCGGGGCGGCAACAACATATTTGTCATGGGCCCGGACCTGACCCTGGTTGTTGATGGTCACCTGCATCGGGCCTTGCGTCACCGTGGTCAATTCAGCCTGGATCGGGTCGGGATAAAACAGCACCGCTCCGATAATCGCGAGCACCAGGGTCGCCAGAATAATGACGGCCGCCTTTTTCGACGCATGCGGCTTGGCGGATCGGTGCCTTGCTTTTGATAAGACAGTCTGTTCAGTTCGCGTATCCATGTTCATTCCGTTTTACTCTCTTGTCTTCAGCACTTCTATCATGTTCAATTGCTGCACTTGCCGCCATACCATCAGAGCGGCCAGGACGGCAGAAACAAGCAGTACAAGCACTGAAGAAAGGAAGGTTTCGGTGCTGACCACCAGGGGAATGCGGAACAATTCCTGGCTTAGCAGGACGGAAAGCAGGCCTGCCAGTCCATAGCCGAGAAGGCAGCCGAATGGTATGGCCAGAACGGTCAGGATCGCCTGCTCCCCAAGCAAGATGGCGCCGACCTCATTCTTGGTGAAACCGAGAATGCGCAGGCTGGCAAGCTCGATCGCATGTTCCGACAAGGCGATGCGCGCCGAGTTATAGACGATTCCGCCCGTGATCGCACATGCGAATACAATGAGGACCACGGTGTTGATCCTCATGTTTTCGGCGACGGTTGCCAGAAAGCTTTCGAGGGTCGCTTCGCGCAGGTTCAGGCTGGAAATCGCGGGCACTTCCTTCAGTTTCCTGTAAAGCGCCGACTGGTGAAGCGGATCAACGGACAGAAAGGCGCCGTTGGCAGTCACCGATTCTTCCAGCAAGCCGGACAGGGCGTTAATGTCCATGTAGGTCAGGGTGCCGATCGGCTCGTCGATGATATTGTTGACTACGACGGCGGCAGTCTTGCGTTTGCCCTCCATAAATTCCACATCGACCGTGTCACCGATCCTGACGCCGAGTATCTCGGAAAACTTCTTCGTCAGGACGATGCCGTCATGCGGCAGCGCGACCGGATTTTCGTTTTCATCAAGTATCCTGCGCAGTTCGCGCCTGTGCGGAAGGGCGATGATGACAGTCTTCTTGCTGCGATGACGAAACTTTATTTTCACCGGCGCATTTCCGTAAGGCTCTACCCGCAGGACGCCGGGAAGGCTGGCCAGGTTCTCGGCAATGCCAATGTTCTTGGCTTCGTTGAAGCGCACGGTAAGGTCGTCGCGCTGCGCGGTACGGAATTGAAGCCGGATCACTTCGTCCAGCGCGTCGAACGAGTACTGCCCCACGACCATCAGCGATACCGCCAGTGAAAGGCCCAGCACGGAAAGCAAGGCTTTAAGCGGCTTGCGCTCCAGGCCGCGCAACATCATGCGAACCACCAGCGGAATCATGCGCTGCAAGCCCAACCGCTCCAGCGGGCCGGGCCTGAAGCGGGCTGGCGACTCCGGATGCATCGCCTCGGCCGGCGCCAGCCTGAGGACGCGCATGACCGCAAGGGATGCGCCGAATATCGCAGACAGGCATGCGATCAGCACCGAAGCGATCACCGTTTGCAGCGACAGGGAAAATTCCAGCCTGGGAAAATGATAGAACTCCGCATGAATGCTTGCAAGCCCATGGCCTAGCCAGGTGCCTAAACCGATGCCGACCAGGCAGCCGAGCATCACGGTCAGCAAGGCGAATTTGACGTAATGCAAACCGACCGATGTGTCCGAATAACCAAAGCTCTTCAATAGCGCAATCTGCGCGCGCTGCAGGGTAGTGATCCGCAGCAGGATGTTATGAATCAGAAAGGCGACCACGCCCAGAAAGATCGCCGGGATCACCGTTCCGCTGACGCGCGTCTGGTTCAGTTCATTGGTCAGGAAGTTGTGCGACAACTGTTCGTCGCGGGCATAGGCGCCAAGTGAGCCATAAACAGCGAGCAGCTTATCAAGCCTTTCAATGACTTGTGATGCGCTTGCCTTGGGCGCCAGAACAAGCGAAAGGTCATTGAATGAATCGCGCATATTCAATGCGGATGACAAGGCCTCGTGGTCCATCCACATGACGCCGAAACGCCGGTGATCCGGAAAGCTGCTGCCGCTGATCTCGTTGATAAATTCTGGCGAGATCGCAATGCCGACGATATGCAGCCGCTCCTTGCGCCCGTTGATGATCGCACCGATCGTATGTCCGGGCTGCAGCTTGTTTGCCTGCGCAAATGCCTCGCTCACCAGCACTTCGCTGAGATTGCCGGCCTGCGGCAAACGCCCGTACCGGATATGGACGCGATTGAGTCCCTTGCCAGGCTGGATCGGCAGCGAAACCAGCCGTCCGCTCGCCGGTTCATCCAGCCCCGGCACATCGAGCGTCGCTTCGAACACGACCCGCCCTTGCACCTCATTTGCGCCGGGAAACTCCTGTATGCGTCCGAGCAGGGTAACCGGCGCGCGCTTTACATTGGCAAATACATCGGCAAAGCGATATTGCTCGTAATAGCTGGCCTGCGAAGCCAGCATGGCTTCGTACGACCCGCGCAGGGTGACGAAGCTCGCTATCCCGCACATCACTACGATGGCAATTGCAATCGCCTGGCCGCGCATGCGCCATACATCGCGAATGAGCTTGCGATCCAGTGTCGGGATCATGAATGTCGTCACCAAGAGATCTCCCCAGGAGAGACCCTGGTCGTGTTCACCCGGACCTGCGTAATTTTTCCACTGCTGATGTACACCACGCGATGCGCCATTCCGGCAATGGCGGCGTTGTGGGTGATGACGGCAATGGTGGTTCCCAGCTCCCGGTTAATGCGTTCCAGAACTTCCAGCACGATCTTGCCGGTCTTGAAATCGAGCGCTCCGGTCGGCTCGTCGCACAAGAGCATGTCGGGACGCTTTGCAATGGCCCTGGCAATCGCAACCCGCTGCTGTTCGCCGCCCGAGAGCTGAGCCGGGAAATGCTGCAGCCGGTCTCCCAGCCCTACCATTGCAAGCGCTTCGGAGGCATCCATCGGATCCGCGCTGATCTCGGTGACGAGTTCGACATTTTCCAGCGCGGTCAGACTGGGAATGAGATTGTAGAACTGGAAAATAAAGCCGACGTGTTCACGCCGGAATCTGGTCAGCTCCGTATCGGTGGCACGGGTGAGATCATGATCGAGGTAATGCAAACTGCCGGAGGTCGGCGTGTCCAGGCCACCCAGAATGTTCAGCAATGTAGACTTTCCGCTTCCCGATGCGCCCAGAAGGACAATAAACTCGCCTTCGTACAATTCAAGATTAATGTCTTGCAAGGCATTGACTTTCACTTCTCCCATTGTGTAGACCTTGCAAACGTCTCTTAATGAGAAGACCACAGGCCCCTGTTGAATGAACGGGGGACTCGTGTCCTGCGCTGCAGTGTCTTTATGGATCGGAGTCATAAAGCGGATATACAAGGAAAGTCATACCGTAGTGTCTATCATCTGAATTTTCTTGACCTGAGTCAATCTCGCCCTGATTGGTCTTTTACTTCGCTGCGTATCGGAAACCAGCAAGGTTCCGAGAAACCCGGGGGCATAACACCAGTGCCTGAATACAGGTTTGGTCGATATATTCATCGACAAATATGGACGCCCCGGCCAAGGAATTTTGCCCGTCCCATTCCGTAAAAATGGGCGCGTCCTCAACATTCGAGTAACACTGTGCCAGCCCTGGCCGCATACTTCATATTAGCGGTTTACAGAAGGAAAAATACGTTTATGAGTTATTTGATTCAAGTCAAGAAATTTAAAAAATTGCATTCTAGTATCTGTTCAGAACAGAGCATTAACGAAAAAGAAGACCCGGCCGACATATACTGATTATCGTTGCCTGAAGAAGATGACCATGACATCAATAAAAATCGAAGCAGAGCCTCAAGACGGAATTCCAAAAAATGAAATTGACGCGCTGAAAGCCCAGTTGCTGGAGCGCCGAAAAGAACTGATTCAAAGCATCAACCAGCATTTGCATGGTCAAGACGAGCCGAACAGGCTCGCATTTGCCAATTATCTTGAATCGGCCGGGGACTGGGGTGAGGCTAATACATTGGCTGATATGGATGTGGCGATCACCAGCCACGATCTCGCGGAGCTCAAAGAGATCGACGCGGCCCTGTATGGCATCGCCTCCCAGAATTACGGAAGCTGTACACAGTGCGGAAACGGCATCCCGATTGCGCGTTTGCGTGCGCAACCGAGTACCCGGTTTTGCGTGAGCTGCATGAAAGCACTTGAGAAGCGCACGTAATCGCAACGCCTTTCCGGAAATCATTCAATTTTTAAACCCCATTTAGGAACCGCAATGCCATTCAATCATGTCGTCGTCTGGATCGATCATTCCAAGGCTCACGTCCTGCATTTCAATCCGACAGTCGTCGAAGCCGAAATGCTCAAGGCACATCACACCCGGCATCACTTAAGCACGGGAGAGCACCTGGATGTGGAAACCCGTCATTATTTTGATGATATTGCCGCTGCGCTGAAAGACGTTCCCGAGATTCTCGTGGTCGGTCCCGGACAAGAAAAACTGCTGTTCACCAAATATCTGAAGCAGCATCATCCTCTGGTATCGCAGAATATATTGGGCATTGAAACTGTCGATCATCCGACCGACGGGCAATTGCTGGCGTATGCACGTAAATTTTTCCGCAAAGCTGACCTTATGCATTAAGCTGCTTATGCGTTAAGCCCCTTGTGCGGTTAGACGGCAAGTACGGAACTGCGCAAGTTGCGCAAAGAATTTGCAAAAGGGAACTGAATAGGAGAGCCAGATGAATTACACGAGCATAGCCGTTCATGTAGACAGCTCGCGCCATATGGCCGACCGTGTAGGGTTCGCTTGTGCAGTCGCCAATACCCATAACGCGCATTTGATCGGCCTGGCAACTACCGGAATTGCCGAAGCAGCCAGCATGGCCGGCATATCGGGCGAGGGCGGCGCATTTATCGGCAGCTATCTCGATACCTGCAAGGAGCGCACTACGGCCAATCTCGAAGAATTCGAGAATATTGCACGGAAATCGAATGTCGCATCGTTCGAAAAGCGGACCCTGGATGAAGAAACAGGGTATGCATTGTGCCTGCAGGCGCGTTACAGCGATTTAATCATCGCAGGCCAGACCGACCCGGATGAACATGTGTTCATGGAGCAGTCCGGCATTCCCGAATATGTCGTGACGCACTCCGGCCGCCCGGTGCTTCTTGTTCCCTATGCGCTGGAGAATCCGCAGCTCAATTATGAGAAAGCCTGCATCGCATGGGACGGTGGCCTTCCGGCTGCGCGTGCGGCTTATGGAGCAATTCCGCTGCTGCGCCATTTCAAGAAAGTGGAAGTCGTCATATTCAATCCGGCCACAGGTTTCCATGCTCACGGCGAAGAGCCGGGCGCGGACATCGCGCACTATCTCTCACGTCATGGCTTGCATGTTGATGTCACGCGCCATTCTACCGGCAACGCGGTTGATGTCGGAAGCGCACTATTGTCGCAGGCCGCGGATACCGGAGCAGGCCTTATCGTCATGGGAGCATACGGCCATTCAAAATTAAGGGAACTCGTTCTTGGCGGCGTAACCCGCACCATCCTGAAATCCATGACAGTGCCCGTGCTGATGTCGCATTGAAGTCCTGCGATTTGTTTGAACAAGGTTCAGGCTATCGACCCGGACTTGGGAAGCGTTCCGAGTGCAGTGTATTTTAGACTCAACTATCGAGGCCTGAGCGTTGACCGCATTCCGCTTTTTCCGGGTCTAATAAGGCGACAAAGGCGAGGTCTTAATCGGCCCACATTTGGGAGTCGGATCTTCCACCTGCTTGCAGTGTTCAAACGCCCCGGGTTTCATTGTGCCATTCGCATTCTTGTATGGCGCAAAGCAAATCTGGCTTTCGTAGTACGCCTTGAACAGGGCTGCACAGTCGTTCTGCGTGTCTTGGCCAAGCGCCGGAGTAAGCGGCGTACCAGTTGAAGTCGTTTTCGGTTCTTCTTTTTTCTGGCCGATAATGCTTGCCGAGGAATTTTGCGCCCGCGTTGCCAAATCCTTCTTCTCGGCTTCAGAAAGCTCATACTGCCGGGAATCGATTTTTCGTGCCGCCTTTTTATACTTTTCAGGAGGCGAATCAGAAAAATGCACTTGGCCTTTTTCATCTACCCATCGGTAAATATCGACTGCCTGCACGGATACGCAAAACAGGATTGAACAGGTCGCTATGGCTAGTCGTAAGATCATTACGGCATCCAATCTGTTAACTGAAAGAATTATTAAATCGCCTGATTTCACTATATACCCATAAATATGGCATGGCGTCCAATATCCGCGGTGGGTTAACATCCAAAAGCTGTATTTCCTTGTTCTCTGTATCTCGCGATGATCTATTGCTGCGAAGGAACAAGGTATATCGGTAGAATGCTTATGCACCAAGCGTTTCAGCATAACCGGCATCTTGAATTAACCGACAGCCGGCACAGTTAGACAGAAATTCTTTCTATCTAAATAGTTGGGAGACGCCACCTAATGGACTGTGCAGATTTTCGTTCTTCCTACCGGGAGCTAATCAATAACAAGGGTTGGATTTCGGCGGGAGAAAAGTATTGGGAGTGGATTGAGCACATGGATAATTGTGTCTCTTGCCGGGACTGGTACTTGCAGAAGCAGGTGGAAGAGAGAAACATTGACCCTGGTGCTTTTCCTTGTATTCATGTTGCTTACCATTCTATGGGTTCAGGCACCCAACATATATCAGCCTGGGAGTGCCCTGATATAACGCTCGTATTGGAAAATGGCGTCTTTGGAATTCCAGTAAGGGATGGAACCGAGTCTTACATCAGGATAAATTATTGCCCCTGGTGTGGAAAAGGACTGTACCCTGGGAAAGAGGAGGTGCCATCTAATTCCTCCTTGGAACCGGACGGTGATAATTGGCACGCAGGTCAAGCTAAACGATAATCGAACCAACGTCTGTGCCAGTCAACTGGAACACTAAATGTCCAAACATGAAGATCCGTGTCGTCATAGTCCTGATCTTGTGTTCGCTTCATCTCTTGCCTTTTTATTGGCATATGCTTGAGCCGGTCTCTGCGATTGCGGCAGGGTCTGTGTACTTACCTTTGATGGCATTGAAGACCTTTGGAATGCCTGTATTCCGTGCAGGCACACCAGGCGGATGGCAATCTCCAGCGGTGTTGGGCTGGGCTATTGCTATCGTATTTTGGGCAGGCATTTGGTGGAGCGTTTCTGGAATAGCCGTAAAGCTGTGCTGCCGGTGGCGTAATGTTTAAAAGGATTTGGCCAGCGTACCGGTGCATTCTTCCGAAAGAAGAAGCGAATTAATTGTCGGGATACCGCTCCGTTATTTCCTGAAAACGTATCGTAACAACTGTTCCCTGATTGCCGGTATTCCGGCGCACCTCTATCTTCGCATGGTGCTGTTCCGCGATTTCTTTCACAATCGCCAGTCCTAATCCCGAACCCGAAGATCCATTCTCAGGTATCCGGTAGTAAGGTGTGAATATCTTGTCCAGTTCCTCGTCGGGAATAGGGTCTCCGTCATTGGCTACGCTAAGCAGGATGTCGTTTCTCGATCTTCCTATTTTCAGAAGGATCTCTCCCTGCGGCGAACCATATTGCGAAGCGTTATCGACCAGGTTCTGAACCAGCCTTTGCAGCTTGTACGACTCCCCCAGGATACTGAATTCCTGATCGGCTTCCAGTGCGATCGTCTGACCCCGCTGGGCCAGCAGCGGCTCTTCTATCGCAATGACTTCGTGACAGATGCGGTTCAGGGAAACCTCACGCAATTTCTCCTGGTCGATCTTTCCGGTAAGGCGGCTGTAGGTTAGCAGTTGTTCGGCCAGTTTGGTGGTACGTCGCAAGCCGTCGAGGGCATTGCGCAGGGAAGCATCGCGTTCCTGCTCGGTTCTGGCGCGGATCGCATTTTGTATGTGGATCTGCAAGGCCGCGATCGGCGTTCTGATTTCATGCGCAGCCGAATCGATGAAGCGCTGTTCGCGCTCAAATGTTGCCTTTACACGGACCAGCAAGTCATTGAGTTCATCGACGATGGGCTCAAGTTCGACCGGTGTCTCCGGTAGCTCTATCAGGGCCAGGGATTCGGGCTCGCGCTTGGAAATCGTGCCGGCCAGGTCGCGCAGCGAGCGCATGTTGAAGGCCAGTATAAGATTAACCGCGATGATCAACAGTATTCCGCCCGCAGCCAGGGGGCCGAGAATGGAGTAGGCGAGATACTCGGCCATTTCATCGCGGATTTCATTCTTCTCGGCGGCAAGTATCCAGACTTGGCCAGAATGAAGCGCAAAAACCTGCCATGTCTGACTGTCGATCTGGTGGATGCTGTATCCCGCCTGCAGGCGTCCCAGCGCCTTATCCGGCGCCGAAGATGACTTGGCAAGCAGCGTTCCATCGTCGTGCCATACCTGAAAGGCGATTTTTGTCTCGTAGGGGTGGCCGTCGGCGCGCGGCTCGTCGCCTTCGGTATGGAGCAGCTCCTCGGGCAATGCAATGACGATGGGATTGCTGATCGTGGCTTTTTCAAGCTGATGTGCAACGAGTGTTTCCAGGACCCGCGCAAATGTGGCAAGACGCGCATCGAAAATTTCTTCGGACTCATGGCGAGCGCTGTCGGATACCGCAAATCCGATTCCGCCCAGGATGGCAAGCATGCTGACCAGCGTGCTGATGATCATCCTGCGACGGATCGAATACCGTCGGCGGTTCATGCCTGCACCTGACCGATACGGTAACCTACTCCGCGTATGGTCTTGATGATGGCCGGGGATATTTTTTTCCTGAGGTGATGCACATGGACATCGACTGCGTTGCTTTCCACTCCTTCACCCCAGCCGTACAGCGCTTCTTCAAGCTGCGCCCGGCTCAAGATCTGCTGCGGGTTTTCGAGAAGGCGTTTCAGCAGGATGAATTCCAGCCTCTGCAGCTCCACCGGCTGCCCTTTCCACGATACCGAAGAACTCCCCAGGTCTAGAACCAGGTCGCCGAGCTGCAGCTGGTTGACCGGCAAGCCGCTGCGCCGCCTTTCCAGCACACGGATGCGTGCCAGCAGCTCTTCAAGGTCAAAGGGCTTGACCATGTAATCGTCTGCGCCCAGGTCGAGCCCGATGATCCGGTCCGTGGTCGAGTCGCGCGCCGACAGGATGATCACAGGTACGTCATTGCCTTTTGCACGGGTTTGCTTGAGTACATCGCTGCCATCCAGCTTGGGGAGGCCGAGATCCAGAATGACAAGGTCGAAGCTGTTGTCGGCAAGCGCGCGGATTGCTTTCGCGCCGTCGGCAACATGCTCGACGCTATAGTTTGCCCGTTGCAGTGCGGTAAGCAGCCCGACAGCGAGCAGCTCATCATCCTCGACCAGTAAGATCCTCAATTATTCAGTCCCTTCGTGACGCACTTAACTGCGCGTTGAATGCGTTTTCAATTGCGTTATTGATCACGCTTTTCCGCGATCTTGTCGAGCAACTGCGTGATCTCCTTGCGCCGGCCTTCGTCGGCCAGTTTGCGTCCTGTTCTGGGCGGCGCCTGGAGCGCCTTGCGCAGGACGCGTTCTGCATTATCCAGGTCTCCGCTACGGAACAGGAAATCGCCGTAGAAGTAATTCGGGTCGATTCCATCCGGATTGAGCGCCAAACCTTTCTGGAGGAATTCTAATGCCTTTTTGTCGTCGCCAAAACCGATCGGCCATCCCGGCACCTGATAATAAAGCGAACCGAGGCTGGTGTAGGCAGAACCGTTCAATGCTTTTGGATTGATTTCCAGTGCGCGCTCGAAATTCCGCCTTGCGTTTTTTACCAGCGACAGCGCACCCAGGCCGCCTTTGGCGCCGGCGTAGCTGGCCTCGATAATGCCGTTCCAGATCAGGGCTTCGGCACGGTCCGGATATTGGGATGCAACTTTTTCCGCCTCCTTGCTCAACTGCTCGAACTCTTTCTGCTGGTCTGCCGTGCCGACCTGGTACTTGATTCGCTCCCAGTCGCGCTGGAGCCGGCTGACATCTTCTTCGACTGCGGCAAACGCAGTCGGAGAATGAAATAAAGTCATGCTGAGCAAGATGGCAAAAATCCTGGCAAGTATATTCATAATGGCCTCTTCATAAATTAAGTGGGTATTTCGGCAGGTGTTAGGCTGATTTTATTTGGGCAGGTATTTGCGTATGATCGGCAGTTGACCAAGAATCGCCTTATCCGGCAGTGCAGGTGCCAGCTTGTTCAGCAGGATAAAAAAAGACTCCTTCAAGCCGAGCGTCCTTTCCCACCGACTGTCCTTCAGAAAATGCATCAGCTGGCGCGCTACATGGGCCGGTGAATCTTCCGCAGTTTTCAATTCCATGTTCATGGCCTGCACCGCTGCGCTGTTGATGGGCGTAGCGGTTGCCCGGGGTGCGAAGTACCGCACCTCTATACGCGAGTCGAGCAGTTCGCGCCGCAATGCCTGGCTGAAGCCGCGGAGGCCGGATTTGCTGGCGCAATAGGCCGCGAATCCGGGGAATCCTATGCTGCCGAAAACCGAGCCGATATTGACGATCTGGGCGCGCGGCGAGGTACGCAGCAATGGGATCAACTGGCGTGACAACAGCATGGGCGCCAGCAGATTGGTCTGCAACAGCTGGGCGATCTGTTCGTTGCGTTGCGACTCGAACGCATGAAATTCGCTGGCGCCGGCATTGTTGACCAGCAGGTTGATGCCGCCCAGGCCGCGCGCGAGCGTTTCGATTTTGCTAAGCGTTTCTTCTTGCAGCAGATCGCCGTGCACGATGTGAATCGCATGCGCGCCAAGCTCTGCCTGCATTGCCTGCAGCGCAGCGAGATTTCTTCCCACGAGGATAAGCCATCTGCATCGATGGACCAGTTCTGCGGCGATCGCACGGCCTATGCCGCCGGTGGCGCCGGTCAGTACTGCGCAGTATGTTTTTTCTTCCATGGTCGCCGTCATGTCAAGCCGCTTCGAACAGGGATTCCCGCGAAGGAAGGCTGCGGAAAATGTCGCCGTAAAGTTTGTAGAACATTCTTGCGCAATGGATGATCGCCTGTTTGTCGGCGTCGTCGTCGAGCCGGTTCATCAATCCCTCGAAATAACGCACATGATCAAGGTCCAGGCTGCCGTGCGAGTTCAGATAGGTAAAGGCACCGGCGGGCAGCTTCAATGCTTGCTGGATCGCCGATGCGGCCTGGGTGGCGATGGCAGTGCTCGTGCCTTCGAGTACATGCACCATGCCGAAAAATCCAAGCGGGTTGCCGCGGTCTATCTGGTGATAGGCATAGGAGACCATCAGTTCCGTTGCGCCGTTTGGCCGTGATTGCCTTGCTGCATCCGCATTGCCACCGCAGGCGCTGATATCGGACAGGATCCATTCTTCATGGCCGATTTCTTCCTCAATGTATTCTGCAACCGCAGTGCGCAGCCACTCGTATTTCGGACCAAGCCGGCTGCCGCAAGCCATCAGGAGAGGAACCGTGTGCTTTACATGGTGATAGGCCTGGGTGAGAAAGGCAGTGTACTGCTGAAGCTCGATGTCGCCGCTCAATGCATCACGGATGATGGGCGCCGCAAAGAGATCTTTGCGCTCGGTTTCGGTATTCTGTTTCAATGTATCGAAAAAATTCATTTCATGCTCCGACGTTCTCGTAGAGGGAATTGATCTGTTCCTGGTAGCGCTGCAAGATTGCGGCGCGCTTGAGTCTGCCGTTTGCGGTAGCCAATCCGTTGGCAAGCGAAAACGGCTCTACCTTGATCCAGCGCCCGATGCGTGCATAATCCGGCAGCGCCTGGTTGCATTGATCCACCGCCTGTTGAATGCATGCCCGGTCATGGTGTTTGGATGCCGGCACAATCAGTGCGGCCAGATACGGTTGCGCATCGCCCAGCACGATCGCCTGTGCCACAACACCGGTGCCCAGCAGGAGCGATTCGGGCCACTCCGGCGAGACGTTGCGGCCATAACCGGTGACCAGGACATTCTTTTTGCGGCCGTCGATATATAAATAACCGTCTGCGTCCATATGCCCGATATCGCCGGTCGGCAGCCATCGTTGCGCCGGTTCCGGCTGGCCCAGGTAATGCACATCGCCGGTGATCAAGACTTCAAGCTCGCCGTCGGCGGCAATGCGAACCTGCCGGTTAGCCAGCGGCTTGCCGACACTGCCGATGCGATCCTGTCCAGGCAGATTCAGGGCGACGACCGAGCAGCATTCCGTCAGTCCGTAGCCTTCATACACGGGAAAACCTTTTTCCCGCGCAGCGTGCAGCAAGGAAGAGGGTGTTCTGGCACCACCTACCGCTACGAACTTGAGGCTTTTAATGCGTACATCCCTTTTCTCTGCAATGGCGGTCAGTGCCTGCAGCATTTGCGGCAGCAGGATGACGCTCTCCGCCTGATAGCGTTGAATTGCATCAAGGCAGAGCACGGGATCGAAGCTGCTTGCCCCGATCATTCCCGTTTCGGAAAGGGGAGGGCAAAAGGTGGTCGCGCCGCAAAGCATCGCGGTGTAAACGCCTGCGACGTTTTCGAGAAGCACCGACATTGGCAAAAGGCATAGATGCCGCTTGAGTCCCAGATGCGCAATCCCGGCATGGATCGCATGCGCAACTTGCCACTGTTCGTCGCTGCTGAGGCAGACTCCCTTGGGTTCTCCGGTCGTGCCGGAGGTGAAAGTAATTTTTTGCGTTCCTCTTGTATCAGGATGCGATTGCTGAGGTCCTTCGTATAAGTGCAGGCGACTGTCACAGGAAATCTTTGCCCTGAATCCAAGCGCGTGCGCATACTGCGCCTCTGAACAAAAAATTGCCTGGGCGCCGCTTGTTTCGATTGCATGCTTCCACTGAGCCGGCGTAAAAAATGTCGGCAACGGTATCAGCGGAATATTCATCGCCTGGGTCGCCAGATCGATGGCGATCCAATCGGGCGAGTTGTCTGCCAGGATGACGACAGGAGCGCGTGGAAAGACTCTCGACTCCAGCGCTGCTTGAATGCTGCCGATTCTGGATTGCAACGCCGATGCGTTCCACGATGTGTCGGTGTCTGCCAGTAAGGGTGTGATGCCGGAAATATTACTTGGCCAACCGCGCATATCCGTTCCCTATGTCTGCAAACATCACTTGCGGTTTTGTATCGTAATAGCTTCCCCAGCTTCTGCCCTCATCGGACAGGCGCATCGGATCGGCGGCCGCCAGTACCACAGGATTAATCTGCAGCCGGGTGAAAGAATTCAACAAGCCCCTGGTCGCGGTGAAAGCCACCCAGGACATTCCCTGCTGATGCAGGTAGCGTGTCATGTAGATAATCAGTGCGCGCGCGGCGCCGGTATGCCTGGCGGCAAGATTGCCGATCTCGACGATCCGTTCTCGGGAGGCGCATGCGTTGATGCGCGCACCGATTTCTCTCTCGAGCGGGGCATCCAGATACTGCTCAAGGAAAGTGGGGCCATTTTTTGCGCAGCTTATGCCGAGCGCAGCAACCCATTTTCCTTCCAGGTCCTGGCAGCCGACCAGTGTGTCGCAGTAATGGCTTACGGTGGCTCCGTAATTGCGAAGGAAAATATCGGCAATAAATTGCTGCAAGGAGGCGCGGTCGGGATGCTGCGGCCCGATCCGGCGCACCAGCAAATTGGAATTTTTATCGAGAATTCCCTGACCGGATACTCCGGCAGTGCCGACGATGGAATCGCAAAATGTTGGTAAAGGTACGCCCATATCGCTACTCCGGCTAATAGATGGGTGCACTTTAGGTAGGGAAGATTAAGGCCAGATTAACTGGAATCACTCTTACCTGAGCGAAATTCTTTGCTCCTCCTTTGCGTTAATCAGAAGAAAATACAGCGGGAACAGGCGTTTAAGCAGCTGGAAAGCGGTCTTGTGCCTGAAGGTGGTCAATAATGCAATAAATGCCTTCCATGCCCGCTCTTTGGCTGTGGCCTATCAGCCGCACAGTAAGAGGCTCCGCAATCGTCCCCATTCGTTGCATTACAGAAAACTCCGGCAAACTGCAACGGTTAACTGAATAGTTTTTTAATTGCGTCATCATTGCCGCATACTGAAGTCCACGCATAGCAGCATTCCACTAAAATTTTAAAGATATTTGTTTGGGAGTTTTTCATCTGTGCCGCTTTATTTACCCCGGCAACGCATTACATTTCCTTCCAGGTAAATGATTTGCTGTGAAGAAATGACCTGATGGCTTCCTTTTTACCGCGAAATTGGTCTTCTGATAAGATGCCTGTCAAACCGAATTTGAGGCGAACCTCAGCAGCATTTGCATAGCGAATTTTTCCAGTTCCATGAGCAGCGATCTTTTCCAAGTCAACCGTACATTGATCGACGACCAGCGATTTCATCTGCTGGTTTCCGGCATTACGGATTACGCAATCTACCTGCTGAATCCGAAAGGCGAGATCAGCAGTTGGAATGCAGGCGCACAGCGCTTCAAGGGATATTTGGCCGACGAAGTCATCGGCTCGCATTTCTCAAAATTTTATACGCCTGAGGATCAGGCCGATGGCCTTCCTGGCCGTGCATTGCAGATCGCCGAAAAAGAAGGAAAGTATGAAGCCGAAGGCTGGCGCATACGCAAGGACGGTTCACGATTCTGGGCACACGTGGTCATCGATGCGATCAAAAACCCGCAGGGCGATGTCATCGCCTTCGCAAAAATTACCCGCGACATTACCGAACGCCGCGCCGCGCAGGAAGCCTTGCGCGAAAGCGAGCAGCGTTTCCGCCTGCTGGTGCAAGGGGTAACCGATTACGCGATTTATATGCTGTCTCCCGCCGGCGCGGTCACGAACTGGAATCAGGGCGCTGAGCGCATCAAGGGTTTTGTAGATACCGAAGTGATCGGCACTCACTTCTCGCGGTTTTATACGGACGAAGACCGGGCGCAGGGCATGCCGGCGCGCGCCCTGGAAATTGCAAGGCGGGAAGGGCGCTATGAGAGCGAGGGCTGGCGCGTGCGGAAGGACGGTTCGCGGCTCTGGGCGCATGTCGTCATCGATGCGCTCCATGACGACGACGGCGAACTGATCGGATTTGCGAAAATTACGCGCGATATCACGGAAAAGCGCAAGGCTGCCGAAGCGCTGGAGCAGGCCAACGCCGCCTTGTTCCAGGCACAGAAAATGGAAGCGCTCGGGCAGCTCACCGGCGGGGTGGCTCATGATTTCAATAACCTGCTGGCTGTATTGTCCAGCAGTCTGGATGTAATCAGCGTCAAGCTTAAGAACCAGGATGACCTGAGGCTGCTCGAAAGCATGCAGCGCGCCATCGAGCGTGGTTCCATGCTGACCCAGCAATTGCTTTCATTCGCGCGCAGACAGCCGTTGCAGACAGAGGTCATCAATATCAACAGGCTGATTGGCAGCTTCGAAGCGGTATTGCGCCGTGCCGGAAATTCCGCAATCGATTTCCAGATTGCGATGGGCGCCGAACTGAGATCCGTCGAGATCGATACTGCGCGCTTCGAGGCGTCGCTCCTGAACCTTGTCGTCAATGCGCGCGATGCCATGCCAAACGGAGGGCAACTCGCCATCATCACGGGCAACGTCGATCTGGGCGATGGTGAGGTCAATCAACTACCGGCCGGCGCCTACATCTGCGTCACCGTGGCGGATACGGGTACCGGCATGCCGCCCGACGTCGCTTCACGCGTATTCGAACCTTTCTTCACCACCAAGGAAGTCGGCAAGGGAACAGGCCTGGGCTTGAGCCAGGTATATGGATTTATTACCCAATCCGGCGGCGACGTGAAGATCGATACGTCTGTCGGGAAGGGAACGGCTATCCATCTCTACCTTCCGGCAATTGAAAGAAGCATGGCCAGCGGAGTCGATGGTGCATCCGACGAGGAACATCCGTCCGGACATGCCGATGAGGTCAGCGAGAAGGTTCTCATTGTCGAAGATGAACCGGATCTGCTGAATACCGCTACCGAACTGTTCCGTAACCTGGGTTACGACGTGCTCACCGCAAGCAATGGCAACGATGCCCTGTCTATCCTCAAGCGCAGTCCGGATATCGATGTGTTGTTTACCGATGTCATGATGCCCAATGGCATGGACGGACTTGAACTGGCGCGTCTTGCCCGCGAATCGTATCCGGGAATCAAAATCCTGGTCGCTTCCGGCTATCCTCCGCCGGCCCTCAAGGCAAAGGACAAGAACATAGACAATTTCACCTTTATGAATAAGCCTTACCGGCTGGCGGACCTGGCGAAAAAACTGCGCGTTGCTGCCTGAGCCGGCTTCATTCATCAGGAACAAGGAAATTTTTAAGGAAGCAGGACAAAAGCAGGTGACGGCTGCTGCGGAAATCACTTATAGGAATGCACTGCGTTAAAAAATAAAATGTTGTGCTTGTTTTAACGCAGTTACCGGGCTGCGCGGCTGAAATATCATAGTGACCGTTCTATGCAAGCAGGTCATTGAAGGTTGCATTTTCGGGAATGGCTTAGCAATATACGGACATGCCTTACCGATCGATCACTGTCTAACAAAAAGGAGCAATAATGAAAACGAATAATTTGATTGCTGTATTACTTGCAGCCTCTTTTCTGGCTGCCTGCGCAGGCACCGGTGGTCAATCCGGAAAAGGGGATACCAAGGGCGCGACAGCCGCAGCCAAGCCCGCTGAAGCCTTGACCGGCGATGCCCTGATCACTGCCAACGTCAAATCCGCATTGGCAGCGGATCCAGAACTGGCGAATGCAAAAATCACCGTATCCACGACCGACGGCAATGTCACGCTCAAGGGCGAAATCAAGACTCTGGCATTGAGAAGAAAAGCCGAATCGATTGTAAAAAGCGTTCCGAACGTCAAGTCGCTCAACAACCAGACGGTCGTGACCGGATAATTACCGTTGCCTCAGCTGCAGCCAGGAGAAAATCCTGACATGGGTGCGGGACGACGGTGAACCTTGCACTGCGTTACCGGCGTTAAGCCAAAAAAAGGGCTTGCGGATCATGAATCCCAAGCCCTTTTTCATGTTGCCTTGTATGGATCAGCTTGACGGCTCAAGCACATAAATCGCATCGGCCAGGTCGTCGGAAATCAATAGGCGGCCTTTTGCGTCGGCGATCACATCCACCGGCCTGCCCCATATAGTGCTTTTGTCATCGGGGTTCGCCACAAATCCTGTGACCAGTTCAACTTCGGCACCGGAATTTCCCGCATCGTCGAACGGAAAATACGAGACTTTATATCCGGCATCAAACCGGCTGCAGTTCCAGCATCCGTGCAAGGCAGTCACGGCGCCTCTGCGGTATGCCGCAGGAACCGCGGTGTCATGCAGGAAGCTCAGGCCCAGCGCAGTGGAGTGTGCACGCATGCCCTTGGTTGGGCGCTCCACAGTGCTGCAATCCAGAACGGAGCCATCCGGATTGAATTCCACGTCGGCGACCAGCTCAAGATTGGACATCGAATCATTCGGCAAGGCGTTGCAATACGGCCAGCCGTAGTTGGCGCCTGCGCGTACACGCGTAAACAGCTCGGGCGGATTGAAGTCCACGAAGGACTGGATCAGCTTTCCATAATCGTCGCTGCCGTCGCCGTCGAAATCGTTATTGAACGGATATAACATTTCGTCGCGGTTGGCCACCGTAATCCATAAATCCTGCGTTCCCGGAATAAAGTCGAGGCCTTCCGCATTGCGTATTCCCCGTGCATACAATCTCGGGTTGCTGCCGTCCGCGTTGTACTGGTATATCGCGCCGCGCACCGGATCGCTGACGCTGTCTTCCGCGCATGCGTTGCACGACGACGCAATCGAGACGAATAAGTGGTTGTCGGAAGACAAGGCGATGTTCTTCAGCCTGTGCGCATAAGCGCCCTGCAGTTCGGTCGTGGATTCATCCGGAAGGTTGGCCACGATCACTTCCCGGTCCCGCAGGTTCGTATCGCCGTTCTGATAGATCGCGCGTGAAACCTGGTTTGACTCGGCAATATATAAATACGTCACCCCGCCGACCTGATGGAAAACCATGTCGTGCGGGCGCAGCAATCCGGCAGCGAACTGGAATTCTTCGGTGCTGCCGTTGCCGGTCTCGCGCAACAGCGTAATCGTTCCGGCGCCGGGATTGGTTACCAATACATCCCCGTTGGGAGCCAAAGCCATGAAACGTGCATTATCGACGCGTGCCCAAAGTTTGAGCTTGAATCCGGGCGGAACGCGCACGGTCCTGGGCGTGTCGAAAGGCGGGCTCGCAAGATCGGAAGGAACTTCCATGATCTGGGTAACGGTTGCTGCGGAAACGTTGTTTGGTCCTGATGCCCCCCCGCCACCAGTGTCACTTCCGCCGCCTCCGCCGCCACCGCCTCCGCAAGAGGCCAGAAGCAATAGCGCAGCGCAACAGGATGCAAGCAAGCGAACAGATTGCGTAACAGTCTGATTGTTTTTCATTATCGGCAAATTAAATTAGGTAAAGAGACCATGCGAACATTCACATGGCTTGGCCCTCACAATGCAAACACAGGAAGGGTACGTAGCTGAAGATGGACGGCAAAGCGAGGACTGAAGTCCCAGGCGACTTATGAAATTACGTCGCCGGAATCCTCTATGAAGCGCGAAGGACCGGAACATCCATGGTGTGCCATGCCGGTCAATGCACAAATGCAATCCAATCAGAAATTGGATGGATGCCATGCAAAATAGTTTCAAAAGATGCAAGGCAAGCGCATCCCGACTTGATGTGAACTCGTGATGAGTATTGGTTTCTATTGCACATGCAGTAGTGCACGCACGGGCAGGCGGGAGCAAAGCAGCGTTCGTTGATCTTTCTCAATGGCGCTGCTGTGTCAGGAAATAGTATGGTTCGGCTTGCATGATGAAGAGGGGCAAGAATGGTACAAGCGGGAGCGCAATTTTCCGGAAGTTCTGCCGGGATTCGGCGGCACCACGGATAATCCGCACGACTCGCTTGTCCAACTAAAAGTCAAACAGTCGCAAGAAACTGAAAGCCAGATATTTATTCGGAAAAACTGAAAATCAGGAGCAGTTGATGGAAAGCACTTTCATGCAGAAGCCACATGTTGAGTTAAGCGAGATCAATGAAAAATTGCGTCGTGAAATCATGAAGAGCATGGAGCCGCACGGCTTGAAGCTCGTGACGGATTTGCCGGACCTGACTGAAGCGGAAAGGGCTAAATGGCTGTTCTGGAATCTGCATGAGAATCTGGATGCGATCAGGAAGATGGAGCCTACGCTGATCGGACAGGTGCTCAGCACGCAGCTGACAGTGAGCGACGGTCAATCCATGTGGACCGAGCGGACCGGACTGGAACGAAGAATTGAGCTGAACTGCAAATGGTACATGATGCTTACCTATTCGGATTACCAGACTGAAAAAATGTTCGAGGTTGGAGAAGGCTGGATCAATTTGTTCATCAACCATGAAGCGCCGCAGCAGCCTTCGCTGCAAAAAAACCAGAAGGGTTATCTGGAAGCTTGCAACTCTCTTTTTCCGAACCAGATTTATTTGTACGGGTGGATTACCGAAGATGTGTGGCAAGAGGTGAAATCCCAGCTTTATAACAGCAATCCTGCCTGTCGCACCGATATCCTCCTGCTGGACAATTATCTCTTCCCGGTCAAGAACTGCTTCGATTTCGTCAACGGTCCTGCCGGCGCGATCGGATTTACCAATCTGGAATTTCGTTTGTTCTCGCATCCGACAGAACGGCGCATGGCGCGCCGTACCGATCCGCGGCAGCGATTATAAACTTCAGTATGGAACGGCCCTGCGCCGTTCCACACTCGGCAACCTGGTGGCGTTACGTACAGCGTTCATTAGGGCTGACATCCGTCGCAGGCATGCCCCACTTCGGAAATTACTTTCTTGACACAGAACACCGGTTTCCCGCCTGCCCGTTCATGACATATGCTGTCCGCCGTTGATCGCAATGTTTGCACCGGTCAGGAATGCGGCTTCATCCGACGCGATATAAGCAACCAGTCCGGCGACCTCTTCCGGCTTGCCGAGGCGACCGACCGGAATCTGCGGAATGATCTTGGTATTTAATACGTCTTCAGGAATCGAAGTCACCATCTTCGTGCCGATATATCCCGGCGAGATGGTATTGACCGTCACGCCCTTGCGCGCCACTTCGAGTGCCAGCGCCTTGGTGAACCCGTGCATGCCTGCCTTAGCTGCGGAATAATTGGTTTGCCCGAACGCGCCTTTCTGTGCATTGACCGAAGAGATGTTGATGATGCGGCCCCAGCCGCGCTCGGTCATGCCGTCACAGACGGCCTTGGTCATGTTGAATACCGAGTCGAGGTTGGTTTTCATCACCGCATCCCAACTTTCCTTATCCATTTTCTTGAAGGTCATGTCGCGCGTAATTCCCGCGTTGTTGATCAGGATATCGACCGCGCCGATCTCGCGTTCGATCTGCGCGACGCATTGCTGTGCGGAGCCATAATCCGATACGTCGCACGAATAAGCGCCGAACCGGTATCCCTGCCGCTCCATTCCGGCCAGCCATTCGTTAGCTTTGGCATTGGTCGGAGAATAAGTTGTGACGACCTGATGCCCAAGCGCCGCAAGCTTGAGGCAGATCGCTTCGCCCAGGCCGCCCATGCCGCCCGTCACCAACGCAATTCTGGCCATGTCTCACTCCTTGAATGAAGGCATGCCACCCCGGGCGGGCATGCCTAGTTTTTACCGGTCCGCACAAGCGGAAAATTCAGCGCTCGATTGCAAGCGCTACACCCATGCCTCCGCCTATGCATAAGCTGGCCAAGCCGCGCTTCGCGTCGCGCCGGACCATTTCATGCAGCAGTGTGACCAGAATGCGGCAGCCCGAAGCGCCGATCGGATGGCCCAATGCAATTGCGCCGCCATTGACATTGATCTTATTGATATCCCATTCCATTTCTTTGTTCACTGCAATTGCCTGCGCAGCGAACGCTTCATTGATTTCCATCAGATCGATGTCGTGATGTGACCACCCCGCTTTACGCAGGCATAACTGCGCGGCAGGAACCGGTCCCATGCCCATCATGCTGGGATCGACGCCGGCCGACGAATATGCCTTGATTCTTGCCAGCGGTGTCAGGCCAAGTTCATCCGCTGTGCGTGCAGACATCATTACGACGGCGGCCGCGCCGTCATTGATGCCGGACGCATTGCCCGCGGTGACCGTGCCGTCCTTGGCGAAGGCGGGGCGCAGGCTGGAAAGCAGTTCCATCGTTGTACCATGCTTTGGATATTCGTCCTGCTCGAAGAGGACGCTTCCTTTTTTCTGTGGAATTTCTACCGGAAGAATCTCATTCTTGAATTTTCCCGCCTTCTGGGCCGCTTCCGCCTTCTGCTGCGATGCAAGCGCAAATTCATCCTGCTCCATGCGTGAAATCGAAAATTTCCTGGCAATATTTTCTGCCGTCGTACCCATGTGGTACTGGTTATATACGTCCCATAATCCATCGAGGATCATGGTGTCCTGCAATTTGGCATCGCCCATGCGAAAGCCGTCGCGCGAATTGTTCAGCACATGCGGCGACGCGCTCATGTTTTCCTGCCCGCCTGCAATGATGATGCGCGCATCGCCGCAACGAATTGCCTGCGCAGCCAGAAAGGTGGCTTTCAAGCCGCTGCCGCATACCTTGTTGATTGTGAATGCCGGAATCATGTCGGGCAGGCCGGATTTGATGAGCGCCTGACGCGCCGGATTCTGGCCGCATCCTGCCGTCAATACCTGGCCCATGATGACCTCGCTGACCATCTCAGGCTTGATGCCTGTCTCCGCCAGCAATCCCTTGATGACCTGTGCCCCAAGTTCGCTTGCCGGTGTCTTTGCCAGGGCGCCGCCGAATTTTCCGACCGGTGTTCTCTTTGCTGCAACAATGACGACTTCATCCATGTCTTTTCTCCATCAATGCTTCGCAGTTGGTGCAGGCAATCCGATCCTGTTTTTATAGTGGGTAAGGCTGATATTTAAGAACCGGTGCCCTATTGAATTGATTCAGTATTTATACGCAAATGTGTACATAAATGCATTTTGTTTGATACGAGAGAAGGAAGCAATAGACCAGAGGGAAGTAATTGCACGATGTATTGCGAATTGTTTGTTGAACTGCATTTTTACGGGTGCCGATGGTTGCTTTGATTCATCGTATCGATGAAATGTATTGCAAAATATCTGCAAATTGAAAAGCTTGTTTCTTTGGGGGTATTGGAATTTCCGACGGCTTTCTTGTACTAAGGGTTTTGTGTAAAGAAAACGCGAACTTTTTACGCACTCCCAAATTGACCGGAGGAAGCATGTTGCCCTTTCAAGACCAGATTGCCGCTGCAAACCGTACTGTTCTGGAAAACCAGTTCTCCGCATTTTTTTCGCTTACGAATGCGACCATGGACAGTTGGGGAAAGCTGTTCGATCTGAATGTAAACACGGCCAGGACTTCTCTGGAAGAGTCGACGGTTATCTATAAGCAATTGCTCGAAGCGAAAAATCCACAGGAAGCTTTTTCCTTCATGTCCGCGCTGTTGCATCCGACAGCTGAAAAAATGTTTTCCTACAGCCGCCATGTTGCCAATATCGCGAGTACGGCGCAGACCGAGATTGCCAAAGTGGCCGAATCGCAAATCTCCGATGCAAATCTCCGGATCTCGAGCCTGATGCAGGAGGCGGCAAAGACCGCGCCGCCCGGCACGGAAAACGTGATGGCAGCGATGAAGACGGTCATGGAAAGCGCAAATGCAGGTTATCAGCAGATTAATCGTTCGACAAAGCAGGTTGCCGATGTGTCGGGAGCAAACCTCAACGCCGCAGCCGAGCAGTTTGCACAGGCATCGGAAAAGGCATCCGGCTCTGTAAAAAGCAGTGCAGCAAAATAAGAAATCCTGCAAAGAAAGAAGCATGCAAATAACGGCACATGCATTGGTGCATGCATAATCAAAATGTCGGCGCACGGTGCGGAGCTTGCAACTATGCCTGCGTCCGCACTCACTTCTGCACTTACGCAGCCAGCGACACGCCTGTATTGCTCAGTTCGATGGTTTGCAGGATCTGTTTTTCCACGGCTTTTACAAGAATTTTATAGGTGTCCGCGTCGAAGGCGGGCCGGTTCGGCGCTTTTTTCAGCAGGGCATTTACTTCACGCTTGGTGCGCACCGTGCCGAGGTAACACCAGTTGTGCACGACATGGATATCCTTGCGCCTGTCTGATCCCTCTTCGATCAAACCGATCGCGCCGCCGTAAGGCCATGTCCTGATCTTGAGTTTGTGCAGGGCGGCTTCGAGCCGCGCCTGGTGCAGGTGCGCCGGTTCCTGGCCGATGCACGCGCCGAGGCAGCGGTGCAACTGATACGCAAAGCAGGGTTTGTCGGCCTTGATGCGGTTCTCCAGTCCGAGCGTTGCCAGGCACAACTGATGCGTTTCCGCCAGGCCGCGCAACATGTCTTCGGCTTTCCTTCTCGAACTGAATAAACCGTAAAGCCCCGGCGCTCCGCCGAAATCCTGTTCGCTGGCATAGGTGAGAACGGGTTGCAGATGACCGTTTGCGCCGGGACGCAATTGCCATGCGCATAACTCGCGCTGGCGCCGCAGCACGCGGTTGTGAATGGGCTGCAGTTCCTTGATCAGTTGCGCTTCCAGCAATAATGCACCGATCTCGCCTGCCGTTTCGCGCCATTCCAGGCGATGGATCTGGTGCGAAATGCGCATATCCTTGTACAAGCGATGGTCGGCATTGAAGTGCGACATTACGCGCTGGCGCAGGTGGATGCTCTTGCCGACATAAAGCGGCAGTTCGTTCTCTCCGTAAAAGAGATATACGCCGGGCGTATCCGGTATGTCGTCCAGGCAGTCATGTGGCAGATTGGACGGCATGCTCGGGCGCTGCAAAAGCAGGTTCAGGGTATGGGTGAAGGTCTGCGCGGGTACGCTCTCCTGCAGTTTGCTCCATAACTGCCAGAGCACTTCGGCGTCTGCCAATGCGCGATGGCGTCCCGAAGGCTGCAGCTGGTGACGGGCGATCAGGGTATCCAGATTGTGCTTGGCTTCTTCGGGGAAGAGCTTGCGAGAAAGCTTGACTGTGCACAGCACATCGCAGCGCAGCGAGTAGCCCAGGTCCTTGAACGCATTGCGTAAAAAACCATAATCGAAGCGCGCATTATGCGCGATGAACAGGCTGCCCTCCAGGCGTTCCAGCAGCGCCTTTGCAATCTGCGGGAAGGTCGGCGCATTTTCGACCATGGAATTGCTGATGCCGGTAAGCGCCTGGATGAAGGCCGGAATCGGCATTTCCGGATTGACCAGGGTGGACCAGTGGCTTGTCTTTCCGTCACTGACTTCGACGATGCCGACTTCGGTGATGCGATCAAAGAGGGGATTGGGGCCGGTGGTTTCGAGATCGATGAAAACCAGTTTGTCGTAATGTGCCACGTATAGAACCGTACCGAGGAAGGAGCAGTCCGTTTGGCAATTTTTGCTTGTACAAGTTCATCCTGCAGGAAACTATTTTATGCAGGAAAACTATACTGCGGGTCTGCTGAATGAATGGCGGGCATGCGCCGTTCATGCCTGCATGGATCCCGCCGCGGTCCGGCCTCAGGCTACGGCTAGGCAACCGGGCCGGCCGCGACATCAAAGCTGTTGCGCTTCAAACGTATTGCAAGCGCCGACTTCTCCGCTTTCGATGCCACGTTTGAACCAGCGTACGCGTTGCGCCGACGTTCCATGAGTAAAGGAGTCCGGCACCACGTGTCCCTGCGTTTGCCTTTGCAGGGCGTCATCGCCGATGGCGGTCGCAGCGTTGAGCGCTGCTTCGACATCACCCGCTTCCAGGATATTGCGTGCCTGATTGGCGTGATGCGCCCACACGCCGGCAAAGCAGTCCGCCTGCAATTCCAGGCGCACGGACAGCGCATTGCCCTGCGCCTGCGATCCGCTCCTGCGAACGTTGTCCACTTTGTCCATGATGCCCATTACATGCTGTACATGGTGGCCGACTTCATGTGCAATGACATAGGCCTGGGCAAACTCCCCCGACACATTGAAGCGCTGCTGCATCAGACGGAAAAAAGTGAGGTCGATATACACCCTTTGGTCGCCCGGACAATAAAAAGGTCCGGTAGCGGACTGCCCGGTTCCGCACGCGGTCGGGGTCTGTCCGGAAAAGAGCACCAGCTTGGGTTGCGGATAGCTGGCACCGTTGCTGCGAAAGATTGCCTGCCAGGTATCCTCGGTGTCGGCCAGCACCACGGAAACGAACTGCGCGACCCGGTCGTTTTCCGGCGGCTGGCCTGCAGGCGCCTGTACCTGCGTCGAAGTGCCCGGCCCGCCGCCCAGTATATTCAAGACGACACCAGGGTCGATGCCGAACAGGGCCGATGCGATCAATGCAATGACAACTCCTCCGATGCCGATCGACCGGCCGCCCAGTCCGGACATGCCGCGCCTGTCTTCGACATTGTTGCTCTCCCGATTGCCTTCCCATTTCATGAAAATTCCTTTCCGGACATTGATATCCGTTTGCGTGTACGTTCGCTTAGAACGTGGCTTTGCCCTACTTTATCTTGCCTCGTGTATTGATTAACACGTTTCGTGCCAGGGTAGGCTTGGAATCAATTCAGCGAAAAAAAGGAGAGGCAGAGTGTATCGGCCACTGCATCCTGCTGGTCCTTGCGTCGCGGCGCTCTTCACACCAGTACCCAGATACCGGGCACGTGCGGCGTCCATAAACATGCAGTACAGGTAAAGTGAACAAAAGCGTGAATAAAGTATCAATGTTTGGTCGAAAGTAAAGAACGGCCGGGAATCATCATTTAACCGAATGTCGAAATAATTGGTACCCTCATGGCGCTTTACCGCGCAAAGGCGGTGTAGCCAGGTTTTTTAACTCCGACGGACTGCCGAGGCGCCAGGCAGGAAACTTGTCTGCCGGATCCTGTAACGCGGATGAAAAGCCGTACGGAAGAAGCACCATTGAGGACGCCTGCATTCATGCGCCGTACGGCTTTCTTTAAAGTATGTGCGGCGCATAAAGGCATAAAGATTGCTTTTCATCAAATTATGTACAGGAAGCAACATTCATCATGCGGGATCCGGGAAAGAAAGAGGTAATATCTGGTCCAGATCCTGAACGCTAATAACTTATTAAAAAAACGATTCATGCTTAATCAGGCAACACTCGCGGCACTTATGGCCGGTGATCACAGCGATCCATTTTCCATTCTGGGAATGCATCAGGTAGACGGCAAGCTGACGGTGCGAGCCTTGATGCCCGGTGCAGTCAATGTGGCGCTGGTGGAAATCAAGACCGACCGACAACTCGTATCCCTGGAAAGAATCGAAGGGAGTGATATTTTCACCGCGGTCGTCCCGCGCCGGAAAAATCCCTTTCCTTATCGCCTCCGTATCGATTGGGGCAGTCACCAGCAGGAACTTGAAGATCCATACCGCTTCCCGCCCATCCTCGGTGAAATGGATGTATGGCTGCTGGCCGAAGGGACGCATATTCGTCCGTATGAAAAGCTCGGTGCGCATCTGACTGAAATGGAAGGCGTGTCCGGCGTAAGTTTTGCGGTATGGGCCCCCAACGCAAGGCGCGTGTCGGTTGTCGGCAGCTTCAATAACTGGGACGGACGACGCCACATGATGCGACTGCGGCGCGAATGCGGCATCTGGGAAATCTTTGTGCCGCACCTCGCGGCGGGCGACCTTTACAAGCTGGAAATCAAGGGGCAGGATGGCTCGCTCCATCTGAAAGCCGACCCGTTCGCATTCCGTTCCGAGCTGAGGCCGAACACGGCATCGGTCGTACAGCCGATCGCACCCGTTTATCCTTCCACGCCCGAACGCCGCCAGGCAAACAGCCTGCAGTCGCCGATCAGCGTGTATGAGGTGCATCTGGGTTCTTGGAGACTGGTTCCGGATGACGGCTGCCGCTGGCTCACTTACCGAGAGCTGGCGGAACAGTTGATTCCATATGTGAAGGATCTGGGCTTTACGCACATCGAGCTGCTGCCGGTCAGCGAGCATCCTTTCGACGGTTCCTGGGGCTACCAGCCGACCGGCATGTATGCGCCGACGTCGCGCTTCGGCACGCCCGATGAATTCCGCCAGTTTGTCGAAACGGCGCATGCCAACGGCATCGGCGTGCTGCTCGACTGGGTGCCCGGACATTTTCCGACGGATGCACATGGCCTGGCGCGCTTCGACGGGACGCATCTGTATGAGCATTCCGACCCGCGCGAAGGCTTTCACCAGGACTGGAACACGCTGATCTACAACTACGGCCGAAAGGAAGTCGCCAACTATTTGATCGGCAATGGGCTGTACTGGATCGAGCGTTTCGGCATTGACGGCCTGCGCGTGGATGCGGTCGCTTCCATGCTTTATCGCGATTACAGCCGCAAGGAAGGCGAATGGATACCGAACCAGTACGGCGGACGCGAAAACCTTGAGGCGATCGAGTTCCTCCGCCGCGTCAACGGGATCGTTCATACGCAGCGGTCGGAAGCGACGACCATGGCAGAAGAATCGACCAGCTTTCCCGGCGTATCGCGTCCGGTAGAGCAGGGTGGACTGGGCTTCAGCTTCAAATGGAACATGGGCTGGATGCATGACACGCTGAAGTACATGCAGGAAGACCCGGTGCATCGCCGCTACCATCACGACCAGATGACTTTCGGCCTTGTGTATGCATTCAGCGAAAACTTCATATTGCCGTTGTCGCACGATGAGGTGGTGCATGGCAAGGGCTCGATCCTGTCGCGCATGCCGGGTGACGAATGGCAGCGCTTCGCCAACTTGCGCGCCTACTACGGCTTCATGTGGGGCCACCCAGGCAAGAAACTTCTGTTCATGGGCAGCGAGTTTGGCCAGTATGCGGAATGGAATGCCAACAGCAGCCTGGACTGGCATTTGCTGGAATATCCCGTGCACAGTGGCGTGCAGCGATTGATTCGCGACCTGAATGCCGTCTACCGTCATTTCCCGGCGCTGCATCAACTGGATTCCGAGCCGCGCGGATTCGAATGGATTTCGCACGACGACCGGGACAACTCGGTATTTTCCTTCATCCGCCGCGCGGATGACGGCGACTTTATCGTTGTCGTCAGCAACTTCACGCCCGTGCCGCGTCATGCTTATCGCATCGGTGTGCCGCAGGAAGGGAATTACCGCGAGATCATCAACACCGATAACAATGTTTACGGCGGCAGCGGCGTCGGCAATGGAATGCTGCGCGCCAATCCCGTCGGTTCGCATGGCAGGTCCTGGTCGCTGGAAATGACCATTCCGCCGCTTGCCACCATCATGCTTAAGCTGGAGCCCTGAGCATGACCGTGGCGATTCGCCTTGAAGCGGGCAATCCTTATCCGCTCGGCGCGCGCTGGAACGGCCATGGAGTCAACTTTGCACTGGTCGCGCCGAATGCGCAGCAGGCAGAGTTGTGCCTGTTCGATGAAGGCGGCACCACGCAGATTGCCTGCATGCGTTTGCCGTCGAACACGGGCGGCGTATGGCACGGCTATCTGGAAGGCGCAAAGCCGGGGCTGGTGTACGGCTATCGCGTGGCCGGAAATTACGACCTGCAGCACGGACACCGCTTCAATCCCAACAAGTTGCTGCTCGATCCGTATGCACGGCTGGTCGTCGGGCAATATGAAGGACAGGATCTTTTTCGCAGCGACAATCCGGCTGATACCGCGTCCATCGCGTTGAAGGCGCGCGTGGTGCATGAAGAATACGACTGGGAAGGCGACATGTCGCCGCGCACCCCCTTGTCGCAGACCGTGCTCTATGAAATGCATGTGAAGGGATTTACCAAGCTGCATCCCCAGGTTCCGCCGAAACTGCGCGGCACTTATGCCGCCCTGGCGCAGCCGGCAGTACTGGACTACCTGCAGCATCTTGGCATTACCGCGGTGAACCTGCTGCCGGTCCATCATCGTGCCGATGAGGCGCGCCTGCAGAAAATGGGCCTCAGCAATTACTGGGGTTATTCCAGTATTGGCTTCTTCGCGCCCGAACGGCGCTACTGGTCGGGCCGCGACGGCACGACGCCGATTTCGGAATTCCGCGACATGGTCAAGGCGCTGCATGGCCGCGGCCTTGAAGTCATTCTCGATGTCGTCTACAACCACACGGCCGAAACCGACGAATGCGGACCGAGCCTGAGTTTCCGCGGCATCGACAATGCGCTCTATTACCACCTGCAGCCTGCCAACCGCTCTTTCTATGTCAACTGGAGCGGCTGCGGGAACTGCCTGAACATCAGCGAGCCGCGCGTACTGCAACTGGTCATGGACTCTCTGCGGTATTGGGTGCAGGAAATACACGTCGACGGTTTCCGTTTCGATCTGGCAAGCATTCTCGGGCGCGATGCGCACGGATTTTCCGGCAAGGCGGCATTTTTTTCTGCGCTGATGCAGGATCCTGTTCTGGCCCAGGTCAAGCTGATCGCAGAACCATGGGACCTGGGGCCCCACGGATACCAGCTCGGCGGCTTTCCCAGCGGCTGGCTGGAATGGAACGATCAGTACCGCGACACGATGCGCTCATTCTGGCTGCACCAGTGGCCTTCGCTGGGGAATTTTGCCAAGCGGTTCGCCGCATCCAGCGACATCTTCCAGCACCGTAACCGGCTGCCGCATGCGAGCGTCAATTTCATTACGGCGCATGACGGATTTTCGCTGCATGACCTGGTGAGCTACAACCACAAGCATAACGAAAGCAACGGCGAGCACAACCGCGACGGGCATCATCATAACCACAGCTGGAACTGCGGCGTCGAAGGACCGACTAACAACCAGGATGTCTTGCAGCTGCGCGCGCGCCTCAAGCGTGCGCTGCTTGCAACGCTCATATTTTCGCAGGGAACGCCGATGCTGCTTGCCGGCGATGAACTCGGCCATACGCAGCGTGGAAACAACAATGCTTACTGCCAGGACAATGAGCTGTCATGGATCAACTGGGAAAATGCAGACAGGGAACTGACGGACTTCGTGAAAAGGCTGCTGGCGTTGCGTGCGCAGCATGCGGCCTTGCGGTATGACGACTGGCATGCCGAAGGAGAGTCCGACGACCCGGTGAGCATTACATGGCTGAAATCGAACGGTCAGCCTATGGATGCCGAGCAATGGGACAAAAAAAGCTGCTATGGCATTGGAATCGGATTGCACAACCACAAGGACGGCGGGCGCTGTCTCTTGCTGTTCAATGCCGAAGCGCAAGCGACCGGTTTTGCATTGCCCGAGGGAAGCTGGAAGCTTGTGCTCGACACCAGCGATCCGCAACTCGATCCGCGCCAGGCAAAGGAAAAAATTGACATACCGCCTTATAGCGTCATGATGGTTTTGCAGGAAGCGGTGCAGCAGTCGCCCGTCAAGGTACAAGCAGCCAGACCGGCGTAAGTAAGCCGGGGCGTGCAAGGCGGATGCGTGAAATTAAGAATGTTTGATTGAGGCAGGACCGGCATCAACAAGCCGGACGGCGCCCGCATCAAAGCGGATGCCGCGTGACATGGAGGAAGGATGAGCAATCAGGTAGTGATAACCATGCCGTTTGAAGGGCAGCAGCCGGGCACGTCGGGACTGCGCAAGAGCGTGACCGTATTCCAGCAACCGGCCTATCTGGAAAACTTCGTGCAATCGATTTTCGATTCGCTGGAAGGGTATCAGGGCAAAACGCTGGTCGTCGGTGGCGACGGGCGGTTTCACAATCGCAGCGCCGTGCAGACGATCCTGAAGATGGCTGCGGCCAACGGATTCGGAAAAGTCCTGGTCGGGCAGAACGGCATCCTGTCCACGCCGGCAGTAAGCTGCGTCATCCGCAAATATCAGGCTTTCGGTGGAATCGTGCTGTCAGCCAGCCATAATCCGGGCGGCCCGGACGGCGACTTCGGCATCAAGTACAACATTGCCAACGGCGGGCCGGCTCCTGAAAAAATCACCGAAGCGATTTACGCCAGTACCCAGACGATTCGCGAATACCGCATCAGCGACGCGACGGACATCGACCTGAACAGGCTTGGAAGCGCGCAGATCGACGACATGCAGGTCGAGGTAATCGATTCAGTCGCGGACTATGCGGAACTGATGCAGGGGCTGTTCGATTTCGACGCCATCCGCAAGCTATTCTCCAGCGGCTTTCGCATGTGCTTCGACGGCATGAGCGCGGTCTCAGGGCCGTATGCGAAAGCGATCCTGGAAGGAATGCTCGGCGCGCCGAAAGGAACAGTCATCAATGGCGAGCCGCTGGAAGATTTCGGCGGCCTGCATCCGGATCCCAATCCGGTCAACGCAAGCCAGCTCATCGAAATCATGAACGGCAAGGATGCGCCGGACTTCGGCGCGGCGTCCGATGGCGATGCAGACCGCAACATGGTGGTCGGACGCAATTTTGCGGTGTCGCCGTCCGACAGTCTTGCAGTCCTGGCGGCAAATGCAAAGCTCGTTCCGGGCTATCGCAACGGCATTGCAGGCATTGCACGATCAATGCCCACCTCTACCGCAGCGGACCGCGTTGCCAAAGCGCTTGGCATACCGTGCTATGAAACCCCGACCGGCTGGAAATTCTTCGGCAACCTGCTCGACGCAGGCAAGGTCACCATCTGCGGCGAGGAAAGTTACGGCACAGGCTCCAATCATGTGCGCGAAAAAGACGGCGTGTGGGCCATTCTATTCTGGCTCAATCTTCTTGCCGCAACCGGCAAGACTGTGGAAGAACTGGTGCGCGAGAATTGGGTACAGTTCGGCCGCAGCTATTATTCGCGCCACGATTATGAAAGCATCGACAGTAATGACGCCAATGGTCTGATGAAGAACCTGCGCGAAAAACTGCCCAGCCTGGCGGGACAGGCTTTGCGCGGCTACCAGGTCGATGTTGCCGACGACTTCAGTTACACTGACCCGGTCGACGGCTCCGTGTCGCAGAAGCAGGGCGTGCGCATCATCTTTACCAACGGCTCGCGCATCGTGTTCCGGCTGTCCGGCACCGGTACGCAGGGCGCAACCTTGCGCGTATATCTGGAAAGATTCGAAGGTGACCAGGCGCGCATCAATGAGCCGAGCCAGGAAGCGCTGGCGGACCTGATCGCCATTGCCAATGAACTGGGCGAAATAGAAGCCCGTACCGGAAGAAGCGAGCCGACGGTCGTGACCTGAGCGGCTTGCCTGGAATAGATTGTTTTAACCTGAAGTACGTCAAGATAAATAAGTCAACATAGAGGAAGAATGCGAGGCCTGCAATGAATAGACCCTACACCGCAAGAAGATTACCCGAGCGTACCGTTGCGCTGGTATTGGCAGGAGGACGCGGATCGCGTCTGCAGCAGCTGACGGACAGACGCGCCAAACCTGCGGTGCATTTCGGCGGAAAGTTCCGCATCATCGACTTCGCATTGTCCAATTGCGTCAACTCGGGCATCCGCCGAATCGGCGTGCTGACCCAGTACAAGTCGCACTCCTTGCTGCGTCACCTGCAGCGCGGCTGGGCTTTCCTGCGCGGCGAAATGAATGAATTCATCGACCTGCTTCCCGCGCAGCAGCGTGTCGATGAGGCGCTCTGGTACCGCGGCACCTCCGACGCGATCTACCAGAACATCGATATCGTCAAATCCTACCGCCCGGATTATGTGCTGGTGCTGGCGGGCGACCATATCTACAAGATGGATTATTCGCTCATGCTGCTTGACCATGTCGAACAGGGAGCAGGCTGCACCGTCGGCTGTGTCGAAGTGCCGCGCATGGAAGCGACTGCGCTGGGCGTGATGCATGTCGACGAAAACCGCCGCATCACGGCTTTCCTGGAAAAACCGAAGGATCCGCCGGCCATGCCGGGCAAGCCGGATACCGCGCTGGGCAGCATGGGCATTTACGTGTTCAGTGCCGAATACCTGTACCAGCTGCTGAACGAGGAAATGCAGAACCCGAATACCAACCATGACTTCGGCAAGGACATCATTCCGCGCGTGGTCAGGGAAGGACGCGCCGTCGCGCATCCGCTCGGAATGTCCAGCGTGCCGTATTCGCAGGATACGCCGGCATACTGGCGCGACGTGGGAACGGTCGATGCATTCTGGGCGGCAAACCTCGATCTGGCTTCCAATATGCCGGAACTGAATCTTTACGACGAAGACTGGCCGATCTGGACGCATCAGCAGCAATTGCCTCCTGCGAAATTCACGCCGGATACCAGCGGCAACCATGGCAAGACAGCCAATACGCTGGTGTCCGGAGGATGCATCATTGCCGGTTCGGACCTCACGCAGGCTGTGCTGTTCTCCAATGTGCGCGTGCATTCCTACTGCACGATTTCGCAGGCAGTCATATTGCCGTCCTGCGAAATCGGCGAAGGATGCCGGTTGCACAAGGTGGTGATCGACCGCGGCGTCATTATCCCGCCGGGCCTGGTGGTCGGTGAAGATCCGGAGCTCGATGCCAAGCGCTTTTACCGCACCGATAACGGCGTGGTGCTCATCACCTGCGAGATGCTCGAAAAACTATAATATTGATTTTCGCAAGCAAGTGCGCAGTTGCCCACGTTCTCATGCGGCGACTTGCGCACTTGGCTTTTAAAGACTGGCCAACCTGAACCCATCCGATGATCCGCGTACTGCATGTCTGTTCCGAAGTCTATCCGCTGCTGAAAACCGGCGGTCTCGCCGATGTGGCGGGATCCCTGCCACCGGCGTTGGCGCGTCACGATGGCGACGTGCGTATTCTGGTGCCCGGTTTTCCCGCAATCACGGACGGCCTGCCTTCGCCGCGCCTGGTCGCAGAAGTGCCGGCGCGCTTCGGTGCATCTGCCGTGCGGCTGTATCTGGCGGATTTTCCCGATACCGCCGGCATCAAGATATATTTCATCGACGCGCCCGGCCTGTACGACCGGCCCGGTAATCCGTATTCGGATGCGCTGGGCAAGGATTATGCGGACAATCATCGCCGCTTTGCATTGCTGGGATGGATGGCCGCACAGCTTGCGCAGGGCATCGATCCGTCATGGGGCCCGCAGGTGGTGCACGGCCATGACTGGCACGCCGGATTGGCGCCGGCCTATCTGCGCGCCGCAGAGCACAGGCTGGGACGCAAGCTCGCCGGGACGGTCTTCACGATTCACAATCTGGCCTACCAGGGAGTTTTTGCGCCGTATGCATTCGGCGAACTCGACTTGCCCGATTATTTTTTCAACATGCATGGGCTGGAGTTTCACGGCCAGATTTCCTTCATGAAGGCAGGACTGTTTTATTCCGACAAGCTGACAACAGTCAGTCCGACCTATGCGCGCGAAATCCAGGGCGCTGAACAGGGCTGCGGCTTGCAGGGGTTGTTGAACACACGCTCTGCCGACTTGCACGGCATTCTCAACGGTGTCGATCCGCTGGTCTGGAACCCTGCAACCGATCCGGCAATCGCGTCCAACTACGATGCAAAATCGCTTGAACGCAAACTGATCTGCAAGAGGGTGCTGCAGGAAGAGTGCGGCCTGAATGTTCAAAACGATGCACCCCTGTTTACCGTTGTCAGTCGCATCACCGAACAGAAAGGATTGAATCTTGTGCAGGCTGGACTGCACGACATTGTTCAGCGCGGAGGACAACTGGTATTGCTCGGTGCGGGAGATGCCGCGATGGAAGAAACATTCAAGAAAGCTGCGCAGGCGCATCCGCATTCGGTATCGGTGCACATCGGTTATGACGAGCGCCGTTCGCATCGCCTGATTGCGGGAGGCGATGTCATTCTCGTTCCTTCGCGCTTCGAGCCCTGCGGGCTGACGCAGTTATATGGCCTGGCATACGGAACATTGCCCCTGGTGCGTAGAGTCGGCGGACTTGCCGATTCGGTCGTCGATTGCACGTTGGAGAACATTGCCGAAGGCACTGCAACCGGTTTCGTATTTGATCATTTTGATAGCCAATCTTTTAACACCGCCGTACGTCGCGCGTTTGCATTGTATGATCGCAAAGACGACTGGTTGAGAGTTCAACAGGCAGGCATGAGGCAGGAATTCAATTGGGATGTTGCCGCAAAAGCATTTATGTCGCTTTATCGGCAAGTTGCCGCATAAATCGCTGCAGAATCAATCTCGGGTTTCTTCAAATAGTGATAGCATCGGGTTGAATTGCCACTCGGCAAATCCAGTTTATTCTGCGTTAAAAAGAATTCAACTCGCGCTTCTTTCATTTCTATCAATCTGTAAAATGATCTAGGAAGCTTGCTGTCTGCCAATGATTTCAAATAGCTTCGCTGTGCATCAATATGGTGAGCAAACCTGGAACGTTTGCTGCATGGTAAAGAAGCAGAAGTGGGTTTTAAGGAATAGGTTTTAGCGCCGCCTGATTTATCTGATAAGAGAAGCGTCACATGAAATTAAAAGATTTTCGGTATGACCATGTTGGAAGCGATGTCGAAAGCCTGAAGCTGTCCATCGCCAACAAGCTGATGTATTCAGTCGGCAAAGACACCGATGCTGCAACCACCGAAGACTGGCTGAAAGCTGCCGAGCTTGCCGTGCGCGACCGCCTGGTAGAGCGCTGGATGAAAACCACGCGCGCTGCCTATGAGCAGGACAGCAAGCGCGTCTATTATCTATCGATGGAATTCCTGATCGGCCGCGCATTCACCAATGCGATGCTGGCCGTCGGCATTTACGATGAAGTCAGGCAGGCCCTGGCCGCGCTCGACATCGACATCAATGAAGTTGCCAATCACGAACCGGACGCTGCATTGGGCAATGGCGGTCTGGGACGTCTGGCGGCATGTTTTCTCGATTCGATGGCAACGCTGGGCATCGCCGGCATGGGCTATGGCATCCGCTATGACTATGGCATGTTCAAGCAGCAGATCATCGATGGCAATCAGGTGGAGTCCCCTGATTACTGGCTGACCGGCGGCAATCCCTGGGAGTTTCCGCGTCCCGAAGTGCAGTATCGCGTACGCTTCGGCGGCCATATCGAAAAGGACGGCCACAAGGTGCGCTGGATCGATACGCAGGAAGTGCTCGCGATGGCATACGACACCATCATTCCCGGTTATGCAACCGAGACCACCAACACCTTGCGTCTCTGGTCGGCGAAAGCCACCGCCGAGATCAATCTGTCGGCCTTCAACCAGGGCAATTATTTCGGCGCGGTCGAAGACAAGAATCATTCGGAGAATGTCTCGCGCGTGCTGTATCCGGACGACTCCACATTGTCCGGCCGTGAGCTGCGCCTGCGTCAGGAATATTTCTTTGTCTCCGCAAGCCTGCAGGACTTGGTACATCGTTACCTGTCCAAGCATTCCGGCTTTGACAAGCTGGCAGACAGCGTGGCCATCCATTTGAACGATACGCATCCGGTGCTGGCAATTCCCGAATTGCTGCGCATCCTGATGGACGATTACGATCTTGAATGGAAGAAGGCATGGGGACTGGCGCAAAAGATTTTTTCCTATACCAACCATACCCTGATGCATGAAGCGCTGGAAACCTGGCCGATCGATATGCTCGGCCGCGTCCTGCCGCGCCATCTGCAGATTATCTTCGTCATCAACGCAGAGTTCCTCACCAGCGTGACCGCCCAATTCGGCTCCGACGTCGAGCTGATGCGCCGTCTGTCACTGATCGACGAGCACGGCGAGCGCCGCGTGCGCATGGCTTATCTTGCGGTGGTTGCGAGCCACAAGGTGAATGGCGTCTCCAAGCTTCACTCGGAGCTGATGAAAGAATCCATCTTCGCCGATTTTGCGAAAGTCTTTCCGGAACGTTTCAACAACAAGACCAACGGCATCACGCCCCGTCGCTGGCTGTCGCAGGCCAATCCCGCGCTGTCTGCATTGATCGACGAGAAGATCGGCCCCGACTGGCGGAGCCAGCTCGATCATCTGCACGGGCTCAAGTCCTATGCGGACGATCCGGCATTCATTGAAGCGATCCGCGGCGCCAAGCGCCAGAACAAGCAGCGGCTGGCTGCGTGGATCAAGACCAATATGGACATCACGGTCAATCCGGATTCATTGTTCGACGTGCAGGTCAAGCGCATGCATGAATACAAGCGCCAGTTGCTGAACGTGCTGCATGTCATCACGCGCTATAACCGCATTCTTGCCAATCCCGATGCGAACTGGGTGCCGCGCACCGTGATCTTCGGCGGCAAGGCGGCGTCGGCTTATCACATGGCCAAGCGCATCATCAAGCTGATCAACGATGTCGCAGTCAAGGTCAACAACGATCCGCGCATCGGCGACAAGCTCAAAGTCGTGTTCATCCCGAACTACAGTGTCAGCCTGGCAGAAATCATCATGCCAGCAGCAGACCTTTCAGAGCAGATTTCCACGGCAGGAACGGAAGCGTCCGGCACGGGCAACATGAAGTTTGCGTTGAACGGCGCATTGACCATCGGTACGCTCGACGGTGCAAACATCGAAATCCTGGAGCAGGTCGGCAAGGACAACATCTTCATCTTCGGCAATACCACGCCGCAGGTGCAGGATATCCGCACGCATGGCTATCAGCCGCGCCAGATTTATGAAAGCAATCCCGAACTGAAACTGGCCCTGGATCAGATCCGCGACGGCTTTTTCTCGCCGGATGAACACGGCCGTTTCCAGATGATCTTCGATGCGCTGGTCAACTTCGGAGACCACTACCTGCTGCTGGCGGACTATGCAAGCTATGTCGAGACGCAGGAAGCGGTCGACCGGGCTTATCGCAATCAGGCGGATTGGCATTACAAGGCGCTGATCAACATCATGAACATGGGGATCTTTTCCTCGGACCGCACGATCGGCGATTATGCGCGGGAGATCTGGCATTCCAATCCTGTGCGCTTATAACTTTGACAGCCGGTACCGGCTGTCGCAAAGGCAAACGATGCGATTTCGGTGGCAAGCGGGGTAGAAATGAAAACGGGCCGTTCACAAGACGGCCCGTTTTTTTTATGCGGCAGGAATCAGTTCTTGGTCAGCCGCTTCTGCTCAAGGCTGGATCGCAGAAAACTGTTCAGTTTCTTCGTCACGCGCAGCTTGTCGCTTGCCCGGCGGCTGAACTGGCGCAATGCCAGCGAAGGCAGGGCCGTGGCAAAGCTGCCCAGCGCATGCGGATCGAAAGTCATTGCACGCAGCAACCTGCCGTTGTCACCTCCATCCGACAGCAGGGCAGGCCAGGTCGAAGGATGCAGAACCGGATGGCTGATATACGATTTTCCGGCAGTCAGGCGGCGGATGCCGCGGGTGCGCGGCAAGGCCTGGATACTTTCCGCGACGAAGTTCAGACCGCATGCGGCCGATGCGCTCAGGGATGCCCAGAAGCGCGGGTTTGATTCCAGCAGATATATTTTGCCGGAATGCTTGTCGATGCGCGCATCGATATGCATGACGCCGTGATATGCGCTCAGCTTGCATAACTTGCTCGCCATCTGCTCAAGTTCGGGGTTGTGCACGAATTCGACCGAGGAATCGTTCGCCTGCTGGATTGCAAAGGCGCCGATCTGGCCGCGATCCGCCAAAAAGCTGATGTCAATATCGCTTCCGTCGATATACGTCTGTGCGACCAGGGGTGCATATTGATAGGCATGGTTGCGGCTGATGACGCGATCGAACTGGGCCTTGCTGCGAATGATCTGTACGCCGCGCGCGCCGGCCTGATTGACCGGCTTGATGACGAAAGGGACGCCGAATTCGCCTGCAAGCGCATTGTAATCAAGCTGCTCCTTCGATTCGAACAAACGGGTTGCCGGAACCGCGACCTGGTTCTGTTTGCAGAACTGATAAAAACGCCATTTGTCATCGAACATGTCCAGCGTAGCCGTCATCGGAATCGGCGTGATCTTCAGCGACAGGCGCTCACGGACGCGATTGGTCATGCGGATCGCGTCGCAATCTGCCGGAATCAGGGTGACATACTGGATTTTTTCGACGATGCTGTTGATCAGCGCAACGAATGCATCATCGTCGCTGCCGTCGAAATTGACGACCAAATGCTGTTCGCAAAGGCTGGACCATTTCAGGCTTTTGGTGTCTTCGCTGCCGATGGCGATTGCTTTCGCGTCGGTGAAACTTCTGATGGATTGAAGGACGGGTACTAGAACGTGTTTATTTCGGCCGAGCACAATGAAATTGATCATTTTTGAACGCTACCTTCGAATAGTTTATTTATGTCTGCAGTCCCTTTAAGCTGCAGACAGACTTTAATGAAGGCAACAAGCCGGTTTTTGATAATTCACAAACGAAGCTAATTTGTTAAATTAAATACCAGCTTACTGATAACAATTTAATAATAACTACCGCAGATCATTCGGCATTGATTATTTCCGGTTACAAAACAAATCGGGAATTGAAAAATTAATTTCAATTCCCGATTCTTGTTGAACGCAATAAAAGCGCAATGAAATAGCCGGCTGGCTATTTCATCGTGCGTCATCAGGTTTATGGAACGAGCGTGAAGTTTGTGTTGGCGGCAGGAGAGCCGGCGCTGATCGTTGCAGAAGAAGATTGTGGCTGGTATCCGGTAGCCGTCACTTCCATGCCGTATATTCCCGTCGCGCTGGTATCGGCAACGGGTGTGCCCGCACCGAACTGAGCGATTCGCGGTGCTTCGATTGGCAAGGCCAGCGAATAGGCGCCGGTCGAAACATCTACATTCTGATACCTGATCGCGACTTTCTTTCCTGATGCGAAAGTCTGGGTCGCAGTCACCAAAGGCGCAGCATCAGCAAGGCTGACCGTTCCATTGACGCTTACCGTTCCGCTCACGGTTCCCGAGGTCGAAGGGGTCATCAAGGCAAGCGGTGCTGCCAGCGTGCCAAGCGCCGTAGTCGTGCTTGCCGTAACCGGGACGGTCGTGATGACATCGCTTGCATAGGCATTGGATGTCACGACCACATCGTAATTACCCGCAGAGATCGGATAGAGCGAGAAGCTGCCGTCAGCGTTCGGTACCGTGCTCCGGATGATCTCGCCGTTTACTTGTGCACTGACAACCGGGTTGTTCGCGGCGGCCGCAGCTGCCGGGTCGATATAACCCGAGATCGTGCCGGCGGTAGCCATCGGAATGATGCGGATGACCGGCTTCAGGTTATAGGCGCCATTGCCTCGTTTGACGATGGATTTGCATGCATCGAAATCCAGAGTGATATCGGTAGTGTTGTCTTCGGTGACGACGATGTTGCCATTGAGTTTAATGCCGCTGGTCGCCGCACTAGGAGTGGTCAGGGCGATCTCACTGCCGCCTGTCGGAACGACCGAATTGGCCAATGTGCCGCCTGTATTGCGATCGAGCACGAGGCGCAACTGCGTATAACGTCCCACCGGCAGGGTGGCTTGTCCCAGGTTGGTCATCACGCCGTTGGTCAAGTCCAGCAAATTGATTTTAGTTGGGGTGACTGGTATGTCGATCCATCCGGACGTGTCTTCACTGGCATCGCCGCTCTGGTGCACGCGCACCATATTGACCGTAACATTGACTTCTTCGAAGCCGCACGCAGGCGCATCGGTCATCGAAACATTCAGCGTTCCCGTACCGCCTCCGTCTCCGCCACCTCCACCGCCGCCGCACGCGGCTAATAGGCCTGCCGCAACGACACTGCTCAACAAAGAAATTTTAGGTAAACGATTAGTCATGATGACTCCTTTATGGGATATAGAGAGGCATTAACTTTGTTTCTCAACAGTGTCTATGAGCGTCGGACAACGCCCAGGACCTCAACAGCCACGGATTTCGGTTCTTCTGAATAAATTGGAAATCGGTGAATGCTGAAAGTTAACTAAAGGGAATATATTGTGAAGTTGGAATGTTAAATATCACTGTTTCAATCGGACACACTTTGAAACGTCTGGATAAGATTAGGCGGCGAAGCGCAATAAATTAATTATCAATAATTCATCTTTATTGCTGCCTGCATTTACTTATGGCTTAAATGAAAGCGTAACCATAAATATATGACTGTCCCGCTATCGGAGCGAGGAGTCGAATCAGTAAATATTGTTTAGCCCGGCGGGAATAAATCGCGGCGATATTGAAGATAATACGGGGTCCCCTATGATGGAGTTCTCCTGGTTGCCATGTGTAGCCTCAGCAGAGTGCGGACTATCTAAAGCGCTTTGCAGAATCGAGCGCATGACTTCCTGCGCATCATCGAATTCTTCCCGGAGGGCGCGGCGCGGCAACAACCCTGCTTCCACGCTTTTGGCGATGGCGGCCTTTAACATTTCATCGGTAATATTCAAAGCGATACTCCTTTACTGAATCTTTATTCGCTGTCTTTACTCGCTACCCTGCTAGGGAATGAAATACAGGCACGCTGCAAACGCAATTGTCACAACCAGAAATTTCATCACCTGATACTGCATTTTTCTTCCTTTTTCCACTCGACTGCATTGCGCCGCGTTCGCTGTCTCAATATGCAAAAGCGATGCCAGTCGCAAAATATCCATAAACGCCAACGGCGGTCACACATGACAGAAGAATGCCGTACATGGAATAGAGCGGAAGAGAGAACTGCCTGGAACATTCCGCAGTGCCGGCATCGCACCTGGCGTGCGCAACGGCAGATCGTTTTTTCAGCGCGGCGGAGTATGAATCATTCCTATGGTGCACGTGCTTCGCAATGTATTTGTTCATCTTGTCCCTTATGTGTTTTCTTATGTTGGAGAAATGGAAGTCAGTACATGTAAAGCCTGACTCAACTGAGACATCGATCTTTAAAGAAACGTTTTTGAATTTTTGTTAAGAAATGTAACGGGTTGCAGAAAGGTAAGGAAATAAGACTGTTTTCGAGTCAAAAAAGCGTTCTGGCCGATGGGTTCCACGGTTTTGGCGAGGCTGACTTTTGTGGCATATGGCTGACGCTGGCTGGAATGGAAACCACTTCCATGCCGGCAAAGGAATGCATGAATCCATTTGTGATGCAGCCAAAGAATTGCAACTGCCGGCAGCACCGGTAGAATGTGGCGCCAAACGGATTTTCTCAGCAACAGGCAACAATATCCTTTGCCGCCGGACTTTCATCCAAGGAAAACGCATGAATCTCTTCAGCAAACTGCAAGCGCTCGCAATTCAGGAAAAACCGTTGCGCATCGGTCTGATCGGCGCCGGCAAATTCGGCGCGATGTATCTGTCGCAGGTGCCTCGCACTCCCGGAATGCACGTGGTCGGCATTGCGGACCTGCAGCCGGCTCGTGCCCGCCAGACCTTGGTCCAGGTCGGCTGGCCGCAGGAGCGCTTCGGCGCCGCCACGCTGGAACAGGCCGCAAAGAACGGCAGCACCGCCATCCTCGAAGACAGCAGTGCGCTGATTGCGTCTCCCTTCATCGACATCGTCATCGACGCCACCGGCCATCCCGGCGCGGGCATTGCGCATGTGCTGGCATGCTGCGAACACAAGAAGCACATCATCATGGTCAATGTCGAAGCCGATGCGCTGGCCGGCCCGCTATTGAAGCGCAAAGCAGACGAGGCCGGAATCGTGTATTCGCTTGCCTACGGCGATCAGCCCGCGCTGATCTGTGAAATGGTCGACTGGGCGCGCGCCGCAGGCTTCGAAGTCATCGCGGCCGGAAAGGGTACCAAGTACCTGTCTGCCTATCACGCATCCACGCCGGCCACGGTCTGGCAGCATTACGGCTTGTCCGCCGAGGAGGCGCAAAAGGGCGGCATGAACGCGCAGATGTTCAACAGCTTCCTGGACGGCACCAAGAGCGCCATCGAAATGGCGGCGGTCGCCAACGCGACCGGGCTCGCAGCCCCGGAAGGCCTGAGCTTTCCGCCGGTCGGAGTCGACGATCTGGCGCGCATCCTCAAACCGAAGGAAGACGGCGGCATCCTGTTGCAGCGCGGCCAGGTCGAAGTGATTTCCAGCCTGGAGCGTGACACGCGCCCGGTATTCCGCGACCTGCGCTGGGGCGTTTATGTCACCTTTGCCGCACACAGCGACTATGTTGCGCGCTGCTTCAAGGAATATGGTTTGATTACCGATCCGAGCGGCCGGTATTCGTCGATGTATAAACCGTTTCATCTGATCGGACTGGAATTGGGCATCAGCGTGGCCTCGGTTGGTGTGCGCCGCGAACCGACCGGTGCGCCGGTCTGCTGGCACGGCGACGTGGTCGCGACCGCCAAGCGCGATCTCGCTGCCGGGGAAACTCTTGACGGCGAAGGCGGGTATACCGTGTACGGCAAGCTTTTGCCGGCGCGCACATCGCTTGCGCTCGGCGGATTGCCGCTCGGGCTTGCGCATGGAGTCCGGCTGACTCGCGCAGTCAAAGCGGGGCAGACAGTCGGCTGGTCCGACGTCGCAGTGGATAGCAATGCACTCGCAGTGAAATTCCGGCGCGAAATGGAAAGCGTATTTGCAAAGTAAGCGCATCCGCGGCAGGGCCGCCCCGCATGATGTCTATAGCCGGCGAAGCGGAACATATCCATGACCGGCATCATGCGGCGGCAGGCAAATGCTCCTCGGTACGAGCTTCGTGCGGTTATACTTTCCGCTTTCATTAATGATTATTGCCGCGAGTTCCGTCCATGAGCACCTTGCCTCCTTGCCCGAAATGCCATTCCGAATTTACCTATGAAGACAGCGGCCAGTACATCTGCCCGGAGTGCGCGCATGAATGGCCGGTGCAGGCTGCAGCCGATGCGGACGAAGAAAAGCGTATCTACCGCGACTCCGCAGGCAACGTGCTGCAGGACGGCGATACCGTCACCGTCATCAAGGACCTGAAACTGAAAGGATCGGGCGGCGTTCTCAAGATGGGCACCAAGGTCCGGAACATCCGCCTGGTCGACAGCGATCACGATATCGACTGCAAGATCGACGGCTTCGGCGCAATGAGCCTCAAGTCCGAGTTTGTGCGCAAAGTATGATGGTTCTGCGCTGTTAACGAACCATGCTTACGCATCCACCGGCCTGAACCTGACCCATGTCAACGGCGTTTCCTTTCCCGATCCGCAATGAATGCCCGCCCGGCGCATGCGTATGCGACCGGGAAAAGCTGCTGAACGATCCGCAGGCGGATATCCGTGTACTGCGCCTGACCCGTGAAGAAGAAAAGCGGCTGATCGCCCGCATCAATGAAGTGTCCACGCTTGCAGAACTGCAGCGCATCCAGAAGCGACTGTTTGACCAGCTCGGCATCGTGCTGCACATCGCGCCGGGACCGAATGAAGTGCGCACGATGCGCGGCCTGGACATCCGCCTGATGGAAAGCCCGGGGCTGTGCAAGAAAATCCGCCAGTCGGTTCCTGCCGCGATCCGACGCTGCCTGGAGCGCAACCCGGAAATCGCCTACGCCATCCTCGATGCGCACGACCTGTTGGGCGGCGGATCTGGATCTGTTGGATCTGCTGGGTCTTTAACGCAACCGGACACCTGATCCGCTTTCAATGCAATGAATCCCGAACACCTGCAACGTCTGGTTTCACTCGAAATGCCTTTCGGCAAATACAAGGGCCGTCTCATTGCCGATCTGCCGGGACATTACCTCGGATGGTTCGCACGCGAAGGCTTTCCGAAAGGCGAGCTGGGAACATTGCTCGCCCTGATGTACGAGCTGGACCATAATGCCTTGCGGCATCTGCTGGACCCGCTGCGCAAGCCCAAACGCAAACCTGAATAAACGCTAGTCGGCTTCGCGCTGCAGCATCGTGCTGACCGCCATGCCGACGGCGAGCGCGCCGAAGATCATTGCCACGGATTTGCCCGACACCCGCTTTTCCCAGCCGGGGGTGAAGCGCTTGGGAATCAGGATATAGTCGGTGACATAGGCACCGGCGGACACTGCGGCCGCGCTCAGTACCGGCGACAGCGGAGCAAGAGCAGGGCGGCGCGCAAACCAGCGCGACATTTTCGGTTCGACCAGGCTGCCGTAGATTGCCGACCACATCAGCGCCGCGCCGTGGTTCAGCAAAAAGCCGGTGCCCGTGTACTTGAGCGAGGGCTTGCTATGCCGTGCCGCTTCATCGCCGAAAAGGATGTGGCTGGTCGCATTGATCGGCGCAGAATACGAATGTGATTCTTTCTTGCCGGTCAATGCGGCGGCCAGCATGGCTGAAATGCCGGATACCGTGCCTGTTACGATAGTGCGCTTGAGAAACGATGAAGTTGCTGGCTGCATGCTGGTCTCCTGTTTTTATGCATTGATGAGGTACTTGGATTTTGCAATATCCGTGCCATTTTTCCGTGATGCATTTCAAAGGAAAAGGATATAAAGTTTTGTTCCGCATAAATGCTTCATGCGTTCAGGAACTATGCATGCGCCGAAGCGCCTTATGTCTAGCGCGTAGCAAGCACTTAGCGGCCGCCATACACCGATAGCCTTGCGCCGATTTCCTTATATCCGGGACTTTTCTTTATTGCGACGACATGGACAAGCAGCCCGCTGATCCAAATGCAGATCAGGCATCACCGCGCCGCTCCATCCGTGCAGGTGAACTGCAACGCGTCGTCTTGTCGGGCAGCGCCTTTTTCCTGATCCTGTGCAGTTATTACATCCTGCGTCCGGTGCGCGACGACATGGCGGTGCGCTACGGCGCCGACAAGCTGCACTGGTTGTTCACCGGAACTTTGCTTCTGACGCTGATCACGGTGCCGGCTTTCGGCTGGGTAGTGCGCCATTTGCCGCGCACCGTGATCCTTTCCTCCGTGTATGGATTTTTCATTGCCAACCTGATCGCTTTCTACGTCGCCTTTTCCGCAGATGCGGTGACGCAATCCGCCGCTGGCGCTTTCTTTGTGTGGCTCAGCGTATTCAACCTGTTCGCGATTTCGCTTTTCTGGAGCACGGTCAGCGATTCCTTCACCAAGGAAGAATCGCATCGCTTGTATGCATATATCGCGGCAGGCGGCACCGCAGGAGCACTGGCCGGACCGGCCGTCACCGCTTTGCTTGCACAACACGTACAGACCGCTGCGCTGATTGCGCTGTCCGCGCTGCTGCTTGCCGGTGCCGCCATCTGCATGGTGATTCTGCGCATGAGCAAACATGGAAAACGCCGCGGCCAGGACCAGGGGCAGGCGAGGCCGATCGGCGGAGCGCTCTTCGCCGGGGTGCCCCTGACGCTCAAGATGCCCGACCTGCGCGGCGTTGCATTGCTGATCATCTGCTACACGACTGTGTCGACCGTGCTCTATATCCAGCTGGTCGATCTGGTTGGTGCGAGCTATACCGAGTCTGGCGCGCGCAAGGCGTTTTTCGCCAGGGTCGACCTGACGGTCAATGCCCTGGCGCTGGCAACGCAAATAGTGGGCACGCGTTATATCGTGGAACGCTACGGTCTGCGCCTCGCCTTGTCCGCCGTCCCGGTACTGATGCTGCTATGCCTGGCAGGATTGTCGATATGGGCGACGGCGCTGACTTTCGCTGCGGTACAGGTTCTGCACCGCGCTGCGGAATACGCAGTCAGCAGGCCGGGCCGGGAAATGGTGTATACCACGGTGGACGCGGAAAGCCGCTACAAGGCCAAGAGCTTTATCGATACTGCCGTGTACCGCACCAACGATGCGGCGGTGGCATGGCTGATCGCCGCCGTGCGGGGCATGGGTTTGAACGCGGTGGTCTTCGTTGGCATTCCCGCCGCGATCGCATGGTTTTTCACGGCAATCAAGCTAGGAGGGCGGCATGATCGGGTTGATGACAGGAGCTACGGCAATGAACCGGCGTGAAGCCTTGCGCATGATTGCTTTGGCCGCAGCGGGCCTATCCCCGGGGCTATCTTCAGCCGCATCGGGCGCCGTGCAAGGACCGGTGCAAGGAGCTGCTTCCATGACAACCAGGAAAATACCTTCGTCAGGTGAAGCCTTGCCGATCATCGGTCTTGGCACCTGGCAGACATTCGATGTAGGACCGGGCGCTGCGGAACGAGCTCCCTTGCAAGAGGTGTTGCAGGAATTTGCCGCGCTGGGCGGCAGGCTGATCGACTCGTCTCCGATGTACGGCAATTCCGAAAAGGTGGCCGGCGACATCATCGCCAAACTGAATCTGCGCGAAAAATTGTTCATCGCCACCAAGGTCTGGACCTCCGGGAAACAGGACGGCATTGCGCAAATGAACAGCTCCATGGAAAAGTTGCGCGCCAGGCCCATCGACCTGATGCAGGTGCATAACCTGCTGGATGTGGAAACGCATCTGGCGACGCTGCGCGAATGGAAGCAGCAAGGCATCGTGCGCCATATAGGTGTGACGCACTACACCGGCAGTGCGCACGATGATGTGGCGCGCGTTATCACGAAACATCCGGTCGACTTTATCCAGATCAATTATTCGGTCGGCGAGCGCGAAGCCGAACAGCGGCTTTTACCCCTGGCAAGGGAAAAGGGCGTGGCAGTGATCGCCAACCGTCCGTTTGCCGGCGGCGACTTGTTCCGCCGTGTGCGCGCCAAGCCGCTGCCTGCGTGGGCGGCGGAAATCGGCTGCACAAGCTGGGCGCAGCTGTTGTTGAAATTTGTTGTGTCGCACCCGGCGATGACCTGCGCGATACCGGCCACATCCAAGCTTGAACATCTGCGCGACAACATGAAGGCAGGGTACGGCCGCATGCCAGACCAAAAAATGCGCGCCATGATCGTCTCGGAAGCCATGTAATCGCTCAGGGAAGAACAGGGCTGCAAGCTGCAGGATCGGTTATGATGCGCCGCTGCATCGCCAATAGAAAGATTCGAATCTCATGCAAGAACAAACCGCCGCATTCCCGGTCATCCGCTGGACGGAAAACGACACCGGGCATTCCGCCCGCTGGCGTTCCGAAGCCAGTATGCCGCCGCCCAAACGCGTGGTAATTGCGGACGACCGCATCAGCGCCGATACGGCCTACCGCTATGCCTGCGAAGGTACCGGCATGCTGTGGCGAGGCGACTTCCAGAATGCGCGCCAGTTATTGCAGGCCATGATGCGCCGCATCGACAAGCCGAAGAAGGGCAAGACGCCCAAAGCGCCTGCCTCCATGACGGAAGCCTTTCACCTGCACCGCCAGGCGCAGTCGCAACGCGCCCGCACATTAGCCATGATCCTGATTCCGCTGGAGGCCGATTACCGTATTCCCTTGCGCCGCGCACCCGATGTGCAGCAAGCCTGCACGGAGGCGTATGGCCCACCTTCGGAAATTTCGGACGCATCGGTTGCTTCGCTGCGCGAACTGCTGGGCCTGGTCGGCGCGCATGAATGGCGCAAGAAGGGGGTGGAGATCCCGGCGCTGGGTGCGCGCATTCATCCTCATTACGGCGTGTTCTCGCCGGTGCGCGGCGAATATATCGATCTGGTCGCGCAGGCACCATTGCCGTCCACCAAGCTGGCCTTCGACATTGGCACCGGCACCGGCGTACTGTCTGCCGTACTTGCCAAACGCGGCGTGCAACGCATCGTCGCCACCGATCAGGACAGCCGTGCACTGGCATGCGCGCGCGACAATATCGGTCGCCTTGGTTTGGATAAACGAGTCGAGTTGATGCAGACCGATCTCTTCCCACCGGGCAAAGCACCGCTCATCATTTGTAACCCGCCCTGGGTGCCGGCACGGCCCGGCTCGCCGATCGAATCGGCGGTCTACGACCCTGACAGCCGCATGCTGAAAGGTTTCCTGAACGGGCTGGCCGCGCATCTGGAAGAGCGTGGCGAAGGCTGGCTGATCCTGTCCGATTTCGCAGAGCACCTCGGCCTGCGTTCACGGGAAGAGCTGACGGGCTGGATCGATGCCGCCGGCCTGAAGGTCATCGGCAAGCTCGACACGCGCCCCAGGCATGGCAAGGCAAGCGATGCCGACGATTCGCTCCATGCGGCGCGCTCGGCAGAAGTGACATCGCTGTGGCGGCTGGCACACAAACCGGGCTAATCCTTCATTGATATTCAATTCAAAGCGTCTAATGTTTTATTAATAGGGTACGGCACGCACTTTCGTAATTAGAAATGGGATGCGGATCTTCACCATGACGGTGCAGAATTTCGTAATAAGCATGCAGCAGTGAAATATTCCATGGACCATGCACCACTGCTGCCGCTCGAAGGCCGCCGCCGCGCTATTCCGGAGCGGTGACAGTCAACACATGCAAGCGCAAGGAAGAAAACATGGGCACTTTGCATAGCCGCATTATTGCAGAGCATTTAAGTACATTAGCCAGCCTGCTGGAATCAGAGGCGATACGCGTCAATGCGCTCGGATTGAAGGGAAGCAAGAGTATCGCCCGCGAAGCGATGGATGTGCGCCGGATGGCAAACCAGTTATGGGAAGCCGATATCGATATAGATTTGGAGCGCAATTCCGAGCATATCGCATCCGGACGGCAAGCCATGAGCGAACTGCCGGCCGCTAGCCAGACCGGGATGCGGATATGCTCCTGACGAACTATTGCATCAGGAGCAGCAAGAAATTGCCAAGAGTATTTGACTAAGAGTAGTTTGCTCTATGAAACGGTCGATTTGGCAGAGGCGGCGCCTTGCGGACGCGGCAGCGATGCCATGTCGATCACGAAGCGATACTTCACGTCGCTTTTCAGCATGCGCTCGTAGGCTTCATTGATCTTCTGGATCGGGATCATCTCGATATCGGACACGATGCCGTGCTCGGCGCAAAAGTCGAGCATCTCCTGCGTTTCGGCGATGCCGCCGATCAGCGAACCCGCGATATGCCGCCGCTTCATGATCAGGTTGAACACCTGCGGCGAGGGATGCGGTTCCGCCGGCGCACCAACTAGCGTCATTGTGCCTTCGCGCTTCAACAGCACCATGAATGCATCGAGGTTGTGCGGCGCCGCCACCGTGTTCAGGATGAAGTCAAAAGAATTCTCATGCTGGGCCATCTGCGCGGCATCTCTGGACACCACGACTTCATGCGCACCAAGCCGCATCGCATCCTCTCGCTTGTTGGCGGATGTCGTAAACAGCACCACGTTCGCACCCATCGCGCGCGCTAGCTTCACGCCCATATGGCCCAGCCCGCCCAGGCCGACGATGCCGACCTTTTTTCCAGGCCCGATTTTCCAGTGCCGCAATGGCGAATAGGTCGTGATGCCTGCGCAAAGCAGCGGCGCCGCCGCAGCCGGATCAAGCTTGTCCGGCACGCGCAGCACGAATTTCTCCGTCACGACGATGTTGTTGGAATAGCCGCCGTAAGTCATGCCGCCGGTATGCATTTCCTCGCCGTTGTAAGTGCCCACCCAGCCATTCTCGCAGTACTGCTCCAAGCCTTCGGCACAACTGCCGCAGCGCTGGCATGAATCCACCAGGCAACCCACGCCCGCCATGTCGCCTACCTTGAACTTGGTCACCTGATCGCCTACCTTCGTGACCCGCCCAATGATTTCATGCCCCGGCACAACGGGAAAAACAGTGTTGTTCCACTCGTTGCGCACCGTATGCAAGTCCGAATGGCACACGCCGCAATACAGGATTTCGATCTGCACATCCTTCGGTCCCGGATCGCGGCGGGTAAAACTCAATTCGTGCAAAGGCTCTTCGGCGTTGTTGACGCCATAACCTACGGATTCCAGCATGGCAAGTTTCCTTTCAGATTGCTTGAAGCAGAATGGGTGGACAGCAATGGAAAGGTTGACTTGCCGGTTTCTTAATAGTTCGCCTGCATTACCTCTTGATTACTTCTCGATGCCGAGCAGTTCCACTTCGAAATTCAAGGTGCTGTTCGGCGGAATCGTGCCCGGCACGCCGCGCGAACCGTAGGCAGTCTGTGACGGGCAAGTCAGCTTTGCCTTGCCGCCCACCTTGAGTTTCTGCACGCCTTCTGTCCAGCAGGGAATCACGCGCGACAGCGGGAAGCTGATCGGCTCGCCGCGCTTGTAGGAGCTGTCGAATTCCGTGCCGTTTTCCAGTGTGCCGCGGTAATGTACTTTCACTGTGTCCGAAGCCTTAGGAGTGTCGCCCTTGCCTGTCTTGAGGTGCTCGACGAGAACGCCCGAAGAAAGCCTTTCGGAAGCGGCGAAAGCAGGTGCCGACAGGATGGATGCCGCGGCCAGAAGAGAAAAGAATAGTTTCATGAGATCCTTTGAATAGGAGTTAGTCGGTAATAAACGATCGCCTGTAAATCGGTTGCCCGATTATAGGGGAGATAGGAAGATACGAACATTCCGCAAAGGCCGAGCGCTGGCGCATGAAACACATGACGTATTCCACAAGGAATTGTCGAACGCCGCAAATATCGAACGATTTCCAGCGTGCATGGTGCAAAGATGCAACGCGGGCAGCATGGAAATTAACTGAAGTAAAAGTGACTTCTGAAAAATATCCGGACGAAATCACCAACTTGTTGGCGGCGCTGTACGACATGAGTGATGTAGACGCGATCAAGCACGTGATGCGCCAGGGCAGCGGATTTCTTTGCGTTGTGCGATGATCTTCCCGATATGTGCACATAGCGGCGTGCAGTACAGGATGCCAAAACCATCTTCGAACAAAAGAACAAGCCGCGGCTGCATGTGCTGCCTAAGCGCACGGGGAAACCTGCGCAGTTACCAGTGCTCAGGTTTGAAAATTTAAAAGGGTGTTGAAGCGATTCCGTATTACTGACGCTCCATTGTTTCCCGCTTCAGCTTCCTAATTTCCCTTTTTTATTCCGGTGGCTTGGCGGGTTCTTTTCTGACTGCTTTTTTGCTGTCACGGCTTTTGCCCGCGTTCTTGCTCGGTTGGAAACCGGTTGATTCACACTCCTGCAATCGATTGTAGGTGGCATTCAGGGAATTCGATTCACCTGTTTTGGCTAAAGCTTGCGCTCAAGGCGCATCGAGTTCGCTGGGGCGCGGATCGGCAATGACCATCACGTCGGCCTGCGCTTCGGTCAGCACATGCTTGGTTACGCTTCCAAGCAGCAATTCCTCGGTAACATTTGTTCCGTGCTTGCCAACGACGATGAGGTCAATATCGTATTCCTGCTCCATGGCAATGATATGCTGGTTCGGATCGCCATGGACCACCCGCATCGAATAGTCGGACGAACCTAATCCTGCCGCAGCCGCAAGCTCAAAAAGCTGCTTACGTCGTTTTGCGATTTCCCCCCCCCGATGAGGGGCGCTATCTGCTCTTTATCGATGCCCGCCCGCCATAGCATTCCCTCAAAAGGAAGTTCGAAGGCATGGCACAAAAAGAGCTCGGCGCGGGCCGCCCATTGCTTTGCCGCCTGGATGAGGTGCAAAGACACCGGTGAAAAATCCACCGCAACCAGCACGTTGCGATAGCCTTCATAAGGTGGCCGCTTCACCACCAGTACCGGCCGGCGAATCGACTTGCGTAACAGGCGTGTCGACGTCGAGCCCAGCATGGTGCGGCGCAAGAAGGACGCGCCGCGAGCACCAAGCACAAGCATCCCGGCATCCAAGACATCTGCTTCGCTCATGACGGCAGTGCGCGGGTTGCCCGGAACCACGCGCCACTGTGCGTTGAAACCATGTTTGCGCGTTAGATCACCAGTGAGCTGCATCAGGCGCTGGCGGGCGTCGGCATCGAGGGCATCTTTGGTCGACGACAGGCTTGCGCCGATCAGTTCTTTGAGGCTATCAAGGGCGTCGAGCTCCAACGCATGCAGAATGTGGAGTTCGCCGCCGGATTGCTTGGCAAGGTGAAAAGCACGCTCCACTGCATGCCGGGCTGGTGCGGAAAGATCGGTGGCGGCGACGATGCGAATAGGCGCTTTCATGACTTCTCCTCTTTCGAACGAATGATGGCGGTCAGGGCATCGACTGCGAAATCGACAGCGTTGCGCATAGGATAAAGGATGGTCAGGACGCCCATCTTCTTCAAGGCTGATGCATCCGGCTCTTCGCGGGCGACGATCGCTATTTCGCCATCAAATTGCAATTCCCGCAGGCCGCGCAGCAGATCGCGGTTCGAGGCCATGTCCGGCAGGGTGCTGACGACCCAGCTGACCCCTTTGAGCGGCAGGCTTTCGAGGAACTCGCTGGCGATGCCATCGCCGTAACGTAAGGGCAGACCTTGCCGCCGCAGCGCGCGCACTACCTCCGGATCGAAATCGACGCCGAGCACCTTGAGTTGGGCCTCTTTCAGGCCAATCGCCAAGCGGCTGCCATAGCGCCCCAGGCCGAATACGATGACGTCTGCCTCATGCGGATCGTGGCGTTGTGTCTCCGTAACCAGCTCGCGATAGGGTCGCTTGCGCTCGAACACGCCCAGCCAGGGCGCCAGTTTCGTGTAGAGCGGATGTGAATAGAGAATCATGTATGTCGACATGGCGATGGTGATCAGGCCGACCAGCGTGGTCAGTCCCAGCGCACCGTTATCGACGTGGCCCAGCGAGATACCCATGGCGACGAAGATGATTGAAAATTCGCTGATCTGGGCCACCGTGAGGCCGCAAAGAAAACCGGTACGCTTGCGATAGCCCATGTAGCCCATGATCGCCATCACGATCAAGGGGTTGCCGATCAGCACAAACAGCGACAGGACGACCGCTGGCCAGACTTCGCCGCCGAGCGTCGAGAAATCAAGCTTGGCGCCGAGGTCAATGAAGAAGAACAGAAGCAGGAAGTCACGGATGCCGGAAAGGCGCGCATTGATGGCATCGCGATACTCGGTCGAGGCCAGCGAGAATCCGGCGAGGAAAGCGCCCGCTTCCTTCGAGAATCCGGCCCATTCTCCCAGCGCAGCCAGGCTCGTGCCCCAGGCGATGGCGAAAATCAGCAGCAGTTCCTGCGACTGCGCCATGCGCTCGACAATCTTCGGCAAGATGTAGCGCATCAGCAGGTACATGCCCACGAGCGCTACGCCGATGCGCAGCGCAAGCGAACCGATCAGGGGCAGCAGCGCACCCCCGGCTGCATCGCCGCGCAGCGTGCTCATCACCATCATCGCAATCACGACGGCCAGATCCTGCACAATCAGAAAACCGACGGCAATCCGGCCGTGCAGCGAATCGATCTCGCGCTTGTCGGACAAGAGCTTGACGATGATGATGGTACTGGAAAAGGTCAGCCCGACCGCGACGTAGAGTGCCTCCATCCAGCCCTTGCCCATCGCAAGGATGATGAGAAAGCCTATGACGATGGTGAAGGCAAGCTGCCCCAAGCCGGTGGCCAGTGCGACCGGACCGATATGGCGAATATGTTGCAGGTCGAGCTTGAGACCGACTACGAAGAGCAGTACCGCTACGCCGACCTGTGCGAGCAGATCGATCTGGTCGTGAGCAGTGACGATTCCCAGCACGGCCGGGCCGGCAACGATGCCGATTACGATGTAGGCGATCAGCACTGGCTGACGCAGCCAGAGTGAAATCGCGCCCGTAGCGGCAGACATCAGCAGAAGAATCGAGAATTCCGAGAAAACTGAGTGCATGTTTCAGTTCCTTGAATCCCTGTGGCCGGCATCCTGTCTGTCGACGGCCTTGAGATGGAGCCGGATCTGTTTCTCGGTTTCGACAATGGCGAACAGCGCGATACCGATGGCAATCACCAGCAGGCCGTCCCGGAAGGGGACGGATTCCGTGCCGAATATAGGCTGCAGCAGGGGCACATAGGTGATGGCGAGCTGGGCAAGCGTGATGATCGTGACTACAGTCCATACCACCTTGGTGCCGCGAACCGCTTTCCAGGTCAGGGAAGTGCTGTAGACGTTACGGATAAAAAATAAATGGAATATTTCCATGACCACCAGTGTGTTGACTGCCAGCGTGCGCGCAAGCTCCAGGGAGTGGCCGCGGTCTATCGCGTAGGAGTAAATGCCGTACACGCCGCAAAGAAAGAGAACAGAGACCAGCACGACATGCCATATCAGCGCGCCGTTCAAGAGCGGTTCTTCGCGCGCCCGGGGCGGGCGGCGCATCGTGTTGTCTTCTGTCGGTTCAAAAGCCAGGGCAATGCCAAGCGTGACTGCCGTAATCAGATTGATCCACAGTATCTGTATCGGCGTTACGGGCAGTGTCAGTCCGAACAGCAAGGCTACAATGATCGTCATCGCTTCGCCGGCATTGGTCGGCAGCGTCCAGCCGATGACTTTTTTGATATTGTCATAGACGGTGCGTCCTTCGCGCACGGCGGCGACGATGGATGCGAAGTTGTCGTCCGCAAGCACCAGTTCGGCAGCTTCCTTGGCGGCATCCGAACCTTTCTTTCCCATTGCGATGCCGGCATCTGCGCGTTTAAGCGCAGGCGCATCGTTCACGCCGTCGCCGGTCATGGCAACCGTCATGTTATGGGATTGCAGCGCCATCACCAGCCGCAGCTTGTGCTCCGGACTGGTGCGGGCAAAGATGTCGCAATTCAATGCCGCTTGCCGTAGCGCGCCGTCATCCATGGCGCTCAGGGCAGCCCCGGTCAGCACGGTATCCGTATTCTGCAGTCCTATCTGCTTGCCTATCGCAGCGGCGGTCTTGGCGTGGTCGCCGGTGATCATCTTCACGCGGATGCCCGCCTCCTGGCATTCGCGGACTGCGGAAATCGCCTCCGGGCGCGGCGGGTCCATCATTCCGACCATGCCCAGCAAGGTCAGCGTGCCTTCCACATCTCGGTGTTCCAGGACGGTATGCGTCGAGGCCAGCGGCCGCACGGCAAACGCCAGTACACGCTGCCCTTGTGCCGCGATCAGGTCGGCCTGCTGATGCCAGTAAGCGGCATCCAAGGGTTCTGTTGTTCCGTCCGGCCGGCGCTGGTTCTGGCACATCGCCAATACCCGTTCCGGCGCACCTTTGACGGATACGAGGGCACGGCGGTCCTGGTCATGGTCGAGCGTCGCCATGAACCGGTGTTTGGCATCGAAGGGAATCGCGTCGGTGCGCGTGCACGCCGCTTGCAGATCGCGCGGGTTCACGTCCATTTTTTCGGCAAAGGCCAGCAAGGCTCCTTCCATTGGGTCGCCCTCCACGTGCCAGACGCCGTCTTTCTGATGAAGCGCGGCGTCGTTGCAAAGCAGTGCGGAAAGCGCAAGTTCTTCAAGAACCTGGTATTCATGCGGAGACACCTGCACATCCCCGAGCCTGAGCGTGCCTTCCGGTGCGTAGCCATCTCCTTCCAGCACAAAGCGGTGCTGATGAGTCAGCACGGACGCCACCATCATCTCGTTCCGCGTCAATGTGCCGGTCTTGTCAGTGCAAATGACGGACACCGAGCCGAGGGTCTCGATGGCAGGCAGGCGGCGCACGATCGCATTGCGTTGCGCCATCGCCTGCACGCCCACGGCAAGGGTGATGGTCAGCACGGCCGGAAGTCCCTCCGGGATTGCGGCCACTGACAGTCCGACCACCGCCATGAACAACTCGGAAAAATTGTGATGGCCAACGAAATAGCCGTAGACGATCAAAAGCGCGGCAATTAACAGGATGAAGACGGTCAGCCACTTGGCAAATGCGCCCATCTGCTTCACCAGTGGGGTGGTGAGCGTTCCCACCTCCGAAAGCAGTCCGCTGATACGTCCGATCTCGGTGTGCGCTCCGGTTCCCACCACCACGCCTTTTTCCTGCCCGCTGGTCACCAGGGTCCCGGAAAACGCCATGCAGGATCGGTCTCCAAGTGGAACGTCGGCCGGGACCGGTTCAATATGTTTTTCAACAGGAACGGATTCCCCCGTGAGAATTGCCTCTTGCACCGACATCCCATGCGCGGTGATGAGGCGCAGATCGGCTGCCACCTTATCGCCTGCTTCGAGGAGAACGATGTCGCCGGGAACAAGGTGCTCGCCTGCGATGCTGATACGCTTGCCGCCGCGAATCACATTGGCGTGCGGCGCCAGCATATGACGGATGGCATCCATTGCCTTTTCCGCCTTGCCTTCCTGGATAAAGCCGATCACCGCGTTTGCAATAACGACCGCCACAATTACCCCCGTATCGATCCAGTGCCCCAAAATGCGGTTATGGCGGCGGCGCCGATCAGTACATAGATCAGGATATTATGGAATTGGAATAGAAATCGAAGAAGAGCGCTGCGCCGCGCTGCCTCCGGCAAACGGTTGGTCCCATAACGAGTCAGCCGCGCGTTTGCTTCGTTCGCGCTTAGGCCGGCTGTGGAAGTCTCCAGTCGGCTTAGGACGCTTCCCGAGGAAATGTTATGCCATGCAACATGAGACTCTTTTGTCTTCGAATTTTCCATAAAGTCCTTTTGCTTCCTCTCAAGAGTCCACTTCACTTGCGACAACCTGACTATTGTCAGCTCAAGGGCATACGGGCAATTTGAAGATCAATATGAGTGGGCTTGCGGCACTTCCGACAGGCTTAAAAAGTTATGATGAGTTTAACTTGGACGAACGGCCTGTGAAAAGGCAATCCGCGGATCATCACGCTCAATCTTTGCTCGTTATCATCCTTTGCGATTACATAAGCCATGAACAGGTAAAAGTGAAAAATTCTTCCACTTGAAAAATCTGGCAAGCCTGCTTGGTCAATCTCAATGGAGGTCTAGAGTTGCAAATCCACAAATCATGCGGCGGCGAGTATGATTGCCGAAATTTTCCTGCTCTCTGCTTGGCGTGTCATCCGAAAGTCCCGGAATCGGCCAAGGCATGCGTTTCCCGTTTTCTTTTCCTCTGTTTTGCGGCGTCTCAAAACATGGCGTGCAGCAGAGGAAACGAAGATGCTTTAGCATGCAATCAAACATGAATTCTGAATTGGAATAAGTAATGGCATTTATTGAAACACGGTCCCGTCACATCAACACCATGCAGGCTGTACTGAAGGAGTACGAAGAATCTTCCACCGGAGCACGCCACATTCATCTCGCCACCGATGATCCGGAAATGGTATTCCTGGTGGCATTCCCCACCGTGCCGGACAAGAGCGACGGGCGTGCCCATATCCTGGAGCACCTGGCCTTGTGCGGTTCCGCGCGCTATCCTGTGCGCGATCCGTTCTTTTCCATGCTGCGCCGCTCGACCTCGACCTTCATGAATGCGATGACCTATCCTGACCGGACCGTCTATCCGTTCGCCAGCACCGATCCGAAAGATTTTTTCAATCTGCTGGGCATCTATCTCGATGCCGCCTTCTTTCCGCGCCTGGATTACCTGGACTTCCGGCAGGAAGGGTGGCGCCATACGCTGGAAGACGGCAAGCTCGGTTACGGCGGCGTCGTGTTCAACGAAATGAAAGGCGCGTTCGCCGATCCGACCCGCGCGCTGGCCCATGCAATCAATGAGCATCTCCTCAAGGGCACCACCTACGAATTTGAATCCGGCGGCGACCCCTTGGTCATTCCATCGCTGACCTATGACGACCTGAAAGCCTTCCATGCCAGCCATTACCATCCGTCGCAGGCAGTCTTCATGACGGCCGGCCGGGTCGATCCGCTGACTGTGCAGCGCGTGATCAGTGAACAGGTACTCGACAAACTGTCTGGTACGGCACCGCGCAAGATGCCGGAACTGGCTTCTGCATGGACTCAGCCGCAGGAAACGTCGATTGCGGTTCCATCGCCGACAGCAGAGGGCGATGAGCATGGCATCCAGCTGGCCTGGCTGATGGGGGAGATGGCCGACACCATGTCCTACTGCCGTGGGCACTTGCTCGAGTCCGGCTTGATCGGCGACGCCTCCGCGCCCGTGCTGCATGCGATGGAATCGGCCGGCTATGGCCGTCCATCGGTCATGAACGGCCTGGATTCCGGTTGCCGCCAGATGCTGTTCCATATCGGCATGGAAGGATTAACGCGCGAACAGATAAGCATGGCGAAACAACGCATCTGGGATGCGCTGGAAAAGACCGCTGGACGCGGGGTTCCGCAAGCCGTGCTGCAGGCAGCCTTGCGCGACCTGCGCTTTTCTCAGCGTGAAGTCCGCGGCGGTGACACGCCCTATGGATTGCGCAAGCTGCTGCATGCCTTGCCGCTGGAAATGGCCGGGGAAGATTGCATGGTTGCCCTGGATAGCGAGGCAACACTGCGCCAGCTGGATGAACAAATCCGCGATCCGGAATTCTTCAAATCCCTGGTGCGCGAGCTGCTGGAGTCTCCGACCCGGCTAACTGTTTCGGTCATACCCGATGCAAAGTATTTCGACGAGCGGCAACAAGCGGAAGAAGCCGCTCTTGCGAAAAAGCAGGCATCCCTGCCCCAGGAAGAAATCGCGCGCATCAAGGAAGAGTGCGAAGCCTTGCTCGCACGCCAGCGTCAGCCGCTCAACAACGAAGTCCTGCCCAGGATCCGGCCGGAAGACGTCAGCCCCATGCCAAGGGCTTTGTACGCGTTGCCCGCGCCACAGGGACCTGTGCTCGCCCTGCCGATTGCATCCAACGGCATCAGCTATGCCAATGTCTCATATGCCGTATCCAGTTTTCCCGAGGAAGACTGGCCGTGGCTCGACCTGTATGCCGAACTGGTGCCGGATCTCGGTGTAGGCAAACGCACCTATGAAGACGCCGGAGGATGGCGTCAGCAGATGGTGACGGAATTCGATGTCAAGCTGGAAGCGGAAGAACGGATTCAATCATCCGGCGCGGCGCCAGGACTGAATATACGCATCGCCTATTCAGCCAAGAACGTGCGCGAAGAACAGGCCGCGATTGCTGACGTACTGTCGGAGTCAATCCGGGCTGCGCGCTTCGACGAACAGGAACGGATCGCCTTCCTGATCGACAGCATCTTCGAAAACATTGTGCAGGAGCTGGCGGAAGAGGGCGACCAGTATGCAAGCCTTGCGGCGGAAGCGCCGTTCTCGATTCGCCGCCGCTTCGAAGACAGCGTGGAAGGCCTGGGAGCACTGCGGTTCTATCGCGTACTCAGCAAGCAGATCGAGTCCGAAGAAGGCCTGCAAGCCATCTGCGAACGCCTGGAAGCCCTGCATCAGCGTATCCAGAGCAGCGCGGTGCAAGTCGTGGTGGCCGGCATGGAAAGCGACGTGCAGGCCTTGGCGGGCATGATGGATGTGCCCGGTACGACGCCGGCATTGAACAGCGAAGACTCCAGCGCAAAGAGCGTTCAGAACCCATCACATCCAGCCAACGTCGCATTGCTGGCGCCCGGCCAGGTCAACCATTGCTACGCCACCTGGCAAGTGCCGCAGATCGGCCATCCGGACGCACCTGTTCTGTCCGTGCTGGCCAATCTCTTGACCAACGGGGTATTGCACCAGGCATTGCGGGAGGAAGGCGGCGCTTATGGCGGCCGGGCAAAGTATGTGGCGCAGTCAGGCCTCTTTACCATGCTGTCCTATCGCGACCCGCGCCTGGCCGGCACCTATGAGGATTTCATGCGCGCGATTGCATGGGCCGTCGAATCACCGCTGTCGCGCGAGCACATCGAAGAAGCGATCATCGGCACCATCGGCGAACTGGACAAGCCCTACAGCCCGTACCAGGAAGCGATGATCGCCTGGCGCATGCAGCAGCGCGGCATCACGCAGGCAATGCGCGAGCAATTCCGTGCCGGGGTATTGCAGTGCACGGATCAGGAGCTGAGGGACGTCGCGAAAAAATACTTGCAGAATGTAAAGTCCAGCAAGGCGGCATTTGCCGGCAACGGCACGCAGAATCTTGCAGGCCTGGAAAGAGTGGACCTGCTTGCCTTGGCCGCATAGATAAATGCAGGGTGAGTAAGCGTTGCTCGGTAAGCGTTGATTATTAAAGGCGGAACGCGCACCTTGGGAATTCCGTGTGCGTTTCTTCATTCCCTCTCATGCATGAAGTGACCAATATGATTCCGCAGCTAGGCCTTGTCTGCATCACCCAGTCAAACGAAGTACGCTACCGCACCATCACCCGCAAGCGCCTGCTGCAGCAAACGCAAACCGAGCAGCAGGCCTTGCTGGCCGAGCTATACACCTCGAACCTGAATCAACTTCACGCCGCGCTGCGTTACTGCAAGCGCGAGGCAATTTCGCTGTACCGCATTCCCTCGTCAATCTTCCCTTTCAGCGACGACGACATGGGCCGCGACCTGCTGGCGTCCATGGCAGAGAAGATGGCCGCCATCGGCGAGTGGGCGACCGCCAACGCGATCCGCCTTGTCATGCATCCCGACCAGTTCGTCGTGCTCAGTTCCGACTCGGACAACGTGGTGCAAAACAGCATCACCATCCTGCAGATGCATGCCGACATCATGGACCTGCTGAAGCAGCCGCGCTCGCCCTGGGCGCTGGTGGAGATCCACGGCGGAAAGGCCGGCCGCAGCGAAAAACTGATTGACGTCATCGGCAGTCTGCCCGACGGCATCCGCACGCGCCTGGCTTTGGAAAACGATGAATACGCGTACAGCGCGGAACAGATTGTTGAGGTATGCAAGGCGGCCGGAGTGCCGATGGTATTCGACGCGCATCATCACGTCATCAAGGAAGGGCTGACCAGCTTCGAGCATCCGAGCGTGGCCGAGATGCTAGGGAAAGCACGCGAGACCTGGGCCGATCCTTCGCATCAGCTGACGCACATCTCCAACGGACGCACAGGCTTCAACGACCGGGCACACGCCGACTTTATCGAAGTCATGCCCTCATCCTACAGGCAGGCACCGTGGATCGAGATCGAAGCCAAGTTCAAGGAGCTGGCGATCCAGAAAGTGCGGGCGGCGATGTAGGGGGCGGTGTTTTTAGGATGCTTTTTCTAGTCCACCGTCTGCGCAGCAAACGGCTGCCAGGCTGCTCACTCCGCATTCTGATACCGCAGCCGTTCTTCTTCCTCTTTGCGGGCCAGCGCGATCTCGCGCATCACTGCGCCGACGTCTGCCTGCCCCTTGGGTGCTTCCACGCGCCCGGTCAGTACGGTGTCGGAGCGCAATAGGCCGGCGACATACAGCTTCCAGATTTCCTTGCCGTACTGCGTCGTGGCAAGCTGCGGCGCGAACTGGCTGAAGTAGGTGGCGAGATTATGGACATCGCGTTCCAGCATCGGCCCCGCTTCGGTATTGCCGGCCGCATCGATTGCCTGCGGCAGGTCGATGATCACGGGGCCTTCGGCATCAACCAGGATGTTGTATTCCGACAGGTCGCCGTGGATAACGCCGGCACATAGCATCAACACCACCTGGTGCAGCAACTGCGCATGGTAGGCCAGGGCTTGCGCTTCGCTCAGTTCCACATCGTTCAGGCGCGGCGCGGCATTGCCGTCGGCATCGGTCACCAGGTCCATCAGCAGCACGCCTTCAAAGCAGATGTAAGGTCTGGGCACGCGCACACCGGCGGCGGCCAGCCGGAACAGCGCATCGACCTCGGCGTTCTGCCAGGTTTCTTCCTGCATCTTGCGACCGTAGCGTGTGCCTTTTTCCATGGCGCGCGCCTGACGGCTGTTCTTCACCTTGCGGCCTTCCTGGTAGGACGCAGCCTGGCGGAAACTGCGCTGGCTGGCTTCCTTGTAGACTTTCGCGCAGCGCGTTTCCTCGCCGCAGCGTACGACAAACACGGTGGCTTCCTTGCCGCTCATGAGCTGACGCACGACCGTATCGATCAGGCCTTCTTCGACCAGTGGCTGGATTCTTTTGGGTATTTTCATGAACGCTTAATTGCCTGTGGCCTGCATCGGTGAAGTGAGTTCAGTTTTCAGTTGAGCTTAATGAAGCGCATCTTGAAATTCCTGCCCTTGATATTGCCTTCGCTCAGTTTCGCAAAGGCTCTATCTGCGACACGCCGGTCCAGCGCCACATAGGTCTGGAATTCAAATACATTGATCTTGCCGACCTGTTCCTTGGTCAGCCCAATGTCGCCGGTCAGTGCGCCCAGCAGATCGCCCGGACGCAGCTTGTCCTTTTTGCCGCCCATGATGCACAGCGTGACCATCGGGGCTTGCAAGGGTATTCCATAATCCGCTTCCACCTCATCCAGGTCGTACCATTGCACCGGGCCGCCCTGGTACTCCTCGATCAGCTTGACCCATTTCTTTTCATTGAGCGCACACAGGTTCAGCGCCAGACCCTTTTCAGAGCCGCGGCCGGTGCGGCCGACGCGATGGATATGCACTTCGGTATCCTTGGATACATCCACATTGATCACCGCGCCCAAGGTCTGGATATCCAACCCGCGCGCCGCGACATCGGTCGCCACCAGCACCGAGCAGCTCTGGTTGGCAAACAGCACCAGGATTTCATCGCGCTCGCGCTGTTCCAGGTCGCCGTGCAAGGCCAGCGCGGAAAATCCCTGTGCCTGCAATTCCTCGGCTAGTTCGCGGCAATGGATCTTGGTATTGCAAAACGCCAGGGTGGACACCGGCTTGAAATGATTCAGCAGTCGCGCGACCGCCGCATTGCGGTCTTCATAGCCGACTTCATAAAAGCGCTGTTCGATCTGCGCTTCGCTGTGCTGCGCTTCGACTTTCACTTCCGCGGGCTGCCGCAGGAACTCGGCACTGGCTTTGCGGATATCGTCCGGGTAGGTCGCGGAGAACAGTAGGGTCTGGCGGCGCGCCGGGCAGGCGCTGACGATGCCGGCGATCTCTTCATAAAAGCCCATGTCCACCATGCGGTCCGCTTCATCCAGCACCAGGGTTTGTACCCGCGCCAGGTCGATCGTGTTGCGCCCGATATGATCGCGTATGCGCCCGGGCGTGCCGACCACGATATGCGCGCCGTGCTCCAGCGATGCAATCTGCGGCCGCATCGGCGCGCCGCCGCACAGGGTCAGCACCTTGATATTGTCGGCAAAGCGCGCCAGGCGGCGCAATTCATTCGACACCTGATCCGCCAGTTCACGCGTAGGACAGAGCACCAGCGCCTGCACGGCAAACAAGGTCGGGTTCAACTTATGCAGGATGCCGATGCCGAACGCCGCGGTCTTGCCGCTGCCGGTCTTCGCCTGCGCAATCAGGTCGTGTCCCTCCAGCAGCAGCGGCAAGCTCTGCGCCTGGACCTCGGTCATGTCGCGATAACCGAGCTGTTCAAGATTGCTCAGCATGGCAGGGGGCAGCGGCAGGCTGGAAAAGGGCGTGGAATTCATTTTTGATGGCGGCCGGTGTAATGGCAAATGCAGGTGGAGAAGGGCAGTCTAACAGGTGCCGGGAGTCAACACGACTAAAGCGGCCCTGGAAAACAAAAAGCCCGGCTGCAAGCGCCAGGCTTAATGGGAAACAGCTTACTGCGTAATCTTGGTTGCGGGGGCAGGATTTGAACCTACGACCTTCGGGTTATGAGCCCGACGAGCTGCCAGACTGCTCCACCCCGCGTCTGAGGTGGCGGATTGTACAGGGTGAGTGGCTTCCGAACAAGCTTAATCGGGAATTGTTTTCACGGCTTGCACCGGCGAGGCGATAGAATGCGGCTGGATCGAAATGAATTGGAGTTGAAAATGACCTACGAGGAATACCTGGACGAAGTCACCACATTGTTGACGGAGTTGTATGACATGAGCGATGAGGCTGCGATCAAGCTTGTCATGCAGGTCCAGGCAGCGGATTTCTTTACACTGCACGATGACCTTCCTGAAATGCGCACGCAGGAGCGTGCTTTACAGGATGCCAAGACGATCTTCGAGCAGAAGAACAAGTCGCGGGGGCATGTGGCGCCTAAGCGGGCGAAGAAACCGTCGAAGTGAGAGGAAACAAGGCGCCTGAACTACGCAATGTGATTCATCACGCTTATTGCTGGCGCTTTTTTTCTTCTTTCTTGATCTTCTTCGCTTCTTTTTTTTCTTTCGGTGTCTTGGCGGGTTCTTTCTTGACTGCTTTTTTGCTGTCTTGGCTTTTGCTCATGATTTGCGCTCCGTTGTAAGAATTGATTGCCTTGCGATCTTATTGTGAAACGATTATAGGCGCGTATTGTATTGAGGCGATGAGAAATCTAATATCCTAATTTAGTCGCGTATCTTTATACGGCTAGCCCCAATACCGTTATGTGCCATCTTATGAAGACAATACAACTCGACAAAAGCTCTCCTATAGAGCGTATTGCAATTTTGAAATAATTTTCTTCCTTTTGTCAGAAAAAAAGTGGTATTTTTTCTGTGTAGTAAACGCGATCTGATCTGACAGTCACCCGGTTTGACGTGTACGGCTGTCAGGTCAAATTCAGTTGTTCAATGTGGTGATTTTATCGTGCCACGCCTCCTTTCCGTCAATGAGTGTTTGCATCGGCGTGCGACCACAGCACATCTTGCCTTGATGTGTGCGATCAAAGTTATAGTAAGCCAGCCATTCATCCAGATCGGCCTGCAGCTCTTCAATGGTGCGGTAAATCTTGCGCCGGAAGGCCACTTGGTAAAACTCATTGAGAATGGTTTTATGGAAGCGCTCGCAAATCCCATTGGTCTGCGGTGAATTGGCTTTGGTCTTGGTGTGCTCGATGTCATTCAAGGCCAGGTACAGCTGGTAATCATGCTGCTCCGGTCGGCCGCAATACTCGGTGCCGCGATCCGTCAGGATGCGGATCATGCCCATGCCCTGTTCGGCAAAGAACGGCAACACCCGGTCGTTCAACAGGTCGGCGGCCGTGATCGGGGTCTTGGTCGTGTAAAGCTTGGCTGTTGCCCACTTGGAATAGGTGTCGACGAAGGTCTGCTGATAGATGCGGCCAACGACCTTCATGGTGCCAACGTAAAAGGTGTCCTGGCTGCCCAGATAACCTGGATGGGCCGTCTCGATTTCGCCATGAGAGACATCGTCATCCTGCTTCCTTTCCAGGGCTGCAACCTGCGCTTCGGTCAGCACGTCGCCTGTCTGAGCAACATGTTTCTCCAGGGCAGACAAGCGCTTCTTGAACGACTCCAGATCGCGGCGCAGCCAGACAGAACGCACGCCGGATGGGGAAACGAAGATGCCGCGCTTGCGCAGCTCGTTAGAGACGCGAACCTGGCCAAAGGCCGGCTGCTCCAGGGCAAAGGCGGCAATGGCTGTTTCCGTGGCTTCCTCGACCCGATTGCGCAGATTCGGCTTCTTGCGGTTGGCATCGATCAGGGCTTCGACGCCGCCGGCTTCCATGGCCGATTGATAGCGGTAAAAGGTGTCGCGGGAAAAGCCCATCACCTTGCAGGCGCGGGACACATTGCCAAGCTCGGCAGCCAGATTCAGCAGACCGACCTTGTGTTTGATGACATTCTGAGGAACACTACTCATGGGGTTACTCCTTGGCGCTTGCGCGCTGGTTTAATAAAGATTCGCACCTCTATCAAACCGGGTAACCCCACCCTTTGGCAAGGCCTTACTGTACGATCAAGTCGGAACTACCACAACGACGTGAATGGTCAACAGTGGCTTACATTCGTAGATCCAAAAGGCATAAAGAATGTCGACTTGAACCATCCAAAGCTGCGGCTTTATAAAGAAGTAAAAGTACTTGAAGGCACGCTTGAGAAACAAATCAAGTCTGAAGATTCAAAGCTGATATTGAATGCTTTCATTCTCTCTTCGACGAAATTTTCGCAGCTGCTTAATGTGGGGAATTCAATTTCAAAAGCAGAATTGGAAGAAAGGCATGTTTTATTTATGGAGGATGGTGGACAGACTTATCTACAAAAGATGTTTTCGATATTAAGTAACTAAGAGAATACGTATTGATGTCTTGCTTTTGAAAGATGCAGGATGTCGTTTATACGATAAGAAAGCAGATATCAAATAAATAAAGTCTTTTCTCTTTCTAAGATGTAAGGCTTTGTTCTATAGAAACCGTGGGAATCTCCCGGTCTTCGCGCTTGCATGCGCGAAGCCGCTCCAGCAGCGGCGAGCAGTGCTCGCCGAAACCCTGCCTCGCCCCGCGTCCCGCGGAATCGATTCCCGCAACGGCGAACACCAATAAAAAAGCCACCCTTGCGGTGGCATTTTTATTGGTGGAGGCGGCGGGAATTTCCAACCTTTACCGATTCCATCCTAAGCCATTGATTGCTTAACTAAACTTCGCCGAACCTGGCTGGCTAAAGCATCCGGTTTGGGGTGCTTATTTGTGATCTCATCATATCAGATCCGTCGAAAAATGGATTTAATTCAGAAGCCATCTCCGTCTCTATTCCTGCTGATGGTTGACTGACTATTAATCTTGTTGCAGAACAGGCAGTCGATAAAAGGTTTTGCTAAAGTAATAGCTAAATGCAGAACGCGGTGAAATAAGTGGGTCTCATAAGCAAGGAGATCAGGATATGAGCGAGATTGAAAAAGAATTCACATCATACTTATGGGAACAATTGGCGAAAGCACAAGCGCATGGTTATGTTGATCATGACGGTATATATGCAGGAATGCTAGAGCGTTATGGAGGCGTGGGGACGGCAAAGCAATTAATTGCTTCCTACGGACGCAATGCCGATAATGCTAAGTCTCAGGCTGGGCTGAAGCAACTTGCTAAGCTGGGGCTGCTTGAATTTTCGACTGAAGCGGCTATGCTTACCTCCCAATTTAAGCGCCTGTTCACTAAACATGAACGCGATATAGCCGATTGGCGCTTGCGCTATCCGAACGAATAGAGCTTACAGTGGCAGGAATCAACGGACAGCCAATATCTTAAGCTTGACTTGTGAAGCCTTGTGTAAAGCTGAAGATCCACTATTCTTAATTTGTCAACCTGGCTAAGCCGCGTCACAGGGTTTTTCCTCTTACAAAGCAAGGCCACTAGACAACCTTCCGCGGATTCTGTCCCCTGAAAGGTGCAAGGTATAGTTTCAGAGCTGGCCGACGCTTATCAGTTCGCGAACTCCTGCCTTCTTCAGGCCGGGATCCTCATACTTAACTTTTATGAGGTGACCATGGCAACCCCCAGCTTCCATCCAACCACCGTCAATCCTGGCGGCCTAACTGCCCTAATACGGAATCTCGGGCGCGATTGTGCTCCTAACCAATTTCTCCGCGAGTTCCCCATGAATGGTATAGAGGCTTGCATACGAGCAAGCAAAGAAGGCAATCGCATCGAGGTGGATTACAACGAAGTAATCTATGAGAAGCACGGCCTCTATAAAATTTCGTTTACCGATAATGGGGACGGAATGACAGCAGATCAAATGATAAGCCTGCTAAATAGTCTGTCTGCATCGGGCACGAAGAACCAATATGAAAATTACGGTGTTGGAGCAAAAATTTCAGCACTAACGCGTAATCACCAAGGTATACAGTATGAATCCTGGCGAAATGGTGTAGGCCACATGGTGGTGATCCAGTTCAATGAAGAGGAGGGTGCCTATGGCCTTCAAGGTTTTCCGACGAACAGTGGTGAAATAGAGTTTGCACCACGTATCAAAAATTCTAATAAACCAAAGATAATCAAGGACCATGGCACGCGGGTGACATTATGGGGTATGCACAAAAATCAGGACACCATGGCTCCTCCTGAAGGTGTAAGCGGGATACGCGAGTCCTGGATCCTGCTATATCTGAATTCCCGCTTTTTTCGTATCCCTAAGGGGATAGAGCTTTATGCACGCATTGGTTATTACCGTGACCCTGCTGACACAAAGCATAACCATCTGTTGAGAGTCGTAGGGCAAAAAGCTGCGCTCGATGCACAGGCCGAACATAAAGGCGAGATGAAAATCAGCAATGCAAAAATTTATTGGTGGATTATGCCAAAAGGTGCGGATGGGCATGGACGCACAATGTTAAGAGGGCATACGGCGTTGGTGAACCAAGATGAGGTGTTCGAGATAAGTGATGCTCGTTCAAATAAGCTCGCATACTTTGGCGTAATTTACGGTCGTGAGCGCGTGGTGATCTACGTCGAACCTGAAAATGCGGTGCAGAACACTGCAAGAACAGGTTTGGTCAAGCCAGATGGAAGCCCATTACAATGGGATTCATGGCAGGATGAATTCCGTGAAAACATGCCTCCTGTCCTTCGTAAGTTTCTGGATTCGCTTATCGAGGAAAATTCCAAAGATTCTCACTCCGATAGTATTCGTGAACGCCTGAAGGGTATAAAGGAGTTATTCAGATTGAGTCGTTATCGGCGTAGCGATAAAGGTGGTCTGTTTGCGGACCCGAATTCTGAAAGTTTGTTGCTTACCGGGCATGAGCGATCAGAAGACGGACCACGTCCAGATCACCCTCGTCCTAAGCCTGGACTGCGCCCCGGCCCAATAGTCACTGCGTTGTTGACAGAATTGGTAGATCAGGAAGAAGGCGTAAGAGTAGTCCCAGCTTCACCAGATCCCTTTCCCAGAGTGGAATGGTCACATGAGACTGAAAGCATGGTGGACCGAGCTGCAGAATACTTGCCTAAAGATAATCTGATCATCGCAAACAAAGATTTCCAAGGATTTCGCGACCTTGTCGCTTACTTTTCAAGAAATCATCAAGACACGCCAGAAATACTGAGAGTTATTGAGGATGTAGTTAGAGAGGCCTTCGAGCAAGTTTTAATTGAATGTGTTGCTGGCGCGCTTTCGCTAAAAAATCGACCGCATTGGAATCCCAGCGACTTTGCCAATGCAACATCTAAGGAAGCTTTGACAACAGTAGTGATGCAACGCTATTGGATTGTGAACCACGTCAAGAGAGTGTTAGGTAGCAAGATCAAAGGATTTTCTGAACTGCTAAACCAACAGGGAGTCGCTGCATGAATAGTGCTGACTACAAAATTCAGCTGCTCCTTCCTCTCGATTCTACTTGCCTTGGGTATGATGGAGTTGGCTTTGTTTTTTAGTCCCGCAACTTATTTTCGGCTCGGACAAGGCATGGTGTGATTCTTTTCTTTTATCGATGCAATAACGTTAGTTATAGCCAATGAAAAATGCCCCATATTCTATGGGGCATTTTGACTTTACAGCAGATCTAAATCGCCTATGGAATCTTTCTGCCCCCTACGCGGCAGGCCTAACGACCAACGAATCATATCGCCAATTATCGGATATATATCGTTATGTTTTGCGCCAAATCGCATCCATCCAGTAGCGGCATCAAACTTTCCGATATCTCGGTTATAGCCTTCGTCATCTGATGGCAAATATTCTTTCAAACCTTGCAGATTATCCGCAATACGTTCATCTTCAGACATTTCATAATATCGCCAAACTGGATTGCTATGTGCGAAATTGAATTTTGAGATTCCATCGAGCAGGATCTGTAAATGCGTATCTCCAAAAATGCCTCGTCTTTTGCCGAAGGCAAAATCAAAAGCCAGTTTTGCAATGGCCTTAATAACTACAGGTTGTGCCGCAACGGTTTTTGTCTTTGCTCCTGCGTCTCCAAAATCAGGAATATTTTTTATTTCCTGCCAAAGACGAGTTGCAAATTCGATTTTCGGATCAACCAGCGCTGGAGTGGCACCACTGATATTGGTTTTATTTAAAAATAACAGTGCATTTACTGCAACCAAGTCTTTATACGTCCAAACACCATTATCTTGATGCCAGTCAGTTATATCTTTATCTTGCACATCTTCCCATCCCAGGATGTCATCTAATAACACTTCCTTAATAAACCGGTTCACTGGATTAGAAGTGTCAAACTTGAGAGCAAGGCTCTTTTCTACTTTTTTCGCAAGGTTATTTAAGTCGTGAAATAGCTGACGTTCCTGGTCAACATCGAGACCAAGGTGAACTTCGACCATCACGGTTGAAAATCCCGAAGCTACTTCCAAACATTCATGCCAAGCATTCAGCGCAGCAGTTGGCACATCTTGTCCGGCACCGGCAATGTATAGGCTGCCTTTTTTCGGATATTTTTGATACATACGCACATCGTCTAGAAATTTAAAGACCACTTCCATAGCCTTTCGACGATGCTGTCCGTCTACTACCCATAAGATGTCTCGTTGGGAAAGCATGACTTTAAAGCATGCTGTTTCCTCATCTTTTGTAACCATTCTGCTACCGGAAATGTTCGCGCCGCTAGGATTGCAATTCCTAATATTTACAACAATTGGTTGAAGCGCAAGGTATGGCTGAGGACCAAAGTAATGTTGAAGTTCGTTTAACGCGGGCGATTCAGGTTGCTTCATAATTTTCCGACGCTCAATCGCAGCGGAAATCAAACCCTTAAGAATGTATAGAGCAAGTTTTTGAGCATGTTCTTCATTTAATGGGCGTTGCGCGATAGGCGTCCCGTTAGCTGCCCGTTCATTTGCGACCTGTGAAATCGAAAAAAAATCTCGCATCGGCACCGACATTAAAAATGACCGATTGCCGAGGTTATGACCAATAAAAACTTTATAGGGACGGGCGGATGTATCGCCAGCCTCCAATAAGTCATCGATAGTTCCAATAGGTGTTGGCATTTCATTTATAGCAGCATGCATTTAAACCTCCCTGGTTAGTTAAATTATGTTCCCTGGATTAATCAATATATTTAATCTGAGCAAATATTATTGCATTTTTTAAATATGTTCAATACTCCAGGGAAAATTTATATCAAAAAAATTAAATAATTTAAACATCCAGGGATATTAAAAGAATTCCCTGGGACATTAAGTTGTGTAAAATTTTCCTCTGGGGGGAATGCTGATGGTAAATAATTGCAACATGCTGCTTTGTTGATATGTAGTTACCGAATATTGTAAAAGGGTAAATATAATGGCTGATGCAGAGTTCGATTCAGTGCTTGAAAATGCAAATTTGGGAGCAGAGCCTTCTGATGACTATATAGAAGGACTAGATGTCCTCGATGATGTTGTGCGCGACTGTATGTTAGTCTCGAAGGGGTTTGCTGGCATTCCGGCTCCGACATCACGGCATTTTTACGCATCTGTTCTATTTACTGCTTTGATCTCTAGGGCAGTAAGTCTCGTTAATCTCGCGCCTCACAGTAAATGGTCTGAAAAAGTAATTGAACATTGGGATTACGCTTCAGCAACTGGAATCGTGCGAACTATGTTGGAAGCCAGGCTGGCTTTTTATTATCTTTGCACTGATCCATGCCCAGAGGAGGAATGGGAAGTCCGCTGGAATCTCTTCACTTTGCATGATTGCATGTCACGAAGGCGCATGTTTGAGGCGCTTGAGCAAGATGAGCAAGTGCAGGCATTCGAGGAGCAAGCTGAAGAGCTTCGCGAACGCTTGCTGTCAAACCCTTTTTTTCAGACCTTGGCCGCAGGTCAGCAAAGAAAATATCTGAACGGGCAATCGGCCTATTTGATGCCAATGGAAGATATCGCTGAGCGTGCCGGCGTTGAAAAGAAGTTCTTTCGATGGATATACGTGCTTCTTTCTAGTCATGTCCACTGCCTTCCTATGTCGTTCTACCGTATGGGAATGGGTGATGATCAAAGGGGGCGGGGGCTTCCGAGCCCAGCAGAGCAAGGTTACACAATTCTATGTCACTCGCTAGCAACGAGTTTGCTGGGGGCAACAAGAGATGAGGTCTGTGTCCTTTTTGAGGGCATGGAAAGGCAAACTCCGATAGTTGAAGAGCTGATAGAAGAAAAGATTGCAGAAGCTGTTGCACAGCCTGACAAATTCGCTATCGGTGAAATGGTGGAGTTGTTCAAGAGCGAAGAAATTCGACTTGAGGTTAAACGGATTGACGAAGAAAAGATAGAAGCTACTTATTATCATGAACCTTATGGGGCTGTCGTATTGCGCCGTGTAGAAGCCGAAGACAGTGAAGTAGAGCTATCTGACCTTGATCCGTTTTTCTGGTCCATCCAGGCAAATGGGAAAGCTGTATCGGAAGGCATGCTTTCACAGATAGTGCAGGAGCCTCATGTATATAAAATTGATCATACAGAGCGCTCAATAAAATTTAAGACTGTGCAATGATGATTGATCTAGCGATTTTCAGATTTCCTTTTGAGTCGATGAAAGCAGCTTACTTGAAAAGCTGCTTTCATCTAAGGCTTGCCGAATTCCCAAGATATAAATTGCCCAAAAGGTGGCATTAAGTAGATGGCATTGACGAACCAGCAATTTTTTGAAATGCAGCCACAATTTGCTCTAATGCCCGAACTGCAAGCTCCTCGGCTTCACTTTGGTCTGCTAAGTCTGTGTAACGGCCGCGGTATATCTCAACTGTATGACTGCCAGTGAGATGTAGTTGGATAGCGAAATGCGAATGATGAAAATAAACTTCAGTATTGCAGAGAAAATCTTGCGTCGATTTGAAACGGTAGCCCGAAGCATGAAAGAACAGGTGCAGTTTTGATAATTTTATATTAGCTGTTCTTTCCTGCAATTTCTCCAACATTACCTTTATTGATGCAGCCTCGATTTTGTTTGCTTTTCCATCATTAAAGAAAAAAAGATGGGTGTTTGACACGGCAAAATGTCTTTCAATCTGCGTAAGTCTAGGCCAAATGCAGGCCAGTAACGGCGAAATAAACCTCGCGATAACGAAATTTTGTTCTTCTTGCGTTTTTTCTCTTCCGTCGGCGGTAGCAACGGAATCGAGCGTCTGGCTAAGAAGCTGAAGTTTTTTATCAAAATCAGTTAAGTCATCAATTGATTCTCCGCGGGCGGCCTTAAGAAAGAGCTGCGCAGTATTAAGCGTCGAACGCGCCACTAAGTGTGCAAGCCCCTCAAATTCTCCTGCATTTGCTCGCTCAAGTGCTTGAATGTATTCGTTCTTCTCATCAAGCCGTATTACTGCTGGAGGATAGCCATGCTGGATCAAAATTAAGTTCATCAACAACCTGCCCATCCTGCCGTTGCCATCATCAAATGGATGGATCGCGACGAATTTGTGATGAAAAATAGTGGCAATGATGACTGGGTGATGCTCTTTCTTTTCACGTTGTTCTCTAAACCAAGAGATCAGCTCTGCAATTTGCGCAGGGGTGTCAATTGGATTTGCAAATTCGTGCTGCGTGCCATCCGACGTTACGACAAAGTTCTGAATTTTTTTGTAGTCGCCTATTTCTATCTTACGCATCCGTGGCAGCCCATCTGGTCCGATACTTCTTTCCTCATATGGCTTTACCAACAATAGCCTATGAAATTCACGGATTGCAATTTCAGTTAATTCATCACCGCTTTTGATAAATTCAAGCAGGGCTGTGATGGCTTGATCATGCCCTTGGATGTCAAGATGATCCTTCAGCGGTTTTGCGGTCGCAGTTAAGTCTCTCAGAAGTAAAGCACGAGTTTCTCCGAACGTAAGCTGGTTACCTTCCATTGCGTTCGAGTGATAGTTCCATTCGAGCCTCACTTTGTTAAATGCTCGGTCTTGTTGTTCTCTGTTATTTAGTTCGAGAGCCTTAAGTTGGGCAGTTGCGGTATCTAGTTCGTTCAGAGCCAGTTGAATGTTCATTATATTCAGTTATTTATTAATGTCCCTGGAGCCGGTGATTTAGTTAATTGATTCTTATCCGGCTAATTTTCAAATTGTCGTCCCGGTTAATGAAGGCACCCCCTTCAGGGAGACGATTTTTTTCTAAGACTTCCTACCCTGACAGGAACGTGCCATTTACATGCCAAGTCATGTCTCAACGACGATGTCTTCTTCCGCGCCGGCATCGTCTTGTTCTTCCCACTTCTTTCTGATTTCCTCAACTTCTTCCGAGGTCAGCTCCCGCACTACAAGTTCAGGGAGGGTATCTTCCGTCATGTCTGTAAGCCGCTCGACCCGAAGGTTATGGCGAATGATGTCACTGGTGTTCTTGATCGCCGTGGAGTAGGCAGCGGCTGCCCGCATGACTTGAACTACGTCTTGCAAGTTGGTGGCCTTCATGTGTTCCGATGCTTCCAGCATCAGTTCGCGAATGTGGACGGCGTGAGCGATGTCATCGGCTACCAGACGGGCCGCTTCTTCCTTGATTGTCTGGTCCGATGTAATCCGAGCAAGCAGCTCTGCTTTGGCCGATTGTAGAAGCTCTTCCTTGATAGCACCTTTCTTGATGCCGGTTGCGGCGAAATGCCTCTGAAGCGTCCGAACGCTGATTCCCAGCCGCTGGCTGATTGAAAGGACTGTGTAACCGGCCTGGCGCATTGCCAGGGCTTCGGCGATCAAGTCAGGAGAGATTTCATGTTTGGACATCTACTGCGTTTCTTTCAGACGTAGGAATAGCCTTTATTCTTTTAAAAGAAAAACCGAAGGTTTTTCTTTAATACATAAGCCCTGAGGTAGGAAAAGAAAAACCGAAGGTTTTGAGCCTGTCAGATTTTTTGTGTGCCAGAGGTCATGAGATGATACCGAAAGGGAAGCACCATGACCGAAGTGATGAGC
>JAUYVH010000045.1 GCA_030715135.1 Keguizhuia sedimenti | reverse complement strand
CTGCAAAAGCTGGGGCTGACGCTGGCCTACACGGTGGACACGCATGTGCATGCGGACCACATCACGGCCGCACTGGAACTGAAGAAAAGGGCAGGCAGCAAAATCGCCGCACCGGCAAACGAGCAGGTGCCCTGTGCCGACGTGAATCTTGAAGACGGCAAACCGTTCCAGCTTGACGGCATCGTCCTGCATCCGCTGCATACTCCCGGCCACACTTCGGGGCATTTCGCCTATCTTGCAGACGACCGTTTGTTTACCGGCGACGCATTGCTGATCGAAGGATGCGGACGGACCGATTTCCAGCAAGGCGACCCGGAAGCCTTGTACAGGAGCGTGCGGGAAAAATTATTCACCCTGCCGGATGAAACACTGGTATATCCCGCGCATGATTACAAGGACCGCCATGTTTCCTCCATTGCCCAGGAAAAGAAGCGCAATCCGCGGGTAGGGCAGGACAAGACGCTCGATGAATTCAAGGAAATCATGGCGAACCTGAATTTGCCGTATCCGAAGTTCATCGATTATGCTGTGCCGGGCAACAAGCAATGCGGGGTATGCCCGTCGGATTTGCCGGACAAGCTCGCACAGTATTGCCGGCAGATGACTGAAAGCCCGCAAGGCTAGTTCA
>JAUYVH010000044.1 GCA_030715135.1 Keguizhuia sedimenti | reverse complement strand
TGTCCCTATCATTGACCGGGGTCAATTTTCGCCGCATCATGCGAGTTTGCCGGAACTGTCTGCCACGCCTTGTCCATGACCTTAGTTACCAACCATCAAGATCGCAACATTATCCGCGTTCAGCTCACCCAAAACGTGGTCTTGAAAGGCTTGAGCGAACAAGTCATCTCTGCCCTGGAACCCTACCTGATCGTGGTCGATTGCCAAAAGGGCGACTTCCTCCTGCACCAGGGCGTGCATGAAATGGAGCAATATTTCATCCTCGACGGCATCCTGAAGCGCATGGTCACCAACCAGCAAGCCAAGGAAATGATCCTGCGCTTTGCCGACGAGCGCAGCATGGAAACCTCTTATGCGGCCTGGAAACTCAAGACCCCCACTCCGTACAGCATCGTCTCGGTGACCAAGGCCCGTGTGGCCAAGCTGCCGCTGCATCAGTGGGTGGCCTTCATGGAAGAGCATCCGCAGCTGAAGGAAACCTTCGAGTTCGAAGTCATGCGCCTGATGAGCGAGATCATGGCCCACACCATCACCCTGCATCTGCTCGATGCGCCGGGCCGCGTGCACCGCTTCCTGCGCAAGCATCCCACCCTGTTTGACCGCATCCCCAAAAAGGAACTCGCTTCCTACCTCAACCTCTCCGCCGAAACCCTCTCCCGACTTAAACACCAGGGAAAAATCTGAGC
>JAUYVH010000043.1 GCA_030715135.1 Keguizhuia sedimenti | reverse complement strand
ACTTCGCGAGGAAGCCAGCTTCTTTCATGAGGTTACGGTGGGTTGCTTCAGCCTGGCCGAGCCAGGTTTTGAAGTCATTACCGAACTTGGTGGTGGTATTGAACGCACCTTTTTCCATGTACTCTTTCCAGTCAGGCGTTGCCACGACTTTCTTGAGCAGACCCTCGTAATAAGCCACCTGGTCTGGCGTGATGCCAGGCGCTGCAAAAATACCGCGCAGCATGGTGTAGGAAGTCGGAATGCCGGCTTCCTTGCAGGTCGGGATATCCGCCCAGGATTGCTGCTCGGTGACCTTTTCCTTGTATGGCAGGCGCTGTTCATCGAACACGCACAATGCACGGAGTTTACCGGCACGCCATTGCGCCACTGCTTCAGCCGGGTTGTTGACAGACGAATCGATATGGCCGCCTACCAGCTGCACCGCCACTTCACCGCCTCCTTTGAACGGCACATAGATGAACTTGCCGCCAACTGCCTTTTCCACTGCGACCGTGATGATCTGGTCTTCCTGCTTGGAGCCGGTGCCGCCCATCTTCATCTTGCCGGAGTTGGCCTTGACCGCTGCCGCGAAGTCCTTGGCGGTCTTGTACTGGGAGTCAGCATTGACCCACAATACGAACTGGTCCAGTGCCAGCATGCCGATTGGGGTCATGTCGCGCCAGTTGAAGGGCACGCCGGTGGCCATGGGGGTGGTAAAGAGGTTGGACAGGGTGATGATGATCTTGTGCGGATCGCCGTTGGCGCCCTTGACGGCCAAAAAGCCTTCGGCACCTGCGCCGCCGGACTTGTTGATGATGATCAGCGGCTGGGACATCAGCTTGTGCTTGATGATGATGCCTTGCA
>JAUYVH010000042.1 GCA_030715135.1 Keguizhuia sedimenti | reverse complement strand
GCGAGCAGTTTGACCAGTGCATAGACGGTGTCGATATGCGGGGTTGGCGTATCGGTCAGGCGGCCCAGCTCAATGACTGAACCCACCAGTGCATCGATCTCCGGATCACGACCGGCTTCCACGTCCTGCAGCATCGAGGTCTTGTGCTTGCCCACCTTTTCCGCTCCGGCAATGCGCTTTTCCAGCGTGACACGGAACTGGATGCCCAGCTTGTTGGCAATGGTTTGCGCTTCCGTCATCATGTTGGCCGCCAGGTCACGCGTCAACGGGAACTGGCAAATGTCCACCAGCGTGGAATGCGACAAGGCACTGATCGGATTGAAGGTCAGGTTGCCCCACAGCTTCAGCCAGATTTCGGAACGGATATTGTCCAGCACCGGTGCCTTGAAACCAGCCTTGGTGAAGCATTCGGATACTCGGGTGACGCGCTCGCTGGTGGAGCCGTCGAGTTCGCCTACCGGGAAGCGGTCGCCTTCGATGTGCTTGATCACGCCCGGGGCGATCAATTCCGATGCCGGATAGACCACGCAGCCGATGACGCGCTCGGCGGGAATCTTTTGCGTGATGATGCCGGTCGGGTCCACGCTCTTGACCTGGCTGCCTTCGAGGGGACCGCCATGCTTCTGAAAATACCAGTATGGAATGCCGTTTTGCATGGTCACGACCATGGTGTCCGGTCCGAACAGCTTGGGCAGGTCGTTGGCCACGGCTTCGACCTGATGCGCTTTCAGGGCCAGCACGACGATATCCTGGGGGCCCGCTTCGTCATAGCTGTTGGTGGCCTTGACATTGCTGGCCACGTGCTCGGTGCCGTCTTCCATGATCAGCTTCATGCCGTTTTTGCGGATGGCTTCCAGGTT
>JAUYVH010000041.1 GCA_030715135.1 Keguizhuia sedimenti | reverse complement strand
CGCAGTTCTTCGATTTCGCTCTGGCTGAAGCCGAATTCAGCCAGGACTTCGTCGGTGTGCTCGCCCAGCAAGGGAGAACGCGTGACTTCAGTCGGGCTGTCAGAGAGCTTGATCGGATTGCCAACGGTGAGGTACTTGCCGCGCACCGGATGGTCCACTTCGACAATCGTGCCGGTCTCGCGCAGCGACGGCTCATGCGCGATTTCCTTCATCGACAGGATCGGGCCGCACGGAATGTCGAACTTGTTGAGAATGTCCATCGCCTCGAACTTGTCCTTGGTCATGGTCCACTCTTCAATGGTGGCAAAGATATCCTTCAGGTGCGGCAGGCGCGCTGCAGGCGTTGCGTATTCCGGATCGGTGATCCACTCTTCCTTGCCGATCACCTTGCAGATCGGCTCCCACACCGCTGCCTGGGTGATGAAGTAAATGTAAGCGTTGGGATCGCTCTCCCAGCCCTTGCACTTCAGAATCGAGCCAGGCTGGCCGCCGCCGGAAGCATTGCCCGCACGCGGCACGGAGTCGCCAAACGGCTCATTCGGATACTGCGGATATTCCTTCATTACGCCGGTGCGTTCCAGGCGCTGCTGGTCGCGCAGTTTGACGCGGCACAGGTTCAACACCGCATCCTGCATCGGTGCCAGCACTTTCTGGCCACGGTTGGTGCTCTTGCGCTGGTAGAGCGCTGCCATGATGCCCAGAGCCAGGTGCAAGCCAGTACCGGAGTCGCCGATCTGTGCGCCGGTGACGACCGGCGGGCCATCGGGGAAACCGGTGGTAGACGCTGCACCGCCTGCGCATTGCGCCACGTTCTCATAGACCTTGCATTCTTCGTAGGGGCCGGGGCCGAATCCCTTGACAGACGCCACGATCATGGTCGGGTTCAGGGAATTGATATGTTCCCAGGTAAAGCCCATGCGATCCAAAGCACCGGGTGCGAAGTTCTCCACCAGCACGTCGGCTTGTTTGATCATCTTTTCCAGTACCGCCTTGCCCTTGGGGTTTTTGGTATTGAGCGTGATGGAACGCTTGTTATGGTTGAGCATGGTGAAATACAGGCTGTCGGCTTCCGGGATGTCGCGCAACTGCCCGCGGGTGGCGTCGCCTTCGCCGGAGCGTTCAATTTTAATCACGTCCGCACCAAACCACGCCAGTAACTGCGTGCAGCTCGGACCACTTTG
>JAUYVH010000040.1 GCA_030715135.1 Keguizhuia sedimenti | reverse complement strand
TGGGCTTCCCCCATTTGAACGGACACATTCACTAAGCACATTGTAGATTTTCAAATTGTACTGGGCTGAGATAGCCGATGGTTGAATGTCTGCGTCTGGGGTTGTAGAACCTTTCAATATAATCGAAGACGTCGGCGCGCAGTTCATCACGGGTGCGGTAGTGCTTTCTGCTTAGCCGCTCGGTCTTCAGGGTGGAGAAGAAGCTTTCCATCGCAGCGTTGTCCCAGCAATTGCCGCGCCTGCTCATACTGCAAACAATGCCATGTGAATCCAGCAGCCGCTGGAAATCTTCGCTGGTGTATTGCGAGCCTTGGTCAGAATGATGGATAACGGCACGCGGTCTGCCACGCCGGAATATAGCCATTAGCAAGGCATCCATGACCAACTGTGCAGTCATCGTTGGCTGCATGGACCAGCCCACCACTCGACGCGAATACAGGTCCAGCACGACGGCCACGAACAGCCAGCCCTCTGCCGTCCATACATAAGTAAAATCCGCAGCCCACTTTTGATTGGGGCCGGTAGCTTCGAATTGGCGTTCTAACAGATTGGGCGCTATCGAATGAACAGGCGATACCAATTGGCCTGGTGTTCTGCGACGCTTGTGCCTCGCCTTGAGCCCGGCAAGACGCATTAGGCGGGCTACCCGGTTCTCAGAGCAGGTTTCTCCCGCGTCACGCAAATCCAGGACGACACGCGGCGAGCCATAGGTCCGGTCACTGCTGGTAAAGGCTTCCCGGATTCTGGACAGTAGCCTTGCATTGGCCTGTGCCCGAAGGCTTTCGGGCCGCTTAAGCCAGTCATAAAAACCGCTGGTGGAAACCCCGATGACACGGCACATCGTGCGCGTTGGCCAGACATGGCGATGCCGGGCGATAAAGGCGTACTTCACTTGGGGTCGGCAGCGAAGAGCCCGAGCGCTTTTTTTAGGATGTCGCGCTCCATCTTGACCTTGGCCAGTTCCCTGCGCATGCGTTCGAACTCGGCCGGAGAGACCGAAGCGGCATTGCCTGTTACCGACTGGCTGCCAGATTCATCACGCTCCCGCTTCCAGCGACCAAGCAAATTGGCATTGATGCCAAGGTCGCTGGCAATGGCTGCTGTGCTGGCTCCGGGCTGGCTGGCGAGCTTAACTGCTTCGCGCTTAAACTCTTCTGTAAATCGCCTTCTTTGCATTTAACACCTCCGATAGTTGAATCATACCTATCGAATGTGTCCGCCCTAATGGGGGAAGCCCA
>JAUYVH010000004.1 GCA_030715135.1 Keguizhuia sedimenti | reverse complement strand
CAAAACCTATCGGGTTTGGGGGCCTCTCAATCGAAACGCGCCTAAGGCTTCACCAACACCTTTTTAGAACGGGTAGCATGAATGCCGGGCTTTTTTATTTCTGAATATCGATAAATTTATCTGTGCGACAAGAAAAACGATTCAAGTATTTGTAATTTTCATCAAATTGAAGCACCGGGTTCCATCGATTCTCCTGTCTTCCTGACAAGATTTTCCCTCCAAAAAATCCGCATTCAAAAAAATTTTCAAAAAATTTGAAAATTTTTTTCGTTAAACCTTCGCAAACAAAATTGTATAAATTCCGTTGTTTTTTGGCGGAAACATTTTTAAGTATTTAATTTTCTGACGTTTCTGTACAACAGGTACTTTACAAAAAATTTACATAAGGAAAGGGGCGATTTTTTCCATGCGGAACTATTGAACCAAGGCAATGCTCAGACACAGGCCTTTAACAATGAAATTTGAATTTATTCAGATCGCTTTAATAGAAAGAATGCCTATGTCTAACGTATCTATTTCCTTACGCACCCTTCGTTCCTTAACTTGCGCAAGCCTGGCTACCATGATGATGGCTGCCTGCGGCGGCGGCGGTGGTGGAAGCACTCCCGGAACAGACACTGCAGCTGCCGGCTCCGGCACATCTTCAAGCGGCGCCAAGACAGGTTCCGCAGCAGCAGCTGGTCAGTCCACACCGAAGGATGGTCCGTTTGGTCAAGATGCGGGCAACTACACATTGACTTTCTCTGAAGAGTTCAATTCATTCAATCCCGATCTCTGGAACGACAAGATGTGGTATGAGTCTTCGAATCCTACCAAGAACTACACGGTTGAAGACGGCAAGCTGAAGATCTGGCCGCAGCGCGATGCCAGCGGCAAATTCTTCAACCGCACCATCGACAGCGACGGCAAGTACACCCAAAAGTATGGCTACTTCGAAGTAGAAGCCAAGCTGCCGAAAGGCAAGGGCACTTGGCCTGCGTTCTGGCTGTTTAACCACATCGGCGAGCGCCGTCCGGAGATGGACGTGATGGAAGCGTATGCAGGCGGCGAAGGATGGGGCCATAACGACGCCAACGGCGTGGCACGTCCGACCGTGTATGCGGCAACGGTATGGGAAGGTGCAAGCGATTCCAACAACCGTCAGTTGGGCTTCAAGATGTATGACGCCAAGACCGATCTGTCGGAAGGATTCCACAAGTATGCAGTCAAGTGGGAGCCGAACAAGCAGACCTATTACTTCGACGGCAAGGAAATCCTGGTGCTGAACATCAGCATGAACGATCCGATGTATCTGATGCTGGATCTGTGGCAGGGCAGTGCGGCCGGAATGATGGACGATAGCACCCCGCAAGGCAAATCCAACTCGTATGAAGTCAACTACGTAAGAGCCTGGCAGTTCAAGTAATCAGGTTGTCTTCATTTGATTGAAGTGCTTACGTAAAAAAATCAAGCATGCAGTCGATGAGTAAATAATAGATAACTCATTTGTTAAACCCGCTTGTCAGCAATGCAAGCGGGTTTTTTTTCGCCTGCACTCTTCTGAATATTTCCATTGCTGCATATGAATTAACCAAGCAAAAATATTTTTCAAAAGAAAGCTTTCTTCATGGAACTATTGACGTAGGGCAAGAATCTTAGATGGGCTTTTTAGCGAAATTTGAGATTAATCAAATCTCACTCATTTAAGAGAGAACTTCTATGTCTAAGCTTTTTATTGAAAAGCCGAGCCTGCGTGCCTTGTCATGCGCCGGCCTTTTCACACTTTTGTTGGCATCGTGCGGCGGAGGCGGATCCGGCGGCGAGGACACAACTAAGCCTATTCAATCTGCTGATGCTCCTTCACCGAGCGCCGGTACAAATCAAGATGTGGCTGCAGCGGATTTTGAGCTCGATGCCAGCCAACCTGTAACCGATGTCATGCTGGCAAAAGCGATTGCCGCAAAAGTCAGCCCCTACGGTCAGAAAGCCGAAGATTACGTCTTGAGCTTTTCGCAAGGCTTTACCAATGGCCTGCCATCCAATGCATGGAATGACCATATCTGGTATGAAACATCGAGTCCGATCAAGAACTACACGGTCGAAGGCGGTGCGCTCAAGATGTGGCTTCAACCGGACTCGAGCGGAAATTTCTTCAACCGCACGATCGACACCGACGGAAAGTTTTCTCAAACGTATGGTTACTTTGAAATAGAAGCCAAGCTGCCGGTCGGCAAGGGACCGCGGCCGGGAATCATGCTGTTCAATCATAGCGGCGAAGGCCGTCCGGCAATCGACATCATGCAAGCCTATCCGGGCGCTGGCACTGCTTCAGGCTGGAGCGACGCCAAGCTGCATCCGATTGCCTATTCGACGTCGTCCTGGATCGACGAAGGCCAGCAAGCCGGAACCAAGCAAATTGCGACGGCAAAGGATTTATCGACGGGTTATCACAAGTATGCAGTGAAATGGGAGCCTAACAAGCAAACGTTCTACTTCGACGGCCAGCCGGTCTATACCGTCAATGTGGCAATGTCGGATCCGATGTATCTGATTCTCAACCTGTGGACGGGTGGAGCGAGCGGTCAGCCGGACGCTACGACCGTGAAGGGAAAAACGAACTCCTTCAGCATCAATTATGTCCGTGCATGGAAGTTCGCCAAGACTACATCAGGGACACCGGCGCCTGCACCTAACCCGATTCCAACACCGACGCCTGCACCGACGCCTGCACCGGCACCGGCACCGGCACCGGCACCGGCACCGGCACCAGCTCCGGCACCAGCTCCGGCACCAGCTCCGGCACCAGCTCCGGCACCAGCTCCAGCTCCAGCTCCAGCTCCAGCACCGACCACTGCAAGCCCGTTTGGCCAGGATGCGAACGCCTATACCTTGACCTTTGCCGATGAATTCAACAATGGCTTCAATACAAGCGTATGGAACGACAAGATCTGGTATGGGACGTCCAATGCGACCAAGAACTACACGGTTGAAAACGGTGCATTGAAAATCTGGCCGCAGCGTGACGCAAGCGGCCAGTTCTTCGACCGCACGATCGACACCGACGGCAAGTATTATCAGAAGTACGGCTACTTTGAAGTAGAGGCCAAGCTGCCGAAAGGCAAGGGCACCTGGCCTGCGTTCTGGCTGTTCAACCACATCAATGAGCGTCGTCCGGAAATGGACGTGATGGAAGCGTATGCAGGCGGCGAAGGCTGGGGTTATGTCGATGCCAACGGCGTGCATCGTCCGACCGTGTATGGAGTCACCGTATGGGAAGGCGCAAGCGATTCCAACAACCGCCAGTTGGGCTTCAAGATGTATGACGCCAAGACCGATCTGTCGGAAGGATTCCACAAGTATGCAGTCAAGTGGGAGCCGAACAAGCAGACCTATTACTTCGACGGCAAGGAGGTTCTGGTGCTGAACATCAGCATGAACGATCCGATGTACCTGATGCTGGACCTGTGGTACGGCAGCGCATCGGGCCAGCCTGACAACAGCACGCCGCAAGGCAAATCCAACTCTTATGAAGTCAATTACGTAAGAGCCTGGCAGTTCAAATAATTTTCAGAGTAAGCATGCTGCCTGAAAAAGGGCGGATCATAGCCGGCAGAAATGCCGGCTTTTTTTATGGACCAGTCTGTCAACGCGAGAGGTTGGCACTCGTATGAATGAGCTTGGCAGGCTGTTGAGAAACTACTGCGCAGGCCGATCTCAGGACTTGCGGTGCTCCGCGTGCGCTCCTCATCCCAATCTCGACCCGCTCACTACGTTTTTCAACAGCCTGTTAAGCCGACTTGGAGAACTTGCGCGAGATAAGCTGCCTGGCAAAACCAAGAATGAAAAGGGTATTGGTCACCATATAGCGGCGCATGAGACGCCGCGGTTCACTGCACAGGCGATACAGCCATTCCAGTCCGTTCTGCTGCCACCACAAGGGCGCACGCTTGATCGTGCCAGCGTGATAATCAAAGGCGGCCCCGACGCCTATCATCACGCCCTGAATGCGGCCGCGATGCGCTGCCATCCATTTCTCCTGTTTCGGGCAACCCAGGCCGACGAATACGACATGGGCGCCCGAGCGGTTGATCATGTCGACTTCGTCCTGATCTTCCCGTGCCGACAACTCGCGGAATGGAGGAGAGTACACGCCGCCTATGCGCAGCAGAGGAAATTGACGCGACAGCACAGCCTGCAGTTTTTGCAGCGTTGCATCCGTGCTGCCGTAAAAGAATACGACCTGCCCGTTTTTTTCCGCATGGGCCAGGTATTTCCACATCAGGTCCGGACCGTTTACACGTGGCTGGCCGGCATGGCCGAAACGCCGCAGCGCCCATGCAATCGGCGCGCCGTCCGGCGTGGACATGTCGGCCCCGTTCACTATCTGCCGGAATTCCGGATCGCTTGTCGTCGTTACTACCGAATGAACATTGCAGATGCAGACATAGCGGGATTCATGCGCGGCGCCCCAGGCAATAATCCGTTCCAGCGCTTCATTCCAGTCCACTACATCGATATGCGCACCCAGAACCGGCTGGCACTTACGCGGCACGCTTTTCTCCGCGTGCAAGGGCAATGACTTCTTCATATATGGAGAGCAGGATTTCATAATTTCGTTCGGGTGTGTATTTCGTTTCATACTCTGCAAGCGCGTTGCGTCCCATCTCGGCCATCGCATCCGGGTTGGCACGCGCCCATGCTATTTTCTTTGCAAGATCCTGCGCATCGCCGGGATTGAACAGAAGGCCTGTTACGCCGTCGGTGACCAGCTCTCCCAAGCCGCCGTGGCGGCTGGCGATCACTGGAGTGCCGCATGAGAAGGCTTCGATGGCCACAAGGCCGAATGTTTCATAGCAGGTGCTTGGGGCGACCAGAAATTGAGCACTTTGCAATAGGGCTTGTACCTCTGCCGGCGACTTGAAGCCTATGTAGCAGTCCCTGAAGGCCTTGCTGATCTCCTTTTCAAGAGGGCCTTTACCGACGATTTTTATATCCTGAGCGCCTAATATTCCTACGGCCTCGGTCAGGATATTCAGGCCTTTTTCGGGCGACAGCCGACCGATGAAAATTCCCCCTTTGCGAACCTTCTGAGAAGGCTGGGCTCCCGACGATACGAAATTCGGTTTAATACGGAACAGATGCGGCGACATTCCGCTTTGAATGAATTTCTCTTTGCAGAATTCGTTCAGCACGATATAGCGGGTTATCTTTTCACGAAATGTGCCAAGCACATGGTGAGTCGCGAGCATGCCGGTCAACACCGCCGACTGCACGGCCGACTCGCGATAGCATTTTCTGGATACCGATCGCCACGGCATTTTACCTATGCAGTCTTCGCAGACTTTGCCGTCCCGAAGCAGCATTGCCTGCGGACAGATCAAGCGGAAATTATGCAGGGTCTGAACGATAGGAATATTTCTTTTCGTCGCAGCCCAGTAAAGCGATGGGGATATTAATGGAACGGTGTTGTGAACATGTACGACATCAGGCTGGAATTCCTTGCAGAGGCGTTCCAGGTCGTCAGTCGAACGTTTTGCCCAGATCGTCGATACGGCAGCCGCAGGCAGCGAGATGGTTTTCAGCTCATCATTGTGACGCTGGTAGAACATCACGTCATGGCCATGACTGCGCAGCAGGTCGATTTCAGCTTCGACGACAACGTCCTCGCCGCCGCGATGCTGATATGAGTTGTGTGCGACTAGTACTTTCATGGCTTTATGGACGGCATGGCAAAGGTGGAGTGGGTTCCAATACGTTCTTGTCAGAAAACGTTGTGTTTCTATTGAATCGCATCGCAGGTTCCATGGCACTGAGAATCCTCAACAAGAACCATGATTTGAGAGAGCGGTAACGACATCGTTGAATCATTGTCACAAAAATGATTTGTGGCATGGATATTGTCATTTCACAAGGCTGGCATTGCCAATTGATCGGAAGATGTCGGTCGATGCCGGACCATCCCGCATCATCCCGCACGACTGGCGGATCATCGTTCGATTGCCTTATCGCTCGCAGCGGCTACCGTTATTGAGGAGAATGAAATTGAAAGACACTGCCGAAGCACAGCTGTCCGGTTTTTCCGGGACAGGCGCCTTTGAAAATGTGCGCCTTAGCCACCAGGAACGAATGCGTGCTGCATTCGTTGATTTCACGGGAAATTCAGAAAATGCTTCGATACTCGAAATAAAGCTATTTCCGCCGTCGAGCTCCCCGGCCGGTACGGACCTGCACGCTTCCATAGCGCAGCCGAAACTCTATATTTCCAGCTGCGCACTTGTGCCAGGCGGCACGCAGGCATGGCGATATACCGGGGCGGAAGCCGATCCTTCAAACGGAGGCAGCGCTGCGCGCTGTCTGCCGTATGAGGATGGGTATTTTGACTGGGCGTATTGCGACGGGATAATCGAACGCATCGGAGCGGAAGAGGAGCAGCTCGCATTGATTCATGAACTTTGGCGAGTCTCCCGCAAAGGAATTTTCGTGACCACGCAGAACAAGCGCCATCCTGTCGACTTCGGTACGGGCCGCCCATTTGTCCACTGGATGCTGCGCAACACCGAAGAAAACCCATCGGGGCAAATCACGGCCGAGAAAAACAGGCTGGAGAAAAAACGTTATCTCCTGGACGCTCCCGCCCTGGAGAAACTCGCATCGACGCTTCCAGGTCAAACTTCCTGCGAAATCGGACATGTACGCTACCTTGGGATCAAGGCCCATTTCTTCCTGATGGTGTCAAAGAAGAACTAGCGGCTGCGAATTGGCTACGTTAAGGCGGACTGCGCATCCTTTTATGGCTGCGTGGTCCGCTTTAGATACCCGTTCTTGTTTTTTTGATAATGAAGGAATTGTGATTCCGGTTTGATTCTGAGCCGGATTGGCAGGCGTCTTACGGCAAGCGGGCCTTCCGTGCCGGCATATCAGAAATACCGTTCAGCCAACTCTCCGTTAGTCAGCCGGTTTTCCGGCCGTACATTGGTGGAGACGTAGGAGAAAAAGCGGTCCAGCTCACCCCATGCCTGATGTTCTTCGATATCTTTAGAATGCCACCAAAGATGAAAGCATCCGTTACTCCGTGTAGCATGGTCGAACAGGGCGTACAGGCGACGAGTCCAGTCTTTTTCCAGCATCGCATAGCCCAGACCCTTCTGTCGTTTCATCCAGTCGCCTGATTTGGCGAAGTTGCGAAGATAGACATTCCGGTTATGCGGGTAGAGCTGGACGGTGGTGGGCATCTCATATGGCTTTACCCCTACGTCGAAACATAAGTTGACCGTCGTACGAGCATATTTGAATCCCGAGGCTTTCACGATCTCAACATCGCCGGGCCGGTATTTTCCGCCGGGGTAGCAAAATCCTTTTACCTGTTTTCCCAGTATGTCTTCCAGTTGCTTCTTTCCTTCCGTCACCTGGAAATGGGATTCGACGATGTTCACGGATTTGAGAAAGCAGTGGTCATAGGTATGCGATCCGATTTCGAACTGATCGGAAAGCGCGCGGATTTCAGAAGGCGCCATGACTGGCGGCCCCTCGCGATTCTTGATAGGCACGTAAAACGTTCCCGTCAGCCCATGCCTGGCCAGCAGTTCGGCAACCTTCAGGTCGGATGGATGTCCGTCGTCGATGGAACAGGTAAAGGTAACGCTCATACAAAACTCCGTTCAGGCCGCCGCTCTTCACAATCGGCGCCCTATGCTTTATTCGCAAAAAACGCGATAGTCGTCTCGGCCATCGCCTTGCTAATGCAATGGGTTACTGGCAGTGCTTCCAAACTGAACGAGCCTACAGTTGGCTTTTAACCCTGCTTTCTCCCGGAAAGGAGGCCGGCAGTGCCGCGCGGCATGCATTCACCAACCCGTTTGCTGCCTGGTCAAACGTATAGTGGCTTACGATCGCGAGACTGCGTTCGGAAAACTGCCGGTAAAGCAGGGGATCGCTCAATAAGCGGACGGCATGCTCGGTCCACTGGTTCAGTTCCGCTTCACAGACATAGCCGTTCTTTCCATCTTGCACCAGCTCTCCGGCCGCTCCGGCAAAGGGGGTAACGATCACCGGCAAACCTGCAGCGCACGCTTCGTTCGCCACGACGCCCCATGGATCCCAGAGGGTCGGAAACAAAAATATTTTAGCGGAACGATAGAGTGCAGGAAGTTCCTGTTGCGTCGCAAAGCCGTGAAAATCCACCTCGACATTGCTCAGTTCAGCCGCCGCTGCACGCACTGCTTCTTCCTCGCTGCCGGATCCGACATACAGCAAGCGGGTTTTACGCTTCAGTCTTTCGGCAACCGCTTCGGCAACCTGCAGTGCGAAGAGAGGATTTTTAACCTGTTCGATACGTCCGCAAAAAATAAAGTCATACGGCTTTTCCTGATCTGCGGAAGAGGGCGTAAAGGCGGAGTTGTCTATGCAAAGGCAAGACTTGAAGCAGCGATCCGCTGGAATGCCGTAGCTTGTATAAAGCTGGCGGCCGCCGTCACTGGCCGAAATGAAATTCGCCGAGCGGGCATAAATGAAGCGACGGATTGCGCGGTGTATCCAGCTCAGGGAACGCTCCGAGTCGAAGGTACCGTCGGTCATCGGAATATGGACGATGCCCTTGAGCCAGGCATATGCGAATGCATACAGGTAGGTGGGATTGAATCCGTCGGTCACCAGAACGTCCGGAGAAAAGCGCTTGATTGCGGAAATCACGTCAGGGTTATTGTGGATGTAGCGACCCTTCACGGTGGTAATACGCTCACGCAGAAAAACATGATCGAATTCCATGGGCGGCAGATTCCAGAACCGGTTCGGTTCTCGCCTGCAGCAAAAGATGACCTGGAAGCGTACGCCGGTCATTTTTGCAATCCGGTTGAAAATCGGCACACGGTACGGCGGCGGTTCATTGGTGACAACTGCAATTCTGAGCATCAATATCTTTCAATAAATTGTTATACGGTCGTGCGCGAAGCTGCTGGAAGCTTGGTTCACTTCCTGCTGCTACTGCACCGATATTTTTAGAGGCCGGTCCCACCGGCAAGCATGGCAAAGTTCCCGGGCGCAACAAGCTTGTCCCGCATGCAGCGGATCCTGCTTAGTGATGCTGCCTGCGGTTCCAGCCGATCATTCCGTCCAGCCTGCCGCGTACGACCGCGAGTCCATAGGCCAGCTCATTTCCCAGGGAACCTTTCATGAGGGGCCGCAAGATCGGTGCCAACAGGCCGCGGGCAATGACCCAGACCGGCAAACTATGCTTGGCGTACAGAGCTCCCGTGCCGCGTGCGCGCTTTCTGGCCGCCAGGCGGGCCTGAGGATCTGCAGGCGCTTCCTTGGGACCTACGGCATGATGTACTTCCGCTGCCGGTTCGTAAGCAAGGTTTGCGCCTTCACGCAGCGCTCTCAGAACGAGGTCGTGTTCTTCGGCTGCGCCGAACCATTGGCCGACCCCGAAACGGCTGTCGAATCCGCCGATGGCCGCAAGTGTGCTGCGTTTGATGAAAAGGGTGATCGAGCTGACAGGGACATCGCGGAAGTTGCGCGACCGTTCCCAGCTGAGGCATGGTGCAACCACAGGTGGTTCGCCTTGCTCGACCCAGCGGATAATGACGCCATCGGGAGCCTCCGGCTTCGTAATATGCCGGGCGATATGCTCCAGCACATCCGGATCGTACCAGCAGTCATCATCCGGAAAGCCGATCCAGTTGCTTGCTGCGGCTTCGATTCCCTTGTTGCGCGCGGCTGCAAGATTGGCAGGGTAATGTTTCAGGTACTTGACGTCCAGGCCAAGCTGCTTTGCCCTTTCCACGAACGGCAGCAAGCGGTCGTCGGTGTTCTGGTCGACAATGATGACTTCGAATTCCTTGAATGTCTGGGCAGCAAATGATTCGAACAAGCGTCCCAGTTCGCTGGTACGTCCGACAGTGGCGAGAATAAGAGAAATCATCGGCATATTCATTTTCCTAGTTCAGCCTGCAGCGCACGTTGGCGCCGAACAAAATAACGAGCGTAATGCATCAACTTTCCCATGGGGGCGAATCCGGCATGCGAAAGCCGAACCCGTAGATCTTCTTCCATTGCTGCCAGCCGGTTTCTGGTAGACAGACTTCCATCATGTTCACGAAAACCGGTGAGGGCTTCATCGAGCTGGACAGGTTCGTGATCGCGGCCGATTTTCAGCCACAGGTCGTAGTCCATCGCATATTTGAGCCTGGTGTCGAAACCGCCGATGCGCTGCATCAGGTCGCGACTCACGAAAGTCGCAGGATGCGGAATGAAATTTCCTTTCAGGATGTTTGCAAAGGAGAAGCGCGGCGCGCGATATCCTTCGGGCACGAGCTTGCCGTCAATGACGGACTTTGTTCTTCCGAACAGCCACATGCGGCCGCTTTGCTGCAGATGCTTTGCAACCGTGGACAGCACTTCGGGGTGCAAATAAAAATCGTCCGAATGAAGATGCGCGATCACATCGCCGGTAGCGTGACGCATACCTTCGTTCATGGCATTGCTTACGCCGCCGCGTACGTTTTCAATGAGCTTATAAGGACGGTTTAAGGAACGGATGATGTCCAGCGTGCCGTCCGTCGAACCGCCATCTACAAAAATATATTCAATATCCGGATAGTCCTGCATCAGCACGGAGTTGATCGACTCCGGCAAATATCGCTCACTGTTCCATGTGCATGTAATGACTGAAAACTTAAGTTTCATTCTGCTGCCTTTCCTGATTGCCGCCACATGCCGCCCGTTCCGGATTGAACTTGTGCAGAACAGCAATATGTCGTAACTGCAATTTCCTCTAGTTTAAATTCGGGTCCCGAATGTGTTTTGCGAATAAACAACGATTCGGGTCAGACGATAGATCCTGATCATCTGCGCTTGCATTGCCGGCGTACGTGGCGATTAACGAGAGATTGCAGAAATCGATACAACTCTATTTTGTGTCGTGCGACGGGATGGCCGATGAGTTCGCTCAAATACTCGGTGCGAATTTAAAATTTTGTTACATCTGTTTTATAAGATTCTCAATTCGCGCAATTCCCACTTATGGGAAAGGGCGTAAAAAACTGCTTTTCCGCCTGCACGAATTTGACAGAATAGGCTGCCGGTCACAAGGCGGAGAGTCTGCCTGGTCTTATGAAGAATCTTCCTGCCTTGAGAATGCATGAACAGATAAGAGCATGCAATGGACCGCTTGCCGCGTGAAGAAGGCGGCAAGGCGACGGTCTGGTTTGTGAGTGAACAGTCGGGCTATGCCTGTACGGCCTGATCGGCCGGCATAGTGTAAACATTCAGGATTTTCTTGACCGCATACTCGACGCTTGCGAGGTTGTTCGGGGGAGGCGGCGTCGAAGCGCTCGGTGTAAAAGTGATCAAGTCGCTGACCAGGGAGGTCATATCGGGATGCAGCCTGAGCTGATCCGGATAGGAAGAGTAGACGGTCAGCTCGGGTGTTGCGCCATGCGCCAGGGCGAACGTGGGTTTTCCAAGCAAAAGGCCTTCCAGCGTGGCGTAACCGAATGCTTCTTCGCAAAGGGAAGGCATGACGACGACGCTTGAAGCGGCCGCAGTCTCCAGCGTTTTCTCGGGAGAGCACCAACCCATAAACTCGATTTTGTCAGATGCGAATTCTTTGCGCAGTCTTTCGCCGTCCGGCCCATCTCCGGCGATGAGGATTTCCATGTGGGGGGGAAGCTTTCCGGAAATTTCACGGAGAAACGCTTCAACCCCTTTGGCACGATAAAGCTTTCCTGCCATGAAAACCCTTATCCTGGTCGGGTCGGTCGGCGCTTTTGCCTGGCTTATGGCCTTTTCTATGCTGTCAGTATTGACGAAATTATGGATGACAGTGCCCCAATTGCTGTCGTAGCCCATCGTGCGCCCAAAATTCTTGCGCAGCATTTCCGAAACGAAGATCGTCTTATGTCTTTGGAATCCCCTTGCGACTTCAGAGCGATATCGATTCACGGCCATTACCGATACGGTTTTCTGGACAACATTTGGCCGGGGAGTTTTGCAGCTTGCGCAGTGTACGGGATCTTTCTCCGTGCAGATTTCTCCGTTGCGGAAGCGGATATCGGCAAGGCAGTCGCTTCCCTGGTCATGCCTGGTCTGAACGAAGTTGATATGCGCGGGAAGGTAGCAGGCGACATTGGGAATATGCCCGTGGTAATGCACGACATCGTAATTTCCCGCATGGCGCAGTATGACCTTGGCAAAGCGGCGGGCAGACCATGTTCGGCGCATCGGCACATACATGCCTAACTTGCCTTCCTTCCATTGGGTTTCGTGTCCATCCAGTTCACCGAAAAAGCGCCCGCCGAAATTACCCTCTTCGCCGATAATTTCCATGGAATACTTTTTTCCGCCAAGTAAATCTACCTGGTGCCCGTCATCGACCAGGGCGCGCGCTAGCCTCAGCACATGCTTCGCCAGACCGCCCATCTGCGGATAAGGTATATCTTCGCTAACTAATAAAATCCGCATTTTCTAATCAGACTCCAAGCCGACGAAACATGGAGAGCAACGCTGTACGCTGATCCACGCTAACGATAAACATGAACCCGGCTATCCCGAGTGCGACGACAGCCGTCGATACGATGGCTACAGTGCCGAGCAGGCCGTCAAGGAAGAGCCATTTGACCGGGAGCAGCACCGCGAGAATAAAGAAGCCAACCATCACGCTGCGTCCGAAACCATCGCGCCACGCATCCGAGAAACTGATGGGAACAGTTCTTCCATGCACGAACAGCAGGAAGCATGCGGTCATCAGAATCGAGGCAAGCAGGTGTGCAACGGCTGCGCCCATGATGCCAGCGGTCGCCGTTCCGATATACACCAGGCCGATTCCGATCAAGCCGCGCGCCAGTGCGAACTTTCCCGTCACTTTCGGATGGCCGAGCGCATCGTTGACCAGGGACGGAATGTTGGTAAACGAGTCCACCAGGAGGGCCAGCGTCATCAGCACCAGTACCGGATATCCTTTTTCCAGGAAGGATTCGCCAACCCAGCGCTGAAGGAATTCATCGCCGGCAAGCACAATCATTCCCAGGGCAATCAGATTAATATAGGTTACATACCGCATTGCACTGAGATACATGGGGCGTAGCTCATCGATTCTTTCCGATGCGGCAAGCGACGAGGCGCTTGGGTAAATTACGCTGGACAGACGGTAGGTCAATCCGAGAATCCGGCTGGCAAGGGTGGCCGGAACGCTATAGAAGGTTACCGCGACCGGACCTGCAAGCGCGCCGACGATGAGCTTGTCGCCGTGCTCATGCAGGGTTGATGCGATCTTGCTCAGATAAGCATAAGCGCTGAATGAAACAAGGGAGTTACGCGTAGTCTTGCTAGGAAAACGGAAAGCGAGATGCAGGTCGAATTGCCGGATCAGCCATGTCAGGTAGAGAACATTCATGCTTGATATGGAGATGCGGACCAGCGTAACCCCGACGATGCCGCCTCCCGCCATTGCGACAACCACGGACGCAATATTGACGAAAATGCCGAAGAACGCCTCGCTCTGCGCCGAACGGTCGTATCGCTGCAGTGCCTGCGGAACGACAAGCAGGTAATTCTGTACCTGCGTCAGCAGAAAGCCTGCAGCGGCGATTTTGAATGCGGTAACCGTTTGCTCGCGAGCGGACGGAGACACTTCGAAAAAACGCAGGAGGAAAAGTTCGGCCGAGAAATAAATGATGGTTGCGCCCAGCAGGCCTAGCGCGCCGTAGAACATGGCGCCGAACCAGAATGTTTCGGCAAAGCGCTCCCGGTCTTTCGCGGTATGGCTTTCCGCGAGAAACTTGATTGCTCCTGCGCTGAAGTTGACATCCAGCACCGCAAAATATCCGATTACCGCGGCAATAAGCGTGACAATGCCGTAGCCTTCGACGCCGAGTGCGCTGATTAAAAGAGGGACGGTTGCAAGGGCGGTAATGGCCGGCAGTGCCGCTCCGGCCATGTTCCATATAGAGTTACGCAGCAGCATAGTGAGGATAGGAGACGTAGTATTTGCGCGCGCTTACACCCGCTGCGACATAGGGCATGGCCAGGCACAGTCCGATAAGGAGCATTGTTCTGAACTCAATGATTGGCGTGCCGATTAATAAAGTCGGCGTCCAGAAAAGGAAGCCGGCAAATCCAGCGTCGGCAAGCAGCCGTGAATTGCCGACCAGGTGCTTGCGGTGACGCAGGTAAAACATAATGTACGAGAACAGAAGGCCGCAGAATATCAGCAATCCGGCGATGCCTGACTTGAGGATGATGTGGCCGAATCCACTATGTACGAACATGAATTTGCCCATATGAAATGCAAGCAATTCCTGATCGCCCGTGAATCTTCCCCATGAACCCAGCCCGAACAGCCAGTTTCCGTCAAGGCTGGCGGCAGCGGCGCGCAACTCGTAGAATCGGTCTACGTCCCCAGTATTATTCGACGTAATATCGTAGATAAGGGAGGAAACGATATCGGTCGCTCCCGCGTACTGAAGGCGCTCCTGGAAAAATACGACTATTGTTGAGGCCATCACTGCTGCACCGAGAATCAAAAGCGGAATTCTCTTGCGGCTTGGAAGGAGAAAAATAAGCCATCCGAATGTCAGCGCAAGTCCGATCAGGGATGAACGGCGGAACGAAAGCGCAATCGCGGCGATCTCCAGGGCCAGATATCCGTAAAGGAATAATCTTTTTGTCATGGAGAGGCGTACTGAAGGACTCAGCAATAGCCAGGCGGCACAGAATGCAGCAACCGCAGCGACAAAATTGTCGGCAATATCGAAGAAGAAAATCTTGATATCCATTCCTTCCAGGTTGCGATAAGGATTTGCGGTGTCGCCATCAAAGACGAAATAGCGCACCAGGCCGAACAGCGAGCGGATGCCGGCCAATGCCAGGAAAACGAGCAGCAGGTCGCGCTTATCCTTTTCGGAATTGAAAGCCAGGACAACCATGTACATGAAAATGAACATGTTGAAAATATTGATGAGGCCTTCATACTCAAGAATACGCTCGAGATCGATCCCAGCGATGGAGCCCAGCGCAATATGCGCAAGCATCATGAATACAAATGAAAAAAAGTAGGGTGCCAGCGGCGCAGCCAGATGCGGATTGAGCGGATTGGCGAGTTTGCGCATCAAGGTTGCAATCCCGGCGACGAAAAGCGCCAGATTGACCAGCGAAAAATGGAAGATGCCGACGCCACGTGCATAGATCGTCTCGGTTGGCTGAAGCTCTCCCCATGTCGAGTAGCGGAACATGAGAATCGCGACAAGGAATCCGTATACAACCAGTTTGGGTTCCTTGAGCGAGACTGCCAGCACAAGCGGAACAATCAGCAGTGCGATGGTCAGGGTACTAAATACTTCGGTGGCGTTCATAATCGTTCACTGGTTAATGCGCTGCAGCTTGCGGCAGTCTTCATATTTACGGCAAGCTTTTATGCCGAAGCGGCCAGCACGGGCTCGGACGCAGGGACACTTGCGACTTCGTTCTGGAAACAGCCGTAGGTTTTTTCCAGGCCGTCGAGCAGCGTGACCTTCGGTTTCCAGCCAAGGCGGGCAAGCTTGCCACTGTCCATCAATTTTCGCGGCGTGCCATCGGGCTTTGTGGTATCGAACTCGATTTCACCCTCGAAGCCGACTACCTTGCGCACGATTTCCGCAGCTTCACGGATCGTGACATCGTCGCCGACGCCTACATTGATATGCGACAGCATCGGTTCGGTGTTGGACTGATATGCGGCAGAGTCAAGCTCCATGACGTAAATGCTGGCATCGGCCATATCGTCTACATACAGGAATTCGCGGCGCGGCGTTCCGGTTCCCCAGATCGCAACCGAACGGTCACCATTCAGCTTAGCCTCGTGAAAGCGGCGAATCAATGCCGGAAGCACATGGCTGTTGAGCGGATGGTAGTTGTCGCCCGGTCCGTAAAGATTGGTCGGCATGACGCTGCGGTAATCGGTACCGTACTGCCGGTTGTAGCTTTCGCACAGCTTGATGCCTGCAATTTTCGCGATGGCATACGGTTCATTGGTCGCTTCAAGCGGTCCGGTCAGCAGCGCTTCTTCGGTAATCGGTTGAGTCGCAAGGCGCGGATAGATGCACGAAGAACCCAGAAAAAGCAATTTGGTGACGCCGTGCGCCCAGGCCTGATGGATGATATTGGATTCGATCATCAGGTTCTGGTATATGAAATCTGCCGGATAGCTGTTGTTGGCGTGAATGCCGCCGACCTTTGCCGCAGCAAGATAGACTTCGTCGATTTTTTCCTGTCTGAAAAAATCCCTTACCTGCGCCTGGTCGGTCAGATCCAGCTCGGCATGAGTACGGGTCACGATATTCGTATATCCACGCTGCCGTAGTGCGCGCACGATTGCCGACCCGACCATTCCGCGATGGCCGGCTACATAAATACGCTTATTTAGATTTCTGATTTTCTGGTGCATGGTCTCGGTGATCTGATAGGAATTTACCGGTGATGGCCGGCCGCTATATCCTGCTTTGCGGCCGACGATAGCTGGCGCCTGGCTTACTCGTTGTAGGCGTGAGCGACAAATCCGTTTTTCTTGACCAGTTCGTACTTGCGTGTGGCCGCCAGGTCGGACTCGACCATCTCCTTCACGAGTTGCTCGAAGCTTGTTCCGGGCTTCCACCCGAGTTTTGCATGAGCTTTGCTGGCGTCACCGAGCAATGTTTCGACTTCGGTCGGGCGGAAATAGCGGGGATCGACGCGGACGATGGCTTGTCCGGGGCGTGCTCCCCCGTGAGGGCCCGCATCGACGACAATGCCGACTTCCTCGACGCCGCTTCCTTCCCATTTCAATGTCATGCCGAGCTCTGCCGCGGCTGCATTGACGAAGTCGCGTACGCTGTACTGCATGCCTGTTGCAATGACGAAATCCTCAGGCTGTTCCTGTTGCAGCATCAGCCATTGCATTTCGACATAGTCGCGCGCATGTCCCCAGTCGCGGCGCGAGTCCATATTGCCGAGATAGAGGCAGTCCTGCGAGCCAATGGCGATGCGGGTCAGCGCACGTGTGATCTTTCGCGTGACAAAGGTTTCGCCGCGCAGAGGCGACTCATGGTTGAACAGAATGCCGTTGCATGCATAGATTCCATAGGCTTCACGGTAATTGACCGTGATCCAGTAGGCATAAAGCTTTGCGACCGCATAAGGGCTGCGCGGATAGAAAGGTGTGGTTTCCTTTTGAGGGATCTCCTGAACCTTGCCGTAGAGTTCAGACGTGGAAGCCTGATAGAAGCGGGTTTTCTTTTCCAGTCCGAGAATACGGATCGCTTCGAGGATACGCATGGGTCCGAGCGCATCGGAATTCGCTGTGTACTCCGGCTCCTCGAAGGAGACCGCAACGTGGCTTTGTGCGGCCAGGTTATAGATTTCATCAGGTTGCACTTGCTGGATGATCCGAATCAGCGATGAGCTGTCGGTCATGTCGCCATGATGCAGGATGAAGTGGCGGTTCTCTTCATGCGGATCCTGATACAGGTGGTCGATGCGGCCGGTGTTGAGCTGCGATGCGCGGCGCTTGATACCATGCACGATGTAGCCTTTGCTGAGCAAGAGCTCTGCCAGATAGGTGCCGTCCTGGCCGGTCACACCGGTGATCAGCGCAACCTTCTGAGAATTCGAGCCATTGAACAGGTGATTAGGTAGTTTAGGTTCTTTCGTCATGGTGTTTCCTTGAATAATTAATTTGTATGGATCGTTGCCGGTTATTGCTGTCTATTGCCGTTTGTTATCGGCTTTTCAATAACCTATTTTGTAATGGCATGCCAAAGGCGGTTTGACATCTGTCAGGTTCCGGAAAGAAATGGCTGGGTTTTTAATCTGCGACAACGGATTCGTAGCCATTTGGATTCATGGATTGCCAGCGCCACAGATCGACGCACATGTCTTTCAGGTTTTTTTCGGCGCGCCAGTTGAGCAGTTCTCGGGCAGCAATCGGGGAGGCGTAGCAGCTGGCGACATCGCCGGGGCGACGGGAGGCGATTTCGTACGGAACAGAACGTTCGCTGGCTTGCTCGAACGTACGTACTGCATCCAGTACGCTATAGCCTTGTCCTGTCCCGAGATTTACGGTGAACAAGCCGTCCTTTGAAAAGAGCCGGTTCAATGCGGCAACATGACCGCGCGCAAGATCGACGACATGAATATAGTCACGCACTCCCGTACCATCCGGCGTCGGGTAGTCGTTGCCAAATACGGAAAGCTTTTCCCTGCGGCCAATTGCGACTTGCGCGACGTAAGGCATAAGATTGTTTGGAATGCCGCGCGGGTCTTCTCCGATCAGTCCGCTTTGGTGGGCGCCGACGGGATTAAAGTAGCGGAGGATGCCGGCGCTCCAGGTCTTGTCGGAACGCGCAAGGTCGTTGATGATTTCTTCCACCATCAGCTTTGAGCGGCCATACGGATTGGTAGCCGACAGCGGTGCGGATTCATCGATGGGCACGGTTTGCGGATCGCCATATACCGTTGCCGATGAGCTGAACACGAATCGCTTGATGCCTGCGTCGCCCAAGGCCTGCAGCAGCGTGACGGATCCTGCGACATTGTTTTCGAAATACGTCAGGGGGAGAGTGACTGATTCGCCTACTGCCTTTAAGCCTGCGAAGTGGATGCATGCATCGATCCGCTCTTTGGCCAGGATGCTGTCCAGCGCGGTACGGTCGCGCACATCGGCTTCGTAAAAGGGGATGGAGCGGCCGGTGATCTGCTCCACGCGACGTAAGGATTCTTTCGAACTGTTGCAGAGGTTATCAACCGCGATGACCGAGTAATCTGACTGGAGTAATTCGACGCAGGTATGGGAGCCGATATAGCCGGATGCTCCAGTGACGAGAATATTTTTTTTTGCCATGTGATAGAGAGCTGTTCCATGCTTGCCGCAGCAAAGGCGCGGGCCGCGCCTTCAGCCTGCGGTCAATTTTGCATATAAATGACTGTTGGGGAGGATGCCCCCGCTTCGACCGGCGCCGGATGTGCTTCCAGCGGTTCGTCGAGCGCCAGGGATTTCAGGTATTGGCGGAATTCTTCCTGCACTTCGGCATGGCGCAATGCGAACTGCACAGTCGCCTGCAGATAACCCTGCTTGCTCCCGCAGTCATAGCGTTTGCCTTCGAACTGGTAGGAAAGTACCGCTTCCTGTTTCAACAGTGAGGCAATTCCGTCGGTCAGCTGCAATTCACCGCCTGCACCAGGCTTGATCATGCGCAGGTGCCGGAAGATGGACGGCGTCAGGATGTAACGTCCAACCACGCCCATGTTGGAAGGCGCTTTTTCCGGGGAAGGCTTTTCGACGATGTCATGGAGCTTCAGGAGCCTGCTTTCAAAAGCCGTTCCTGCAACAACGCCGTATGACTTGCTTTGTTCGGGCGCAATGGACTCCACGCCGATAATGCTGGTTCCGTAATGCGCATGCAGGTCGGTCATCTGGCGAATGACGGGCACTTTCCCGTCCAGCAGATCGTCTGCCAGGATCACGGCGAACGGCTCTCCTTGCACCAGTCTCTCGGCGCACAAGACCGCGTGGCCGAGCCCCAGAGCTTCTGCTTGTCTTACATAGAAGCATTGCACATGGTTAGGTTTAATACTACGTAGCAACTCCAGCATTGCCTGCTTGTCGCGTGCCGCAAGCTCCGCTTCGAGTTCATATGCCTTATCGAAATGGTCTTCAATCGCGCGTTTATTGCGGCCTGTTACGAAGATCATTTCCGTAATGCCCGCAGCCATGGCCTCTTCGACGGCATACTGGATGAGCGGCTTGTCCACGACAGGCAACATTTCTTTCGGGCTTGCCTTGGTGACCGGCAAAAAGCGGGTTCCTAGTCCTGCAACTGGAAATACGGCTTTAGTGATTTTTTTGTGCATGATGGAAATAGTGATACTAAGAATTGGGATTGATATAAGTCCGAGGTAGACCAGGAAATTCGGTCAAAGGACGCCAGTTTGTTGGACTTACGCGTTCTCCTATAGGTTCGGCCTGCTTAAGCTACGCTTGTGCAAGCGCAACGCTTTGCACAAGCTCAAATTTCAGCCGGCTTCTTTGCTTTCGCGCCTGCAAGTTCGCCTGTACCTGCACTTCCTGCGGAACGCGGTCCTTATGTCCGGCCGTAACGGTCCTGCAGGCGAACGATGTCGTCCTCGCCCAGATACCCGCCGGACTGTATTTCGATTAATTCCAGTGGAATCTTTCCGGGATTCTCAAGCGAGTGAACGACGCCGATAGGAATGTAAGTGGACTGGTTTTCGGAGAGCAGGTATTCCTTGTCTCCGTTGGTGATCTTTGCCGTGCCCGAAACGACGACCCAGTGTTCGGCGCGATGATGGTGCATCTGGAGAGAGAGCTTTGCGCCTTCCTTGACGCTGATGCGCTTCACCTGGAAACGGTCACCGTTGCCGATTGAATCGTAGGATCCCCATGGGCGGAAAATCTGCCGATGCTGGGTACTTTCAGGCCGCTTGGACCGCTGCAGCTCAGCCACAAGCTTTTTGGTGTCCTGCGCCCGTTCCGTATCCATGATGAGGATCGCGTCAGCGGTCTCGATGACGACGGTATTGCGCAGTCCGACCGCCGTCACGAGACGGCTGGTGCCATGTACCAAACAGTTTTCGCAGTCCTGCAGCACGACGTCGCCTTGTGCGGCGTTCAGGTCCGGATCCTTGTCCGCCACATCCCAGACGGATGCCCATGAGCCGATGTCGCTCCACTGTGCATCCATCGCGATCATGGAAGCCCTGTTGGTTTTCTCCATGACCGCATAATCGATCGCGATGTCGGGGCTGGCCGAATAGGCTTTGCTTTCCAGCCGGATGAAATCGAAATCCTTTTTTGCGTTGGCTACTGCTTCGCGGCACGCTTCTGCGACGCGGGGCTGAAATTCGGTGAGCTCTTCCAGGTAGCGGCTTGCGCGAAACAGGAACATCCCGCTGTTCCAGAAGTAATTTCCGCTCGCGACATATTGCTCCGCCGTTGTGCGATTCGGCTTTTCCACGAATTCCAGTACCGGTTGTGCAGGATCGGTTTCAGTCGATCCCGCCCGGATATATCCATAGCCGGTTTCCGGACTTTGCGGCTTGATTCCGAAGGTGACCAGATCGCCTTTGCTTGCTGCCTGCTGCGCATAATGGATAGCGGTGCAGAATGCATCATGGTCTTTGATCACATGATCGGACGGCAGAACCAGGAGAAGGGGGTCGTCATACTCGGACAGGGCATGCAGCGCAGCCGAAGCAATCGCTGGAGCGGTGTTGCGGCGTGCCGGTTCCAGCAGGATGCGCGCATTTTCAATTCCGATTTCGCGCAGTTGCTCGGCCACGACGAAACGTGATGATTCGTTGCTGACCAATATTGCGGGCCCCAATCCTTGAACGCAACTCAAGCGCTTCATTGTCTGTTGCAGCAGGCTGTCTTCACCGAGTAGGCGAAGGAACTGCTTGGGATAGGTCTCGCGCGATAGCGGCCATAAGCGGGTGCCGGATCCGCCGCAGAGAATAACCGGAATTAATGTAGGAGTACTCATCTTCGTATCAACTCATAAGTAAAACTGCTTGTTCGGTGCATGACTGCCCGGTGGAGTTTCTTTCAGGTACATACGTACCGTCATCGAGTGCTGCATTTAATAGGCATTGCTTCCGGTCCATCCTTTGAAGGCTGTCCAAATGATGATCTTGATGTCCATCCATAAAGACCAGTTCTGGATGTAGTGCAGGTCGAATTCGACACGTTTGGCCATTTTGTCTACCGTGTCCGTTTCGCCGCGGTAACCGTGAATTTGCGCCCAGCCCGTGATGCCCGGCTTGACGCGATGGCGCAGCATGTACATCTCAAGCTTGTCCTTGTACATCTCGTTGTGCTGGAGCGCATGCGGACGAGGACCGACAACCGACATTTCTCCGCGCAGTACATTGATGAACTGCGGCAGTTCGTCAAGGCTGGTGCGGCGGATGAATTTGCCGATTTTCGTGACCCGCGGGTCATCTTGTGTAGCCTGGGTAACCTTGTCGTGTTCCTGATGTATTTTCATACTGCGGAACTTGTAAACATTGAAAGGCTTTCCGTTCAGTCCCAGTCGAGGCTGCTTGAAGAAAACAGGCCCAGGCGACGACAGCTTGATCATGATGGCCAGCACAATGAAAAGCGGTGCCAGCAAAACAAGTGCAGTAATGGCGAACAGCTTGTCGAACAAATCCTTTGCGATTCCGTGCACCCCTCCTGACATAGGCTGATTCAGCTCGACTGCCGGCAGGCCAAGGAAATGGATCATCTTGTGGCTGAGAATCTGCATGCTCATGGTGTCCGGAATCCAGCGGATATCCACCAAAGCATTGCGCAGCAGATATTGCAGCGACTGCAGCTCCGCGGAAGCGCTCATGGGCAAGGTGATCCAGATCTCGTGGATGTGATTGCGTCCGACGAATTCCTGAATGCCAGGCAATGAATCGATTCTTTCAACGGCAGAGCTGAGACGCGGTTGCGGCGTTTCCGATCCCGGATAGACGGCCTTGACGTCATAGCCGAACCAGCTCTGTTCATCTGCGCGCCTGTGCATCTCTTGTCCGATCGGACCGTAGCCGACAATAATGACGCGCTTGCTGTTCATTCCCTTGCGTCGCATGAAATTCAGAATCGAATAGACGACGCTGCGAGAGAAAATCAGTGAAACGATCCCGGTCACATACCAGTAGAAGAGCCACAGCCTGGAAAGCGAACCGACATGATGGATCAGGAAACTGAAGAACAATCCTATGAGCAGTACGGCCGCCCAGGATGCGGCCAGCTGACCGAACATGGAAAGCATGGAGCGGCCCCGCCATGAACTGTATAAATCAAGCTGAGAAAACAATAAAAACGCCAGGGCGCAGCAGAAGTACAGAAGAATTGTGTGTACGGGTGCGGAAGTTTCGAGTGGAGCGCTGAAGCGCAACAGCCCTGCAAACTGGCCGGCGCACCATAGTGCGATGAGGTCAGTCACGCGCAATGTAAACTCGAGCCTTGAGGAATTCCTGATGATTAAATCTTGCATACGATGTCAACCCTCGGCTTCAGTCCTGATCACTGCAAATCCATAAAGAGCGAAGCATCCGTTCTTTATGCTTACTGCTGTCGGATCAATAGTAACCATTTAAATAGTTTCAAAAATGCAAACTGCGTCTTGCTTGAGCGGTGTCAAACGCATTTGTATGTTCTTGATAAATCAAGAGAATTTGCGTAGCATTCACGCCAGCAAAAGAATTGCGCGAGGTTAAACATTGAGCGTTTTCCTTTTGCACTTCGTCGAATCCGGACACGGCATCTTTCGACGCTGCGCCGGACTTTGCGGTGTGCATCCGGTCTCTGGATCAATCTCCGCGCACCACTTGCTTGCCGGCCTTGTTACTAATTCATTACTCGACGATTTATCTATCGATAGAATGCGCCATTGAAAGATGTGCTGTACTGACAATGCGCTATCATTTGCCACATGACTTCTGAAGAATCTCAAACACAGACCGCTTTCGACCTCATTGGAGGCGATGCAAAGCTGCGCGAACTGGTGGATCGCTTTTACGATCTGATGGAGCTGGAACCCGAATTCGCCGAACTCCGCGCGATGCATCCAACCCCTACCGACAGTTCGCGCGACAAGCTGTACTGGTTTTTATCCGGCTGGACTGGAGGGCCGAGCTTGTACATCGAACGGTTCGGCCATCCGCGCCTGCGTGCACGACATTTGCCGTTTGCAATCGGAATCGCGGAACGCGACCAATGGTTGCGCTGCATGGAAATGGCAATGGAGGAGGTAGAATTGCCGGCCCCTTTGCGCGATGCCTTGAAGGGGGCGTTTTTCCAGACTGCAGACTGGATGCGCAATAAACAAGGTTGAATCCAGATGGCGCCGGAGGATACCGGTGCAATTAAGCAAGCGCCCGACCTGATCAAATTGTTCTACCAAGCGCCGAGCGCTAGAAAGCCAGGCAACAATGACTGAAATTCTCCTTATCGTTCTCCTGGTGCTTGTCGCTGCGGGAATCATTTTGCAGATCGCCGCATTTTCAAGACATAAAAAGGCCGATCTTTCCGTCCAGCTGACACAATTGCAGGCATCCCTGGAATTGCATCAGCAGCAGACCAGCGAACGCATCGAAAGAGAACTGCGCACGCAGGTACAGACTACGGCGCAAGGCACGCGACTTGAACTGAGCGGAAATTTGGCGCAGTTCCAGCAAATGCTCACGACGCAGCTGACCGGTGTGGCAAGTTTGCAGAACGGGCAGCTCGACACTTTTGCCCAACAGCTGGCCAAATTGAATGAAATGAATGCGCAGCAGCTCGATGCGATGCGTCAGGCCATCGTTCTGCAGGCGCAAGCAGGAAGGGAAGAGCAGTCGTCCGCGCTCAAGCGCTTTGGCGATACGATCAACCAGACATTGGCTGCGCTGACGGAATCCAATGCGCAGCGAATGGCCGAGGTGCGTGCCACCCTGGAAGCCAAGATACGCGATCTGCAGACCGATAACGGCACACGCCTGGAGGAAATGCGCCGTACGGTAGACGAAAAATTGCATGCAACACTGGAGCAACGTTTGGGAGAGTCGTTCAAGCTGGTTTCGGATCGTCTGGAGAAAGTGCACCAGGGACTTGGAGAAATGCAGCAACTTGCGATTGGCGTCGGCGATCTCAAGCGCGTGCTGACCAATGTCAAAACGCGTGGAACATGGGGCGAAGTGCAACTGGAAATGCTGCTGGAACAGGTACTGACGCCCGATCAGTATGCAAAGAACGTCGAAACCGTTCCGGGCTCCGGCGAGCGCGTGGAGTTTGCGATCAAGCTGCCCGGCCTGGAATCCGATGCAAGACCGGTGTGGATGCCGATCGATGCGAAGTTTCCAAAGGAACAGTACGAGCGTCTCGCCGAAGCTGCCGAGCATGCCGACATCGAAGGCGTGGCCGCGGCAGGCAAAGAACTGGAACGCACTGTTCGCCTTGAGGCAAAGACGATCGCCGAGAAATATTTATCTCCGCCGCTGACAACGGATTTCGGCATTCTGTTTTTGCCGACTGAGGGCTTATATGCGGAAGTGATGCGCCGGCCCGGTCTTGCCGATGAAATACAGCGTACATGCCGCATCAGCATTGCAGGTCCATGCACTCTGACGGCCTTGCTCAACAGCCTGCAGATGGGATTCCGTACACTTGCCCTCGAAAAGCGGTCTTCCGAAGTCTGGCAGGTGCTGGGAGCGGTGAAAACGGAATTCGGAAAATTCGGCGATGTGCTTTCCGCCACGAAGATGTCGCTGGAACGCGTAGCCAAAAATATCGAGCAGGCTGAGACTCGCAGCCGTCAAATGGCGCGCAAGCTTAAATCAGTCGAAGCGCTGCCCAACGAAGCTGCCCAGCGACTGCTGGGCGCAGAAAATTTCGATATAGCGGACGAGGCTTAGTGTTTTTGAGCTGCAGCCTATCCAATCAGGGATCAGGCAGGCGTCAGATCAGGCCGTGGAATACCATGACGTCCACCTCGTCGCCGGCATTGACACGATCCTGGTCGTGATGCAGCACCACCATGCAATTCGCTTCCGACATGGAACGCAAGATTCCCGAGCCCTGGGCGCCGGTAGTTCTTACTTCCAGTTTTCCTTGTACGTCACGCGAAAGAATGCCGCGCTGATATTCGGTTCGGCCCGGGCGTTTGCGGATCGGATTGGGAGATTTCACCCGCAGCAAGGGCAGGGGCTCGGCATTTGCACCCATCATATGCAACAGTGCATCGCGGGCAAAGAAATAAAAAGTGACCATCACGGCCACAGGATTGCCCGGCAATCCGAACAGATAGGCACTTTTGCCGTTCGATGAAATTTTGCCGAATGCCATCGGACGCCCCGGGCGCATGCCGATTTTCCAGAATGTGACGTCGCCAAGCTGTGCCATCATCTGTTTTGTGTAATCGGCTTCGCCGACCGACACGCCGCCGGAAGTGATGATTGCGTCGGCGTTCTCGCATGCGCTTCGGAAGGCCGATTCGAGGGCTTCCGGATCGTCTTTTACGACCCCCATATCGACGATGTCACAGCCTAGCCGCGTCAGCATGCCGTGGAGGGTGTAACGGTTACTGTCATAGACGCAACCTTCTTCCAGCGGTTCGCCGATCGAACGCAGCTCATCGCCGGTGGAAAAGAATGCAACCCGCAGGCGACGCTGCACGGGAATTTCTGCAATCCCCAAGGATGCAAGCAGGCCGATATCCGCCGGCTTGAGAATTTTTCCTTTTGAGAGAGCGGGTTTACCTGCTTCCAGATCCTCGCCTTTCAGGCGCCGATTGTCGCCTGCCTTGACCGCACCTGCAGGCACAGCGACTGTCACGTCTGTGGCAGCCTGAACGAATTCCTGGGGAATGACCGTGTCGCATTCCACAGGCATCACGGCGCCGGTCATGATCCGTACGCATTCCCCTTTGCCGACGGAACCGCTGAATGCACGGCCTGCATACGAGGTTCCGGCAATCCTCAGCACCGTGGCCGCATCTGCAGCAAGGTCGCTGCTTCGCAAGGCATAGCCATCCATTGCGGAATTGTCCTGCGCCGGTACATTGATCGGGGAAATGATATCGCTTGCCAGAACGCGATCGAGTGCCGAGCGCAGCGCGACCTTTTCAACTGCGTTGATCGGCTTGATGAATTGCCGGATGATTTGCTGGGCCTGCGCAACGGGTAGCGCGTCCGGATCGTAAGCGGAAAGGCAACTGACGACTTGGGAAAGGGTAGGTTGAGTCATATTGTTTTTCTAGTGGAGGCGCGATGTTTCCGAAACTGAAAGTCTGCCATAACTCTGCCAAATGTCCACCATGCCGCGTTCGAATCATCTATCGAAGCGGCATGTTCCTATCCGCCGATATAAGACATTTCGACTTTGTTTTCCTGCTTTCGCGCATCAACAGTATTCGCTGTCCTGATTTCGGAGTAGCGGTCCGCGCGTGCGCGCCATATATGCGCAACGGCTGTCGCAATCTCCTGGTCGCTTTTGCCGCCGCGTAGAAGTGCCCGCAAATCATGGCCTCCTGTTGCAAAAAGGCAGGTGTAGAGTTTGCCTTCTGTGGACAGCCGTGCACGCGTGCATTCGCTGCAAAAGGCCTGGGTAACACTGGAAATGACGCCGATTTCCCCTTTGCCCTCGACATATCGCCAGCGCTGCGCTGTCTCGCCTGTATAGTTCGGTTCGATCGGTTCCAGAGGCATTTCGCGATGAATACGCTGAACAACTTCCGCCGATGGAATGACTTCGTCCATTTTCCAGCCGTTCGATGTTCCGACATCCATGTATTCGATGAAACGCAGGATAAATGGAGAATCCTTGAAATGACGTGCCATAGGCAGAATTTCCTGATCGTTCATGCCGCCCTTGACTACCATGTTGATTTTGATGGGTCCAAGGCCAACCTGATGCGCCACGTCGATGCCGTTCAACACTTCGGCAACCGGAAAATCCACATCATTCATGCGCTTGAATGTCGTGTCGTCCAATGAATCGAGCGATACCGTCACGCGCTTGAGGCCGGCATCCTTGAGGGCTTGGGCTTTGCGCGTCAGGAGCGATCCATTCGTCGTCAGTGTGAGATCGAGCTCTTTGCCGTCCGGTGTGCGCAAGCTGTTCAGCATTTCAATCAGTCGTTCGATATTTTTGCGGAGCAGCGGCTCGCCGCCGGTCAAGCGGATCTTGCTGACGCCGTGCGCCACAAAAATGCCTGCGATGCGCGTGATTTCTTCAAAGGACAGAAGGGAGGAATGCGGCAGAAACGCATAATCCTTGTCGAAGACTTCACTGGGCATACAATACACGCAGCGGAAATTGCAGCGGTCGGTAACCGAAATACGCAAATCCTGCAGCGGGCGTGCCAAGCGATCGGCAACAAAACCAGCCGGTGATTCCAAATCTGAAGGGATCGCCGGCACGGTGTTGCGATAGCGTAGGTCGGCGACCGGAATAACTTTTTTCGACATTTTTCTCAGCCGTTTAATACGGGAAAGATACCATGAGCCGGTCGAACGTGCTTGCTCTGTGTTTTCTCATATTCTTAATTGGGCGCGATGCTTGATTTTAAAAGAGGCTACTCCTCCTACCCAGGCCGGCAATCTTGCGAAAAATGCAAATCAAGTCTCGCAAAGATAAATTTCAAGCTGCCTGCTTATGAAAAAAGGGAGCAAGCTTCGCTCCCTTTAATTCATTGAAACAGTAACTTACCTAGCGCAGGCGAAACTCGTCGCGATCAGCGATGGGTTTCAACCTGGATCAAAGGTTCGTTAGACGGTGGAACGGCCGGTTTGCGCTCGCGCGTAGGACGAGGAGCTACTGTGACATTTGCCGCCGCTTCCTGTGCCGCCTTCAGCTTTTCCGGATTGGTCACTGCCAGCGTCAGCCCGGCAGCGCTCAGCATTTCCTGGAAGTCTTCCAGGCGCATGGATTTGCCGGAGGTTTCCTGTATCTGTGGTGGCTTCGGTGCCGCTGCGCCGGTGATATCAATTGCAGGCGCTGCGGGTTCCGTGGCTCCTGCAAGTTCCGACTGTTCTGGTTCCGCACGAACCGCAGCTTCAGGAACCGACTCCGGAATCGCGGATACGCTTACATCAACGTGGGTATCCACGTCTACGTTGCCAGTTTCCCCTTTCCGCGTTTCTGCTTCTAACGCTTCCGGCGCTTGTGAAACCGCAGTGAACTGACCGTGCTCGGGCTGAGCGGGCGAGTATTGTCTCGGAACAGCAGAAGCTGCTTCCGAAAAACCCGTCACTTGTGCGACAACCACAGGAATTTCGGTCGCGGCAAGAGGAGTTTGCGTGGCTGTAATCTCGACCCGGGTCGCTACAGCATTGGAGACGACTGCCTCACCTTCCATGGCTTCGACGTTGCCTTCGATTACATCCGTATCGCTGTCCGACTCGATTGCACCATTACTGTCCCGGTCGCGGCGATTCCGGTTGCGGCCGCCACGGCGGCGGCGACGGCGGCGCTGCTCTTCATTGCCTTCTCCGGCTTCCGGTCCGTTTGCCGAATCGGTTACAGCTTCAGCCGGCATGACTTCTGCAACCGGAGCAGCGGACGGATGCGGCAAGCCGCCGGCATTGGCGACTGGCGATCCTTGCGGCACCTGTAGCGCCTCAATCTCGCTTTTTGCTACGACGTTTTCCTTGCGGTCTTCACGCGCAGGGCGTGGCTGGCGCTCTGAAGTCCGCTCGCGGCGGCTCTCGTTTCCTTCGCGCGTTTCGCGTCCTTCTTTCGGCTCACGCGCTTCCCTGGGTGGACGCGGTTGACGTGTCGCTTGTGCTACCGCCGGCTCGGATTGCGTGGGCTTTTGGGCGCCTTCGCGGACATCGGAACGATTGCTTTCGCGATCATCCTGACGGTCTTTGCCCCGGTTGCGGCTGCGGTTGCGTTGATTGCGAGGGTTACGTTCGGTGCGTTCACGGCTTTGCTGCGGCTTTTCAGCGACAGGGACCGGTGCCGGGGCTACCGGCTTTTTACGGAACAAACCAAATAGCTTGCTTAAAAAGCCTTCTTCCGAGCGTGGCTGGATTTCAGGAACTGGCGCCACAGGCCGGCGCTCGACTATCGGTGCAGGCTGGTCCGGCGTGATGCCTTTGACCATTGCTTCCTGGCGTGGCTTGACCTCTTCTTTTTGACGCTGGCCATAGCTGATATCCGTATCGGCCTGTTCCGTCATTGCGTAGCTTGCCTGAGCGTCTTCCAGGCGCGGATCGTCATGCTTGATGCGCTCCAGCTTGTAATGAGGAGTTTCGAGATGCTTGTTCGGGATCAAGATGATCGACACGCGGTGGCGCGTTTCGATTTTCAATATTTCACCGCGCTTCTCGTTAAGCAGGAACGCCGCTACATCAACGGGCGCTTGTACATGAATCGCGGCGGAATTCTCCTTCATCGCCTCTTCCTGAATAATGCGCAGGACTTGCAATGCCGAAGACTCGGTGTCGCGGATATGGCCGGTTCCGTTGCAGCGAGGGCAGGTCACATGGCTGCCGTCGGACAGCGAGGGGCGCAGGCGCTGGCGTGACAACTCCATCAGGCCAAAACGCGAAATCTTGCCCATCTGCACACGTGCACGGTCATAGTGCAAGGCGTCCTTCAGTCGGGTTTCGACTTCACGCTGGTTTTTAGCGTTTTCCATATCGATGAAGTCGATCACGATCAGGCCGCCCAAATCGCGCAGGCGCAATTGGCGGGCTACTTCATCGGCGGCTTCCAGATTGGTATGGAAAGCTGTGGTCTCGATATCGCTGCCGCGTGTCGCACGTGCCGAGTTGACGTCGACCGACACCAGCGCTTCAGTATGATCGATGACGATCGCGCCGCCGGATGGAAGAGGAACCGTGCGTGAATAGGCAGTTTCGATCTGGTGTTCGATCTGGAAACGCGAGAACAGGGGAACATCGTCACGATAACGCTTGACGCGGTGCACCATATCCGGCATGACATGGCTCATGAACTGTTGGGCCTGTTCATAAATATCGTCGGTGTCGATCAGGATTTCGCCGATATCCGGCTGGAAATAATCGCGAATGGCACGAATGACCAGCGAGGATTCCTGGTAGATCAGGAAAGCGCCCGGAGCCGACTGGCCCGCGCCTTCAATTGCACGCCACAACTGCATCAGGTAATTCAGGTCCCATTGCAATTCGTCGACATTGCGGCCTATGCCTGCCGTGCGCGCAATGACCGACATGCCGGACGGCAAATCGAGCTTGTCCATTGTCTCGCGCAGTTCCTGGCGATCTTCACCTTCGACCCGGCGGGAAACGCCGCCTCCGCGGGGATTATTAGGCATCAAGACCAGATACCGGCCGGCCAGGGAAACGAAAGAAGTCAAAGCCGCGCCTTTGTTGCCGCGCTCTTCCTTTTCCACCTGGACCATGATTTCCTGGCCTTCACGCAATGCATCCTTGATGCTTGCGTTGCGGACATCTATGCCATCGCGAAAATAGGTCCGTGCAACTTCCTTGAATGGCAGAAAACCGTGACGCTCTTCACCGTAATTTACAAAGCAGGCTTCCAGAGATGGTTCGATACGGGTAATAACGCCTTTATAAATATTGGACTTGCGTTGTTCTCTTCCGGTGGTTTCGATGTCGATATCGATCAGTTTCTGACCATCGACGATTGCCACGCGCAGCTCCTCCTGCTGCGTGGCATTAAACAACATACGTTTCATTTTCTCACTCCATGGCTTGAGCCACTTATACAGGCGCGGCGATACGCCAGCGCAACTGTTTTTTAACTGCAGGGATGTACGCGAGAATGGAGTGCTCAGGAGAGGGAATTGCCTTGACATGCGGCACTAGAGCGCGATTGACGCGCTGTGTAGCAATTGGGCGCAGATGTGGCGATCCTGCTTACTAAGCAAGCGTATTTACCGCGCCTTCCACACATTAAACTTTGATGTGCAGGCGATACAAGCTTGCAGGTAAAACGCAATTACATTGAGCCAAACAATAAACCGATTTGGTTTAGCAAAGGTAGTAAACTGGAACTCACTACATCAACCGACGAGCCTTATCTGCGGGCTTGTCGATAAATCCTTAAAATCCAAGCATTCAAATTCAGCATTTTTATCCGCAATCCGATTGCAACGATGGTGCAACCCTGACGCGAAGAGAAATGATGCATACACGTTAATTCCATTAATTTTCCAAAACAGAAGGCGAATGGAAACGCCGCTGTGTAGAATGTGATTTTTATTCTTACACTTATATAGCGGCTTTGTAACCGCTATGAAATAATTATATATTCAAAATGAAGGACTTAGCGAGATTTTCTGCAAACGAGGGCCGGAATGCGATTTCGGCCGCTGCCTCGCCGGTCCATCCACAAGTGCAGTTGATAACTATTGGAGAAGAGGATGCGGGTCAACGGATCGACAATTTCCTGCTCCGAATCTGCAAGGGCGTTCCTAAAAGCCATGTCTACCGGATACTTAGATCCGGTGAGGTGCGTGTTAACAAAGGTCGGATAGATCAAACCTATCGACTTTTGGATGGTGATATAGTTCGTCTTCCGCCGATTCGGCTAGCCGAGAAAACGGTATCGGTTGCTCCCAAAGCTGAATTTCCAATCTTGCTGGAAGACAACGATTTGCTGGTTATTGACAAACCTGCCGGTGTGGCCGTGCATGGCGGGTCAGGGGTAAGTCATGGCGTCATTGAACATTTGCGGGCCGCACGGCCACAGGCCAAGTTTCTTGAACTGGTGCACCGACTGGATCGCGACACATCCGGCATACTCGTTTTGGCAAAGAAGCGCTCGGCACTAATTAACCTGCACGAACAGATACGGCTGGGCGAGGTAGACAAACGTTATCTGGTACTGATCCGTGGGGATTGGAAAAACGCACGGCAGCATATTAAACTGCCCCTGCATAAATATACGACTGCGGATGGCGAGCGGCGCGTGCGTGTCCAGTCCGAGGGAATGGCATCTCACACGATTTTCAATCGAGTAAAAAATTACGGCGATTTTGTCCTCTTGGAAGCAGAATTGCTGACTGGACGGACTCATCAGATCAGGGTCCACCTTGCTTCCAGTGGATTCCCCATTGCCGGCGATGATAAATATGGTGATTTCGACCTGAACCGGGAATTGGCAAAAGGTAAAGACGGAAAAATCCCATTGAAGAGGATGTTTCTTCATGCCCATCAAATCAGCTTTGTGCATCCAGGCACGGGCGCATCGCTGACCTTGAATGCGCCTCTTCCTCCGGAATGTACAAATTTTTTAAATAGCCTGACTCAAGGCAAAGCTGCTTGAACGTCCGGCTTAGGCCACTATTAAAATTTAATCGGAAGGATAGCGGCTTCGCCGCTAAGGCAATAAAGTATGGCGCAAAGGCAATTTGATTTAATCGTATTTGATTGGGACGGCACCTTGATGGACAGTACCGCGACAATCGTGAAATGCATTCAGGCTGCGGCAAGGGATTTGGAACTGCCGGTGCCGAGCGAAAAGGCGGCGGCCTATGTAATTGGTCTTGGCCTGCAGGAAGCGATGCAAGCTGTTTTGCCGGAAGTTGAGAGCAAATACCATGTGCGCATGGCTGAGCGTTATCGCTACCACTATCTGGCGAAAGATCAGCAATTGACCCTATTCGATGGTGTGCAGGAAATGCTTGAAGACCTCTCCGGGCAAGGTTATCGGCTGGCGGTAGCGACGGGAAAAAGCCGTGCGGGCCTGAACCGGGCGCTTGCGGAAAGCGGCCTTGCGCCACTGTTTGATGCAACGCGCTGTGCTGACGAAACTTTCTCCAAGCCTCATCCGGCGATGCTGGATGAATTGACGCGGGAGCTGGATCAGCAAATGAGCCGGACAGTCATGATCGGCGATACGACGCATGACTTGCAGATGGCGCTCAACGCAGGTTCTGCCTCCATCGGTGTGCGACATGGAGCTCACTCCGGCGCCGAACTGCTGCCGCTAAAGCCTTTATATATTGCCGATTCCATTGCAGAGCTGCATTCCTGGTTAAATACGCATGCCTGATGCGATGAATAAAGACGCGAGTAATGACGAGATACTGATCTGCGATGCATCTTTATTGGCTGACGGGGCAAAAGGGATCCGTTTTCCCGTCACAGCCGGAGGGGAGGATGCCAGCGGATTCGTTGTGCGCTATCAGGGCAAGGTGCACGCCTATCTGAACCGCTGCGCCCATGTATCCATGGAACTGGACTGGAACGAGGGCGAATTTTTCGAGTCGAGTGGTTCCTATCTGATGTGTTCGACTCATGGCGCGATGTACGTGCCAGACACCGGAAAATGCGCAGGCGGTCCATGCCGTGGCGGGCGTTTGCGTCCAATCATTGTGAGCGAGCATGATAATCAGGTATTCTGGCAACCTGATGAATTTGTCAGACCCGCAAGAGCGTAGAATCCATTAGAGAATTTCATATTGCCCCATGAGCGACAATAATTACGACAGCCGGCCAGAGGCGGCGCCGATCAAACCGACAAATCCACAAGTCTGGGAACGCGACATTCTGGAAAAGCTGGCCTTTGCCACGCTTCAGGAGCAACGTGCGCGCCGACGCTGGAACATTTTCTTCAGATTTGTCGCTTTGGCGATTGTGCTTGTAGTCCTGTTCCAGGCATTTGAGCTTGGAAACACTGACATGGAATCGTCCAGTGCGCATACGGCTCTTGTAGAAATTGATGGCACTATTGAAGCAGGGGGAAGCGGCGCGGCTGACGTTGTGATCCCTGCACTTAACCGTGCCTATGAGGATTCCGGCTCTGTCGGCATCATACTAAGAATCAATAGCCCAGGCGGAAGTCCGGTCCAGGCCGGCATTATCAATGACGAGATAGCACGTTTGCGCAAGGCATATCCGAAAAAGCCTTTGCATGTCGTGGTGGATGAAATGTGCGCCTCCGGCGGATATTACATTGCTGCGGCTGCCGACAAGATATTCGTGAATAAGGCAAGCATTGTTGGCTCCATAGGCGTTCTGATGGGGGGATTCGGATTCACGGGATTGATGGATAAGATCGGCGTCGAGCGCCGCGTGATGACTGCCGGAGAAAATAAGGCCTTCATGGATCCGTTCAGCCCGCAGACCGAGGAGCAGAAAAATCATGCGCAGTCGCTGCTGAATGAAATTCACCAGCAGTTCATTAATGTCGTGCGCAACGGCCGCGGCACACGTCTCAAGGAAACGCCGGACATGTTCTCAGGCTTGTTCTGGAGCGGCAGCAAGGCAGTGGAGTTAGGCTTGGCGGACGGATTCGGGACGGTTGACAGTGTCGCGCGGGATGAATTGAAGGCTGCCGACATCATCGATTACACGCAACACGAAGGGCTGTCCGAGAGGGTGCTGAAGAAATTCGGCGCGGCTGCCGGAGAAAGTGCAGTGAAGTCGCTCTGGAATGGGAGTGGCCCCAGCTTTCGCTGACGGCCGGTTCATCACGGCGGAAATTTTAAGGCACTGTGCGGCTACGCTGCCAGGAACGAAAATACAGTCGGTTTCTTATGAAAATCCGGCATTTTGTTTTCATTTAAGCGCTTCTTCCATTGTGATGCCGCCAGGGTTTCAACAGACTCGCCTGGCAAGGTCAGATCGGTAGCGAGCGAGATCAACGTATCGTTGCGGCACACACTCAGCAAGGATTCCAGCAAGGCCTGATTACGATACGGCGTTTCGATGAAAAGCTGTGTTTGCTTTTCGTTGCGCGAACGCTCTTCGAGCATCTTGATTTGTTTAATGCGTTTTTGTGCATCAGTGGGCAAATATCCGTTGAATGCGAAACTTTGCCCGTTCAGTCCTCCGGCCATGACGGCAAGCAGAATCGAGGATGGCCCCACCAAGGGCTTGATCGAAACCTTTTCCTGATGAGCGAGGCGCACAAGATTTGCTCCCGGATCTGCCACCGCAGGCACGCCCGCCTCCGAAATCAATCCTCCATTTTGACCGCTCAATATTGGGGCAAGCAGATCTGGCAACATGCTTGGCGCGGTATTGACATTGAGCTCGGCAATCCGGATTTCCTGCAGCGGTTTGCAAAGCGGGTAAAGTGGGGAAATGCGTTTCAGGAAGCTGCGCGTTGTCTTTGCATTTTCTGCGATCAGATAATCCAGTCCGGCGGTGATGGCCAATACCTTGGCGGGAATCATCGACAGGAGTTGCTCGCTTCCCAGATCCTCCGAATAGCCAAGAACATTTGGTAGCAGGAAAAGTGTGCCGTACATGCGGATCCCGAAAGAATAAAAATCAATGCAATTCGAGAGAACTGCAGAAAAAGGTAGCGCGTGAACCTAGCTTTTGAAAAATGGGACTCCTGCCTGTCGCAGCATACTTGTTAGTGCAATCAGCGGGAGTCCGGTCAGAGCGGTCGGGTCAGTACTTTCGATTTTATCGATAATGGCAATACCGAGGCCTTCATTTTTCGCGCTGCCGGCGCAATCATATGGTTGCTCTATCCGCAGATAAGCGTTCAGTTCGGCATCGGGCAGATCTCGAAAGGTCACAAAGGTCTGAATATTTTCGAGTTGCACCACGGGTTCGGAACGGCTTTCTCTGGAATCAAGAACGCAAAGAGCGGTATGGAAAATAACGCGTCGGCCACGCATTTGTTGCAATTGAGCCAATGCTCTTTCATGGGTTCCGGGTTTTCCGATCTGTTGGCCGTCGAGTGTGGCGACCTGGTCGCATCCAATGATGATTGCACCCGACGCCTTCCGCGAAATTGCCAGCGCCTTTTCCTTCGCCAAGCGTAACGCGGTTACCTCTGCCGCTTCGCCAGGCAAGGGCAATTCGTCGATTGCCGGGATCATTACTTCAAAAGGTATGCGCAGGCGACCGAGCAACTCTTGCCGGTATGTCGAACTGGAGCCGAGAATCAATCTAGGGGTCATGAGGGCGTGCAGTTTGTGCGATTATCAAGTGGCAAAATGAAGCTAACACTTTGACCGGTAAAGGAAAAGTCTGTTATTATCGCTGGTTTTCCAAGCTTGGATCAAGTTATGAACGCCTTTTTAATCGACGCGTTTGAGTTCTGTCGGCTGAAAGAGCACCGTAACGGCGAAATTCCGGTTGCTGATCTGCCGAGGCTGGCTGCAGAAATCGTGGATCCATCCGGCGTTTTGAAATGGGGTTTGGAAGGCGGGAAAAATGCCCTGGGATATCCGCAGCTTAATTTGGCGGTATCCGGGGCCGTCAAGCTGACTTGTCAGAGGTGTTTGCAGCCTTTTGACTTCGCGATATTATCGGACTCGATATTGATTCTTGCGCCCGATGAAGCAAGCGCCGATGAAATCGAGGAAGCACTGGATGACGATTCTGTAGACGTTATCGTCGGATCCAAAGCTTTGGATGTGTTGACCTTGATAGAAGACGAGGCTTTGCTTGCCTTGCCGATTTCCCCGCGGCATGAGACATGTCCTGATAAAGGGCTGCCGGAGCCTTTTAAATTGCCGGAAAAAGAATCGCCTTTTTCAGTGCTGAAAACTTTAAAGAAAAGTTAGAAGTTACGCTTAATCCGGCATCGAAACAAAGGATCGGGCTAAATAATAAAAGCAGTGAATGATTGATTTATTGCAATTTCATTCGCTGGGTATGTTAAAATTTTTTGAATATAAGATTTAGGAGTTCAACATGGCAGTTCAGCAAAACAAAAAGTCCCCGTCCAAGCGCGGCATGCATCGTTCGCACGATTTCCTGGTTGCTCCGCAACTGGCAGTCGAGCCGACCACCGGTGAAACGCATTTGCGTCACCACATCAGCCCTAACGGCTATTATCGTGGCCGCAAAGTGCTGAAGACCAAAAACGACGAATAATCGTCGGCAGCACTATTCCATTAGCCAAAGGCGGCGCATAAATCAATGAATAAAAGGCGCCGTTTTTTGTTATGAAAAAAACCTTCTTAACGTCATTTTGAGCTATGCCGAACTCTGGCCGAAACCTGGTCATGAAGAGTTCTGAAATCACGAAATGACAATCAAAATTTCAATTGACTGCATGGGTGGGGATCACGGCCCTGCAGTCACTGTTCCTGCGGCGATTTCTTTTGCAAATCATGAGCCTGATTCGGAGTTGATTCTGGTCGGCTTGCAGGACGTCATACTCGCCGAACTCAAGAAGCACAAAGCGGAAAATCATCCGCGCCTCTCTATTCACCACGCTTCCGAAGTGATCACGATGGATGATTCGCTGGAGGTTGCCTTGCGCCGCAAGAAGGATTCTTCGATGCGGGTCGCCATTACGTTGGTAAAGGAAGGGCGTACGCAAGCTTGTGTTTCCGCCGGCAATACAGGCGCCCTGATGGCAGTTTCCCGATATGTTCTGAAGACCATTCCCGGGGTCGATCGCCCGGCGATTTGCACGCTTATCCCAAATCAGCGCGATGCTCCGACGTTCATGCTGGACTTGGGCGCCAACGTTGATTGCGAACCGCAGCATCTGCACCAATTTGCGGTCATGGGATCGGCACTGGTTGCGGCTACCGAAGGGCGGTCCAAGCCGACAATCGGATTGCTCAATGTCGGTGAAGAGGACATTAAAGGCAATGACCTTGTTAAGCGTACCGCGGAACTTCTGCGTGCCGACCATGCAAAGGGAATTCTGAATTTTTACGGAAATGTCGAAGGGAATGACATATTCGAAGGCACGACTGATATCGTCGTATGCGATGGTTTCGTGGGTAATGTGACACTCAAGGCTTCGGAAGGCCTGGGGCGCTTTTTCAAGGCGACCCTGACAACGGAGTTCAAGAGCAGCCTTTGGAATATGCTCGGCGCGCTGATTGCCCGTCGAGCCCTGCGCTCCGTCTCGCAACGCTTGAATCCATCTCGATACAATGGCGCAAGTTTATTGGGCTTGCGCGGACTGGTATTCAAAAGCCATGGCAGTGCAGATGCATATGGCTATGAATGGGCAATCAAGCGCGCATTTGATGCCGCCAACCATGATTTACTATCCCGAATTTCGGCGACGATTGCGGAATTGATGCCGCATCCGGAAATTCCGGTTTCAGGCACTGAAACCGCCATCAATGAATGAACAGAAAAGAAAAGCATGATGTATAGCAAAATTATTGGTACAGGCAGCTATTTGCCTGCCAATCGCGTTACCAACCAGGAGCTTGCCGCGCAGTTGGCGGAAAAGGGAATTGAGACTTCTGATGAATGGATTGTGTCCCGCAGCGGAATTTCGGCGCGTCACTATGCCGCACCAAGCGAGGTATCAAGCGATCTGGCCGCCAATGCAGCAAAGCGCGCGCTGGAAATGGCCGGTCTTAATGCAAACCAGATCGATTTGATTATTGTTGCGACTTCCACGCCGGACCATTTCGGAGGATTTCCAAGCACAGCATGCGTGGTTCAGCGAAAACTGGGCATCACCACGGAGTGCGCTGCATTTGACGTGCAGGCGGTTTGCAGCGGTTTTGTCTATGCGGTGTCCATTGCCGACAGCTTTATTAAATCGGGCATGTATAAAAATGCCCTGATTATCGGTGCAGAAGTTTTTTCGCGCATTGTCGACTTCAACGACCGGACTACCTGCGTCCTGTTCGGTGACGGAGCTGGAGCGGTAGTGCTTTCCGCTTCAAGCGAGCCCGGAGTTCGGGCAGCCAAATTGCATGCGGACGGCAGCCATGGCGATATCTTGTGCATGCCCGGAACAATAAGCAACGGCGCGCTTGCCGGCGATGCTTACATGTATATGGATGGCCAGGCGGTATTCAAGCTGGCCGTGTCGGTGCTTGAAAAAGTTGCCAATGAAGCGCTTGAACTGGCCGGAATGCAATCCTCCCAGATTGACTGGCTGATTCCCCATCAGGCAAACATCCGCATTATGCAAGGCACTGCGAAAAAGCTTGGACTGCCACTCGACAAGATGGTTGTTACCGTAGATCAACATGGCAACACTTCGGCCGCCTCCATTCCTTTGGCTCTTGATTGTGCCGTAAGAGATGGGCGTGTCAAGAAGGGACAAAACGTCATGATGGAAGGCGTCGGCGGCGGATTCACCTGGGGTGCGCTCCTGGTCACAATGTAATTTGCTGAATCATAAATACCATGACTAAATTTTCATTTGTATTTCCGGGCCAGGGATCCCAAGCCATTGGCATGTTGAACGGTTTTGCTGAAAACTCCGTGGTTCAGCAGACGCTTGCCGAAGCATCGGAAGCATTAAACTTTGATCTGGCCAAGCTGATTTCTGAAGGACCCAAGGAAGATCTTGACCTGACCACCAATACCCAACCCGTAATGCTGACCGCTGCCGTTGCCATGTATCGGGCCTGGCTTGCTGCAGGCGGCCCAAAGCCGGCGGTTGTGGCGGGACATAGCCTGGGCGAGTATTCCGCCTTGGTAGCGGCTGGGGTTATTGCTTTTAAAGACGCAGTGCCACTGGTACGTTTCAGGGCGCTGGCGATGCAGGAAGCCGTGCCGGTTGGACAGGGTGGGATGGCTGCGATTTTAGGCTTGTCCGATGAAGATGTAAAAGCGGCCTGTAGCGAAGCGGCGCAAGGACAAGTTGTCGAGGCGGTAAATTTCAATGCCCCCGCACAGGTAGTCATTGCAGGGCATAAGAGCGCAGTAGAGCGGGCATGTGAGGCCGCCAAGGCAAAGGGCGCCAAGCGAGCACTGCCTTTGCCGGTATCAGCGCCGTTTCATTCATCGCTGTTGAAACCTGCATCGGATCGACTTCAGCACTATCTCGAAACCATTAATTTTTCGACTCCCGAGATCCCTGTGATCAATAACGTCGACGTCGCATTGGCGAATGAACCGGCTTCGATCAAGCAGGCATTGGTCCGTCAGGCAGCCAGCCCGGTTCGCTGGGTGGAAACCATACAGAAGATGGCAGGAATGGGAATCACGCATGTGGTGGAATGCGGTCCCGGCAAGGTGCTGGCAGGACTGAATAAACGAATTAACGGTGATCTGACCAGCGATGCAATCGTTGATCAGGCTTCTCTCGATAAAGCCCTGGAGTTATTGAAGTGAGTGCTCAAAGTCAAAACCTGACAAATCAAGTTGCGTTGGTCACCGGTGCGTCACGCGGAATAGGGCGCGCAATTGCGCAAGAACTCGCGAAGCAAGGTGCAAAAGTCATTGGAACCGCCACGACGGAATCCGGTGCGGCAACCATTTCTGAATATCTGGCTTCCATGGGAGCGGATTGCGGCAAGGGAGTCGTGCTGAATGTCGATGATCCGCAGCGCTGCGGTGAAGTGATCGACGAAATTCAGAAGCAATTTGGCGGCGTGAGCATTCTCGTCAACAATGCCGGCATTACACAAGACCAGCTTGCAATGCGCATGAAGGACGAAGAATGGGATGCGGTGATTGCAACCAACCTGACGGCAGTGGCGAGACTTTCACGCGCCGTGCTTCGTACCATGATGAAGGCGAAGCAGGGACGCATTATCAATATTACGTCAGTAGTCGGTTCCGCCGGCAATCCGGGCCAGATGAACTATGCGGCCGCCAAGGCTGGAGTAGCTGGCATGAGCCGCGCTTTGGCGCGTGAAGTAGGCAGTCGCAACATCACGGTCAATTGCGTTGCTCCAGGCTTCATCGATACGGATATGACCAAGGCACTGAATGAACAGCAAATTGCCGCGCTATTGAGCCAGATACCGGCCGGCCGGTTTGGGCTGCCTGAAGACATCGCTGCTGCGGTAGCGTTTCTTGCTTCTCCGCAAGCAAGTTATATCACTGGCACGACCTTGCATGTCAATGGCGGCATGTACATGAGCTAAAGCTCTTCTCCGTTTTTAATTAAAAGCTAGTCCGAATTTAAATTTTCGTGCCGCAAACCTGATAAAATGCGCGCACTTTCTGTAACCACCCATGGAGGCATAAATGTCAGATATAGAACAACGTGTTAAGAAGATCGTTGCTGAGCAGCTTGGCGTTGCTGAAGCAGATATCAAGATCGAGTCGGCCTTTGTTGACGATCTTGGTGCTGATTCCCTTGACACCGTTGAACTGGTGATGGCCCTCGAAGACGAGTTCGAGATGGAAATCCCCGACGAGCAAGCAGAAAAAATTACGACCGTGCAACAGGCAATCGATTACGCCAAGGCACACGTCAAAGCCTAAGAGCTTTGACTACTTCAGGAGAGTTGCTTGAGCCGTACACAACAACGACGTCGCGTTGTCATTACCGGTTTAGGATGTGTGTCTCCCATCGGCAATACCGTAGCCGATAGCTGGGGTGCGCTCATCGAAGGTAAATCCGGTATCGCGACAATCACCAGGTTTGATGCGACACCTTTTTCGACCCATTTTGCGGGCGAGGTAAAAGGCTTCAGCATCGAAGAATACATGCCGGCCAAAGAAGCACGCCATATGGATACGTTCATCCATTATGGTATGGCTGCAGGTATTCAGGCCATGAACGATAGCGGATTGACCGTTACCGAGGAAAATGCCGATCGGATTGGCGTGATTGTCGGATCAGGTATTGGCGGCCTGCCGCTGATCGAGGAAACGCATGCCGAATTGACCAACCGCGGCCCACGTCGTATCAGCCCGTTTTTTGTACCCGCGTCTATCATCAACATGATCTCGGGTCATTTATCAATCAGGTACGGCTTAAAAGGTCCGAACCTGGCAATTGTGACGGCTTGTACGACTGGCTTGCATTGCATTGGTGCAGCAGGGCGTCTGATCGAATACGGTGACGCGGATGTCATGATCGCAGGAGGCGCGGAATCCACGATTTCCCCTCTTGGCCTTGGCGGATTTGCTTCGGCACGTGCTCTTTCGTCGCGTAACGATGATCCGGCTACCGCTTCTCGTCCATGGGATAAAGACCGTGACGGATTTGTGCTTGGCGAAGGCGCCGGAGTTATGGTGCTGGAGGAATATGAGCATGCGAAGGCACGCGGTGCAAAAATCTATGCTGAACTTCTTGGGTTTGGCATGAGCGCCGATGCACATCATATGACCGCTCCGCTGGAAGATGGTGACGGTGCCCGCCGCTGCATGGTAGCAGCTCTGAAGAATGCAGAGTTAAACAGCGATCAGGTGGATTACGTCAATGCACACGGCACCTCCACTCCCTTGGGCGATATTGCCGAAACAGTGGCCATTAAGCGCGCTTTGGGAGACCATGCCAAGAAGGTCGTGGTCAACTCGACGAAGTCGATGACGGGGCATTTGCTTGGCGGAGCAGGCGGCTTGGAATCGGTATTTACGGTACTTGCTGTTCATAATCAGCTTTCTCCTCCGACCATCAATATCTTCAATCAGGATCCAGCCTGCGATCTAGATTATTGCGCCAATGCTGCACGTAATATGCAGATCAAGGTGGCAGTAAAGAACTCCTTTGGTTTCGGCGGGACCAATGGAACACTTATTTTCGGTAAAGTCTAAAATTTCGCCATTCCGTCCTCTTGGATAGAGGACGGATCATCCTCATCTCCAATGTTTATCCACTATGTCGATCGCCGTATCTGCCGTAGTGAAACCATCAAAGCTATTGCAGCTAGGCGTTTGCATAGGCTGTCTTTTGATTCTATGCATTGCATTTCTTATTGGCCTGGGTAAAGTCGGCGAATTATCCGCTCAACTCCGTTGGACAACTTTTGCTGCACTCGTATTACTCGGCCTATGGGCGTTTTTTTATGTTTTTTTAAACAGAAAAACGTTTCATATTGATATATCCGGTATCGGACAAATACGGTTGAAGGAAGATAACGATATTGGCGATGTGAGGCGTCAACAAGAAAAACTGGAAAAAGGGAACAGTACTCATGTGGTCCAGTTGATGAGGGACTCTACACTCTGGGCACATTTACTGTTATTAAGGTTGCGGGCAGAGGACCGACGAATACGCACTCTAGTAATTTTGCCTGACTGCATGGATCGGCAAACTTTCAGAGCATTGGCGGTTGCATGTCGTTGGATTGCCGCGCACAATGTCCATCATGTCGATACAAAAAGATATGGTGCAAAGAAATAGATTTTGAATGAACTTATCATATTTCTTTGTGTCAACATCAGAGCTGTATCGGCGGCACGATAACAAGGATTTTTGGATTGACGACAGAACGCGATATTGATCAACTCTTAGTTGAGCGCGTCCAGAGTGGCGACAAAAAGGCGTTCGAGCTGCTGGTATCGAAGTATCAGCGCAAGCTCATGCGGCTTGTTTCGCGGCTCGTTCGTGACCAGGCGGAAGCGGAAGACGTCGTACAGGAAGCCTTTATCAAAGCATATCGCGCTTTGCCGCAATTTCGCGGCGACTCCGCTTTCTATACGTGGCTCTACCGGATCGGCATCAATACTGCGAAGAATTATCTCGTTACGCAGGGGCGGCGTGCGCCCACTTCGACCGAAGCGGATGCAGAGGAAGCAGAGACCTTCGATGACGGCGAACATCTGCGGGATATCAATACGCCTGAGTCAATGATGGCAACCAAGCAGATCGCCGAAACCGTAAATGTGGCAATGGATGCACTCCCGGAAGAACTCCGGATGGCAATTACCTTGCGTGAAATTGAAGGCTTAAGTTACGATGAGATTGCCGAAGCGATGGGATGTCCGATCGGCACTGTGCGCAGCCGCATCTTCAGAGCACGCGAAGCGATTGCAGAAAAGTTAAGGCCGTTATTAGGCACGGCGCTTGATAAGCGCTGGTAAAAAATAAGTATCAATAAAACAAGATAAGACAAGAGTAGTAAAAGGGATTGGCTTTATTGGGGAATCGTATGAAAAATAGTAATGTGCCGCAGGAAAAAATTTCCGCCTTGGCAGATGGGGAACTGGAAGCGAGTGAGCTTGACGCGGTTTTTGCGAGTCTCCGGAAGCCTGAGGTACGCAAGGAATGGGATCTCTACCATCAGATAGGGGATGCTCTCCGGTCGGAAGATATGGCGAGCGATTTAAGCACGGACTTTGCGGCACGTATGGCTGCAAAGCTCGATGCGGAGCCAACCGTTTTTGCGCCCGCAGCGCAGCTTTCGAAAAATGCAGCTGCCGTCAAATGTTCGAAAGCTGAAGCGGTGAAACGGTTTGCAATGCCTGGTATTGCTGCTGTGCTCGCAGCATTTACTGCTTATCTTGTAGCGCCCCAGCTCATGACGGGCGGTACTACAAAGCCGGCCGAACCCTATGCTTCATCAAGTCTTGCCTCGGCAAGCAGTCATGCGATTTTACCCGTGGCCTCAGTACCCGCAATAGCATCTTCCGCTTCGGCTAAAGCGAGTTCGTCAGCCGACGCAAATCAAGATGCAGTTGTCTTGCGCGATCCGAGTATTGATGAATATTTGCTGGCACATCAACGCTATTCACCCTCCTTGTACGACACAACTCAATTTGTCCGCTCCGCCACATTCGAAAACGAACCTCAGAAATAAGCAATATGTGGCAACCTCAAATCATGCTTAGATATGCACTGGTTTTGTGTGCCTTCTTTGCTTTAAACGTCCATGCGGCAAAGCCTAATCCGGCTGCGGAAGCAAAAGAGTCGCAGGCATGGCTGAGAAAAATTCAGTCTGCGGCACAGAATTTAAATTATTCCGGCACGTTCGTCTATCAACAGGCCAGCCAGGTAAGAACTTCCCGTATTGCTCATATCGTAGAAGGAAAAAACGAAATCGAGAAATTGGAAGTATTGGATGGAAAGCCTCGTGAATATGTCCGAAGAAACGACGAAATAACCTACTACGCTCCTGAGTCGAAGACTCTGTTGGTCGAGAGAAGGATAATCAAGGATATATTTCCTTCCATTCTCACGACGAATCCTGGCAAGTTAAGCAGCTATTACATATTGAGAATGGGGCAAAGCGAGCGCGTTGCCGGTTACGCTACAAAAGCGATCGTACTGAAGCCTAAGGACCGATTCCGGTATGGCTACAAGCTTTGGGCTGAGCGTTCGACAGGCCTGCTTTTAAGAGTGCAAACCACCAATGAAAAGGGCGATGTGCTCGAACAGATTGCTTTTACCCAGCTGGCGATAGGGGACGTTCCCGACTCAAAGCTTGCGCCCAGTGTTTCCGATACTCGTGGCTGGAGGGTTGAAAATACCGTAATGACCCAAATATCAAAGTCCAACTGGAAAGTAAAAGCGCTTCCGCCAGGATTCAAAAAAGTTCGCGAGATGAAAAGGCTACTCACCAATTCGTCGGGATCTGATGCAAAAGGCAGTAAATCGGCGGCATCATCACTGTCCAGGCGGGAAGTGTCGCAGATGGTGTTTTCAGACGGACTTGCTACGGTCTCGGTTTTTGCCGAGACGGCTGGTGCCAATCGTACCGAAGGAGCAATGCACCAGGGTGCAATGAATATCCTCAGCAAGCGGCAAGGCAGTTTTTGGCTTACCATAGTCGGAGAGGTGCCGTCGGCGACGATTCGGCAAATCGCCAATTCGATCGAATTTAAGCCTGATAAATAGCATAACTATGAAAATTATCTCGAATACTAAGCATATTCTGTTTGTCATACTTTTAGGCGCCACAGGCGCCTTTTTCTCTCCACTGGCTCTTAATTACCTGGGCCTGCCAATCGCAACAGCACATGCCGCAGCTCCTGTCGGATTGCCTGATTTCTCCGATCTTGTCGAGCGAGTAGGCCCTGCGGTCGTGAATATCCGCACCACAGAAAAGGTTCGACCGGGACAAGGCATGCCTGGTGGCGACGATGAAGAAATGCAGGAGTTTTTCCGGCGTTTTTTTGGCGTGCCTATTCCTCCGCGTCAGCAGCCGGCTCCGCGTGGCAAGACGACTCCGGATCAAGAGGAGGAAGTACCGCGGGGCGTGGGCTCCGGCTTCATCATTTCGGCTGATGGCTTTGTACTGACAAACGCGCATGTAGTCGAAGGAGCGGATGATGTTTACGTCACGCTTACTGACAAACGTGAATACAAAGCGAAGATCATCGGCGCAGACAAGCGCACGGACGTTGCCCTGGTCAAAATCGAAGGCAGCAACCTTCCTCGTTTGACGATAGGCGATCTGAACCGCGTACGCGCTGGTGAGTGGGTTATTGCAATCGGCTCTCCGTTTGGCCTTGAGAACACCGTAACGGCCGGCATCATTTCCGCCAAAGCGAGAGATACCGGCGACTATCTACCGTTGATTCAAACCGACGTCGCCGTCAATCCCGGCAATTCGGGTGGACCATTGATCAATATGCGCGGTGAAGTGATCGGTATCAATTCGCAGATTTACAGCCGTTCAGGCGGCTATATGGGCATTTCTTTCGCTGTTCCCATTGACGAGGCGATTCGCGTCAGCGAACAACTAAAGACATCGGGCAAAGTGACTCGCGGGCGTATTGGGGTACAAATCGGCGAGGTAACGCGTGAAGTTGCGGAAACGCTCGGATTGCAAAGGGCGCAAGGTGCGCTTGTGCAGAGGGTAGAATCCGGCAGCCCTGCAGAAAAGGGAGGAGTGCAGCCTGGTGATATCATCCTGAAGTTCAACGGCACGCAAATCGAGAAGTCCAGCGATCTGCCGCGTCTGGTTGGCAATACCAAGCCAGGCACAAAAACTAATCTTACTGTCTGGCGCAAGGGCGCGACCCGGGACTTGTCTGTGACCATCGCCGAGATGGAAGTCGACAAGCCGGTTGCCAAAGCAGAGAAAAAGTTCAAGCCTGATCAGCCGGTAAATATCCTGGGTCTGGTAGTCAACGACTTGACTGCGGCGCAAAAGAAAGAACTGAAAGTGGAAAACGGCGTAGTCGTCGAAGTGGCCGAGGGAGCTGCGGCGCGCGCAGGAATCCGGCCCGGTGATCTGATTTTGCGAATCAATAACACGGATGTGACCGATTCCAAACAGTTCAATGCCTTGGTCAGCAAGCTTGAAGCAAAACGGTCTGTCGGCCTCCTTGTGCGCCGCGGAGAGTCATCGCAATTTGTTCCTGTCAAACCAGGAAACGGCCCGTAGTCGAAAAACAACCAGGCAGCAGGAAATACTCTTGCCGCCTGGTTGTACATGTCTTACCTTGCTGATTTCTGGTTCTTTTTAATCTTGTAAAGTGGAACCATACGGGCAGCGAGCAAGGAAATGAACATGGCCGGGCAATTGCCACTGAGCCTAGTCTAAGTATTCGATACCTTGGTCAAATTCACTTTATATTCGCGTAGCTATTGCCATCTGTGTGAAGACATGCTGCATGCTTTGCAGCAGTATGGCGGCTCCTACCCGTTTACCATTGAAGTCGTCGATGTCGATGCAGATGAGAAATTGGTAGAACAATTCGACGAGCTCGTACCCGTGCTTTTCGGGAAACGAGATGACTTGCCTTCCGTTCAGTTATGCCATTACTTCCTCGATACAGAAAAACTTGAGCAGTTTTTAAGTCATTAGCTTGCAGCAAGACAGGCAAAGAGGCGGTTTCTCTCTGAAATCCGGTAAAATGCCGAATCTCATTATTTCCGCAATAAGGAGCGCCCGGGGACTTTGTCCTCTTCGGAGCGCTTTTTTTGTAACTGGCCTTAGCGAATGAACAATATTCGAAATTTCTCCATTATTGCCCACATCGATCATGGCAAGTCCACGCTTGCCGATCGCATTATTCAGCTTTGCGGTGGGCTTTCCGACCGTGAAATGGAGGCACAGGTACTCGATTCGATGGATCTTGAGCGCGAGCGGGGCATTACGATCAAGGCACAAACGGCGGCCCTGACTTATCAGGCACGCGACGGTCAGATCTATAACCTGAATCTTATCGACACTCCCGGTCACGTGGATTTCAGCTATGAAGTCAGCCGATCCTTGTCAGCATGCGAAGGCGCCTTGCTTGTCGTCGATGCTTCGCAAGGTGTCGAAGCGCAGACCGTGGCGAACTGCTATACGGCGCTGGACCTCGGTGTAGAAGTGGTGCCGGTTTTGAACAAGATCGATCTGCCGTCTGCCAATCCGGAGAATGCGATTTCCGAGATTGAGGACGTCATTGGGATTGAAGCATCGGATGCCGTTCATTGTTCGGCTAAAACCGGCTTGGGGGTTCAGGATGTGCTGGAGTCGCTCATTGTCAAAGTACCGCCGCCGAAAGGTGATCCTGACGCGCCGTTACAAGCCTTGATCGTGGATTCCTGGTTTGATAATTACGTAGGCGTGGTCATGCTGGTCCGTGTCAAAAACGGAACCTTACGGCCAAAGGACAAAATTCTGCTGATGGCAACGGATGCACAGTATCTGACCGAAAGCGTAGGTGTTTTCACGCCGAAATCCGTGGCGCGGCAAGAGTTGTCTGCCGGGCAGGTGGGATTCGTCATTGCGGGCATCAAGGAACTTAAAGCTGCCCGGGTAGGCGATACCATTACTCTGGCGAATCGACGTGCTCCCGAACCTCTACCAGGTTTCAAGGAGGTCCAGCCGCAGGTCTTTGCAGGCCTGTTTCCGGTTGAGGCCAATCAGTATGATGCGCTGCGCGATTCGCTGGAAAAGCTAAAGCTCAATGATGCCGCCTTGCAGTACGAACCTGAAGTATCTCAAGCACTCGGCTTCGGTTTTCGTTGCGGCTTCCTAGGGTTGCTGCACATGGAGATCGTACAGGAACGTCTCGAGCGCGAATTCGACATGGACCTGATTACTACTGCACCGACGGTAGTATATGAAGTCGTCATGCGCGATGGCACGGTCCTCATGGTCGACAACCCATCCAAGATGCCGGACCCTTCCAAGATTGAAGAGGTTCGGGAGCCGATTGTCACAGTAAACCTTTACATGCCACAGGAATATGTAGGTTCTGTCATCACATTGTGCACTCAGAAACGCGGTGTCCAGATCAACATGAGCTATCACGGCAAACAGGTGCAGTTAACCTACGAAATGCCGATGGCGGAAATCGTGCTCGATTTCTTTGACAAGCTCAAGTCCACTTCGCGCGGCTATGCGTCGATGGATTATGAATTCAAGGAATATCGCTCTTCGGACGTGGTGAAGGTCGACATGCTGATCAACGGCGAAAAAGTCGATGCTTTGGCGATCATTGTGCATCGTTCCAACAGCCAATATCGCGGCCGCGCGGTCGCTGCCAAAATGAGGGAAATCATTCCTAGGCAAATGTTTGACGTCGCGATCCAGGCTGCTATCGGTTCAAATATTATTTCCCGTGAAAATGTCAAAGCTCTGCGTAAGAATGTTCTGGCCAAGTGTTATGGCGGCGATATTTCACGTAAACGCAAGTTGCTGGAAAAACAGAAAGCGGGTAAAAAGCGGATGAAGCAGGTAGGGTCGGTGGAGATACCGCAAGAAGCATTCTTGGCAATTTTACAAGTGGAAGAAAAATGAGCCTGCAGGCAATCCTGAGCAATTTTGCACTGATTTTATTTGTTTTAACGGTGGTAACGGGAGTTGTTTGGTTTTTAGATGTTTTTTATTTGGCCAAGCAACGGCGCGCAAAAGCGGATGCAGCATTGGCAGAGTTCGATGCCCGAAGCGCTAAACTGGCGGCTGAAGGCGTTCAGCCCGATACTAGGGCGCGTTCCGCACTGGCTTCGTCAATTTTAAAACAGCCGGCATGGATTGAATATTCGGGAAGTTTCTTTCCGGTAATCGCATTGGTATTTTTTCTTCGTTCTTTTCTTTATGAACCTTTCAAAATCCCATCGAGTTCAATGGTTCCTACCTTGCAAATTGGCGATCTGATTCTTGTCAACAAGTACACCTACGGCGTTCGGCTGCCGATTATTAACAAAAAAATAATAGAAGTTAATAATCCGCAACGCGGGGATGTAATGGTCTTCAAATATCCCAAAGATCCGTCTCTGGATTACATTAAGCGTGTAATAGGTATTCCGGGTGATAAAATAGTATATAAAAACAAGCGTTTATCGATAAATGGTAAAGAGCTTTCTTATGAGCCTTTATCGGACTATCTGGATGAAGAGCGTTTGACTTACTATAAGCAATACCTGGAAAACTTAAGCGGAACCGCCCATAAGATTTTGGTAGATGACCGCGCTCCCCCTTATATTTCTCCACCCAGAGTTTTTCCGCAGCATGAATTATGTACCTACAATCTGGATGGATTTGCTTGTACTGTTCCCTCTGGACATTACTTCATGATGGGGGATAATCGTGATAACAGCGAGGACAGTCGATACTGGGGATTCGTGCCTGACGAAAACATTGTAGGAAAAGCATTTTTCGTCTGGATGAACTTCAGCAACCTCAAGCGTATCGGCAGTTTTCAATAAATCTAACGGGGGGGAGCCAAACAATGAAATCATGGTCAAATCGAAAACAGGCCGGCGTGTCCTTGACAGGTTTGATTTTCATTCTGGCGATAATCGGCATGGCCGCAGTATTGGGAATGAAAATCGTTCCTACGGTAACCGAATATATGGCGATCAAGAAAGCAATCGTTACTGCCAAATCGGCAGGGTCGACCCCAGCGGAAGTCCGCACCTCATTCGACAAGCAGGCGGAGGTAGGATATATCGACTCGATCAGTGGAAAAGATCTGGAAATTGTTCCGCAAGACGGAATGATGGAAGTGAGCTTCGCGTATGAAAAAAGAATTCCATTGGTGGGTCCAGCAAGCCTGCTGATTGACTATCAAGGTTCTACGGCGGCAAAGCGTAGTACGAAGACAAAATCCGTGGAGTAAACACACGATTTATTTGGCAGAAAAAATGGATCTATCGTTATTGCAATCCCGGCTGGGCCATACGTTCAAGGAAGGCGCTCTTTTGCAGCAAGCCTTGACGCATCGCAGCCATAGCGGCGTGCATAACGAACGCCTGGAATTTCTTGGAGACTCTGTACTGAATTGCGTCGTTGCCTCAATCCTGTTTGAGCGGTACAGCAAAATAGACGAAGGCGATTTGTCGCGTCTGCGGGCAAATCTGGTCAAACAGCAGTCTCTTTATGAAATTGCGCAAAGACTTGAACTATCGCAGTTTCTGCGTCTCGGTGAAGGCGAACTTAAATCGGGTGGTTTTCGGCGTCCCTCTATTCTTGCCGATACGCTTGAAGCCTTATTCGGAGCAATTTTTCTCGATGCCGGATTCGATGCTGCCAAAAACGTCATCAGGGCCTTATATATCCCGATTCTGGAAAACGTGGATCCGAAAACGCTTGGCAAGGACGCAAAAACGCTTTTACAGGAATTTTTGCAAGGCAAGAAGATTGCACTTCCTCAATACAATGTGATTGCTACGCACGGGGCAGCGCATAACCAGGAATTTGAAATTGAGTGCCTGGTTCCCAAACTAGACATTCAGGTGTTTGGAACCGGTGGAAGTCGCCGAGCAGGTGAACAGGCTGCCGCCAAGCTTGCCCTGGAAGCCGTTCAGGCTGCATTGGCGAAATCGCCTTCTTCCACGCGCAAAACAAAGCCACGTACGGCGCAATTGAAGCTGGCCGGTATTGCCACGATTCAGCCGGATGCGCCGCTCGAAAAGCCATCAAAGAAAACCGCAAAGACAAGTGGTATTGCTGAAAGCAATCGCGTGGACGAGACGAAGACCGAGACCAAATCAAGTTCCAAAGCCTCTGCAAAAGACAAACCCGAAACTAAGGCGGAAGCGCCTTCCACCATGACGGCCGAAGGTGAACAAGTTGTTCATGATGAACATACCGCACCTCTTTTCGCCGTCAACCAAACTAAGACTGCATGACAGATTTACCTGAGAAGTCCGGGTTTCGCTGCGGCTATATTGCGATCGTTGGCCGCCCCAACGTCGGCAAATCAACACTGATGAATGTACTGGTCGGTGCCAAAGTCAGCATCACATCCCGTAAAGCGCAAACCACTCGGCATCGAATTACAGGCATTCAAACCACCGACGATGCGCAATTCATTTATGTGGACACGCCGGGATTTCAAACCAGGCATTCCAATCCGCTGAATCGCACCCTGAATCGCACCGTGACCGATACGCTTAGCGCGTCCGATGTAATTCTTTTCGTGACGGAAGCAGGGACATACGGCGATCCTGATCAAAAGGTACTCGACCTGATACCGGAAGATGTTCCCACAATTCTTGTGATTAACAAGTCGGACCGCGTGAAGGACAGAGCCGGGCTGATGCAGTTTGCGCAAAAGATTGCCGCAAAACGCAATTTTGCCGCTATCGTCCCGGTTTCAGCCAAACAGCGTTTTCAGCTCAGCAATCTTCAGGAAGAAGTGCGCAAACTCCTCCCGGAAAATGCTCCTGTTTTTGATCAGGACGACATCACGGACCGCAGCGAGCGCTTTCTTGCGGCAGAAATCGTACGCGAAAAAGTATTCCGGTTCGCCGGCGACGAGTTGCCCTATACAAGTACCGTGCTGATTGAGAAATTTGAACAGGAAGGTGCTCTGCGCCGGATTTTTGCTGCCATTCTCGTCGAGCGCGACTCTCATAAGGCAATGATCATTGGCCAGAAGGGTGCCCGGTTGAAGGAAATTTCGACGCAGGCGCGCCTGGACATGGAAAAACTGTTCGGCGGCCCGGTTTATCTGGAAATCTGGGTCAAGGTGAAATCGGGTTGGGCCGACAATGAAGCGGGCTTGCGTGCATATGGTTATGAATAATACCTGCCTTGCGAAACACTCTCATGGGCGCCGAAACTAAGATCGATTCCGAACGTGATGCACTGGCGTTTGCCCAGATGGATGCATTGCCGATTCCATCGGGACCGGGCGTTGCGAAAAACCCCGTAACCGGCCGGTCCCGTGCAAAGCCTTCTGAAAAGGAATCACGCGTCAGCGAGCAGCCCGGTTTTGTTCTGCACAGCTATCCCTACAAGGAAACAAGCCTGATCGTCGACGTTTTTTCGCGCGACTACGGCCGCGTGCCGGTCATCGCAAAGGGCGCCAAGCGTCCGCACTCCAAGCTTCGCAGTGTGCTGCAAAGCTTTCAGCCACTTTCGGTGGGGTGGACCGGTAAATCAGAAGTACGTACGCTGACGTCGGCTGAATGGATCGGTGGCTTGCTTCCTCTGGAAAGGGCTGCTTTGCTATGCGGTTTTTATTTGAACGAATTGCTGGTCAAATTTCTGGCTCGCGACGATCCGCATCCGGCTTTATTTAATCATTATGTTTCAACGCTGAACCAGCTTGCGCACGGCGAGTCCGCTCCGATCGTCTTGCGGAAATTCGAGCTGTTTCTGCTGAAGGAAGTTGGTGTAGTAGGCAATCTTACAATTTGTACAAATACCAGAGAGAAGGTGATTGCCGATCAGATCTATGTGGTCGATCCGGAGCGCGGAGCACGGCCGGTGCATCCTTCCGATTCCACGCCGTGGGTCTCAGGAAAAACCCTGCTGGATATGGAGCGCGAAGAATACGCAGACAGCATAACGCAAATGCAGAGCAAGTTATTAATGCGTTTCCTGCTTGCGTATCATTTGGGAGGCGCACCTCTGAATACCCGGCAGATCCTGATCGACCTCATGCAGTTATGATCGTGCATGAAACAATTCTACAAACAAAAAAATTAAACTCATGAGCTTCTTGCAGCCTTCAGGCCAGGTTATTGAACTGGGTGTCAATATCGATCATGTCGCAACCTTGCGCAATGCGAGGGGGACGGCCTATCCCGATCCGATACAAGCAGCACTCCTGGCGGAAGAAGCCGGCGCGGATCTGATTACCTTGCATTTGCGCGAAGACCGGCGACACATCAAGGATGCCGACGTAGAGATATTGCGGCCTCAGTTGAGGACGCGGATGAACCTTGAGGCCGCCGTTACAGCCGAAATGCTTGACTTCGCCTGCCGGATCAAGCCGCAGGATGTATGTCTGGTACCGGAGCGGCGCGAAGAAATAACGACAGAAGGCGGGCTCGATGTCGTAAGGTATTTTTCACAAGTCAAGGCAGCGGTCCAGCAACTCCAGCGCGAAAACATTCGTGTCAGTCTTTTTATCGATGCCGACGCCGAGCAGATTCAGGCTGCCTCCGAATGCGGGGCTCCGGTCATCGAATTACATACTGGCCGCTATGCCGAAGCACACGCAGAAGAAGAGCAGGGCAGGGAGCTGAGCCGGATCGAGCAGGGCGCCGCAGAAGGGATCAATCGTGGATTAAAGGTCAATGCGGGGCATGGGCTGCACTACACGAACGTCCAGGCAATTGCCCGCATTCCGGATATCGCCGAGCTCAATATCGGCCACGCCATCGTAGCGCATGCCATCTTTGCAGGATGGCGTAACGCTGTAAGCGAAATGAAGGCAATCATGGTTCAGGCTCGCTTGAACGGATAACTTATGATTTACGGGATCGGCACGGACATCATTCGGATATCAAGAGTAGAAGGCGTACTCGCCCGGAACGGTGATCGCTTTGCCGAAAAAATCCTTGGCCCGGAAGAATTGGAAACATACCATGCGCGCAAAGCCAATGTTGAAGCACGCGGACTGCGTTTTCTGGCGACACGCTTTGCGGCCAAGGAGGCGTTTTCCAAGGCAATCGGGCTCGGCATGCACATGCCGATGACATGGCAAGCCATGCAGACACTGAATGCGCCTAGCGGCAAGCCGGTCGCCGTGAGCAGCGGCGCATTGAAGACATTCATGGAAGAACACGGATTAACGGCACAAATATCAATAACGGATGAGGCAGAGTACGCAGTGGCCTTCGTCATCGTGGAGAAAAAATGACGATAATTAATCATTTGCACGGAGCACAGGCAAAGCTCGGTCCCGTCATGCTGGACGTGGTTGGCAAGGAATTGACGCAGGACGACATCCGCCGCATTCAGCACCCGCTGACCGGTGGGGTGATCCTGTTTGCCCGCAATTTCGAAAGCCGCGAGCAGATAACCGCCCTGGCCAAAGCCATCCATGAAGCCCGGCCGGAGGTGCTTCTTGCGGTTGACCATGAAGGCGGCCGGGTACAACGTTTCAAGTCAGACGGCTTCACGAGGTTGCCCGCGATGCGCAAGCTGGGGGAACTGTGGGACAAGGATGTCCTGCAGGCGGCCAGGGCAGCAACCGACGTCGGCTATGTGCTGGCTGCCGAATTACGTGCCTGCGGTATCGATCTGTCTTTTACTCCTGTACTGGATCTGGATTACGGTTCATCCGGCGTAATCGGCGACCGAGCTTTTCACCGCGATGCCCGAGTGGTAACGCTGCTTGCAAAGAGCCTGAATCATGGCTTGGCGCTGGCTGGCATGGCTAATTGTGGCAAGCACTTTCCGGGGCATGGCTACGTCAAGGCCGATTCGCATGTTGCAATTCCCGTGGACAAGCGCAGCCTGAAGGCAATTCTTTCCGACGACGCGGCTCCCTACGGATGGCTGGGCATGAGCCTGGCAGGTGTGATGCCGGCGCACGTCATTTATCCCAAGGTGGACGAACATCCTGCCGGTTTCTCGAAAAAATGGCTAGGCATGCTGCGCGAAAAGTTTGGTTTCCAGGGCGTGATCTTCAGTGACGATCTCAGCATGGAAGGAGCCAGCATGGAAGGCGGAGTGGTGGCCGGCGCACATGCGGCGCTGGAAGCAGGCTGCGACATGATCCTGATCTGCAATGCGCCGGACAAGGCGGACATTCTGCTTGAACAGCTTGATTTGGAGCGTATGCTGGATCTATCGAGCTCGGTAGCTCGCTTGCAGGCCTTGCTGCCTTCCGGTCCAGCACCGTCCTGGGATGAATTACAGCGGGACAGCAGATATCTTTCAGCCAAACAGACAGTCGATGCACTGGTCCAGGGCAGCGAAATGCTGGCTGTGGATCCCACGCAGGCTTATCTGAATCGTCGCAAGCATGTCTGAATCGGTTACTCCAGATGATCCACGCGCAGTGCTGCTGGAAACGGTAGCCAAGCTGCCGAACCTGCCCGGCGTCTACCGGTATTTCGACGCAGAGGACAAGTTGCTCTATGTGGGCAAGGCGCGCGATCTGAAGAAACGGGTTTCCAGTTATTTCCAGCGCAACCTGAGCAGCCCGCGCATCGCCATGATGGTGGAGCGCATTGCGAGGATGGAGACGACGGTCACGCGCAGCGAAGCAGAAGCGCTGATCCTGGAAAACAACCTGATCAAGACGCTTCAGCCGCGCTACAACATTCTTTTCCGGGACGACAAATCCTATCCCTACCTGAAGATCACCAGCGAGGACTATCCGCGCATGGCGTATTACCGGGGCGCGGTGGACAAGAAGCATCACTATTTCGGTCCTTTCCCCAGCGTCTGGGCGGTCAAGGAATCAATGCAGATCCTGCAGAAGATTTTCCTTTTGCGTACCTGCGAGGATTCAGTCTTCGCCAACCGGACCCGCCCATGTCTTCTTCATCAGATTCATCGGTGCAGCGCGCCGTGTGTAAATTTCATCTCCAAAGAGGATTATCAAACCGACGTTGAGAATGCGGCGACTTTCCTGCGTGGACGGCAGACCGAACTGATGCAGACATTGGAAGCCAAGATGCAGGCCTTTGCCGAGGAGTTGAAGTTCGAGCAGGCTGCCGTCGTGCGCAATCAGATTACGGCGCTGTCACGCATCCTGCATCAACAGTCCATGGAAACTACGGGCGATGAAGACATCGACATCATCGCCGTGATCGTCCATGGAGGGCGTGCCTGCGTCAATCTGGCCATGGTCAGGGGAGGGCGGCATCTGGGAGACAGAGCCTACTTTCCGGTGCATGTGGGCGATGCATTCTCCGGGGAAGAAGAGGCGATCGAAACGGAAGTATTGAAGGCCTTCCTCGCACAGCACTATCTCGACAAATTCATTCCCGGTACGCTGATCCTTAATGTCGAATTCAACGAGCCCGAGCTGATGCTGGCCTTGATGGAACAGTGCGGACACCGCATCAATCTGCTTTTCCAGCCGCAGGGACAGCGCAGGCAGTGGCTGGAAATGGCGCACAAGGGAGCGGAGATTGCGCTGGCGCGCCTGCTCTCCGAGCAGGGCTCGCAGCAAGCCAGGACGCGCGCACTGGTGGAAACACTCAATATAGAAACCGAAGATATCGATACGTTGAGGATTGAGTGCTTCGACGTCAGCCATACGCAGGGTGAGGCGACGCAAGCATCCTGCGTAGTCTTTCATCACCATGCCATGCAAAACGGCGAGTATCGGCGTTATAACATTTCGGATATTACGCCTGGGGATGACTATGCGGCGATGCGGCAGGTCCTGATGCGACGTTATGAGAAAGTGGCCAATGGCGAGGGCGTCATGCCGGACATCGTGCTGATCGACGGCGGCAAGGGACAGGTGGAAATGGCACGGCAGGTTTTCGTCGAACTGGGGCTGGACATCAGCCTGATTGTCGGCGTAGCCAAGGGGGAAGGGCGCAGGGTAGGGCTGGAGACACTTATCTTTGCGGACGGTCGCCCACCTCAGGAGCTCGGCAAGGAATCTGCTGCGCTTATGCTTATTGCGCAGATACGCGACGAAGCACACCGCTTTGCCATTACAGGCATGCGCGCCAAGCGTGCCAAGGCAAGGCAGACTTCCCGGCTGGAAGAGATCGAAGGAATCGGCGCGAAGCGGCGGCAAAAGCTTCTGGCCCGTTTTGGCGGTTTGCGCGGGGTCATGGATGCCAGCGTGGATGATTTGGCATCGGTCGAAGGTATTTCGCGTCAATTGGCAGAAGACATTTACCGGCAATTGCATTAAATTACGCATATGACTGCGGATTTGCAGTTCGTGCCGGAAAAATCAAAACAAGAACTGAATCATGCCGCTCAATATTCCGATCTTACTCACGTGGCTGCGCGTTGCTCTCATTCCGCTAATCGTTGGCGTTTTTTATCTGCCTGATTCCTGGTTATCCTCGTTTGAAAAGGGCGTCGCTTCGTCCGCCATCTTTATTGTTGCGGCACTGACCGACTGGTTTGACGGCTTTCTTGCGCGCCGCTGGAATGAGACTTCTGCATTCGGCGCATTCCTTGATCCCGTCGCGGACAAACTGATGGTGGCTGGCGCCTTGCTGGTTCTCGTTGAATTCCGTGATGTGAATGCGGTACTTGCATTCATCATTATCGGACGGGAAATTACGATTTCCGCATTGCGTGAATGGATGGCGCAAATCGGCGCGTCAAAGTCCGTCGCAGTCAGTTCGATCGGCAAGATCAAAACCGGTGCGCAAATGGTCGCCATTCCTATGCTGCTTTACCATGAAAATTTTTCAAGCTTGATCAATACGCGTTTCTGGGGGCAGGCGTTGTTGTTTGTTGCCGCCGTACTGACCGTATGGTCCATGTTCTACTACTTGCGCAAAGCATGGCCACTGATGAAAGTAAATTCCAATAATTTATCGAAGTAGGTGTTGACAATATTCACCAGTATTCTATAATGACGCTTCTTTAGCAATGCGGGAATAGCTCAGTTGGTAGAGCGCAACCTTGCCAAGGTTGAGGTCGAGAGTTCGAGACTCTTTTCCCGCTCCAGATTTCAAAAAAGGAAGCTCATAAGGCTTCCTTTTTTTATGGGTTGAGAATGCTTCAATCCGGATTGGACCTCGTATTCGCTTCTCTGCAGAGATTCGAATTCGCGGTTACAATACCGCTTCTTCATGGCGGGGTAGCAAAGTGGTTATGCAGCGGCCTGCAAAGCCGTAGACGCCGGTTCGATCCCGACCCCCGCCTCCATTTTTCTAAAAAAGCGCCTTGGCGCTTTTTTTGTTAGTACCGATAGTGCATTACAATCGCGCTATTGCCCGAGTGGTGAAATTGGTAGACACAGCGGACTTAAAATCCGCCGCTTTCCCGAGAGGGGGCGTACCGGTTCGATTCCGGTCTCGGGCACCATTGTCATTAAATCCAAATTGACTTATCTGCAGCCGCTTTCGCGTCTCTGCAAAGTCGCCTTAATTCCTCGCATTGAATGTTCAATTAGCTCTTTTTAAAGATTGGCGTTTAAGTCTAGGCAGCAATCGATATGGCCTCGCTGCGCTATACCATGAGTTCATCATTGCTGCGCTCGTAGGAGAGCTTGTGCATGAAAGTGGGTCAGCCTTTATCTGGGCGGTCTGTAATAGTCTTAGAAAGAATTCATTACGGCAGTCCTCTAATCTCCATATTGGAGCTAGTGATTTTTAGCTGCTGTGCTGTGATGCCGGACTCTCTCCGAGGCTCGATCACTTGAAAAATATTAATTCTTTTCTATAATAAATTTCAGGAGTCACTCTTCTTCGATACCGCATCATCAAAAAATACATGGCTTCCAAAACGAGCCTCAAAATTCTAGTAGCAATAAGATCTGACCATCAGGAGCTTATATCTAGTATTTTGGAAGGCAACGATCTTACTTTCGTACACTCCCTTGATCAGGCATATGCGGCGCTCAGCCCGGATTTCGATCTTATCGTTTGCGGTCTGCATTTTGAGAATGGCCGAATGTATGACTTTCTGAAATTCTCCAAGGCATATCAGCCAACCAAAGACATCCCTTTTTTATGTGTCCAGTTGACGGGCGGGATTCTTGCGTATGGCGCGTTTAAGTCTATGGTTACTGCATTTGATGTCTTGGGCGGGGACTTATTTGTGCAACTTGCCAAATGGCGCATTGAATTGGGCGATGAGCAGGCATTTCGCAAGCTTTTGGATGTTATCAGGGTAGTAGCTGCGAAACGTCTGCACCTTGGGCTTCCAGACACGGAAGCACTCTAAACAGTTGGTATCTGCTTTTTTGATTAATTAAATTATTGAAAATAAATTTGCCGATAACAAAAATATAAGTTGCCTTCAGGAACTTTATTTTTGATCATGGTGTCGAACCTGTCTATCCATCAGAGCAAGTTTGGAAAGCGATCCATTTGGCTCGGTATTGCGAAATTCTAAATTGCTTAAGTGGTCGACCGGAGCTGGCGGTCGTATCCATCCAGCACCAATTTAAAAAGTCCGTTTTTAAAGCGGGCTTTTCCTTTTTGCGCGGCGTATTGCGGAGCCAGGAAGTAACCGGGATCGATGAGCGACAGTTATGAAATATCCTTTCTAAACGCCAGCCTGTCTACGAAAGCTTCGATGATTTTTGGAATTTCTGAAATCTTTCAGGAAATACCGACTTAGTCTTTGATGCCGAAGCCTATATAGTCAGCCGGAAAATCCCCTTCTTTAACCGGCAAGCCTAAGAAGGTAGCCGTAATAAGTTCTTCAGGTGCAACCGCCGCTCGATACGCTGCCGTGACTTGCTGTAATTGCTCCATACGTTGCGCACCAAGGAAAACTGATTTCGCAGGTTTGCCGTGGGCTTCAAATGCCTCCAGCGCTTCAAGGATGTCATCGATTATCACTTTGTCACCGGTCTTGTTCACGCAATAGTGGCACTATATTTTGATGCCGCGTCTCGAATGATAAGAATAATCAAGTATTGGACATGTACATTTTGCGCAAACTAAAAAGAGGTGGTGCGAGTCTCCGATGGCTTGGAAAAGGAAATGAACCAAGCAAGAATCTGCGTGCCTTATTCATATTCCTGCACTACATGGAGATGAATCATGGATCAGAATAAAACCAGACCTCAGGTGGCCCAGCCGGCCAAGGAGGAACTCAAAAATCATGGCGATCAGCTGGCCAGACAGGTGCGCGACGCAGCAGGGAAATTGCCCGAAGATCAGCCTGCCGAAGCGACGAAAGAAACTTCAAAAGAGTAGGGCGTGGAAGATTGAGGCTTGCGAAAAAGGTCTCATGTTTAAAGGCCAATATGCCTTTCATTGATATTGCCTCTCACATTTCAGAATGAATGCAAGCCCGTTTTTAGAAGCATGCTACGCCGCCATGAAAGGATGCTCGAAACGCATCCGAATCTTTGCCCTGAATTTTTCCCAGGCGTGATCGTGGAACGGTAAAAGGATGACGTTGCATATCGGCTCGAGAACTGCAGCCAAGCCGCCAAATGCGAGGGATCCTGTAGCCCAGAACATCACAGCGAACGCGACGGCCATGTGCATGCCAACCTGACTGATTTTTTCCGCGATTATCAACGTGGCGACTCTGCTGGCAAACTTCTGCATGGCGGCGCGTATGCGTAACCAAATTTTTTGGTGCAAGGGCAGGATTGAAACATTGATAATCGGCTCGATTATGGCAGCCAAGCCGCCAAACAAAGCCGAGCCGGTTAACCAGTAAGCAATTGCGAACGCAATTCCTGTATGGGTAAAAACTTGGCTAATTGTTTTTGCTGCTGTAACCATTACCTTCTCCATACGATGTCACTTCGTTGAAAAAGATCATAATGATTCTCATTAAATAGATAAAGTAAATTAATTTAAAATAATCTATTGAGAAAAACTATTCAAGATGCGGGCATTAATCTAATAGGCAATAAATTGTCCAAGCGAATCTTTTCAAGAAAATTTTTGCCGCGAATTACGCAACCAATAAATAGGTAAATCTGCAGTTCCTTAACTCGTATTCTTGAACGTGCAGATCAATGAATGGTGTCGTTACCCGGTAATTCACGAGAGCGTGGCGTAGTACGTCTTTCGACCCCGTCAGGTGGGACCGCCTCGGCTTTTTGATCCGGCACCGTATCGCCGAATTTGCTGGCAACAAAACAGCGCATGGCAGCTACAAGCGGTGAGTCCTCCGAGGTGGAAGCGCTCTGCACCCCTTCAGATTTACGTGCCGTCCATGCGGCGCCGGACCATACAATGGAAATTTTTTCCGCCTCGATGATCGGTCCGGCGATCGCCCAATCGCGAGTCGGCTCATACAGCCGAAAACCGTATTGCGCTGAGGAGTCGTTAATGACCAGCCGTTTATTGTCACTGCCCGGAAGCACATGAGGGTCGGCTCCATTTGCCCGACCGACCCAGTAATCGAGTAGTTGTCCTTTCAGATTTGCAACCTGCATTGTTTGTCCTTAAGTATTTGTCAAATGGATTATGACTGCTACTCCTGGAAATAAGTTTGAGCTTGCTTAATTCCTGCAAACGTTGGAATGCGCTGCCGCCAGAGTTTGCGAATGCTTTGAAGGCATGTCCGGCAGCTTATCCGCTGGTCTTTTCTGCCATCGCAAGCTATCCGAAAACTCTTTGCTATGCTGTGAGTCTTATCGCCTGGATTCACATATCAGAGGGGACTTCGATGGCAACTGTTCGCATTACACCGAATGAAGTACAGGTGGACGAAATTATTTATACATTTGCTGACGCGGGAGTGGCAGATGTATTTGAATCATGCATTGCGACTACAGGGGATGTTGCGCACTGTGTAAAAGACCAGGTTGCACTTCATAAACGGCCAGCGGATCCGGGAAAACTCATTGAAGACGTGGAGCCTGTCCCACCGACCGACAATTGGGACAGGGAGGAAGCGCCGCATCAAGGCCGAACTTGAGCAATCGAACACTGGATGAGATCCGACAAAAGGAAGTGACAGCGGAAATCTTCCGGCATATCTAACGGGTAGCGCTGCTTTGCACCTCACGGTGTAGTATTGCTTATCATGCAAACTATCCCTTCACTTGTCGCACTCGCAGAACTGACCGGACAGGAAATAGCCGTTTCTGACTGGGCATTAATCGACCAGGACCGCATTAATCGCTTTGCGGCTGCAACCGGTGATCAGCAATGGATTCACCTCGATAGCGAGCGCTGCCGTCAGGAACCGGGAGTCGGAAGCACGATTGCACATGGATTTTTGACGCTTTCCCTGATATCGACATTCATGCAGGAGTCGATCGATATCGGCGGAATAAGGATGGCACTGAATTACGGATTGAACAAAGTCCGCTTCCCCATGCCCGTCCCGGCAGGGAGCCGGGTTCGGGCGCGTTTCACATTATTGTCGCTGGAAGCCACGGCGGATTCAGTCCAGGCGGCATGGCAGGCCGTTATAGAAACGGACGGTGAAAGCAAGCCTGCATGCGTAGCGGAACTGCTTGTCAGATATTATCTTGCGGATGCTTAACCGGGCTCGCAAAGTTCTCAGTGTTTTGCATACTGCATTGCGCCGAATAATATCTCCTTAGACTTCTCGTCTGTCAGGCTTTTGCGTGTATCGGCCAGTACGGCAACGCCGCGCTTGACGGCAGGACGCTCGTTAATCTCGTCGAACCAGCGTTTGGCATGAGGAAAATCGGCCCAGTCGATTCCCTGATTTTGCCATGAGCGTATCCAGGGAAAGGTGGCGATATCGGCAATCGTGTAGTCGGAGCCGGCGAGATAGGCATTTGACGACAGGCGCTTATCCATCACGCCGTAAAGGCGGCGCGCTTCATTGGTATATCGGTTGACTGCGTATTCGATTTTCTCGGGCGCATAAACTCTGAAATGGTGCGCCTGACCGAGCATTGGTCCGATACTGCCCATCTGAAACATCAGCCATTGCAGGGTGACGAATTTTTCACGGTCGGTATTGCCAAGAAATCGCCCGGTCTTGCTTGCAAGGTAAATCAGGATCGCGCCGGATTCGAATATCGGCATGGGCTGGCCATCCGGCCCATCGGGATCGACGATAGCGGGGATCTTGTTGTTCGGCGAGATTGCAAGAAATTCAGGTTTGAACTGGTCCCCGGCACCGATATCCACATGGTGGACCTTGTAAGACAAACCGCATTCCTCCAGCATGATATGGACCTTGTGGCCATTGGGTGTAGCGTCAGAGTAGACTTGAATCATTTTTTTCCTCTACTGGCTTTGAAGTGGTTGAGACTACAGTCCGCGGGACTTCTTGTACTGGCTAAAATAAATCTCCATCATGGTGTGGCGTGAGTCGCTCTGGAGGCTGGACAGCGGCGCGTAGTTGATGACGCGTACAACCCAGTCGCTCTCATTTCTTCCTACATCCAGGACATTGATGCATCCGGCCGCTTGCCCCAGATGGCCGAGAAACATGCGTTGACCAGTCAGTGCATGAGAGAGGATGGCGCGATTGACGCCTCCGTGCAGCACCATGAGGGCGGTGTCCCAAGAATCATCGCTTAGCAGCTTGTTCAGGCAAGGATAGACGCGATCCATCAATTCGCCGACGCTTTCTCCGGCGAGAAACCGTTTATGTTCCGACACAACACCGTCAAAGGCTCCGAGGAAGGCGTCTTTCAGTTCGTCGTCCCTTATTTTTTCCAGGTCGCCGCCCTTGATTTCCCTTAGTTCGGGCCATTCCTCCGGGGACAGCCTCTGTCCGGTTTCGGCCAGTACCCGCAATGCAGTTTCCCTGGTGCGCGGCAGGTCCGACACGATGACGCGATCAAAGCTGATATTGTGCTCGGCAAATATGCGTCCCGCAGCGGTCGCCTGGAGGCAACCGGATTCATCCAGGGATACAAGATCAGGAATATGCGGTTTGCCGTCCTCATCGAAGTAGGTCACGCTGCCATGGCGCATTAAGTAGAGGCGGCGTCTTGAGTGCGCAATCATGAAATCCGTTTCTTTCTACGCTAAGGTATCCATCATGTGGTTTCCTGTGAGTGACGCCAGTGCAGGCATTCCATGAAATTCTGCTTCTCGATTTCCGAATACCTGTTCAGCGGGAGCGTGCTTGCTTCACGCAACATGCTTTTGAGCCGCTCAATAACGTCGGATGGAAGAATGGCTATTTCCTCCGCCCATGCCAGGGCGGCGCCCAATGCCCCGCCATCATCGGACAGGCGGTTGACAAGACCCAATTGATGCATTCTGGAGGCAGTGATCGGTTTGCCATAAAGCAGAATTTCCGCTGCCATTTGGCGGGGCAGGATGTGTGCCAGGAACCATGTTCCGGATTCCGGAGTCAGCGCCGATTTAACCGAGGGCATGGAAAATTTTGCCGAATTGCCTGCGACGATGAAGTCGCTTGCCAATGCAAGAGCGAATCCTGCACCGGCTGCCAGGCCTTCTACTGCGGAGATCACGGGTTTCGGGCAGTCCAGAATCGCCTCTATCCAACCTTGAAAAGAATCGAGACCATCCAGCACATCGGATTTTCCTGTTTTATCGGATAGTTTCGCTGTCCCGCTGCAAAAGGTATTCCCCGAGCCGGTCAAGATGACCGTGCGGACCGAGTCGTCACGTTCGGCCGTTGAAAGCGTTTCTATCGCTGCAGCATAAATGTCCGGATGCAGAATGTTCTCCGCTCCAGGATTTGTAATGGTCAGAATAAGACTGGCATCCTGCCTGGATGCTTGAAGTTCTGCGGGCATGTTGGACGTCACACTTCAGCAATGGTTGAAAAAACGGCGATTCTTTATTGCCGATATACTTGCAATATTCTCATATTTATAACCTGCCTGTTTGGCATCTGCCAAATTCACTGACTATCCACCATTCTCAAAGGAGAAACTGTGCTCAAATTATGCGGCTTCGCAGTAAGCAATTATTACAATAAAGTTAAACTTGCCTTGTTGGAGAAAGGCGTCCAGTTCGAGGAAGAACTGGTGTGGGCTGACGAGAAAACACCGGAACTGCTGGCTAAATCTCCGACAGGCAAGGTGCCTTTCCTTGAGACCGATAAAGGCAGTCTATGTGAATCGCAGGCATTGCTTGAGTATATCGAAGCAGCCTATCCGGAAAAGCCGCTCTATCCATCCGATCCGTTTGCCGCCGCCAAGGTACGTGAATTAATCATTTTCATGGAGCTGCACCTGGAACTCGTGGCCCGTGAACTTTATCCGAAGGCGTTTTTCGGAGGTGAGATTTCCGAAGAGGCCAAGGCACGCGCAGAAAAACTGTTAAAGCGCAATGCAAAAGCCTTTGCCAAGCTTGCGAAGTTTTCCCCATATATCGCCGGCACTGAATTTACTGCCGCAGACTGCGCCGCGGTCATGCATCTTCCGCTGGTCTCGATGGCATCCAAGGCGGTATTCGGTGAGGATGTGCTCGCAGAATTTCCGATCCGGGAGTATACGAAAATGCTGGCCGAGCGTCCGGCCATGCAAAAAGTCGTCGCCGATCGCAAGGCGAATCAGGAGGCACTGAAAGCCAGAAAACATTAACGACTCATCCGGACAGCCGCATCACAGCAGGCTGTCTGCTGCCAGTTGGACGTGCATCCAGGCTTCTGGAGTCTGGACGCAAAACAATCCTTTCCGCGCCAGCCGTTTTGCCAACTTAAGCAAGGCCTTGTCCTTCGTAATGAGAATGCTTGCATCCGCCTGCAAGGCCAATTGAAGAAATTTCTGGTCGTCCTTATCCTTGCATACCGGAAGTTCGACAGACGAGGCTATCGGAAGGGGCTCGATACAGGTAATCAAATCGTCGAACCGGCTGATTGCTTCCATTCGTGAAGCATCGTTCAGAGGAAGATGAGGATATCCCAGGACGAACAGCCATTCCGATCGACAGTCCTTGCGGGTTACTGCTTCTATTTGCCTGGATTCCAAGGCATGGAGCAAACGTTCCCAACGCGGGTCGCGAAAGACGAACAAGTCAATGCAGACGTTCGTGTCGAGAACAATACGATTCGGTATCATGGCGATTTTTTCGGAATAAACAATGCTGATTGTGCTTTCGCCTGCCAAGACACTGGATTTTGAGACAGCTGCAAAAACCAAAACGCATACGCAGCCCGCATTCGTCCGTCAATCTTCTGAGTTGGTCGACACATTAAAACGCTATTCTCCGGCGCAGATCGCAAGTTTAATGGGAATTTCGGATACCTTGGCGCATTTGAACGCAGAACGTTTCGCAAGCTGGTCGCCAGACTTCACGCCGGAAAATTCGAAACAGGCGATTCTGGCCTTCAATGGTGATGTTTACGAAGGACTGAATGCTTCATCCCTGACAGCCAAACAGATGGAGTATGCGCAAGCGCATATACGCATTTTATCGGGATTATATGGCCTGCTTCGACCGCTGGACCTGATGCAGCCATACCGCCTTGAAATGGGTACTGCGTTGCCGACGGCGCAGGGAAAGAATCTCTATCAGTTCTGGGGAAGCACACTCACCGGCGCTCTGAATCAAGCCGTTACCGAAAACAAATCAAAGATGCTGGTCAATCTCGCATCGGAAGAATATTTCAAGTCAGTGCAGCCGAAGGGCTTGAGTGTTCCGGTTGTCACACCGGTTTTCGAAGACTGGAAAGCGGGGCGCTATAAAGTCATATCCTTTCATGCCAAGCGTGCACGGGGGATGATGGCGCGTTTCGCCGCACAGAAGGCAATCGAGGATGCGGAAAAACTCAAGGCGTTCAATAGCGAAGGCTATGGGTTTGATGAGGAGGCTTCAACTGAATTGCGCTGGGTATTCCGCAGGAAAGAAGCTGCCTGAACGAGTCCGTATCGTACAAATTAGCGCAAATCAAAAAGCCCCGGATTTCGGGGCTTTTGTGTTCTATTGCCAGAATTTCCACCAGGGTTTGCTTTGCTGCCACTCGCCTTTGAGGAAAGCGCTGTTGGGAAAGTTCTGTTTGAATACGCGTTCCGCGTCATTGCGCAGTTCAGGCATACCCAGGGCGTCATAGGAACGCACCATGATAAACAATGCCTCTTCAACCGCAGGAGCGTTGCCATAATCACGCACAACGGTTTGTGCGCGGTTCACTGCCGCCAGATAGGCGCCGCGGCGGTAGTAATAATTGGCCACATGCACTTCATACAGCGCCATGGCATTGACGAGATAGTTGAGGCGCGATCTTGCGTCATCTGCATAGATGCTGTTCGGGAAGCGATCGACCAATTGCTTGAATGAATCGAACGCTTCGCGCGCCGCTTTCGGATCGCGCTCGCTTAAATCCTGTTTGGACAGGAAGTTGAAGAGACTTACCCTGTCATTGAAATTGATCAGGCCGCGCAAGTAATACATGTAGTCCACATTCGGATGGTTGGGATGCAGCTTGATGAACCGGTCGACGGCGGCCAGGGCCTGGGCCGGTTCTCCCTGGCGGTAATGGGCATAGGCAACTTCCATCTGTGCCTGCTGTGCATATACGCCGAACGGGTAGCGTGATTCCAGCTTTTCAAAATGCTGAATCGCCTTTTCATAATTGCCGGAAGCGAGCTCATCGCGCGCCTCCGCGTATAATTTGGAGGCTGACCAAGTCCTGGTTTCATCTACCGGTTCGCTTTGCAATGCGCTGCAACCCGAAAGAACGAGTACGAAGGCAATGGTCAATTTCAATAAGTATTTTTGCATGGTTGTGCGGAAATGCCTGTGACAAGCAACGATTATATCTGATGGAACATACCGTGATACCTAACGAACCGACGATTTTGCCCGAAACCGAGCTTGAGGATGTCGAAGAAACTGAACAAGCGGCGGCAGAGGATGCTGCAATAAAGCTTCAATTGTCGTCGCAGGATTGCGGAGAGCGGCTAGACAAGGTGCTATCCAGACTGCTGTCCCAGTATTCGCGAAGCCGCATCCAGCAATGGATAGAAGCAGGATTCGTCCTTGTGGACGGACAGACGGCGCGCGCCAAAAGCACGGTGCTGGGCGATGAGATCGTGCTCATTCAGCCGCAAAGCGTGCCGCAGGAGCATGCGTTCAAGCCCGAGCCGATTCCCTTGGCGATTATCCATGAAGACGCTGATATTCTGGTCCTGAACAAGCCTGTTGGACTGGTTGTGCATCCGGCTGCCGGAAACTGGTCCGGAACCTTGCTGAACGGATTGCTCCATCATTTTCCCTCACTGGAAACTCTGCCGCGCGCGGGAATCGTGCACAGGCTGGATAAGGATACGAGCGGCTTGATGGTAGTGGCAAAAACACTGGAGGCGCATACCGATCTGGTGCGCCAGCTGCAGGCACGTACTGTCCGGCGAGAGTATCTTGCTCTGGTATGGGGCATGCCGCAGGTAACGGGAAAAATAGACGCAGCAATCAGCCGCCATCCTCGCGACAGAATCAAGATGGCCGTGTCGCAGAGCGAATCTGCAAAGCCTGCCGTGACACATTTTCAAAAGCTTGCGACGGCGAAGCTGGACGGTCGACAGGTGAGCCTTCTGCAATGCCGGCTTGAAACCGGCCGTACCCATCAGATCCGGGTTCATATGCAGTCGATCGGCTTTCCGCTTGTGGGCGACCCGCTTTACGGCAAGCCGCACCTGGCCTTTGCCTTCAGTCGCCAGGCGCTGCATGCATGCCGTCTCGGCCTGCTACATCCACGCTCCGGAAAGGAAATGGAGTGGACCGCAGCTATTCCGGAAGACATGAGCAAGTTGCTTGGACTTGCCGGTATTTCCGCTCCATCTTTTGAATGAAAAAATGTCTTTTGCTCGTATCACGCCCGATTGGCCGCATGCGCCGTCCAGTATTTCCAGCCTGTCCACTGAACGTGCAGGGGGCATAAGCCGAGCGCCCTATGATGACGGGCATGGCGGTGGCGGATTGAATCTGGGCATGCATGTGGGGGACATTCCGGCGGATGTCCTGAAAAATCGGCTGTTGGTACGATCCGTATTGCCAGGTGAGCCAATCTGGCTAAGCCAGGTGCACGGAAGCACGGTCATCGATGCCGACGCATTGAGCGATGCGGACCTGCAAAATGTACAGGAGGCCGATGCAATCGTCACCTCTGTGCCGCAACGCGTATGTGCTATTCAGACAGCGGACTGCCTGCCGGTGCTGTTTTGCAGTGCGGACGGCAAAATTGTTGGAGCGGCTCATGCAGGCTGGCGCGGCTTGGCAGCGGGCGTCCTGGAAAACACTATCCGCCAGATGCGGCGCAAGGGAGCGCGCGAAATAAGCGCATGGCTGGGGCCTGCAATCGGACCGCAGAAATTTGAAGTAGGGCAGGACGTTTACGATGCCTTCAAACGTATCGATATTAAAACCACCGCTGCTTTTAAAGCATTGCCGGACATCCCGCAAAAATTTCTGGCCGACATTTATCAGCTTGCAGGAATGACTTTGGAACGGGAGGGTGTTTCCCGGATATCCGGGGGAGGCTTCTGTACAGTGACCGAGGAAAAGCGTTTTTATTCGTATCGAAGAGACGGAGTGACCGGACGCATGGCGTCGCTGGTGTGGATCAAATAAGGTGCTTTGAAGAATGTTTTACGAAGATGGCGGATCGCTCTCCTGACGTTCCTGGAAATCTATACGTTTTTCCTCAGGTGAACTTTTTGTGTTGCGCCGGGCATCTTCCTCCATCTGCCTTCTGATACGCCGCCTGCGCGAGCCGCCGAGGTATAGAATAATTGAGACCGGTATCAGTCCGTAAAAGATAAATGTCGCCACACCGGCAACTACCGAGTTCTCGGTAATCGACATCATGAAAACGACGTAGATCCAGCCTATCGCAACAAGATACATGAGTTTATATGCTTAACTAAACGCGTAACGATACGCCAAATTGCTCTGGATCGCCACGTTCCGGAAAACCGCTCCTTAATCGGAAAGCCAGTATGGATACTTTTCAATTTCCGTTCTCGCCTGAAAGCTGGCCGCCTCAGTTTCCGTTTAACGCCATTTCGCAGTCATGGTTCAAGGATTTTTTTCAGTACACCTCCGGCACCAACGGTAAGGGAACATCTATTTCTTTTGACCCGCTTCTGGTCGCAAAGCTGCAAAGTGAGTATTTCTACGAAGCGGTACGGCTCTGGCAGGACATGCTGGCCGCCAAGCCGCCCACACTGAAGGATCGTCGCTTTCATTCGCCTGCATGGAGTGAAAACGCATTTCATGCATTCAATGTCGCCATGTACCTCCTTAACTCCCGCTTCATGTTGGGACTGGCCGAGGCAGTACAGACCGATCCAAAGACAAAACAGAAAATTGTCTTCGCCACACAGCAGATCATTGACGCGGTTTCTCCATCCAACTTTCTTGCCACCAATCCGGCAGCACAGCAGAAATTTCTCGAAACGGAAGGACAGAGCCTTTCAAAAGGCATGGCACATTTGTTGGCCGACGCGCAGAAAGGATGGATCTCGCAGACTGACGAGTCCGCCTTTGAGGTAGGACGCAATATTGCCATGACCGAGGGCGCAGTTGTCTTCGAAAACGAATTGTTCCAGCTTATTCAATACAAACCGTTGACGGAAACCGTCTATCAACGGCCGTTGCTGATCGTTCCTCCCTGCATCAATAAGTACTATATCCTCGATTTACAGCCCAATAATTCTATGGTCCGCTACGCACTGGATAACGGACATAGAATCTTTCTTATTTCCTGGCGCAATCCCGATGACTCCATGGCGAATCTCACCTGGGATGACTATATCAAAAGCGGAGTGCTGAAGGCGATCGAGATTGTCCAGGAAATTTCAAGGCAGGAACAAATCAATACCTTGGGATTTTGCGTCGGTGGCACGATGCTGGCCATGGCGCTTGCGCTTTTGTTCGCCAGTGGTAAAAAGCCAGTCGCCAGCTTGACCTTGCTGACGACATTGCTCGATTACTCGGATGCCGGCGCTCTGGAAGTTTATATCGACGAACTGCAGGTTCGCGCCAGAGAAACCGCGATTGGAAATGCGGGACTGATGTCAGGCCGGGAGTTTGCCCTTGCATTTTCCAGCCTGCGTCCGCATGACCTGATCTGGCAATACGTGGAATCGAATTATCTGAAAGGCGAATCGCCGCCTGCATTCGATCTCCTGTTCTGGAATTCGGACAGCACGAATCTTCCCGGACCGATGTTCTGCTGGTATCTGCGCAACCTTTATCTCGAGAACCGACTGAAGGATGCGGGAGCATTGTCGATTGACGGCGAGAAGATCGACCTGGCGAAAATTAATGCGCCGACATTTGTCTATGCATCGCGCGAGGACCATATCGTACCCTGGACCAGCGCTTATGCATCGGCGGAACTGATCAATACCAAGAAGCCGGCACAGAACCGCTTTGTGCTTGGCGCATCCGGACATATTGCCGGTGTGATCAATCCGCCAGCCAAAAGAAAACGCAGTTACTGGATCAATACTACCAAGCCCGCAAACGCACAGAGCTGGTTTGAACAAGCAACTGAACACGAGGGAAGCTGGTGGCCGGACTGGATGGCATTCCTTGCGAAGTATGCCGGTGCGCAGATAAAAGCTCCCAGCAAGTACGGTAACGCAAAATACAAGACGATTGAACCTGCTCCAGGCCGGTACGTAAAAGCCAAAGCGACCGGCTGACCCTGCAAATCAGGCTCCGAATTTGCGGAATTCCTGTTCTTATTCAATACAGGGATGAATGCAAATGCAAAAATGTTCCGCACTATAATGGCGTAGAAGGGACGAAGCAGCAGTAAATTCGTCGCCACACGGCGCTTCTCAATCTGAAACGGGAACTCCATTTTCAGCTCCCTTGCATCAAGTGCTTTTAATAAGCATTAAACAGGATCTTCGATGAACAATGCAAAAAAGACTTCCGGCCGGCTCATTAAGAAATATCCCAACCGCCGCCTTTATGATACCCAGACAAGCGCCTACATCACGCTGGCAGATGTAAAGCAGCTGGTTCTGGATAATCAGGAGTTCACCGTGGTCGATGCAAAAACCGGAGAGGACCTGACCCGCAGCATTCTTTTGCAAATCATTCTGGAAGAAGAGGCAGGTGGCAGCCCTATTTTTTCGAGTCGCGCGCTGATGCAAGTCATCCGCTTTTATGGAAATGCAATGCAGGGGATGATGGCGCCATACCTTGAAAAGAATATTCAGGCATTCGTCGAAATGCAGAACAAGTTTGCCGAGCAGTCCAAGGGGATGTATGAAGGAAAGCCATTCGATGCCGAGGTGTGGGCACAATTCATGGCGGCGCAGGGACCAGTCATGCAGGGAATGATGAGCAATTACATTGAACAAAGCAAAAATCTGTTCCTGCAGGCTCAGGAGCAAATGCAAAATCAGGCAAAGACGATGTTTGGCACGTTTCCCTTCGGAGCGCCGCCTGACAAGCCGCCGAAGTAACAAATTCAAGTAACAAAATTTCAATACCGGAATGGCTGCCTTATGCAGGTAAGCGAAGAGGGTACAATAACGCCTTCGAAAGTCTTCCTCTTTAGATCGCAATGTCCATCGATTCTCCTGCTGCACCAAAGGTCGGATTCGTTTCGCTCGGCTGTCCCAAGGCCCTGGTCGATTCCGAGCAAATCCTGACGCAACTTCGCGCCGAAGGTTACGAAACTGCCAAGTCCTATGACGGCGCCGATTTGGTAATCGTCAATACTTGCGGATTTATTGACGCTGCCGTGCAGGAATCGCTCGACGCGATCGGCGAAGCGCTGCACGAGAACGGTAAAGTCATCGTAACAGGTTGTCTTGGCAACAAGAAAGACGCTTCCGGCGACGACATTATCCAGAAAGTTCATCCCAAGGTGCTGGCCGTGACCGGACCGCATGCGCTGGGCGAAGTCATGGATGCCGTGCATACGCACTTGCCCAAGCCTCATGAGCCGTTTATCGACCTGTTGCCGCCGCAGGGCATCAAGCTCACTCCCAAGCATTATGCCTATCTGAAGATATCCGAAGGCTGTAATCATCGCTGCAGCTTTTGCATTATCCCGTCCATGCGAGGCGACCTGGTGTCACGCCCGATTGCAGAGGTCATGCTGGAAGCGGAAAACCTGTTCAAGGCCGGCGTGAAGGAATTGCTGGTAATTTCTCAGGATACGAGCGCTTACGGAGTGGACGTGAAATTCCGCACCGGCTTCTGGAATGGCAAGCCGCTGAAAACGCACATGACGCAATTGGTCGGCGCATTGGGCGAACTGGCTGCGCAATATGGCGCGTGGGTGCGTCTGCATTATGTCTACCCGTACCCGCATGTTGATGACGTGATTCCGCTCATGAACGGCGGATCGGTCGTGCCGTATCTTGATGTGCCGCTGCAGCATGCGCACCCTGATGTATTGAAGCGCATGAAGCGCCCGGCAAGCGGCGAAAAGAATATCGAGCGTATCCGCGCATGGCGGGCGATGTGCCCGGACATCACCATCCGTTCGACGTTTATTGCCGGATTTCCAGGTGAAACAGAGGAGGAATTCCAGTACCTGCTCGACTTCCTGCAGGAAGCGCAGATCGACCGCTTGGGATGCTTCGCTTATTCTCCTGTAGAGGGGGCAACCGCGAATGCGCTCGCCAATTCCGTTCCGGAAGAAGTGCGTGAAGAGCGGCGCGCCCGTGTCATGCAACTGCAGGAGGAAATTTCCAAACAGCGCATGCAGGCAAAAATCGGAACGACTATTCGCGTGTTAATCGATGAGATCGATCGCAGCGGCGGCATTGGCCGGTCGGTATCCGATGCGCCGGAAATCGATGGTGTCGTTTACGTGAAGCCTCCGTTCGAGCCGCATCGCAAGTTGAAGGTCGGCGAGTTCGTGGACGCAAAAGTAAGCTCCGCAGATGCGCATGATCTCTGGGCTGCGGCCGAATAGATCGTCTGTTTGAAAATGCTGTTTTTCCCTGGTGGAAAATACGATGGATAAAAAATCACCGCAAACCGAGCTGATCCACCATGGCTATGTGCCGCCGGATGGATTCGCGGCTTTTCCGGCGCCTATCCATCACGCGTCCACCGTGCTGTTCAAGAACGTCGCTGCCATGCGCTCGCGCAACTGGCAGGATAAATCGGCCTATACATACGGCCTGCACGGCACACCCACTACCTTTACGCTCGAAGCCCGCCTGGCATCCATCGAGCATGGAGAACACTGTCTGCTGGCGCCCAGTGGCCTGGCGGCAATTGCGATGATCAACCTCGCATTGCTGAAAAGCGGGGGCGATATGCTGATTCCGGATAATGTCTATAATCCGAGCCGGGAACTTGGCAATTGGCTGGCAAAGGACTATGGAATCAGTACGCGTTTTTACGACCCCATGATCGGCGAGGGAATCCGTGACCTGATTCAGTCCAATACACGGCTCATCTGGACCGAGGCGCCCGGATCGGTATCGATGGAGGTGCCGGACATTCCCGCAATATGCCGGGCTGCGCGCGAACGCGGTGTGCCGGTAGCGCTCGATAATACATGGTCGGCCGGTATCGCATTCGATGGATTTGAGCACGGCGTCGATATTTCCATGCAGGCGCTCACCAAATATCAGTCTGGCGGATCGGATGTCCTGATGGGCGCAGTCATCACCCAAAATACGGAATTGCACCGGCGCATCGAACTTGCTCATATGCGATTGGGAATGGGTGTCGGTGCAGACGATGCTTATTTAGTACTGCGGAATCTGCCTACCTTGAACCTGCGCTTTCAGGCGCACGATGTGGCCGCACGTACAGTTTCGGCCTGGCTGAAAACCCGGCCGGAAATTGCCAAAGTGCTGCATCCGGCTTTTCCGGATTGTCCCGGCCATGAATTCTGGAAGCGCGATTTCACCGGTGCAGGCGGCCTGTTTTCGGTGATCTTCAACGAAGCGTATAACGAAGAACAGACGGACCGGTTTATCGACAGTCTGCAACTATTTAAAATAGGCTTCAGTTGGGGAGGGGCGCACAGCCTGTGCGTGCCGTACCGCATGCAGGGCATGCGCACACGCTGGACCGAAAAAGGTCAACTGGTGCGATTTAATATCGGCCTGGAAGATCCCATGGATCTGATCGCGGATATCGAACAGGCATTGGCCGTACTCCGTATCTGAAACGACCAATGCCGCGCGGATGCAGGCTTAAACAGGCATCGGCCTGTTGGCATTCAGATCCACAATTCCACGGATCATCCGGTACGCATACCATACCCAGACTGCTGTCCAGATCGGGATTGCGAGCACAATGCCGACGATGGTGAAAGCCAGGATATATCCCAGTACGACCCAGATCATGCCCCACCAGAATGAGCGGATCTGCCAGCTATGATGGCTGTAAACAAAGGTGCCTGCGGTATCCGGACGTTTTACATAGCTGACGATCAGCGGAATCCACGACAGCATGCCCAAAGCGAACACAAGATTTGCGCCGTGAAACACATACAACCACCAAGCCAGGCTTTTGCGCGATTGCAGTTCACTGTCCAGAATCAGTTCCTGTGCCATACACTTCCTTTCTCTGAAAGGGTTGCGGGTTCAAGCGCGGTGAATCGTTTACGCGGCCAATAATGGCAAGATGCCATCCAATCCTACAAAATTCAAGGCCACGTCGGCTTGCGCACGCACAACCGGTTTTGCCCGGAAAGCCACCGACAGGCCTGCACCGTGCATCATTTTCAAGTCATTGGCGCCGTCGCCCATCACAATAGCCTGCCTGGAAGAAATATTCAGTTCTGCACAGCAGCGTTCAACTGTGCGTTTCTTTTCATCGGCATCCACGATATTGCCCACGATACGCCCGGTGAGCTTGCCATCGGCGATTTCCAGCACATTGGAGTGGGTATAGTCCAGGCCGAGCCGTGACTTCATGCGGTCGGTAAAGAAAGTAAATCCGCCGGAGACCAGCAAGGTTTTCCATCCTGATTCTCTTGCCGCTGCCAGCAGGGCTTCCGCGCCGGGGGACAACTGCAAACGCTCGTCATAAACCCGCTGCAGGGCATTCGCGTCCAGCCCTTTCAATAAAGCGACGCGCCGCGTCAGGCTTTCGCGGAACTCGATTTCGCCACGCATGGCGGCTTCCGTAATCTTGGCGACTTCGGGCTTCAAGCCCTGCATATCTGCAATTTCATCTATGCATTCGATGGTAATCAGCGTCGAATCCATATCCATCGCCAGAAGCTTGAAATCGGCCAAACGCCGTCCTGGCTCAATAAACGTGCAATCCAGGCCCGCTTCAAATGCCGCCGTTTCCGCGAGACTTTTCAATTCCGGCGAAAATTCCACCCGTTCGCAGCGGAAGGCGCGCTCCGAAATGGCAACGACCCGCTTTGCCTTGGCCAGTGCGGCGATTCGTTCGACCTGGGTGCGGTCAGTTGCTAATCCTTGCAGAACCAGATTCATTGAAATTGATCGCTTCCTGTTAATGATGACATCACGCGGTCAGGGAACGAATCGTCGCCTTGACCTGCGATACGCGAGCTGCCAGATCGGGCATATTGACCATGATGCGCAATTTGTCCTGTCCGTTGAGCTTGATGTGCTTGTTTTTCTGGATCAGTGTAATGATGCGCATGGCATCAATCGGCGGATTGGGTTCGAACTGCAGTAGCGCCGAATCAGCATGCGCATCGATCTTGACAATGCCGATTGCTTTTGCAGCGATGCGCAAGCGATGCGTTTCGATCAATGCGGTCACCGCTTCCGGAAGCTTGCCGAAGCGGTCGATCAGCTCTTCCTGCAGATCGTTGATTGCATCCTGCGTGCCGCAGTTGGCAAGCCGCTTGTACAGCGACAGGCGTTCATGGACGTCGCCGCAGTAATCGTTTGGCAGCAGGGCCGGGACATGCAGGTTGATTTCGGTAGTGCTCGACAGGGGCGCCGCAAGATCCGGCTCCTTGCCGTTCTTCAAGGCGCGCACTGCTTCATTGAGCATGTCCGAATACATCTGGAATCCGATTTCATGCATTTCGCCGGACTGGTTCTCGCCCAGCACTTCGCCGGCGCCACGGATTTCCAGGTCGTGCATTGCCAGGAAAAATCCGCTTCCCAGTTCTTCCATCTGCTGGATCGCTTCCAGCCTGCGTTGCGCCTGCTTGCTCAAGCCTTGTACGTCATGAACCAGCAGATAGGCATAGGCCTGATGGTGCGAGCGTCCGACACGGCCGCGCAGCTGGTGCAGCTGCGCCAGGCCGAACTTGTCGGCACGGTGCATGATGATGGTATTGGCAGTCGGGACGTCGATGCCTGTCTCAATGATGGTCGTGCACAACAGGATGTTGAAGCGCTGCGCCACAAAATCGCGCATGACTTTTTCCAGGTCGCGCTCATGCATCTGGCCGTGCGCAATGCCGACACGCGCTTCCGGGAGCAGTTCTTCCAGCATCGCCTTGCGGTTGAGAATGGTTTCGACCTCGTTGTGCAGGAAATATACTTGTCCGCCGCGCTTCAGTTCGCGCAGACAGGCTTCGCGGATGACGGACTCGCCTTCGGCACGTACGAAGGTCTTGATTGCCAATCGCTTTTGCGGAGCGGTGGCGATAATGGAAAAATCGCGCAGTCCTTCTAACGCCAGTCCAAGAGTGCGCGGAATGGGCGTTGCGGTCAGGGTTAATACATCGACCTCGGCGCGCAAGGCTTTCAGGGCTTCCTTCTGGCGCACGCCGAAACGATGCTCTTCATCGATGATGATCAGGCCCAGGCGCTCGAACTTGACATCTGGCGAGAGCAACTTGTGCGTACCGATGACGATGTCGAGCGTGCCGTCGGCCATGCCTTTGATTGCCTGGTTGATTTCCTTGCCCGTCCGGAAACGGGACAACTCGGCGATCTTGACCGGCCAGTCGGCAAAGCGATCGATGAACGTCTGTGCATGCTGTTCCGCAAGCAGGGTAGTCGGCGCGAGGATGGCCACCTGCTTGCCGCCCATGACGGCAACGAAGGCGGCGCGCAAGGCGACCTCGGTCTTGCCGAAGCCGACATCGCCGCAGATCAGCCTGTCCATGGGTTTGCCGCTGGTCATGTCCGTGATGACCGCATTGATGGCAGCGGCCTGATCGGGAGTTTCCTCGAAGCCGAAGCTCTCGGCAAAGGCTTCGTAATCATGCGCGGAATACTGGAATGAATGGCCCTGCCGGGTGGCGCGGCGCGCATAAAGGTTCAACAGTTCTGCTGCCGTATCACGGATCTGCTGCGCTGCGCGGCGCTTCGCCTTGTCCCACTGGCCCGAGCCCAATGCATGGAGCGGAGCATCTTCGGGTGATGCTCCGGAATAACGGGAAATCACATGCAATTGCGAAACCGGCACGTACAGCTTGGTATCTTTTGCGTATTCCAGATGCAGGAATTCGGTCTCGCCTTCGCCGAGATCCATGCTGACCAGGCCCATGTAGCGGCCTATACCATGATGTGCATGCACAACCGGGTCGCCGACTTTCAATTCCGACAGGTCGCGCACCATGGATTCGATCTGCGTGACCGCTTCCTGCTTTTTGCGCCCGATACGCCGGCCAGAACCCACGAACAGTTCGGTTTCGGTGATGAAGGCAAGCTTGCCAAACGCATCCGTCAGTTCGAAGCCGGCATGCAGTGGCGCTACGCCCAGCATTACTCCAAGAGTTGAAGTCTCGAATTCGTCGAATCCGTTGCAGGGCGCAAAGCTTAAATCGTATTCCCTGAAGTACTGTTGCAGCGTTTCTCTTCGCCCCTGCGACTCCGCACAGATCAGCACACGTTTGTCTGTGCGCTGCAAATATGCGCGCAGGTTGAAGAGCGGATCATCCGAGCGACGGTTCACTGCCACGTTTGGCACCGGATTGGTCAGTTCGGATGGCTCGTCGCCCGGCAGAATTGCCCAGCGCCCATAAGGCTTGGCCAGCGTAAAAAAGTCTTCTCCGGTGAGGAACAGTTGTTCAGGTGGAAGCAAAGGCCGCTCGCGATCGGCTCGCAGGAAGCGGTAGCGTGATTCGGTATCGCTCCAGAATCGCCGGATGGCTCCATCGATATCACCGACCAGCGCAAACATGGCATTTGCCGGCAGATACTCGAACAGGGTCGCAGTCTGTTCGAAAAACAGTGGCAAGTAATATTCAATGCCTGCCGATGGAATACCGCTGCCGATATCCTTGTAAATGGATGAACGTGTAGGATCGCCTTCAATCGCTTCGCGCCAGCGGCCACGGAAGGCTGTGCGGGATGCTTCGTCCATCGGAAACTCTCGGCCCGGGAGAAGACGCACTTCATTGACTGGATACAGCGAGCGCTGCGAATCGGCATCGAAGGTGCGGATCGTCTCGATTACATCGCCGAACAGATCGATCCGGTAAGGCAGTGCCGATCCCATCGGGAAAAGGTCGATCAATCCGCCGCGCACGGAATACTCGCCCGGGGACATGACCTGCGCAACATGCGAATAGCCTGCAAGCGTCAGCTGAGACCTGAGCTGCGCTTCGTTTAGTGTCTCGCCCTTCTTGAAAAAGAAGGTATAGGCGGCCAAAAACGAGGGCGGAGCCATGCGCAACAAGGCAGTAGTCGCCGGAACGATCAGGACATCGCATTGCTTGTTCTGCACTTCATGCAGGGTTGCCAGGCGCTCCGACACGAGATCCTGATGAGGGGAGAAAGCGTCGTAAGGAAGCGTTTCCCAGTCGGGCAGCAAGTGGCAGCGCAACTCGATATCGGCATTTCTTCTGCTGAACCATGGAATTTCGGACAGCAGGCGCTGCGCATCGTTGGCATTCGCCGTGATGACGGTCAATATTTTTTGCTGCGACCTGAGTTCGATTGCCGCTGAAGCCAAGGCAAAAGCATCAGCCGAACCGTGAAGAGTCGGAACAGCGAAGCGCGTACCTGGTTTGGGAAGAATTTTTTTTAAATCAAATGACATCAATCGTTGACATCGCAAGTGTCGAATGGCCAAGCAGTTCTTGCTGCAGGATTTGACAGTGAAAAGTTAAGATGCGATTATAAACCAAGCCTCTCTTTGCAGCCGACAGGCATGCAAGTCCGTTTCGGACATGATCGTCCCTGCATTGTTCCCACTTGCAAAATTGATTTCTTCTGAATATTCATGAATTCATCGCGCCATGTTGCCTTGATTCCCGCTGCCGGCATAGGCGCACGCATGAATGCCGCTTGCCCCAAGCAGTACTTGCCGGTGGCCGGCAAACCCATGCTCGTGCATGTTCTCGAAACCTTCGCGGCATCGAACCGTATTGATCATGTTTTCCTGGTGGTTAGCGAAGCGGACGGCTACGTGGATGAAATCATGGCCGCGTTGCGTGGAACGACGGATAAGATTACGCTCGTGCGCAATGGGGGCGCGACGCGCCAGGAGTCGGTATTGAACGGACTGCTTGCAATGGACGGTCACGTCGAAAAATCCGATTGGATACTCGTCCATGACGCTGCACGACCGGGGTTGAGTGAGGAACTCATCGAAAAACTGATCGACGGCTTGCAGGGCGATCAGGTGGGCGGCCTGCTGGCGCTTCCTATTGTCGATACATTAAAACGCGCTGCACCGGGCAATCGTGCCGAGAGCACCGTTTCCCGCGATGGTTTATGGGCCGCTCAAACGCCGCAGATGTTCCGCTATGAACTGCTGCGCCGCGCACTGGAACAATGCACGCAAGTGACGGACGAGGCCAGTGCAGTGGAATCACTCGGATTGCAACCGAAGCTGATCGAGGGAAGCGCACGCAATTTTAAAATTACCTTGCCTGGCGATATTGCGCTGGCAGAATGCTATTTAAAGGATAAGGGATGAGTTTTCTTCCTCCATTCAAAGTCGGACAAGGATACGACTGTCACGCCTTGGTCGCAAATCGGCCCCTGATCATCGGCGGCGTAACGATTCCTCATAAGACAGGATTGCTTGGCCATTCCGATGCGGACGTGTTATTGCATGCGATTACCGATGCCTTGCTTGGTGCGGCCGGCCTCGGAGACATAGGCCGGCATTTTCCGGATACCGATCCTCAGTTTTCTGGTGCCGATTCACGGGTTTTACTGAGGGAAGCAGCGAAAAGGGTACGCGCAACGGGATACGCAATCGGCAATATCGACGCGACGATTATTGCCCAGGCGCCGAAAATGGCACCTCATATCGCAAACATGGTGAGCAATATTGCCGAGGATCTTCGTTTGGATAGCGCCTGCGTGAATATCAAGGCCAAGACTAATGAAAAGCTGGGCTATCTGGGAAGAGAGGAAGGAATTGCCGCGGACGCCGTAGCATTGCTTTATCGATAGCGATTTGTATTGCTGTATTTCATTCGGGAAATCAGGTTTCCGGTTTTTCCCTGCAAATCGAATAAGCTTTAACCATAAACAGAATAAATAATTTCAATTTGGTGTCTTCTATAGGTCGATGGAAAATACTATCAAGTTGGGCTCGTGGCAGCGGTAAATCATGAATTGGCATTTATGCTGTCACGCATGGTTTTACTGGCCAATCCATTCTTGATTAACGCAATCAATGACTTATAGGAATCAATACCATGGCGAATGAAGGCTATCACGAACCCTTTGAGAAGTTATCCAACGAAACGAAGGATATGCACCGGGCGATTACTTCCCTGATGGAAGAACTGGAAGCGGTCGATTGGTACAACCAGCGTATGGATGCATGCACCGATCCTGAGCTGAGAAGAATTCTTGAGCATAACCGCGACGAAGAGAAGGAGCATGCGGCGATGGTGCTGGAATGGATACGGCGGCGTGATCCGAAGCTGGATCATGAATTGAGAGAGTCGCTGTTCAAGGAAGGTCCCATTACGGGCGAACACGGGAACGACTGAGGCAATAACAGGTTCCTCAGCCGCGGACGCACGGCGGATAGTTGGCTAAGCGACACCTTCAGATCTGAAGGTTTTGCTTAGATAGCACGCACCGCTAAGCTCATCACGCCGGATCCTGGCCCTTTTTCAAGGCGGCCAAGCTGATTTGTACATTCAGCCCGCCGTCTTTGCGATTCAATAGCCGCAAATTGCCGCCGTGCTGCTTGATGATTCGATTGACGATGGCCAATCCCAATCCTGAGCCGTTCGCCTGGCTCCGAGCGCTGTCCATGCGTGTAAAGGGTCGCAGCAGATGGTCGATTTCACCCTCCGGTATGCCTGCACCATGGTCCGCGACTTCTATGATGGCGCGGCCGTCTTCTATCCTGCCTCGGAGATCGATATGCGCCACATCGGTCCCCTTGGTTTTTCCGTAGCGCCGGGCATTCTCAATCAGGTTCTGGATAACCCTGCGGAGTTCCAGATCGATTCCCAGCACTTTTACATTCTTGGCGATGTCGGTCTGGACACGCACGTCAGGAATACGCTCGGCTTCGTGCGCGACGCTTTCCAGCAAAGCACTTATATCGATAGGATTAAAACGGTTTTTATCCGTCGGTTTGGCGTAATCAAGGAACTGGCCGATGATGGCATCCATTTGCGCCAGGTCGGACTGCATTCCCAGCCTGGCGTCCTCCGGCAGCTTTGCCAATTCCACTTCCAGCAACATCCTGGAAATCGGCGTTCTTAAATCGTGCGAAATACCGGCCAAGATGATCGCACGGTCAGACTCGATTTGATTAAGGTCGGCAACCATCTGGTTGAAGCTGCGGTTTGCATCCTTGATTTCGTTCGGCCCTTTTTCCGGTAGTGGTTCCGGCTGCCGGCCTTTGGCAATTGCGCGCGTTGCGGCCGTCAGCCGTGCCAGCGGTTGATTGATAAGGCGTGAAATGAATACCGCGCCAATTAGCGAAAGCAAGAGCGTAACGGTTGCCCAGCCAAGCCATTGAACGCCGGAAGGGCCGACGACCCTCGAGCGGTCCAGCATCAACCAATATGCGTCTTCATCGATATTAAAGCTGACCCAGAAACCGGGATTGTCATTTACGCGGCTTGCAAATATCGTATCGTCGCCGAGCTGCTCCTGGACGCGTGTCTGGACTTCCGGCATGAGGAAGGCGTCGGAAGGAGGGGAGACATCATCCGTTTCCTCGCGTGGATAGATTCGGATGCCTTCATTGCTTGCCAGGTCAAATAAAAGCTCGCGCCGTAAGTCGGGCGCCGAATGGGTAAGGGCGGCACGCGTGATCGTTACGAGGGATATGACTTGTGCGGCGATCTGGTTGGCGCGCGGAGTGCGCTCAATCGTTCTAAAACTGATCACCCATGCTGCCATACTGGCGGCGATCAGAAATGCCAGCAGGAAAAAAGTGCGCCAGAAAAGACCGCTCTTTAGCCATGCAAGCCGATTTTCTACAGAAGGCATAAGGGAAGGCAAGCGATTCCTAGCGTGGCTGGCCTTCCGGAATGAATACATATCCCAATCCCCATACGGTTTGAATGTAAAGAGGATTGGATGGATCGGGCTCAATCAGCTTGCGCAGCCGTGAAATCTGCACATCAAGGCTGCGGTCGAATACTTCATATTCTCTGCCGCGCGCCAGTTCCATCAGTTTCTCGCGCGATAAAGGCTGCCTTGCATGGCGCGCAAAAACTTTCAGGACTGAGAATTCGCCGGTAGTCAGTGGAACGGTTTCACCGGCTTTCTTGAGCGTGCGGGTTCCCAGATCGAGCACAAAATCGCCGAAAGTAAACGACTGGGGAGTTTCGGAAGGTGCGCCAGGAATCTCGTCCGGGCCTTTGCGCCGCAATACCGCAGCGATTCGCGCCAGCAGTTCACGCGGATTAAATGGCTTGGGCAGATAGTCATCGGCGCCCATTTCCAAGCCGACGATACGATCAACATCTTCACCCTTGGCAGTCAACATAATGATGGGGGTCCGGTCTCCAGCACCACGCAGTCGTCGGCAAATGGAAAGTCCATCTTCGCCCGGCAACATTAAGTCGAGCACCAGCAGGTCGAAACGCTCGCGTAGCCAAAGTTTATTCATCGCTTGCGCATTTTCAGCCGTGACAACGTTAAAGCCTTGTTCGGATAAATAACGGCGCAACAGATCTCGCAGGCGAATATCGTCATCAACGACCAGTATCTTGCCATGCACGGAGTTGCCGGATTGTACTGTGGGTGAAGATGTATTTGTAGTATTCATTTCGCTATGGTAACGTTAGGATTGACGATATGAAAATACCTATTGGGGTAGCATTACAAAGTGTTACATACTTTACCGAATAGCTCTTATAGCGAAAGTGGAAGAAGAATACACTTTAATCGTCCCTAATGTATCGCTTCCCAAGTTCTCAGAGCGCTCATATGAATGTCTCACGCATGATTTTCCGTTTGTTTGTGCCACTTGCCGCGTTGTTTCTTGCAACGCCCTTTGCACATGCACGTCCAGGAAATCATGAGGTGAGGGAAGCGGTGCGTGAATCTCAACAATCTCCTAAGAGCGGGCGCGACACTGAACGATATAGTCGATTCTATGAGCCGCGTTCTTCTGATAATTCATCCGGTTCAGATTCTTCCAAGAAATCGGGTCGTATGAGTCCGGAGGAAAGAAGAGCCTTGCGTCAGCAAATCAACGAAGCTGGGCAAGATTTATATTACCGCAGACGTTAATTTTCTGAAACTTCCTTTGGAGAGCTTTCTACTTTAAGCTCTAATAATACAAAGGCAGAAACTCCCTTCACTTGAGCGCCTGTTCCAAACCGCTCCTCAACCTTGAAAACCCCTGATTTTGCTTAAGGATGAGTCAAAGTAAATTGATTTTGCGCAATTTCATGCGCGAAATCAATATTTCGTACATCGTAAAATGTTTCCTGACGGGAATAATATTTCGATAAACACATCTTAGATAAGCAAAGCACTAACGCCACCTCGTAATTTTTATCAAAAATTTGTAGCCATCTCCCGCTTTGATGAATTACAAAGCAATTTCTCCCGGTACTAGCGAAAATACATCAATCGTTCCTAAGCCGAGATGGCTGATGGCTTGAACATCACTTGGATGTTCTTTAACGCTAGGGTGTGCTTAGGAGACAAAACTTCAAAAAGAACCGATCTTCAGAAATAAGCTGCATGCTGGTCATGCTTACCAGCAGCTGCCGCTACCTGTCAGGGGGGCAAGTGCAGCCCTTTATTCATTCATGCGCTATTAATTTCTCAAAATTAAATGGGTTTTTTCGAACATTCTGTCAAAGAAAGCAAGGAGTCTGCAAGGCTGCAAATATGGGGCGGCCTGGAATGCACAGTCGCGCGAATCGGTGATGTGTTCCGGAATCAAATTAAGGAAACAGGACACTTTTACAGATCGTCGGATCTTGAGCAAGTAGCATCGCTTGGCATTCGCACTTTGCGCTATCCGATTCTTTGGGAATGCGTATCGCCCGAGGATCCTGCTCAGGAAAACTGGCAGTGGCACGACGAACGCCTGCATGCGTTGCGAAACCTGGAAATTGATCCAATTGCCGGATTAATACATCACGGAAGCGGACCTAGGTATACCAGCCTGCTCGATCCCGCATTTCCCGATCTTTTGGCAAAGCATGCCGAAAAGGTGGCGTTAAGATATCCGTGGATCAGGTTTTTTACACCCGTTAATGAGCCGCTCACGACAGCACGTTTCAGCGGTCTGTATGGGCATTGGTATCCACATGGTCAAAATGTGCGCACCTTCATGCAGGCATTGATTCACCAGTGCCGAGCAGTAGTGCTTTCCATGAAGGCGATCCGCCGGGTGATTCCGGAAGCAAAGCTTGTACAGACTGACGACCTGGGAAAGATCTTCAGTACTCCTCTGTTGCAGTACCAGGCGGATTACGAGAACGAACGTCGCTGGCTAAGTTTTGATTTGCTGTGTGGACGTATTGATCAGCGCCATCCATGGTATAAAAAATTTCTGGCTGAAGAAATCGATGAACGCGAGTTGCTCTTCTTTCTGGAAAATCCCTGTGTTCCGGATATTCTTGGAATCAACCATTACCTGACAAGCGAACGTTTTCTTGATCATCGCCTGGAACATTATCCACACTATCATCATGCCGGAAACGGAAGGCATCAGTATGCAGATGTGGAAGCGGTGCGGGTCGATTTGCCTCACGATCAGATCGGACCCTATGCTCGCTTAAAGGAAGCCTGGGAACGATACCGATTGCCGATGGCTGTAACGGAAGCACATCATGGCTGCTCGCGGGATGAACAGCTACGCTGGCTCATGGAAGTCTGGAAATCGGCCCTGAAACTGAAATCCGAAGGAGCCGACATTCGTGCTGTCACAGTATGGTCCATGTTCGGAGCAACTGACTGGAATACCCTCTTGACGCAGCAGAACGGGTTTTACGAGCCGGGCGTATTCGATATCCGTAGCGCCGAACCACGCGCGACTGCGTTGGCGACGGCGACCGCTTCGTTGGCCTCGACAGGAAACTTCGATCATCCCGTGCTGGATCGGCATGGATGGTGGAAACGGGATGAACGGTATTACCGGCCTCCGGCGCGTAGCGGGATTCCGCGTTTAATCGGCGCACCAAGGAGATTGTTGATCACTGGAGCTACCGGAACACTTGGTCACGCCTTTTCGCGAATTTGCCAGCATCGCGGACTGGATCATGACTTGCTCAAGCGTTCGGAAATGGACATCACTGATCCGATAGCGGTTGAAAACGTACTGAGCCGCTATCGGCCTTGGGCAGTGATCAATACCGCCGGATTTGTACGCGTGGCGGAAGCGGAAAATAATGCAGAGCGCTGCTATAAGGAAAACGCGCTCGGCCCGGAAAATCTCGCAAGAGCCTGTGCGAGACTTGAGATTCCGTTTGTTACGTTTTCCTCAGATCTTGTATTCGATGGAGAGTGCGGCCGCGCATATGTCGAAAGCGACCCGGTTCGCCCCAGTTGCGTATATGGAGGCAGCAAGGCAGATGCGGAGGCGCGTGTTCTGGCAGTATGGAAGAAGTCCCTGGTCATCCGAACGAGCGCATTTTTCGGACCATGGGACCGGTACAGTTTCGTGCACGCCGTATTGCGGGATTTATCGGCTGGACTTCATTTCCACGCAAACGACAGCGTTCTGGTATCGCCGACCTATGTTCCGGACTTGGTGCATGCAACCCTGGATCTCTTGATCGACGGCGAAACCGGCGTCTGGCATCTTGCAAATCAAGATGCAATTTCATGGCACGGGCTGGCCTTCAAGGTGGCGCAGGAAGCGGGAGTGTCGACGGATCTCCTGGTCAGGATCGAAGATGATAATACGCGACTGACCGCACTTGGCAGCGAACGGGGATTGATCATGCCTCCACTTGAAAGCGCGATCCAACGATTCCTGCGGGAAAGTACGGTTTCGTGGAGATCGGAATCCATGCCAACAATCGCAATGGGTTAGCGTAAAAATATTTGCCTGGATTGACTCCTTGGTGCCCTGCATGAATTTTCCTTGATCGTTCAAGGCTAATCTTTTTCATGCCTCGGGGAACGGCTCGTTCGAGCGATACTCAAATTGGCATCTTCATTAAATCAATAGGGAGTCACATGGCAGATACCGTATATCCACGTCCCCAATTGGTGCGCGAGCACTGGCAATCGCTTGATGGTATATGGAAATTTACCTTTGACAACAAAAGAGAATTTGACCATCCCTCAGATCAGATTCAGTGGACGCATGAAATCAAGGTGCCCTATCCACCCGAGTCCAAGACCAGCGGCGTAGGGGACAGGGGATTTCACCATGCGTGCTGGTATGAACGGGATTTCGATATCAAGCCGGAAGGCGATCGAGTATTTCTGCATTTTGGCGCCGTGGACTACCGGGCGCGGGTCTGGGTGAATGGGCTGCTCGTCGTGGAGCATGAAGGAGGGCATACACCATTTGCTGCGGAAATTACTCATGCGCTGAAAGCGTCAGGTCAGCAGGTTGTTACGGTCCTTGCCGAAGACGATCCGTTCGATCTTGCCAAACCACGCGGAAAGCAGGATTGGCAGTTGGATGCGCATTCCATCTGGTATCCGCGTACGACAGGCATCTGGCAAACCGTCTGGCTTGAACGTGTTCCCATTACATATATACAGAAATTGCGCTGGACCCCGCATTTCGATGGATTCGAGATCGGTTGCGAAGCAATGGTGGCCGGGCCGCAAGAAGGCGAGTTGACGGTCGAAGTAAAAATTACGCACGACCATAAAGTATTGGCTGACGATCGGTACAAGGTGATCGGTGGAGAAGCTCATCGAAAAATCGCATTGTCCGATCCGGGAATCGACGATTCCCGCAACGAATTGTTATGGAGCCCGGAGCGCCCGACTTTGCTGGACGCGGAAGTCACGCTGTGGCAGGGCGACCGTATCCTGGATCGGGTGCGCTCATATACGGCATTGCGCTCGGTTGCAATCAGCCGCGATCGCTTCATGCTGAATGGACGCCCATACCAGTTGCGCCTCGTGCTGGACCAAGGGTACTGGGACGATACCTTGATGACGGCACCATCGGACGAAGCATTGCGCCGCGACGTGGAGCTGGCCAAGGCAATGGGCTTCAACGGAGTAAGGAAGCATCAGAAGATCGAAAACCCGCGTTATCTGTATTGGGCAGACAAGCTTGGCTTGATGGTATGGGAAGAAATGCCGTCGGCCTATCGTTTCAGCGCTCAGGCCGTTACACGGCTGGTGCGGGAATGGATTGAAGTAATCGACCGTGACTACAGTCATCCCTGCATTATCGTATGGGTGCCATTTAACGAATCATGGGGTGTGCCCAATCTTACTTCGATGCAGGCCCATCGCAACGCCGTGGAAGCCCTGTATCACATGACCCGCACGCTGGACTCGACGCGGCCGGTCATTGGCAATGACGGTTGGGAGGCCTCTGCCACCGATATTCTCGGCATCCACGACTATGATGCCAATCCGGACGGACTGTTATCCCGGTATGGTTCGGCGTCGCAAACGCAGGAACTGTTCGATAGACGGCGTCCAGGCGGGCGGATCCTTACGCTCGACGGCTATCCCCATAGAGGCCAGCCAATCATGCTGACTGAATTCGGCGGCATCGCCTTCAGTAAAAGTTCGAATCCAAACGCGAAAAAAGACTGGGGATATTCAAAAGTTGCAACGGAAGACGACTTGCTTCGAAATTATGCGCGACTTCTGGAAGTGGTCAACAACACCACCATTTTCAGCGGATACTGTTATACGCAGTTTGCGGATACCTTCCAGGAAGCCAATGGCTTGCTCTATGCTGACCGGACGCCCAAGGTACCTTTGGAACAGATTGCGAGAGCGACCCGTTATTTGAGGAATCCTCCTCCCGGTGAATACACGGAACCCGTAGTTATAAACAATGAAAAATAGACCTTGCCGGATCCTGGCGTGAAACCGTATGGCAGGATCGGCGGCACATTGCCAGTATATTGCCGGGATTAAGCTTGCTTATCCGAGAGAGATTTTCAGGCGGAAGGAAATGGGCGCAAGCTGAAGATTAAGCGACCCTTCACGGACGGAACCGGACGCTACAAAGAAAAACGGATTAGTGCTTGTGGCGCTAATCCGTTTTTGTATTGATGGTGCGGCTGGCAGGAATCGAACCCACGACCCCTTGGTTCGTAGCCAAGTACTCTATCCAGCTGAGCTACAGCCGCGTAAGCCGCAATTATAACAGCGCTAAAACTTTTTGGGAAGTAAGCAGTTAATAAAGAATTTGGGGCGTTAAAAAATGGCTGTAGAGAACGGTTTGTACGGGCAAGAAACTAATCGGCAATCCCTATATTTATGTTCATGTAGTTAAATTCTCTCCATGAGTATTTGATGGAAGCCATATCGCTAAAAATGTTAACATATTGTTTTTTCTAGAGAGCGATTATGGATATTCAATTTACTGGCAGAAAAATCCCGATGGCAGACGGGGGGCTAATGTTCGAAGCCCTAGTGGATGGAAAATCCGTAATCTGCAGTATCAGCATGGATGCACTGAAAGATCACTTTGGCATAGTCGAAGATGTAGCAACCAATTCATCTCCTTTTGACAGAGGACAGACGAAAATTTACGCTGCTGCCGAACGCTTGATACGTGCAGGAGTCAGCCCTGTTTTCGTCACGAGTGAAGATATTCATTAGCCTGCCTGCTGCGGACTTATCCTGTTTAAGGATGAGAGTCAGCATCAACGCCTTTGCATTTGTCGAAAACGCCGAAGTTTCGTGAGCACCATACTGTCAAGTCTGGTGCGTCAACCTCAGGCTACCCCATTATCCTGCCCAAGGAGCCGGCAGCGATGGTCACGAAACCTAGGATAAGATTAATTCCAACGAGAGTGCGAATTTGAGAAAGGGCAGCAGATCCCTTTTGCCAATCGTTTTCCGCCACCGCATTTCTTAATCGCTTGAACGGTGCAAAAAATACATGGGCGAAAATTGCCATCATGATGATGCCGATGACGAACATTAGCGATACATAGGCTGGCGGTCGTCCGATTTGAGCCATCATATAGATTCCGCTAAAGAGAATCGCCGCAACCGAAATCCATACCCAAAAGAAAAATTTTTCAAGTACGCCTTCCCATAGCCGCAAACGCATTTCTGGTTCAAGCCGCGACGCTGCAATCGGACGCAGCGACATATAGGCAAAGAACATTCCGCCGACCCAGATTGTGAACCCTACTATATGCAGAAACCGTGCTAAGAACATTTGTTATTCCTTATTGTGGATAAGCAGGACCATTCATGTGGTCAGGGAAACCGCAAACTAACTCATCAAAACTCTCAAGTTGAGCAAATTTTAACAGGCTAAGCAGAAAATTGGATTGAACCGAACGTGTTGTTGATGCGCGTGCAGGGTTTCAGGAAGCCCTCGAAGCACATTAATAGTTGAGAAATCGTTCAACGCGGATCCGCATAATTTACGCATGATTTATCGGGATTCCGTTCGTACTTTATAATATATTCAATATATTGATCTGTTTTATAGATATCTTATTAAATGGAAGCTAGACGCTACGAATAGGCGAAAGAACATATTATGACAACACTTATTTATTCCCATTCCGCATGCTTTGAGCATCGTCCAGGCCCGAGCCATCCTGAATCTCCGGAGCGGCTGAAGGCGGTGCTGAGTGCCCTGCAGGGGCCTGAATTTTCCTCGCTCGAGTGGCGGGACGCTCCCATGGGAACGCGTGATCAGGTGGTATTGATCCATGATCCGGATTTCGTTGATCAGGTAGAACATAATGTTCCCAAAAATGGGTACGTAGCACTGGACGCAGGTGATACGGTCATGTCTCCCGGTTCATGGGAGGCAGTCATGCGCTGCGTGGGAGCTGCATGCGCTGGCGTCGATGCTGTCATGAATCGCGAAGCCGACAACGTATTTTGCGCGACGCGCCCCTGCGGCCATCACGCCGAACCGGATCGCGCCATGGGTTTCTGCATTTTCAACCAGGCGGCGATCGCAGCAGCCTATGCTTATGAAGTGCATAAGCTGGAACGTGTGGCCGTAATCGATTTTGACGTTCACCACGGTAATGGAACGCAGGCGGCGTTCTATAGTCGTCCCGAACTGTTCTACGCATCCAGCCATCAGTCTCCTCTTTATCCCGGAACAGGGTCGAAAAAGGAAACGGGTGTCGCCAATAATATCGTTAACGTGCCGTTGCCACCGGGATGCGATTCGGCATTGTTCCGTTCGCGCATTGAAGCCGAAATGCTTCCTGCGATCAGGCAGTTCAACCCGGAACTGATCATTATCTCGGCAGGTTTCGATGCTCATCACTCGGACCCATTGGCAGGTCTCAATCTGCAGGATGACGATTACCGGTGGATTACCGAAGAACTGATGAAAATCGCCGATGAAACCTGCCAGGGACGCATTGTTTCAATACTCGAAGGGGGATATAGCCTGGGTGGTTTGGCCAGCAGCACGGCGGCGCATGTACGCGCATTGATGTCCGCACATCATTGATTTGCAGCTGGAGCATTTTACGCAGACGTGACCTCTGATCAAGCCCATACTGCAAAGATGCCGGTTCGAACGAACCGGCATCTTTTTATCCCGCTAAGTTGTCCAATAATCAAGGCGAAACTGCGCTGCTTTTTAACCACGGTACGGTGGTTTGCCTGGCTTATTGCGAATTGTCGGCAGCTTTGTCGCTCTTCTTCACATATCGGGCCAGAAAAGTCCGGGTCTGGCTATTGGGGAAAACAATTTTTATCTGGTCGTTTTCGGAAGACACTACCTGGCCGACTCCGTATTTTGGCACCATTACATTTTCACCTTTCGAGAAGGTAGTGTTTCTTTGGACAGGGACGTCTGGCTTGCGCAAGGTCTCGTCAGGCAGCTCCATAGGCATGCTAAGTGATTCCTCAGGAGGATGCAGGCAATTATCGCAGTTTCCACAGCGCTCCCAATCCGCAGTTTCATCGAAGTACTCCAGCATCACCTTCCAGCGACAGAATCCGGTTTGCGCATAAAACACCATGCGCTCCAGGGACTTCCGGTCATTCTCTTTTTTATGCGAGTAGGTCTCCGCCAGCTGTTCCAGCTTGGAGGTTTTTGCATTTTTATCCAGGACACGGTATTCGAGCGCATCGTTCTGGTCAGCGATACCTCCGTCGATAAGCAGCTTAAGAATCACCTGGAGCTTCAAGAGGGAATAATCTTGTTCCAGCTCTTTATGAAGCGCTGAAATGGAAACAGCCTCTTCATGGCTAGCCAATGTTTTCAGAACTGAATAGACGGGTGCAATCGCAGATGCGTCGGGATAATGCTTCGCCAGGAAAAATTGCTGCACGCGTTTGTCGCCTGTATGGTAAAGAAGGATGCATGCCGCGTTTTGGCCGTCGCGTCCGGCACGTCCCGATTCCTGGTAATAGGCCTCCAGGCTGGCGGGGATATGAAAATGCAAAACAAAGCGAATGTCGGGCTTGTCGATTCCCATGCCGAAAGCATTTGTTGCCACCATGATTCGGCTGTGTCCTTCCATAAAGAGATCCTGATTACAGGTTCTTTGCTTGGTCGGCATTTGTCCATGGTAGATGGACGGATTCTCGCCCGCGTGCAGTAATGCGGCATGGATCTGTTCGGCGGTTCTAATCGTGGCCGCATAGATAATTCCGCATCCATCGGAGTTTTGTACGATTTCAACAGCCAGTTTAATTTTCTCTTCTTCGCTGGTGGCGTGAACAACGCTGTAATGCAGGTTCGGCCGATAAATACCTGTATTGACTATCCTCATATCGGCGATGCCAAGCTGGTGTGCGATATCCTCGATGACTTCTTTGGTGGCGGTAGCGGTCAATGCCAGGACCGGTGGGTGTCCAAGAGACTGAAGCGCTCCCTGCAACATGAGATAGGAGGGCCTGAAATCATGCCCCCATTTGGAAATGCAATGTGCCTCGTCGATGACGAGCAAGTCGATTTTCCCCTGCCGTAATGTGCTCAGGAATTCCGGCGTCGCAAGGCGCTCAGGAGTCACAAACACGATTTCCTTGTTTTCCTGCTCAACGTCTTCAAGTGCAGTTTTTTCTTCTTCGACGTTCAAGGTGCTGTTGAGCTGTGCCGTATCGACTCCGATATCCTCCAGCTTCTCTGCCTGGTCCTTCATAAGAGCGATCAGCGGTGACACGACAATTGTCATTCCCGGCATTCGCAGTGCCGGCAACTGATAACAGAGCGACTTTCCGCTTCCGGTAGGCATGATTGCCAAGGTATTGTGCCCGTCCAGTACGCTGTCGATGACGGCACGCTGGCCCGGGCGCAGCTCGGTCAAGCCAAAAGTATCTTTCAAGGTCCGCTTCAATCCATAGGGCAGACCCGAATGTTTATCCTGGGGAGCTGGTAGCGAAACGCCCTTGGAATTACGAGAGTCTTCTGTAACGCGCATTTGGTCTGCCTTCCAGCAATCGTTAATGAGTTTGCCAGTTATGCCCGTGTAAAGAGCTCAGGCTTTTGAGCTTAACCAAGAAAAAGCGGAACTGCGGCGATTTGGTCGAGTGCAGCAAGTACGAGAGTCAGGGACAAGAACGACAAATATGAAAAGTATGATATTTATCAAACTGCATCAGTTTGGATTAAGCCGCGTTCATCTAATTTTCTATTTATCCAGTATAATGGCTCGTCGTTTAGATTCGAGTATCCGTCGTGCAGTATCAGTCTGTCCTTCCGTACTTGGTTGAAAGCGATCCAACGGGCGCTAGCCCAATTAACTGAAATAGGAAATTTAATGGCAACTGGTATTGTAAAATGGTTCAATGACTCCAAAGGTTTTGGCTTTATCACTCCTGATGGCGGTGGTGAAGATCTGTTCGCGCATTTCTCGGCGATTCAGAGCAACGGATTCAAGTCTCTCAAGGAAAATCAGCGCGTTTCGTTCGAAGTGACCGCAGGCCCGAAGGGCAAGCAGGCTTCCAACATTCAACCGTTGTAATACGGACTTGCTTGAGGCATAAAAAAATCCCCGCATGACGGGGATTTTTCATATCTGATTGCTTTTCGGCGATTGGTCCTTTATTCACATCGCTTGATGCAAGATATACCTTTGCAAAATGGAGCCGCACTACTTCAGTGGCAAGCAGCTGAAGTTTAATCTCCGGTTGGGACGACGAGCCGTTGCCTCAAATTGCATTCGCTTTGCCATTCCTTTTTTTCTGCTGAGCTGTTTACTTCGCGAAGCAGTTCATCCCGGGTCTTCTCTGTTTGGGCAAGCAAGAGCCTATTCGCCTGTCTTATCTCCGGTAGAACGGTTCCGAAAAAGGCGACGGTATCGGCACGCTGGATCAGCAGCGTAGGAAAATTTTCAACATCGAAATCGCCTACGACATCCGCCTGGTCTTCTATATCGATCCAGATGAAATATTTATCCGGATGCTCGTTCGCCAGCTGCTCGAAGCCGGCGCGGTATTGACGGCATACGTCGCACCATGCCGCACACAGGCATGCCATCACCCATTTGTCTTCGGACAGGATGCTGGAAATCTCATTGCGATTGGTTGAATCTAACGTATAAAAGGGCATACCCTAATTTTATCCTATGAATGCAAGAGAATTGTTGACGATTAATTATCGTTTGAATTTTCCATGCATGCTGATGAACCCATTTCGACACGGTAAAATAGCGTCATGCCTATTATCCTTGCCATAGAGACCTCCAGTGAACTCGCATCCGTTGCGCTGTCGATAAACGGAGAAATCATAAAACGTGAAGCCTCCGGAGTGCAAACGCACTCCCAGACGGTATTGCCTCTGGTGCGCGAACTGCTGGCGCAAGCGGGCATGGTGATAGAGCGCTGCGATGCGATCGCGTTCGGAAGTGGCCCGGGTTCCTTTACCGGCGTCCGAACCGCGTGCGGCCTCGCCCAGGGCCTCGCGTTCGGCGCAGATTTGCCGGTCGTACCGGTTGTCACCCTGGAGGCAATGGCGCATGGCTGCAGAAAGCTTACCGGAGCAGAAAACGTTCTATCCATTCTTGATGCCAGGATGGGCGAGGTGTATTGGGCACAATACCGCCATATGACAGGATGGGATGTCGTCTTTGAACCGGCTTTATCTTCGCCCGACGCAATCCGCTTTGACGGCAGCCCTGCGGTATGCGGCAATGGCATTGCGGCATACCGGGGTAAATTCAAGGAAATGCTGGCTCGTGCACAGTACGTGGAAGCGGTACCGGTGCCCCATGCAAGCCAGATCGTTGAGCTGGCTGAAGCCAAACTAGGTCAGGGGCTGGCAGTAAGCGTCCAGGATGCGCAGCCTTTCTATTTGCGGAACAAGGTGGCATTTACGAGCGCTGAACGCGCAGCCAGGTTGATTGCATGAGCTCAGTTCCGACTCGTAGCACCGATTCGTTTGCGCCCGCATCAATGAAGCTTGAACCCCTGCGGGTCAGCGATCTGAATGCGGTAATATCGATCGAGTACGCAGTTTATCCATTTCCCTGGACGCGAGGAAATTTTACCGATTCCATTGAAAGCGGATATGAGGCTTGGGTTGTCCATGACGTTTCTGGAGCGGTTGTGGGTTATTTCCTGATGATGCTGGCAATCGACGAAGCCCATTTGCTGAATATTACGGTTCGTTCCGATTTGCAGGGAAGGGGGATCGGGCGCTTTTTGCTTGAAAAGGCCATGGACATTGCGCGGCAAAATGAAATGCAATCCCTGTTGCTTGAAGTCAGGCCATCGAATCAGCGTGCATTGTCGGTTTATCAAAAAGCCGGATTTGCGATAATCGGATCTCGGAAAAATTATTATCCGGCACCCGACAATAAACGTGAAGATGCCCTCGTAATGAAACTGGAGTTGTAAACGTGAATCATCGGCGCACGCGTTTTATTCAGGAAATGGGAATCGGGCCGGTATGGAAACGCCGCGGACCGGAAGCTGATGAGCGTTCGGCGAATCATGATTCTGCCGCCGGTACACCTGCGGGCGATCACAAGTCCCGGGATCGAGACATCCCATCTGAATCATTTGCAGTTTCAATTCCGGCCACGGCATTAACCGATCTGAAAGATGAGGCGCAAGTTCCTCATGCCGCAACCACCTTGGGAGCCGCACCTGCAGCGGACGAAGTTGCCAGAATGGATTGGGCTGAACTGAAACACAATGTGGCTGCTTGCGTCAAATGCCGTTTGTGCCAGACGCGTACCAAGACGGTTTTTGGAGTAGGCGACGAAAAAGCGGGCTGGCTTTTCGTCGGCGAAGGTCCGGGGCGGAGCGAGGATGCAAAAGGAGAGCCTTTTGTCGGTCCTGCAGGCAAGCTGCTGGATAACATGCTCCTTTCACTCGGACTTCGGCGTGGAGAGAACGCCTATATTGCCAATACGGTGAAATGCCGACCGATTGGACCCGACGGTCGTGACCGCCCACCGGCATTGGATGAGGCAGAGGCATGCCGGCCTTATCTGGAGCGACAGATTGACCTCATACAGCCCAAGATTATTATTGCATTAGGAAAGACCGCGGCCATTTCCCTGCTTGGACTGGATTCGGATACGCCGGTGACAAAGTTGCGCGGTAGGGTGCACCAATATCGTGATCTTCCGCTGATAGTGACTTATCACCCTGCTTATCTGCTTCGCAAATTATCCGAAAAAGGCAAAGCATGGAGCGACTTGTGCCTGGCCATGCGTACCTATGGCGACGTTTCCCGATAAGCCCAACCGTCGCTTTCAATATTCTTTCCATGACCGATGGGGATTCCTGAGCGATCAGCATGTGCGATCACTCGCATGGTTGCTCGATGCGCCGGATCTGCTTGCGCCTGCCGCGCCGCAATGGCAAGGCAAGATTGGAACACTGGACGTCAATTTTGGATTTATCCGGCAATGGCTGAAAGAGCTGGATGCTTGTCCGCAGCCATTGCATGCATGGCTCAATTTGCATTCTTTCACCCGCTTGGGCCGATATGCCGAGCGCTTGATGGCATTTTATTTTACGCATGAAGGAAGCCTGATCTCGCATGGGTTGCAAGTGCGCGGCGCAAATCAGGAGACAATCGGAGAGTTCGACTTTCTGCTTGATTACGCAGATTCGCTCGGACATACACACGGCAATTCAGTTCTGCATCTGGAACTGGCAACGAAATTCTATCTTCTTAGAACAAGAATCGGACCATCCGGCTTTTCACATGGCATGGACTATTTTATTGGGCCAAATCTTGCGGACACTCTGGGACTGAAGGTCAGGAAGATAATTGATAAGCAGCTCATGCTGGGGCAACATCCCGCTGCACAAATTCAGCTTTCAAGGCAGGTAGGAATGGCGAAAGCTCTGATCAAGGGTTGGCTGTTTTATCATGAAGATGAAATGCCGGATGCCGCAGAATTGGGCTTGGCTAATGATCACTGCCGGGGATTCTGGTGCACGATTTCCGAATTAACCGCTCGGACTGAACAGCAATATCTCATCTTGCCAAGATTAAGCTGGTTGGCACCGGAGAAGGCCTATCTGGACCAAGTATTGAATAAGGAGCGCTTAACTGAAGCTCTTTTCAATAAGTTTCAACATGAGAGCATGCCCGTGTTGGTCGCGATAGTCGAACCGCAGCAGGGATTTGCCATTGAAACGGAGCGCGGATTCATCGTGCCGGATGATTGGCAGAACAAGGCTGGACAACGGAACAATAGCCAGTAAGCTAAGGGACTATTAAGGTATCCGGATTAACATGGATGGGATTTGTACGTTCCTTTCCTATAAGCGTTCTAACTCTTAGTGTTTGTGCTCACCAATCGTTCCTATGGAGTCGAACTCGCGTTGATTTGCAGCGTGCTTGCGCATGACGAAATACATTGTCCCTGATACGAACAGACCGAAAAGAATAATGATAAGGTTGACATTCATATTCAGTATGACCATGAGCGCGTATAGCACCAGCATGGTGAGCACGGAAAGATTCTCGTTAAAATTCTGTACCGCGATGGAGTGGCCTGCGCTCATGAGGACATAACCGCGATGCTGCAGCAAAGCATTCATCGGCACGACAAAATAACCCGATAGTGCACCAATGATTATCAGCAGGATATAAGCAATCCATAGATTAGTCACCAGCGTCATCGCGATCACGACAAATCCCATCACAATGCCCAGCGGCATGACAGACAGCGACTTCTTTAACGGAACGAATCTGGCGGCGGCAACCGCGCCGAGGGCAACACCGATTGCGACAACACCCTGTAATATCGCGGCCTTGTCGAGCGGCATATGTAGCGATTTTTCCGCCCATCGCAATACGATGAACTGCAGCGTCGCGCCTGCTCCCCAAAACAGGGTCGTCACTGCCAGTGAAATCTGGCCCAGCTTGTCTTTCCAGAGAGTCGTGAAGCAGCCGGCAAAATCCGCCACCAATTTGATCGGGTTGCGCTCCTGATGTGGATAATGAGCGCCCGTCTCAGGTATCTTGAGATTGAACAGCGCGGCAAGAAGATAGGCGCTGCCGATTACAACCAATGCCGCTTCTATTGAAGTGTCGATACCGGTTTCGACCACTGGAAAATCAAATGACAGCAAGAGGGACGCAATGTAGTCGTTCACCAATGCACCGCCCATGACCGTGCCGAGGATAATGGAAGCGACGGTCAATCCTTCGATCCAGCCATTCGCAGCTACAAGCTTATGCGGAGGAAGCAGTTCAGTCAGGATGCCGTACTTGGCCGGAGAATATGCGGCGGCGCCAAATCCGACGATAGCATAGGAAAGCAAGGGATGGACATTGAAAAACATGAGCAAGCATCCGAAGATCTTGATCATGTTTGTAATGAGCATGACTTTTCCCTTTGGAAGGGAATCCGCAAAAGCGCCTACGAAGGCGGCCAGCAAGACATAGGACAATACAAAGAATAGCTTTAGCAGCGGAGTCATCCATGCAGGCGACTCAAGTGAAGCAAGCAATGCAATAGCCGTGATTAGCAGGGCATTATCCGCAAGCGACGAAAAAAACTGCGCCGCCATGATGGAATAAAAGCCGCGATTCATGCGCATGTTAAGTTCAGCAAAATATCTTTGGCTTGCTTTATACCATGAAATCCGCGCAAAACTGCATTTCTTCAGCGGCAAGGATGTCCGGTAAAATGTCGAGTGAACCTATTTCTTTTTCATCTATGCCTAGACCGCTCTCCGCAATAATTGATATTGATGCAATGCAGTTTAACCTTGCATTGGCCAAATCTTGTGTTCCGCATTCCAAAACATGGGCAGTGGTGAAGGCTAATGCATATGGCCATGGATTGAATAACGGCATGCGCGGGTTTGCAGCAGCCGATGGGCTGGCATTGATTGAACTCGAAAGCGCGGTACAGCTGCGTGAACTGGGATGGACCAAACCTATTCTGCTGCTTGAAGGTTTTTTCCAGCCTGAGGATTTGAAGATAATAAAAGAATATCGTCTCGAGACCGTTGTTCATTGCGAAGAACAATTGGAAATCCTTGAAAAGAGCGCCGATGCGATAGGGCTTGAAGTGCATCTGAAAATGAACAGCGGCATGAACCGGCTCGGCCTGAAACCTGCGCAATTCCGGAAGGCATTCGAACGTTTGGCCGCCTGCAAGTCGGTGAAAAAAATTGCATTGATCACCCATTTTGCAAATGCGGAATTTGCGACGCATGGAGTACTTTCCGTCGCTGAACAAATGCGTGTCTTTCAAGAGACTTCGAAAAATCTTCCCGGAGAGCGAAGCTGTGCCAATTCGGCTGCGATTCTCATGCACCAGGATATGCAAGGCGACTGGATACGGCCCGGCATCATGCTGTATGGCGCATCGCCGGGAGGAAAAAGCGCAGCCGAACTAGGACTGAAACCCGCAATGAGGCTGGAAAGCGAAATTATCGGCATACAAAATGTCCTTCCTGGCGAAGCTATGGGTTATGGCAGTCTGTTCGTTGCCGAGCGGACCATGAGAATAGGCGTGGTTGCATGCGGCTATGCCGACGGATATCCGCGCCATGCGCCATCCGGGACCCCTGTTCTGGTCGAGGGAAGTAAAACCCAGGTGCTCGGGCGTATCTCAATGGACATGATGAATGTCGATTTGACATCTGTTCCCGATGCGCATATCGGAAGCAAAGTAATCCTTTGGGGTGATTCCCTGCCGATCGACGAGGTTGCCCGTGCCGCAGGTACTATCGGATATGAATTGATGTGCGCTTTGACCCCCAGGGTGCGGCGCATTCCGGCTTAGGCTGTCGTTCCCGCTTATGAAAGGCTTGTTCACCTGATGGCGAAGCAGAAAACCAATTACACCTGTACGGAATGCGGCGGAGTCAGCAATAAATGGAGCGGACAATGCCCGTCGTGCAGGCAGTGGAATACGATGGTGGAAACCATTGTGGAGCCGGCCGGAAATCGCTTTTCGGTACAGCACCAGGGCCTGGCGCAAACCTCGCCTGTACTGAGCCTTGCTGACATAGAGGCAATTGATGTACCGCGCTTCGGAACGGGAATTGACGAATTCGACCGGGTACTTGGAGGTGGTTTGGTTGCCGGCGGCGTGGTCCTGATCGGCGGAGACCCTGGCATTGGCAAATCGACATTGCTATTGCAGGCGCTGGCCAATATCTCGAAGCTGAAGAGCGTCCTGTATGTCAGCGGCGAAGAATCAGGCGCACAGATCGCATTGCGCGCGAAGCGACTTGCCGTGGATGCAAAGGACCTCAAGCTGCAAGCCGAGATTCAGCTTGAAAAAATTCTGAATACACTCGCCGAGGAAAAACCTCAGGTAGCGGTAATCGACTCCATCCAGACGATTTACTCCGATGCACTGAGCTCCGCACCCGGATCCGTTGCGCAGGTGAGGGAATGCGCGGCCCAACTGACCCGTGTGGCCAAACAGTCCGGAATTACCGTGATCATGGTGGGGCATGTAACAAAAGAGGGTGCACTTGCCGGACCGCGCGTGCTGGAGCATATCGTCGATACCGTGCTCTACTTCGAGGGCGACACGCATTCCAGTTTTCGCCTCGTGCGCGCATTCAAGAACCGTTTCGGCGCGGTAAACGAACTGGGCGTATTTGCAATGAGCGAAAAAGGCCTGAAAGGAGTTTCCAATCCTTCAGCCTTGTTTCTTTCGCAGCACGATAATCAGGTGGCCGGATCCTGCGTAATGGTCACACAGGAAGGAACCCGGCCTTTGCTCGTGGAGATACAGGCCCTGGTCGATACTTCCCACGTGCCGAATGCAAGACGACTTTCCGTCGGCCTCGAGCAGAACCGGCTTGCCATGCTGCTGGCAGTGCTGCACCGGCATGCCGGAATTGCGGCATTCGATCAGGATGTGTTCATCAATGCGGTCGGTGGAGTAAAGATCACCGAGCCCGCTGCGGATCTCCCCGTACTCCTGGCGATTCACTCGTCGATGCGGAACAAGCCCCTGCCGCGCGGACTGGTCGTTTTTGGCGAGGTCGGTCTTGCAGGCGAAATCCGTCCGGCACCGCGTGGCCAGGAACGCCTGCGCGAGGCGGCAAAGCTCGGATTCTCGATCGCGATGATTCCAAAGGCAAATGCACCGAAACAGAAAATCGAGGGCCTGACGATCATTGCGGTCGAGCGCATCGACCAGGCAATGAGCCGAATTCGCGAATTCGAATGAAACAAGCAGATCGGCCCATTCACCCGCGCATGTTCGCCAGTATGCCGGCTGCTTTGATTCCGCTTCGTGCAGCGCCTTCAAGTGTGGCCGGATAATCACCAGCGGTATAGTCCCCGGCAAGTACGAGGCCTCGCACACCGGTTTCGTTCCCGGGCCGCAGGAGAGAAGGGGCGCAGGAGAAGCCGGCACGCTTTTCGGTGATGACCTTGGTCCAATCGGGATACGCAAGTTCTGGCATACGGAATGCCTGGGCAAGCTGCAATGCAACCGATGAAGCCAGAGCATCGTGCCCGGCGCTGCTTGCTTCTTGAGATGAACTAATCACCGCTGCAAGCAAACCGTCATTCGATGCATGAAGCTGGCCGCGATCAAATACGAACTGCGCCCATTTATTCTGTTCAGGGTTTTCCGCGAGGGCAAAAAATGGCGAGGGCAGACGCAGCGCGGACGAATATTGCAGATAACAGGTAGAAATGGATTCGTACTGCAGGGATTCGAGCATGGTCGTGTCCGCCTTCTCATTCAGCAAGACTGCCGCTTGCCAGGGGGGCGTGGCAATCACTACGCCGTCGAATGATTCGCTTCCTGCATCACGGCCGCTGAAATCCAATTGCCATCCATCGCCGGCCCGGTGTATCGCCTGAACTGAAGCCCCCAGCAAAACCTTGCTTTCATGCTGTTCAATATAACGTGCCGCGCATTCGGGAAATAGAGCAGTAAGGTCTGCCCTTGGCAGCAGCATGTCGGAAGCGGCGCGCCTTGCTCCGAGGCTATCCCGCAGTACATTCAGAAATACCTGGGCAGAAGCGCGTTCGGGCGGCGTGGTGAGGGCGGCTATGCATAGTGGACGCCACATCAACCTGATCAGTCTGTCCGGCTGATCGAACCGATCCAGCAATTCGCTGACGCTGCAGTCCTGATTGAGGCCCCAGTTCATCCAGCGTGCGGCGCTTGAAAACCGCGCCAGTGCCAGCTTGTCTTCGCTTCCCAGACCCTTCGCACGCAGAGTCGCAACTGCCAGGTGCAGTGGCGCTGGCAATCGTGCGGCAACGAAATCCATGCCGTCGTCGAAAGCGGGATAGCGCATCTGCAGCGGCAGGCGCATTACCGCGTCGTCTAAACTGATCCCGACTTCGCGCATCAGTCCGAGGGCTTGCGTATAGGCCGCCAGCAAAATATGCTGACCGTTATCGAGAAGAGCCTGCCCTATCTGTACCCGGCGGGCACGTCCGCCTAAGGTTCTCGATGCCTCGAACAGAGTGACTTGGTGTCCCTGCCGCACTAATTCGACCGCGGCGGCGCAGCCGGCCCAACCTGCTCCGACAACCGCTACGCGTAGGGAATTGGGCGAATCAGCCCTTGACATAGGTTTTCCAGGCAAGCCAGAGTTTGCGGATAGGCGTCAGGGAAATGCGCTGGTTGAGTACATGGAAACCGTCATGCTCGATTTCATTCAGGACGGCACGATAGATGGATGCCATGATCAGGCCAGGCCTCTGCGCGCGGCGGTCTTCGTGAGGTAATAACGCCAATGCTTCTTCATAGCAGCGATGCGCGCGCTCTGCCTGGAAGCGCATGAGCTTCTCAAAATTGTCCGTATGCCTGGCATTCAGAATGTCTGCGGCGGTGACCCCAAATTGCTGAAGCTCGCTGACCGGGAGATAAATCCTTCCTTTTCGTGCGTCTTCTCCCACATCGCGGATGATGTTGGTAAGCTGGAATGCGAGCCCCAATTTTTCCGCATAGGCAAAAGTCTGTTTATTGCGCGCGCCGAAAATGCTTGCCGAAAGGATTCCCACCACGCTTGCCACATGCCAGCAGTAGTGTTGAAGGCCTGCATAGTCGAGATAACGGGTCTGATTCAAATCCATTTCCATGCCGTCGATAATGGCCTGCAGATGCTTGCCCTCGAGCGAATACGTGGCGACATGCGGTTCCAGGGCTTTTGTGACCGGGTGCGAAGGAGAACCGTTCAGCATGGAGTTGATTTCATTACGCCACCAGCTCAGCTTGGTTCTGGCTACGGCGGTGTCTGCCGTGTCGTCGACGGTATCGTCGACCTCGCGACAAAACGCATAGAGCGCCGTAATTGCGCGGCGCCGTTCTGGCGGAAGGAATAGGAAACTGTAATAAAAGCTCGAACCGCTTTGAGCGGCTTTCTGCTGGCAATATTCGTCGGGGGACATGGAGTTGAAATTTTGCTGTCCGAAAAGTCGCTATGCTAGCCGAGTTTTATGAAGGAGGCATCATCTGTGCGGAGGAAAGCGTTCTTTTTACGGATATCTGCACGGCGGTACACGCGTATGCACAAGCGGTGATTAATCCTGCTTCTGCTTGCACGATTTCATTCGCAGAGCCCGCCAGGCAATGCAGATCCAGTCCGCTTTTTCCAGGCGAGGTCGCTTCCGAAACACGTCATAGCCCACCGATTCGATTTTTTCCAGGATACGCAGACCGCCCTGAACCACAAGGCGCAATTCCCACCCGATCCGCCCCGGAAGATGCGATGCAAGTGGAGCGCCAGACAACATCAATGCTCGTGCGCGCCCGACCTCAAACTGCATGAGCCGCTGCCAGTCCGGATCAACGATTTGCTCGGAAATGCTTGTTTCCGTCACGTCGAAAGCATGCATATCCTCTTGAGGAATATAGATGCGCCGCTTATTCCAGTCTATCGCAACATCCTGCCAGAAATTGATCAGCTGAAGAGCTGAACAGATCGCATCGGCCTTGACCAGATTCTCTTTGCTGGCTGCCCGATAAAGATGCAGCATCAGGCGTCCGACCGGATCCGCCGAACGCCGGCAATAATCGAGCAAGGCATCGTAGTTTGCATAGCGAAGCGTTACAACGTCCTGCTTAAAAGCCGAAAGCAAATCGTAAAATGCGGACATGGGCAAATCAAATTCCTTGATGACCCGTGCCAGATCCCGAAAGAGCGGGGCTGTAGGCGGTGAGCCTTGCCCGATCAAATCAAGTTGCGCCTCATATGCATTTAACGCGTCCAGCCGGGCGTCCGGCAACGCATCCCCTTCATCGGCCAGGTCGTCCGCCGTCCTCGCAAAGGCATAGATGACTTCTACCGCACCGCGCAAATGTGCCGGCAGCAGAAGCGACGCGACAGGGAAATTTTCGTAATGGTCAACCGGCATGAACAGCGAGTTTTATGAGTTCAATCATGAGAGGGAAGAAAGCTGAAGAAATGAATAGGCACTCGGTCTTCTCCTGGTTACGAGCCTGGCATTGCATCATGTTTGAACGGGTTATATTTTTATGGCCAGCACCTGACTCATGTACTGCCGGATGGCTGCATTGGAAGTCGCAATCATACCGATAACATGGGGCGGCATCTATTCATTTTGTTAATATCCGCGGCGCTGCGGCAGCTGTAAAGCCACGAGCGAGCACGGCAAATAGTTAAATCGGCAAGAAAGGCGGTTTCGGCCTCCTTCTTGTGAGTAATCTGTCAAAAAGCAAAACGATTTCCCAAAAAATCCAGTAAAATGCGCGCTTGAAGTAGAAGAGCCACTGGCAAAGGCAGAGTAGGGCGACCGATTTTTCGCTTCTGGGTCGCCCTTTGCTTTTGCGCCGGCGCACATTCCGCGAGGATGGCGAAATTGGTAGACGCACCAGGTTTAGGTCCTGACGCCAGCAATGGTGTGGGGGTTCGAGTCCCCCTCCTCGCACCACAGAATACTTAATTATTGGACGATTCACATGGCAACTGCAGTCGAAACTTTGGAAAAGCTTGAGCGGCGCATCACCATTAAATTACCTTTGGCGGATGTACAAGCCGAAGTGGAAAAGCGCTTGAAAATTCGTGCCCGTACGGCAAAGGCACCGGGCTTTCGCCCTGGCAAAGTCCCGATGAAGATGGTTGCGGCCCAATACGGCATGCAAGTTGAGAACGAGGTTCTGAACGACCAGGTCGGCCGCGCATTCTCGGCAGCAGCGAGCGAAAATAATCTTCGCGTGGCGGGCTACCCGAAGATCGAGCCGAAGCAGGATGCCGCAGCGGATGGTGCAGTCGTGTTCGACGCTACGTTCGAGGTGTATCCGGAAGTCAAGTTTGGGGATCTGGCCGGCGTTGAAGTCGAAAAAATCAAGTCGGAAGTGACCGATGCGGAAATCGACAAGACCATCGACATCCTGCGCAAACAGCGCGCACATTTTCATGTCAAAGGCGAACAAAGCGACCATGGCGACGGCGGTTCAGACCTGTCTGCAAAAGATGGCGATCGCGTCACAATCGATTTTGTCGGCAAGATTGACGGCGTGGAATTCGAAGGCGGAAAGTCTGAGGATTTCGTATTCGTGCTCGGCGAAGGTCGCATGTTGCCTGAATTCGAAGCCGGCACGCGTGGCCTGAAAGTGGGCGAGACAAAAACATTTCCCCTGTCCTTCCCGGACGATTACCACGGCAAGGACGTTGCAGGCAAAACGGCCGAGTTCACCATTACGCTGAAGAAGATCGAATGGGCGCACATGCCTGAAGTCGATACCGAGTTTGCAAAGTCATTGGGCATTGAAAACGGCGATCTGCAAAAGATGCGTGAAGATATCCGTGCAAATCTGGAGCGTGAAATCGGCAATCGCCTGAAATCGAAGAACAAGGATGTTGTCATGGACGCGCTGATCAAGGTCAGCGAGCTTGATGTTCCCAAAGTGCTGGTCGACCAGGAAGTCGGTCGTTTGATGGAAATGACCCGCCAGGATATGGCGCAGCGCGGAATGAACGTAAAAGACATGCCGTTCCCGCCGGAATTGTTCACTGCGCAGGCAGAGCGGCGCGTGCGTCTGGGATTGATCCTGGCCGAATTGGTCAAGGCCAACAACCTGCAGGCAACGCCGGACCAGGTGAAGGCCCAGGTCGATGACTTCGCGAAAGCCTATGAGGATCCACAGCAGGTAGTAAAGTATTATTACAGTGATCGTAATCGCCTTGCTGAAGTCGAGGCCCTTGTTTTGGAAGAAAACGTCGTTAACTACGTTTTGAGCAAAGCAAAGGTGACTGAGAAGCCGGTTGCATTTGATGAATTGATGGGCAATAACGCACAGGCTTAATGCGCTTGTGCGCTCTCGATAAGGAAAGCACATGACAGGGATAATTAGAAATTCCGCACTGGAGACCGAGATGCTCGGCATGGTGCCGATGGTTATCGAGCAAAGCGGTCGCGGCGAACGCGCCTATGATATCTATTCGCGCTTGCTGAAGGAGCGCGTGATCTTTCTGGTCGGTCCGGTTAATGACCATACCGCCAACCTGATTGTCGCCCAGATGCTGTTCCTGGAAAGCGAAAATCCGGACAAGGATATTTCCTTGTATATTAATTCCCCGGGCGGTTCGGTTTCCGCAGGTATGGCGATTTATGACACGATGCAGTTCATCAAGCCCGATGTGTCGACCCTTTGTACCGGCCTCGCTGCATCGATGGGTGCATTCCTTTTGTCAGCCGGCGCCAAGGGCAAGCGGTTTTCTTTGCCTAATTCGCGTATCATGATTCATCAGCCGTTGGGCGGTGCCCAAGGCCAGGCGTCTGATATTGAAATCCAGGCGCGTGAAATTCTGTACCTGCGCGAACGCCTGAATTTGATTCTGGCCGAAAAAACTGGAAGATCAGTTGAGCAGATCAGCAGAGATACGGATCGTGACAACTTCATGTCGGCCGATCAGGCTGCAGACTATGGTCTGATCGACAAGGTGCTTGTCAGCCGGGCTTAAAGGTCTTTACCGTCCTTTACTACGCAACACGCCCGGATTGCTGTTCGATTCGGGCGTTTTGCTTTATGGCGACGAAATACGGTCCATGTGGCCAAATTCTTGCGTAGCATCGTGACGAATTTTGAATTCGCAGGTAAGATCAAACTACCATTTACCCAGAAATTTATCCATGTCCGACAAAAAATCCTCTAGCGGCGAAAAATTGCTTTATTGCTCTTTTTGCGGCAAAAGTCAGCACGAAGTCAAAAAGCTGATTGCTGGTCCATCCGTTTTTATCTGTGATGAATGCATTGATTTATGCAATGACATCATTCGCGATGAGGCTTCCAGCACGGAATCGGTGACGGGACCGAAATCCGACTTGCCTACCCCACAGGAGATTTGTGAATTGCTTGGTCAGTATGTGATCGGGCAAGAAAAGGCGAAACGCATCTTGTCGGTTGCCGTCTACAACCATTACAAGCGGCTGAAGCACCTCGGCAAGAAAGACGAAGTCGAGTTGGCAAAGAGCAATATCCTGTTGGTCGGCCCCACCGGTTCAGGAAAAACATTGCTGGCGCAAACACTGGCCAGAATGCTGAACGTGCCGTTCGTCATTGCCGACGCTACAACCCTTACCGAAGCAGGCTATGTCGGCGAGGACGTCGAAAACATCATCCAGAAGCTTTTGCAGAATTGCAATTACGAAGTTGAAAAGGCGCAAAAAGGTATTGTCTACATCGACGAAATCGACAAGATTTCGCGCAAGTCTGACAATCCGTCCATTACCCGGGACGTGTCCGGCGAGGGTGTGCAGCAGGCGCTGCTGAAATTGATCGAAGGAACGATGGCTTCGGTGCCTCCGCAAGGTGGCCGCAAGCATCCGAACCAGGATTTTGTTCAGATCGACACCACCAATATCATGTTCATCTGCGGCGGCGCATTTGACGGTTTGGCAAAAATCATTTCCAACCGTTCCGAGAAGAGCGGCATCGGATTTTCCGCCAGCGTGAAAAGCCAGGAAGAGCGTTCGGCAAGTGAAGTGTTGCTGGATGTGGAACCCGAAGATTTGATCAAGTTCGGCTTGATTCCGGAGCTGGTTGGCCGTTTGCCCGTGGTCGCCACGCTCAACGAATTGAATGAAGAAGCACTGATCCAGATTCTCGTGGAGCCGAAGAATGCGCTGATCAAGCAGTATGCGAAACTGCTTGAAATGGAAGGTGCAGAATTAGAAGTCAGACCTGCGGCGCTTCATTCGATTGCACGTAAAGCCATTGCACGCAAGACAGGTGCGCGCGGCCTGCGTTCGATCCTCGAGCACGCTTTGCTCGAAGTCATGTTTGAATTGCCGAATCTGCAAAATGTCTCCAAGGTGGTCATCGATGAGAACTCGATCACCAACGGCGCGAAACCTTTGCTGATTTATCATGAACAACCTAAAGTATCAGGGGCAAAATAATTCAGTGACAATCAAACTTGTACTAAATCGGTATTAAAACGATAAGAACATCCTAAGAATATGGAAAAAATCGCGTTTAAACACGGATTTTTGAAACAAACGCAGTACAATTTGATCCATCAGCAATCACACAGGCTTCCATCGTAAAGCCACCCGAGGGTACTCGTGTGTGGCTTTTTTATTTGGTAATTCGGTTGCCTGCGTGAATTTTGTTGAAGTGTGGGCTTGTGTTTTTCCAACTCGCGCCAACATCATAAACAGGTTTTTTGATAAGGCTCGCTATGACGACTACCTCTGCACTTACTGAACATACTCAATTGCCGTTATTGCCTTTGCGGGACGTTGTAGTCTTTCCCCATATGGTGATTCCGCTATTCGTTGGTCGTCCCAAATCGATCAAAGCCCTTGAAGCAGCAATGGAGCAGGGCAAGAGCATCATGCTGGCCGCGCAAAAAGCGGCTGCCAAGGATGAACCATCTGCAAACGACATTTACGAAATCGGTTGTGTAGCAAACATCCTTCAGATGTTGAAGCTGCCGGATGGCACGGTCAAAGTGCTGGTGGAAGGTGCACAACGTGCACGAATCCATAAAATCGACGAACTGGAAAGCCATTTTGTCGCCGATCTGACTCCGGTGGAGTCCGAGGCCGGCGATGAAGCCGAAGTGGAGGCGATGCGTCGCGCCATCGTTCAGCAGTTCGATCAATATGTAAAGCTGAACAAGAAAATCCCTCCGGAAATCCTGACTTCCCTGGCCGGCATCGACGATGCAGGACGGCTGGCCGATACCATCGCGGCACATCTGCCGCTCAAGCTGGAACAAAAGCAGATCATTCTTGAGATATTCAATGTCGCCAAGCGTCATGAGCATTTGCTCGGCCAGCTTGAAGGCGAGCTTGATATTCTCCAGGTGGAAAAGCGTATTCGCGGACGCGTCAAGCGTCAGATGGAAAAATCGCAGCGCGAGTACTACCTGAATGAACAGGTCAAGGCTATTCAGAAAGAGCTTGGCGAAGGCGAAGAAGGTGCCGAGCTGGAAGAGCTCGAGAAAAAGATCGTCGCCGCCAAGATGCCGAAAGAGGCGCGTGAAAAAGCTCAGAACGAGCTGAAGAAGCTCAAGATGATGTCGCCCATGTCCGCTGAAGCGACCGTGGTGCGCAATTATATCGACACACTGGTTGGCTTGCCATGGAAGAAAAAATCCAAGGTCAACAACGATCTGGTGCATGCCGAAAAAGTGCTGGAAGACGATCACTACGGACTTGATAAGATCAAGGAACGCATTCTTGAGTATCTTGCAGTTCAACAGCGCGTAGAAAAGGTCAAAGCGCCTATCCTGTGTTTTGTCGGACCTCCGGGCGTTGGTAAGACATCCCTGGGGCAATCGATCGCTCGGGCAACAAATCGCAAATTCGTGCGCATGGCTTTGGGTGGCGTGCGCGACGAAGCAGAAATTCGCGGGCATCGCCGTACCTATATCGGCTCCATGCCAGGCAAGATTTTGCAAAGCCTTTCAAAAACCGGGGTTCGGAATCCTCTGTTCCTGCTTGATGAGATCGACAAGCTCGGCATGGACTTCCGCGGCGATCCGGCATCGGCTTTGCTGGAAGTGCTCGATCCTGAGCAGAACCATACATTCTCCGACCACTATGTCGAAGTCGATTTCGATTTGTCGGATGTGATGTTCGTCGCGACCTCGAACTCCTTCAACATTCCGCCTGCCTTGCTGGACAGGATGGAAGTGATTCGCTTGTCGGGTTACACGGAAGACGAGAAGACAAATATCGCGCAGCGTTATCTGCTTCCGAAACAAATCAAGAATAACGGTTTGAAGGAAGACGAAATCGTTGTCACTGAAGCAGCCATTCGGGACATCATTCGTTATTACACACGTGAAGCAGGCGTGCGTTCGCTGGAACGGGAAATTTCGCAGATCTGCCGCAAGGCAGTGAAGATGCTGCTCCTCAAGAAGCAGGATAAGAAAATTACTGTTACGCCGAAGAACATCGATAAATTCCTGGGTGTGCGCCGATTTGATTTCGGAGTTGCGGAGAAGGAAAACCAGATCGGGCAGGTGGTTGGTCTGGCATGGACTGAAGTTGGCGGCGACCTGTTGACGATCGAAGCGGTCAACGTGCCCGGCAAGGGCAATATCGTCCGCACCGGTACCTTGGGTGACGTGATGAAGGAATCGATCGAGGCAGCGCGCACGGTTGTGCGCAGCCGGGCAAAGAAATTGGGCATCAAGAGCGAGGACTTCGATAAGACCGATATCCATATTCACGTGCCCGAAGGTGCAACGCCCAAGGACGGTCCTTCTGCGGGTATTGCAATGACAACCGTACTGGTGTCGGTATTTACTGGCATTCCCGTACGCGCCGATGTTGCGATGACTGGTGAGATCACCTTGCGCGGGGAAGTGCTTCCGATCGGCGGCCTGAAAGAAAAACTGCTTGCGGCACATCGCGGCGGTATCAAGACGGTTCTGATTCCTGAGCAAAATGTGAAAGACCTGACCGATATTCCGGACAATGTCAAAAACAAGCTCGAAATTATTCCGGTGCGCTGGATCGACAAGGTGCTGGAAGTTGCGCTGGAACGGCAACCTGTGCCCTTGTCCGAAGAGGAAGTAACGGCAGGTGCAGCAGTAAAACCTGCATCGGAACCCGATCCGAATGTTGTGAAGCATTAATCCTTCAGTTTGTCTGAAGCGCCCGCAAGGGCGCTTTTTTTTAAGCCTTCAAAATTTTCCTTGTCTAATCAACGCTTTGCAAAGGATTGCAAACTGCAGCCTGATGTTCCTATTTCAGTAATTCCTTGACACAACACTTTTGCGCTTGTTTAATACTGGCTGCAGATTTTCTGCAGCACATGGCCGAACCGAATGATGGCGCCACAGCAGAATTTACAACCATGAGGGGACAATCAGTGAATAAAACCGAATTAATCGATCATATTGCCAAGTCTGCGGACATCTCCAAGGCTGCCGCAACGCGCGCATTGGATGCAACTATCGGCGCTGTAAGGACAACCTTGAAAAAGAACGGCACCGTGACGCTCGTTGGTTTCGGCACGTTTTCCGTAGGTAAGCGCGCAGCCCGTACTGGCCGCAATCCCCGCACTGGCGAAGAGATCAAGATTAAATCAGCTAAAGTTCCTAAATTTAAGCCTGGCAAAGCTTTGAAAGATGCGTTAAACTAACGGTCTTTAGCGCGGTGACAAGCGCTAAGTTGTTTGAGAAGTTGATGGGGCGCTTAGCTCAGTTGGTAGAGCGGAGCCCTTACAAGGCTTAGGTCGGGAGTTCGAGCCTCTCAGCGCCCACCAACCAATCAGGCAGTGCAATACAGATCAAGCAGTTTAGGAGTGGTAGTTCAGTCGGTTAGAATACCGGCCTGTCACGCCGGGGGTCGCGGGTTCGAGTCCCGTCCACTCCGCCAAACCAGAAAGGCGAACATATGTTCGCCTTTTTTTATATGCGACAAATTTATCGGTTAGTGATGCGCCATGTTTGAATTTATTCGCACCCACCAGCGGCTGATGCAGTTTCTGCTGTTGCTGTTCATTCTTCCGTCTTTCGCGTTCTTCGGCCTGGAAGGCTATTCGCGCTTTCGCGATGATGGCAATGTCGTCGCTAAAGTAGGTGGCCAGCCCATCACGCAGCAGGAACTGGACGCGGCACAACGCCAGCAGATGGACCGCTTGCGCCAGATGTTCGGCGACCAGTTCGATGCAAAGATGTTCGACACACCGGAGGCCAAGAAGGAAGTCCTGGACGGCTTGATCGCACAACGTGCATTGGCTGCCGAAGTCAAACAGAACAATATTGTCGTATCCGACCAGGCATTGCAGCAGACCATTCTCGATATCCCCGGATTGAAAACGCCGGATGGCAAATTCGACAGCGAGCGATACAAATCACTCCTGGCTGCACAAGGCATGACTCCGGCAATGTTTGAAGCACGACTGCGGCAGGACATGGCCTTGCAGCAATTGGGCGATACGGTTCAAGCTACTGCTTTCGCTCCAAAGTTTATCGCCGCCCGTTTATCCGAATTCAATGAGCAGGAACGCGAAGTGCAGGAAATGCTGTTCAAAGCTTCCGATTATGCGGCTCAGGTAAAAGTCACCGACGATATGCTCAAGGCTTACTATGACAAGAACGGTGAGCAGTTTGAAATTCCCGAGCAGGTAAAAGCAGAATACGTCCTTTTGAACAGCGAGGCGGTGGCGGCGCAGATCACCGTGAGCGATGCCGATATCAAGTCGTACTACGATCAAAATGCGCAGCGCTATGCAACGCAGGAGCAGCGCCGTGCCAGCCATATCCTGATTCCAGTCAACAAGAACGCCTCCGACGCAGATAAGACCGCTGCAAAATCCAAGGCTGAGCAAATACTTGCGCAGGCTCGTAAAAATCCTGCCGACTTTGCCAAGCTCGCCAAAGAGAATTCACAAGACCCAGGTTCGGCCGAACGTGGAGGAGACCTCGGTTTCTTCGGCAAAGGCATGATGGTCAAGCCGTTCGAAGATGCGGCATTCAGCATGAAGCAAGGCGAGATCAGCAACCTGGTGCAGTCCGATTTCGGTTATCACATTATCCAGCTGACAGGCATCAAGCCGGCATCGCAGAAATCCCTGGATGAGGTCAGGAACGAGATCGCTGCGGAAATCAAGAAACAGTTGGCAGCGAAGAAATTTACCGAGCTCGCCGAGGTGTTTAACAATATGGTCTACGAGCAGCCTGACAGCCTGAAGCCGGTCGCAGACAAGCTCAACCTGAAAATTTCCGTCGCGGACAATATTACGCGGAAGGGAAACCCGGCTTTGCCACCGAACGCCCCAGTCAACCATCCTAAATTCGTGCAGGCATTGTTCTCGGACGATGTGCTGAAGAACAAGCACAATACCGAAGCAATTGAAGTCGAAAAAAATACGCTGGTTGCCGGTCGGGTGGCGGAGCACAAGCCGAAAGCCAAAAAACCCTTTGAAGAAGTCAAGGCAGCCATTCGTGAACGCGTGGTCCAGGCTGAAGCCGATGCACTTGCGAAAAAAGCCGGTGAAGCCAAGCTGGCGCAATTGAAGGCAAATCCTGATGCCGCTGGTTTCGCAGCTCCCAAGACCGTGTCGCGCGCAAAAAATCCTGGCTTGAACAGCCAGGCATTCATGGCCGTGATGAAGGCTGACGCGGGCAAATTGCCGGCCTACGTCGGTGTGGATTTGCCGAAGCAGGGCTATGCAATTTACCGGATCAATAAAGTGTCCCAACCTTCGACGGTGGACACGGCGCGCCGGCAAACGGAACAGCAGCAGATCGCCGGTGCGCTCGCCCAGCAGGAAACCTTTGCCTATATCGAATCACTGAAGAACAAGGCGAAAGTTGAGATCATCAAGCCGGTTGGCGAATCCACGCCTGAAACGAACGAATAAATAATCGTCCAGGCTGACGATGTGAAATACGGTAAGGGGCACTGGCAGCGCCTCCCGTAGTTTAGCGTTTGCCGGTTGAGTCGCGTAGGATCAGGCCGCTTGACCGGATCTGATCAGGTCGGCTGCATCCGCAAACGCTTCCGGAGAAATGCCAGCCAGCTCCACTTTCCGGGCTGTCGAATACTGAGGGAAATTGCGTGCAATGGATCGCAGATAGGCCGGATCGTAATGCGCCGTCAGCAGTTCGGTAACAAGCACTTCGATTTCCCCCAGGTTCGCCATTGCCTGCCAATGCGCGATTTTCTCTTTGCCATGCAACTGAATCAGACAGTCAAGCTGATGGTTCAATTTATCCGGTTCAGCAATGAAATGCGGATATTCCTCCATGAGAAGCCGAATCCTGTCCCGCTGCGATAAGTCCAGTGCGATACATGGCGATGCGCGCATTGCTTCCATCAATGCATCGGGTACGCGCAGATTACCGATTTTCTTGCTTTCCGACTCGACATAGACGATGCGATCGGCTCTGAAGCGGCGCAGTGCTTGCCAGATAAGGCTCTCAAAACGCTTTTGCGTAGGTTGCGGCTCGGAAGGCAGTCCGCCGAGCACAGATCCTTTGTGGCATGCCAACTGCTCAAGATCAAGCACTTGCTCGCCTTGATTTGCCAGGGTCTGCAAGAGCCGGCTTTTCCCGCTACCGGTCGTGCCGCAGACTACATTGAATGTAAATGCCGCCGGCAATCTTAAGAGCTCGTCGTTCACATATCTTCGATAGACTCGGTAACCGCCGTCGAGCTGAATGGCGGGCCATCCGATCTTTGCCAGAATATGCGCCAGCGAGCCGCTTCGATTTCCGCCCCGCCAGCAGTAGATGAGCGGCTTCCATTCGCGGGGCATATCAATAAACTTTGCTTCGATGTGCTGCGCGATATTGCGTGCCACCAGAGCCGCGCCGAGCTTTTTTGCCTCGAATGCGCCGATCTGCTTGTACATTGTTCCGATGCGCGCTCTTTCCTCGTCGTTTAAAACAGGGCAATTGATTGCACCCGGAATATGGTCTTCGGCAAATTCCGAGGGGCTGCGCGCATCGATGATGGCATCGAAGGAATCCAGCTGAGGCAACAGCTCATCCCAGCTTAGCAAGGCGGGATATTTCATGCTTGTCCTGTTCACTTGGTCAGAAGAGGTTTGAGGCGTGGCCATACGTTGTTCAACATGATGGGCTGTGCTTCCGAAGTTGGGTGTATGCGATCCGGCTGGAACATTGCCGGCTGATGCGCGAAGTTCTCCATCAAAAAGGGCACAAGGGAGACCTTCATTTCCCTGGACAGCTTGGGATACATGGCCGCAAAACGCTGTGTATAGTCCGCACCATAATTCGGAGGAATCTGCATGCCAGCCAGCAGTACTCTGGCTCCCGCCTTTTTCGCCACGTCGATCATGTCGCGTAAATTCTTTTCAGTCGACGCAATCGACAAGCCGCGCAAGCCGTCATTTGCTCCAAGTTCGATTACGACAACGTTCGGATTGTGCTTTTCCAGTAATTGAGGCAGGCGGGATTTGCCACCGCTGGTGGTTTCACCACTGATGCTGGCGTTGACGACGTTCGCATCGATTTTTTCTGCTTTGAGTTTTTCTATTAGGAGTGGAACCCAGCCTGTACCGCGAACCAGGCCATATTCCGCCGACAAGCTGTCGCCCAACACAAGTATTGTTTTTGATGCAGAATAGGCGGCCGACGCATAGATCGTCAATACGATAAACAGCAGCGCACGAAACGGTGTTCCTGCCGTTTCCCGTACCAAGCTCAACTTTTTAAAAACTTTTTGCATGCCAGAATCTTCCTTCCCTACACCAGCCGTTCATGTAGAAAATTTAACAAAGCGGGTTGAGGACGCCACAGGCGAACTGCTCATTCTCGATAACATCAATTTTACCTTGCATGCAGGCGGCACGCTCGCGATCACAGGAGCGTCCGGGTCGGGAAAATCGACTTTGCTCGGCTTGCTTGCAGGTCTCGATACGCCGTCGGAAGGAACGGTGAAATTGAACGGAATCGACATATTTGCACTGGACGAGGATGGACGCGCAGAACTGCGGAAAAGACAGCTTGGCTTCGTATTTCAGTCTTTCCAGCTGCTTGGACATCTGAATGCCTTGGAAAACGTGATGCTACCGCTTGAATTGCGCGGCGAAGCCGATGCCAGGGAAAAGGCGCAAGCCATGCTTGCGCGTGTCGGTCTTGCCAGCCGTCTCAAGCATTATCCGAAATACCTTTCCGGCGGCGAGCAGCAGCGCGTGGCATTGGCGCGCGCATTCATTACCGAACCGCCGCTTCTGTTTGCGGATGAGCCGACCGGCAGCCTCGATGCGGCAACCGGCGAATCCGTGATCAGGCTGATGTTCGAAATGAACAGGGAACGCAACTCCACTCTGGTGCTGGTGACACACGATCCCTCCATTGCCTCGCTTTGCCAGCGCCGGATCACGATTGCGGCAGGGCGCCTGGTCGAGTAAGTCCGCCGCTGAGAGGGATTGTCCATGGAGATCCGTAAGAATTTGCGCATAGGACTGGCCGCCAGCCGCAGTCACTTGCAGTCTCCGGACGGCATATTGGCTCGCCTGCTCAACGATGCGAAGACGGCTATTACGCAGCACTTGCAACCGGAATTGATTGCCATAGGCGGGACCTACGATGCAATTCGTGCGCATGGATTATTGGAAGCTTATGGGCATCTTCATCGTTTTCCAAACGGGCGCGAAGGTGGCTTGATGAAACTGGTATCAAGGACTGCCGATCCGGATCCGGCACGCGCCCTGGACGCGATCATTTATCTGGTCGATCCAACCGACCAGTCATCGGTTTTCCCCGAAGCCGTCGCGCTCAAGCGCCAGGCGATCATCCATGGCAAGCCTTTCCTGTCCACGCTGGCCGGCGCGCGGGAATGGCTCGAACTCGAAGCGTTTGAGATGGGAGCAGTGGGGGACACGACGCTGGATGAGACATTTTTTCTTGAGAAGGAAAATGTCGCGCTCATTGCGCATGACGCAAAAAAACAGGAAATGCTCATGCTGGTGGAACGCCATTTCGCCGTTCTGGACCGTTTCGGTCAGCGTTTTGCTACTGGTACGACCGGCGGACTCCTGAATGAGCTTGCAAGGAAAATCAAGGGCGAGGATGCGGGGCGCAATTGGGTGAAGCCCTTCTTGAGCGGTCCGATGGGCGGCGATGCGCAAATTGCCGAGCTCGTGCTGGATCGGCAGTGCCGCCGGATCCTGTTTCTCGAAGATCCGCATGTGGCGCGTCAGCATGAAGCGGATATCCAGTTGCTGGAACGTGCCGCGCGAACTGTCAGCGAATACGCTTCCTGCGTGAGCGAAGCAAGCTGCATCGAACGCTGGTGCCGGCTGCTCGAAAAACGAATCCTGAAAATTTCATCTTAGATTTTGCAAGCACCGATGCCTGAGCCGGCCACCCATGTCTCCGCCTAATTAGGCGTTGGGCATACCGTTGATTAATCCGTTCAATACTTCGCGAGCGACGGGAATCAGTTCGCCTGCGGCGACACCGATCGGGCCGCAGCCGCGCTCAACCAGCCGGTCGGCAGCCAGGCCGTGTATCCAGACCGCAGCCAGTGCGGCTTCCCAGGCTGGACAAGACTGGGCAAGCAGTGCGCCGCACATGCCTGCCAGCACGTCCCCTGTTCCGGCAGTCGCCAATGCCGGATTTCCAGTGACATTGATCGCCGTTTTTCCGTCCGGACGTGCGATGACGGTGCCCGATCCTTTCAAGACTATGACGGCATTGAACCGCCGTGCAAGTTCCCGCCCCGCCTGCAGGCGATCGGCCTGTATGCCGGCTGCGGTGGTCGACAATAGTCGTGCCGCTTCCAATGGATGAGGAGTAAGTATTGTGTGCCCGCCGCGCTGCGCGAGAACATGCTGCAGATCGGAACGTGTCGCGAGCAGGTTCAATGCATCCGCATCCATGACCAGGGGACTGGACGATGAGCAGGTTTTTGCCAGTTGCTCAAGCGCTTGCGGCGATGTTCCCAATCCAGGACCGATGACGATGGTGGCATCATCGGGTTCCATGCTGGCGGCAGCGCGGCACATCAGCTCCGGTTGCATGCTGTCATAAGCGGGTGCCTGTTCCAGAAACCCTACGAATACCCGCCCTGCGCCAAGATGCAGTGCCGACCGACCTGACAGAATCGCCGCGCCGTGCATGCCCTGCGCTCCCCCGATGATTGCGACATTCCCGTAGCTTCCCTTGTGCGAATTATGCGGGCGCCGCCGAAGCACATGCGAAAATAGCTTCGGCTCGTTCTTGAAAATTTCAGGAGCATCAAAGAAACGCGCATCAATGTCCAGATCGTCCACGTGAACGGTTCCGGCCAGGTCGCGGCCATGCGCGGTATGCAGGCCCGGCTTGTCCCCGATGAACGTGATCGTGTACGCCGCGCGAATTGCGATGCCGTCCTTGCCGGCGATAGTTCCGGTATCGGCATCGAGGCCGCTCGGAACATCCAGAGCGAGAACGGGACAGGACATGCGATTGACCGCATCGATCAGTTCGCGATACGGTGTGGCAATCGCCTTGCTCAATCCGATTCCGAACAATCCGTCGATCACGATATCCCATTGTTTTTCCAGGATGCCCGGCAGCCCGGAAAAAGGGGAAAACTGGATCGCATGCTGCCTGGCTTGCGCATAAGCTCCTCGCGCATCGGCAGGCAACTTTTCCGGGTATGCATCGAAAAGAACGGTCACTGCCATACCGTTCTGGAAAAGATGGGAAGCGAGGACGAAAGCATCACCGCCGTTATTGCCAGGCCCGGCAAGAACCAAGGCTTTTGCGCCTGAGGAATGCGAAGGGATCAAGCCCAGTGCAAGTTTTGCTGCGGCGAGCCCGGCCCTTTGCATGAGGCTGCCGGACGGCAAGGATGCGATCGCGGCCTGCTCGATGCGCCGGATGGCAGCGACCGAATACAGTGCGTTGCTGGAATTTTTCATGTTGTGATTCAATCGGAAAGGCCTGGCCAATTCACAAAGCTTAAGAGCAAGGCTGTAAATTGACAAGCTTCTCCATGGGCGCACTGATTACCCGTGCCGGTTGTCCGAATGGATGGCCTGCATTGCTGAGAACAAAAGGAGGTAAGCAGCGCCGAAATTACGGTAGTGATGGCACAAACTACGCCGCTTTCAGGTCGCCGCGCGCACGGTAATATCGCCAGTAGCTCAGGCCGTCCAGATCAATGTCGGGTTCGGCGCCGGAGAGAAGATCGGAAAGGATCTTTCCCGACCCGGCGGCCATGGTCCATCCGCATGAACCGTGGCCGATGTTGATATACAGATTCCTGACCGGCGTTGCGCCGATCAAAGGCGGTCCGTCCGGCAATGTCGGCTGAATGCCGCACCAGAAGTTGGAACCGTTGTAGTTTGCTGCGCCCGGAAACCAGTCCTGCCCGACTTTTACAAGCGTGCGCAATGCCGTCTCATGCATCGCCATGTCGGGAGATCCAAGCTCGGCTGTGCCGGCAACGCGTATCCGGCTGCCAAGACGGGTGATCGCGACTTTATAGGTTTCGTCCATTACCGCGGCCAGCGGAGCCTGCTCGAAATCCCTGATCGTTGCCGTTCCGGAATAGGCCTTGACCGGATAAACCGGCAGATCTATTCCGAGCGGTTCCAGAAGCTTCAGGCTGTCGATTCCTGCCGCAACCACCACTGCGTCGGCATGGAAAATGCGGTCGCCAATCAGAAACGAGATTCCGTTTTCATCCGGTTTCAACGCCTCGACAGTGCTGTTGAAGTGGAATTCCACGCCTGCGGCCTGGGCTATATTTTTCAATTGACGGGTAAAGAGAGGGCAGTTGCCGGCCTCATCCTGAGGAAGATGCAGCGCAGCGAAGAGTGTCGTATGCGATGCAAGAGCCGGCTCGATCCCACGTGCGTCGTCGGGTTCGATCAACTTATGCTGAATCCCGCTTTCTGCAAGCAAGTCCAATGCGGGCTGAGCAATGCGAAGATCCTGTTGAGTACGAAACAATTGCATTACGCCTTGGGTCTGTTCGTACTGCAGTTCATGATATTCGCGCAATTGCTGCAGCAACTGTCTGCTGTAAAGCGCTAGACGCTGCATGCGCTCGCCGTTAAGGAGAAAACGGTCGAGCTCGCATTCATCCAGCCACTGCCGGACCCAGCGCCACAGCTTGGGGTCGAGCTTGTTCTTCAGCAGAACGGGCGATTCGGATTTGAACAGGGAAGATAAAAGCTTTTTTGGCATCCCGGGCATTGCCCAGGGCAAAGTATTACCCGGTGAAACGATGCCTGAGTCGCCAAAGCTTGTTTCTTGCGCAACATTTCCGTAACGCTCAAGCACCACGACTTCATGCCCGGCTGCAGCCAGAAAATAGGCGGTACAAACACCGATAACGCCGCCGCCAATTACTGCCACTTGCATCAAAGTTTCCTTAATTTAACTAGGCAAGTAGATTACCAAAAATGGCATTGGATGCGGCGGCAAAATCACGTCGTGCGAAAGAAATATTAATGTGACACAACACAAATTTGTTTATTTGACCAGATCGTCTTTCACAGACATTAGCAAGCCACTTTTGAACTGTTTTTCTTATGCCAGTTATGGAAACTAAATGTTTTCGCGGTTTGCAAAAAGGAAAGAACGATAAGTAATAAGAAGGAGGCTGTTTTGGTGAAAGCAGAGCGAGGAAAATATTCAACAGATAGCAGTTGGCGACGGAAATACTTCTCCGAAGAACAAAGTCATGTATCTTCGGAGAAGAGTGCGGTGTTTTATGACGGGTCTACGGTAAAGCTTGCAGCGATGAAATTATTTGCCTACCTGGTTACCGATTACACCGCCGACTGCTGCACCGCCTACGGTTCCCAGGGTGCCGCCATCAGTAAGCACCGAGCCAGCAACACCGCCAAGGCCGGCACCGATAGCAGTGTTTCTTTGCTGTTCAGTCATTCCGGAGCAAGCCGTAAGCATGAGAACGGAAGACAGAACAGTCGCCTGAACAATAAGACTGCGGATTTTTTTCATGATCTCACCTCTATAGAATTAGGATTGACTCATAGGCCAAGTCAAACAGCTTACTTGGCTGACACGCATATCGCTCCGTTTCATGTAAGTCCGGCTGATGCCGACCAATAGAAACCGATCATGCAGTTCATGGAAAATTTGACTCTTTATCTATAACAATAGTTTCGGTTGCACATACGCATTTTCAGAAATAGCTCAATTTAATCCGCGACCATCTGTTGATGCAAAACAATTTTGCGCCGTTCGGCTTATTCACTCTTTTGCTTTAACGAGGCAGACTCTTCAATAGTTTTATTTCAGACAAGCCATGGAAAACAAGATACCGGGCGATGCCCAACGGCCAGAATCGGAGACATCTGTTAACGCTGAACAAGCAGCAGGTGTCGCGTCAGCCATGCAAGCTGGTTTTCCGATACGTACCGTAGCAAAGGCGCGCGGTATTGCACTGACCGTCCTGATGGTTCTGGCCATCCTTTTTTCCTTGCAATGGGCACAGAAATTTCTCATACCGCTCGTTCTGGGAATATTCATCGCTTATACGCTGAATCCAGTCGTGGGCTGGCTGGAGCGAATCCACGTTCCGCGTGTCCTGGGAACGGCATTGATCATGATTGCCATTTGTGGCGGCGCCATTGCAGCCGGCAATACGCTCTACAAGGAATTTAATGCCATCCTGGCCGGTATGCCGGAAGCAGCAAAGAAAATTTCGCGTGCCGTGACGCGTGCCCAGAACGGTCCGAATCCTGTGGAGCAAATGGAAAAAGCCGCTCAGGAAATTGAGAAGGCGGCAGGCGTGGGGCAGCCTACCAAAAAATCTGCGCAACCTCCGGCTCCCGCGATCAAGGTAAGGGAATGGCTGATCGAGGGTTCCATGAATGCGCTCAGCCTCGTTACTCAGCTGACGATGGTGCTTTTCCTGGTATTTTTCCTGCTGCTGGCGGGCGATACATTCAAACGCAAGCTGGTCAGGATTACCGGCCCGAAAATATCTGACAAGAAAACCGCGGTCCAGATCATGGATGAAATCCATGACTCGGTACAGAGCTATATGTTCATGCTGCTGGTCACCAACGTGCTGCTGGCCGCGATGATGTGGGTTGCCCTGCGATGGATAGGCCTGGAAAACGCCGGCGCCTGGGCGGCGGCGGCGGGCCTGCTGCACATCATTCCGTATTTCGGGCCGATTCTGATAACGATCACCTCTGGAATCAGCGCCTTCCTGCAATTCGAATCGATTCCGATGGCCTTGCTGGTTGCGGGTTGCTCGCTGGGCATCGCTACATTTGTCGGAACCTTCGTTACGACATGGATGACGGGAAAGCTGGTCAAGATGAACCCTACGGCAGTATTTGTCGGCCTCTTGTTCTGGGGGTGGCTGTGGGGTATGTGGGGCATGCTGCTGGGAATTCCCATTATCGTGATTGTGAAAGTGGTGTCCGAACACGTGGAAAGCATGAACCCCATTGCAGAGCTCCTGGGCGAATAAGTTGCGCCATAGCGGGCTTAACATGCAGGCGAAACGCACTTCGCCTGTGAGAAAATACGTGCATTCCTGTTCATTGAATTAAATCGAATGCAAGGCTGGCAATTCTGGATCGACCGCGGCGGCACATTTACCGACATAGTCGGCTGCAGGCCGGACGGTACTCTCGTCACGCACAAGCTGCTGTCGGACAATCCGGAACGCTACGCCGATGCGGCAATCGCAGGTATTCGGCATCTGCTTGGCATATCACCGCATGAACCGATTCCTAATGGCCTAATCGGAAGCGTCAAGATGGGCACGACTGTCGCGACCAATGCCTTGCTGGAGCGGCGCGGCGAGCCGACGGTTCTTGCGATTACCCGCGGCTATCGCGATGCGCTGCGTATCGCCTATCAGAACCGGCCCGACCTGTTTGCACGGCAGATCGTATTGCCGGAACTCCTGTATGGCGAAGTAGTGGAAATCGGCGAGCGCATCGGCGCGCACGGCGATATCGTGCAGCCGCTGGACCGCGACGCGACCAGGGAAGCTTTGCAGCGCGCTTTCGATAAAGGATTCCGTGCCATCGCCATTGTCTTCATGCATGCTTACCGTTACACCGTGCATGAGTCGATTACCGCGGAAATCGCAAAGGAAATCGGATACACGCAGATTTCCGTTTCACATCGCGTCAGCCCCTTGATGAAACTGGTGCCGCGCGGCGATACGACCGTAGTCGACGCCTATTTGTCTCCAGTGTTGCGGCGCTACATTGACCGGCTCGTGCGCGAGTTGCCGGACGTGCCTTTGTATTTCATGCAGTCTAACGGCGGCCTGACTGGCGAGGGGCGTTTCGAGGGCAAGGACAGTATTTTGAGCGGCCCGGCGGGCGGCGTCGTCGGCATGGCAAAAGTAAGCCGTCTCGCGGGTTTCGGAAAGGTCATCGGATTCGACATGGGCGGCACATCGACAGATGTATCGCACTACGCGGGCGACTTCGAGCGCAGCTTCGAAACACAGGTTGCAGGAGTCCGACTACGCTCGCCGATGCTTGGCATCCACACGGTCGCGGCGGGCGGCGGATCGATCCTGCATTTCGATGGCGCGCGCCTCCGTGTCGGCCCGGACAGCGCGGGCGCCAATCCCGGTCCTGCATGCTACCGGCGCGGAGGCCCGCTTACCGTAACCGACTGCAATGTTTTGCTCGGAAAGATTCAGGTCTCACTGTTTCCGAAAGTGTTCGGCAAGAACGGGAACGAAGGCCTGGACCGGGACGTGGTCGTCGGCAAGTTTGCCGCATTGGCGGACCAGGTGAATGGGGCAAGCGGAACGAAACTGCAGCCCGAAGAGCTGGCGCAGGGCTTTATTGATATTGCGGTCGGCAGCATGGCCAATGCAATCAAGCAGATTTCGGTGCAGCGCGGACACGATGTCAGCGAATATGTGTTGACCACCTTCGGCGGAGCGGGCGGGCAGCATGCCTGCCTGGTCGCGGACGCGCTGGGAATGACGCGGATTATGCTTCATCCTCTGGCCGGTGTACTGTCCGCCTACGGAATGGGCCTTGCAGACCAGACTGCGATGCGTGAAGCTGCGTCCGAGCTGCCTCTGTCGCCCGATTCAGTGAAGCTGCTTTCCGCATCTCTCGATAGCATTGGACGGGAAGCATGTTCGGAACTGGCCGGGCAGGGCATTCCGGATGAGCACATTGAACTGATCAAACGCGTGCATGTGCGTTACCAGGGAACCGATACGGCTTTGATCGTCCGCTTCGGCGACATCGAAGACATGGTCATGCAATTCGAGGGCGAATACCGTAAGCGTTTTTCCTTCCTGATGCCCGGCCGGCCATTGATTGCCGAGGCGGTATCCGTAGAGGCTATCGCATGCACGGATGTTTTATCGGTGAGGCTTGCGGACACGACGCATCGTTCGCGCACCCTGGTCCCGTTCGATACGACACGCATGTATTGCGGAGGACAGTGGCAGACGGCCGGGGTTTATCGGCGCGCGGAGCTGCATCCAGGGGACGTGATTGCCGGTCCTGCGCTCATTGCGGAAGAGAATGCGACAACTATTCTGGAACCCGGTTGGCAGGCCGAAATGAAGGCCGCAGGACATTTGGTCCTCACGCGAACGACGGCCTTAAGGCGGGAGCGGGCAATCGGCACCGAAGTCGACCCGGTCATGCTGGAGATTTTCAACAATCTTTTCATGTCGATCGCAGAGCAGATGGGCTTGCGCCTGCAGAATACTGCGCAATCGGTCAATATCAAGGAACGGCTGGACTTCAGCTGCGCATTATTCGATGCCCAAGGCAATCTGATCGCCAATGCGCCGCATGTGCCGGTTCATCTGGGCTCCATGGGCGAGAGCATCAAGGCAGTCATCCGCGCCAATGAGGGAGCAATGCGGCCCGGGGATGCCTACATGCTGAACAATCCATACGAGGGTGGAACGCATCTGCCGGATATCACCGTCATCACGCCTGTTTTCGATATGGAAGGAAAAGCGATCCTGTTCTATGTCGGCTCGCGTGGACATCATGCAGATATCGGCGGCATCACGCCGGGATCGATGCCGCCGGACTCGACGACAATCGATCAGGAAGGCGTGTTGATCAGCAATTTCAAGCTGGTAAATGCAGGGAAGTTCAGAGAAGAGGAAACGCGTGCATTGCTGGCCGGAGCCAGATATCCGGCACGTAACCCTGAACAGAACCTTGGCGACCTGCGCGCTCAGGTCGCGGCCAATCAAAAAGGTGTGGAAGAGCTGCACAACATGGTTGCCCATTTTGGCCTGGAGACGGTGCAGGCCTACATGAATCATGTGCAGGATAATGCGGAAGAATCGGTGCGGCGGGTAATTTCGGTTTTACAAGACGGTGAATTCGGGTTGCAGCTGGATAATGGCGCAGTGGTCAAGGTCGCAATCCGTGTCGATCATGGAACCCGCAGCGCTGAAATCGATTTCTCCGGCACATCGGCTCAGTTGCCCAATAACTTCAATGCCCCGTCTGCAATTGCCATGGCAGCGGTGCTTTATGTATTCCGCACCCTCGTAGACGATGCGATTCCCCTTAATGCGGGATGCCTGAAGCCGCTGAAAATCATTATTCCCGAAAAATCCATGCTCAATCCAGGTTACCCTGCGGCAGTTGTGTCTGGTAACGTTGAAACGTCGAGCTGCATTACCAATGCGCTTTATGGCGCACTGGGTATCATGGGCGCATCGCAGTGCACGATGAATAATTTTACATTCGGCAACGGCCATTGCCAGTATTACGAGACGATCTCGGGAGGATCGGGTGCCGGAGAAGGTTTCGACGGAACCGACGTGGTACAGACCAATATGACCAATTCGCGCCTGACTGATCCGGAAGTGCTGGAGTTCCGTTTCCCTGTGAGGATGGAAAGTTATGAGATCCGGCATGGATCCGGGGGCGATGGGAAATGGCGCGGCGGCAGCGGCGGGGTGCGGAAAATTCGTTTCTTGGAGCCGATGACGGCCTCGATCATTTCCAATAACCGGATTCATGCACCATTCGGCATGCAGGGCGGTCAGCCCGGCGCCAGGGGGCGTAATGCGGTAGGCCGCGCGGACGGCAGCATCGAAGAATTGCCTCACATCGCCACCACGAACATGGAGACAGGTGATCTTTTCATCATCGAAACGCCGGGCGGCGGCGGTTACGGAAAGGCTTAGAGAACCCGGGGAAATCTATCTTTCCGGGTTCTTTAGCTGCGTTACTTTTCCTAGTCTTCTTCCTGCTTCTGTTTCATCAGCCGCCCTTGATCCGGCCTTATTACTGCAGGGCATACCTGCAAACGCAGATTGCTCTGATCGTGATCAGCATGGAAACATTCCATGCGATGTAACATCAAATCCATATGTCCGGCTATAGGAATGCGTCGTTTTGATGCCTCCATTTTTCGTATGAGGATCGCGGAGTATTTGCGGAGTACGGTCATCCATTTTCCAGGCTGCGGATTCAGCTCACGTACACCATGAAAACCTTCCACTGCGATCGCTGCAATCAGCAAGTTTTTTTTGAAAATACGCGTTGCGAAAACTGCGCCGGGATGCTCGGCTACGAGCCGGAGCGAAGGGAAATCAATACGTATGAGCCGACCGAAGACGGATTATGGCGCAGCCTGAATGAAAAGAGCCCATACCGGATTTACAAGCAGTGCATCAATTATTCAAGGGAAGATGTGTGCAACTGGATGCTACCCGCCAGTGAAAACCATGAGCTGTGCTCATCCTGCCGGCTGACGCATATCATTCCGGCACTCTCTTCGGAAAAAAACCGCCTGTACTGGAAACGCCTGGAAGCCGCCAAGCGCAGGCTGCTTTATTCTCTGTGGGAACTGCATCTGCAGCCTACCCCGAAACTGGAGGACCCGCAGGCGGGTCTGGCATTCGAGTTCCTTGAAGACACGCCGGAACAGCGGGTCATCACCGGACATTCGAATGGGCTGATTACGCTGAATATCGCCGAAGCCGACCCAGCTCACCGCGAAAAGACCCGCGAGCAAATGCACGAACCTTACCGCACGCTCCTGGGACACTTTCGGCATGAGAGCGGGCATTACTATTTCGATCAACTGATTGCAGGTTCCAGATGGCTGGAACCGTTCCGTGAACTGTACGGCGACGAGCGAATGGACTATGGACAGGCACTGCAGAGGCATTACGACGATGGGCCGGCTGCCGACTGGGACCAGCGTTTCATCAGTGCTTATGCGAGTTCCCATCCATGGGAAGACTGGGCCGAAAGCTGGGCTCATTATCTCCACATGATCGATACGCTCGATACCGCTTTTCATTGCGGAATCGCTGCCAGGCCAAAGAAAGCAAGCGAGCCAGAGATGGTGATCGAGGAAAAGCCGGCGCACAGTGAAGCCTTTGTGGACATGATGTCGAACTGGTTCGCGCTGACTTATGTGCTGAACAGTCTTAACCGCAGCATCGGCATGCCGGACGCTTATCCCTTTGCCCTGTCGCCGCTAGTAATCAGGAAATTGGAATTCATCCATCAGGTGGTTCTTGGCAAACGCGAGGAGGAGCGAAATCAGGGATGACGGAATTTGCCGCCATTCGTCTGTCAGGCGTCAATCTTCACCTGACACGCAATTATCCCCGTATCGGGAATATTTCTTGCCTGCCGGTTAAGCAAGCACTTTCATAGTGCAAAAGCGAACTTCAATACAACAAATAGATGCCAACATTTTTTGATGAAATGTACGACGCCGACAGGCATGTACGCGAGCATTACCGGAAGTTTGAGGCCTGGCAGAACGGTCAGGCGCAGGAGCGCATCAAGGCAAAACGTGCCGAGGCAGACCTGATCTTCCGGCAGGTTGGAATTACCTTTGCCGTTTACGGCGACAATGCCGGCACCGAGCGCCTGATCCCTTTCGATATCATCCCGCATATCATTCCTGCAGAAGAGTGGAGCAGAATGCAGCAGGGACTCGTTCAGCGCGTCAGGGCGCTGAACATGTTTGCACATGATATCTATCATGACCAGAACATTGTGAAGGCCGGCATCGTGCCGGCAGAACAGATATTCAGAAATTCACAGTACCGGCCAGAGATGCAGGGTGTTTCCGTCGCTTCGGATATCTATGCGCATATAGCGGGTATCGACATCGTGCGTACCGAGGGCGGTGAATTCTATGCACTGGAAGACAATCTTCGCGTGCCGTCCGGCGTTTCCTACGTACTGGAAAACCGCAAGATGATGATGCGGCTCTTTCCGGAATTGTTCGAGTCGCACAGGATTGCTCCGGTTGCGCATTATCCCAACATGCTGCTGGAGAACCTGCGTTCGGTCGCTCCGCAGGGCGTTGAGGATCCGACGGTGGTTGTGATGACGCCCGGCATGTATAACTCCGCATTTTTCGAGCATGCATTCCTGGCGCAGCAAATGGGCGTTGAACTGGTCGAAGGACAGGATCTGTTCGTCGATAATAATGCAGTCTACATGCGCACCACGCACGGACCGAAACGAGTGGATGTCATCTACCGGCGTGTTGACGACGATTTTCTGGACCCTCTGGCATTTCGCCCCGACTCCACGCTTGGCGTGCCGGGGTTGCTGTCGGTCTACCGCGCCGGGCGGGTGTCGCTTGCCAACGCGATAGGCACCGGCGTAGCGGACGACAAGTCGATTTATCCCTTCGTGCCGGACATGATCCGCTTTTATCTGTCGGAAGATCCCTTGTTGCAGAATGTGCCGACCTACCAGTGTCGCAAGAAGAGCGATCTGGAGTATGTACTGGCGAATATTTCCAGCCTGGTGGTCAAGGAAGTGCATGGCGCCGGCGGATATGGAATGCTGGTCGGGCCCGCATCCTCGTCCGGCGAAATCGAGAATTTCCGTCAGCGCGTTCTGGCCAACCCTGGCGGCTATATCGCGCAGCCGACCCTGGCATTGAGCACCTGCCCGACTTATGTCGAGAGCGGAATCGCTCCGCGCCACATCGATCTTCGCCCCTTCGTTCTGTCGGGTGAAAAAATTTCCATTCTTCCCGGAGGCCTGACCCGCGTGGCCTTGAAGGAAGGGTCGCTGGTAGTGAATTCGTCGCAGGGCGGCGGCACGAAAGATACCTGGGTATTGGAGGAGGACGATGCTAAGCCGTACCGCTGACCATCTGTACTGGATGGCCCGTTATATTGAACGGGCCGAAAATACTGCGCGCATGCTGAATGTCAATGTGGAGACTGCATTGCTGCCTCAGCCGTCAGAGCAGGTCGAGCAAGGGTGGAGCGCCACGCTTGGCATTTCCGAGTTGCGTGAGCAGTTCATTGAAAAGTACGGCCGAATCACGCAAAGAAATGTGCTCGATTTCATGGTGCGCGACCCGGACAACCTTTCTTCTATCTTCACCTGCCTGAGACAGGCCAGGGAAAATGGCCGGGCCGTGCGCGGCGCGTTGACTACCGAGGTCTGGGAGACGCTTAACGCAACCTGGCTAAAACTCCGCGAGCTGGACGAACATGAATTGCTGACGTCCGATCCGGCAAAATTCTTTGAGTGGGTCAAATACCGCTGCCATCTGTCACGAGGTGTGATTGTCGGCACCATGCTCAAGGATGAGGCTTTTTATTTCATCCGCCTGGGCACCTTCATAGAACGCGCCGACAATACCGCCCGCATTCTGGATGTCAAATTCCACAGCGTGCCTGGCAACTCCGACACGGCGTCTGCTTCGCAGGAGGCGACACAGTTCGACTTTTACTACTGGGCGTCCATTCTCCGTTCTGTGTCAGGGTTCGAGATCTACCGCAAGGTGTACCGGGATGTCATTACTCCGGCGAGAGTTGCAGAGCTGTTGATGCTGCATCCGGCCATGCCGCGCTCGCTAGTCGCATGCATGGAAGAGGTGGTGCTGAATTTGAGCCAGGTCCGCAACGAGCTTTCGCAGAATACAGAACGGTTTGCCGGAAAGCTGCATGCGGAACTGAAATTCGGCGATATCGATGAGATCATGGAAAGCGGGCTGCATGAGTATCTGACCCGTTTTCTGGAACAAGTTTTTGAATTAGGCAACAGGATCAGTCGCGATTTTCTGGTTCCGTTCGCCGCCTGACTGATTATGCTGCTCGCCATTCGCCACGAAACCCTGTACCGCTACACGGAACCGGCCCGCTACTCGATTCAGCAATTGCGGCTGACGCCGCGGCAGGAAAACCACCAGCGCGTACTCTCATGGAAAATCCTTGCTCCGGGTCACCGCCATGCCTTTACTGATGCCTATGACAACCTGTGTCATACGCTAACGCTTACAAGTCCTCATGATGAAGTCAGGATCAGCGTGGAAGGCCAGGTCGAAATCGGAGTGCCGGAGCGCGGCAGGATAGTCGACAAGGGAGCATTGTCGCCCTTGCTGTTCACCGTGCCCACGCACCTGACCAAGGCGGATGAAGCGCTGACCGAATTTGCGTTCCGGGAGCTGCGCCCAAGCCGTCGCACTACGGATTTCCTGGCCCTGGCGGAGGCCATTCGTGCTTCGGTGTCTTATGTCACCGGCTCGACTGCAGTTACCAGCACGGCGGCAGAAGCGTTCGCGCAGCGTCAGGGTGTATGCCAGGATCATGCGCATCTGTTCCTGGCCTGTTGCCATGTCATGGGCATACCGGTGCGCTATGTCTCCGGATATATCGATTCCGGTTCCACCCGCCGCGCGGAGAGTCATGCCTGGGTCGATGTCTGGGTAGAAGAAGCGGAATCTCCCTGTTGGGTAAGTATCGATGTCACCCATGCCCAATTGCAGGGCGATTCGCTGTGCCGGCTGGCGGTGGGCCGCGACTACGAATCTGCTGCGCCGGTGCGCGGAATCCGCCGCGGCGGAGGAGCCGAATCGCTTTCTGTCGATGTCAGTGTTTTTTCACCATCTCTTGGCAATCAATAAACAAATATCGCCTGACTGTTGCAAACAACGATTTTACGGTCCATATTTCAAGCGAGAGGAGGGCTTCGCGGTAGAATATTGCTCTCGATAAAGACGCTTTTGGACATGACTTACTGTATTGCCATGCGGCTTGATGCCGGCCTTGTATTTCTTTCCGATTCCCGCACCAATGCCGGAATCGATCAGGTCAGCACATTCCGCAAGATGACCGTATACGAAAACCTGGGATCGCGAGTCATCGTGCTCATGTCTTCGGGGAATCTGTCGATTACCCAAGCAGTCCAGCAAATACTTGCCGAACAGGCTGCCACCCAAGCGAACAATATCTGGACGGCATCAACCATGCACGAAGTGGCGGCGCTGGTTGGCACTGCGGTCCGGACGGTTTTTGAACGCGATGCAAGAATGTTCAAGGAATTCGGTATCGACTTCAATGCCGCCATCATCGTCGGCGGCCAGATCAAGGGCGAGACTTGCCGCCTCTTTCAGGTCTATTCAGCCGGGAATTTCATCGAGTCGGTCAACCAGAGCTGCTATTTCCTGATCGGCGAATCGAAGTACGGCAAGCCTATCGTCGATCGTGTCGTGAACCGGCATACGTCCCTGGACGAAGCGGCGAAATGCGCATTGATTTCCATGGATTCAACCTTGCGCTCCAATGTGTCGGTCGGATTGCCGCTGGACTTGCTGGTGTATGAGGCGGATTCGCTGGCTGTGACCCGTTTCGTGACCATCGACGAGAATAACCAGTATTTCCGCATGATCCGTGAATCCTGGGCCAAAAAAATCAGGGAAGTATTCCAGCAAATCGATGACCCGGTCTGGCATGGCACGGACAGCCATTCGGTGGACGGATCGCCTGCCGCGGCACGCAGCGAGCCGGTCAGGGTAAAACCGCCCGCAAATATAGTATCCGCAGACGAAGCGCAGACGGCATCGAGGCAGACGCTGGCACAGCAGAATCCGCTCATCGATCCCAGATAATCCGGTTTTGCCGGCTTTTCGGGCCATTATTAATGAAAGTCCGCAAAGTCAAGCCGGCAGATTAGCGCTTTATTCTATTTATTCCTTTCACCCATATCCCGGAGCGCCAGTTTGCCCGGCTTAACAGGGGATGACGCGTTATAATCACGGTTTTCCCAAAACCAGCGGTCAGGCAGCAACTTCTGCGCCCTGATTGCCTCAACTTTTTTCTCGTCATGCTGATTCTGCCAGGCTCCAACGCACTGTCTGCTTTCCGTACGCAACGTCTTTTAACGCAACTCCAGGCAATCGAAGCCTCCATCGTCGGCATTACGGGCCGATATCTGCACTTCATCGATTCCGCCACCAGCCTGGGTCAGGATGACATCGGCCGTCTCGATGCCTTGCTCACTTATGGGGAACCATTTTCAGGCAGTACCGTTGGCGACGAATTTGTCGTCATTCCGCGTTTCGGCACGATTTCGCCTTGGGCCAGCAAGGCCACCGATATCGCGCACAACTGCGGCCTCACGCATATCAAGCGCATCGAGCGCGGCGTGTCCTACCGCATCCAGCTGAAGACGGGTTTGCTGGGGGGCACCAAGTCCCTGGACGGCTCCAAGGTCGAAGAGGTCGCCGCGCTGCTGCATGACCGCATGACGGAAATGGTGTTGCGCAGTCCGAACGACGCCGAAGGATTGTTCCGTGAACTGGCAGCCAAGCCGCTGGAATCCATCGACATGATAGACGGCGGCAAGGACGCGCTGGTTCGTGCAAACAGCGAACTGGGCCTGGCCTTGTCGGACGACGAAATCGATTACCTGTTCGATGCATTCAGTAAGGCCGGTCGCAATCCGACCGACGTCGAGCTGATGATGTTCGCGCAGGCCAACAGCGAACATTGCCGCCACAAGATTTTCAATGCCGACTGGACCATAGACGGCCAAAAACAGGACATGTCGCTGTTTGCGATGATCCGCAATACGCACAAGATCAGCCCGCGCGGCACCGTGGTGGCCTACAGCGACAACTCTTCAGTGATCGAAGGTGCCACCGTGTCGCGCTTTTATCCGCGCGGCGCAATGGAAGGCAATGTGTACCAGGAATCGGATGAGCTGACGCACATCCTGATGAAGGTGGAAACACATAACCACCCGACAGCGATTTCTCCTTTCCCGGGCGCATCCACGGGAAACGGCGGCGAAATCCGCGACGAAGGCTCGACCGGACGCGGCGCGCGGCCTAAGGCCGGGCTGACCGGCTTTACCGTCTCCAACCTGATGATCACGCACTCGGTGCAGCCCTGGGAAAATGCGCGCGATGTTGCGCAGCCGATCTCGGAACGCGATGCGCGAAATCAAGGCGGCATTTACGGCAAGCCCGACCGCATCGCATCGGCATTGCAGATCATGATCGACGGCCCTCTGGGCGGCGCCGCATTCAACAATGAGTTCGGTCGGCCTTGTCTGGGCGGTTACTTCCGCACCTACGAGCAGAACGTCGGCGGCAATGTGCAGGGCTATCACAAGCCCATCATGATCGCCGGCGGCATGGGCAATATCTCGGCCAGGCATACGAAGAAGGAAGACCTGCCGGTCGGCAGCCTGTTGATCCAGCTCGGCGGCCCCGGCATGCGCATCGGCATGGGCGGCGGCGCGGCCTCTTCAATGGCGACTGGAACCAATACCGCAGAACTGGATTTTGACTCGGTTCAGCGCGGCAATCCGGAAATGGAGCGGCGCGCCCAGGAAGTCATCAATGCCTGCTGTGCCATGGGCGAGGACAATCCCATCCTGTCGATCCACGACGTGGGAGCGGGCGGCCTGTCGAACGCTTTCCCGGAAATGACCAACGATGCGCGGCGCGGCGCGGTGTTCAATCTGCGCAAAATTCATCTTGAAGAAAGCGGCATGTCGCCCAAGGAAATCTGGAGCAACGAGTCGCAGGAACGCTATGTGCTCGCGATTGCACCGGATAATTTGCCGCTGTTCCAGTACATCTGCGAACGCGAGCGTGCACTGTTTGCGGTGGTAGGAACCGCGACGGAAGAACGTCAGCTCAAGCTGATCGATCCCGAACTGGGCAACAATCCGGTCGATATGCCGATGGATGTTCTTCTGGGCAAACCGCCCAAGATGCATCGCGACGTCACGCATGTCAAACAAGAATTTCCAGCAATTGACCTGACCGGCATAGCGCTGGCCGAAGCCGCGCAACGCGTTTTGCGCCTGCCGACCGTGGCCGACAAATCCTTCCTGATCACCATCGGCGACCGCACTGTCGGCAGTAATTCGGTGCGCGACCAGATGGTCGGTCCCTGGCAAGTGCCGGTGGCAGACTGCGCCGTGACCTCCATGAGCTTCACCGGCTATCGCGGTGAAGCGATGGCGATGGGCGAACGCACTCCCTTGGCGGTGATCAACGCGCCGGCATCGGGCCGCATGGCAGTCGGCGAAACGATCACCAATATCGCCGCGGCTCCGATTGCCGACATCGGCGACATCAAGCTCTCCGCCAACTGGATGGCAGCTTGCGGCCAGCCTGGACAGGATGCCGCATTGTTCGACACCGTCAAGGCGGTCGGCATGGAATTGTGCCCGGCGCTGGGCGTCAGTATCCCGGTGGGCAAGGATTCCCTGTCCATGCGCACCACCTGGAAGGATGACGAAGGCGACAAGTCCGTCATCGCACCGGTTTCGCTGATCGTGTCGGGGTTTGCGCCTGTAGAGGATGTGCGTGCATGCCTCACGCCGCAACTTCGTAAAGACGCGGGCGACACGGTACTGATCGCCATCGACCTCGGCCGCGGCAGGAACCGCATGGGCGCATCGGCACTGGCGCAAGTCATGCAGCAGCTCGGCAACGATGTGCCGGATGTGGATAGCGCAGAAGACCTGAAGGGTTTCTTCAATGCGATCCAGAAACTCAACAGCGACAACAAACTGCTGGCCTACCACGACCGTTCCGACGGCGGCCTGTTCGTGACATTGTGCGAAATGGCCTTTGCCGGCCGTGCGGGCCTGTCGATCAATCTCGATATCCTGACACTGGAAGACGAGCATGCGTCCGACTGGGGTGACTCGAAGAACTGGGCTGATCAGGTTGGCGAACGCCGCAATGACCTGACCCTGCGCGCCTTGTTCAGCGAAGAATTGGGTGCGGTGATCCAGGTGCGAGCTGAAGAGAAAACGGCAGTGATGGATGTGCTGCGTTCCTTCAACCTTGGCGCATGCAGCCATATCATCGGCAAGCTCAACGACCGTGACGTGATCGAGTTCATGCGTGACGCAAAAGTCGTCTACAGCCAGCCGCGCGTCGAACTGCATCGCCTGTGGAGCGAAACCAGCTGGCGCATTGCGCGGCTGCGCGACAATCCGGCTTGCGCTGACTCGGAATACGATCGCATCCTGGATGTACGCGATCCGGGCATGACGCCGAAGCTGACCTTCGATCCGCAACAGGATATCGCCGCACCATTCATTTCAAGCGGCGTGCGTCCGAAAGTCGCGATCCTGCGCGAGCAGGGCGTGAACTCGCAGACCGAAACGGCTTACGTGATGCACAAGTCCGGCTTCACTGCTGTCGACGTGCACATGAGCGACCTGATCGCCGGCCGCGCAAAGCTGGACGATTTCAAAGGCGTGATCGCGGTCGGCGGATTCTCCTACGGCGACGTGCTGGGCGCGGGCGAGGGCTGGGCCAAGACCATCCTGTTCAATGCCATGCTGGCCGAGGGGTTCTCGAAATTCTTCAACCGCGAAGACACCTTCGGCCTGGGCATCTGCAACGGCTGCCAGATGATGAGCAACCTGAAGTCCATCATTCCCGGCGCGCATGCCTGGCCCAAGTTCACGCGCAACAAATCGGAGCAGTTCGAAGCGCGCTTCGGTATGGTCGAGATTGCCGAGTCGCCATCCATCTTCTTCGACGGCATGGCCGGCACGCAAACGCCGATTGCGATCGCACACGGCGAAGGTTTTGCAGACTTCTCCCTGACCGGCAGCCTCGATGATGCCATCGTCGCAATGCGTTACGTCGATAACCAAGGGAACGCCACTGAACGTTATCCGTTCAATCCGAACGGATCGCCGCGCGGCATTACTTCGGTCACCACGCCGGACGGGCGCTTCACGGTCCTGATGCCGCATGCGGAACGCGTGTTCAGGACCATCCAGCATTCTTGGCACCCGGAGAACTGGGGCGAGGATTCGCCCTGGATGCGGATGTTCCGCAATGCGCGCAAGTGGGTGGCTTGATCGGCCGCTGAACTGCAGAGCTGCTGATTAAATCATCAGCTCCGTTGGAAAAGCGCTGTGGCTTCCTCAAAAATCTCCACAAAGCTCGATGCGGCTTTGTGAAGATTTTCATTCCAATCGTTGTGTGCGTTATGGTCGCAGCCGTCCGTGACGTACTTTACGGATAAGAAAGGCATGTCTTCCAGATGGCAGACTTTCGCCAATGCGAAGGCTTCCATATCGACTACATCGCAGTGCATTTTCGCAGTGCCGGTCTCAAAACTGTCACCGCTGCCGCACAGACCTGTCGGCAGTCTGGACAGCCGCTTCGGCACTTCCAGAAGGTGCGGGATATCCTCGAATGGCGTCACGCCATAGGCAAATCCCAGGGGCGTTGCATCCATGTCCCGCTGCACGAAGCGCGTGCATTCCACCAGTTCGTGGGTTTTGAATATCGGGCTGCCGGCAGTGCCGAAATTGAACACGGCTTTAGGAAGCTGCCCATGTGCTTCCCGTCGCGCCAGTTCGCGTGCGAGCGAATAGGCCGCATTTACCTTGCCTATGCCAGTATAAATCACCGGCACGCCGAGTTCGTCAAAGTGATGCCCCATTTCGTCCTTGAGCGCGGCAACGATCAAATAATCTGAACTCATGCTTTAATCATAGACTAGGACAGAATGGATAGCTTTGCCGCGAAAAGTAAGTGCATGAAGGCCTACGAGATTGATCAGAACCGCAATATCAACCACCTCGTAGCCGGAACGTTCGCATAAAGTGAGCGCGGCTGTCAGAGTCCCGCCCGTTGCAAGAACATCGTCCACCAGCAGGATGCGGCCACGGCCGGCGCGCATTTCAAGCGTTGCCTTGCCATATTCGAGTTCGTAAGACAAGGATTGAACAGGCGGCGGCAATTTTCCCGCTTTGCGCACGGGAATGAAGCCTTTGCCGAAACGGGCCGCCAGCGCTGCGCCGAGGATGAAGCCCCGCGCTTCGACGCCGACGAATGCATCGATCGCATCAAGATCGACATGGCTTACCATCTGTTCAAGCGCGTGATTCAATGCCGCAGGCGCTTCGAGAATAGGCGAAATATCGCGAAAGAGGACGCCGGGAATCGGAAAATCCGGCACGTTACGCACAAGCGCTTGCAGATCCATTGTTTCTCACCTTCATGCTGGAAGTATTTGCGCTACAAATCTAACGCAGTACTAATGCAGTAAAAAAGGCGCCCGAATGAGCGCCTTTCAATTTCGAACTTTTGCTTATTACTGAATCTTTGCTTTCTTGCGCAATTCCTGCTGATAAGCCTGCAGTTTGCGTTGCTGGAGCTGGTCGGCGATCTGCGGTTTGACTTCCTCGAATGCAGGAACCTTTGCGGCACGCACATCTTCCAGCTTGATCACGTGATAACCGAACTGGGTCTTGACCGGGGTCTCGGTGATCTCGCCTTTTTTAAGCGCAACCATCGCGTCGGAGAAAGGCTTGACGAAGGAAGCCGGCGAAGCCCAGTCCAGGTCGCCGCCGTTGGCTGCAGAGCCTGGATCCTTGGATTGCTTTGCCAGGTCCTCGAATTTTGCACCACCCTTGAGTTTGGCGATAATGGCCTTCGCGTCTTCTTCTTTCTCAACCAAAATGTGGCGGGCGTGGTATTCCTTGTCGCCGGCGGCAGCTTTGTACTTGTCGTACTCGGCTTTCATTTCGGATTCCTTGACGGGGTTCTTCTTGATGTAATCGCCGACCAATGCACGGATCAGGATGGATTGACGGGCCATTTCAAGCTGGTTTTTTACTTCTTCCGAGTTGCTTAATCCCAGTTTGTTGGCTTCCTGCAGCAGGATCTCTCGGTTAATTAGTTCTTCCTTGACCATTGCTCTCAACTGAGGAGAGTCTTGTTGGCCCTGTGCAGCCATTTGCTTGACCATCGTGTCGGCGCGCGACGAAGGGATCGGCTTACCGTTGACGACGGCAAGGTTTTGAGCCCATACAGGCAATGCTGCGGTTGCGCTCAGCAAGACAAGCAAACGGATGGATTTTAAATTCATTATTTGTTCCCAAAAATGAGTGAAAAGATAATTATAAGCTGTGTCCGATCCCTGAAAACGCCCGGAACTGATTTCCGTTGACTCAGGTGATTATTTGCCTGGCTGTTGGGCCGCTTCCGCGGGCGTCAATGCCACAATGGCCAGCGCATGTATTTCCTTGTGCATCATATCAGCCAGGCAATCATACACCAGTCGGTGACGTGCGAGTCTTCCCAGTCCTTCGAACCTGGGCGAAACCAGGCGAAGCCGGTAATGGCCGCCTCCGGACGCAGCGCCCGCATGACCGGCATGAAGTGCGGATTCATCTTCGACTTCGCATTGCGAAGGCGAAAAACCTTCGGTGATCTTTTGCCGTATCCGGCCAACCCGGTCGTTCATTCCGTACCTTTCATGTATTTCGACAGCATCAGACTTTGCGCGATGATGAAAGCGAACATTAGTCCCATGAATCCGAACAGTTTGAAATTAACCCAGGTTTCCGTATCGAAGCTATAGGCGACGAAAAGGTTGACCAAGCCCATGCTGACGAAAAAAAGCATCCATGCCAAGTGAAGCTTGTTCCACACCGGATCTGGAAGAGACACCTGCTTTTCCATCATTGAACGGATCAGGTTGCGCTTAAAGCCAAGCTGTGCGATCAGAAGTCCTGCTGCGAACACCCAATACAGCACAGTGGGCTTCCACTTGATAAAAGTCTCGTTATGGAAATAAATCGTTGCGCCGCCGAACAGCGTAATAATGACAAGCGATACCCAAAGCATGTTGTCGACTTTTCTCCGCCGGACCAGCAAATAGCCGATCTGAGCAAAGGTCGCGAGAATCGCAACAGCGGTTGCAAGAAGGATCGGAGCTTGTGTGGCCAGCACCTGGCCGCCGTTCACAAAAGCGGAAAGATATTCCGAAATGGCTGACTGCGCATCGGCAGGATTGTTTTGCCCCCATTTGAATACGGCGAAGAACAGGATAACCGGGAATAGATCGAACAAAAATTTCATGTCTGCTTTTTATCCTGCGCGATAGGTTGTGGTGTGAAGCTCAATGAAGCTGAATTAATGCAATAACGCAGGCCGGTCGGCGGCGGCCCATCCGGAAATACATGGCCCAGGTGGGCATCGCAGACCTTGCACAAAACTTCGGTGCGGATCATGCCGTGGCTGCGGTCGATACGCTCGGCGACATGTTCGGGATTGATCGGCTTGAAGTAGCTCGGCCACCCGCAACCCGCGTCGAATTTGGTATCGGACTCGAACAAGGGCGTGCCGCAGCATACGCAAGTATAAATGCCGTGTTCCTGATGATCCCAATAACGTCCGGTGAACGGCGCCTCGGTCGCGGCATGCCGGGTCACCTCGTAATCGATCGGGTCGAGCTGCTCACGCCACTCTTTGTCATCTTTGTGGATTTTTTGAATAGTCATGTCAAATTCTCATATCGGTTTGCTAAAAGCACCTAACAAAATGAAGCGAAGCGGTTCTGAGTCGGCGCGTCGCCGCAGACAGGCTTGGCGCTCCCGTACACCTGTACTGCAAGGCGGCCCCGCGCATCACCTTCAGAATCATCTTGTTAGGCGGTCTCACGACGAACAGCTTACCTCCAGCTCACTGGCCCAGTCTGGAGGCAGGACGGCGTAATGCTCGTTTTCAGGCTGTTCGTCGAACGGATGTTCAAGCACCTTCAGCAATTTTTCTATCTCGGAAAAATCCTTGTTTTGCGCCTTTTCAATGGCGATTTGTGCAAGGTAGTTCCGCAGGACAAATTTCGGGTTGACTGCATGCATGGCAACACGTCTCACATCGTCCCGGCTATGTTCCTGCAACAGACGCGCCCGGTATTGTACCGCCCAAGCGTCGAATGCCGCTCGATCGATGAAAAGATCGCGTACCGGTTCATCGGATGCCTTGTCTTCAATGCGCATTTCGCCCAATCTGCGGAAGAACAGGGTGAAGTCCACATGGCTGGCCTGCATGATGGAAAACATTTCATCAAACAATTTCTGGTCGTCCGGCTGCAGCGTTTGCAATCCCAGTTTCGCATGCAGCAGTTCATCCAGTTTGCCGGTGTAAGCGGAAGAATAAACCTGCAGCGCCGTATGCACATCGTCCGGCTCGCCGATCAACGGCAACATGGCTTGACCGAGCGCGTAGCAGTTCCACTGGCCGATCCTGGGCTGCATGCTATAGGAATAACGTCCCTGCCTGTCGGTGTGATTGCAGATATGCTGCGGATTGAATGCCTCCATGAAGCCGAACGGACCATAGTCGAGCGTCTGGCCCAGGATCGACATGTTGTCGGTGTTCATCACACCATGCATGAAACCCACCGCCTGCCAGTGCGCCATGAGTTGCGCGGTACGTCGCGTGACTTCGGTCAGCATGGCCTGGTAAGGATTGCCCCCTTCGCGCAGTTCCGGATAAAAGCGGTCGAGGACGTAGTCGGCCAGGATTTTCAATTCTTCATGCTTGTCGTTGTAATACCAGTGCTCGAACGACCCGAAGCGCACGAAGGTCGGCGCCATGCGAGTGGTGACAGCCGCGGTTTCAACGGTCTCGCGCATGACACGTTGATCGGAGCCGGTCACGCATAAGGCGCGCGTCGTTGAAATACCGAGCGCCGCCATCGCTTCCGAACACAGGAACTCGCGAATCGAGGATCTCAGGACCGCACGGCCATCACCCATGCGGGAATAGGGCGTCAGGCCGGCTCCTTTGAGTTGCAGCTCCAGCACTGCCGGGTGATCCGCGGCTGGAGCAGGCGCTTCGCCAAGCAGAATTGCGCGTCCGTCGCCAAGCTGGCCCGCCCACACTCCGAACTGATGGCCCGAATAAACCGCTGCCAACGGGGTTGAAGACGGCAAGATGGAATTGCCGCTAAAAATCTCGACGAAGCGTTCCGTCCTGAATTGGGCCGGATCAAGACCAATCAATTGCGCAGCGGATTCGCTTGCGCATACCAGATATGGTTCCGGCATGGGGGTGGGCTGCAAGCGGGTATAAAACTGTGGCGGCAATGTGGCGAAAGAGCTGTTCAGTTGCAACTCTTCCATGGTCCGCAAACCATTTTGCGGTGATTGGGGTGCATTCATATTTATCCTGTGTACTTGCGGCTGGCCGGTTGGGTGCCTGTTCACGCAGCCGGGTAATGCCATGCAGATAGGACAGCCCGAGGCAAAGCTAAGTGCCCGCAGCCAGCCTTTATACGGTACCGCGTATCTATACGGGATGCGCGGAAATGGTTTTTACCAGTAATTTTCCGTCACAAACTGGCCCGGCATTGCGCGTCTGCAAGGACGAAGTCCGCGATGGTGCAGGATTGCGCGCGTTTCTTCAATCATGGAGGGGTTGCCGCACAACATGATACGCGACGACTCGATCGTGATCGGCAGTCCCACGTGTTTTTCCAGTTCGCCGTTGTTCAGGAGCGTGGTAATGCGGCCATGCAAAACTCCAGGCTGTGCTGCAGTAGCCGTTCCCGGATCGCGGGTCACGGATTGAACGATCTTCAATTCCGCAGCGCCTTCCTTTCCGCCCGGTGGGCTATCTTTTAACAGGTTCAGTTCGTCCTGATAAGCCAGTTCATCCGCATGGCGCACGCAATGCACCAGAACAAGATGGCGAAAGCGCTGCCAGACCTCCGGATCGCGCAGGATGGAAACATAGGGGCCGAGTCCCGTGCCGGTCGCAAGCATCCATAGCTCCGATCCATCGGTAAACCGGCCCGGTGTCATGAAACCATAGACTTGCTTTTCCGTCCAAATGGAATCGCCCGGTTTGATCTTTTCCAGCTCGGTTGTAAACATTCCTCCCGGCACGATCACGCCGTAATACTCAAGGAAGTCATCGTCCGGTGCGGAAGTGAGCGAATAGGCACGCCAGACCATCTGGCCGTCGATGAACAGGCCCAGCCTTGCATACTGGCCGGCGTCAAAGCGGTAACCGGCCGGCTTGGTCGTCTTGAAGGTGAGGAGATTGTCTGTCCAGCGTTTGACCTGCGTGACGGTTTCAAGAGTCGCCTTGTCGGAGGCCAGTGCCTGGTTGCTCATGAGTTTTCCTGATATGGGTTTGATTCGTTCAGATGCAATTTTGACATAAACAGCATTGAAGGTCCTTCGAGTCCCTGTTCGCAAAGTGGGCATCCTGACGGGAAGGCTCCTATTCGGACCAGGCGCTAAATAATGCCGTCCTGCCGGTTTTTGCAATGTCGGCTCGTCAATTAAGTTAAAGCTGTTCACATAATATTTGGGAGGATTGTGAAAACAAAAGTCGTCCTGTTCGAGAAAATTCATGCGAGTGCGGCGGCCACGCTGCATGATCACGATATTTCTGAAATTGTCCAGGTTCCCAAGGCCTTGAGCGGTCATGAACTCATTCATGCTCTGCAGGATGCAGATGCGGTGGGCATACGTTCCAATACGCAGCTGAATGCGTCGGTACTTAAGGAATTGCCGCGACTGCGCGCCATCGGCTGTTTCTGCATCGGAACCAACCAGGTCGACCTGGCAACCGCGATGACGCTCGGCATTCCGGTCTTCAATGCACCATATTCCAATACCAGGTCAGTTGCGGAATTGGTGATTGCACAGACCATTCTGCTGTTGAGGCGGATTCCTGAAAAAAATGCCCGCGCTCACCGCGGGCTATGGGACAAAAGCGCGCAGGGCGCATTCGAGGCGCGCAACAAGCTCCTGGGAATCGTGGGCTATGGCAATATCGGAACTCAGGTTGGCATCCTTGCCGAGAGCGTAGGCATGCGCGTCTGCTATTACGATCCGGAAAGCAAGCTGCCGCTCGGAAATGCAAAGGCCATTCCGTCGCTGGAGGCGCTGCTGGAGCAGGCGGATGCCGTGACGCTGCATGTGCCCGGCGGCAGCACAACCGAGAATTTGATCAACCGCGAACGCCTTGGCCTCATGAAGCCGTCTGCGATCCTCATTAATGCGGCGCGCGGAACGGTGGTCGATATCGATGCGCTGAACGATGCTCTGCGCCAGGGCCGGCTGGGCGGTGCGGCAATCGATGTTTTTCCGGTCGAGCCGAAAAGCGAAAAGGAGGAATTCCAGTCTCCGTTGCGCGGGATCGAAAATCTCATCCTGACGCCGCACATCGGTGGCAGCACGGAAGAGGCACAAGCGAATATCGGCCGCGAGGTGGCGCACAAGCTCGCCCGTTTCCTGACTGCCGGCACCACGCGGACGGCCGTCAATTTTCCGGAAGTGCCGCACATGGAAAAGCTGGCGATCAGCCGAATTCTGAATGTGCACCGCAACGAGCCAGGCGTGATGGCCGGAATAAATGCCAGCTTCGCCGCGTACGGATTGAATATTGTCGCCCAGCAGTTGCAGACCCGCGGGCCGATTGGATACGCGATCACCGATGTCGATGCGCCGATTTCAGAGGAGCTGATGGCAAGGCTGTGCAGCGCACCCGCCAGCATCCGTTGCCACCTGGTCTAAGGTTTTGCGGGCCGATGGATAGCGCGAAAAGGTTGCCGCGCTAAGGCTCAGTTCAAAGCGGCAAAATTCAAAGCCAGTATTCGAAGCTGCGCGCCGCCGTTTCCTTGATCCGCTCAAGGAAGGGTCTTTTTTCCCATTCTTCACGCGACACCTGCCGGGAATTCTTAAGGTCCTCCTGGAAGGCGGCTTCCATGCGGTTGCCGAATTCTTCGCCGAGCACGACGACATTGACTTCGGTATTGTGCAGAAAGCTGCGCAGGTCGAGATTGGCCGAGCCGACCGTGGACCATGCATTGTCGATCACCGCGGTTTTTGCATGCAGCACCGAGGCCTGGAATTCATAAATCTTTACGCCGGCCTCCAGTAGTTCGCTATAGAACGAGCGAGCGGCGTAATAAACCAGTCCGGCATCCGAGATGCTCGGAAAAACAATCGATACATCCACACCCCGTCCGGCGGCATCCTTCAGTGTTTCGATGATCTGCACATCGGGCACAAAATAGGCGACGGTAATATGAATAGACTTCTTCGCCTGCTGCATGGCCAGCACATAGGCCTTGTAGATTTCATGGTCGCTGCCCGGTTCGCTGGCGATCACGCGCACCAGTTCATTGCCAGATTCCGGCAAGGGCGGAAAATATTCGCGGTCGGGCAGGTCTTCTGCGCGCTGCTTGGTCCATGCGTCCAGAAACAGCCATTGCAGCGACGCGACCGCAGGCCCTTCAATCTGGATATGGGTATCGCGCCATCCGAGTTCGGAGTTGGCACGGCCCCTCGAGCGAAAAAGGGAGCTGCGTGCGTAATCCTGCGCGATATTGACGCCGCCGGTAAATCCTATGCGGCCGTCTACAACCAGGATTTTCCGATGATCGCGCTTGTTCAGGCGCCAATAGCCGAAACGCTTTAGAGGATTGACCGGATTGAATTCCGTCAGGCTAATCCCGGCTGCGCGCATTTTTTCGAAAAATTCCGCCGGTACTCCGAGCGTGCCGACGCTGTCGTAAATGATGTTGACCTGCACGCCGGAACGCTGTTTTTCGATAAGCAGGTCGGCGAACCGCATGCCCAGTTCGTCCTGATCAAAGATGTAAGTTTCAAGATTGACGTGATTTTTTGCGCTGCGGATTGCTTCCATCATGGCCTGCATGGTTTGCGGTCCGTCGAACAGCAGGCGTACCTTATTACCGGCGATCAGCGGGCTTCCGGTAGCGATTTCTTCCAGCTTGATCAGCTCTTTCAGCTCGGTCTTCGAATTGCGCAGGCGCTTGGCGAGCAGTGATTCCGTTTTCTTTTTTGACAGCATTCCATCTCCGGTCGCGATGGACGGATTAGCGTTCTCCGTGATCGAGGAGCTCAGGTATCGGACATCCGGCAGGGTGGCGCACGAGGCCAGCAGCATGCAGGGCAGAACCGCACAAAGCAGCTGCAAGATGCCGGAAAGGCGTATCCCGATCAGGCCCGGCATGACGTTCGGATAGAGGCTGACATGAAATCAGCATAATGACTTGGATGGCAGGATCGTTGAGTTCAATCAACGCTGTCCCGGAGGCAGATCAGAAAACTGTTCCGGGGCGGGATGGTTGGAGGAGCCGCAGCATGCAGGGACACCAGCGCCGCCGGTCAATAAACCTGGATCAATGAGGCCTCAAGGCGAGGCGGGCAGATTCAGTTGTTCTTGCTGGAGACAACCTTGGGATTTCCGTTGCTTCCTATCGTGTGCAATGAAACCGGGCGGCGCCAGACGCGCGAGATATATTCGAGAACCCGTTCGGCCCGGCCAACATCAAGTCCACGTCCGTCGGATTCGTAATCGTGCTGAAGATCGAGGCTGCCATCCACATGCAGCTTGCTGGCAGCTACGCGGGGAGCGCCGTAGTTGAATTTCGGCGCAAGAATCGCTTCGCGCACGGCATAGATGTCCCGGTTGGCTATCTTGATGCCGCCGTCGTTATGCGATTCATAGACAAACAGCTCAAGTTTTTCCGCAAGTTCGGTGTCCAGGTAATTACGGATGAAACCGAAGTCGTCTTCTTCCTTGCAAATCTGCCGGGCGGCTTCGATGCCGCGCTCTTCGATGATTTTTTCCCAGATCGAAAATCCGAGATGATAGGGATTGACCGCGAGTGCGAGCTGGTTGTCCCCGGCGTAAGGACGCACCACATCAGAGTGCGCCTTGATCGCGGAAAGGTAAAGGTCCTGCGGCAGGAAGTCGGCTTCCCGCAGAAGCCGCGCATGCCAGTAGGATGCCCAGCCTTCGTTCATGATCTGGCAGGCGAACACCGGATAAAAATAAAATGACTCTTCCCTCACGGCGAGGAAGATGTCTCGCTCCCATCCTTCCAGTTCCGGCGCATAGTTCGCGATAAACCAGAGCAGGTCGTATTCCGGCTGGGGCGGTACCGCTGGCTTTCCTGTCCCATGGTGCGGTGAGGACTGCGGTTTTTCACCGGGGAGGTTCTGAAACCGCTTGGTGAAGGCATCGACCGGTTTTTCTTCATGGTGCGCTTCGGTCAAGGGGTAGAGCGGCCGGTGCAGTTCCTTGTTGACGTCGATATGCGGTTCCAGCGCCAATGCCGCGTCGAGCACCGCCTCGACCCGTTCCTGGCCGTGTTCCTCCAGGGCCGCATCGATGCGGTGCGCGCGCGCGGCGGCCTGCTCGAGAATATGGCCGCCGGCCATTTCCATGAAGCGTGCAAACAAGTGGTTGTTCTTGGCAAAATCGGCATGGCCGAGCACATGCGCGATCACCAGCGTGTTTTCGGGCAGGGTATTTTCGTTGACCAGATAGGCATGGCAGGGATCGCCCGGAAACATGACTTCGAAAATGCGCGAGTGACCCATTCCCTGGCGGATCAGCTGATGGATGTAGCGTACGCCGAATGACCAGTGCGGCATGCGGACCGGGAGGCCGTACACTGCAATTTCCATCATGAAGTTGTTCGGGACAAGTTCGAAATCGACAGGGTAATAATCGAGCCCGAGCTTGTGCGCGAGATCTTCAATGCGCTTCGAATAATCCTGGATCGTGGAGCCGGGCAGGGTCATCAAGCCTCCTCTTTCTGTTCCGATTGCTGCATGAAGAAATGGCGGATCGCCTTCCACACATCTTCTGTACGTGTCAGCACGCTGGTGCCGATCGGCGCGCCGCGTTGCTCGAGATCCGCGCAAATCGTTTTCATTTCTGTTTCCGAACTGCGTGCCGATCCCGGGACGGTCTCCACATAGCCAACGTAATTGAGGAGGCTGGTCAGCTTGGAAAGGCTTTCCGTCGCCGCGGCACGGTCTTCGGTAAAGTTTTCGCCGTCCGATGCATAGAAGAGATAGCCGTTGTACATCGACGGATCGTATTCAGCCTGGATCATTTCCAGGGCCAGGTTAAACGCAGATGATGCACCGGTGCCTCCCGCGCCGGTCACCTGAAAAAATTCATGTTCAACGAATTCCCAGGCTTGCGTGGTATGTGCGATGAAGCGTGTCTCGACCTTGCCGTAGCGGCGCCGTATGCCTTGCAGCACGAAGAAGAAAAAGCTTTTTGCCAGCTTGCGTTCTGCCTCGGTCATGCTCGCGGAAACGTCCAGCGCGAAAATCACCACGGCATTGGTTGCAGGCTTACGCCTATGCACGAGTTGCCGGAACCGCAAGTCTTCATTGGTAAATGCCACCGGATTATCCTGGATCGCGCGCCGCTTGACGGCTTCCTTGACAGTCCTGCGCCGGTCCAGACGCGCACGGGCACCATGCTTGTCCCAGCCTTCCCGCACGAACTCGTCATCCGTGATGGTGAGGTTGCGCTTGGGCTGAAGGTCGGGGAGGTTGAGTTCTTCCCACAGCCAGTCGATGATGTCGTCGACCTTGAGTTCCAGCATCAGCTTGACTTCGCCTTCGCCCTCATCGCCTTCGCCTTCATCGCTGTTGAATCCGCGTTGCGCAGGACGTAATACGTCACCCGGCTTGCCCTGGCCTTGGCCCACATCGGACTGGGAACGGCTTTGCGGGTCCGCCAACCGGAAGCGCGAATGCTCAAGCATGCGCACGGGAATCTGCACCGTGCGATCCTGCGGGCCGGTAATCAAGTCCGGCCCGGCAATCAGTTCCGGAAGATTGCGTTGGACACTTTCGCGTACTTTCTCATTGTGGCGGAGCCAGTCTCGCGCTCCGCGGGAAAAAAGTTCATACCAGGGTACTTCAGCGGCGATCGTAATATGATTTGCCATTCTGCGGGTCTCCCATCCGGGTCATACTTCTGTCCGGCGCGGAAAAGAACATGGCACTGTTCTTTTCCGTTCAAGCATTACTCTCTTTAGACCTTTTTCATGGCCGATTGTTACATAACGGTTTCACTCCTGTGCAAGTAGGGTCGTCACATAATTCAGCGCTTCGCGTGCGCTGTGCGTGTCATAGCCGTATTCGTCCACCAGGCGCTTTTCCACGACGGAAATCTTCTGGCGTACTTCTTCATCGGGCCTGGCACTGGAGCTGACCAGTCGCAACACTTCGCGCCGCTGCTCGAACAGGTATTGCTGGACCGCATCGTGCAGCTGCGCATGGCTGTCGAGCGTAAACTTCTCGTTGCGCTTGAATGCGCCCATTGCTTTCCTGACCACTTCCTGCCGGAAGGACTGCTTGCCTGAATCGGAGATGTGGATTTTTTCTTCCACCGACCTCAGGAAGCGCTCATCGGGACGACGTTCCTCGTTCGTGATCGGATCCTTGATCTGCCGGTTGTCGAGTGTCGCTTCGACTTCATCGAGGTATTTGTCCAGCAAGTCCTGCGCTTCCTGCTCAAAGGAGACGAACAGTGCCTTGTGCACGTCTTCCTTGACCCAGCGGTTGTAGAAGTATTTCCGTGCAACGACAAGATAGTCGACCCACTTGCGCTTTTTCTTGGGGTCGATGCGCGCATCGCTCTCAATCCCGTCCTTCAATGCAAGCAACACATCCATCGTAGTCAGGCTGCGCTTGTCGGACTGGATGATTGCATTCGACAAGGCATTGATGACGAAACGTGGAGAAACGCCCGATAAACCTTCGTCCGGCAGTTTGTTTCGTGCACGCTCTGCGTCGGAACGGTTGACGCCTTCGACATCTTCGTTGGCATGGATGCGTATCTTCTTGACCAGTTCCTGCTCTTTTTCCTCGCCCTCGTGCAGCCTTGTCAAAATTGCAAATACGGCCGCTGCGTCCAGTACATGCGGGTCGAGATGCACTTCGCGGAAAGCCGGCGCGGCGGAGGAAATCAGCTTCTTGTAGATACGCGCTTCATCCTTGTAGTTGAGGGTGTATGGCACCTGGATGATGACCATGCGGTCGAGCAATGCTTCGTTTTCACTCTCCTGCAGGAACTTGCGGAACTCTGCCAGATTGGTATGGGCCAGAATGGTTTCGTCCAGGTAGATCAGCGGGAAGCGCGAAACTTTTACGTTCTTTTCCTGAGTCAGCGTGAGCAGCAGGTAGAGGAATTCGCGTTTGACCTTGAGAATCTCGATCATTTCCAGCATGCCGCGGCTGGCAGCATAGACTGCGCCGGACCAGGACCATGCACGCGGGTCGCCTTCATCGCCGAACTCCGCGACTTTGGACAGGTCGACTGAACCGACCAGATCGGCGATATCGGCAGTGGTGGGATCGTGTGGAGCGTAGGTGCCGATGCCCATGCGACCAGCTTCAGAGATGAAGATGCGTTCAACAGGCATGCGCAGAAAGTCGCCGTTGTACTGCTGTTCAAGGCGCACACGGCAATGCGGGCAGACTTCGCCCTTGATATCGACGCCATAGGTTTCACGGAATGTACCGCGCAGCGAATGCGGTATCAGATGCAGGGGAGACTCGTGCACCGGGCAATCCTTTATGCCGTACAAGGCACCCGCCTCGGTGTAACTGTATTCCTCCAGGCCGCGCTTCAGCAGAATCACCAGGCTGGATTTTCCGCCGGACGGAGGACCGAGCAGCAACAACAGTCTTCGTCCCACTTCCGATCCGGCAGCGGCGGCCTTGAAATAATCCACGACCCGCTCAAGCGATTCGTCTACGCCGAATAATTCCTGGTCGAACAGACCCGAACGAAAATTGCCGTGTTCATCCTCCTTGCGCGTCCAGCGGATCATGTCCCACATGTATTGATGAGACGTACGTGCCGCAGCGTGAGGATCGGCCGCTACAATCTTTTCCAGATACTCCGATAACGGGCCGGACCAATGCGATGCGCGATGTTCCTTGGTGAATGCTGTCAGGCTGTCGAGAAAATCCTGCTGGCCTTTCATGCGGGTTGAGTCGTCGGAACTCATCATGCAGCTCTCCCTTCAAGATAATTGCGAGCTCGCCAATGAACATGCAAATGTATGCTGCGGGTCTCGCATGTTTGCAAGGTAATGCGCGTCAGAAAATCCAATAATGAGATGGATCAACATAACTTGCGTAAAACCTGTTTTCAACATCCTGAATTGCCTGCTTCTCTTCACTTGCTCATCACATTGGCGAACGTGGACCAAAGAAATCGAACCGAATTAAACCGGCGCTTGTTTCTCTTCCTGCGATAGCAAGCTTGCTCTTTGCCGACAAAAGGTTAAAGCGGCTTGAAAGTAAGAGTTACTAGCTGCCGGGTAATGCGTTCTCCGTATCCATTTCTTATGAGCCGCCTAAGTGGAAAACATTCCTTATTTTGTGATTAATTTTTTAAAAGTAATGAGGACTTAAAGCGTAGCCATGAAATCGAAACTGCAAATGAATAACTCCCGAAATTCGATCAAATATATGAGCACGAAATTTTGTGAAAGGAGCGACGTATTTTTTGAGCGATAAGTTGTCATAAGGAAGAAGTCCGCTCGAGTGGAAAGCTTGCTCTGTACGTTCAGTTATTGGTTTCCTTATGCACTATTTATTTCAATTCCTGGTCCGATTTTCGGATCGTTTGTTGTCTTATTTGCCATTCTTAAAGGTGAATGGCGTGCCTTGAAAAGAAACTAGTTTCCTGAGTGCATTTGACTTGATCAAGTGCAAGAACTTCGGAGCGAAATAAAGATACTTTATTCGTCGTTGAATGGGAACATTGATATAGATCACTGTTCTAATTCCGCATCGTTAATCTGGCTGTCAATCAACTTACGCGCCTATTCGAGACAAAAGTTGAAGTACGGAAAATGAAAACAGGATTACGAACGCCAATTGCTTTTTGCTGATAACGAACGAGGATCATTTTGTGCTGAAACCAAAAGTGCTATTGGTGAATGACCATGCAGCAAGTCTGCTTGCGCTGGAAACCCTGTTGACACGATCACATGGGGAAACCGATTATGAAGTCGTAACGGCACGTTCCGGAGAAGAGGCCTTACGCAAAGTATTGCATGACCAGTTTGCCGTCATTCTTCTGGATGTAAGCATGCCTGGAATGGACGGGTTCGAGACTGCGGAAATCATTCATTCCCATCCGCGCACTGCTTCGGTTCCCATTATTTTCGTCACTGCTCATTATGCGGACGAAATGAATCGCCTGAAGGGCTATCAGAAAGGTGCGGTCGACTATCTTTTTACACCGATCATTCCTCAGATTCTTCAGAGCAAGGTCGATATATTCGTGGAACTTGCCAAGAAGAATCTGGAACTGGAGCATAAGACCCATCAACTCGCCGAACTGAATCGCGATTTGCAAGTGCAACAGATGCAGGAACTGAAGAAAATGAACTCGGCCCTGCAGGCGGAAATTATTGAACGCCGGCAAGCAGAGGAGCGTGCGCACGGCCTGGCTACACGCGACCCGTTAACCAGGATTGCTGAACCGCCGTTCCTTGCTTGAACACCTTGAGCATTCGATTGCACGTGCAGGGCGGCACAAGAATGGATTGGCTGTTCTGTTCCTTGACATGGACCGATTCAAGACTATCAACGATACCTTGGGCCATGACGTGGGAGACGAACTGCTGATACAGGTTGCGGAAAGGATCAGCTCCGCAGTGCGCGAATCCGATGTGGTGGCGCGTCTCGGCGGCGACGAGTTCGTCATCCTAATGGAAGACCTGTCCGCTTATCCCAGCGCCGGAGAAGTTGCAAAAAAAATCATTCAGGCCAATACGCCGGAGTGCAGGATCGGCTCGCACTGCCTGCGTACTTCTCTCAGTATCGGGATCAGCACATTTCCGCAGGACGGCACTACGGTGCATGAACTCATGAAACATGCTGACCTGGCCATGTATCATGCCAAGCAGCAGGGCCGCGGATGTGTGCAATTCTTCCATGAGGAATTGAATGCCAAGTTGCTTGAGCGCATTCGCATCGAGCATGAGTTGCAGGAGGCCCTCGAAAAAAAGGAATTCGAGCTTTACTATCAACCCAAGGTGGAGATCAGCTCAGGCAAGGTGATTGGCGTCGAGGCTTTGCTGCGTTGGCGCCATCCGCGACTGGGTATGATTACCGGTACGGATTTTATTTCCATTGCAGCGGATAGCGGGCAGCTTGTTCCGATAGGCGAATGGGTAATCTCCGCGGCTTGCCAGCAGGCGAAGCAATGGATGGAAGGAAACGAACGCCTGACCAAGCTTCCGATCGCGGTGAATATCGCAATTCCACAGATTCATACCGACCTTCCTGACGCGATTCTGAGGACGCTACGCAGATACGGCCTGCCTCCGTCGTGCATTCAGCTCGAAATTACGGAATCGCTGCTGATCCGCGATCTGGAAAAAGCGACTGCAGTCTTGCAGAAGATCAGCGAAAGCGGCATTACGATTGCGATTGATGATTTCGGTACCGGTTACTCGTCCCTTTCCGTATTGAAAGCGCTTCCTATCGATATTCTGAAAATCGATCAGTCGTTTGTTCGCGACCTGGGCAAGAACGTCGGCGACACGGCTATCGTGGCGGCCATTGTCAATATGGCGCGTGCGCTTGCGCTGCGCGTTGTTGCCGAAGGCGTCGAAAACAAGGAACAGTTGGCCATTCTCAGAAGCCTTGGGTGCGACGAGTACCAGGGTTATCTATTCAGTCATCCCATGCCGGCGGACAAGCTGGCGCAGCAGTTGCTGCAGACCACCAGCGTCTAATACGCACTTCGTTCAATTAGGCACCTCGGTTACTTAAGCACTTCATTCACTTTTCCTGCTCGAAAATTAAAACCAGATCCCGGGGCAGGCATCTATATATCTTTAAGGATTCACATGAACATGATGGCGGAATTTACCGAAGAAATCGACGCAAAGGAATTGCTTCGGGTGTTAACCTCCCTCAAAAAAGGCGATTTCAGTGTACGCATGCCGGCTGAATGGACCGGCCTGGCTGGCAAGATAGCCGACACGCTTAATGAAATCATCGAGATGAATCAGCAGGTTTCCGAGGGAATCAGCAATGTCAGCCAGATCGTGGGCAACGAAGGCCGCCTGAATCAGCGCGCGGTGCTTCCCAATCTGGGCGGCGGATGGTCTACGACCATCAATTCGGTCAACACGCTGATCGACGATCTGGTGCGTCCGACCAATGAAATGGCACGCGTGATCGGTGCGGTGGCGAAAGGCGACCTGTCCCAGACCATGGAGCTTGACGTGGACGGCCGGCCCCTGAAAGGCCAGTTCCTGCATGCTGCGACTATGGCAAATACCATGGTGGAACAGCTTTCCTCCTTCGCTTCCGAGGTGACCCGTGTGGCGCGCGAGGTGGGTACCGAAGGAAAACTGGGCGGCCAGGCAAATGTTCCTCGAGTTGCAGGTACCTGGAAGGACCTGACCGACTCGGTGAATTCGATGGCGGGCAACCTGACTTCCCAGGTGCGTAACATTGCCGATGTGACCACCGCCGTGGCGAATGGCGACTTGTCGAAAAAGATCACGGTGGACGTGCGCGGCGAAATCCTGCAGCTGAAGGACACCATCAATACCATGGTGGACCAGCTTCGTTCCTTCGCATCCGAGGTGACGCGTGTGGCACGTGAAGTGGGTACCGAGGGCAAGCTGGGCGGGCAAGCGTTCGTGCCGGGTGTGGGCGGTACCTGGAAAGATCTCACGGATAACGTAAACTTCATGGCATCCAACCTGACAGCGCAGGTGCGTAACATCGCGGAAGTGACGACCGCAGTTGCGAACGGTGATCTTTCGAAGAAAATTACAGTCGGCGTGAAAGGCGAGATTCTTGAATTGAAAGACACTATCAATACGATGGTGGATCAGCTTTCATCGTTTGCGTCCGAAGTGACGCGCGTGGCGCGCGAGGTGGGTTCGGAAGGCAAGCTGGGCGGCCAGGCAAACGTGAAGGGCGTGGCCGGTACCTGGAAGGACTTGACCGATTCGGTGAACTCGATGGCGGGCAATCTGACCGGCCAGGTGCGTAACATCGCTGACGTGACCACCGCTGTGGCGAACGGTGACCTCTCCAAGAAAATCACGGTAGACGTTAAAGGGGAAATCCTAGAGCTGAAGAACACCATCAACGTGATGGTGGACCAGTTGTCCTCGTTTGCATCCGAAGTGACGCGTGTGGCGCGAGAAGTCGGTACCGAAGGGAAACTGGGAGGCCAGGCAAATGTGCCGGGGGTTGCAGGGACGTGGAAAGACCTGACGGACTCGGTGAATTCTATGGCGGGTAATCTGACGGGGCAGGTGCGTAACATTGCCGACGTGACGACGGCCGTGGCGAACGGTGACTTATCGAAGAAAATTACGGTGGACGTAAAGGGTGAAATTCTCGAGCTGAAAAACACCATCAACGTGATGGTCGACCAGTTGAACTCCTTTGCGTCTGAAGTAACCCGTGTGGCACGCGAGGTGGGTACGGAAGGAAAACTGGGTGGCCAGGCGTATGTACCGGGCGTGGGCGGCACCTGGAAGGACTTGACCGACAACGTGAACTCGATGGCATCCAACCTGACCGGCCAGGTGCGTAATATCGCGGACGTGACGACTGCGGTTGCACGCGGCGATCTTTCCAAGAAGATCACCGTGGATGTCAAAGGCGAGATTCTTGAACTGAAAGATACCATCAACGTCATGGTGGATCAGTTGTCATCGTTCGCATCCGAGGTGACGCGTGTGGCGCGCGAAGTGGGTACCGAAGGTAAGCTGGGCGGGCAGGCGAACGTACCCGATGTTGCAGGCACCTGGAAGGACCTGACCGACAACGTAAACTTCATGGCTTCAAACCTTACCGGACAGGTGCGTAATATCGCCAACGTGACCACTGCGGTGGCGAACGGCGATCTGTCCAAGAAAATCACCGTGGACGTAAAGGGCGAGATCCTGGAGCTCAAGAACACGATCAACGTGATGGTGGACCAGCTTCGTTCGTTTGCGTCCGAAGTAACGCGTGTGGCGCGCGAGGTCGGTACCGAGGGCCGTTTGGGTGGCCAGGCAAACGTGCCGGGCGCATCCGGAACCTGGAAAGACCTGACCGACAATGTGAATTTCATGGCATCCAACCTGACTGCACAGGTGCGTAATATTGCGGCGGTGACGACTGCGGTTGCACGCGGCGATCTGTCCAAGAAGATCACGGTGGATGTAAAGGGTGAAATTCTTGAACTGAAAGATACCATCAACGTGATGGTGGATCAGTTGTCGTCGTTTGCGTCGGAAGTAACCCGTGTGGCGCGTGAAGTGGGCACCGAAGGCAAGCTGGGAGGCCAGGCGAATGTGGCCGGTGCGGCAGGTACGTGGAAGGATCTGACCGACAGCGTGAACTTCATGGCGGCCAACCTGACAGCGCAGGTGCGCGGAATTGCGGGCGTGGTGACGGCGGTGGCGAACGGCGACCTGAAGAAAAAAATGACGGTTGCCGCGCGTGGCGAGATCGCTGCGCTGGCTGATACCATCAATGATCTGATCGATACGCTGGCGATGTTTGCCGACCAGACCACGACGGTGGCGCGCGAGGTGGGTGTGGAAGGAAAGCTCGGCGGCCAGGCCAGCGTGCCGGGCGCTGCCGGTACCTGGAAAGACCTGACCGACAACGTCAACGGCCTGGCAGCAACACTTACCAACCAGTTGAGGGCAATTTCGGACGTGGCAACCGCGGTGACACGCGGCGATCTGTCGCGTTCGATCCAGGTGGAGGCGCGCGGTGAGGTGTCCTACCTGAAGGACAACATCAACGAGATGATCCGCAATCTGAAGGAAACGACGCAGAAGAATGCTCAGCAGGACTGGTTGAAAACCAACCTGGCACGCTTTACGCGTTTGCTGCAGGGCCAGCGTGACCTCGAAGCAGTGACCAAGCTGATCCTGTCGGAACTGGCGCCGCTGGTTTCGGCGCATCACGGCATGTTCTACATGATGGATTCCAAGGGTTTGGATTCCCGCCTGCAGACAATTGCCAGCTACGGTTATCGAGCTGGAAAGGACTTGCCGACTTCTTTCGCACCGGGAGAAGGCCTGGTCGGGCAGTGCGCGCTGGAAAAACAGCGTATCTGGCTGACCAACGTGCCGCGTGATTACATCACGGTTTCCACCGGCCTGGGCTCGGCGCCGCCGACCAATATCGTGGTATTGCCCATCCTGTTCGAGCAGCAGGTCAAGGCGGTGATCGAGATCGCTTCGCTGGATCGCTTTACCGAGACGCATCTGTCTTTCCTCGACCAGCTGATGGAATCGATCGGCGTGGTCCTGAATACCATCGAGGCGAACAGCCGGACCGAAAGCCTGCTGATTCAATCGCAGTCGCTTGCGCAGGAACTGCAGCAGACCAACCAGGAACTGGCGGAAAAGGCACGCCTCCTGTCCGATCAGAACAGCGAGGTGGAGCGCAAGAACCGCGAAGTGGAGCAGGCGAAGCTTGCGCTCGAAGAAAAAGCCACGCAGCTCGCCTTGTCTTCCAAGTACAAGTCGGAGTTCCTGGCCAACATGTCACACGAATTGCGGACGCCTCTCAACAGTTTGCTGATTCTGGCGCAACAGCTTTCCGATAATCCGGAAGGCAACCTGACCGCGGACCAGGTGGAATTCGCGAAAACGATCCATGGTTCCGGCAGCGACCTGCTGACTCTGATCAACGATATTCTGGACCTGTCGAAGATCGAATCCGGAACGGTTACCCTGGAAGTCAGCGAATATCGCTTTCAGCACCTGCGCAATTATGTGGATCGCACGTTCAGGCATATGGCGGAGGCAAAACATATCCGTTTTGCTGTGGAGCTGGCGGACGAGCTTCCTCCGATGATGATGACGGATACGACCCGCTTGCAGCAGATCCTGAAAAATCTTCTGTCCAATGCATTCAAGTTCACTGATCACGGCCAGGTTTCGCTGCATATCGGTCCTGCGCGATCAGGCTGGAGCAACGATCATCCCGGTCTGCGGAATGCGGACGCGGTCATCGCGTTTTCGGTCGCCGATACCGGTATCGGAATTCCGGCCGACAAGCTGCAACTGATTTTCGAGGCATTCCAGCAGGCCGACGGCAGCACGGCGCGCAGGTACGGCGGCACGGGCCTTGGCCTTTCGATCAGCCGCGAGCTGGCGCGCCTGCTGAACGGCGAAATCCGTGTCGAAAGCGAGCTCAACGAAGGCAGTATCTTTACGCTGTATCTGCCCTATAACCGCGAGGGCTTCGTCAATTACGAACCGCTTCAGCAAACGCGCGCCGAAGCGCCCATGCTGACCACGAACGTAATTTACTCGCGCGAGGAAAATACAATGGAGGCGCTTCCGGCCGCAATGGAAACGGGCAGCGCGCAGACCGCATCGCAGCATGCAAATGCCGGCGAAGTTCTGGAAGAGTCGACATTCGACGATCGGGCGCTGGTAGCCCCGGGCGACCCTTCCATTCTGATTGTTGAAGACGATCCACGCTTTGCCAAGACGCTGCTGGATTTTGCCCGGGAAAGAAATTTCAAAGGTATCGTGACGATCCATAGCGATTCGGCCCTGACCCTGGCACGCGATTATTCGCCGACTGCGATCCTGCTCGATATCGATTTGCCGGATATCGACGGTTTTACCGTATTGGATCGTCTGAAGCGCGATCCCAGCACGCGGCATATTCCCGTGCATGTCCTGTCCACGCAAAAGGAAAGGGAGCGCAGTTTGCGGCATGGCGCCATTTCCTATCTGGCCAAACCCGTCAGCCAGGAAAGGCTGCAGGAAGAATTCAACCGGATTCAGCAGTTCCTTACCTATGGCAAGCGGCGTCTGCTTGTGGTCGAGGACGATTTGACGCAGCGCGACTCGATTATCGAGTTGATCGGTGAATCCGATGTGGAAATCCTTGCCGTGGGCACAGGAAAGGATGCCCTGGATGCCTTGCAGGCTTCTCACTTCGACTGCATGGTATTGGATTTGACTTTGCCGGATGTCAACGGCATCGAGCTGGTCGATAAGATAGGGAAGAACGATCGCCTGCGCGACCTGCCCATCGTGATTTACACAGCAAAGCAACTGGAGCGCAAGGAGGAAGCGCGTCTCAAGAAAATCGCCAAGACGGTGGTAGTGAAGGACGCCCGTTCACCGGAGCGCTTGCTGGACGAGACTGCCTTGTTCCTGCACCGCTCGCCGGCAACCATGCCGGAAGCGCAGCGTCGCATGCTTGACCGGATTCACGCCGAAGACAATGAACTGGCCGGCAAGCGGGTTCTCATCGTGGATGATGACCTGCGAAACATCTTTGCTCTGAGCTCCGTACTGGAACGTCATCAAATGAATGTGCTGTTCGCAGAGAACGGTCGCGACGGCATACAGGTCCTGGAATCCAATCCCGATGTCGAGATTGTTCTGATGGACATCATGATGCCGGAAATGGATGGCTACGACACCATGCGTGCCATCCGCAAGATTCCCAAATTCAAGCTGTTGCCGATCATTACCCTGACGGCCAAGGCAATGAAAGGAGACCGCGACAAATGCATTTCCGCCGGAGCATCCGACTACATCACAAAGCCGGTCGATGTAGCCCAGCTCCTGTCGCTGATGCGCGTGTGGCTTCATAAATAATGGCAGACCATGGCAAGGCGGCTATCCAACTGGAAGCCGCCTTGTTTGCTTTATGACGACATGCATGCCAGCGTGCCTTTGTTGAACTTTCTGCAAGCGTCGTGTCCAATTTTCTCGGTTTCCAATCTCACCAGAAATCGACGTCGCGTCAACAGTAGGTGTTGATCGGCGCAAAGATACGAGCCATGCCGTTCGTCAGCCCGATATTGCCGAAAGCGCGAGGAGCAGAAATCATGCAATACCCCAACTCTTCCATCAAAGCGCAAACCAATCCCGGAGACGATGCTCCACCCGGCACGCCTGGCACAGGTGAAGATATATGCAGGGTCTGCCGCGGAACGGGGAAACTGGAAAATGGGAGTGACTGCCCGAATTGCGGTGGAACGGGAAAGGTCGTGGAAGGCATCGGGGGCGGTTAAGGTTCTCCCCGGATGGATTTTACTGCCGCTTTTGCTTACGCCGTTCCGTCAGCCTTCTGCAAGCCTTTTGCATCGCGCCAGAACCACGCCTGGCCGTACAAGTATTCAAGACCGGTTGCAATTGCCAGTAAAGCCGAGCCGATGGCCAGCATTTGTTTCGGCGGAAGGCTGTGCGCCAGACCCCAGAAGAGAAAGAGCGAGATCATCCTGAACGACCAGAGGACGCATTCGCGCGCAATGATGCGATCAGGCAGGCGCCCGCGGATGTCGAGTGTACGCTGGTTCAGGACTTGTTCGCTTGCGGACAGGAACGGGCCGCCCAGCGCCTTCAGGATGAGGTAGCCGCTGAAAAGCGCAGGAATCCATGCGCTTGCCCCCAGCAAAATGAATGCGCTCCCCACTACGAGACATGAGGCTCCCAGCCAGTGCGCGCGATTGTCGAGACTCCGTTTTTTTCGGCTGAAGTGCAAGGCAACGCCGCCGGCCAGCCCGGCAACCGTGGAAAGCCAGCCGAAATGGCTGGCGCTACTCAGTGCTTTCACCGCACCCGCAGAGCTGAGTGCATGGGTAATCCCGAACAATCCCGATTCAAGAAAGAATAGCGGCATGCATGCCAGGAACTCGCGTTGTTTCAACACCGAAAAGGGGTCGGCGAGCGACACAGGTTCGGTGTGAGGAATGCGTTTTCCGCACATCAGGGCGCCGAGCAGGCAGATCGCTCCGTAAAAGCGGTACACGAATTGACTCTGTTCGAAAAATTGCGCCAGAAGAAGCGTGGCGACAAATGTCGTCGCGATGCCGAATGCGACGGTCATGGTGCCGCATTGTGCGGCATAACGATCGCGTTCCAGATCCCGCAACAAGGACATTTCCAGCCAGTGGCGTGCACCCCAGGTCAGGCCTATGAACGAACCATAGGCCAGTGCCAGCAGGGTCGGGGAAGGAGGGCATAGTAGGATCAGAAGCCCCGGTATCAGAAATCCGAGACGCAGCATTCGCCTGCCATCCAGTTTCAGCCTGGGACCAAGAAAATACGCGAGCAATGTCGACGCCATCGCGGTGGTCAGCATCCAGGCGGTAAAGCGAAATAGTGCATGCACATTGTCCGCATGCATGACGAAAAAACCGATGAATCCCACCATTGTCGAGACGGCGCCTTGCAAGGCGATCAATGGCAGCAGGGCGCGGGCATGCGGGGAGGATCTCATCGTGGCGGAAAGGTATTGTTTTAATTTTCAGATCTGCGGACGCAAGAAATCAAAATGCCGGCATGGCCGGCACAGATTCCGGAACTCATTTGCTGCAATGCAGGAAATGAGTTCTATAGTCCACAAGATAGAATTTTCAGGAGGTATAAAGCGCAGGCGCCGGCTGGGAGCGGCGCCTGCAAGCTGTTTCCGTTAAGCGGCCTGAAGCTGATCTTCTGTCATTTCTTCCGTCAGTTCGGCGAGCAGCTCGAAAACTTCATCCTTCGACAGCACATAGCGTTCCAGAAGCGTGTCTTTCAATGCCCATGCCATGTCCTTGTAGCCCTTCATTGATTCCAGCGTACGGCTGTAAAGCTCATCCGCCTTGGCTTCCACCAGGCGCACGCCGTCTTCGGTCGATCCCTGGCGCTTCAACTGCGTGTAGTCGAGCTTGGAGCGCGAATACATGGACAGTCGATTGACCATCAGGTCGAGCTTGGCCGTGACTTTCTGGATATCGTTCTGGCTGCCGACCGAAATGCCGCGCGCACCATAGAACAATTCTTCGGCTGCAACGCCGCCGTACAACTGCATCACATCCTGCTCCATCTCTTCCAGCGTCTGCAGGCCGACATCGTCGCCCGAGGACAGGACGTAACCCAGCGCGCCGATCTTGGATACCGATTCGGTGCTGATCTTGAGCAGGTTCGATTTTTCCTTTACTTCGGCAAGCGGCATGCCCTTGCGCAGGTACGGGTCGATCTGCATGAAAAAGTGACCCAGTTCATGCAAGGCGACACGCTCGCGCTGTCTATCCTTCTCGGCAGTCGTCGCACGGTCGGTCAGGCCGATCGATGCGCGCTCAAAGGCACGGAACAGTACATCGGTCGTGATCAGGATGTGCTCCTGGATCGCGATCATGCTGGCACGGTCCACTACGGTTTCGAGCAAAGCCGGACTCAGGTTGGCAGTGATTTCGGCTACGTAGTCCAGGTTCAGGTTGTTCCAGTCGATACAGTTCTTGTCTTTCTTGGAAAGGAATACACGGATCAGCTCTTTGCGCTCGGCCTTGTTGGGCAGGCGGAAATTGATCTTGACCGCGAAGCGGCGCAGCATCGCTTCATCCATTTGCGTAGTGGCATCGTCGAAGTTGGAGGCGACGACCCAGATTACGCCGGAACCTTCTTCGCTTTTCACGCCGTCGAGCAGGCTCAGCAAGGTATTGGCAGTATCGTCTTCCCATTTCTTTTCGCCGCGACCGCGCGGCATGAACAGGCTTTGTGCTTCGTCCAGGAAAATAATGCAGCGTCCTTGCTTGACGGCCTTCTTGTAAATCGCGTTCAAGGCCTTGGAACCGCCGCCTACATAGCCGGATTCCAGTCCGGAACCGGAAGCCTGGATCAGCGGGATATCGAGTTTCTTCGCCAAGTATCCGGCGAGCTTGGTCTTGCCGGTGCCGGCAGGCCCGGTCAGCATGACGTTGAATGGCTTGTCGATGTTGTGCGAACGATAAAGGTCGCGGTTACGGATCATTTCTTCCAGATGCGCTACTTCCTGCTTGATATCTTCCATGCCGACCAGGTCATCCATGCTGCCGCGCAAACTATCCGGCTTGATTACCGACGCGCCCGAGGACATGCCCGGCATGCCTTTTTTGATTGCGACCAGCATCAGGAGCAATAAGGCGATGCCGACGGCATTGCGTACGAAGAATCCCTTGATTTCGCTCAGGTAATTGGATTCCGAGTCGTCTTGCAGAATTGCTTCGTTCTTGTCGAGAAATGCCTGGCTGGCGATTGCATAAGGAATCGCATTCTTGAGCAAGACTTCACGCTCAAGATTTACATGAGAAGTGCTTGGTACCTTGACAACATGAATCTGTGCCGCGTCTTTATATTTGAAGACATAGCGCGGGAACGTCGACAGAGGTTCTGCAAGCAGCAAGTATTCGAGCCTGTCCTTGTTCGCGGCCAGTTTCGTGATTTCAGTAATGTCCTGCGACTGGACTACAGGATTTGCCGGCTGTAATTCCAGGGGCTTGTAAATAATCCATGCGATGCTCGCGGTAACGAGCAGGATCAAACAAATCTGTACATAAATATTTTTCGAAAATTGGGCTACTTTGGAAAAACTTGGCATCCTGAGTCCTGAATTCGTGAGTAAACAACAGGTAATGTTGTCTGAAATTTATTGTGTGCAACGTTTCTGATGAGCACCCTTAGGACAAATAATATGCCAATTGGTTGCGTGTTTTAGTCATGAAATTTGGCTTTTTTATTGATAGTAGAACCTTTATTAATTAAATCGGATCGGGTCTGGATTAAATGAATTTCCTGCCGATAAATACTTAGTAAGCAAACAGCTGATTTGAACAAAAGAAGGTTTTCAATAAGGCAAAGGCACGGTAATTGCTAATTTTACGGAAAGCATCGGGTTCGTTCTCTTATTCGTAAGATTACGAACAGACGTTTGATGGATGATTAAATAAAGTATGTATTGGTAATTGGTTTTTAAAGGGGGCCAGCTTATGCCGATCACAATTGCTCACACTCGAGCCGTTTATGACATTCACGAAGTTCAAGGAGCCTTGGAGCGTGTGCAAGAACGATCTCCGGATTTAAAAGCTTTTTACGAGCAAATGATCGAAAGCGGCGCGGAGCGCTTCGTCACCAAGCCGTCCTCGATCGATGCGCTGGATCCGGTTTATGAAGAGTGCCCCAATTTTACGGATGTACTGGATGACCTGCGGCGTTACCTGGGCCTGGCCCTGGCGGGCAGCGCCGGCTTCAATGTCATGCCCGTCCTTTTACTGGGCGACCCGGGAGTCGGGAAAACCCATTTCGGGAAGAGGCTGTCGCGGGCATTCGGCACTGATTTTGAATTTATCAGCATGAACGCCTTGTCCGCCGGATTTGTCATTACCGGCAGTTCGGCTACATGGAAAGGGGCCAAATGCGGCAAGATTGCCGAGCGCCTTGTGCAGGGACAGTTTGCCAATCCAGTCGTGGTACTCGATGAGGTCGAAAAGGCAAGCGGATCTGCTCAATCGGATCCGATGGCTGCCTTGTACCAATTACTCGAACCTGAAACATCGACGCATTTTCATGACGAATTTATCGATCTTGACATCGATGCGAGCCAGATATTCTGGGTATTGACTGCAAACACTCTGGAAGGTATTCCGGAGCCCTTGCTGAATCGCATGGCGGTGTACGAAGTGCCATCGCCATCGCCCGAACAATCGGCCATCATTGCGCAAAACATCTACGCTGGCTTGCTGCGCGAGTTGAAACTTGAGAGTTTTGAGCGAGGACTGGATGTAAGCGTACTGGAAAGGCTGTCCACGATATCCCCGCGCGACATGCGAAAAACCTTGCTGGATGGTCTCGGGTTTGCGGTAGCGGCGAAACGGGACAGGCTTCAATCGGAAGACATTAAATTCCGGGGCGGCGCCGGCAAACGCAAAATCGGGTTTTAACAAACATGCCCTGCGGAGCTTGAGGCGCAGTTATTGCGGAACTGCGCGACTCCGTGTGCCGGATATTTTGGCTTCCGGCAGAGACGAGTTTTTTCTTTGACATCCAAGATTTAGCTATTGACCGGGACGGCATGCTCGGTCGATTGGGCCCAGTTGCGGATCTGCCTGCGTACGCTGTAGGCCTGCAGTCCGATCTCCGGATGGCAGACGATCAATTCGGGAAGCGCCTCGGGAAACGCGGAAGGGAGGCAGTCCAGTATCCGGTAGTCACGCAAGTGATTAAGCTCGATTATTTCGCGGATGCTTTCCCAGCGGTTTCCCGGTGGTGCTAAAGGCACCGTACCCGCAAAACGCGGTGCCAAAGGCCCGAGAAAGCTTTGCAACTCCTGATTGGTCGCCAGATAGCGCCAATTGGAATGCACCACGATACCAATGTCGGGCTGCCCATTCAGCAGTTCATCAAGAATCCACGCCCAGCGGAATAACCAGGCATCCTGAACGGCCTGTTTCAGTGGAACGCTTCTGACAAAGCGAGAAGTTGTCCTGGCAGGATGTAGTACGCCATCACATTCAAGAAACAGAATTCGCATACTGCTTTCGCTCACATCCGGTAAAGGATTGGATAACTGTTGTTATGTACAGTATAAATGCTTTCACCATTTTTGCAAGCGGCCCGGTTTCGGATACTTTTTTACCGGGCAGGCCAAAAATGTTCGTTGTAAAAGGGAACGTTAAGCCCGGCACCCACAAGAAATTCGGCACGTGCTTGTTTCTCTTTTCGTTTCTTAAAGGTAAGATTGCCTAGGTTTATTTATGGAATCACAAGATTGCCTGTCAAAATCAAAAGCAAAGTCGTGAACTATAAATCGCAGCTTGATGTGTTGATGGAAGCGGCTGGGGATGCCGTGTTCAGGCTCGACGATAAAGGTCAGATTATTTACATCAGTACACCGGCCGTCGAACTTATTCAGATCGACGAGACGCTGGTCGGCCATCGCTTTATGGATGTGATCGCCAAATCGGATGCGCCGACCGTCTCAGCCGCGCTTATACAATCCCAAGAACAGCGTTCCAACCGCGTCAAGGCTCGTGTTTATACGCTCAAGGGCATGCTGTGGTTCGACATGCAGTTTACCGGCTATCTGAATGAAAGCGGCGCACTGGAAACGCTTGTCGTCGGGCGGAACATATCGGAACAACATGCTACTGAAGAGAGGCTGCGCCACCTGGCCACGCATGACGCACTGACAGGCTTGCCGAACCGCTCCCTGCTGTCCGACCGCTTACGCATGGCTGCCGCGCAGGCATGCCGTTCCGGAAGAGGATTTACCGTTCTGGTGCTGGATCTGGACGGGTTCAAAAAGATTAACGATGCCCTGGGTCATGGCGTTGGCGATACCTTGCTGTGCATTGCCAGCAATCGCCTCCGCTCCACCTTGCGCGATGTCGATACCCTGGCCAGGGTCGGAGGAGATGAATTCGTGGCACTGTTATCCGGTGCCGTCGAGGAGTCCGAAATTCAGACGGTCGCGCGTAGGATGATCGCCGCAATTCAGTTGCCGTTCGAGATTGAAGAGAATCTTCTCTATGTCAGCGTTTCAATCGGCGCCGCCAGTTATCCCGTTCATGGGGAAAGCGAAGTCACTCTGCTTGCACATGCCGATACGGCAATGTACCGGGCAAAGGACACCGGGAAATCGCGCTGCGTTGTATACAGCCCCGAAAAATTCAATCAGCCGGAGCATGATCTTTCGCTCGAGGCTGCCATGTTCGAAGCGATCCGTAACGGCGAATTCCTGCTGCATTATCAGCCGGTCATCAATGCGCAGACCCGGGAAATCGTCGGCTTCGAAGCATTGATGCGGTGGATGCATCCGGAACTGGGCCTGGTTTCTCCGATGCAGTTCATTCCGATGGCGGAAAACAACGGCCTGATCAATTTGCTCGGAGCCTGGGCACTCAAATCCGCGTGCGCTCAAACCAAGTATTTCTGTGAAGCCGCCGGGCGTCCGCTGCACATTTCAGTCAATGTCAGTCCGCGCCAGTTCAGGAACGAGCAATTCCTCGATATCGTCGATGATGCGATTGCCTTGTCCGGACTCGACAGCAAGCTGCTGGTACTGGAAATCACTGAAGGCATTCTTATGTCCGATCCGGAACATGCGGAAGGCTTGCTGCATAAGATCAGCTCCAGAGGCGTACAAATCGCGATCGATGATTTCGGAACAGGATATTCATCGCTGGCCTACCTGAAAAAATTTCCGATCACTTCCCTGAAGATCGACCGGGCGTTCATCAAGGATCTGCCGTCTTCAGTCAAGGACGATGCGATTTGCAACGTCATACTGAGTCTCGCCAAGCACCTGAACCTTTCCACGGTTGCAGAAGGCGTCGAGAGCGAAGAGCAGTTTGAATTCCTTGCGAGACACAATTGCGATTTAATCCAAGGCTACTATTCCGGGCGTCCGCAGCGCCCTGAAGAAGCGCTTGCACTGCTTAAGCCGGCCGCCGTTGCCGCAGCCTGAACGAAATCAGCCATGACCCAATCAAGCAATATCGCATACTCTCCCGCCCCGGCTCTCAGCAAGGCCAAGACCCTGGAGCTTTTGCGTACGCGTGTTCGGCAGCGCGGGAACCTGCCCGGTTTTTCCAAGGCAATCGCCGCGATCCTGGCGGCGATGCAAGGAGAAGACGAACGCGAATTCAGCATGACCAAGACCGTCTTGTCGGATCCGACCCTGACACAGCGCGTCTTGAGATTGGCAAACAGTGCCATGTATTCGGTGTTCGGCCAGAACATCAACACGGTGTCGAAAGCGGTCATCGTACTGGGAACCGATGCAATCGGACATCTGGCGCTGGGCCTTAAACTGGTCGAAGGACTTGCAACGGCTTCCGGCGAATCCGCCATTGCCAGGGCTGAAATGGAAAAAGCGGTCCTATCGGGCCATATTGCGCGGCAGGTTGCCTCTTCTTCACGCGTGCGCGACGTCGAAGAAGTGGTGGTTTGCTCGATGCTTCATTCGCTGGGCCGGATGATGACCGTGTTTTATCTGCCGGAATACTGGACTGCGATTCAGGCGCTGGTCGAGGATGGTGTGGAAGAGGGAAGGGCCGCCCGCCAAGTTCTCGGAATGGGGATGGACGAGATCGGGCAGAACACCGCTCAGCAATGGGGTTTGCCACACGCACTGGTCAACAGCATTCGGGATTTTCCGCCCGAACCGACGTCGGACCCGCTTGATCATGAGGACTGGCTTGCCGCGGTGTCGACCATGTCGACCGATTGTGCGGGAATTTTGTCAAAGAGTGACGCGCCCCAGGAAGAATTGACCAATCTCGCAGCGGGTTATCAGGAACTGCTGGGCATCGAGACGACGCAGATTCTCGCCGCTGTCGACGAGGCCAAGCAAACCGCATCCGAAGAAAAGGTAATTTCGTCCGCTGGCAAGACTGTGCCTATCAAACCTGATCATGTTAGTACCCTGGCGAAGAAGGACAGTGTCGACGGAAAGCCTCTTCTGATTCAGGGCGTCGCGGACATGAGGGGCATGGTTGCCGGTGTCAACAGCGGCCAGATGATCGCGATGGCGCTGGAAACGAGTTACAAAGGTCTCGCCTTGTCACGTGCCATTTGTTTCCTGCACAACCCGGCAAAGCATCGTTATGAAGCGGGCATGTTCTTCGGGGAAGGCTTGCAGGAGTTGCTCCCCAAACTTGTTTTTGGCAGTGCATACCAGCCTGACGTGTTTCATGCCGCGCTCGCAAACGACAAGATCGTCCTGGTTGAAGATCCTAAGATTCCGACGTTCGCCAGTAAACTTCCGCGATGGTGGAAAGAAGCCATGCCTGATTCAGGCAGCTTCATTATCCTGCCGCTGACGGTGAACTGCCGTTCCATCGGATTCATCTATGGCGACTGGGGCAAAACCGTATCCAGTTCAAAGATCGGTACGAGCGAAATCAATGCACTGGATGAACTGCGGACAATGGTGGCGTCCTCTGTTGCGCAGCGCCGCAAGCACGAGCCTAACTGGATGGTTTAGCGCCTTCCTGTCCATTCGCTTTTTCGCGGTGCGGCAGAACTCTTTCATACGTTCCTGCACTCTGGCCGTCCGACCTGGATGCCGCCGCGATTTGCACCGGCATTGCAAACAGTCGGGAATCGCATACGCTGGCAAGCATTACGGCAGTCTACCGACATCAAGCCGTGCGGGAACCTGACCAGTCGTCGGTCCTGAACTCGAAAGAGCCGGTCTCAAAAATCGAGTCGAGCCGCCACGAAACCACGTGTTTCGATACCGAGAGCATCCATAGTTCGCTTTTCGATGGAGCCTTGGCGGCAAAAGCCTGATGCGTCAGTACTGCGGCGCACGCACCGCCTTCCGGGTCGCGAACGGATTGGTAGCGGATTATGCCAATTCGGGCATCACGAGCCCGGCGGGCAAGCGCCTGGCAATCGGAGTAATCGAATCGATCGAGCCAGCGTTCGCGCTGTGCGGAATAAGGCGGTTCGCGCAAATCGATGCCTTTGCCGCGAATGGGTGTTTGAAACAGGGTTTGCGGCAGGGGTTCTATATAGTCCAGTTCAGGGCTGTCCATCAATAGGCGCCAGCGCCAGTAACCCAGTTCTGCGCATGCTGTCGAGCGTGTCTCCGCTCCATAAAAAACACCCGGATCTGTAGGTCCGCGAAAGCGCGAGCCGTTGGGAAGAGGCGGGTAACGGAAAGGCGTGAACAGTAGCCAGTGAAGGGAATGCTGATCTTCGCGCAGGGCAGGTTTCGATTCTTCAAGCAAGCGTTCCAGCAAGGTTTGCTCATCGAGGGTATCGACAAGAACCATCGTGGAGACCCTGTGCTGGCCTTCGACTGCGCGCCATACATCGTAAGCCAGGGATTTAGAACTCATTTCATACATAGCAGCGTGTGCGAAAGGGCGATTTGGGATGCAGCGCTAGGGCTAATCAGGGAATTCGGACAGCCTGCTGTCCGCCTGCGTGCAGTACCGGCCTGCCAGCCGGTACGCGCCCTGCAAGGGGCGTCGCGCCGCACAGGGTGACCCCCTGTGCAAGCGAGGCAACAACGCGATGCGCCCAAATTGCCCTTTCCCTCCGGGTTCAGCCCAGAATCGGCGCTGGCTGTGTTGGGCCCTTGCAGGGCGCACACTCGCCGGCAGGCTCGTGTCGTTACGCAGGCGGACAGCAGGCTGTCCGAATTCCCTGCTACACCCTTGCGAATAGATGACTATTCGCCGCGGCACGCGCCTTGCCATCATCCGATTTTGGGCTGAACGCATCGCACTGCTATGTATGAAATGAGTTCTAGTATTAAATTCGGCCACGGTGTGCATCGAGATAATGCAGTACGCGGATCAAGCCTTCGGTGTTTTCCATCAATTCGGCGGGCCGTCCGTTCAGGGCCAGATTGTTTCCCGAAAGCCATTTTTTCGCCGCATCGCCATGCCCGAGGACGGCGTCCAATGAGCGGAATACGCGTACGAACAAGAGTGCCAACTCCCATTCTTTGCCGCGTTCGGGACTGAGGAGATATGTCCCTGCATGCAGGCGCGAAGCAGTCGCTGTGCTCAGGCCGAGAATCCTGGCAACGGAAAGCTGTTTCAGGTGCAGCAACTCGGCGGCCTTGATTACCGCTTTTGATAACGTCATGGAAGCCTGACTTGTCTGCGAAGTAGAATTTGCGCGCATGATCCTTCCTTTCTGAAGAAATTATACTTAAAATAATTTCTAATGCAATAAATTGCGACGCGAACTCGGAACGGTTGCTCCAAAATTCTGGAACTTTTACCAATAAAACATGCGCGGAATCTATTTGGCCGGAGGAACACCGACCCGAGAATCGGATCAATAATCATGACAGTAATATAGGAGGAGGGAGCGATGGCATTACATCACGCGGTATCAGGCGAAGTAATTGATCTTTATAATCCCGGCCAAAACGTGGCCGACGACGTCTCCACGGCACTTTTCAGGACGGATGACATTGAAGTACTTCGTCGCGTGCTTCAGCCTGGGCAGGTCGTACCGTCGCACGAAGTCAAAGGCGATATCACCATGCAGTGTCTGAGCGGAAAATTCAAACTGAAGGTTCACGGTACGACTCAGTCAATCAGCGTCGGACAGCTGGTTTATATTTCGGCCTGCGAGCCGTACTCATTTGAAGGCGAGGAAGAAACGGTCGTCCTGATGACGATCGTCCGCACCAGGGAATAGGCGCTTAGCAGGAAAAATGTCAGCATGCGCAGGGAGTAGAGCTTTGGCACTTCGCATTTCAGCGAGCGACGGGCGCATGCGCCGGCCAGCGGTTTTACGCTCAGTATGACCGGGCCGGTATTTATGGTTGTCGGCGCGGTCCAGCCACATCAATGAGCGGATGTTCTTCAGGCTCGATTTTCACGATGGCAAAACCCGAGAGAAACGATAGTACAATCGGCACCATCGGGCACCATTCCGGTGGAGCGCATGCACGTCGCTTTCAGGAGCGATCCTTTTACGATAACTATCAAAATTCAACGCATGATCAAAAAGTTCTGGTCCAAAAATATTGTTGTTTCAGCGCTGGCACTGCTTGCCGCCAACGCGGCCCATAGCGAACAGATAGGGGAGGTCGATACCGTATTCAAACTGATCGGACCTGATCATAAAGTGGTGGTCGAAGTGTTCGACGATCCCAAGGTGGCCGGCATCAGTTGCTACCTGTCGCGTGCCAAAACCGGCGGAATCAAAGGTGCGCTTGGCGTTGCCGAGGACCGGTCCGAGGCTTCAGTAGCTTGCCGGCAGGTGGGAGAGGTCAAATTCACGGGCGTTTTGCCGCGACAGGAAGAAGTATTTACCGAAAGGGCATCGATTCTTTTCAAGCACGTACGCGTTGTAAGAATGGTAGACGTGAAGCGCAATGCACTCGTGTATCTGGTTTACTCCGACCGCTTGATCGAAGGCAGTCCGAACAATAGCGTCACGGCCGTGCCTGTGCCATCCAATCAGGTAATTCCGCTCAAATAGAAAATTTTCACGGCACTGAAGCAGCAAACCCGCAAGCGTCCGGCTTTCGCTCGCCGGAATTCTCCATGACGGCAGTAGGTCTTCTGCTCGCGAAATGCCAGTAACGCACATTCCGTTGGTAAAATAGCGAAAACTCGGAAAAAGCGGAAAATGCAGTGTTCAGCCGCTGAACTCCTCCTTGTAATACTCGGAATCGTCGATATGGCAATCCAGGCAGCTCCTGTATGCCAGCGATGCGGATTTTTCGGCTCGGAATTCTTTGGCCGTACGTTCCTTTTCCGGCGCGATGTTTCAAGTGAAACGGCTTGTCGGGTTTCGGCTTCGACGCCAGGCTTTCAACAAGCTTGTCGGCTTATGCGCGAGCATCTGAGTAGGTATTAAGGTCGCCCAATTCTGGCCTTGGCGATAAGGGCCGATAAATTTCATCATTCCTGTTTTGCGGAAGACACATTATGAGTGGTAACTTTTTTGAAGCGAAGGTTCTGACGGTACATCATTGGACTGACCGGCTATTTTCATTCACGACGACCAGGGACACCAGTTTTCGGTACCAGAGCGGCCAATTCTGCATGATCGGCTTGAATGTCGAAGGCAAACCCCTGATGCGTGCATACAGCATGGTCAGTCCGCATTACGAAGAAAACCTGGAATTCCTGAGCATCAAAGTGCCCGACGGCCCGTTGACTTCCCGTTTGCAGAATATTCAACCGGGCGACTTCATCCTGGTCGGAAGAAAAGCTTCCGGCACGCTGTTGACGCAAAATCTCCTGCCGGGACGCCACCTCTATCTGCTGGGCACCGGCACCGGTCTTGCGCCATTTATGAGCATCATCCAGGATCCCGAAGTGTACGAGCAGTATGAGAAGGTCATCCTTGTCCATGGCTGCCGCGAAGTGAAGGAACTGGCTTACCAGGACAAGATCACCAGGGAATTGCCGGAAAATGAATGGTTCGGCGACGTGGTCCGGGAAAAGCTCATTTATTATCCGACCGTAACCCGCGAAGCCTTCAAGAATCAGGGGCGGATTACCGACCTGATCCAGACCAGCCGCCTTTTCAACGACATCGGCTTGCCTCCGATGGACATCGAGGCGGATCGCTTCATGCTGTGCGGCAGTCCTGAAATGCTGAAGGAAACGCAGGCAATCCTGGCGGGCAAGGGTCTCAAAGAGGGCAATATGAGCCACCAGGGACATTATGTGATCGAACGCGCTTTCGTCGAGAAGTAAGCTTTCTATCTTCTGATCGGGATATCGATAAATCGACTTACTTTCGGTTGCGGCCGATTGTCATTGAAATCCGATTTTCCTCTGCAAAGGCTTGAGATGCAGGTTCGCATCTCAAGCCTTTTGTCTTTAAATTCCCCGGTTTTCACTGCTGCTAGAGTGCGCCGCAACATTCGCGACGCAGGTCTGCCTTTCGGTTTTGCCTTTCAATCCGTCCTAGGCATTAAATTTCGCCGGTCGCGCGGAATAAACCGGGAAAGCTGCTTGTTCAAAGGATTCGCTTTCTGGCAATGCCGCAAAATGAGCCCAATTACTGGGAATTACGGAAAGCAGATTCGGGCAAATCGCGAATACGATCTCAAGAATTTGCTGCAGATACCGATATAGATACGAAGGCATGGCTTGTTAGCGGAATGTTTCGCCGCGGCGAACTGAAAATGCCTGGTTTCCGGCGGGATGCAAATCTCGAAACTCGATTTTATGTCACTTGGCGGGCAATGAGAATATGAGCACCATTCAACAAGAAGTCGAAGAGCGTACAAAACTCACCGCCAATAATAAATTTGAGCTGATGCTCTTCAGGCTTGGTCGAAGCCCTAACTCCGAAACCAGCGAGTTGTACGGCATCAACGTATTCAAGCTGCGCGAAATCCTCGCAATGCCTCAGATTCACACCATCGCCAATTCACCCAAACATGTGCTGGGAATGGCAAACGTCCGCGGGCAAATGATCACGGTAATCGATCTTCCAGGCGCGGTTGGCTGTACGCCGTCCAGGGGTTTGAATATCCTGATGATCACTGAATATTGCAGGACAACGCAGGCGTTCGCAGTCGAAGACGTGGATGAAATCATTCGCCTGGACTGGAGCCAGGTAAGGCCGGCCGAAGGTGCGGCAGCCGGAGGCCGTACGATTACAAGCATTGCTCAGTTGGAGCAGCGTATCGGAAATTCGGAATTGGCACAGGTCCTCGATGTTGAACAGATACTGCGCAACATCCTCCCTTCTGAAGACCAGAATATCGACCCGCAAAAGATTGGCACCACGATAAAATTGCCGGAAGGAACCTTCATCCTGGCTGCCGACGATTCCTTGTCGGCCCGTCTCCTGATTGAACAAGGCTTGCAGGCAATGAACCTGCCCTATGTCATAAAAAAGACCGGCAAGGAAGCCTGGGAATATATCCAGAGCGTTGCCGACGATGCCGCTGCAGAAGGAAAGAGCGCGAAAGATAAAATTGCCCTTGTCCTGACTGATCTGGAAATGCCCGAAATGGACGGGTTTGCGCTTACCCGTAATATCAAGAGCGCTTCCCGTTTTCGAGGAATACCGGTCGTGATTCATTCATCGCTTTCCGGCACGACGAACGAACATCATGTTAAAAGCGTCGGTGCGGACTCTTATGTGGCCAAGTTCAAGGCCGATGAGCTGGCGGTGGCACTCCAAAAGGCTTTGGAAAGTCAGAAAAGAGTCGTGCCCGCCTAACACGAATTGCTCTATAAGTATCCCTGGACGGGACTTTCTTTAATTCCAGAGTGGAGAACTTATAAGTCCTTTTTGTGCGATGGGCGAGGATGGTGTGCCAAGATACCAATCTCAGATCAATGTTTGGTTTCAGGCTGCTCATCGACCAAAAATAAACGATAGCAACCCTCATTATTCGGGCCGGAATAACCGGCTGCCCGGAACTGGCGATCTTCGATCGAAAAAGGCTCGCCACTTGGCGGCATGGCATCCAGCTTCTTGATCCCTAAGAGTGTTTCGGAGCCATCCGGCTGACGATAAATAACTTCTACTTGCATATCCGCCTCGTTTTGCTGTGCATGACAGCATAGATCACCAATACGCAAAACAGTTTCTGGCATCGCGGCAATCGAAACGCGTCTCTACACCGATAAGCGCACAGGTCGGTAAAAATACGATGAGAACTGCGCGAGAAATGAGTGGTCTAGGGACCATAATCAACAGGAACCGGCAAACGCTACCGCTTATGTTTTTGTTTCCGGGATCATTAAGCTGGCTCAATTTTCCTTATAGAACTAATTGTCATTCGATTCATCCAACATATAGAAACGCGGAGGATGTGATGGACAACTATTCGGAATTGGCGATTATCGGCGTTGCCTGTGCAGGAGCCATGTTTTTTGTTTCAGCTCTGGTTTTTTGAGCAGATGGCATGAAAAGCGGCCCCGGGCTTTTGCAAGCGCAGGGCCGAAGCATTACAAAAGAGAAGAGCGTGAAGCCCTGCTTGCTATAACGGCAGCAGAGTCGACAAATTTAGGACAGAGAGCCATTTCCGGCTCTATTGCAGCATGGTTTGGCGCTGCATGACCGCGATTAACGCGAAGTGATAGGCTTTGCCTTAAATAAGCCTTCCATACTTCTTCAATTCGAATACCTCCGCGTATCCTTCTTTAACTCCACCCTTGATTGCTGCCTCACGATTTACGCGCAGAACACGCTCGTCAAAGCCGAAACCCCTTGTTTTCAAATTGCGTTCATGCTGAGACAGATGCATGCGAAGCAGTTCCGCTTTCCAGGCTGCCTCGGATTCTCCAAAATTCATATAAATATCGGAGCGCATGGAAACGGTTTTCGCATCCAGATTAAGAAAGGCGAGCACGCTTAAATTTTCCTGTATTGCGATGGAATGAAATGTATCAAAGGTACGGCGATGAGTGCGGTTGCTGTCATTGCCGTGAGGAAGGAATACGCAGTCGGGTCCAGTCGAAAGAATATGCTGCCGCAGATGCTCGTTGTCGCGCTCGCACGATGGAACATCCTCAGGTTGTTCCCATAAATGCAAGAAGCTCAGGCGACCTTCCGGCAATCCGAAAAATTCGCAGCTTTTTTGCTGCTCGGCTTCACGAAACCTTGCCTTGCTTACGGCGTCGTTTGCGCCATTCCATCCATCTTCCACACCGCTTGCGCCGGTCGTAAGCACGGCTACATGAATCGAATGTCCTTGCTGCTGAAGAAAGCGCATTGAAACACCGATGGCATCGAAATCATCTGGATGTGGCGCAAGCACCAGGATAGTTAAGGACGCCGGCAGTGCCATGTCGTTCAGCCGCATGGGAAGACGCGCATCGACCGCGTCGAGGAAATGCTTATCTATGGCCATGAATTTTGTATTGTTATCGGTTCGGACGAAGTATGAAGTTTATACCGGTGACGTGGCGCAACGCTGATTTTGGGCAGTCCGGCAATTCAAGCTTTTCCGCTTTTTTCCAAATACGAGGAATATTTGATGAAAAACAAGAGCCCGAACTTAATCGATTGCGATGTTGCCTAATTTTCAAGAACTCCCGGTAAAAGGGGCGTTCTTCTTACGAACGCAATTTATTGGATAAAGGGAAGGAAAACATGAATCAGGTTATTTATATTGTCGGTTTGATCGTGGTGATTGTCGCCGTACTCAAGTTCTTTGGCGTTTGGTAATCGGTGGCGAGCTGAGCCGATTCTATGATGATGTGCTCTGACAAGTCGCATTATTCCTGACGCAAAGCTGCTCAGCTCCTGTTCTTCCTTCGGATACCGCAGCCAGGAGCAGGCGGCGGACATTCTCTTTATTGCTGTTGTTTTTATTCCGGCATTCCCGATTTCCTGCATAAGTACTGCAGTGTCTCTGCCGCAGGGTTAACAGCTATTTTCGAAGATGCCGTAAAGTTCGGCTATCCATCCAATCCTCTTCCAGTCAACATGCAAAGTGGTATATCCTTTGCTGTTTTTTAACTTTGCATGCGAAGCATTCTGCATCACGGAAAAGGATTGCAGACCGGCCCGTCAGATTAAAAAAACACCAGACCAGAAAATAATCAGTGGAGAAAATATGTTGCGGCGTGTAGCGTCCTTCAATCGGGCGTTGTTGTTCGCGAGCGCCTTCGTTCTGCTTGCGTGTACAAATGATAAAAGTCAGTCGCCGGCCGCAGGCGAAGGCAAGCCGGCTGCATCAGCAGTCACGCCTTCGACCGGGATGGCCTTGCCGAATTTCGTCGGCCTGGTCAAGCAGGAAGGCGGTGCAGTGGTCAATATCAGCGTCACACGCGCGGCGGGCGCTGCGGAAGGCTTGCGCGAAGGCGATCCGCTGTATGAATTTTTCCGCCGTTTCGGCGGCGTGCCGGATTTTGGCGAGGCGCCTGCCAGCGGACTCGGTTCGGGTTTTGTAATCAGTAGCGACGGTTATATCCTGACTAATGCTCATGTCGTAGCCGACAGTGATGAAGTTTTGGTCAAGATGACCAATAAGCGCGAATACCGGGCAAAAGTGGTCGGTGCCGATATCTATACCGATGTCGCGGTGCTGAAAATCGATGCCAAGGATCTGCCGACTGTGCGAATCGGCGATCCCGATCAACTGGAGCAAGGTGAATGGGTGGCTGCTATCGGCGCGCCGTTCGGTTTTGAAAACAGCGTCACTGTCGGGGTGGTCAGCGCAAAGGGACGTCTGCTTCCGAACGGAAGCTACGTTCCCTTCATCCAGACCGACGTCGCGGTCAATCCCGGAAATTCCGGCGGTCCGCTCTTCAGCACACGTGGCGAAGTCATCGGCATCAATTCTCAGATCTACAGCCAGACCGGCGGCTACATGGGCATTGCGTTTGCCATTCCGATCAATGTCGCCATGGAGATTGCAAACCAGTTGCGTCAATCCGGAAAGGTTGTGCGCGGGCGAATCGGCGTGCAATTGCAGGAGCTGACATTTGAGCTTGCCTCATCTTTCGGACTGAATGAGCCGAATGGCGCGCTGGTAGCCAGCGTGGAGCGGGGCGGTCCGGCTCAGGCTGCAGGGATCCAGCCCGGGGACATTATCCTTTCAGTCAATGATAGTCCGGTGGAGACGACTACCGATCTTGCAAGACTGATAGGCGGAACAAAGCCGGGCACCACGGTCAATTTGCAGGTCTGGCGCAACCGCTCAGCCTCAAAACTTAAGGTGAAGGTCGACGAACTTGATAGCTAGAGGTAATCAAGTGCTTAAAGAGAGCAAAGGCCGCACATGCTGCGCGGCCCTGTGCCTCAAATCTGAACATATATATTCCGGGTAACGAGGCTCAGGCCTTTACCGGATTGGAAACGCAGATATCGATGGCCTTGATCAGTTCATTGGTATGAACAGGCTTGACCAGGTGCAGGTTGAAGCCTGATTCAATTGCGCGTTTTCTGTCATTTTCCTGTCCGTATCCGGTCAGGGCAATGAGAGGAATGGAGTTTGTCGCCATATTGGCTTTCAGCCGTTTGGCTGCTTCATGTCCATCGATGCCCGGAAGTCCGATGTCGAGCAGAACGATATCGGGCTTGTAATCCTTTGCCATCTGTATGCCGTCCAGGCCGTTCGATGCCTGCAGCACCTTATGTCCATATGACTCCAGCAGTAATGCCATGATTTCCCGTGCATCCAGATTGTCTTCCACCAGCAGTACGGTATAAGCATCCTGAAAGGCGGTGGGCTCTGCGGGAGTGGAGTCGTTGGCAGTTTGCGTCGCTTCAGGCAGGCGCAGCACAAAGGTGCTTCCTTTGCCAACGCCTTCGCTATGTGCAGTCACGGTGCCGCCATGTAAAGACGTAAGCTGGCGTACCAGGGAAAGGCCGATTCCCAGTCCTCCCTGTGAACGGTCGCTCGGCCGTTCGCCTTGTACAAATATATCGAATACCTGCGACAGGAGGTTGGATGGCATGCCTATGCCGGAATCGCTGATGGATAATTCGATTTCGTTGCCGAGTACCTGTATATTGATCGAAATGTCGCCGCCTTCAGGAGTGAATTTGACCGCGTTATCCAGCAGGTTGACAACGATTTGTTCAAGGCGGGTAGGATCTGCATCAACCCAGACAGGCATGGCCTTGATATTGATTTTGTAAGAGTTGGTTCTTCCGGCGAGCTTGAGTGTCTCAAGACAGTCTTGGACGAACTTTGAAATTTCAAGTGGCTGCTTGTTCAATACCACTTTTCCCGACATGACCCGACTGAGATCAAGCAGGTCGTCCACGATATGGCCGAGGTGCCGGGACTGGCGTTGAATCACGTCCTTGGCTTGCCCTACGGTTTCGGCCGACATGTTCTCCAGACTAAGAAGCATTGCCGCGCTGTTGATCGCATTCAACGGATTGCGCAATTCATGTCCCAGCATTGCCAGGAACTCGTCTTTCGTCCGGTTTTGGTGCTCGGCGATTTTACGTTCGTTGATTTCAAATTCGAGCTGGGCGTTGATTGCACCGAGTTCTTTTGTGCGTTTATCTAGCGCTTCGGCCTGCTGCTTCAATTGAAGATTGTTTTTTGCCAGGCCGGCAAACACGGCAAGTTTGGCCTTGAGAATCTGCGGAATGATGGGCGTGAAAAGATAATCGACTGCTCCTGTCTGATATCCCTTCAGGCGATGCATTTCATCGGCCAGATAAGCGGTGACAAAAATGATAGGCGTAGCCGCAGAGCGCGGGCGCAAATGGATCGCTTCGGCGGTTTCAAAACCATCCATGCCCGGCATGTTCACGTCCAGCAGAATCGCGGCGAAATCATGAAACAAAACTTGCCGCAGCGCTTCTTCTCCCGACTGAGCGGTAATGACTTCGAAGGAGATTTCTTTTTCCCAGGACGAAAGCAATCCCACGAGTGCCATCAGGCTGGCGGCATCATCGTTGACTACGAGAATTTTTGGGATTTCTTCTTTACGCATATTGGTGGTCAAAATAAAGACGTACGACAGAAACCGGTAGGCTAAATTCTTTGCGGATGAAGAGGGGGTATTTCAAGAATGCAAACAACTGATTTTTTCTCAGGATTGATATTAATCAAACCAAAGCGATTCTAGCTTGTCTTAGGGAGAACCGCTCGCATTTTAATGCCTTAATGCAGTATTTCATAGTTGCATGAATATATGCGACACATCAAAATGCTCCCAATTCTTTTTAGCCCACCTTTTATTGTATGAATGCTCTTACCGAAATACCAAACGGACTGGATACCAAGCAGTTGCTGGCCGCATTGATGGCACTGAAAAAAGGCGACTTCTCTGTCCGGATGCCATCCGATTTGACTGGTATTGAAGGAAAAATTGCCGATACCCTCAATGAAATCATGGAAAACAGCGAAGAAATGTCCGCTGGAATTTCCACTGTCAGCCGGGTGGTAGGCCGTGACGGACGACTGACTCAGCGCGCCAACGTTCCGAACGTTGCAGGTAGATGGGCAACTATTGTAAATAATGTCAATACACTGATCGACGATCTGGTGCGTCCGACAACAGAGATGGCACGCGTGATCGGTGCGGTGGCAAAGGGCGACCTGTCCCAGACCATGATGCTGGATGTAGATGGACGGCCGCTGAAAGGCCAGTTCCTGCGAACCGCTTCCACTGCCAACACCATGGTGGAACAGCTTTCCTCCTTCGCTTCCGAAGTAATTCGCGTGGCGCGCGAGGTGGGTACGGAAGGAAAGCTCGGCGGCCAGGCAAACGTGCCGGGCGTTGCAGGCACCTGGAAGGATCTGACCGACTCGGTGAATTCGATGGCAGGCAACCTGACTTCCCAGGTGCGTAACATCGCCGACGTGACCACCGCGGTGGCGAACGGCGACTTGTCCAAGAAGATCACGGTGGACGTGCGCGGCGAGATTTTGCAGCTGAAGGACACCATCAATACCATGGTGGATCAGCTGAACTCCTTTGCATCCGAGGTAACCCGTGTGGCACGTGAAGTGGGTACGGAAGGTAAGCTCGGTGGCCAGGCATATGTGCCGGGCGTGGGCGGTACCTGGAAAGACCTGACCGACAACGTGAACTTCATGGCATCCAACCTCACGGCGCAGGTACGTAATATTGCAGACGTGACGACCGCGGTGGCAAACGGAAACCTGTCCAAGAAAATCACGGTGGACGTCAAAGGCGAAATTCTTGAGCTGAAAGACACCATTAACGTCATGGTGGATCAGCTTTCATCCTTTGCCTCCGAAGTGACGCGTGTGGCACGCGAGGTGGGTACCGAAGGTAAATTGGGCGGACAGGCTTATGTTCCCGGCGTTGCAGGCACCTGGAAAGACCTGACCGACAACGTGAACTTCATGGCCGAGAACCTGACCGGTCAAGTGCGTAATATTGCTGAAGTCACGACGGCTGTTGCGAACGGCGACCTCTCCAAGAAGATTACCGCAGACGCGAAAGGCGAGATCCTGCAGCTGAAGAACACCATCAACGTCATGGTGGACCAGTTGTCATCGTTTGCATCCGAAGTGACGCGTGTGGCGCGAGAAGTGGGTACCGAAGGTAAGCTCGGCGGACAAGCGCAGGTGAAGGGCGTGGGCGGCACCTGGAAAGACCTTACCGACAATGTGAACTTCATGGCGGAAAACCTGACCGGCCAGGTGCGTAACATTGCGGAAGTAACGACCGCTGTGGCAAACGGTGACCTCTCGAAAAAGATTACCGCAGATGCGAAAGGCGAGATCCTGCAGCTGAAGAACACCATCAACGTCATGGTGGACCAGTTGTCATCCTTTGCATCCGAAGTAACCCGTGTGGCACGTGAGGTGGGTACGGAAGGAAAGCTCGGTGGACAAGCTCAGGTGCGAGGCGTGGGCGGCACCTGGAAAGATTTGACCGATAACGTGAACTTCATGGCCGAGAACCTGACCGGCCAGGTGCGTAATATTGCGGAGGTCACGACCGCGGTGGCAAACGGCGATCTATCCAAGAAGATTACCGCTGACGCCAAGGGCGAAATTTTGCAGCTGAAGAACACCATCAACGTCATGGTGGACCAGTTGTCGTCGTTTGCTTCGGAAGTGACGCGTGTGGCACGTGAAGTGGGTACCGAAGGAAAACTGGGCGGGCAGGCCAATGTGCCGGGCGTTGCAGGTACCTGGAAGGACCTCACGGATAACGTGAATTTCATGGCGGAAAACCTGACTGGTCAGGTGCGTAACATCGCGGAGGTTACGACGGCGGTGGCGAACGGGAATCTGTCCAAGAAGATTACTGCTGACGCCAAGGGCGAAATTCTTCAGTTGAAGGACACCATCAACGTCATGGTGGATCAGTTGTCGTCGTTTGCGTCCGAAGTGACGCGCGTGGCGCGTGAGGTGGGTACCGAAGGTAAATTGGGCGGCCAGGCGAACGTACCGGGTGTCGCGGGCACCTGGAAAGACCTGACCGACTCGGTGAACTCGATGGCAGGTAACCTTACTTCCCAGGTGCGTAACATTGCCGACGTGACCACGGCGGTTGCAAACGGTGACTTGTCGAAAAAGATTACCGTGGACGTGCGCGGAGAAATTCTTGAGCTCAAGGAAACCATCAACACCATGGTGGACCAGCTGAACTCCTTTGCGTCCGAGGTAACGCGCGTGGCTCGAGAAGTGGGTACAGAAGGTGAGTTGGGCGGCCAGGCTTATGTGCCGGGTGTTGCGGGCACCTGGAAGGATCTGACCGACTCGGTGAACTCGATGGCGGGTAACCTGACCGGCCAGGTTCGTAACATTGCTGAAGTGACGACCGCGGTGGCAAACGGCGATCTGTCCAAGAAGATTACTGCTGACGCCAAGGGCGAAATTCTGCAGCTGAAAAACACGATTAACGTGATGGTGGACCAGTTGTCGTCGTTTGCTTCTGAAGTAACCCGTGTGGCGCGTGAAGTGGGCACCGAAGGAAAACTGGGCGGGCAGGCACAGGTACGCGGCGTCGCAGGTACCTGGAAAGACCTCACCGATAACGTGAACTTCATGGCATCCAATCTGACTGGCCAGGTGCGTAATATTGCTGAAGTGACGACGGCAGTGGCGAACGGCGACTTGTCGAAAAAGATTACCGCCGACGTTAAAGGAGAAATTCTGGAATTGAAGGACACCATCAACGTGATGGTGGACCAGTTGTCGTCGTTTGCATCCGAAGTAACCCGTGTGGCGCGAGAAGTGGGTACGGAAGGAAAGCTCGGCGGCCAGGCAAACGTGCCGGGCGTTGCAGGCACCTGGAAGGATCTGACCGACTCGGTGAACTCGATGGCAGGTAACCTGACTTCTCAGGTACGTAACATCGCCGACGTGACCACGGCGGTTGCAAACGGTGACTTGTCGAAAAAGATTACCGTGGACGTGCGCGGCGAGATTTTGCAGCTGAAAGACACCATCAATACCATGGTGGATCAGCTGAACTCCTTTGCATCCGAAGTAACCCGTGTGGCGCGTGAAGTGGGTACGGAAGGTAAGCTCGGTGGCCAGGCGTATGTGCCGGGCGTGGGCGGTACCTGGAAAGACCTGACCGACAACGTGAACTTCATGGCTGAGAACCTGACCGGCCAGGTGCGTAACATTGCGGAAGTGACGACCGCGGTGGCAAACGGCGACCTTTCCAAGAAAATTACCGCTGACGCAAAAGGCGAGATTCTCCAGTTGAAGAACACAATCAACGTCATGGTGGATCAGCTGTCTTCCTTCGCGTCCGAAGTAACGCGTGTGGCGCGTGAAGTGGGTACCGAAGGCAAGCTGGGAGGCCAGGCGCAGGTGAAGGGCGTTGCAGGCACCTGGAAAGACCTGACCGACAACGTGAACTTCATGGCGGAAAACCTGACCGCGCAGGTGCGTGGTATTGCAGGCGTGGTGACGGCGGTGGCGAACGGCGACCTGAAGAAAAAGCTGACCGTGGCAGCGCAGGGCGAGATCGCATTGCTTGCCAATACCATTAACGAGATGACAGACACGCTCGCCGTGTTCGCCGACCAGGTGACATCGGTGGCGCGTGAAGTGGGCGTGGAAGGAAAGCTGGGCGGCCAGGCAAAGGTGCCGGGTGCATCGGGTACATGGAAAGACTTGACCGAGAACGTCAACCAGCTGGCTGCTAACCTGACTACTCAGGTGCGTGCGATTGCCGAGGTGGCAACGGCCGTGACGCGAGGCGACCTGTCGCGCTCGATCCAGGTGGAAGCGAGCGGAGAGGTGTCCGACCTGAAGGACAACATCAACGAGATGATCCGCAATCTGAAGGAAACGACGCAGAAGAATGCTCAGCAGGACTGGTTGAAAACCAACCTGGCACGCTTTACGCGTTTGCTGCAGGGGCAGCGCGACCTCGAAGCAGTGACCACAGTGATTCTGTCGGAACTGGCGCCGCTGGTTTCCGCGCATCACGGCGTTTTCTACATGATGGATTCGGAGGAGAACGACCCGCAGCTGAAGAAGGTCGCAAGCTATGGCTATCGTTCGGCGCGCAAGCTGCCGAAATCCTTTGCGCCGGGAGAGGGCCTGGTCGGGCAGTGTGCGCTGGAAAAACAGCGTATCTGGCTGACCAACGTGCCGCGTGATTATATCGAGGTCTCTTCGGCCCTGGGTTCGGCGCCGCCGACCAATATCGTTGTGCTGCCTATCCTGTTCGAACAGGAAGTCAAGGCCGTGATCGAGATTGCTTCGCTGGATCGATTCACGCCGACACACATGGGCTTCCTGGATCAGTTGATGGAATCGATCGGCGTGGTCCTGAATACCATCGAAACCAACAGCAGGACCGAAAGCCTGTTGACCCAGTCGCAGCGCCTCGCGCAGGAACTGCAGCAGACCAACCAGGAACTGGCGGAAAAGGCACGCCTCCTGTCCGATCAGAACAGCGAGGTGGAGCGCAAGAATGCGGAGGTGGAGCAGGCCAAGATCGCGCTCGAAGAGAAAGCCACGCAGCTTGCCCTGTCCTCCAAGTACAAGTCCGAATTCCTGGCCAACATGTCGCACGAATTGCGGACGCCTCTCAATAGCCTGCTGCTGCTTGCGCAGCAATTGGGAGATAACCCGACAGGCAACCTCTTGCCCAACCAGGTTGAATACGCGAAGACAATTTATGGTTCCGGCAGCGACCTGCTGACTCTGATCAACGATATTCTGGACCTGTCGAAGATCGAATCCGGAACGGTTACCCTGGAAGTCAGCGAATCGCGCTTCTCCATCCTGTCGGCTTACGTGGAACGTACCTTCCGCCACATGGCGGAGGCGAAACACCTCAATTTCGACATCGCACTGGACCCGAAGCTGCCTAAGTCGATGATGACCGATACCATGCGTTTGCAGCAGATCCTCAAAAATCTGCTGTCCAATGCATTCAAGTTCACGGCGCACGGTCAGGTGGTATTGAGCATCGGCGTCGCGAATACGGGTTGGACCACCGGTCATCCGACGCTCGGAACGGCGGATGCGGTCATCGCATTCACTGTTACCGACTCCGGCGTTGGTATTCCGGAAGACAAGCTGAAGCTTATTTTCGAAGCGTTCCAGCAGGCCGACGGCAGCACGGCGCGCAAGTACGGCGGCACCGGACTGGGACTGTCGATCAGCCGCGAACTGGCGCGCCTGCTCGGCGGTGAAATCGGTGTTACCAGCGTTGTCGGCGTGGGCAGCACATTCGTCCTGTATCTGCCTTATAACCGCAGCGGGTTCATGCACCAGCCAGCCATGCAGCAGGCAAGTGCACAGCTGATGGGAACGAAAGCGAAACCCTTGCCGTCGTTGCCAGATCCGGCACCGTACATCCAGGAATCTGGTCCGCAGCATCTCCAGCTCGACAGCGACAAGTCAGTGCTTGTCCATCATGACATCAGCTTCGATGACAGGAATATTATTGCTATCGGCGATCCGGCAATCCTGATCGTTGAAGACGATGTCGGCTTTGCCAATGTCCTGTTGAATCATGCGAGGGAAAAGAACTTCAAGGGAATCGTGACCTCAAGCGGCGATGCTGCGCTGACCCTGGCGCGCGATTATCTTCCGACGGCTATTTTCCTCGACATCGATCTGCCGGATATAAACGGGTTCGCTGTTCTGAGCCGCCTGAAGCGCGATCCGCAAACCAGGCATATTCCGGTTCATATCCTCTCGTCCGTCAATGAACGCGAGCGCGGCCTGAGCCAGGGCGCGATTTCCTACCTGGTCAAGCCGGTCGAGCGCGAACGCCTCGAAGACGAGTTCAATCGGGTTCAGCAGTTCCTCAACCAGACCAAGCGAAGCCTGCTCGTGATTGAAGACGACGAGATTCTGCGCAACAAGATCGTCGAACTGATCGGCCACTCCGACGTTGAAATTACAGCCGTCGATAGCGGGAAAAAGGCACTGGATGCTTTGCGTGGTCGCGCATTCGATTGCATGGTCCTTGACCTGACTCTTCCGGACATGGACGGCTTTGCTCTGCTCGATACGATCAATCAGGAAGATAGCCTCTCCAATACGCCGGTGGTAATTTACACGGCAAAGGAGCTCACCAGCGTAGAGGTGGCTAAGCTGTCGCGGGTAGCGAAAACGATCGTGATCAAGGATGCACGATCGCCGGAACGCCTGTTGCACGAAACGGCATTGTTCCTGCACCGTTCGCCATCAAAACTGCCGGACCGCCAGCGGCGCATGCTGGAAAACCTGCATATCGAGGGAAGCGATCTGGCTGGGCACAAGGTTCTGATCGTGGACGATGATTTGCGTAATATTTTTGCATTGACCACGGTACTTGAGCGGGAAAACATGCTTGTTTCGTTTGCCGAAAACGGTAAGGACGGCATCGAGATACTCGAGCGCGATCCGTCGATCGAGCTGGTATTGATGGACATCATGATGCCGGAGATGGACGGCTACGACACCATGCGCGCCATCCGCAAGATTCCCAAGTTCAAATCCTTGCCGATCATTACGCTGACCGCCAAAGCAATGAAGGGGGACCGCGATAAATGTCTTGATGCGGGGGCGTCCGATTACATCACCAAGCCGGTTAATGTCGCGCAGCTGCTGTCGCTGATGCGTGTGTGGTTGTTCCAATAGGCGCTCTCATGATGGCGGATACGGTTCGGGAATTGGAAGAGAATCTGCTGCTGGAAGCCTTGTTCCAGCTTTTTGGCAGCGATTTTCGCGGGTACGAGCGTTCAGCCGTTGCAGGTAAGCTGTCTTCCTTCATGCAGGCTCATGGATTCAGAACCATTTCGGGCCTTCAGGACGGCGTCATCCATAATCGTGATGTGGCGGCTGACCTGCTTTATGCGCTTGCTTTCCGGGCTTCCGGCGCGTTCGAAGAACCGCGATCCGTCGGAAATTTACGCGCATTGGCGGAGCCTCTGCTACGTTCATATGCGCGTCCGAAGGTGTGGATCCCCGAATGCGCAACGTCGGAAGAAGTTTTTGCTTTGGCGATTCTGCTTGAGGAGATGGGAATCTACGACAGGGCAATCATTCATGCCACCTGTTCCAATCCGGCATTGCTGAGTGAAATAAGGCAGGCTCGCTTTTCGCTCGACCGGACGGACGAGTATGAGAATAATTATGCCGCAAGCGGTGGAAAAGAGTCCTTTTCAGCATACTGGTCAAGGAAAGGCGACCATGCTGTTTTTAATTCGCATCTGCAGCGGAATATAACTTTTTCCGAATACAACCTCAGCACCGATACGTCGTTCAATGAGTTTCATTTGATCTTTTGCCGCAATCGTCTTCGGGAGTTCGATTACCCGCTTCGCCGGCGTGTGCTGGACTTGTTTGCGGATAGTCTCGTGCGGTTCGGGATCCTGTTTACCGATCCGCTCGAAGAGCTGGAGTTTTACCCGGATGCAAACAATTACAATCCCGTTTCGCGCGAACATGGGATTTACCGCAGGACTTACCGCGTCAATTCATCCGCCTATGCCGGGGCGCCGGTATAGGCAGCGTTGTCCTCAATTCTTCTAGCTGTTCCTGGAAAAGCCGCGGTACGAGAGTTTGTGAGAAGCCTCTTTGATCGAATTGCGTTCCTGTTTCTGCGTGCGCCGGCTATAGAAGCTCCAGTGACTCAATGACGCGATGATTTTATTCTTAGGATAAGAATCGTTGCGACGCCACCGATGACGATCAACAGAATTTTCAGCATGTCCTGGTCTATCCGCGTGCAACTGTATAAAAGGGACGCCCAGAGCAGGACCACCATCAGGATTTTTACGTGCCGCGGCAAGCCATGCCCCTCCGAGTATGCGCGCACATAGCCGCCGAGCGGCGAATCCATCAGCTTTTGGTGCAGGCGCGGAGAACTGCGCATGAAGCAGGCCGACGCAAGCAAAAGAAATGGCGTCGTCGGCAGCAGGGGTAAAAAGATGCCAAGGACGCCTAGCGCGACTGCAACATAACCAATGACGGTTAATACGATTTTCATTGCTCTTCGTGAATCAGGCCATCTTTGGGTGGTGCAGATGCTCAGGACCGGCATGGCGCGTTCAGCCGGTCGTAAGGGCAGATTTTTCCGTATCAGGCACTAGGCGCCAAACCTGCCACTTGTTGCCTCAGTTTTCTTTCTTCCTGATAGCGTTCGGTAGCATCCCTGGCCACTGCCAGCGAGCCGATAAGTTCGTTGGATTGATTCCTCACCATTGCGAAACTCATATCCACGTACAAGGTTTGTCCCGATTTATGCGTGGCGCGAGTAATGCGCGATCCTCTGCCGGAAATCGTGTCGCCGCGGGCAATTGCCTTTTCATAGCCGTCCCAGTGCGCTTTTCTCAATTTCTCGGGAATAATGATATCCAGGCTTTGTCCGACTGCCTCTTCGGCGGAAAAGCCGAATACTGTTTCGGCACCATGGTTCCAATACTGGATGGCCCCTTTCAGATCCGCATAGATCACGGCTTCATGGATGGATTTAAGTATGCTTTCCGACAGTTCCATGGAGGTGCTTCCCGTTGTTTGCGACATGTTGTTCTCCTTATCGTAAATCGTGCAATTCATTCGCGCTATGCAGCACTATCCGTCCGCACATGAAAGATGGCGTCTATCCTGAGCGGGCAATTTCAAGACTTTGAATCGGCCGTTCCATAAGGTGCATATTATAGGCAACTTATGGGGAAAAGAAACGACTTGTTCAGAAAATGACCTGCCACGCAGGAAGCAGTAATCGACATTCATCATTCCATTCATCATTCATTAGCGACACAGGCGGCAAGATCGCCGGATGCAGCTTCTGGATTCAATCATTGTACGTTTAGCCAGGACTCAATTCGGTGCCTTTGCAGATGCTTCCCTGGTTCTTGCACCATCGTGGCGAGCAGGTTGCTCAAAAATTGCCTTTTGCGCACCATATGCACCGCATTTCTTTCAGTCTGGCAGGCACGCTCGTTGCAATATGGGATGTGGGTCTCCGGTTTATACTTGAAAGGAAAGAAATGGATAGGAACGCAGTCACAAAAAAAATCTTGTTCACCAAGGTAAGCAAGGGCATGAAATGGAGCGGGATCGCCCAACGCATAGGGCAGAGCAAGGAGTGGGTAACGGCAGCCTGCCTCGGGCAAATGACCTTTTCAAAGAGCCAGGCGGAAGTGGCACAGGAACTCTTCGCACTTACCGACGAAGAGGCGGCCTGGCTTCAGATTGTGCCGTACAAAGGTTCGCTTGATACGGCGGTCCCGACCGATCCGTTGATTTACAGATGGTATGAGATCGTGAATGTCTACGGCATGACGATCAAGGAACTGATCCATGAGGAATTCGGCGACGGCATCATGAGTGCCATCGATTTTTCCATGGATATCCGGCGTGAATCGGATCCAAAGGGAGACAGGGTCAACGTCGTTCTTTCGGGAAAATTCCTTCCCTATAAAGTCTATTGAATACCTTGGAAGATCCAGCCGGCCGCACGCTGCGGGCATGAGACTCATGGATACGCGTGCAGCCGGATCGCATGGTAATGGCCAGGCTGGGTGATGTTCGCTGTAGACGCACTGTATTTCCAATGAAGCGATTCGAGCATCGCTGAAACGGATTTTACGATCGTTGCGCCATTCGTTTTTTGAAAGCCCTTTCAGAGAATAGAAAGCGCACGAAGTTATCGTGTTCTGCATCAAACATGGCATTCAGGCATGAATCTATTCTTATGGGTCGGAAGTTTTTTTCGCTATATATTTCATTGATACGCCTGCCGCTCATCCATGCGTTTAATTTTCCAAAATTCGGACAAACCCAGATCAAACCCTAAGCCTTACATTGTCAAAGCGTCGGCGATGCACGGGAAGGGTGTCTTCGCACGCAACCGCATTCCGGCCGGAGAGCGAATCATCGAATACAAAGGGGAGAGAATTTCCTGGGAAACTGCACTGGAACGCGCCGAGGCAGCAGGCCAGCCGATCGGACATACCTATTTTTTCAGCCTTGCAGACGGGCGTGTCATTGACGGAGCAAGCCGGGGCAATGCGGCCCGTTTCATCAATCATTCCTGTGAGCCCAACTGCGAGCCTCTGGAACATGCGGATGGCAGGGTCCATATTTATGCACTGCGGGATATCGAGGAAGGCGAGGAGTTGAGCTATTACTATGCGCTGATTTATGAGGGCAGGCATACGGCTGCAGTGAAACGTTCATTTCCCTGCCGCTGCGGTGCGCCAAGCTGCAGCGGCACGATGCTGGCACCAAAAAAAAGAAGAAATAAAAAAGATTCCGCGTGACAATACAGGGCTGATCCAGAGAGTTCCAGAACCAGAACGGCAGCTCCAGGCTGCCTCATAATTTTTCACGTTTTGTCCGTACCATGCGGTTCAAAACTTTAAAACTACAATGCCTGAGGAAATTGTTTCAAAATTTGAAACTCGTCAATTTCCGACAAGTAATTCGATATAATGCCCTGAGCTGATAGAGGCAGCGCAATCGCAGTCCTTTTGAAAAGCCCATTAAAGATCGTCCTCAGGATCCAATAAAAATTGATGGACAATCACATTTCGCCTTTTCTCGAAGATATTTCAGTGCCGGTATATGAATTGCGGCGCGGAATGTTCGTTTCCAATCTTGATTGCGGATGGAACAGGACTCCTTTTCGGGTCGAAGGCGTTCTGCTTAAAAAACAAGAAGAAATCGACCTTATCAAAAGCCTTGCCCGCTATGCAGTCATCGACCTTGTGCGCAGCGAAGATTTTGCGCTTCAGGAATTTCTGGAGGGTGAATCCTATAAACGCCACCAATTGGGTGCCATCGAAGCGAACACTTTCGCTCCGTCCGAGGCCGGTAATTCCGAAGACATCGAGCCGCTTACGTTTGACCCGAGCGAATTGACAGTGGAGCAGGCGTACAAAGTTGAAAGCCCGTCATTGGCAAGTCGCCTGAAGAGCGTGAAATTGCATTTCTTCCGTCTGAAATCAGCAAACGAAAACGGACACGCACAGCCCGGTTTTCTTAAATCGCCGAGGCCGAATTATCTTCCGCCAGAAATTACACAGGTTTCCTATCCTTCGACAGAATTCAGCTGGCAGGCCTTAGGTATAGCTCAGCAGGCAGCAAAGGAAACGATCGACATATTGGCGGAAGTAACGCATACCATTGAACGCCACAGGAAAGTCGATGCACGCAAAATTCTAAGAGCCTCCGAAAGCCTTGCGGAAAACATGATTCATTTTCCGGAGGCTATGATCTGGGCTTCTCGCTTGCGGCAAAAAGACAATGATCTGTTAAAGCGCAGCCTGCAGGCGGCGATCTACCTGGCCGCGTTCGGACGTTTTCTCGGATTTCCGGAAAAGTTGCTGGCTGAACTTGCTGCGACCGGCCTGTTGCTCGATATGGGAAAGACTCAGATTGATGACAGACTGCTCGCAAAGCCCGCGCGGTACACGCTGGAAGAGACCAAAGCCGTGCAACGGCATGTCGATCTCGGCCTTTCATTGCTGAGCGAGGCAGATTTCCTGTCCACGAATATAAAGCGAGCCATCACCGAGCATCACGAACAAATCAATGGCGACGGATATCCCATCGGCCAGCATGGCTGCGATATTTCCATTTTCGGGAAAATGGCTGCGATCGTGGATGGATATGTAGCGATGGTCAATCCGCGGCCATACGCCGAAACCTTTGCTCCGCACGAGGCGATCAAGCAGCTTTTTGCGGGCGCCAATACGCAATGGTTCGGCCCGCTGGTAGAACAGTTCGTGCAGTCCATCGGCATCTACCCGATCGGATCGCTGGTCGAACTGGCTTCAGGCCATATCGCAATCGTCATTCAGCATAACAGGGAGCGGAGGCTGGAGCCCAGGATATTGATTGTCACCCATGGTGACAAGCGCAGGCGTTTTCCGCCTTTGCAACTCGATTTGCCGAGGCATAATGCCCGCGAAGGCAACAAGCGCCTGCGCATCAAGCAGGGCTTGCCGGATGGGGCCTACGGATTCGACGTCGAAGAATTCTATTCGAAACGCAAATGAAATTCTTCCAATCGTCCCTTTTCCAGTCCTTGTTTTCCGGCCTGCATAGCCGTGCGAAGCTACTCTCACCCAAATCGCTCGCAAGGCGAATGGAACGCGATATACGCCTGAATACGCATCCGGCTACGCCATTCGCTTTATTGCACATGTCCTTGTCGCGCAGCGATAGCGTCGAAGCGCTGCTTGGCCGAAAAGATTGTCTGGAAATTACGAAGGAACTCGTACGGCGGGTTCAACTGAATCTTCGTACCCAGGATTACTGCGCATTTCCGTCTCCGAACGAAGTCTGGATATGCCTTCCCGATCTTCCATCGTCGGCGGTTGCCAGACTGGCTGCTTCCAATTTCATCAATTACCTCGAAACGCCTATTTCCACATCGGATAAAACCGTCACCGTGAGACCGGTGGTCGGAATCGCGGTCGCCGAGCAGCCGGAGATTACAGCGCTGCAAATGTTCAAGACTGCAGCCAATGCGGAAATACGCGCGCGCGCACTGAGCCAGCGGTACTGGACCGAAGACACGGACAAGCTTCTCGGATATTCCAACATGGAGCTGGTCATGGCAGTGCAGTCCGCGCTCATGCACAATCAGTTGTCTGTTGCCTACCAGCCCAAGGTCGAATTGCGCAGCGGCAGGGTGGTCGGCGTCGAGGCGCTGGTCCGCTGGAACAAGGATCCGCATCCGTCCATCCTTGGCCCAAGCGACATTATTGAGATCGCAGAACAAAACGGCATGATCCAGGATATGACGAGGTTTATCCTGAATACCGCATTGCGCGAATATATCGAGTCGATGGTTGAGCTGGATATCGGGCGCGTATGGATCAATCTTTCCGCTTCGATGCTGCGGGATTCACATCTTGCTTCGTGGGTTCAGCAAATCGTTGAAGTGTGGGGTGTCGATCCCGGCCTGATCGGCTTCGAGGTAACCGAAAGCACGCTGCTGACCGACGTCGAGCAGTCGATTTCCACTATTCATGCGCTGGCAGAATACGGCTTCCATCTCGCGATCGACGATTTCGGAACGGGTTACTCTTCGCTTTTTTATCTGCGCCGCTTTCCAGTGCATGAGCTCAAGATTGACAAGCTGTTCGTCCAGCACATGAATTCATCCATCCTCGACAGCCAGATCGTCAGGGCGATCATCGACCTGGCCCATAACTTCCAGCTCAATGTGGTTGCGGAAGGCGCCGAAGATGAGGCGACTTTGTCTCTGCTGAAAAGCATGGGATGCGATCAGATACAAGGTTATGTGTTCGGCAGGGCGATGACCGTCGGAGAGTTGCGAGATTGGGCGTCCAGTTTTGCACAAGGCAAACGCCAACCGATAATTGTTTCCGATCTCGTCGATTAGCAGGATACGATCATGCGCAGGTCTTGCCTGGCCAGCACGAGTCATGTTCAGCGATCAATGCATTCCCGGCGGACAGAGTAGAAACATTCACCTGTTTTCTTCAACTCTTTTCCTGAAGCCGTACTGGAGAGTAGCCGGTGCCGTCCATCAGTCCAGGTTGCGGCGAGGTCAAGATTTCGCATGCTGTAAACCCGGCAGATCCGGATTTTCAATCATCCGGTCTCTTTCGGCCGAATTTTCGCGGCCGGACCCGGACGCCGGCCGGTTCTAGGCACGATCATCAAATCCACCACGCGAAACTGACTACATCTAATCAGTGCGGCTTGTCCGTCTGCTGGCGTTCTGCTTCATAAAAATCGGAATAGGACTCCAGATCAAGCTTGTCGGCAATTGCCTTCCACATTTTTTTCATATTGATTATTTCGTGTGAAGGAATTTCAAAGTTCAGCCATCCGAACCCAGCATGCCGGATACGCAACAAGGATGCCTTGGTCTGATTATCAGTCCTGACCATATAGGCAGGATTGCATACCACGCCTTGAATCGCAGGAGGAACTTCGGGCACTTTTTCTTTCATCTGGGAACGCAGGAGGGCAAGGCGTTCAAGCAGCATATCGAGTTCCGGTGCAGTGAGGGAAACCGATTCATTACCGGTGCCAAGGTCCAGTGTGCCGTCGGCATTCAATTTTGGTTCAAGCATTTACTATTTTTCCTATTTAATCCGCGTGCAAGGTGCAACGTAGAGGCAAGCTGATACTTGCAGATGATGTGAAGGATTATAGGCAAACCAGCCTAGGCTTAAAAGAAATTACTGCTGAGAAATTCAGGAAAGCAATGCCTGGGGAACTACATGGAATTCTGACGGATTGATAGCCCAGCAACATTGCGTTAATGGCATTGCATAAAGCACATCAAACGTGCGGGGAATGCAATGTGCAACTTTTTTACTCTGGCGGTAATCCCGCATACTTGCCAGTTACGGATTGAGATCAGGCATATAACAATGAGGGGTGATTGATTCATTTATTCACAATCGCCACTGCTCGCTGCGGCATGCAGCGTTGAACTCCTGCTTTAGCTGATGTGGAAGCGGGAAAATGAATTCGGAGATATTGAGATAGGGAGTGACTTTGCAGCCAATTGACGGACATACCTAAGCGGCAGGCCAACACCTTGTCGTGTAGAGGCGCCATAGGCAGAGTACGCGACAATTAGCCAAATAAAAAAGGACCAAATAAATTGGTCCTTTTTTATCTTGCGACAGACTTATTTTGCCAGGAAGCCTGCTTCTTTCATCAGGTTGCGGTGATTGGTTTCAGCCTGGGTGAGCCAGGTTTTGAAGTCATTGCCGAACTTGGTGTTGGTATTGAACGCACCTTTTTCCATGTACTCTTTCCAGTCAGGTGTTGCCACGACTTTCTTGAGCAGATTTTCGTAGTACGCTAGCTGGTCCGGTTTGATGCCAGGCGCTGCAAAAATACCGCGCAGCATCACGTAGTCGGTCGGAACACCGGCTTCCTTACAGGTCGGGATGTCGTTCCAGGACAGGTCGCCACTGACTTTCTCCTTGTACGGCATGCGCTCGGTATCGAACACGCACAAAGCACGGAGTTTACCGGCACGCCATTGAGCGACCGCTTCAGCCGGATTGTTCACCGACGAATCAAGGTGGCCGCCAACGAGCTGCACGGCCACTTCGCCGCCGCCTTTAAACGGTACGTAGATGAACTTGCCGCCGACTGCCTTTTCCAGTGCGACCGTGATCAGCTGGTCTTCCTGACGTGAGCCTGTGCCGCCCATCTTCATCTTGCCCGGATTAGCCTTTACCGCTGCAGCATAGTCCTTTGCGGTCTTGTATGGGGAGTCAGCATTGACCCACAGGACGAACTGGTCCAGTGCCAGCATGCCGACTGGGGTCATGTCTTTCCAGTTGAATGGTACGCCGGTTGCCATCGGGGTGGTGAACAGGTTCGACAAAGTGATGATGAGTTTGTGCGGATCGCCTTTGGCGCCCTTGACCGCCAAGAAGCCTTCGGCACCTGCGCCGCCGGACTTGTTGATCACGATCAGCGGCTGGGACATCAGCTTGTGCTTGATGATGATGCCTTGCAGCAGGCGGGCCATCTGGTCAGCGCCGCCACCGGTGCCGGCTGGCACCACGAATTCTACTGGCTTGGCCGGTTCCCATGCCATGGCAGCAGGTGCTGCAGCCAAGGCAGCTGCAGCTGCAATTGCGCTGACTGCCAGTTTCATACCTTTTGATTCCATCTTGCTCATGTCTTCTCCTGTGTGGAAGTATCAGTTTTCCCGCATCCCTGTCTGGGAAATCGGGCAGTTCGATGAAATCAGGCATACGCTTTATGAATTTCATCTTATAACCGCGGAGCCATACTGCAACATAATGCTTAGGCGAATCTTAAGCATCTGCTTGTTCTTGAAGAATAATTGCATGAAATTAAGACAAGGCCGAATGCCGTGAAAAGTTTTATCTGCCATGCTTTTCATCTTGAACTCCGGGCAGGCATGTGCCTTGATGAAGAAAATCGTTGTTGTACACTTGTGCACTCGCCTAAAATCAAATACTTATGCGAGTTGGTTTTTCGCTGGCACCGAACTTTTAAAAGTAGGGAAGATGAAAGTATTGCTCATTGAAGACGATGTCATGATCGGCGAGAACATCGAGATCGCGCTCCGCAGCGAAAGCATCACGGTGGACTGGCTCAGGGACGGGCAGGCAGGAGATGCTGCGCTTTCCACCGGTACCTACGATGCAGTGCTGCTGGATCTTGGGTTGCCGCACAAAGATGGCATCAGCATTTTGCAAGGCCTGCGTCGCAAGGGCAGTTCGACGCCCGTAATGCTGATCACCGCGCGCGACGCGATTCACGAACGCGTGCTCGGGCTGAACAGCGGTGCAGACGATTATCTGGTGAAGCCTTTCGACCTGGATGAACTGATTGCGCGGCTGCGCGCATTGGTACGGAGATCGCGCGGACAAACGGATCAGTTGTACAAGAACGGGGATATTGTTGTCAATACTCTCACGCGGCAGGTATCGAACGCCGATGGGCAAATCACGCTTTCAGCACGCGAATGGACCGTACTGGATGCATTGGTCGCACGTCCTGGAGCGATCCTCTCGCGCAGTCAGCTTGAGGAGCGCCTTTACGGCTGGTCCGGCGACGTCGAAAGCAACGCGGTGGAAGTGTATATACATGGACTGCGCAAGAAGCTTGGCCAGCAGTTCATCGTGAATGTGCGGGGCCTCGGATATATGGTTGAAAAAACCTGATGAAGTCCCTGCGAATTCGATTGATCCTGCTGCTGGGGATTCTTATCATCGGTTCGGCGGCACTGCTATTCCTCACAACATTTCAGGCCGCTTTACAGAATGCGAACCGCATGTTCGACTATCACATGGAGCAGATGGCCCTCGTGATCCAGAATAGCGGCCTCGAAGAAATTCCATGGTATTCGTCGCCGAATGTGGAAAACAATCATTTTGATTTTGTGATCCAGATATGGAATAAAGAGGGCGCGCATGTTTACCAGACACGCGTCTATCGCCTTGTGCCGGAACAGGCCAAACTGGGATTTTCCAACGAGTCGCTCGATAGCGGGCAATGGCGGATATACGCTACTCAGAATGACAAGCAGATTGTCCAGGTTGCACAGAACGTCAGCGCCAGGCGCGATCAGGCAATCTCATTCGCCGTTCGTACTTTGTGGCCTGTCATTCCTGTTTCGTTTCTATTATTCATCGCAGCCTGGTCGGTGGTCAGCGCTTCGCTTTATCCGTTGAACAGGATCAGCAAGGATATCGCAATGCGCAGCGGCGAATCCCTCGATCCCGTTGATGTAAACGGCATACCGAAAGAAGTGCAACCCTTGGTGCAGGAATTGAATCTGCTGCTTAACCGCATGGATCAGGCTTTGCAGTCGCAGCAGCGCTTTGTTGCCGATGCGGCCCATGAACTTCGGTCGCCAATCACCGCGCTCAAGCTGCAGGTTCAAACCCTGGCCCGCGCGAACGATGAAGTCTCCCGGTCTCAAGGCATCGGAAGGCTGCTCGGCGGCATCGACCGTATTTCACGCCTGGTTGAGCAATTGCTTGCTCTGGCAAGGCATGAACCGCTCTCGCAACAAATCGATCTGGAAGAAGTGTCGCTGAACAGTTGCCTGGAACAGGCAATTTCTGATGTGCTCCCTCTCATGGCATCCAAGGATATTGAATTGAGGCAGGGAAAGAACGAGCAGACATGCATTTTGGGCGAAGCAGGCAGCCTGCGAATACTTATCCGGAACCTGCTGGATAATGCCGCGCGCTACATTCCGGAGGGCGGCATTATCCAGACCGATCTTGTGCAGGATAAGGATTTTGTGGTGCTGAAGATTCAGGATAGCGGAAGCGGCATTCCGCGTTCTGAACGCGGCAGGGTATTCGATCGTTTCTTCCGTGTCCCGGGAACTGAGCAAACGGGAACCGGGCTGGGTCTTGCGATCGTTAAAGCGATCGCGGAACGCCATAAGGGAACTGTGGAACTGGACCAAGCCGACCTTGGCGGACTGTTGGTTACAGTAAAGTTTCCTTCTGCAAAATGAGCGAACATTAGATGGAAATCTTTTGGAATGAAATTGAAACTTCATCTTTGGATATTCCCTATGCAGACTTTCCGGACTCAGCTGCATTGGCTTTGCGCCGGACTCGTCCGGTCACCGCCCCTTCTGCAAAGAAATTCCTGCGCAAGAACCGTTTTCTAATAAACGCGCATGAAATTGCATGCTCGAAACGCTTCCCTGAAGCATTCGGAATTTCCTGATGAAAAGTCCTTAAACCATATAAAAATAAATTGGCGCCGTACTGAACAGCATTAGCTTTTGCATGCTATAAATACATCGTGATGGACACATGTTTTTCTCTTTGAGGAGGTAATCATGTTACACAGTCTGAAGGCGCTTGAAGGCTTCACGATTTCAGCAACCGATGGCCAGCTCGGCAGCGTCAACGATATTTATTTCGACGACCGGCAGTGGGTGATCAGGTATTTTGAAGTGGATACGGGCTGGTTGGCAGGGCGCAATGTGCTGATCTCGCCGATCTCCGTGCGCGGAATCGATTGGAAGAGAAAAACAATCAACGTTGACCTTACGCAACAGCAGGTCAACAACAGTCCCGGAATCGACACTGCCAGGCCGGTTTCGCGGCAACATGAAACTGCCTTATCCAACTATTATGGTTACCCGCTATATTGGGCCGGACCCTACGCATGGGGTTACACCGCACTTCCGACCATGCTCGAACCGTTTCCGATCGATGAGGGGACGGGACAGCAGCAGTTGCGCCTGGAACCGGAAATTGATTCGTCGGACGATGATCCGCACTTGCGTACCAAGGATGAAGTTATCGGGTACGACATTCAGGCTACCGACGATACGGTCGGGCATCTCGACGATTTTCTGTTTGACGATCAGGACTGGTCGATCCTGTTGATGGTCGTGGATACACGCAACTGGTGGCCGGGAAAGCATGTCATGCTTTCCCCAAACTTGATTATCGACTTGAGCTGGGAAGAAAAATCGGTACTGGTCAATGTTTCGCGCACTGAGATCGAATCCAGTCCCGAGTACGATGAAGATTATCCACCTGAACGCCATACGGTCGAGGATGTTTATCATCGTTTCACCGCTCAGCCTCCGGTTGCGCCTGTTGCATCTGACAATGTCAGGCAGGAAGAGAGGCGCTGATTTTGCGCCGTAACTCTTCTCGGGCCTAATGCAGGCCGAACGGAGTATGCTGATGCGGCTGGCCTCTTCGAGCGTTCTGCCGCACTTGCAGGCATGCAAGCTTGAGGGCCCATCCATCGCCGGATATCTGTCTGTGCCCGTCTTTCCGCTTCATGTGGAAAGACGCGGCCTGTTCCTCTAAGAGAAAGTTTCCCGGTCTATCCAGAGTCAGGTTTGCCTGAAACGGAGCAAATGACCGGAATTGCTGTCTCAGTAATAAGCCGCATCATACAAAGATCAAAGCTTTTTTGTGTCAGCCGGTTTATGGCTGCATGTGTTCTTCAGCATAAAGCATGATAGAAACTGCAAGAGCAGTTTATACATGCATTGATTATCCAGAATTGACAGGTGATTATTGATTCCATTTTCCGTCCTCGATCTTGCACCCATTAATGAAGGCAGTTCTGCGGCAGAGTCCTTTCACCACACGCTTGATTTGGCTCGGCATGCCGAACAATGGGGATTCAAAAGGTTCTGGCTGGCTGAACACCATGGCATGCCAGGCATTGCCAGTGCTGCGACGGCAGTATTGATTGCTTACGTTGCGGCAGGCACCAGTCGGATACGGGTGGGGGCGGGCGGTATTATGCTGCCCAATCATGCGCCGTTGGTCATTGCCGAGCAGTTCGGTACACTCGCGTCGCTCTTTCCCGGCAGAATCGATCTAGGCCTTGGCAGAGCACCCGGCTCGGACCCTGCCACTGCGCGCGCATTGCGGCGCAATCTTGCTTCCGATGCGGATGAGTTTCCGCAGGATGTCATGGAGCTGATGGATTATTTTTCCGCAGATGGAAAACGGCCTGTGCAGGCGGTTCCCGGAGCTGGTCTGGATGTCCCGATCTGGATATTGGGCTCGAGCCTGTTTGGTGCACAGCTGGCTGCCGCGTATGGCTTGCCTTATGCATTCGCGTCGCATTTTGCACCGGCGCAAATGATGCAGGCCATCGCGCTATACCGGTCGCTTTTCAGACCTTCGGCAAGCTTGAAGAAGCCCTATGTAATGCTGGGTTTTAACGTCTTTGCGGCTGATACGGATGAAGAAGCGCAGCTTCTCGCAAGCTCCATGCAGCAGGCGTTCATCAGCCTGCGCAGCGGCCGGCCTTCACGGCTGCAGCCACCCGTAAAGAATTACCGGGAAAGTCTGGATCTTACGCAACAAGCCATGCTTGACCAGATATTGTCCTGTTCTGCGATCGGTTCTCCAGCCACGGTCTCAGCTCAGATCGCTGAATTCATAGAGCGCACCGAAGCAAACGAACTCATGATTACCTGCCAGATTTTCGATCATGCGGCCCGCCTGCGCTCATATGAAATTACTGCGCAGTGCAGGACGGAAATAGGATAAATGCACCAATGAACATACTTGCGCACTTGCCAGGCAGCGCGAGGGTTTCTCCTGAGCGGGAGTGATGAAAGGAATCTCGCGATACCGCTGACGGTTGCCTTGCATCTTCCGGGCTTGTGAATCCGGCAACTCGTTTTCCTGCCCCTCTGAGTTATTTGATTCAGATCAACAAAATTGCGTTTCCCGTTTGCTACATTCGCGTGTCGAAATTCCATATGAGATACGCACCATGTCCAATTTTCCATTTCCTGCGCTGAAAATAAAAGGCAAATCGCTGCTTCCGGTTGTCCAGGGAGGAATGGGTGTAGGAATCTCCGCCCATCGCCTTGCAGGTACCGTCGCGTTGCAAGGAGCACTCGGCACAATCTCGAGCGTGGACCTGCGTCGCCATCATGCGGATCTCATGGCGCAGACCGACCGTAGCCGCGACAAGGAAAAAATCAATCATGCCAATTTGATAGCGCTGGATCGCGAAATCAAGGCAGCCAAGGCGATGGCTGACGGAAAAGGCATGATAGCAGTGAACATCATGCGTGCCGTAGCGGAATACCCGGCATATGTCAGGCAGGCATGCGAGAGCGGAGCGGATGCCATCGTTGTAGGCGCGGGACTGCCGATGGACTTACCGGAGCTGACCGCGGAGTTTCCAGATGTTGCCTTGATTCCCATCCTTTCCGATGCGCGCGGTATTGCGCTGATACTCAAGAAGTGGATGCGCAGAAACCGTTTGCCGGACGCAATCGTCATCGAAAATCCGCAATTCGCCGCAGGCCATCTCGGCGCTGCCAACCTCGATGAAGTAAGCAATCCACGATTTGCCTTTGAGCAAGTGTTGAACGAGGTCTTTAGCCTATTCGAATCGCTGGGCTTGGAACGCGATCGCATTCCCTTGATTGCGGCCGGCGGAGTCCATACGCATGAGCAAGTGAAGGCTCTCATGGAAATGGGCGCGAGCGGGGTGCAACTGGGAACGCCGTTTGCGGTTTCGGCGGAAGGAGACGCGCATCCGGAATTCAAGAAAGTACTGACCCATGCAAAGAAGGAAGATATCGTAACCTTCATGAGCGTGGCTGGCTTGCCGGCGCGTGCAGTGCGTACGCCGTGGCTCAGCACCTATCTTGAAAAACTGGAAAAATTGCAGCGAAACGCAAAACCCAAGCGCTGCACGGTCGGCTTCGACTGCCTGACTCAATGCGGTTTGCGGGATGGGATCGCCAAGGCAGGCCAGTTCTGCATCGATACCCAGCTTGCCTTCGCCCTGAAGGGCGATGTCAAGCGTGGACTGTTCTTCCGCGGATCCGAGCCACTGCCTTTCGGAAGCGCAATTCGCCCGGTGGCCGACCTGATCGATTATCTTTTGACGGGTATCCGGCCTCAATTTTCTGCGGATGAAGGACTCGTTCCCGCGTCAACTTGACCGGGCTCACGGCTGGAGACGGCCTGCCGGCTTAGGCAGGCCGCGTACTTTGACGCGTCCGGCCCAATCAACACTTCATCGAGTGCCTATCGGAGGCGCGATGACTTTCCGCTCGGGCGGTATTATCCCGCCTCTGGTTTGTTTCGTCATCAAGCTGCAGGCCGATCTGACGGTCGGCTGATTTTTGATTTGCCCGAATCTCTCGTGTCCAGGATGAAGCTTGCGGCAACCGACGCTTGTGCCTCTGCCTCTTCCGGGCAGCCTTGACGTTTCATATGAAACATAATTTTGATGAATCGCCTGCGGGCGCATCATCCATTCACCGTATCTGACATGCCAGAACAATGACCGAATGTCATTGGCAGAATTGCCAGCCTACAGGTGGTAATTCTTCGAACAAGGCATTATTTCTGGCAAAAAGTTTGCGTTTCCGGCGATTTTGATCCACATCAAAGAATTTGAGGGTGGTCTCCGTAGACTGCGATCCGTTCCCCATGCGCTTTGCAGGGCCATAGCAGGAGAGATTTCATGGCAGCTTCAGCAACATCCTCGACCTTACCCCCGACAGTCGAATTCGACGGCCAGTTGATTCGCAAGCTCAGTCAACAAGGCCCGCGATACACGTCGTATCCGACTGCGGACCGGTTTTCGGATGCATTTGATTACGGGGATTACCTCCAGGCAGTTGCTGGCGTGCGCACGCGCGGAGCCGTCGCGCCCCTGTCACTGTATGTCCATATTCCATTCTGCGCCAAGCTTTGCTATTACTGCGCATGTAACAAGATCATTACCAAGCATCCTGAAAAAGCTGCAGTCTATCTTGGCTACCTGAAGCGCGAAATTGAAATGCAGGGGCAGCTGTTCGCGGGCATGAACCATATCGAGCAACTCCACTTCGGCGGCGGCACTCCGACCTTTCTTTCTGACGAGCAAATGGGCGACCTGATGGCGCATCTGCGTCACTGGTTCCAGTTTGCCCCCGACGAAGCCGGTGAATACTCAATCGAAATTGATCCGCGCACGGTTACGCCCGAGCGTATCGCCAGCCTGCGCATGCAAGGCTTCAATCGTCTTAGCCTGGGCGTCCAGGACTTCGATCCGGAAGTGCAGAAGGCAGTCAACCGCATCCAGCCGGAGAGCATGACGCTCGATGCCATCAATGCGGCGCGCGAAGCGAATTTCCGTTCCGTCAGCGTTGATCTGATCTATGGCCTGCCCAAGCAGAACGTCATATCCATGGCGCAGACGCTGACCAAGATCATCGCCGCCGATCCGGATCGCATTGCGATCTACAACTATGCGCACATGCCGCACCTGTTCAAGGCGCAGCGACGTATCGCGGACGAGGACTTGCCGAGCGCCGATGCCAAGCTGGACATGCTCTATCTGTGCATCAAGCGCCTGACCGAAGCCGGCTATGTCTATATCGGCATGGACCATTTCGCCAAGCCGACCGACGATCTGGCGCTGGCACAGCGGCAAGGCCGCCTGCATCGCAATTTCCAGGGGTATTCCACGCATGCGGAGGCAGACCTGATTGCCTGCGGCGTATCGGCGATCAGCTCGATCGGAGGCACCTATAGCCAGAACGTCAAGACTCTCGACGCGTACTATGATCGCCTCGACCGAAACGAACTGCCTATCGCGCGCGGGATACGCCTCAATATGGATGATATGCTGCGTCGCTGTATCATTCAGCGTCTGATGTGCAATTTCGAATTGTCGATCAGCGCGGTTGAGCAGGCATATCCGATCAGCTTTTCCTCGTATTTTGCAAAAGAACTCGAGCAATTGCGTGCGCTCGAACAGGAGGGCCTGCTCAAGATCGAGGCGGACTGGCTGACGGTGACGCTGAAAGGGCGCCTGCTGATCCGCAATATCTGCATGGTGTTCGACCGCTATCTGACTGCAGCAAAAGAGGCAGCGGTGCATCCGCTGCGTTACTCGAAAACGATTTAAACGATTTAATTGTTCGCATGAACGGTTTGAACCTGCTTCCCATCTTCATCGTCGGCCTGCTCGGCAGCGTGCATTGCGTCGGCATGTGTGGCGGAATCGTGAGCGCATTTTCAACCATGAGTTCGGGGCGCAAGCCTTTTCCGGTTCCTCTGGTCGCGCAAGGCGCAGGCACGGTTCAGGTTTCGGTTGCCGACACGGCGCTGCATTCGCTTGCCTACAATGCCGGGCGCATCGGCAGCTATATGCTGGCGGGAGCCATGGCGGGCGGGATAGCCGGAAGCGCATATACGTTTTCCAAAATTACCGTGTTCCAGGTCGGAGCCTACTGGCTCGCCAACCTGATGCTGATCGTGTTGGGCTTGTATCTGATGGATGCCTGGCGCGGACTGACAAAGCTTGAGACCGCCGGCCAGGCACTATGGAAGAAAATTCAGCCCCTGACCGGGAAACTGATGCCGATCGACAGCCCTGCCAAGATGTTCATGCTGGGCGGCCTGTGGGGATGGCTGCCGTGCGGCATGGTGTACAGCGTATTGCTGACAGCGATGATGACCGGTTCGGCTGTGACCGGCGCGAGCGTGATGCTGGCGTTTGGGCTCGGCACATTGCCCATGCTGCTTGCCATCGGCATGTTCGGCGCCAGAATGAGGACATATCTGCAGAATCGCAAGGTAAGGGTGGTTAGCGGCCTGATCGTCCTGGGCTTCGGTGTGCTCGGTCTTGTGCGTGCCGCGTCAGGTTCGCAGCTCGGGTGGCTGGACATGCTTTGTCTGCCACATTCGGGAGGCATACTGTGACGAGTAATGCAATGGCATTGAATCCTGCAGGCGTCGATTTCGCTTCGCAGACCCTGGCGGGCGACGAGGCCGGTTGTTTCCATTGCGGTTTGCCTTTGCCGCAGGACGCGCACTGGAGTGTGCTCATCGACGACACGCAACGCCAGATGTGCTGCCCCGGTTGCGAAGCGGTGGCCAAGGCAATCGTCGACAGTGGTTTTTCCGACTATTACCGCACACGTTCGGCATTTGCCGCGACTGCCGACGGCTCATCGCTGGTGCCGGACGAACTCAAGCTTTATGACACGCCGGAATCGGCGCAGCAGTTCAGCAGCGGGGAAAACGCCTGCGAGGCATTGCTTTCCGTGGAAGGAATACGCTGCGCCGCCTGCGTCTGGCTGATCGAGCGGCGTCTGGCTCAAGTGCAGGGCGTGCATTCTGCACACCTGAACGTGGCCACCGAACGACTTACGGTGCGCTGGGACAAGGCCGCCTGCAAGCCGAGCACAATCTTTGAAACCCTGCGCCAGCTAGGTTATGCGGCCTATCCCTTCGATGCTGCACGCCATGGCGAACTGCTGCGCAAATCCAGCCGTACGCTAGGCAGACGCCTTTTCGTGGCCGGCTTGTCAATGATGCAAGTCATGATGTATGCAGTGCCGGCCTACATGGGCGACAGCGTCGATATGGAAGCCGATATGGCCGCGCTCATGCGCTGGGCCAGCCTGCTGCTGACGATTCCCGCGGTTTTCTATTCGGCGCAACCCTTTTTCAAGGGCGCATGGACCAACCTGAAAAACCGTGCGCTGGGCATGGACGTGCCTGTTGCGCTCGGCATCCTTGCCGCTTTTATCGGAAGCACGGTTGCTACCCTGCAAGGGCAGGGCGAAGTCTATTTCGACACGGTGACGATGTTCGTCTTCCTGCTCCTGTGCAGCCGTTACCTTGAACTGAATGCGCGGCGCAATGCGGCAGATGCACTGGAAAAACTGCAGCATGGGCTGCCTGCCTCGGCCTTGCGATTGGCGGCCTATCCGGGCAGTCGCGACACCGAGCTGGTTGCGACCACAATGCTGCGCGAAGGCGATTACATACTCGTCAAGCCGGGCGAGGCGGTCGCTTCGGACGGCCTCATCGTCGAAGGCAGCACCGCTGTCGATCTGTCGCTGCTGACAGGTGAAAGCGAACCGCAGCGCCGCAGCGCAGGAGACATCCTGCCGGGTGGCGCGGTCAATGCGACACAGGCTATCGTCATGCGGGTTACCACCTCCGCATCGAACAGCACGCTCGCGGCGCTGATCAGGCTTGTCGAGGGTGCCGGCGCGAGCAAGCCGCAGCTTGCGTTGTGGGCCGACAAGGTGGCGGCATGGTTTGTCGCCGCGCTGCTCCTGTTTGCGGTGCTGGTGTTCGGCGCCTGGCAATGGTTCGACCCGGCGCGCGCATGGCCCACGGCAATAGCGGTGCTGGTCGTATCCTGCCCGTGCGCTTTGTCGCTGGCGACGCCCACCGCATTGGCGACGGCGATGGACCGTCTCGCCAAGGACGGTATCCTCGTCGTGAAGTCGCATGTGCTGGAAACCTTGCACCGCGCAAGCCATGTCATTTTCGACAAGACAGGCACGCTTACACTGGGTCGGCCTGCAGTGGAGAATGTAGCGGTTTTCGGTGATCTTTCCGCGGAGGATGCATTGCAGCTTGCCGCAGCGATGGAATCCTCGAATGCACACCCGATTGCCGCCGCGATCGCCAATGCGGCCCGTGAAAAGCATTCCGGCCCCCAGTTTGCCCAAGAACAGCCCGAAGTCGTGCATACCGCAGGAAAAGGGCTGGAAGCGCAACTCGAGGGCATTCGCTATCGGCTGGGATCAGCAAGCTTCGTTCAGGAATTGACGGGAACACCATGCCCCGGACAGGCAATTGAGGGAAAGACGCCGGTTTATCTTGCAAACAAGGATAAATGGCTGGCGCGCTTCGACCTTGCCGATTCACTGCGCGCGGACGCGCAGGAGGTCGTAAGGTATTTCCAGGCGGCCGGCAAGAAGGTAATTCTGTTGAGCGGCGATCAGCAGACGGCCGTGAGGCACCTGGCGGATCGACTTGGCGTACAGGAAGCGCATGGAGAGTATCTACCCGAGCAAAAATTGGCGTTCGTGCAAGATTTGCAGGCTGGCGGTGCAGTTGTTGCGATGGTCGGCGACGGCATCAATGATGCAGCGGTACTGCATGCGGCGGATGTATCGTTCGCAATGGGAACGGGCGCGGCGTTGGCGCAGGTTCATGCAGATACCGTACTGCTGTCTGAACGCCTTCTGTCAATCCGCGAGACGGCGGTCACCGCAGCGCATACAATGGCGGTTATCCGCCAGAATCTTGCCTGGGCTACCTTGTACAACATCGTGGCGATCCCGGCAGCGGCAATCGGACTGTTGAATCCATGGTTGTCGGCGGTAGGGATGTCGCTCAGTTCGGCGATTGTGGTAATCAACGCAATGCGCTTGCGCCGGCCGGCAAAGCTGGCCCGGCGCTCGAAAGAGACTGCGACTATGCGCCGGGATGCGCGCTACCAGCCCGGTTGAAGAACACTTTATGGAATCACTCTATCTGCTTATCCCGCTCAGCATCGTAATTGTTTTTATTGCAATCTGGGTATTCTTTTCCATGTCCGACAGCGGTCAGTTCGATGACATGGTCGGACCGGCCTTGCGTGTTCTGCAGGACGATGATTCGGTACATGACAAGGGTGCAAGCGAAAAAAACGGCGATCGAGATCAAGAAATCCCGGCAAAACAGGAGCAGGGCGGTAAAGATTAGCTTGTTCATTATTGTACTGCGCTATCAGGTACCGACCATGTATTTCAAAATCGGGGCATGGTCGCGGCATTCTCTTCCTGAAGATCACGACGACTGCTTCTGATCAGGCGTGCGATTTTGCCATGCATTCGTTCATGAAAAGCAGGCCGCGACCGCTTGTTTCCCTCAGTTTTGCGAATGACTGGTATTTCCCCTTTAGATGTCTTGCGCCCGTTCACAGGCGTTTTTTCCTCACTCTTCGGCTAATCAACACCGCTTTCGTAGCCAGCCATAGCGGACCCGGACAAATTTGATTCACATCAAAGTTTTTTGAGGTCCCAAGTTTTACTCTCCCTGCAAATCATTGATGTACTTAGGAGAGTATTTGTGGACAGAGCACTTCACTACAACTACAAGGTGGTCAAACAATTCACGATTGCCACCGTAGTCTGGGGCGTGGTCGGGATGCTGGTCGGCGTATTTATCGCCGCGCAGCTTGCCTGGCCTGCGCTGAATTTTGACATTGCCTGGCTGAGTTACGGCCGACTGCGACCGCTGCACACCAACGCGGTGATCTTTGCGTTCGGCGGCAGTGCTTTGTTTGCAACATCCTATTACGTGGTTCAGCGAACCAGCCAGGTGCGCCTGTTCTCGGACGCGCTGGCGGCTTTCACCTTCTGGGGCTGGCAAATCGTTATCGTGGCAGCGGCAATTACGCTTCCTCTCGGTTACACATCCGGCAAGGAATATGCGGAACTGGAGTGGCCGATCGATATCCTGATCGCGCTGGTCTGGATCTCCTACGCAATCGTGTTCTTCGGCACTCTTGTCAAGCGCAAGGTTCCGCATATCTACGTCGCGAACTGGTTCTATGGCGGATTCATCCTCGCGGTAGCCCTGCTGCACATCGTCAACAGCGCCGCAATGCCGGCGACACTGGGCAAGTCCTACTCCGCCTACACCGGCGTGCAGGACGCGATGATCCAGTGGTGGTATGGACATAATGCGGTAGGCTTCTTCCTGACCGCCGGTTTCCTCGGCATGATGTATTACTTCATCCCGAAGCAGGCCGAGCGTCCCGTCTACTCCTATCGCCTGTCCATCGTGCACTTCTGGGCACTGATCTTCACCTACATGTGGGCCGGCCCGCATCACCTGCATTACACCGCGCTGCCTGACTGGACCCAGTCCGTGGGCATGGTGTTCTCGCTGATTCTTCTCGCGCCAAGCTGGGGCGGCATGATCAACGGCATCATGACCTTGTCCGGTGCATGGCACAAACTGCGCACCGATCCGATCCTGAAATTCCTGGTGGTGTCGCTGTCCTTCTACGGTATGTCCACTTTCGAAGGCCCGATGATGTCCATCAAGACCGTCAATGCCTTGTCGCACTACACCGATTGGACCGTGGGCCACGTACATGCAGGCGCCCTGGGCTGGGTTGGCTTCATCACCATGGGTTCCATCTACTACCTGATACCGCGTCTCGTGGGCAAGAAGGAAATGTGGAGCACCCGCATGATCGAAGTGCACTTCTGGATGGCGACCATCGGCATCGTTCTGTATATCGCGGCAATGTGGATTGCCGGCGTGATGCAGGGCCTGATGTGGCGTGCAGTCAATAGCGACGGCACCTTGACCTATACCTTTGTCGAGTCGGTGAAGGCAACCTATCCGTACTATGTGATCCGCTTTACCGGCGGCCTCCTGTACCTGACCGGCATGATCATGATGGGATACAACACGCTGATGACGATGCGCGATGGCGAAAAGGTCGAGGCACGTATTCCAGCGATTGTCCCTGCACATGCATGATTTTTGGAGCAAGCAATGAAATTTTCACATGAATGGATTGAAAAGAACCCCTGGCTGCTGATCGGATTGACCGTCGCGGTAGTCAGCGTCGGCGGCCTGACCGAAATCGTGCCGCTGTTTTTCCAGAAGTCGACCACCGAAGCGGTAGCAGGACTGAAGCCGTATTCGCCGCTGCGCCTTGCGGGCCGCGACATCTATGTGCGTGAAGGCTGCTACAACTGCCACTCGCAGATGATCCGCCCCTTCCGTGCCGAGACCGAGCGTTACGGACATTATTCGGTTGCCGGTGAATTCGTGTACGACCGCCCGTTCCAGTGGGGCTCCAAGCGTACTGGCCCGGACCTGGCGCGCGTCGGCGGCCGCTACAGCGACGAATGGCACCGCGTTCACCTGAACAATCCGCGTGACGTCGTGCCAGAGTCGAACATGCCCGGCTACCCATGGCTGGAAAAGACCAAGCTGAATCCGCAGGCGATCACGGCAAATATGCGTGCGCTGCAGCGCCTGGGCGATCCTTACACCGATGAGGAAATCGCCAAGGCGCCCAAGGAGCTGGAAGGCAAGACCGAGCAGGATGCGCTCATTGCCTATCTCCAGGAGATGGGCACACAGATCAAGACAAAGAGGTAATCATGACAATCGGAAGCTTAATTATTGATATGCGAAGCGTCGTGACAGTGGCAAGTTTCATCACTTTTCTCGGCATAGTCTGGTGGGCGTACAGCTCACGCCGTCGCGAATCGTTCGAGCAGGCAGCATACCTGGCGCTGAATGATGATGATCTTGGCGACATGCCACGTAGGGAGAACAAGCATGGCTGACTTTACTAGCAGTTTCTGGAGCGGTTATATCACCGTGCTGACGCTGCTCGGCATTGCCGGGTGCGCACTCCTTCTGTGGATGCAGTCGAAGGCCAAGATCGAAGTGAAGGTCGACGAGAACGGGCAGGTCGAATCGACCGGGCACAGCTGGGACGAAGGCCTTACCGAGCTGAACAATCCGATGCCGCGCTGGTGGATGTGGATGTTCTATCTCACCATCGTGTTCGGACTTGCTTACCTCGTGCTTTATCCGGGCCTCGGTTCGTTCGCGGGCAAGCTGGGCTGGAAATCGACCGGCGCTTACCAGGCGGAATTGAAGAAGGCAGATGCCGAGTACGGTCCGCTGTTCAATAACTACCTGAAACAGGATATCCAGGCCGTCGCCGCAGATCCGCAGGCACATGCCATCGGCGAGCGCCTGTTCCTGACCTATTGTGCGCAGTGCCATGGTTCGGATGCGCGCGGAAGCAAGGGCTTCCCGAACCTGGCCGACAAGGACTGGCTGTATGGCGGTACTCCTGAAGTCATCAAGACCACCATTCTTAACGGTCGTCATGGCCAGATGCCTCCAATGGCAGCAGCGCTGGGCTCCGACAAGGATGTAGAGAATGTCGCGCACTATGTATTGAGCCTGTCCGGCGGCACCTCCGATCCGATCAAGTCGGTGTTCGGCAAATCCAAGTTCGCCGCCTGTGCGGCCTGCCACGGCGCGAACGGGCAGGGCAACCAGGCAATGGGAGCGCCGAACCTGAGCGATAGAGTCTGGTTGTACGGCGGCAGCGCCGAGACGGTCATGGAAACTATCCGCAAAGGACGCAATAATCAGATGCCTGCATTCGGCGAGTTCCTGGGCGAAGCCAAGTCGCACGTATTGGCCGCTTATGTCTGGAGCCTGTCCAACAGCACCGAGGTGGCACAGAAGTAAACCTAGCTATGGAAACGAAAATGAACAAGCCTGCACCAACCGTATCCGTCATCAAGATGTACGCCGCGCGCGAAGAAATTTACGCGCGCGAGGTGAAGGGCTGGTATGCGAACTGGCGCTGGGTATGCGTCTGGTTGACGCAGCTGGCATTCTACGGACTCCCATGGATGTCCTGGAACGGCCGGCAGGCAGTCTTGTTCGACCTCGGCGCCCGTAAGTTTTATCTTTTCGGCGTGGTCCTATGGCCGCAGGACTTCATCTACCTCGCGCTGCTTCTGATCGTATCGGCGTTTTCGCTGTTCCTGTTCACGGCGATCGCCGGCCGTCTGTGGTGCGGCTATGCTTGTCCACAGACGGTTTATACCGAAATCTTCATGTGGATCGAAAGGAAGATAGAAGGCACCCGAAGCGCCCGCATGCGCCTCGACAAGCAGCCATGGACTGTGGAGAAGATCAGCAAGAAGACCGCGAAGCATCTGGCATGGGTTGTCTTCGCTTTGTGGACCGGGTTCACCTTCGTCGGTTTCTTTACGCCGATCAGGTCGCTGGGTCAGGAAGTAATCTCCCTGTCCCTCGGACCATGGGAGTGGTTCTGGATACTGTTTTACGGATTTGCCACCTACGGCAATGCCGGCTGGTTGCGTGAGCAGGTCTGCATGTATATGTGCCCGTATGCACGCTTCCAGAGCGTGATGTTCGACCCGGATACGCTGATCGTTACGTATGACCAGAAACGCGGCGAGCCGCGCAACAAGTACGCGAAGCTGGCAGTCAACGATACGACGGCGAGAAAGCAGGGCGACTGCATTGACTGCACGATGTGCGTCCAGGTCTGCCCGGTCGGTATCGATATCCGCAATGGACTGCAGTACGAATGCATCGGTTGCGGCGCATGCATCGATGCATGCGACAAGGTGATGGATAAGGTCAATCTGCCGCGCGGATTGATCCGTTATTCGACCGACAATGCAATGGCCAAGCAGCTGAACAAAAGCCAGATATGGCGGAGGGTTTTCCGTCCGCGCGTACTCATCTATACAGTGATTCTGACCGCGATGGTGAGCGTGCTGTTTGGTGCACTTGTCATGCGCACACCGCTCAAGCTGGACGTGATTCGTGACCGCGGTGTCATGGCACGCGAAGTGGAAGACGGCATTATTGAAAATGTATTCCGCCTGCAAATCATGAACACCGACGAATTCGCGCACCGCTACATAATCAAGGTGCGGGGTATCGATTCGATTTCCCTTGCATCGGACAACGAGGTCGAAGTCGATGCAACCACCTCGCGTGCGGTGCCTGTGCGAGTACGGGTTCCGCACGGCAAAGGTGAAAAAGGATCGAACAAGATCGAATTCGAATTGCAGGCAGTCGACCGTCCGGACCTGAATGTGACGGAAAAAGCGGTATTTATCGTGCCGCGTTGATTAAGATTTGATGGAGAGAACCATGCAGACCGTTTCCGCCTCACTGGATAAAAATCAGGATATGCGCCCTTGGTATGCGCATCGCTGGCCGTGGCTTTTGATGCTGGGCCCGGTTGCGGTCATATTGGCCGGAATCCATACCACAATGATCGCATTTGCCGCGCAGGACGCGCTGGTCGTCGACGATTACTACAAGCAGGGCAAGGCGATCAATATGGATTTGCGCCGCGACCGCGTAGCGGCTGACATGCGCCTGGAAATGGACATGTCCTATGATGCCGCCAAGGGCGTGGTCAACGGTTCCCTGAGCGGTTTGCAGAATAATGAAGCAATTCTGCTCAGCCTGGTGCATTCCACGCAACCCGAAAAGGATATCAAGCTGCGTGTTCAGCCGGATGCACAGGGTCGCTTTTCCGCCACGGTGCCCATGCTGGACATTGCCCGCTGGCAGGTTCTGGTAGAGAATGAGCAGCGCGATTGGCGCCTGCTGGGCTCATGGAATTGGCCGCAGGAGAGGCGGATCGCGATCAAGGCAAGTTAATCTGTCCAATTCGAGAAAGGGCACTAAGCAATGACGCGACTCATCATGGTGGTTCTATGGCCCTCGTTTCTGGTAGCAATTGTCGCGGAAGGCTTTTTCTTTTCTTTATTCGATCCGGCAGACCTCACACTGGACGGAGCTGAAATCGACATGCCCGTGCTCGGCGTGTACACGCTGGGCTTTTTTTTCTTCTGGACCTTCTGCGCGCTGGCCAGCATGCTGACCTGCTATCTGCTGGAAGTGAAGAACACTAAAAAGCCGGCGCTGTAACAGCTCGGCGCAGGCCGGGTCAGGCGCAGACTTCCGTGCCCGCGGCAATCGCCTTCAGGCGCGGCAGGTCGATGATTTCGATTTCACGATTATTCACCTTGAGCAGCCCTTGCTTCTTGAATTTATTGAGCAGGCGGCTGACGCTTTCGATGGTCAGGCTCAGATAGTTGCCGATTTCTTCCCGGCCCATGCGCAACTGGAAACTGGTAGAGGAATATCCGCGCGTTGCGTAGCGCGAGGACAGGTTCATCAGGAATGCCGCGAAGCGCTGATCGGCGCGCATATTGCCAAGCAACAGCATGACATTTTGTTCGCGAGTGATTTCCTGGCTCATCATGCGGTGAAAATGGCGCAGCAGGGTGGGCATATCGCTGAACAGATGCTCGAGCCGTGAAAACGGGATCTCGCAGACTTCGCTGTCTTCCAGTGCCACCGCGTCGCAATGATGGCGATCGGTGCTGATCGCATCCATTCCCAGCAGTTCGCCCGCCATGTGAAAACCAGTGATCTGCTGGTCTCCCTCGCGATTGATCTGGTAAGTCTTGAAATGTCCCAAACGGATTGCATACAGATTGGTGAATGGGTCGCCCATGCGATAAAGCACGGCATCGCGCGGAACTTTTCTGCGCCGGCCTATGATCTGGTCCAGCCGGTTCATGTCTTCTTCGCCTAATCCCATGGGCAGACACAGTTCATGCATGCTGCAGGAAGAACACCGGGTTCGCAGCGCACTGAGATCGAGTGGGGTGTCCGCTTTGGTTTCTGGATTGGAAATGCCGATTGACTGGGACATGTCTGATGGATAAGAAGATTTTATTCTGCTGCGCGAAGGCTGTCAGTTTAAACGAAAAAGCTTCATTTATGAGAATCGTATCTCGTTGATGAATTCACAATACGCGCAGACTTCTATGAAAAAATTGCGGATCGTACTGCCGAACATCGCGAAAACCGTCGCTCAGAATTCATTGTTTTGCCCGATAATATCGGCCACGGAACTGAATAACATCCTATTCTGTATTCTGCGTTGCGCCCGAAAGGCTAATTAATTGGAAGAACACCAAGCTCTGCCGTATCTAAGGGAAACTCTGCTATTCCTGGCGCTGGCCGGGATCCTGATTCCGATTTTGAAGCGCTTGAAAGTGAATCAGGTCGTGGGTTTCCTTTGCGCCGGCATGCTGGTCGGGCCTTACGGACTCGGCTTGATGGCGCAACATATTCCGGAACTGAGTTATTTTGTCTTTCCGAATACGGAAGGCATCCGGCCGCTTGCGGAACTGGGCGTTCTTTTCCTGATGTTCATGATCGGACTCGAGCTGTCGGTCGAACGCCTGCGGGCGTTATACAAGTTGGTCTTCGGCGCAGGACTGATGCAGGTATTGCTCAGTACGGCTGCAATCGGCGTCTTCGCATGGATCTTCGGAAACGCACTGGAAAAGGCAATTGTGCTGGGGCTGGTGCTGTCGCTGTCTTCCACTGCAGTGGTGATGCAGCTGCTGAATGAACAACGCACACTCGATTCGCCGCTGGGCCGCGCGAGCTTTTCCATCCTCATGTTCCAGGATCTCGCCGTAGTCCCGATCTTTATCCTGCTGGATGTGCTGGCGGAAGGCAGGGCGGATAACCTGCTGCCGCTGATCGGCATGACGCTTGCCAAGTCAATCGGCTCGATCGTGCTTATTTATGCGCTGGGCAGGCGTTTCATACGCCCCTTCTTCCGTTCGTTCGCAGGCCAGAACCAGCCGGACGTGTTCATGGCCTTGACCCTGTTGTGCAGCCTGGGAATTGCGGGGCTGACGGCGGCGGCGGGCCTGTCCCTGGCGCTCGGAGCATTCCTTGCCGGGCTGCTGATTTCGGAGACGGAGTTCCGCCATGAAGTTGAAATTGCCATCGAACCGTTCAGGGGCCTTTTGATGGGGTTGTTCTTCATGCTGGTCGGCATGCAGATCGACTGGCGCGAAATTATCAAGGAACCGGTTCTGATCCCAATGTCGGTGATCGGCCTTTTTCTTATCAAAGGCACGGTTATTGCCCTGATTCTGCGCGTCTGCAGATTTCGATGGAGCCACGCAATCCAAGGCGGGCTTTTGTTGGGACAGGGTGGAGAATTCGCCTTCATTGTGATCGGTACGGCAGTCAGTTCCAGCCTTCTGGCCAACGATGTGGGCCAATTCATGATGCTGGTAGTGAGCCTGAGCCTGTTCATCACGCCCATGGCAGCCAAGGCAGGAAAAATCCTCGCTGAACGAGAAGGGAAAAAAGATGCGGAACAGGACGGGCACCTGCAAAGCGAATTTTCACGGCATCGCGCTCCGTATGTGATCATCGCAGGCTTTGGTCGCGTGGGGCAACTGCTCGCCAGACTGTTGTCGCAGCAAGGTGTGGACTTCATTGCGTTCGATAACGATCTGGGCATCGTGATGCAGGAGAGCGCGAAAGGCCGATCGGTGTATCTGGGGAATGCGTCCAATACGGCGATCTGGGAAAAGCTGCGTGCAGGACAGGCGAAAGCAATCATTCTGACGATGGATCATCCGGGCGCGGCACTGCATGCAGTCAATGCCGTGCGTAACGCTTATCCATCGCTGCCGATACTTGCACGCGCAATTGACGAAAACCAGGCAGCCATCCTGAAATACTCCGGGGCGAACATGGTGATACCGGAAACGCTGGAGACAGGCTTGCAACTCGCTTCAAACGCTTTGCAAATGTCGGGCATATCCGAACCGGATGCGCTCGAAGCGATCAATCATGAACGAAGCCGATTGCTGGCTGCCGTCGATTACGTTCCTCAATGAACCGCATACGTCGCGTTTTCTATCCGCGATGATTCCTGAGGCATTCGATCGCTTCCTGCAAGGATGACAGCAATGTCACGCCGCGAGGCTTGTGTTCCATTCCCAGGGTTCCATCCCCTCCCGCCCAGATTTTTACCCCGGGTGATAACTGGGTGCGCAGTTCTCTCAGCATGGCCGGGATTTTCCTTTTTGGAAAAGCAATGCTGAATGACAGCGCGACAATGTCAGCCTGTAACTCGGTTGCGGCAGACGCAATCTCATTTAAAGGCGACTGAGGCCCCATGGAGATGCAATAGGCGTTCCCAAGCGACATTACTGCTTCGACCATTTGAATCCCCAGGGTATGGGCTTCGCCCGGTACGGTAGTCAAAAGTATGCGCGGTGTTCCTTGCGGATTTACAAAGCTTGCCAACGCTTCCCTGACCAGGCCTTGAATGATTTCCGAATAAATATGCTCGTCGCGCACCGCGATGATGCCGTCCTGCCAGGCTTGGCCGACGTGCGAGTTCATCGACGGCATGACGTCCCTGACAAAAGCAAGCAGCCCGCGACTTGTCAATTCCCTGGATAGTTGAGTCCGCAGGTAAGCGGGATCGCGTGCTTTCAACCATTCCACTATTTCGACGGCTGTGCCTGGTTTGGCAGGAGTGGCCGGTACTGCCTGCCTGCTCAGCGCCAGCAGGTCCAGGTCGTGTTCGGGCATCGGCACGATTTGCGCCGGCCGGCATCCGTCATCAAGCAGTCTTTTTATCAGCTTCAGCTTAACGACCTGTTCATGCGTATACGCACGCTTGCCATTGCTGTGCCGAACCGGAACAGGAAAGCCATAGCGCACTTCCCATTTTCGCAGCACCTCTTTGGCAATGCCTGTTTCAAGAGAGGTTTGGGCAATCGTCAGTAAAGGGCTCATTTAATTGCCAAAAATACATCGCATTAAGTTATTCCTGTCTAAAAATACAACGTTAACCTAATTTGTCTAAGACAAATTAGGTTAATTAATTTACTTGTGGCAATATTCGGGCGTGTTCAGCAACTTCGATTGTGTACTTTATAAGACGCAAATTCATGATTCTCTAATAATTCAGAAGCAGTTTTTCTCCCAAAGGCTATGCCCCTGAAAAGGAAATCTCTTGGGAAAACGCTTATTCGGATAAGCGCAGCACTGAAATTATCGGGTATTCCGAATATCCGGCATTCAGACTCGCAAGAAAAGACAAGGCACCTTCATGATTACGCATCCAGGCTACGAGGCAGCATTGTGCCGGTCATTGACTTGCGCATCAAGCCGCTCGCTGGACGCAAAGCTGCCATCGGTGGTTAATGGCGGCATTGAGGAGCAATGCGTCCTTCAATTCATTAAACAAACAGGGAATAAATATGGGTTCCAGCACTATGACAATTGGAAAAAAACTGGCCTTAAGTTTTGGGTTGATCCTAGGAATCATGCTGGTTTTTTCCGGCTTTACCCTTTATCGCATGTACGACATCGATGCAGCCGTAAACTTGCAAAATACGCTGCGCACCGAAAAACTGGAACGGCTCTATATAGCAAGGGAGGCCCTGGCGCAGACAGGTCTCGCGGCGAGGAATGCCTATGTCTTCGAAGACAATGCCGAAGCCGGAAAGGAGCTGGATATCCTGGACCAGCAAAAGGCTATCTACCTCGACGCGCTGGAAGCGATGGCGCCCATGTTCAAGGGTGACGAGCAATTCGAGAAAACCAGGAAAGGACTGCTTGCCATGGCTGAAGAGCTTGAGCGTCCACGCCAGTATCGCGAAAGCGGAAAACTGCAGGAATACGGCGTCTTTCTGGTCAAGGAGTGCAGTCCTCTGCGCAGGCAAATCGTGGCCGACATCGATCTTGTCATCAAGTCTGTGCAGCAAGCGGTTGACGCGGAAACCCGGAAAGTGGACAACGCACTATCCCAGTCGGAAATGCTCACGCTTATTCTGTCCGCCTTTGCTCTGATCCTGGCTACTGGCATTGGCGTACTGGTTACAAGAGCCTTGCTGAAACAACTGGGCGGAGATCCTGCCGAAGTCAGCGCCATTGCAAGCCGTATCGCCGAGGGCGACCTGACCGTGGAAATCCCGGTTCAGGAAAACGACAATGCCAGCGTCATGCATGCAATGAAAGCCATGCGGGACAACCTGACGCAAATCGTCGCGCAGGTAAGAACCGGCACGGACACGATTGCCACGGCATCCTCGGAGATTGCCACGGGCAACCTGGACCTGTCCTCGCGCACCGAAGA
>JAUYVH010000039.1 GCA_030715135.1 Keguizhuia sedimenti | reverse complement strand
TGGAAGTGTCAGGAATTTTGTGTGCCGAGGTCGGGTTAAAAAATCTCAGTGCAGGGCGTTGGTGAATCGTTCGCCGAATAGGATGGCGAACTGGTTGGCTGCCTGCTTCCACGTGATGGGTGGCATCTTCCAATCTTTTTCAATGTTGCGCAAGGCGAGAAACAGCAGCTTTGCTGCCGCTTCATCGGTCGGGAAATGCCCGCGGTTCTTGACGATCTTTCTTAACTGCATGTGCATGCTCTCGATGGCGTTGGTCGTGTAAATGATCTTGCGCACCTCGGGCGGATAGGCAAAGAAGGGAGTCACTTGCTCCCATTGCCGCTGCCACATCGCCGCCACGGTTGGAAATTTCCTGCCCCAGTCGCTCCCGGCAAAGGCTTGCAGCGCTGATGCCGCCGCCTCGGCGGTGACGGCCTGATAGATCGGCTTTAACGCCGTCGCCAAGGGCTTGCGGTCCTTCCAGCTGGCCAGATTGAGCGAGTTACGAATCAGGTGCACGATGCAGGTCTGGATCTGCGCCTGCGGATAGACCGCTTCAATCGCTTCCGGAAAGCCGCGCAAACCGTCGACGACTGCAATCAGAACGTCCTGCAAGCCGCGGTTCTTCAGCTCGTTGAACACCTTCAGCCAGAACTTGGCACCTTCGGTCTGTTCAATCCACAGGCCCAGCACTTCCTTCTTGCCGTCGGCCCGGATGCCCAGCGCCAGGTACACGGCCTTGTTCCTGACTGTGCCTTCGTCGCGGATCTTCAGCCGCAAGGCATCGAAATACACAATCGGGTACATCGCTTCGAGCGGGCGCTGCTGCCATTGCTCGACTTCGGCCAGCACCTCGTCGGTGATGCTGGAAATCAGGTCGGGCGAGACGGCCAGCCCGTACAGTTCCAGCAGATGCCCCTGAATCTCGCGCACGCTCATGCCGCGCGCATACATGCTGACTATGTGGTCGTCAAAGCCGGGCAGCCGGCGCTGGTATTTGGCCACCAGTTGCGGCTCGAATGTTGCCAGCCGATCCCGTGGAATGTTCAGATCGAGTTCCCCGGCCGGCGTGAGAACGGTCTTGGGACTGGCGCCATTGCGGTGGTTGCCAGCCTTGCCTTGCCTGGCCTCGATATCGAGATGGTGGGTGAGTTCGGCGGCCAGCATGCGCTCGGCCAGTTGCTTTTTGAGCTGGCCGGCCAGGCCAGATTCTCCCAGGATCGATTCGGCACCCTTGTTCTGGACTTGTGCCAGCAGTTGGTCAATCAGTTCATCCGGAAACAGCTTCGGTGTCTTCGGTTTCCTGGTCTTCTTGGTCGTGCTCATCACTTCGGTCATGGTGCTTCCCTTTCGGTATCATCTCATGACCTCTGGCACACAAAAAATCTGACAGGCTC
>JAUYVH010000038.1 GCA_030715135.1 Keguizhuia sedimenti | reverse complement strand
ATTGCCGACGCTCCCTTCTTAACCGGCAAGCCCTTGGAAAGCGGCTTTTTCCAGAAGCGCTCCGAAGTGGACGGGATCGAGCGCCTGTATGCGTGGCGCATCCTCGAAAAAGGTGACCTTGCCGTGATCATTGGCCAGTCAACCGCCACCATTTTTAACCAGTACCATCGGCAACGCACCTTCTATGTCTGGAGCGGCGGCATCATCTCGTTATTACTGCTGTTAGCGGGCTATTTTTTCTCGCGCAACCTGCGCCAGCGTACGCAAGACAGGGCTGCCATCAGGCAAATGAAAAAGGCGCTGGAGCATTCGCAAAAGATGGAAGCGCTGGGCAATCTTACGGGCGGTGTGGCGCACGACTTCAACAATATTCTTCAAATCATCAGTGGCAACACCCAGATGCTGAAATTCATCTGCAGTGGCGAAGAACGTATTGAAGAACGCCTGGACAATACCCTCGATGCCGTGGACCGTGGCGCAAAGTTATCATCGCAGCTGCTGACGTTTGCGCGCCGCCAACCGCTGCGACCATCTGTCATCCATCTTGGCGCACTCATCCAGAATATTGATGGCCTGATACAACGACTGGTTGGCAGCGCCATTGAGCTGCGCTGCCATATTGCAGAGCGATTGTGGAATGTGCGGGTCGATCCCAATTTTCTGGAAAACGTCATTTTGAATCTGGCCGCCAATGCGCGCGATGCCATGCAGGGCAAAGGCACCTTGATGATTACGGTCACGAATACAGCCATCGACCCGGAGCACATCCCCCCTTACCCCGGCATCGAGCCAGGCGATTATGTCGTGCTGGCCATCACCGACACGGGCCCGGGCATGACGCCGGAAGTGCTCGAGCGGGCATTTGAGCCCTTCTTCACGACCAAGGAGGAGGGCAAGGGTACCGGCCTGGGACTGGCCATGGCGTATGGATTCGTGCGGGAAAGCGGCGGGCGCATTTACCTCGACAGCGCAATAGGCGCGGGCACCACGGTGCGCATTTTTCTGCCGCGCACGACCGAGCAGGAAACCGAGCCACCTGCCATTGCTGCCCCGGTTCCCACGGGTGGAACGGAAACCGTCTTGCTGGTGGAAGATGACGCGCAAGTGCGCTCAGCTACAGAGGCGATGCTCAAAGGGCTGGGATATACCGTCCATCAAGCAAAGAATGCGGATAGCGCACTGGCAATGCTGAAAAAGAATGACGCCATTGACGTGCTCTTTACCGACGTCGTCATGCCTGGCTCCCTGGATGGGCTAGCTCTGGCACGGCAAGCCAAAACGATCCGACCGGATGTCGCCATTCTGTTGACATCCGGGTATGTCTATGACGCGCTGGACAGCGACAAGCAGTTGGATCCCCAGATGGAGTTCCTGAAAAAACCGTACCGGCAGGAAGAGCTGGCTGTGGCACTCCGGCAAGCGCTTTCGCGGCATCGAGGATTACGGAAATTCAGCACCTGATACGTGGAAAGTGCTGTAACGCACTCGTC
>JAUYVH010000037.1 GCA_030715135.1 Keguizhuia sedimenti | reverse complement strand
AAAAAGGAACTCGCTTCCTACCTCAACCTCTCCGCCGAAACCCTCTCCCGACTTAAACACCAGGGAAAAATCTGAGCACGGCAACCGGGGGAATCACAGCACCTACGATGTGCTGCTATCTGTGCAGCTCCTGTGACTATGACGGCGTTCTACTTTATTCCTTCCTTTGAACAAACTTATTGCGCGTTGACTCGGTGCACGTTGCACCACTAAGCTGCAGGTTTGACGAGTTAGCAATACAATTCTGTTTTTCTCTTTGAGTCCATTACCATGCGAGCCATTGAAATTACCCAGCCGGGCGCCCCCGATGTATTGCGCCTTTGCGATCGCCCCATTCCCGTGCCGCAGTCTGGCGAATTATTGATTAAAGTGCATGCCGCTGGAGTGAACCGCCCTGACCTGTTGCAGCGCACGGGAAATTATCCTGTCCCGCCTGGTGCCTCTGACTTGCCCGGCCTCGAAGTTGCTGGAGAGATCATTGATGGTGACTTCGCCAACAGCGGCTTTAAAAAGGGCGATATGGTGTGCGCGCTTGTGCAGGGAGGCGGGTATGCGGAATATTGCACAGTGCCGTATCAACAATGCCTGCCGATACCAAAGGGTCTGACGCCGGTTGAGGCGGCATCCTTGCCCGAGACGTTCTTCACTGTATGGAGCAATGTCTTCGATCGCGCGCATCTTTCTGCTTCCGAGACCTTGCTGGTTCAAGGCGGGACATCCGGTATCGGCGTGACTGCAATCCAGCTGGCTACGGCCTTGGGTCATCGTGTGTTCGCCACCGCAGGCTCCGACGAGAAGTGCCGAGCATGCGAAGCATTGGGCGCGGAGCGCGGCATCAATTATCGTACCGAAGATTTTGTGGAAGTTGTAAAGGAAGCGACCAATCGCAAGGGAGTCGATGTCATTCTCGATATGGTGGGCGGCGACTATGTAGCCCGCGAGATTAGTTGCCTGGCTGATGACGGACGTTTGGTTTTCATTGCCTTGCTGGGCGGCGGCAAGGCAACCGTCAACATGGGCCCCGTCCTGATACGGCGCCTGACCATTACGGGTTCGACGCTGCGCCCTCGCCCCGTAGCCTTTAAGGCAGCCATTGCCGCGAAACTGCGCAAGCATGTATGGCCGTTGATTGAGGCGGGCAAAATCAAGCCCGTGATCTATCAAACCTTCCCGCTTGAGCAGGCTGCACAGGCGCACGCCCTGATGGAGACCAGTACCCATATCGGAAAAATCATGCTGACTGTTTAGCGACTCGTCGATTCGGTGCGCTCGCGATGCCGTTGATCGCAAGCGCACAACACATTTCGCTAGCGAGAACGCTCAATAAAAAAGCCAGCTATTGCTGGCTTTTTTATTTTGAGGCTGCTTGCCTGCCAAAATCTCGTCAAAGGCGCTACATCGTCATTTGGCGAGATCTTGTTTGCTTCAAGTTCAGGCTGCTTTACGCAACTGCACCTGGCCTTTTTCTTCGCTCATGGTTTTAGCGAGCAGTTTGACCAGTGCATAGACGGTGTCGATATGCGGGGTTGGCGTATCGGTCAGGCGGCCCAGCTCAATGAC
>JAUYVH010000036.1 GCA_030715135.1 Keguizhuia sedimenti | reverse complement strand
ATGGACAAGGCGTGGCAGACAGTTCCGGCAAACTCGCATGATGCGGCGAAAATTGACCCCGGTCAATGATAGGGACAGGGACAGGTCGATATGATACGCGCACTTGAATAGGTACGCGTAACAGCGTATGTTGAAGGGTATCTCTGAAATTTGCCGTCGGAGGTAAATGGCATCAAGCGCAAGTAAAGCAAGGTGCCGCATGATTCCGACGCCAGGCGTCATCGTGGGGCCGGAAAAAGGCGCGGCCCAACGAGAATTTTCCGGTGCGTCCCATACTGCCACCCGTGCTGCACAACCTTTATCGAGATCAACCGAAAGAAAGATTTCATCATGAAAAACGAAACTCAAGAAATTCAGAACCAGACAGGAGAACTCACCGACGGCTTCCACCTGCTGATGGATGCCCTGGAAATGAACGGCATCACCAACATCTATGGTTTGCTCGGCATTCCCGTTACCGAAGTCGGCCGTATGTGGCAAGCGCGCGGTAACAAGTTCTACAGCTTCCGCAATGAACAAAATGCAGGTTACGCCGCATCAGTCGCCGGCTACCTGACCAAGAAGCCAGGCGTGTGCCTGACCGTTTCTGCGCCAGGCTTCCTGAATGGCTTGACCGCGCTGGCTAACGCCACGACCAACTGCTTCCCGATGATCCTGATTTCCGGCTCTTCCGAGCGCGAAATCGTCGACCTGCAGCAGGGCGACTACGAAGAAATGGATCAGTTGAACATGGCTCGTCCGCACTGCAAGGCTGCTTATCGTATCAATCGTCCAGAAGACATCGGCGTAGCAGTCGTGCGCGCTGTGCGTGCGGCATTGTCTGGTCGTCCAGGTGGTGTGTATCTGGATATCCCGGCACGCCTGTTCTCCCAGACGATGAGCGCCGAAGAAGGCAAGAAGTCCCTGTGGGTTCCAGTTGATCCGGCTCCTGCACAGATCCCTGCGCCAGAAGCAGTTAAGCGTGCAGTAGACCTGATCAAAGGCGCCAAAAAGCCATTGATTTTGCTCGGCAAGGGTGCTGCCTACGCGCAGTGCGACGACGACATCAAGGCGCTGGTCGAAGAGACCGGCATCCCGTTCACGCCGATGTCGATGGCCAAGGGTCTCGTTTCCGATACGCATCCACAGTGCGGCGCAGCAGCGCGCTCCATGGTGCTTCAAGAGTCCGATGTCGTCATCCTGATCGGCGCGCGTTTGAACTGGTTGCTCTCGCACGGCAAGGGCAAGACCTGGGGCAGCCCGAAGCAGTTCGTTCAAATTGACATCAAGGCCGACGAAATCGACAGCAATGTACCGATCGCTGCACCTCTGGTAGGCGACGTTCAGTCTTGCGTCAACGCACTGCGTGCCGGTCTAAAAGGCATGGCCAAGCCAACCGAGTGGATGAATGCAGTAGCAGAGCGCGCAGCAGGCAGTCGTTCGAAGCTGGCTTCCAAGCTCTCTACGCCTACGCCAATCATGAACTACCACAACTCGCTCGGCACAATCCGCGACGTGTTGAAGAACTATCCGGACATCATTCTGGTCAACGAAGGCGCAAATGCACTCGACAACGCACGTATGGTGATCGACCAGTACCAGCCGCGCAAGCGTGTTGATACCGGCACCTGGGGTGTCATGGGTGTAGGTATGGGTTCCGCAGTTGCTGCGGCAGCAGAAAGCGGCAAACCAGTGGTCGCAATCTGCGGTGACAGCGCATTCGGTTTCTCGGGCATGGAATTCGAAACCATCACCCGCTACAACCTGCCTGTAACCGTGATCATCATGAATAACGGTGGTATCTACCGCGGTGATGAAGCTAATCCGGAACATCAGTTCTCGTGCATGAAGTTTAATCCGGAGACGCGCTACGACATGTTCGGCAAGTCGCTGGGCGGCGAAGGCGTGCGTGTTGAAACACCGGAAGATCTGGCTAAGGCTCTGGAAGCTTCCATCAAGTCCGGCAAGCCGACAATGATTGATGCCATCATCGATCCGGCAGCAGGTGTTGAATCCGGTCGTATCGGCAACTTGAACATTGTCAGCACGATTGGTAAGAAGAAGTAATTATTAATTGATATGCACGTGGCAAAGCCATGTGCCGTCGATTATCGAGTAACAAGTAATTTGTTGATCTGGCGCGAGCGGGCTTAGCCCCGCTCGCGCTTTTCTACGAGATCTAGAGGAGAGAAGTAATGGGTAAGGCGCTCGATGGCGTTCGGATTCTTGATTTCACGCATGTGCAAAGTGGTCCGAGCTGCACGCAGTTACTGGCGTGGTTTGGTGCGGACGTGATTAAAATTGAACGCTCCGGCGAAGG
>JAUYVH010000035.1 GCA_030715135.1 Keguizhuia sedimenti | reverse complement strand
CTACCCGTTCTAAAAAGGTGTTGGTGAGCGGGTTGTAATTCCGTAAAATCCCCTGATGGTTTAACGCTTTCGGGGGATTTGTTTTGCCGAAGATATTTCCGGGAAAAGACGGCGCAGAGGGAGAGCAGTCCGCTGACTCGCCCGAAATGCCGCGCGCTTCCTCGAAAAAATCCGCCGGCGCAGCAGAGTCTTCCATTCCCCGCATTCCGCCGCCGGTCGAGGGCATCCAGGTCAACTTCTGCAAGGCCCCAACCTGCTCCAACTTCGGCGTCCCGCCTAACCCCATCAGCAAGCGTGGACCGGGCTCCTCCAGCCATGACACCTACGTGCTGTCGGGCGGAACTAGCAAGCGCGGCACGCCTCGCACAGCCATCAAGTGCAAGCTGTGCGGGGATACACCCCCACTCAAATCCAACTTGGCCATTGCTCAGGAGGTCGGGCGGCTCATGGCCTATCTCGACGGCAAACCTGAGCCGTCCTGCCAGAACTCGGCTTGTGTCCAGTTCGGCCTGGGAGTTCACTCCAACCGGAGCCGGTACATGAGCCATGGCCGTACCGCCCACGGCTCTCCACGCTTCCGCTGCAAGGAGTGCGGGTCTACTTTTGCGGTCGGCGGCCCGACTACTGGCCAGAAGAAGCCCCATGAGAACCGGGAAATCTTCATGGAACTGGTCAACAAGGCTCCATTCCGGCGCATCATGGAAAAGCGCGACATATGCGCGGCCACGCTCTACGGCAAGATTGACTTCCTGTTCGCCCAATGCCAGCGCTTCCTGGGCGACCGGGAGGGCAAGTTGCTGGAGCGGCTGCCTTTGGGGCACCTCTCAATCTCTGTGGACCGGCAGGACTACTACACCAACTGGACCCGGCGAGAGGACAAGCGCAACGTTCCGCTGCATTCGGTCGTCTCGGCCGACAACCGCACCGGCTACGTCTTTGGGGCACACCTAAACTTCGACCCCGACTTTGACCCGGAAGAGGTCGAAGCAGATGTCCGGTTGGACGATGACGACCTGCTGCCGCAGGAATATCGGCGCAATGCCCGATTTTGGCTCAAAAGCGACTACGACTCTTCCATCGCGGCGACTGCTGCAAGGAAGCGATACAAGGGAAAGAAGACGGTGCTCGATGCTGCAGCGGCTCGGTACGCCACGGCAGCCGACCGGGAGGACGTCGAGGTATCGGACGAATTTGACAGGGAGATGCAGTTGCCTGGCACCGGGATGCAGGTCCACGGTGAATACACCCTCTACGCCCATTTCCAGGTGCTCAAAAGGATGCTGGCTGGCGCGCAAAGCATCACGTTCTATCTCGACCAGGATGCCGGCATGCGGGCGGCCTGTTTTGCCGCCTTCCATGAAGAGATTCAGCAGGACTTCGTCCATGCCTTCTTCGTGACAGTCAAGAAGGAGATGACCAAAGGCCAGAAACTGGCCGCCTTCAATGAAGCGCAGAAGCGGTTTGCGGCGGCCAAGGCGTCGATGGGTTCGCTGGACGACGACCTCATCAAAATTGCCCTCATCAAGGAACAGTTCCCGTTGATGAAAGAAATTGGCGGTTATAAGGACAAATGGCTCCTACATCCGCTGCCGACCATGAACGAGCCTGAAAAGGCCTTGGCCTACCTAACTGCGCGGCCGGATTCCCAAGTGAGCGAGGACCAATTGGCGAAGATGTATCTGTATGGCTCGATGTACGGGGCCGACCGGTTCATGGAGCTGATTCGCCGCCGGCTGAGCCCTTTGGAGCGGGCCCTGTCGAGTTCGAGTGCCGCCGGCCGGATGTGGTACGGCTATGCCCCCTACAACCCGCGAATCATTGAAAAGCTGCTGCTCCTGCTCCGGGTGTACTGGAACTACTGCTTTGTGCCAAAGGGCAGCAAAGACGGCAAAACGCCTGCCGAACGCCTTGGGCTGGCGAAGGGGAAACTGCGGGTCGAGGACATCATCTACTTCGACGGAAACAAGAAGCTGTAGCGGGTGAAGATAGCGCGCGCAATATGAAAGACTCACCTCAGGCTCCTGTTGGCAAGGAGCAGACTCTGCTTCTTTAAAAAAGGGATATGCCTATATCTTTTCCTCTAGCCATAAGATTGCCTGCGCCATGTCGTTATAGAAGACTCGGTACGCGCCTTCGCCGAATTGCCCAAAAGCGATTCGAGCCAGATAAGCGATACGCGTATTGGGAACTAAAATGGCTCTTCGCAGCAGAATGGGGCCGTACTGTTCCCACGCTTCCGCGTCCATTTTCTGTTGCAGCACGGCCATATCGACGGTCGGGTCTTCCATCTCCAGTCCGTCATATAACACCTTGACCTGATGCGTATCCTTCACAAGCTCGAAAACGCGCTGGTGAATTTCCTTTATTGTTTCCACATCGCATCTGCCACGCATGCGCGCCAGTACAATGTCGCCTACCGGCTCTACCCAAAGCTGCTGGTTCATCTGAAAAGTCACCGAAGTTATAACTGGACTCGATACTTTATCAGAAGCGTCGGGTATAGCGCCCTGCATCCTTGTTGGCTGTTTGACCATTGAGGCAAAAAAGCCCCCAAAACCTATCGGGTTTGGGGGCCTCTCAATCGAAACGCGCCTAAGGCTTCACCAACACCTTTTTAGAACGGGTAGC
>JAUYVH010000034.1 GCA_030715135.1 Keguizhuia sedimenti | reverse complement strand
GTCGACAGCGTCAAACGCGTGACCGACATCATGGCCGAGATCACCGCAGCGTCCAATGAGCAGAGTGCCGGCATCGAACAGGTCAACCAGGCCATTGCCCAGATGGACCAGGTCACCCAGCAAAATGCCGCATTGGTCGAACAGGCCGCCGCCGCAGCAGAATCCATGCAGCACCAGGCAGCCAGCCTGACCCAGACCGTCTCCGTGTTCAAGCTGCTCGGCTTTCATGGCATGGCTGTTCCCGTCGCAATGAGCTCGGCAAAGAACGGAACGGTCGTTCAATTTAATAAGCGGAAAGACGGTACTGTTAAATCTGTGATGCCTGTCTCAGGTCAAAAGACGCGTGCGATAGCAGGCGGATCGCCTGACTGGGAGGAATTCTGAACTGTGTAAATCGGCACAGCGTCCGAACAACGGCCCGACAGATAATTCACTTCTGAGAAGATCTTGTTTTCCCTTCATGGCCGAGGTGCTTGCAGAGTGAAAAATAGCCATCTGTGCCAATAAGCCCTGAGCCGACGCTGCCGGCTCAGGAGCTCGATTGCGAAGAACTTTCTTTGCAATCTGCGGACCATCCTGCCAGTTCCTGTACGCCGGCAATTTCCGTTGAATGTCAGGCGTACAGCAGACCGCGCCGAACCAGGAATTTTTCCGTTTCCACCGCGAAGAAAACCAGCAAGGCAAGCGCCAGGCAAAATCCCAGTTCCTGCAGCGTCAATGGGTGAGTATTAAATATCGGATTCAGGAACGGTATATAGATCGTTGCCATTTGCAATGCGAAGGTCAGCGCCACCGCGCCCAGCAAGAGCAGATTGGATCGTAGACCCTGACGGAACAGGGATTCACGCTCGGAACGGATCGCCATCACATGCGCCATCTGGGAAAGTGTCAGAACAGTAAAGACCATGGTTTGCCAGTGGCCGGAACCGGTATGGAGTGTCCATGCCTGGGCGAACAGCGATACCGCGGCAATCACCAGACCGAACCACACGATGTGCTGCCACATGCCATGGGAGAAAATACTTTCCTGCGGTGGCCGGGGAGGGCGTTGCATGATGCCTTTTTCCGATGGTTCCGCCGCCAGCGCGAGTCCCGGCAGTCCATCAGTCAGGAGATTGATCCATAGTATATGGATGGGCAGCAGCGGAATCGGCATGCCGAGCAGCGGCGCAAGAAAAATGACCCAAATTTCCGCCGAGTTTCCGGTCATGGCGAAGCGAATGAACTTGCGGATATTGTCGAAAATCCGGCGGCCTTCGCGTACCGCGCGCACAATGGTCGCAAAGTTGTCGTCCAAAAGAACCAGACTGGATGCTTCGCGCGCCACGTCCGTGCCTCCCTTGCCCATGGCAACGCCGATATCGGCCCGTTTCAGTGCCGGAGCATCGTTGACTCCGTCGCCTGTCATGGCAACGAATTCGCCGCGTGCCTGCAGGGCCTGTACGATCCTGATTTTCTGGACCGGATCGACGCGGGCGTACACGCGTATGTGACCGACCCGGCGGCTGAACTCCTCGTCGTCCATCGCAGCGAGCATGGTTCCGGTAACGGCGGTATCGTTTTCGTCTGCAATGCCAAGCTGCCTGGCGATTGCCAGCGCGGTCGCGGCATGGTCGCCGGTGATCATGACCGGGGTAATGCCCGCCGAGCGGCATAAGCGCACGGATTCTTCCGCTTCCGCGCGCGGCGGATCCATCATCCCGACCAGTCCTACAAATACCAGCTCGCTTTCAATTGCGGCTCCGCTTTCGCTTCCACTTGCCGCATCGGGCAACTGCGGCCATGCGCGCGTAGCAACGGCGAGAACGCGCAAGCCCCGCGCAGCCATTTCTTCGGCCGCTTCCAGGATCGAATCCCGGTCAATCGGCGTACTGCCCTGGGCACTCAGCGTCGACACGCAGGCGGCCACAACGGATTCAGGAGCGCCTTTCGTATACGCAATGAAGGCTTCCTTGTTGCTGTGAATCGTCGTCATGCGCTTGCGTTCGGAATCGAAGGGCATTTCCGACACTCTGGGATATTTCATTTCGAGCGTGTGCTTGTCGTATCCGGCGTCGGATGCACAGACGAACAGCGCTGTCTCGGTCGGGTCGCCGGTCAGTTGCTGATGGTCGTCAAGATTGGCGTCGTTGCACAAGGCGAGCGAAGCACACAAAGTCGGCCAGGGCTCATGTTCAGGCAAGTGCGACCAGGAGGTGATCTGTTCTCCTGCAGCGTAGATTTCCTCGACCCGCATCTTGTTCTGCGTCAGCGTGCCGGTCTTGTCCGAACAGATATAGGTGACGGAGCCGAGCGTTTCCACTGCAGGCAGGCGGCGGATCAGGGCATTCTGGCGCACCATTTTCCGCGCGCCCAGAGCGAGCGAAATCGTGACGACCGCGGGCAATGCTTCCGGAATTGCGGCGACGGCCAGGCTGATCGCAGTCAGGAACATCTGCATCAGGGATTCGCCGCGCAGGATGCCCGCGGTAAAGATAATGGCACAGATGGCCAGCACGGCGATTCCGAGCCGCCGTCCGAATGAAGCCAGCCGCTTTTGCAGGGGCGTCCTGAGCTCTTCGCCCGTGTCGAGCAGTTCGGCGATTTTTCCGAGTTCGGTTTCCATTCCCGTCCCGACGGCAATGCCCGTGCCGCGGCCATAGGTCACCGTGCTGCCCTTGAAGGCCATATTGAAACGATCTCCAAGCGGCAATGCCGCGGCCGTCAACGGCGCGTCGGACTTTTCTATCGTCGTCGCCTCGCCGGTCAGGATTGCTTCGTCGATCCTCAGTTGTGCCGTTCCGATCAGCCGCAGATCCGCCGGAACAAGGTTCCCGGCCTCCAGCAGCACGACATCGCCCGGGACGATCTCGGATGCCGCAAGAACATGCCGGCTTCCCTGCCGCAATACGAGAGCGCTTGAAGCCGCCATTTTCTTCAACGCAGCCATGGCGCGCTCTGCGCGTACTTCCTGTATGAATCCGATCACTGCGTTAAGAAGCACGATCACGACGATTGCAATGGTGTCTTTCAGGTCGCCGATGACACCGGAAATTATGGCGGCCGCGATCAGGACCAGGATCATGAAATCCATGAACTGGTCGAGCAGGATGCGCCATAGTGCGCGCGGCGGCGTTTCGCGAATCGCATTCGGGCCGTGCTGCCGGAAGCGTCTTGCCGCTTCTTCGTTCGACAGTCCGTGTCCGGCATCGGTGTCCAGTTTGTGCGCGAGTTCGTCTTCAGACAAGGCATGCCACTGAACTGCCCCCTGATCCGGAGTGGCATTTGCTGCAGGCTGCGTGTTGTGCTCGATTGTCGCTGTCACGTTAATTTTTCATGCAAGCTGGTACGAAGGGAGTCAACTAGAACTCATTTCATAAATACCTGCGAAGCAAGATCATGGAACAAGCCAGATGGACGAAGCCCGTAAATCGTTGATCGTCGTACTCCCAACGGGTCACGATGCGTCTGAATTTATTCAGCCAGGC
>JAUYVH010000033.1 GCA_030715135.1 Keguizhuia sedimenti | reverse complement strand
TGCTGCAACCAGTGTGAAAGTAGGTCATCGTCAGGCTAGTTATAAAGAAAAACCCCACTCAAACGAGTGGGGTTTTTTTGTTTTGGGCCCTGTTACGTGCGTTCATCCTGATCAAGCGCGTTAAACGGCTTACCGATCGTTCAGTAGGCCTCCAAGCGCCGGGACCTCGACCTTTTATTGTGTGCATCGGTTTTTCTTGCTCGCTGCGCCTGGTTCTGGGAAGCCAGGATCCGATCCACAAGGCCGGATGCATTCCTTGCCGCTTCCAGAGCACTGTCCACACTGGGGAAGTACTCCGGGAGACGATAAGCGAGCCACGCATAGGCAGAATACAGCTTGCACGAGTCTTCCGCCTCCTGCAGGGACTGGCGGTACCCGTCTCGTTGCAGTTCCAAAAGCGATGGACGCTGGTGCGACAGATTACGTGCCCATCGTTGCCAGGCAAGATTCAAGCATTCCACCCGAGAAGAAAAAGGGACGAGAGAAAGCGTGAACTTTTCTTCCATCGACAGAGGCAAGGTGTCCAGCCACGCCGAACGTTCCAATTGTTCTTCTGTAATGCGTGGAATGAAAAAGCCGTCCGCAGTGTCGACATTGCGCGCAAACAGCCTCAAGAGTTTGGTCAATCCTTTTTCGCCGGTCACCCTTGAGATCTTGTTCAAATGCTCGAGAGTCGGTGCAACATAAAAACCGCGGCCCGGCAAGGCATTGACTTTCTCTTTCAGCAACGCCCTGACTACAGCGTGCGTCTCATGGTCGAAGCCGGCAAAATAGCCCGCTTCATGAATGCCATAGCGGCCGGCTCGGCCTGCGATTTGTTTTGCCAGCGCTGCAGGCAGTTCTTCCTCATCCACTCCATTGAATTTGCTGGCCGTAGTAAATACGACACGTTCAATCGGCAAGTTTAGTCCCATGGCTATCGCATCCGTGCCTACGACAACGTCAGTCTTTCCTTCCCTGAAGCGTTCGGCTTGCGCGCGGCGCACCTCCGGTGAGAGGTTTCCGTATACCGTACTCACACTGAGACCTGCTTCCGTCACAAGGTCACGCCACATCAGAACATCACGGCGCGAAAATGCAATTACCGCATCCCCTTTTTTCAGGTTGCGAATTTTCGCGACGGCGGACGGTTCGGCCTCGAGCGGGCCTTTGCGGCTCTTCATCTTGATTTCAAGTGGCACATCGAGCCGCTTTGCCAGCGCTTCAATGGCTGGCCGTGCTTCCAATGCGCCGACCAGATATACAGTTTTTGCCGGAGCACCGCATACTGCAGCAGTCCATGCTGAACCGCGTTCCCGGTCTGCCAGCATCTGAATTTCATCGATGACGGCAACTTCGACGCGGGTGCGGGTATCGAGCATCTCTACTGTGGAGGCAACATGGGTGGCGCCTTCCTGGAGCCGCCGTTCTTCGCCAGTAATTAAGTTAACCTTGCCGCCACGCGACGCCAGTTCATCGACCAGGCGCTCATAGTTTTCCAACGCGAGCAAGCGCAGCGGAGCCAGATAAACGCCCGATTTCGCCTGCGCGAGCGCTACCATCGCCTCGTGCGTCTTGGCCGAATTGGTCGGGCCGAGCAGGGCGATGAACTTGCGCGGCAGGCGCCGAGCGAGCTCGAACGACTCGGGATACTCCCCAAGATTGATGCTGTCGCGAGTACGTTGGGCACGTTTTGTTTCCTGATGTTTTTCAACAGCATTGGAAAGTCGTTGCTCAATCGCGCGGAAGACAAACTCGACCGGATCGGACGATGCACGATCCGACAATGCGTTGAGAAAAAGGTGCGGGTCAATTTCATTTGCGCGGGCATGTGACAGAAAGCCTGCGACAAAGGCGGAGACCTTGCGATTCAACTCCTGGACAACCTCATTCGATACGCGTTCCTGGACTAGGCTGAGCTGATCGGCAGGCGGCATATTGCGCCACTTGCCCGTCCTGGCCAGGACACCTTGGCTTGGAATAAGGTCATAGGAAAACGGTATGTCTTCAACACTGATGCTGCCACGAAGGCGCACGACGACGCGACCGTCTTGCTTGGCGATTTCTCCGCCTTTTTGCTCTACGTATTGCTCAACGTTTACGGAGTCTGTCGTCGGGTCGTGCGGAACTGCGGAGGAATTTAATAAGCGGATCGTTGCAGCCATGCGTCTGGAATGATTTGTTATCTTGAAATAAAGGTTGGTTCAAAAGCAATGATGAATACTGCAACCATAAGGTAGCTTTATCTTTGCCTATTGTTAATGGAATTACTTCGTTTGGGGCTTAATGTATATGAGGGCAGCTCCAGATAACGCAAGGAATTATGATGAAGTCCTATGCCTTATATGCTTGGATTGGTCCTGCATGCGGATTGCGGAATCCCATGCCGGTGCAGGATCATTTCCATATCGCTCGACTCACCGTCTGAAACCAGCCTGGAATAATCATATTCAGATGGCTAACTTCCTTTTGTGCGGGCAGCAGTCAAGGATTAAATATTTCCCTTGCCAATGAATCCGTACTTTAAAAAACTGTCTCAAATCCTCTTGGCGTACTTAATTTTGGAGAGAGCATGGCAGACATAGAACATGATTTGGTAGGGCAGAAAACCTATGATCCCAATGCTTTACTCGATACTCTGATTGCACGCTTGCAACTCAAGAACGACGCAGCCTTATGTCGATTATTAGAGGTTGGACCACCAGTCATCAGCAAAATCCGCCATAAACGGCTTCCCGTTGGTTCATCTATGCTAATTCGCATGCATGAAATATCGAATCTGACCATTCGGGAATTACGCTATTTAATGGGCGACCGTCGCACTAGATATAGAGAGGACGGAAAACCAAAAAGTGGAAATATGGCTGAAGAAAATTATGCAAACCTGAATAAATGAATATCAGCGCGAAAGTAGAAAAGTGCTATATCGGCTTTTAAGATGCAATTACATTTAAATCGGCTATTGATCCCATGAAAAATCGCCTGTTTTCGACTCTTTCTACCGGTCATTCGGTCTACAAAGGAGCGCGAGGTATTATCGTTCCGTTGTTGCATCCCGTCCGGTGGGCGCGCAAGAAAATATTTACGGCATTGCTAAAAGTGTTCACCGCCGTAGCAATGCGTGCTTTGAATGATGATCAGAAGGCGTCAATCAGGAATCGGGCAACCGGAATGAAGCGTACAGTGCGTTTTTCTGTTCCTGTACCGAAATCACTGCATAAGAATTTCAATGAGGATGATAAGCCGCTAAAGCTCTTTCACGCCGTTGCGAATGACGCAATGGCAGTGCCCCTTGCTTTGATCGGCTATCGCATTGGCGTACTGGACCTGGCGTGGAATCAAGAGACAGGCCGCATAGAGGCAATGCTGGAAGCTGGAATCGCATCAAGCGAAGTCGATCCGCAAATCGGTGCAAATATCACTAGGCAGGCTCAACATAATGCGGAAGAAAAGATGAGACTGATCAGTTCCCAACCTGCAGGTGACAACTTTGTTTAATAAAAAGGGATATCTTTGCTTAAACGGTCGATAACGGAAAAAGCTCCGGCGTGTGAACACCAAACCGATGCGGGAACGCTAAGAAGGAGAGATATTTTTCTATCCTATATTTTAAGTGTTTATTATCCCAACATGGTTTTACTTTAGAACGCTTCAAAGCGCCTCATTTCTAAGCACAACGGTTTAATTAATAAGAATCAACAACTTGGAAGTTTTCAAACAAGGTATTCACAACGTTCTCCACAGTAGTTGTGGATAGGTTTTAATAGTTGTGCAGGCTATGTCTTCAAATCCACGTAAAAGTACGGACGAAGAAAATCGACCAAAATCAAATAAGTAAATATAGGCACGAGGATATAGGCGCGAGGATAGAAAAATACGGTTTTAGCATTGTGTCCATATGGTTACTTTTAAATCGGTCACAGAATCACTTTGGAGCACTATGGCTGTTTTGTGAAACGTCAGCAGGAAATGGAAAACAAAACATGCCGCTACAACGATGACATTTCTTAACCGCAGCGAGAAACGCTCAAGAAAGAGGTTCATGTATAAAACAATAATTTTCATCCTTCCGAAGTCAGGGTCTCCTGATTTAATTCCACACCAGGAATATGTTCATTTGGTGCGCGGCGACGCATCGGCACCGAAATATGCGAAGCAGCAAGTCCGCATTGCGGACTGGTATGTCAAGATGGATGGCAACCGGCCAGTCGAAATCGAGAACGAGACGTATGGTTTATTGAACTTTGACGCGACAGGGCACGTTACATGGCCGAGCGAAGCAGCCCATGGGGCGACCATGGCAGGAAATCCTCTGCCTGAGAATAGCGAAGCTCATGTCTGGCTACCGACGTTAGAGGAAAAGGCAACGCTACACGAAATGGTCTTCCAATCAAAATTCCATCACGGATGAAAAAGTTACCTGCTTCGCGCCTGACATGCGCATTATTTCCTTAATTGGGCCATTTCAGAAACCCGACATCCTTTTCGATCAATGCGGTGTGGTACTTGGGCCGGGCATTTGAATGCGCTTTCCGCAATAACGCGCCAGCCAGCCCCTGCATGTGAGTGATAAATGCCGTTGCACGCTAGTGCCGCCAGATCCACCGATTAGTTGCGCGCAGGGTCTACCTTGGCTGAGCCACAATTGCCTCTCTTAAGTGCCTCTTTAGCGCTTCTTTAGCTAGCCTCCAGTTTCCAGACGAACTTTAACGGCCACTTGGGCGTGGTAGCCATTGTGCAACGCTGCGAACCGTCAAAGCGGTCGCGAGTAAGCATGTGCTAATGAGGCCGCGCTGGATTACAAGATGCCAGCATCCGGTGTGCAAAAGGCACTGAAACAGGTCTGCTTTTTGCTAAAGCTTTCTAGGTCGTACGGCACGTTCATCAAACGCATTATTTTGAACGGCGCAGCGTCGATGCACGAGGAGACCTTTTAATTTCCTGACAGGAGTAATTGATTATGAAAAACAACAAATGGCCTAAGGCATTTGTTTTACATTCAGTGATTGCATTTTCAGTGCTTGGCACTTTGGTTGTGCCTGCACACGCCGATGGGCCTGGTCGAGGGCGTTCTGCGCAGTTCGAAAAGGATTACCTGACATTTATCATCAACCACCATTTTTCAGCATTGCGCATGACGGAACTTACTGCAGGTACCGACGTACAGCGTGATGCCGCAGTCAATAATCCAGAGGAGGGCACTGCGCCAACACCGGATTTTCCGGCTACACCTGCCAAGGCTAGTTCGGATGAAATTAAGTCCATGGCACGCATGGCCAACCGAATGCAGCGCGAAGAAATCGCCAAGGCTCAAAGATTCCTGCGTGACTGGTATGGCGTCAACCATACGCCGCAATTGACTCAACAAGCGCAGCAGCAAATTCAGGCATTGACACAAGCGGGAACTGGAAACGCATTTGAGGGTCGGCCGGGATTACGGCTTTTTTCGCCAAAAAACATCTAAATAATTGATTTACAAGACAAAATTCTGTTT
>JAUYVH010000032.1:0-3421 GCA_030715135.1 Keguizhuia sedimenti | reverse complement strand
TGTTCTTTAACAATCTGGAAGAAGTAGTAAAGATTTATCAGTATGGACTGATGCGTTGTGATGACGTGTTGGGAAGTACTGGTGGGTAGTGATTGTATCAATCATAAGTATGAAAGAGTTCTCGAATCGTGCAAGCGATGCGAGCAAGTTCTGGAATACGGCACGCAATACTCAGTAATACTTTATGACCGTCTCTGTCAGCACAGAGGTTAAGGTTATAGAGACAAGCGAATAAGTGCACATGGTGGATGCCTTGGCGATATCAGGCGATGAAGGACGTTGTAGCTTGCGATAAGCTGCGGGGAGTGAGCAAACACACTTTGATCCGCAGATTTCCGAATGGGGAAACCCGGCCGTAAGGTCATCTCATACTGAATACATAGGTATGTGAAGCGAACGTGGCGAACTGAAACATCTAAGTAGCTACAGGAAAAGAAATCAACCGAGATTCCCAAAGTAGTGGCGAGCGAAATGGGAACAGCCTGCAAGATTTAGCATTATTGATAGTAAAACGACTTGGAAACGTCGACCGTAGAGGGTGATAGTCCCGTATGCGAAATCAGTAGTGTGGAACTAGGCTTGCGACAAGTAGGGCGGGACACGTGAAATCCTGTCTGAACATGGGGGGACCATCCTCCAAGGCTAAATACTCGATATCGACCGATAGTGAACCAGTACCGTGAGGGAAAGGCGAAAAGAACCCCGGGAGGGGAGTGAAATAGATCCTGAAACCGTGTGCATACAAACAGTAGGAGCCTCGCAAGGGGTGACTGCGTACCTTTTGTATAATGGGTCAGCGACTTACATTCAGTGGCAAGCTTAACCGAATAGGGAAGGCGTAGCGAAAGCGAGTCCGAATAGGGCGATTTAGTCGCTGGGTGTAGACCCGAAACCAAGTGATCTACTCATGGCCAGGATGAAGGTGCCGTAACAGGTACTGGAGGTCCGAACCCACTAATGTTGAAAAATTAGGGGATGAGCTGTGGGTAGGGGTGAAAGGCTAAACAAACTTGGAAATAGCTGGTTCTCTCCGAAAACTATTTAGGTAGTGCCTCAAGTATCACCATCGGGGGTAGAGCACTGTTATGGCTAGGGGGTCATCGCGACTTACCAAACCATTGCAAACTCCGAATACCGATGAGTGCGAGCTTGGGAGACAGACGTCGGGTGCTAACGTCCGGCGTCAAGAGGGAAACAACCCAGACCGCCAGCTAAGGTCCCAAAGATTGGCTAAGTGGAAAACGAAGTGGGAAGGCTAAAACAGTCAGGAGGTTGGCTTAGAAGCAGCCATCCTTTAAAGAAAGCGTAATAGCTCACTGATCGAGTCGTCCTGCGCGGAAGATGTAACGGGGCTAAGCCAGTCACCGAAGCTGCGGATCTACATTTATGTAGATGGTAGGAGAGCGTTCTGTAAGCCTGCGAAGGTGTCTTGTAAAGGATGCTGGAGGTATCAGAAGTGCGAATGCTGACATGAGTAGCGATAATGGGGGTGAAAAGCCCCCACGCCGTAAGCCCAAGGTTTCCTGTTCAACGTTCATCGGAGCAGGGTGAGTCGGCCCCTAAGGCGAGGCAGAGATGCGTAGCTGATGGGAAGCAGGTTAATATTCCTGCACCGTCGTATGATGCGATGGGGGGACGGATCGCGAAAGGTTGTCCGGGTGTTGGATGTCCCGGTTTATGCATCAGAGAAGGCCCTTAGGCAAATCCGGGGGCGTAATTCAAGGGTGTGTAACGAGTGGCCTTGTGCCGCGAAGCAATCGGAAGTGGTTCCAAGAAAAGCCTCTAAGCTTCAGTCATACGAGACCGTACCGCAAACCGACACAGGTGGGCGAGATGAGTATTCTAAGGCGCTTGAGAGAACTCGGGAGAAGGAACTCGGCAAATTGGTACCGTAACTTCGGGATAAGGTACGCCCTAGTAGTTTGACTGGCCTGCGCCAGAAGGACGATGGGGTTGCAATAAACTGGTGGCTGCGACTGTTTAATAAAAACACAGCACTCTGCAAACACGAAAGTGGACGTATAGGGTGTGACGCCTGCCCGGTGCTGGAAGATTAAATGATGGGGTGCAAGCTCTTGATTGAAGTCCCAGTAAACGGCGGCCGTAACTATAACGGTCCTAAGGTAGCGAAATTCCTTGTCGGGTAAGTTCCGACCTGCACGAATGGCGTAACGATGGCCACACTGTCTCCTCCCGAGACTCAGCGAAGTTGAAATGTTTGTGATGATGCAATCTACCCGCGGCTAGACGGAAAGACCCCATGAACCTTTACTGTAGCTTTGCATTGGACTTTGAACCAATCTGTGTAGGATAGGTGGGAGGCTTTGAAGCGGGGACGCCAGTTCTCGTGGAGCCAACCTTGAAATACCACCCTGGTTTGTTTGAGGTTCTAACCTTGGCCCGTTATCCGGGTTGGGGACAGTGCATGGTAGGCAGTTTGACTGGGGCGGTCTCCTCCCAAAGTGTAACGGAGGAGTTCGAAGGTACGCTAGGTACGGTCGGACATCGTGCTAATAGTGCAATGGCATAAGCGTGCTTAACTGCGAGACTGACAAGTCGAGCAGGTACGAAAGTAGGACATAGTGATCCGGTGGTTCTGTATGGAAGGGCCATCGCTCAACGGATAAAAGGTACTCTGGGGATAACAGGCTGATTCCTCCCAAGAGTTCATATCGACGGGGGAGTTTGGCACCTCGATGTCGGCTCATCACATCCTGGGGCTGTAGCCGGTCCCAAGGGTATGGCTGTTCGCCATTTAAAGTGGTACGTGAGCTGGGTTTAAAACGTCGTGAGACAGTTTGGTCCCTATCTGCCGTGGGCGTTGGAAGTTTGAAGGGGGCTGCTCCTAGTACGAGAGGACCGGAGTGGACGAACCTCTGGTGTACCGGTTGTCACGCCAGTGGCATTGCCGGGTAGCTAAGTTCGGAAGAGATAACCGCTGAAAGCATCTAAGCGGGAAACTCGCCTTAAGATGAGACTTCCCGGAGACTTGATCTCCCTAAAGGGTCGTTCGAGACCAGGACGTTGATAGGCTCGGTGTGGAAGCGCAGTAATGCGTTAAGCTAACGAGTACTAATTGCCCGTGCGGCTTGTCTCTATAACCTTAATGGATATAGACAAGTAGTAGTGCGACTGCCAATGATTGGCAATCACACCCGCTAACATATTGCAGCTAACCCCTGCATAAGTATCAAAGAAAACTTCTTCCAGATTGAGTTGTTTGCTCTTGCCAGCACAACGGCAAAGCAGGCAACGCTACAAGTTATGCCTGATGACTATAGCAAGTTGGTACCACCCCTTCCCATCCCGAACAGGACCGTGAAACGACTTTGCGCCGATGATAGTGCTGCAACCAGTGTGAAAGTAGGTCATCGTCAGGCTAGTTATAAAGAAAAACCCCACTCAAACGAGTGGGGTTTTT
>JAUYVH010000031.1 GCA_030715135.1 Keguizhuia sedimenti | reverse complement strand
TGACTTCAAAACCTGGCTCGGCCAGGCTGAAGCAACCCACCGTAACCTCATGAAAGAAGCTGGCTTCCTCGCGAAGTGAGTTATGTAAAAAATTAAGCATCGGGAAGAAGTTGTCATCGTATCGGCAACTTCTTCTTTGATAGGCTTGGCTTATTGTTTAACAAAAGTGGGAGTGTTCCGAATGGAGCAAAATATGGAAGCAGAAGGCAATCGCAGCGGCGTTGCTACATACATTATCGAAGCATTCGTTGCTTTGCTCATACTGATACTTGGATTGACAGTCGCTTACCAGGCGGTGCAGCTTGGGCATCGCTGGGGTACGGATGGGCCGGGATCTGGCTATTTTCCTTTCTATATCGGAGTCATCCTTTCGATCTGCAGTGCAGTAGTTCTATTCCAGGCTTTGTTTGGTAAAAGCAAAAACACGGAAATATTCGTTGATAGTGAGCAGCTCAAGCGCGTATTGACGGTTCTTATTCCAGCGGCAATTTTTGTGGGCTCGATCGAGTTCCTCGGTATGTATGTCGCCAATGCTATCTATATCGCCTTGTTTATGATCATTTTGGGCAAGAACAGCATAATCAAGAGTGTGCTCGTCGGACTGGGAACGCAGACAGTTTTCTTTCTGGCATTCGAAGTGTGGTTCAAGGTGCCTTTGTACAAAGGCTCGCTCGATCTGCTGGGTTTCCTCGGCTACTAAGCTGAAGAACGGCGTAAATCTAAGCTGAGAAACAAGCGGTATAAATCGGAATTCAAGGAGCTTTTGTAATGGATGAAATTAGTGCTTTATTTGGAGGCTTCGCCGTCGTAGCGACGCCTTACAATTTCCTGCTCATGGTGGTGGGTATTATTCTGGGTGTGTTGATCGGCGTGCTGCCAGGTCTTGGCGGTGCGAACGGTGTGGCGATTCTGTTGCCGTTGACGTTCTCCATGAACCCCACATCGGCAATTATTCTGTTGTCCTGTATTTACTGGGGCGCATTGTTCGGCGGCGCGATTACCGCGATTCTGTTCAATATCCCAGGTGAACCCTGGTCTGTTGCAACAACCTTCGACGGCTATCCGATGGCCCAGAAGGGTAATGCAGGCGGTGCATTGACTGCAGCATTTACTTCCTCATTTATCGGTGCATTCGTCGCCGTGGTGATGATTACCTTCCTGGCGCCTCTGGTTGCTAAGTTTGCGCTGCGCTTTGGTCCGCCGGAATTTTTCTCGGTGTACCTGCTGACTTTCTGTAGCTTTGTCGGAATGGGTAAAGGCAATCCGTTCAAGATTGTCGCATCGATGGCCTTGGGCTTTGCGCTGGCCTCTGTCGGTATGGATACGGTTACCGGCCAGTTACGTTTGACCTTCGGTTTTGAAGCCTTAATGCGCGGCTTTGACTTCCTGATCGCAGTTATCGGCTTGTTCGGTATCGGCGAAATCCTGATCTCCATGGAAGAAGGCTTGGCATTCCAGGGCAAGAGCGCGAAGATTGATGCAAAAATCGTGTTGCAAACTTGGAAGATCTTGCCGAAATACTGGGCAACGTCTCTTCGTTCTTCGTTCGTCGGTATCTGGATGGGTATCACCCCCGGTGGTGCAACGCCAGCGTCGTTCATGAGCTACGGTATCGCCAAGAAGTTTGCCAAGAATCCGGACGGTTTCGGTAAGGGCGAGATCGAAGGTATCGTGGGACCGGAAACCGCAGCACACGCTGCAGGTACCGCGGCTCTGTTGCCAATGCTCGCACTGGGTATTCCGGGCTCCCCGACGGCAGCCGTGCTGCTCGGCGGTCTGTTGATCTGGGGTCTCCAACCTGGTCCGCTGCTCTTCGTTGAGCAGAAAGACTTCGTCTGGGGCCTGATCGCCAGTATGTATCTCGGTAACCTGGTTGGTCTCTTCGTCATCTTGACCACTGTGCCGCTGTTCGCATCGATCCTGCGTATTCCGTTCTCGATCATTGCTCCGGTGATCATTGCAATTTGCGCGATCGGTGCCTATACCGTGGGTAACTCGATGCACGAAGTCTGGTTCATGCTGGTGTTCGGTGTCGTGGGTTATGTATTCAAGAAGCTTGATTACCCGCTGGCTCCTTTGGTTCTGGCACTCGTACTGGGCGCTAAAGCTGAAGATTCGTTCCGTCAGGCAATGCTGGTTGGTGGCGGCGAAATCTGGGTTCTCTGGTCGAATCCGCTGGTAGGCAGCATCTCAACCTTGGCACTGCTCATGCTGTTCTGGCCTCTGATTGCCAAGGTCATGGCAAAGATTCGTCCTCCAAAGAAAGACGAGTTTGCTGACGTGCGTGGCGTTGACTAAGCAGAAGTAATCGAGAAGTAATCGCTTCCCTGCGTACGAGCAGGGAAGCGGCAAACTAAAGCGTTGCAACAAGCGAAGAAATCGCATGTTGCAACGCTTTTTTTATTCCGCTTCGCGAGCATGCATGTCACAGCGGATCCGTCAGGAGCGCCAAGCGACCCCCGGTAAAAAAGTCGCGTCGGAACGGAAATGGGAAGCCTGGCAAAAAGCATGAATCGGCATTGCAATGCCAGGCCAATTTGGCGCACAATACGCGATATTTTGCGAATTGATGTACTGCACATTTAACGCCGGTATGCCAAAGCAGCGGCCTTGTCTAATCAAGGTGAGGTCGGGATTTCTTCATTGAGACTTCGTCGACAGCGATCGGCCGACATGCGGGGATAGCTTTAAGATGACAATTCTTAACCGTAGTCAATGAGGGATTTTGCGGAAAATCGCAGAATGCGCGGTTAGGCGATCAGAGGTTTAGTTTAACGTCACGCACTGTTGCCGAAAACAGTTGAGTGCGTATTTGTCTTGCAAATGCATGCATGAAATATGTAAGGCTCCATGCGCTCGGACTGTAGTGCGTAAAACACGGATCTGGCTTAAGAGAAAAGCGGCTCGGCATGCTTTCTTCTCCAGGGCAAGGCATTGATCGGCGAAAGATCTTCAAATTAGTCATCCCTTGACTTGATCAAGGTTCGCCGGATACACAAGAATCAGAAGGAAATTAGTACTCAATAAGGACGATTATGAATATTCATGAGTATCAAGGCAAAGAAATACTGCGTAAATACAATGTTACGACACCACGCGGAATTCCTTGTTTTTCAGTGGACGAAGCAGTTCAAGCCGCGGAGAAATTGGGCGGTAAAGTCTGGGTCGTGAAAGCGCAGATTCATGCGGGCGGGCGAGGAAAAGGCGGCGGCGTGAAGGTTGCGAAGTCCCTGGACGAAGTACGTGACTACGCTTCCAAAATCCTGGGCATGACCTTGGTGACGCACCAGACCGGACCGGAAGGGCGCCTCGTTAAAAGGCTCCTGATCGAGGAAGGCGCAGACATTAAAAAAGAATTGTATGTCGGCATGGTCGTCGATCGCGCATCACAGCGCGTCGCACTGATGGCTTCCAGCGAAGGCGGCATGGATATCGAAGAAGTCGCAGCGCATACGCCTGAGAAAATCCACAAGGTATTCATCGATCCGGAAACCGGCTTGACCGATGCTGAGGCAGAAGACGTATCCAGGAAAATCGGTATTCCTGAGAAGGCGATCCCTGAAGCACGCCAGTTCATGAAGGGTCTGTATCAGGCATTTGTCGAATGCGACGCATCTCTGGCCGAAATCAATCCCCTGATCCTGACCGGCGATGACCGTGTCGTTGCGCTTGACGCGAAGTTCAACTTTGATTCCAACGCCTTGTACCGCCATCCTGAAATCCTCGCTTATCGCGACCTGGATGAAGAAGATCCTGCTGAGATCGAAGCTTCCAAGTTTGATCTGACCTATATCTCGCTGGACGGCAATATCGGTTGTTTGGTCAACGGTGCAGGCCTTGCGATGGCCACCATGGACGTCATCAAGCTATACGGCGGATCACCGGCCAACTTCCTCGACGTAGGCGGCGGCGCAACCACCGAGAAGGTAACCGAAGCATTCAAGATCATGTTGAAGAATCCGGATATCAAGGCGATTCTCGTCAACATCTTCGGCGGAATCATGAAGTGCGACGTGATCGCCAATGGCGTGATTGAAGCTGCGCGTCAGGTTAATCTGAAAGTGCCGCTGGTCGTGCGCATGAAAGGTACCAACGAAGATCTCGGCAAGAAAATCTTGGCTGAATCCGGCCTTCCAATCATTTCCGCCAATACCATGTCGGAAGCAGCTGAAAAAGTCGTCAACGCGGCACAGGGGAAATAACGATGTCCATTCTCATCAACAAAGACACCAAAGTTATCACGCAAGGCATTACCGGCAAGACCGGACAATTCCATACCAAGATGTGCCGCGAATATGCGAACGGCAAGAATTGCTTCGTTGCCGGCGTCAATCCGAAAAAAGCGGGCGAAGACTTCGAAGGCATCCCAATTTACGGTACGGTCAAGGATGCGAAAGAGGCGACGGGTGCAACGGTTTCAGTCATTTATGTTCCGCCTCCATTCGCCGCTGCAGCCATTGACGAAGCAGTTGATGCCGATCTCGATCTGGTCATCTGCATCACCGAAGGCATTCCAGTCATGGATATGGTTCGTACCAAAAACCGCATGAAAGGCAAAAAGACCATTCTGCTGGGACCGAACTGCCCAGGCCTGATCACGCCGGATGAAATCAAGATCGGCATCATGCCGGGCCACATTCACCGCAAAGGCCGCATCGGTGTCGTATCGCGCTCGGGGACACTGACCTATGAAGCAGCAGGTCAATTGGCGGAGTTCGGCCTTGGTCAATCCACCGTGGTTGGTATCGGCGGCGATCCTGTCAGCGGCTTGAAGCATATCGACGTCATGAAGATGTTCAATGACGATCCGGATACTGATGCGGTCATCATGGTGGGCGAGATCGGCGGCGACGCGGAAGAAACTGCAGCGCGCTGGATCAAGGACAATATGAAGAAACCGGTCATCGGGTTCATCGCTGGCGTGACTGCTCCTCCAGGGAAGCGTATGGGTCATGCGGGCGCGATCATTTCCGGCGGCAAGGGAACTGCGCAAGAAAAACTGGCTGTGATGGAAGAGTGCGGCATCAAGGTCACTCGCAATCCTGCCGAAATGGGTAAGCTGCTTAAGTCCGTTCTGTAAAGACAGAGTCGGGCCATCACTTAGCGTGCATTCTTACCGTGCGAAAAGCACGAAAGGGATGTACGCTAAGCATTTAGTATTACAATTGCCGTTTGCGCATCTGTTATTACTGCAATGCCGTTTCCTCACCAGCGACGGCATTCCAGTAATGATTAATCAGTCGTCATTTTGAATCCGTACAACAAGGTAGGCACTTTAGAATATCAACGTTTGGTTTGATATGCTTTGCGCATTGGCAAAGCTGAAAGCGAGGCTGTCAGGCGCCTCCTGCCACCGAAGCGACGCTGTTCGCTTACGCCTTCATCATGATGAACCCGCGGACTGGCTTCGCGCTGATTGATCGCAACGATATCCAGTAAAGCACCATGCTGCGATGATATCGCAGCGATTCTACGAAAGGTCGTACAAAATGACGCAACGTTGGGTTCGTTTCTCCCATGCCGGCAAAACCGCATTCGGCACGCTCGAAAACGATGAAATTCAAGTCTACAGCGGCGACATGTTCGCCAGTCCCACGAAGACCAATGAAGTGGTCAAGCTAAGCGACGCGAAGTTGCTTATGCCATGCCAACCCACCAAAATTATCGCGATGTGGAACAACTTCCACGCGCTGGGAAAAAAACTCAACCTCTCCACGCCGCCAGAGCCGCTGTACCTGATCAAGGCTCCAAACTCCTATCATAATCCGAACGAAGTGATCCGCAAGCCGCGTCAAGAAGGCAAAGTGGTATTCGAAGGCGAACTTGCCATCGTGATCGGCAAAACCGCAACGGGGGTCTCTGAAGAGCAAGCGATGGATTATGTGTTCGGCTATACCGTGGCCAACGACGTGACTGTTGCCGATATCCTGAATCGTGATCCATCGTTCGCGCAATGGGTGCGTGCCAAGGGCTTCGACACCTTCTGCCCCTTTGGCCCAGCAATCGCGACCGGTCTTGATCCGAAGACCCTGAGCGTGAAAACCGTATTAAATGGCGATGTCCGTCAAGACTATCCAATCAGCGACATGGTCTTCTCGGTAGCGCAACTTGTGAGCAAAATCTCCGACGACATGACGCTGTACCCCGGCGACATCATCCTGTGCGGTACGTCGGTAGGCGTCGGCTCCATGAAGCCAGGAAGCGATGTCTCGGTGGAGATCAACGGCATCGGCAAGCTCGAAAACAGATTTGAATAGTCTTGTAAGGAAGAAAGAAATGAAAATTGCAATTGTAGGAGCGGGAGCGATCGGCGGCTATGTTGGCGTAAAGCTGGCGTTGGCAGGCGAAGATGTCACATGCATCGTGCGCGGCGCGAACCTGGAAGCCATCCGCAAAAACGGCATGAAGCTGATCATGGAAGACGGCACCGAGCACGTGGCCAGCAATGTCAA
>JAUYVH010000030.1 GCA_030715135.1 Keguizhuia sedimenti | reverse complement strand
CGGCAAGCGCTTTCGCGGCATCGAGGATTACGGAAATTCAGCACCTGATACGTGGAAAGTGCTGTAACGCACTCGTCAACAAAAAGCCCGCATTAGCGGGCTGATGGGCTGATGGGCTGGTGATGTTTGATTATCGCACTGGGATATGCACATTGCCGTGGATCGTCACGCCGGACGGTTGATGAATGACTGGCGGGTGCACGACGGCAGGCACAATTACGCGTTCCTCATGCACATGATGCTCATGATAATGATGGTCATGGTGCTTGTGCTTATGCTTGTGTTTATGCTCATGTTTGTGATGATGCTTGCCATGGCCGTGACCATGGCCACGATGGCCGTCGCCCGCCAGCGTACTGAGCGGCAGGGCCAACACGATAGCTGACACGAGAATGTGTTTCAAAACTTGCATTACTTCCTCCCCAAATAGTGGCTGTATGTTAAATGCCAAGGTGTTGAACGCGTCAGGGTCAGGCGCAAAAAAAACGTAACGAATTGTTTCTTCAGGATTTGCTTCAAGCTGATAGCACCCCATCCAAGCCGATGGCGCATTGCCTGCTTTCCGCCAAGCGAACACATCAATGATGTCGATTATGCTGCGCCTTATTTGCCACGGCCGCGGCAAGGCTGGGGAAGCAGAAAAGGAAAACTTGATTTCCGCCCGGGTGAACAGCAGTGGTAGCGACCATGGCGGCATGCTGGCTAATCTTGGCCAACATTATTTAAGCGGCCAGGCGTATATCCAGCATGTCCTCTATGGATCGAACCAGCTCATGGCCTCCAATAGGTTTGCTCAACAACCTGGTTTGCGAATCCATATCCCATGTGAAGTTGCGGGTATAGCCTGAAACAAGGATGCCCAATAGCGCTGGCCGGTAGTGCCGCAATTGCGGCAACAGCTCTTCCCCGTTCATACCTGGCATGCACAAGTCAGCGACCACGGCATCAATTGACTTCTTCCGGATTGCATCCAACGCGGCAAGGGGGTCAAAGGCAACTGTCACTTGGTATCCATTGCGTTCCAAATCCTGTCGCAACAGGGAAAGAAGCGAGGTTTTCTCATCAACTAAAAGAATGTGCGGCATGCGGTACAGCGCTACGATCAACGAAAGTCCGGCATTCTCAGTGAATCGGGCAAGCCAAACAATGCTTGCAAATCGCTTTCCGCTATGAAGTTGATTCAAATCAACCAAGAGATATAATGTTACCCAAAGGAAACATTTTTATGAATTTGTATCTCTGCTTTTGTTAATGCTTTAGTAACCTGCCTAGTTTCAGGCAGGTTTTTTTCGTCTCGCTCTCTTTTGGAACCCCGGCTTGATGTAGATCAAGTTTGCGCCACGGTATATCCACATTGAGGCCTCTCCGTTCCCGATACAATTGCGACTTCAAAAATTCGTGTGCATGACAGGGCTTTGATGTTGATCCAGTCAGGAATCACGCGAACAAGCCTCTAGTCTGGATCGTGATGAATCGATGTCTGCAATAAAGAATGTGCTGTTTGTCGCTGCCGGCAATTCCGCCCGCAGCTTGATGGCGGAAGCGCTGTTAAATACCAAAGGAAGAGGGGCCTTCAACGCCTTTAGTGCCGGTCTTTCCGCTGGCACCCTGATTAATCCGTTTGCTTTGGAAATCATCCGTGATCTGGGGTATGGGCGCCAGCAATTGCGGGCGAAGCACTGGAATGAGTTTGTGACCGACGATGCGCCCAGACTGGATTTTGTCATTACCCTGTGCGACGCCAGCGCCAACATGGAACACCATTCGGTATGGCCGGGAAAACCGATCATCGCCAAATGGAACATTTACGACCCGCGTGGCGCCTTAGGCAGTGTGGCCGGCAAGCGGTCAACCTTTCAAAAGTCGCTGGCGCAGCTCACTGCCCGCATTGATCTGCTGCTGAGCTTTCCTCATGCCCATTTTGACCGTGACGTGATCGAGCAAGAACTCAATGGCTTTGATCTGCTTTGCAAGGATCCTGCCTGAGAAGACATCTGTTCAAGGGCTGTTTGCAGCGGCAGAGCGTTGTTTCATCCTTGTCGGTTCGGCATTCACTCTCCGCAAAGTCAATCAATTCAATTGTTTATGCCATGTCGAAGGGTGCGTGTAGCGCTGCCTCTTAATTGAAACAATAAACCGTTATTATTCGAGGCGAAGATGTACAGATGAAGTGCAAGTGCCCGCTTGTGGCCGCGGATTCTGTTGAAGATGCGATCTTAGAATATACGCCATGTCGCCCTGAGAAACAGGCAATTTCTATTGCATTTACTTCGGTCCGCAAGAACAAAGCAGCCTTACTTGAGAGGCCATCGCAATGAACGCGGATTTCGTTCTCCAGTACGTGCAACGCGCATTTCCAGCGTAGAAGATAGCGGCACAATGGCGTCAAAGCGCAGTGCTCCCTTGCGATGATGACCACTAGGCGGGTCACCTTGCCAGGCAATTGGCGCGATTTGCGAGCCGTCGAATTTCACCAACGTCACGTTCTTCACCAGATCATCATTCAATTCCTGCGAGTGGGTATCCAGCACCACCGTAAATTCCCAGATCGAGCCTTGTAAATTCTTCGGTGTGACTTTAATCGTAACGCCGGATGTTGTAGACAATTGCATTGCAAGTGGGTCGGCCGACTGGGGCGGTGTAACGCTAACCAACCGCTTGTAGGTGTGGAAACAAGAAGCGCTGGCGCATCAGTGCGGGCACTTCGTCGGCGGGCAGCGGACGGCTGACATAATGGCCCTGCACTTCGCTGCACGCGAGCGTCTGCAGCAGGCGCAATTGTTCCGCCGTTTCCACGCCTTCTGCCACAACCTCAATATCCAAGGCCTGCGCCATGGACACGATGGCCTTAAAAAATGCCAGCCCTTGCTGGCTTTGCGACAGCTTTTTCGTGAAGGCACGGTCCACCTTCAGGACATCCACATCCAGTTCCTGCAATTGCGACAGCGACGAATACCCGGTGCCAAAGTCATCGATCAACAGCTTGACCCCCAACTTGCGAATCGCGTTGAGTTCCAACGGCACGTTGGCACCATCGGCCACCATGCAGGATTCGGTGAGTTCAATGCCAATGAGCGCCGGGTCGATGTGATACCGCGCCATGTATTGCGCGAGGACCTCGCGCACTTTGCCCTGGTTGAACTGCAAGGCTGAGACGTTGACCGACAGCGGTACCGGCGGCAAGCCCTGCGCGCGCCAGATGGCCAGTTGGGCACAGGTCTTGGCAATGACTTGCTCGCCCAATTGGACAATCAAGCCGGTCTCTTCGGCCACCGGAATAAATTCCGACGGGGGAATCAGGCCGCGCTCCGGGTGGATCCAGCGCACCAGGGCTTCCATGCTGCACAATTTGCCGGTGGCGGCGTCGACGCGTGGCTGGTAATACAGCACGAATTCATCGCGTTCAATGGCTTGGCGCAAGGCTTCCTCGCGGCTCACGCGCATGAGCAGGTACTCGGACAACTGGGACTGGTAAAAATGGAAGCGGCCCTTGCCGGCGGCCTTGGCCGAATACATGGCAATGTCGGCGTGCTTGAGCAATGCGTCATCCGTGGTGCCGTCCTGCGGATACACGCTAATGCCAATCGATGCCCTCACTCGGTTGCCGCTGGCATTGCCTAGCTTAAAGGGTTCGCCCAAGGATTCAACGATCATCTGGGCGACATGGGCGACATCGTCGAGCTTGTGCACCTGTTCCAGAATAATGGTGAATTCATCCCCGCCCAGGCGCACCACCTTGTCATTGGCGCGCACCAGGGCGCCCAGACGCGCGGCGGCTGCCCTGAGCAATTCGTCACCGGCTGCATGGCCCAACGTGTCATTGATGTTCTTGAAGTTATCCAGATCAATGAAGAGCACGGCCAGGTTCGTGTGGTAGTGCGCAGCATGGTTGATCGCGCTGGGCAAGTAGTGCGTGAGCCAATGGCGGTTGGGCAAGCCGGTCAAGGCATCGGTATTGGCAATCGAGGTCAGCGCTTGCTCATGCGCCTTGCTCTCGGAGATGTCGCGGATGGTCATCGCCAGGCCGGACCCCGAGCGCACCAAGCGGCGCTGCACCCAGTCCGCCTTGAAAAAGCGCTCGCTGGGCACGCGCATCTCATCCTCGAAAAAGCCTTCCCGCATGCCGCGCTCGAAAAAGGAAAAGGTGCTCGGGAAATGCTCACTGGAACATAGTGCGCGGAAGCACTTGCCCAACAACTGGTCTTTGGTGAAGCCCATCAATTCCGCGCCGCGCTCGTTGCAATCGACAATTTCGTAATCGGTAATCGCGCCTTGCTCGCTATAGCACGGCCGCACCATGTAAAAGCCTTCCCGCGCGGCGTCCACGGCCAACTGGAAAATCGAGCGGGTTTCCATGTCTTGCTCCTTGCGCCAGGCCAGGCGTGCGGCATAGCCAGTGCCGACCATCGCCAACACGATCAGCAACAGCGTAGCGGCCAGGGCCCAGCGTTGCGTGTCGGCGGCGGCCTCGTTGTGGGCGGCATAGATGTGTGGCTTGGCGAGCGCGGCCACGGTGATCAACGGGTACGGCGAGAGTTTTTTCCAAGCCACGATGCGCGCCTGGCCATCGTGGAACCGCTCGCCGGGCTCATGGCTCAGGCCTGCCGCAGACGTAAATCCCAGGTCACTGCGGAACACCGAGTTCAGGGTTACAGCACCGCCAGTTTTGGAAGCCAGCAGCGGCCCGTTCTTCAGCTGCAAGGAAATGAATTCACCTTCGCCCAGGTCGCGACCATCGTACAAGGTAGTCAGGAAAGCCGGGTCGACCGTGACCCAGGTCACGCCAGCGAAGCTGCCGGCCAAGTCATCAAGGCGGCGGCTGAACCGGATGACGGGCTTGCCGGTGCGCACACTGAGGGCCGTGCCATCGACCAGTAAGCCAAGGCCGGCGTTGGTCTTGTGCGCCTGGTACCAGCCGTAGGTGGAAAAATTGACCGGGTCGGGCGTGGGCAAGGTACTGCCGAGCACATCGCCCAAGTCGTTGGCAATGGTGACATGGAACTGTTCTTTAGGGAACACGCCATCGACATACAGCTTTTCGAGATTCACGCCGCCGGGCTCTTCCATCCACAAGTGGTTCACCAGCAGAGTGGCTTGATCGATATGGGCCACCGTGCGGTTAATTTGTTCGGCATAGCCATTGACGCGAGCGTGGGCGAGCTGTTCGGCTTGCGCCGTCAGGGCATCCTTGTCGTTCTGCAAGTGCGTGAGCGCGACGCCCCACAGCACCAGGACGATGAGCGAGGCAATGACGGGCCATAATAGTAACGGGCGCGCATGGCGACGCAGAAAGCGGCGATTCCACATTTGTTTCCTAACAGCATAAGTGGTTCCGTGCAGGCAAAACTCGGTGGAACCGATGCCAACGGAAGGGTGTCGGAGGACTCTGAGTGGCATCACGGTATTTTCGTTCCTTGATGCACCGTTATTTTTGGGCAAACCGATGCTTGCTTCATTTATTGCAACGGTGATGTAGATGCGACCAAGCAACTTTGACGCAGTTATGCCCTGTATGACGCGTCATTAGGATATGAACGAGATGGGGTGAAGCCAGGCCATGCCGCGAAATTTCAGTTCGCCAACAAAGTGCCAGACAGGTGTGAGAACACCGTCGCTCAACGTCCGGTGCGGCGGTACGCGGCAGAACCTTCAATGATTTTTTCCGCTTCTATTGCCTGCACAATCGCTTCAATCGCATGGCGCGGGTGGTGCGCAGTGACTTCCATGACACGCGCATCGCCATCGGCCTCCGTTAAGGCTTTCGGTTTAACGATGGCCAAGATAGTCGCCCGCGACACGCCATACTCGCGTGCTAAGCTCGATATGCTTGCACCTTGGCCGTAGCGCGCGATGATGTCGGCCCGCTGCTGCGTGGTGGTGCTTGACGGGCGGCCAAGCTGCTTGCCGGCAGTCTTCGCGCGCGCCAGCCCTGCCTGCGTACACTCGACAAGCAGATTGCGCTCCATTTCCGCGACCGCCGCCAGCATCGTCAGCATCAATTTGCCAGCGCTCGATGTTAGATCGACCTTGCCAAGCTGAAGCACAATCACTTCGATGCGGCGCTCGGCCAGCAAGCGCACCGTGGATTGCACGTCGAGCGCATCGCGGCCCAGCCGATCCAGCTTAGTCACGATCAGTGTTTCACCCTTGCGGATGCGCTCGAGCATGCGCACGAACTGCGGGCGCTGCAACGCCGGCACCTTGCCGCTGACCTCATCGCCGAACCAGTGCTCTGGCTCGATGGCGTACCCGGCTTGCTCAATTTCCAGGCGCTGATTGTCGAGCACCTGCTCCGGCGTCGAAACACGCCCGTATGCAAACGTCGCCATGATTGCTCCCGTCGGAAAAGGTAAGCGTACTTTCCTGCATGTTGAGAATCATTGGGGCCTAATTTGTTCACAGGTTTTAACCTGCGTTTGCGACATGTCGAAAAATGATCCGGTTTCTGACATGGCTAAATGAAAAAAGCCCTCCGCAATGTCTACCCGTTCTAAAAAGGTGTTGGTGAGCGGGTTGTAATTCCGTAAAATCCCCTGATGGTTTAACGCTTTCGGGGGA
>JAUYVH010000003.1:20370-394671 GCA_030715135.1 Keguizhuia sedimenti | reverse complement strand
GGCACCTGCGCCGCCGGACTTGTTGATGATGATCAGCGGCTGGGACATCAGCTTGTGCTTGATGATGATGCCTTGCATCAGGCGGGCCATCTGGTCAGCGCCGCCGCCGGTGCCGGCTGGCACCACGAATTCCACTGGCTTGGTTGGTTCCCATGCCATGGCCGGTGCAGCCAAGAGTGCTGCTGCCGCTGCAATCGTACCTACTGCCAGCTTCATTGCCTTATTCTCTCTCTTGCTCATGTCTTCTCCTGTTAGAAAAATCTTCTCTACTTGCTTATAGTGCTTTTATCGATTTAAAACGTTTGGGACGGCAACTATGTATCTGCTGTCATCCATTCTGTAAAAACCGCAAATGATTCTATCCCGGCAATACTTAAACTGTTCTTAAGAAAATGACATCATGAAAATACCTTTCTTAGGGGGCTATTCGCATAGAATTTTCGATAGCCCGACAAAAGAAGATGAATTGTTCATATTGATAAAGACGTTGTAAGTTGATTGTCAGCTCGCATAGAATGCCTGACCAACCGATGGATTTTCCTGATCAAGAAATGCAAGGACGTGCATGAAAGTATTGTTAATTGAAGACGACGTCATGATCGGTGAAGACATTCAGATCGCCCTGCATGACGAAGGTATCGCAGTTGATTGGGCACGTGACGGCAAGACATGCGAATCGGCTTTCAAGTCTCACGCCTACGATGCATTACTGCTGGACCTGGGATTGCCATACAAGGATGGAATTAAAGTCCTTCAAAGCCTGAGAGCGCGTGGCGACAAAATTCCGGTATTGATTATCACCGCACGCGATACGCTGGCAGACCGTGTAAATGGCCTCAACAGTGGTGCGGACGACTATTTGGTCAAGCCGTTTGAGTTTGAAGAATTAATTGCGCGCCTGCGCGCTCTGGTGCGTCGCGTCCGTGACCTGGCTGATCCCAGCTATCGCAAAGGAGACATATCGGTTGACTTGCATACACATCAGGTTGTGGCGCACGGAAAAGAATTATCGCTTTCGGGCCGCGAATGGGCAATTTTGGATGCGCTGATCTCGCGGCCCGGAACCATTCTTTCAAGAGCTCAGCTGGAAAAACGGCTATATGGCTGGTCTGGGGTCGTGGAAAGCAATGCCGTCGAAGTTTATATTCATAGCCTGCGTAAGAAACTTGGGCAGGATTTTATCGTCAATGTTCGTGGCCTTGGATACAAGGTGGAAAAACTTTAATGCGCTCCCTCAGAATTCGACTTATTCTCCTGCTCGGCATTGCGATCGTGGCAGGAGCGCTAATGCTTTTTCTGACATCGTTTCAAGCTGCTCAGAAAAGTTCGGACCGTCTGTTTGACTATCACATGCAGCAGATGGCGTTGACTATTCAGAACACAGGTCTTGAGGAGAGCCCTTGGGACCCGTTTTTATACAGTGAAGAAAACAATTTTGATCTGGTGATACAGATTTGGAGCAAGGAAGGCGCGAGGCTCTACCAATCCCGTACATACAAATTTTTGCCAAAGCGCGCATCGCTCGGTTTTTCCACTGTAACTCTGGACAATGGCGATTGGCGAGTTTTCGCAGTCCAGAATGAAGAGCAGGTAATTCAGATCGCTCAAAAGATGTCGGCCCGCCGCGAAAGTGGAATTTCATTTGCGCTGCGTACATTGTGGCCGGTGATACCTGTAACGATTCTTCTGCTCGCGGTCGCATGGTGGGTGGTAACGACAGCTCTGCGTCCGCTGGAAAAAGTAAGTCGCCAGCTTTCGGAGCGGAATGCAGATTCGCACACTCCAATCAATTCGGATGGCTTGCCCAGCGAGATCATGCCGCTGATTTCGGAGTTGAATTCTTTGTTGTCGCGCATGACCTTGACCTTGCAGGCGCAGCAGCAATTTATCGCCGATGCAGCCCACGAATTGCGATCTCCGATCACCTCGCTAAAGCTGCAAATTCATTCCTTATCTAAAGCCAGGGACGAGACTGCCAGGGTGCGCGCAATCAGCCGGCTTCTCAAAGGAATTGAGCGCAGCTCCCACATGGTGGAGCAGTTGCTGGCGCTTGCGCGGAATGAACCATTTTCTCAGCCTTTCCGGCCTCAGGTGGTTTCACTCGGAGAAGTCATCAGGCAGGCAGTTGACGAGGTCGAGCCGCTTGCAATGTCGAAAGGCATTGAACTGCGAGTCCAGCAATTGCAGGAAATGAACGTGCTTGGCGAGCCAGAAGCATTGCAGATATCGATCAGAAACCTGCTGGATAATGCAATACGCTACATACCAGAAAATGGGCTCATCAGGATCAGTAGCGAAGTAAGGGGAAATGACACACTGCTTTGCGTCGAGGATACCGGCAGCGGGATTCCGCTTACCGATCGAGCACGGGTATTTGATCGTTTTTACCGCGTGCCGGGCACGGATCAGACAGGAACCGGGCTGGGTCTTGCAATTGTCAAAGCGATTGCCGATCGCCACCGCGCAAAAATAGAATTAAAGGATTCCAGTATCGGTGGCCTGGCGGTACAGGTCACCTTTCCAAGCATAAAAGCTGCTTCGGTATGCGAATTGGAACCGAAGACGCCTGTTCAATGCGGATATGCCGCTGGCGGCGCTTCGCCATGACACACTCTTCAGCAATATATTACTGTCGCTGAATTCAATTCGTGTCAATTCGCACATAAGCACAAATGCGGTTCGATGCTGCAATAGCCAGCTAGCACGCGTCGTCCCGCTACTATCAAAATCGCAATATGCTTTTGGCAAATTTCCGGATTGTCATGAAAGTTTTCCTTCAATTGAAGTAATTCAGGCGCATTGTTCGATTTAAGAATAATTTAAGTTAAGCAGTGCAATATGTCCTGTAACGAAACTTAACAATGCATGTCCAGGAACGTTGGCAAACCGGCATGTACTGACAATCAATGCGAAGTGCCTGTAATGTGTTCAGGCAAGTCGTCACGAAAGAAACATGGCGTCATTCGTTGGAAGCGATCAGGTGCGCATCTACATGTTTTTTTAGGTTTGAGCAGCAGTAATCAAAAGCGATGAGGTTTTACCGGACCTCTTTTGACCCCTGCTAGCCAGGGGTTTTTCTTTTCTTCTAATTTGGTCTTCGCCTGTCTTTTCAGTGTAAGGCCGCACTCGCTTGCTTTTGCAAAAACATTGGGGAGGAAGTATGTCACTTCAATCGTTTCGCATGTCATTACGTTTTATTCTGCCGCTTGGCATTGTACTGACGCTATTTGCATATGCCGTCGTTCCGCTCATGGATAACCTCACTGTGCGATGGTTTGTACGCGATCTTGATATGCGTACGCAACTGGTCGCCGGCACGCTGGAAGAACCGCTTGCTGACTATGTTTCCGAGCGATCCAGAAAGAAAATAACACTCCTGTTCGATCGGGTACTCCGGGATGAGCGCCTGTATGCGCTGGCATTCTGTGACCCGACCGGCAACGTACTCTACAAGACATCGACTTATCCCGAGACGGTAGGCTGCCGCATGCCCCCTCAGAACGACAGCGCAGAAGCTCAATCTCACTCCAGCGCGCCTCCGTCCTTGGTACGGCTGCCGCAAGGCGCAGTGCATGTCGGCGACAGTCCGGTTTATCGGGAGGGACAGTATCTCGGAAAGCTCATCCTGGTACATGACATGAGCTTTATTGAGCGTCGCAGCGCCGATACAAGAGAATATGTAATCCTTCTGTTCGTCGCCCTTGCCATTGTGATTTCTCTGCTGACGGTATTCATCGCACATCTCAGCTGGCGCGGATGGATCAAGGCGGTTAAGGATTTGCTGCGCGGGGAAATCAATTTTTCCGCCAAGCCGGACATGCCGCCTGACATACAGCCATTGATGGGCGACTTGCGCGCACTACTGTATCAGGTGAACATGGAACGGCAAATGCAGACGGACACGCCGAATTCCTGGAACCCGGATCGCTTGCGCGCGCTATTGCATGAAGAATTATCCGGCGACGAAGTGCTGGTCGTTTCCAACCGTGAGCCTTACATCCATACACAATCACCTAACGGGATTGAAGTGCAGCGGCCGGCGAGTGGCCTTGTGACTGCAGTGGAACCTGTCATGCGTGCCTGTTCAGGGACATGGATCGCACATGGCGGCGGGTCTGCAGACAAACTGACGGTGGACAAGCATGACTGCGTCTCTGTTCCGCCGGGGAATCCGTCTTACACCTTGCGGCGCGTATGGCTGACCAAGGAAGAGGAGCAGGGTTATTACTACGGCTTCGCCAATGAGGGATTGTGGCCCTTGTGCCATATTGCCCATGTGCGTCCGGTGTTTCGCTCCACTGACTGGGAACAGTATGTTGAGGTCAACAGGCGATTTGCCGACGCCGTCATCAAGGAAGCTCGTACGGATAATCCTGTGATTCTCGTTCAGGATTATCACTTCGCGTTGCTTCCGAACATGGTCAGGAAAGCATTGCCGAAAGCGACCATCATCACATTCTGGCATATCCCATGGCCTAATCCCGAATCGTTCGGCATCCTGCCGTGGCGCAAGGAAATTCTCGAAGGTCTTCTCGGAAGTACTATTCTCGGCTTCCATACGCCATTCCATTGCCAGAATTTCATTCATACGGTAGACCGTTATCTCGAAGCGCGCATCGAACATGACGCTTCAACGATTTCCTACTGCGAGAAGCTGACTCAGGTCCAGGCATATCCTATTTCCATTGCTTGGCCTGAATCAAAGCAGGAGGAGAGCGGCGAAGATATATGCATGGAAGTGAGAAAGGAACTGGGACTGTCTGCCAATCACCTGCTCGGTATCGGTGTGGACCGCCTTGACTATACAAAGGGCATTGTCGAGCGTTTCCAGGCTATCGAGCGTTTGATGGAACTGCATCCATCGATGATCGGGCGTTTTTCTTTCCTGCAGATTGCCGCCCCAAGTCGTTCCTCTCTGGAGGAATACCAGAATTTCGAGGCACGGGTAAGAACCCTGGCGCGCAAGATCAACACACGGTTCGGCTCGGCAGGCTACGAACCGATTATCCTTCGCACCAAGCATCATGAACCGGAACAGATCAACCGCTACTATCGCGCGGCGAACGTTTGCCTCGTGACCAGCCTGCATGACGGCATGAATCTGGTGGCAAAGGAGTTTATCGCCTCTCGCGACGACGACCAGGGGGTACTGATACTGAGCCAGTTCACCGGCGCGGCGCGCGAATTGCCGGAAGCGCTGATCGTGAATCCTTACCATATCGAGCAGGGCGCAGCAGCCTTGTACCGTGCCCTGGTCATGCCGGAAGTGGAACAGCGCGAACGCATGCGCTGCATGCGCGCGCTGGTGAAAGAATTCAACGTATACCGTTGGGCTGGCCATATGTTGATGGATGCAGCAAGGCTGCGCCGCCGCGAACGTGTCACGGCAAGGATCCATGCGCATGGCGAACATCTGCGCAGGGTGATATAGGCATGATGAATTTGTTTTCCGCTGCCGGCAGGGCATGCCTCGATGAACTGGCCAAGCCTGGATCGTTATGCGCATTCGACTTCGATGGCACGCTTGCGCCGCTCGTGACTCAGCCCGAGCGTGCGTATGCCCCCAAAAATATTATTTCCCGGCTTGCCGAATTGTCGAATTATGCAAAGATTGCCATTATTACCGGCCGCTCGGTAGCCGATGTCAGCGATAGATTAGGTTTTCATCCGGATTATCTGGTCGGCAATCATGGACTCGAAGGAATGCCTGGTTGGCAGGAAAACGCTGCAGAATACCGCGAAATGTGCAGGCAGTGGCTGGACACGCTGCGCCAGAAGCTTCCGGAGCATGCGGAGATTGATCCAAACATATGGATGGAGGATAAGACCTACAGTCTTTCAATTCATTACCGCATGGCGCGTGATCGTGTCGGAGCCGAACAGCATCTGCTGGCCTTGCTTCCTGAACTGCTTCCTTCCGCCCGCATCATGGCTGGAAAATGCGTGCTCAATCTTCTTCCTCCGGATGCGGGCGGCAAGGGAAATGCCATGGCGGCATTGCTGACGGCAAGTCAGGCAAGCGGTGCATTGTATGTAGGCGACGATGTCACCGATGAGGATGTCTTTCGCATGCAGCATCCGGAGCTCTTGTCCGTTCGGATCGGCCATGAACCGCGCAGCAGCGCAAAGTTTTTTCTCGCGCATCGACTTTGCATTTTGCAGTTGCTCGATGAGTTGCTTGTGCGGTTCCGCTTGGCTAATTCAATTACCAGCCGCTTGGCCGGATAGATAATGTATCGATATATAAATAAGTTGGGTGGAATCGTGTTGCCGGAAGCCGTAAAAAAAGCATTGCTGCCGCTGTTTTCTCTGCCTGTATTTCGTACTCTCGTCATGCCTATTCCGGCCTTACTGTTAGGCGCCTGTGCATCGCAAGACATACAGTCCGAAGTGGGCACGCGAAAGATTCAAGCTCAGGCGGAATTGGTATCGCCATCCCAGGCTGACGCTGAGACGCATCGAAACGTCTATGGCCAGCGTACCGTCTCTCTCAACGGAAGGAATCGCCTTAGAAAATGGGTGCAGCAGCATGATCGTTTATATGCGGTCGCTTCGCCTCTTTTATTGAAGAATGCCAGCCTATGCAAGACGAAAACACGCCTGACTACAGGAATTGTAGCGCGGACAAAGTATTCATATTCCGATGATTTTGTTGAAGCAGCCGAACAGGAACTGGGTCTTTCAGACCGATTGCAGGTGATGAACGTCATGTCCGGCAGCGGTGCTGATAAAAGCGGAATACGGCGGGGCGATATCTTGCTCGGCATTGAAAACCATGACTTGCCAAACGGCCCCAAGGCAGAGCAGGAAGCGGCACGCCAGCTGGCATCCGCGATGCGAGGAAAGAGCAGCATTAAGTTGAGATTGGCACGCGACGGAAGCGACTATGTCGCAAATGTTCCACTGGCGAGTATTTGCGCCATTGACGTAGAGTTGGGAAATGCGGATTACGTCAATGCGTATTCGGATGGAAAACGTTCCTTGATTACGGCCGGTATGCTCGAATATGTTCAATCCGATACCGAGTTGGCAATCGTGGTGGCAAAAGAGATTGCTCACAACCTTGTGATACAAGGGGTGCGGCCGCACATGGTTGCGACGATAGACAGTTTGCGTAGCTTCGACATATCTGCAAAATCGTTGCCTTCATCTATGAAAATCCGGCCTTATACCGCGGTGAGGGATGCGACGGCCGATAAATATTCAATCTATCTGCTTGCCAGGGGGGGTTATGACATCGACAAAGTGGCTCCGTTCTGGAAACGTCTGGCAAGCGAGTTTCCGGCAACGCAACTCAACAGTTACACGGCCTTGCATCCGGCGACGCCTTACCGGTTATCCGTGATGACCGCAGTGTCAGGCGTGGTGAAGCACCATTTGAAGCACGGCTGGCCACTGGTTCCGCATTGATGCGGCACGGCACCGACGCTTGTTCTGCATCGTTGCCTGTCGGCATCTGATTGGTCAAAGCTTGACGATACCGCGCTGCAATGCGTGATGCAGAAGCATGCCTGCCACGAAGCCGATGCCGATATTCCACAGGCCGAAAGCCGCAGTAACCAGCATGGCAAAATTTTCCTTCTTGCCGAATCCTTTTGCCGCACAAGTGCCCAAGGCCAATTGCGCACCGGTGACGAAAACGATTACTCCCAGCACAGGATCAGGGAACATCTTGAAAATCACATGAATCGAATCGCCTGAAAAAAGCGCAAGCAGGACAATGATGGAACCGAGGATGATCATGGCGCCGCCGGTCCTCGCGCCGAAGGCGCTATGCCCGGCCATTCCGCCTGCGCCATGGCACATCGGCACACCTCCGACCATCGGTGCCAACAGATTCATGATGCCTGTAGAAATGGAAACGCCTTTCTCGGTTACGCGCCGGTCTGGAAAGAGCGAATTGTTCTCTTCTGTAATCGCAATGATTGCATTGCTCAGGGTCAGTGGAACCTGCGGAAGGGCCACGAAAAACGCTCCAAGCAGGAAGTCTCGCCAAGTCAGCGTGCCAAGTGCCCATTCAGGCAACTGAAGGCGAAAATCGATCGACTTCAATTCACTTGCGAGGCCGGGCGTCTGGATAAATGCAGTCATCGCACCGAATATCAGCAGCACCATCATGGCCGGCAATTTTTTGTTTGCCAGGAGCAGAAAGGTGCCGGCCAAGGCGATGCCGCCAATCAGCCACGCTTGCGCCATCATCTTGATACCTTCCAGCATGAAGCTGAAACCAAGGCCGAGAATGATGCCCTGGGCTACCGGCCTTCCGACCAGTTCTGCAACGCGACGCGTCAGGCCTGTAACACCGAGCAGAAACCAGATTATGCCCGTAGCGAGGCCGGCTCCATAAACCATGTCTTGCGTAATCGTTATAGTCTGCGCTGCTTGGGTTGTGGCGATCGCGCCCGAGGCTTTCATCGGCTGCACGGGAAAGGGCGTGCGGTAATACAAACCTGAAGCGATTTTTGCAAGCCCGAATGCAAACAGAACCCCAAGGGGATTCATGTCGAGTAGCGTGATATAGGCAACAACAAAAGGAATCAGCGTGCCGATATCGCCGAATGCGCCGGCCCATTCCTGGCGGTCGAAACGGTTCTTCGACGGCGCAGGAGCGATCACCGCAAGCAGGCTCTTGAGGTAGGCCATGGTCTTGTATTTAGGAATGGCGGGATACCGCCGTCATCGAATCAATGGCAATCCGGTACATTCTGGTCCAAATAGACTTCAAATGCTATATGACGGACCATGCGCTTGATTTCCTCGTTGATGAAACCGCTGCGCTGCCACTCATTGGCTGCCGTTTTGACAGCATTCAAGGTTCTTGTATCGTCACGCCGGACAACGATCGATTGCTCGACAGCCGGACCGAGATAAAGCGAGGCGGAGAACTTTTTCCATTCCGGCAGCTTGATCAGTTCTTCCAGGATAGCGCTGTCGTGCACGGCGGCATCGCATGCGCCGGTCCGGACAGCGAGCAAAGAATCCGCAGGCGCTTTCGCTACGGTTTCGAGGGCGCCGTATTTCGATGCAAGCATTCCCACATATGGGCCGCCTTCCGAGACGCATACCTTGCGGCCGCGCAGTTGATCCGCAGTTTTAATGGTGGTGTCGGTACGCATGATGGCCATCGGTCTTGCAGCATACCCTGTCCGGATTGCCAGGTCGCCACGATCCAGTTTTCCGGAGGGGGAAAGCGATGTAATCAGCGCATCAAGCTTGCCGGCAGCAAGCAACTCTCTTCCCTTGGTGCTATCGGTACGCACAGTCTTCAACGACGCCTGCGCCGTTTTGGCCGCGTTTTCGGCAAGCGTCAAGTCGATTGCTTCCGGCGTACGGAATTTTGTACCTGCCTGATAAGGAGGCGGCACATGTGCCATGCCCAGCCTTAGGGGATTTCCACGTTCTGCATAACCGGCGGCAAAGGCCAAAGCGGCCGTGCTGAACAGGCCTGCCGCCGCAATAACAGCCCGGATTGAGGAACGTGGAAATGGCATGAAAGCCCACCTTAAACGTACTGATAGCGCAGGACGCGATGCTTCAGGTTTTCAAGGATGAAGCGATCGATCATGGGCGCCAGGATTGCGATGGCGAGAATATTCATCATCACACCGATCATGTCGGCAGTTTCGCCGGCGTAGGCCAGCGACCGGCCCAGTCCTTTGCCAAAGCCTACCACCATTTCAGCGGCGATCAGCGCACGCCATGCATTGCCGAATGCGAGCTGTGCACCGGTGATCAGTTCAGGCATGACGGCAGGCAGATAGACGCGCCTGATCAGGGTCCAGCGTGTCGCGCCCATGACGCGCGCAGCGGAAATATGCACCTTCTGCACGCTTTCGGTGGCGTTCATCACCGACAGAGCGGCCGGGAAAAATGCCGAGATCGCCACGTCGATGATGATGGGCAGGTTGCCGAAGCCCATCAGGATCAGCAGCAGGGGAAGCCACGCAATCGATGGAATAGACTGCAGGATGATGATTGCCGACTTCAGGACTTCGCGGAAGAAAAACAGGATGCCGCCGACCAGACCAAAGCTGATACCAAGTATCAAAGCCGAACCGTAGCCGATGCCAAGCCTTGTCAGACTGCCGGTGACGGCCGCATGAAAGTTCGGAGAATGCAGCTCTTCCCAAAGGCGCTTGAAAACCGTCGGCACATCCGGCATCAGGAATGCCGGCATGCTCCAGGCGGCAAGCTGCCACATGAACAGGATGAAGATGACCGCCAACAGCATTGCGGTACGCTTTTGATGACCGGTAAGGCGGGTCTGGTTGCTCATAATTGCTTCAAAAATAAAAGATGGCCGGCGTAGCCGACCATCTTTGGCATGACGGGAAAACCCGCAGTATACAATCAATACCGCAGATAAATCCTCATGCAGGCATCAATCTAGGCATTACAACTTGATTTACAGCTTGCGCTCTTTCTGCCAGCTCAGGTCGATGACTTTGTTGACATCGTAAGGCTTGCCGTCCAGCGTTTTCAGCGCGCCTTGCTCCTGCATGATGCCGGCGATTTCCTGCATGCGGCTAAGTTCTTTCTGAGTCAGCGCTGCATTGAAGGTCTGGCTCTTGATGGCATCGGCGATCACGGCTTCACGCGGCAGTTCGCCTTTCTTCAAGGTCTTCAGGGTCGGCTCCGCAATGAAGTAGCTCGCAATCAGCTTGGACGCTTCGGCCGGCTTTTTCTGAAGCAGATCGATCGCTTCGCGCTGCGCATCGAGCGACTTCCAGACGGCATCCTTGCGCTTCTTCAGCGTTTCGCCGGAAGTAATGACCACCATGCATGGGAAAGGCCAGACTTCGCCGATTTCATAGACCTGCTTGGTCGGCGCGATCAATTGCGCAATGGTTGCCTGCGGTTCGAACAGGAAAGCGGCGTCCACGCGTTTAGCGGCCAGGGACTGGACCGCAACCTGCGGACTCACACCCATGACTTGCACATCGTCCGGCTTGAGACCTGCTTGCTTGAGAACGACGCCTTTCAGCACGGTATCCGCAGTGCTGCCTTCGGCTTGCGAAGCAAGGATCTTGCCTTTCAGATCGGCCACTTTGCTGATGCCCACATCTTCGCGTACAACGAGGGCGTGATAGCCGAGTTGCGCGCCGCCGACGACTTTCAGGTCAGCGCCCTTGGAAGCCCAGGCCACGGCATTGGTAAAGCCCAGTACGCCGCTGTCGACCTGACCGCTTACCAGCGCCTTGATGAGATCGGTGCCGGATTTGAACTCCATTAATTCAACATCCAGGCCGTGCTTTTTATAAAAACCGCCTTCGTAGGCTGCAATTGCCTGCGCATCATCCATGACGCGCAAATAGCCGACCTTGAATTTTTCCGCTGCCATGGCGGATCCGGCCATCGCCAACGCTGCAAGCGCCGGCAATAAAATTTTCGCTAGTTTCATATCCCAACTTCTCCTAAAGTCTTGGCAAATTCATCCTGTTCGGCATTGATGCCGAGCAGGGCTAAAATCTGGCGCCGCATGACCGAATATTCGGACAGGTCATGGGTCTTCTGGTGGCTCGAAAGGCTGAACTCCCTTAGAACGATAGCGGGACGCGGGCTGAATACCAGGATACGGTCCGCAAGAAACAGTGCTTCGTCGACATCATGGGTCACCAGTAATACTGTCGGCCGGGCTTCCAGGATCAGTTCGCGCAAGGCGTCCTGCAGAGTCATGCGGGTGAGAGCATCGAGCGCTCCGAACGGCTCATCCAAAAGCAGCGCTTTCGGTTGCGAAACAAAAGCGCGTGCTAAAGCCGTGCGCTGGCGCATTCCGCCGGATACCTGATGCGGATAATAATCTTCGAAACCTTTCAGCTTGACCTTTTCAAGCCATTCCCGCGCTTTCGTCAATGCGTCCTGCTTATCCGCATTTTGCAGTTCCAATGCCATGGCAACGTTTTGGCTAAGCGTAAGCCATGGATACAGAGCATTTTCCTGGAACATCAGCATGCGCTCGGGATGAGGGCCAGTTACGGGGCGATCATCCGCAAGCACTGTGCCACTGCTCGGCTTTTCCAACCCGGCGGCCATATGAAGCAATGTCGATTTGCCGCAACCCGAAGGACCGACAAGCGCCACCAGTTCGCCGGACTCGATTTCACTGTTGAACTCGGCGACCACCTCTAAAGCAGCAAAGCGTTTGTGAACGTTTCTAAAAGATAATTTCATTGAATATGTTTGCTAGCTTGCGAAAAGGACGTGCTAACAGCCTGGCAATGCTATGAATGTGGGATTAACAATAAAATTTGCCGCAACTTTAGAAGTAAATGAATCAATATGCAACGATTTTTATAGCTTATGCTTATATGGGATTTGAATAAGACTATGCTTGTATAGACGAAGTTGAAAAACTGCTGGCCTCTTATCTTGGCAAAAAGGAAATGGTTAGAAAGGAATTGCGGTAAAACCGGTATTTTTTATTAATGAATATGGGGTGTCTGCACGCAGAATGCAGTGCCACAAAGCAGAAGTCTTTCTCTATCTGCCTTGCCAGCGAGGATGCCATTGGAGTTTAGCAATGCACATCACCCACTGAGCGATGAAGGATGTTGCCAAAATGTTGGGATTTGCAAACCTTTCAGGTTAGAGCTTGCCTGGGCCTGGCATATTTTTCAGGGCTGAGACGCATTCCTTGACCAGTGCGGGGCCGCGATAGATCAGGCCAGTGTAGAGTTGAATTAAAGACGCACCTGCGTCGATCTTTGCTCTTGCCTCTTTTCCGCTCAAGATGCCGCCGACGCCAATAATCGGCAATGCGTCGCCCACTTCGTGTTTCAATGCGCGGATGACTTTATTCGATAACTCGAACACCGGCGCGCCTGAAAGGCCTCCGGTTTCTTCGGCATGCATCTGGCCTTGCACCGCGTCACGCGTGATGGTCGTGTTGGTGGCGATCACACCGTCCATGCCATGGCGCAGCAGAGCATCGGCTATGTTTTTGATCTGGTCGTCGTCCATGTCGGGAGCAATTTTCAGCGCAATAGGCACGTAGCGCTGATGCGTGTCGGCCAATCGGCGTTGTGCATCCTTAAGCTGGCCCAACAATGCATCCAGCTCGGAACTACCCTGCAATTGACGCAGGTTCTTGGTATTTGGAGAAGAAATATTGACCGTCACATAACTGGCGTAGGGGTACACCTTTTCAAGACAATATAAATAATCTTCCGCAGCACGCTCGATAGGAGTGGCGGCATTTTTGCCGATATTGAGTCCCAGCACGCCTTCTTTGTTTTGATAGAACCTGGACGCCTGAACGTTGCGGATGAAAGCATCCACGCCATCGTTGTTGAATCCCATGCGGTTGATGATCGCTTGCGACTTTGGCAAGCGAAACATGCGCGGCTTGGGATTTCCAAGCTGCCCTTTCGGCGTTACGGTTCCGACTTCGATAAACCCAAAGCCAAGCGCTGCAAGGCCATCAATATAGGCACCGTTTTTGTCCAGACCGGCAGCCAGTCCGACTGCATTAGGAAAACGGATTCCCATCACCATGCGCGCTTCGTCTCGAGCCGGAGTAGCTGGTTTGAGCAAACCAAGCGTTGCAGCCTTTTGCAAGGCCGGCAAGGTCAGATTATGGGCAGTTTCGGCGTCGAGCGAAAACAGAAGAGGGCGTGCTAAGGTGTAAAGTAATTTTTCTGACACGATGGAAAGCTTGCAGTAAGCCTGGGCGGACCAGCCGGTCCAAGCGCAAAAACAGAGGATTGTTAAAGCGCTATTTTAGCTTGCTGTCAGGAAAAGGCATATGCAAAAACAGGAAATAGGTCGGCAATTACAGCGGTCGCCATCTGCCTTGCTGCAATACCTCGATTGGCCTGAAATTGATTTTGTAGGCCATCTTCTCACTGCGTTGGATCCAATATCCCAGATACACATAAGGCAAATTCAACTCTTTTGCCTGCGCAATTTGCCACATGATATTGTAGGTTCCGTAGCTGGCTCCCGTAACGTCAGGATCGTAAAACGTGTACACCGAAGACAGCCCGTCTTCCAGAATGTCGATGATGCTGATCATGCGTAAGCTGCCGCCCGGATCACGAAATTCGACCAGCCGGGTATTCACCTTGCTCTGCAGCAGGAACTGCGCATACTGGTCACGGCTGTCCTGGTCCATTCCGCCGCCTGCATGGCGCGCTGCCTGGTAGCGCAGATAAAGCTCGTAGTGTTCATTAACATACGCAAGGTTGGATACCCAGGGAACGAGGTCTCCATGCCGGTTCTGCGCGCGTCGCTGGCTGCGGTTCGGAACAAATGCTTTGACATCGACGCGTACCGGTACGCAGGCTTGGCAGCCATCGCAATATGGGCGATAAGTAAAAATTCCGCTCCGGCGAAACCCGTTTCTTACAAGTTCCGAGTAAATATCGGCATTAATAAGATGGGAGGGAGTGGCAACTTGCGAGCGGGCTTGCCTATCCTCCAGATAACTGCACGGATATGGCGCAGTCGCATAGAACTGCAGGGTCGAAAAGGGCAGGTCTTTAAGATGCGTCATGTGCGATTGGAAACGGCAATGCAGGTATTTGAACTGTACACTGTTTTATCAGCGCCAAATAAAACTTTTCATACAGGGATTCAAAATAAATCAATTGGTTTCCATGTTTTAATTTCCGGCTGTGCGATTGCATGCTGCAGATATCGAATGAATTCATTTCTGGATATGGGCGCAGCTCCCAGGGATGCAAGATGCGAGGTTTCCTGTTGGCAGTCGATCAGGGCAACACCGTTCTGACGCAAGAAATGTACAAGATAGGCAAGTGCAATTTTCGATGCATCGCTGACTTTGGCGAACATTGATTCGCCATAAAACATTCTTCCGATACATACACCGTAGGCACCACCTACAAGTTGCTTGTCAAGCCATAACTCTGCGGAATGAGCGTAGCCTGCTTTGTGCAAGGCGCAATATCCTTTTACGATCGATGGCGATATCCATGTGCCGGCACCTTCCCTGCGCGGAGCGGCGCAGGCATGCATGACTTCTTCGAAGGCCGTGTCGAAGCGCACCTCCCAGCGCTTGTCAGTATGCATGCTCTTTTGCACCTGCTTCAGCTTCTTTTTCAAGCTATGGGAAATGGCAAAGCATTCTGTGAATAAAACCATGCGCGGATCAGTGCTCCACCAAAGAATGGGCTGTCCTTCGGAAAACCAGGGAAAAATCCCATGACGATACGCATCCAGCAAGCGCTGCGGCGACAGATCGCCACCCGCAGCTAGCAAGCCCGGGGCGCCTTCCATTTCGGTCAGGGCTTCCGAAACGTCTGGAAAAGGAGCGGTTTTATCAAGCCATGGGATCACGGTTTTTCACCAATCTGGAGCCTCATTTGCACGATTGAGGTGCTTCGTTTTTAAAATAAATAATGCTTTATAAAAATAATTATTTAAATCAATAAGTTAATGTCATGCACTAAATTGGAATAAATATTGCTTAATTGAAAGGATAAAGCAATATTTTGCACATTTATAGGGAGAAGCTTGGCATGGATGCACTTAAAAATGGTACCGATACTTTGTTTATCTTACTCGGGGCCATCATGATTTTGGCGATGCATGCAGGTTTCGCCTTTCTGGAACTTGGTACAGTTCGCAAAAAAAATCAAGTCAACGCCCTTGTCAAAATTTTAGTGGATTTTGCCATTTCCACGATTGCCTATTTTTTTATTGGCTACAGCGTGGCATATGGAATCAATTTTTTCAGCAGTGCCGAGGTGCTCGCGGAAAAGAACGGTTTCGAACTAGTAAAATTTTTCTTCCTCCTTACTTTTGCCGCAGCTATTCCGGCCATTATTTCCGGCGGTATTGCGGAACGCGCCAAATTCTATCCGCAGTTGCTCGCTACGGCGCTTCTGGTCGGATTGGTATATCCCTTTTTTGAAGGGATGGTTTGGAACCAGCGATTTGGATGGCAGGCATGGCTTAAAGAAATGTTTTCATCCGAATTTCATGACTTCGCCGGATCAATCGTGGTGCATGCCGTTGGCGGATGGGCCGCATTGCCGGCTGTTCTCATGCTCGGCGCGCGCAGAGGTCGGTACTCAAAAGACGGCGCCATTGCGGCCCACCCGCCTTCCAGTATCCCGTTCCTTGCTTTGGGGGCATGGATACTTACGGTCGGATGGTTTGGGTTCAATGTCATGAGCGCGCAGACCATCGATAAAATAAGCGGCCTGGTGGCGATAAACTCTTTGATGGCAATGGTTGGGGGAACTCTTGCCGCAGTCCTCGCGGGTAAAAACGACCCGGGATTCGCTTATAACGGGCCTTTGGCCGGACTGGTTGCAATATGCGCAGGCTCCGATGTCATGCATCCGCTTGGCGCCTTGATCACGGGCGCCATAGCCGGAGCTGTTTTCGTAAGCATGTTCACCTTGACGCAAAACAAGTGGAAAATCGATGACGTGCTTGGCGTATGGCCCTTGCATGGATTGTGCGGCGCATGGGGAGGAATTGCCGCAGGCATCTTCGGATCTAAAATGCTGGGTGGATTGGGTGGTGTTTCCTTCATGTCGCAACTGGTTGGAACGCTTTGCGGAATCGCGATTGCCTTGCTTGGCGGATTTGTGATTTACGGCGTCATGAAGCGGATGGTCGGTATCCGTTTGGATCCGGAGCAGGAATTCGATGGTGCCGATTTGTCGGTTCATAAAATCACGGCTACTCCGGAGCGTGAGGCAAACTGGTAAACCCAAGCCGGGTTTCGGCTTGCGACTGGAGGCAGGCCAATTCAATTCTTGAAATCTTCTGACGCATGTGCCCGAAGGAAGGCAAGGTGCGCCACTTCGATGCCGAATGCCGGGAGCTGCCGGTTAACGAGGACCCGCCATTCGCTGTGCATTCGGTCAATTCCTTAGGGACATATCTAATCAATGCACATGATTTTGCACGCGCCCTAATACGCCGGCTTGTGCCGGCGTTCAGTGCTTGAAGGCTATCTGATGGCGGGTTTGATAATGTCATGTGTATGAAGCTCGAAATTTCCGCCGTGCCGGACTTTTTCAAGATCCGAAAAAAAGAATTTCAAGGTATGTGCAACGGTCGGGAACGCAATGTCGTCCCAAGGTATTTCTTCTTCGGAAAAGAGGCGTACATCCAGGCTTTCAACGCCGGCGGAGAAATCTAGATCGAGTAGCGTGGCGCGATAAAACATGTGCACCTGATGAGCATGCGGCACATTGAGCAGCGAAAATAATTGATGCAGTTCAAGCCTTGCTCCGGCTTCCTCAAGGGTTTCACGCAATGCGGCATCGCTCGTTGTCTCGTTGTTTTCCATGAACCCTGCTGGCAAGGTCCAGTATCCAAGCCGAGGTTCGATCGCTCGTTTGCAAAGAAGAATCTGCGTGTCTCCATCGCGCTGCCACACAGGAACCGAGCCAATGACCATTTTGGGATTCTGATAATGAATGGTGCCGCATTGACCGCATACATATCGCGGTCTGGTATCGTCCGGCGGAATCAGTAAGGATACGGGCTGAGCGCACTCAGAACAAAATTTCATGAAAATAAATGGCAAATTAGGGTAGGTGCTTAGCAAGCATCCCGGAGTGATGCAGGCGGATTCCGGGCGATTTGCGAATCGAATAATTCAACAGAAGTGTATCACCTTGAAATGATGCCAGAAGGAGTTTGCATAAGTATTCAATACCATGTATAGTTCACATCTTCAGACGCGGGGTGGAGCAGTCTGGCAGCTCGTCGGGCTCATAACCCGAAGGTCGTAGGTTCAAATCCTGCCCCCGCAACCAAGAATTCTTAGTAAATCCCGCTCAGCATTACACCTCCAATAAAAAGAGCGTCGGAAAGCAGTATCAACAGGTTCTCAAACCAGACTGCATCAAGGGTTGATGCAGGCCGTTGAATTAATCTCTGCATTTGCAACTAAAAAGTCAAACAAGAATCGCACATGAATACAGCTGAGGCGAAAAAGGTCCTCGAAACCGCATTGCTATGCACGCATGAGCCTTTGTCCGTCAACGATCTGAAAAAGCTTTATGTCGAGCATGATGATGACGGCGAAGAGATCGGCACGGAAAAAATCAGGCAAATGCTTGAAGAATTGCGGAGCGACTGGGCGGATAAAGGCATTGAGCTGGTAAGCCTGTCGACCGGATGGCGTTTTCAGAGCCGTCCTGAAATGAAGATTTATCTGGAACGACTCAATCCCGAAAAGCCGCCCAAGTATACGCGTGCCACGCTTGAGACTCTGGCAATTATCGCTTACCGGCAGCCGGTCACGCGGGGCGATATCGAGGAAATTCGCGGCGTAACCGTAAATTCGCAAACGATTAAAATGCTGGAAGATCGCGGCTGGATTGAATCAATCGGACATCGCGACGTTCCGGGACGTCCCTCTCTTTTTGCGACAACCAGGCAATTTCTTGATGACCTGGGATTGACGTCACTTGATCAATTACCGCCATTGCAAGAATTGGCCGGCGATAAAACAACCGGGGAACTGACCGAGCTCCAGGCTCTCGAAGCTGGTCTGCAGTCCCGTTTAGAGGAAGCTGACATTAATCTTCCGAGTGAACTTGTCGCCGATGCCGACAACGGCATATTTCCATTGACGGAAAATATCGTGGAAAAGTCTGAAGCCATGGTGCCAGCGGATATGGAAGTGCTTGAGCAAGCATCCGCTGATGACGACCTGCCTCCTGATGGCGAAGCAAAATCAGCCGATCAGGCTGAACGACCTAACCAAAAATCGAATGATGACCCTGCCTAATTCCAATGACGATTCCTCAGTGATTCCAACAGCTGAAAATCCTTCGCAAGTCAAAGAAAAATCCGAAAACGGAAATCAAGCCGAACAAAGTACTGAAAAGAATAGTCAGCCGCAAAAGCGGGGACTGCGCGGCCCTCGTACCCTGCGACGCGCAAGATCGCGGGGCGATGCAAACCATAAGAATGGCGAGCGGCGTAATGAGGAGAAGCCTCGTACGCATGAATCCAATCTGGAACCCGCGGGGGTTGAAGCGGTGCAGGCAGCACTGTTTTCAGACGAAAATGTGAAATCCGAATCAAGCGATACGCAAACTCAGCCACGTCCTCAAAAAAACGGCAGGCCACAGCAACGTTCCCGGCAGCCGGAAGACCGCCGAAACGGCAAGGCAGCGGTACGCCGGAAAGACGGTGTCGAGACCAATAATCCTGATGATGTATTTTCTTTTGTCACCTCTGAGGCTTTTGATCAGGCTGACAGTGAGGATAAGGCGGAGAATGGATCGGGCGGCCGCAACGGAGCGCGTTCGCAACAGGCAAAGCAGGTTCGGCGGGACTTGAGCGCGGACGACGATGCGCCAAAATTGCACAAGGTATTGGCGGAAGCGGGCTTGGGATCGCGACGAGACATGGAAGAACTCATTATTGCCGGCAGGGTGTCGGTCAATGGTGAGCCGGCGCATATTGGACAACGCATTCTTCCAACCGATCAGGTCAGAATCAATGGCAAGCTGGTGCAGCGCAAAATCAGCAAGCGTCCACCGCGTGTGCTGATCTATCATAAGCAGGCCGGCGAAATTGTGAGCCATAGCGATCCGGAAGGGCGCACCTCGGTTTTCGACCGTTTGCCTAATATGAAGGCAGCAAAATGGTTGGCGGTGGGAAGACTGGACTTCAATACCGAAGGTTTGCTGTTGTTTACAACCTCGGGCGATCTTGCCAACAGGCTCATGCACCCGCGTTACGGTATCGAGCGTGAGTACGCCGTTCGTACCTTGGGCGAGCTTGAAGAGGGAATGCGGCAAAAATTGCTGAGCGGCGTTGAACTGGATGATGGCGTTGCCCAGTTCTCAAAAATTGCGGACGGAGGCGGCGAGGGCATCAATAAGTGGTATCGCGTCACCATAGGCGAAGGTCGTAATCGCGAAGTTCGTCGCATGTTCGAGGCAGTCGGTTTGACCGTGTCACGTCTGATCCGTACCCGATATGGCGCTATTACGCTGCCGCGCGGCCTTAAACGCGGGCGCTGGCAGGAGATGGACGAGCATGCCGTGCGCGATTTGCTGGCCATGAGCGGATTGAACAGCCCATCTGCGCAAAACCCGCAGCAAAAAGGTCGCCAGGGTGCAAAAGGCCAGGGCGGCAATGATTTTCAGGCGGGGAATAGAAGGGCATCTAACCGCCCTGCTGGCCCAGGCCAATGGCAAAGTCCGGGTCCGGGGCAGGGCCAGAGTCAGGGGCGGCCGGTTGGCAAGCCCCGCTCCCGCCAGCCTGATCCGCTGCAGACTTCCCTGGGCTTCGCCAGTTCAGCTGCGCCGCGCCGTGGGTCGGGTGCGGCACGTCCGTCGGAGCAATACGGGAATTTTTCCGGCCAGCGCCGGCGTACAAAGCCATAAGCCCCTTTTTTAACTTGGTTTTGCAGCACGCTTGCCCGGGACTTCCCGGGCGTAAGCCAGATGTTGGATTGCGGCGCATGAATTAATGTTATATAATTTGAGGCTTGACAAAGTTTCCGTTCGGCGCTTGAAGAAGTGCATGGCGGCTTAACGATAAAAAGATGGGCGGTTTGCCCATTTTTTTTTTGTTAAACAGTTTTCGTATTGCCTAATGATTCAGCCGTGCGGCTGTTTTGTGCAATAAGAATTTATACACCAGAGTCGGAGAATTTTTTTGCAATTGTCGCAACTGATTGAAACGACGATCGGCGGCATGGGATATGAATTGGTCGATCTTGAACATGCGGCGCGCGGTTTGTTGCGTGTCTATATCGACTTTTTGCCGAGCGCAGAGCATCCCGGCCCAGTCACGGTTGAAGATTGTGCAAAAGTGACCTATCAGCTCCAGCATGTGCTGACCGTTGAAAACGTTCCTTACGAGCGGCTGGAGGTTTCTTCTCCCGGCCTGGATCGGCCTCTCAAGAAAGTCGCCGATTTTCAGCGATTTGCGGGGCAGGAAGCAATCGTGAAACTGCGCATGCCGATGGCGGGCGCTGCTAACCGCAAGTCGTTTCAGGGCATTTTGCATGAGCCTGAAGGTGAGAAGCTGAAGCTGGAATTTGAAACAAATGATGGGCCTGCTCTGCTGGAATTTGAGCTGGCCGACGTGGATAAGGCACGTTTGGTGCCGAAAGTCGATTTTAGGAGCCGCAAAGCATGAGTCGCGAAGTTTTATTGTTGGTCGATGCGCTGGCACGCGAAAAAAATGTGAATAAAGATATCGTCTTCGGCGCATTGGAGCACGCGCTCGCGCAAGCGACTAAAAAGCGTTACGAAGGCGATGTGGACATCCGCGTTGCTATCGATCGCGACACAGGCGAATTCGAGTCATTCCGCCGTTGGCATGTGGTGCCTGACGATGCGGGTTTGCAACTTCCTGATCAGGAAATCCTTCATTTCGAGGCAAAGGAGCAGATTCCTGACATCGAGGTGGATGACTATATCGAAGAACCGATCGAATCCGTCGATTTCGGTCGCCGTTTCGCGCAGGATACCAAGCAGGTTGTCCTGCAGCGTATCCGTGATGCAGAGCGTGAGCAGATACTGAGCGACTTCCTGGAACGTGGCGATTCGCTTGTTACCGGCACAGTGAAGCGGATGGAGCGCGGCGACGCGATCGTGGAGTCCGGAAAGATTGAAGCGCGTTTGCCGCGGGATCAAATGATTCCCAAGGAAAACCTTCGTATCGGTGACCGGGTGCGTGCCTACATATTGCGCATTGAACGCAACGCACGCGGCCCTCAAGTGATCTTGTCTCGCACCGCTCCAGAATTTATTATGAAGCTGTTTGAGTTGGAAGTGCCTGAGATCGAACAGGGCTTGCTCCAAATTAAGTCGGCGGCTCGCGATCCCGGGGTTCGGGCAAAGATTGCAGTGTTTACCAGCGACAAGCGGATCGATCCGATTGGCACCTGCGTCGGCATGCGCGGTTCGCGTGTGCAGGCCGTAACGGGCGAACTGGGCGGGGAGCGTGTCGACATCGTCCTGTGGTCGGAAGATCCGGCACAATTTGTCATCGGCGCATTGGCACCGGCAAACGTCTCTTCGATCGTCGTCGATGAAGAAAAGCATGCGATGGATGTAGTGGTCGATGAAGAGAATCTTGCGATTGCGATCGGGCGCGGCGGGCAGAATGTGCGCCTGGCGTCGGAGTTGACCGGATGGCAGATCAATATCATGACCGCAGAAGAGTCGGCGGACAAATCCGCACAGGAAACCGCAGCAGTTCGTACGCTCTTCATGGAAAAACTCGATGTCGACCAGGAGGTGGCTGACATCCTGGCGCAGGAAGGTTTTGCAAGTCTGGAAGAAATCGCTTACGTGCCGATTACCGAGATGCTTGAGATCGAATCCTTCGATGAAGAAACAGTCAACGAATTGCGTAATCGTGCTCGTGACGCATTGGTAACTGAGGCAATTGCTTCTGAAGAAGGCCTGGAAGGCATGGACAATGCCCTGATCAACCTGGATGGCATTGATCGCGTCACAGCCGGCAAGCTTGGGCTTGCAGGCATCAAGACCCTGGAAGGTTTCTCGGGACTTGCATACGACGAATTCGGCGCGATCCTGGCATTGTCGACCGATCGGGCACGGCAATTGATTGAAACTCAATTTGCAGACGTGACCGATGATGAAATGCGTCTGATCGACGCCAAATATGATGACCGCGCCAAAGCCTTGCAGGCAAAAGCATGGAGCTTGACCGAGCAAAAATGATTGTTGCATAAAAACTGCAACATCGCGTCACACAGAAAAGAGGAATGAATGGCGAGTAACAACGTAGCCCAATTTGCCACCGAGCTGAAAATGCCAGCGGATCTTCTGCTTACGCAGTTGCGTGCTGCAGGCGTTGAAAAGAGTTCGGAGTCCGATCCTTTGTCAAAAGAGGATAAGGACAAGCTTTTGGGCCATTTGCGCCGTGTACATGGTGTAGCGCAGGATGGCGAGAAGAAGAAGATTACGCTGACGCGCAAGGAAACCACGGAAATCAAGCAGGCCGATGCGACGGGTAAGTCGCGTACCATCCAGGTCGAAGTTCGCAAGAAGCGCACCTTTATCAAGCGCGATGAACCGGTTGCCGAGCCGGCTCCGGCAGCGACTCCTGCACCGATTGTTGACGAAGCCGAAACGGCACGCCGTGAGGAAGAAGCACGCCGTCATGCGGAGCTGATGGCACGCCAGGAAGCTGAATTGCGCGAGAAGCAGGAGCGCCTGGCCAAGCTCGAAGCGGAACAGGCTGAAGCGAGAGCCAAGGAGCAGGCACGCCTCGAAGCAGAGCGCGCTGCTGCCCAAGCGGAAGCCGCGGCCGATCAATCACGGTCCGAAGAGACAAAAGCGGACGAAGCGCAGAAGCGCGCAGCCGCGGAGGAAGCCAGAAAGAAAAACGCCGAGCTGGAAAAAGAAGCCCATGAAAAGGCGGCAGCTACCGAACGCGCACGCAAACTGGTCGCGGACGAGGTCGCGCAGATCAAGGCAATGATGAATGCGCCGCGCAAGGTCATCAAGGCACCTGAACCCGCGCCTGTTGCAAAGGCAGCGGAGGGCACCCTGCACAAGCCCGCTGAAAAGAAAGGCGAGAAAAAAGAGGAAAAGAAACCTGTTGTCGGAGTCGACAAGAAATCGATCAAGTCGGCAAATGTATCCTCAACCTGGCAGGATGAAGCTGCTAAGAAGCGTGGTGTCGGAATGAAGACACGCGGAGGCGCCGCCACATCTGGCGCGCGCGACAGCTGGCGCGCCGGTCCGAAAGGCAAGCGCCATGGTCATCATGAGGAGCGTGAAAGCAACTTCCAGGTTCCGACGGAAGCAGTAGTCAGGGAAGTGTTTGTGCCCGAGACAATCACTGTTGCCGAGCTTGCGCACAAGATGTCCGTCAAGGCCTCGGAAGTCATCAAGCAATTGATGAAGCTGGGCCAGATGGTAACCATCAACCAGGTGCTGGACCAGGAGACTGCGATGATCGTGGTCGAAGAGATGGGCCACAAGGCACATGCTGCCAAGCTGGACGATCCGGAAGCCTTGCTTGAAGTAGGCATGCAGAATGCCGATGCGGAAGCGTTGCCACGCGCGCCTGTGGTTACTGTCATGGGCCACGTTGATCATGGTAAAACTTCCCTGCTCGACTATATTCGCCGCACCAAGGTTGCATCCGGCGAGGCCGGCGGCATTACGCAGCACATCGGCGCGTACCATGTCGAAAGTCCTCGTGGCGTAATTACTTTCCTTGATACGCCGGGCCACGAGGCATTTACCGCCATGCGTGCACGCGGTGCCAAGGCTACCGATATCGTGATTCTGGTCGTTGCTGCGGATGACGGCGTCATGCCGCAGACGAAGGAAGCGATCGCTCATGCGAAGGCGGCAGGCGTACCGCTTGTCGTGGCAATCAACAAGATCGACAAACCGGGCGCAAATCTGGATCGCGTCACGCAGGAATTGATCGCCGAGCAGGTTGTGCCGGAAGCGTATGGCGGCGAATCGCCGTTTATTCCTGTTTCGGCAAAAACCGGAGAAGGTATCGATAACCTGCTGGAAAACGTGTTGCTGCAAGCTGAGGTGCTGGAATTGACGGCGCAGGTAGACGCTCCGGCACGGGGCTTGGTTATCGAAGCCAAACTGGACAAGGGTCGTGGCCCGGTTGCGACTATCCTGGTGCAGGCCGGAACATTGAAGCGCGGCGATGTAGTGCTCGCGGGATCATCTTATGGACGCGTGCGTGCCATGCTGGATGAAACCGGCAAGAGCGTTACGGACGCAGGACCTTCGATTCCTGTCGAGATCCAGGGCTTGACCGAAGTGCCCGCCGCGGGTGAAGAGGTCATGGTCATGGCAGACGAGCGCAAGGCGCGTGAAATCGCCTTGTTCAGACAAGGCAAGTTCCGCGACGTAAAGCTGGCCAAGCAGCAAGCTGCAAAACTGGAAAATATGTTCGACCAGATGGCCGAAGGCGAAGTCAAGAATCTCGCTCTCATCATCAAGGCAGACGTTCAGGGTTCCCAGGAAGCGCTGGTCGCTTCCATGCAAAAACTATCGACCAACGAAGTTCGCGTGCAGATCGTTCACGCAGCGGTCGGCGGCATCAGCGAATCCGACGTGAACCTGGCACTGGCCTCGAAGGCTGTCATCATCGGCTTTAATACGCGTGCAGATGCATCCGCGCGCAAGCTGGCTGAAACGAACGGCATCGACATCCGCTACTACAACATCATTTACGATGCGATCGACGATGTGAAGGCCGCAATGTCGGGCATGCTGGCACCGGAGAAACGTGAGCAGGCACTTGGCCTGGTGGAAATCCGCCAGGTATTCATGGTCAGCAAAGTCGGTGCAATTGCCGGTTGTTATGTGCTGGAAGGTTTGGTACGCCGTGGAGCGCATGTTCGTCTGCTGCGTAACAATGTCGTTATCTGGACTGGTGAACTTGACTCGCTCAAGCGCTTCAAGGACGACGTCAAGGAAGTCAAGGCAGGTTTCGAATGCGGTTTGTCGCTGAAGAATTTCAACGACATCAAGGAAGGCGATCAGCTGGAAGTGTTCGAGGTTCAGGAAGTCGCCAGAACCTTGTAATCGCGAGAGGCAGGCAGAGAGCTCTTCGATGCCTTGCCTGCCTCTTTATTTTCTCCCACGCTTGTAAATTATTCACATGCGATCGGGCACGACAAATGCTTGATCCTGTGGACTTCTCTCTGTAAACGCATTCGGAACTCTTATGGCAAAGCACAGCAAATCCATCCCCGCTCGCGGCCAGCGTGTTGCCGATCAGATCCAACGCGACCTTGCCGAAATCATTTCATTCGAGCTGAAGGATCCGCGTGTCGGTATGATCACTATCACCGAGGTACAGGTGACGCCGGATTATGCACATGCAAAAGTGTTCTTCACGATGCTCAACGACGATCCGGAAGCGGTCCGTAATGCTGTTGCGGGTCTCCGCAAGGCTTCCGGTTTTTTGCGCATGCAACTTGGACGCCGTTTGACGATTCATGCGACGCCGGAACTGCATTTCGTGCATGATACGTCAACCGCACGCGGCATCGAGCTCTCGCGGCTCATCGATGAAGCTAATGCGACCCGAGCCAAGGATGCGGACGACGCCTGATTTCTGCGCGAATCAATTTTCTGGAACAATCCCCCTCAATGCTTGTCCCGATTTTGCATGGCGAGTAACCCGATCAAAAAAAAACGCGTAGCGCTTGACGGCATTTTGCTGTTGGACAAGCCGGTGGGCTTATCGAGCAATGATGCGTTGATTCAATCCAAGCGTCTGTTGAATGCCGCAAAAGCCGGCCATACCGGCACGCTCGATCCATTCGCTACCGGCCTGCTTCCGCTATGCTTTGGCGAAGCGACCAAATTTACGCAGGACTTGCTGGATGCAGATAAAACCTATGACACGGTCGTTCATCTAGGCATAAGCACTACCACTGGCGATACCGAAGGTGAAATCCTTGCGACGAACGCGGTGAACCTGACGTCGGAACAGGCGCGCGCTGTAACCGACCGCTTTCGCGGCGAAATCCTCCAGGTGCCGCCGATGCATTCCGCTTTGAAGCGCGATGGCAAGCCCTTGTACGAATATGCGCGTGCAGGTATTACTTTGGAGCGAGAGGCGAGGCGGGTGACGATCCGGGAAATTGAGGTTCTTGATTTTCAGTCGCCGTATTTAAGCTTGCGCGTCACTTGCAGCAAGGGTACCTATATTCGCGTATTGGGCGAAGACATTGGCAAGGCGTTGGGCTGCGGCGCCCATTTGCAGCAACTGCGCCGGATACGAGTCGGTGAACTTTCGCTGGAGAATTCAATAAGACTCGATGCGCTGGCTGCACTTGCAGAAGAAAACCGGACCACGGTCTTGTTGCCGGTCGATTCCATGCTGGGTTCATTCCCGGTGATTTTTTTGCCCGATGAACTGGCACGCCGGTTTCTGCACGGCCAACGTTTGCCATTGATAAAGGAAGGTGTTGCCTTCACGCCAGATGCAGGGCGGGTCAGAGTGTACCGGGAGGCAGACAAGCGTCTGCTCGGTACTGCGCAGGTCCGCGAATTCGGCATTCTTGCGCCGGAACGCCTGATCGCAGGGTAATTCCGTAATCGCTCAAGCTTGCTTTGATGCCAAGGCATACGTATTGTGCTGAAATTTTGTCAATCATTTGTTGGCAACTCCTTGAAAATTCAAGGATTTTTTGAATCCAATTAGCGTCACATGCTATAATTTCGGGTTTTCCGAAGCCTAATATCCAGCAAAACCATGTCAAATACCAAACGCGCCATTCGCAATATCGCCATCATCGCCCACGTCGATCATGGCAAGACCACGCTCGTCGATCAGTTACTGCGCCAGTCCGGCACATTCCGCGAAAACCAGCAGGTCGATGCGCGCGTGATGGACTCGAACGACATTGAAAAAGAACGCGGCATCACGATTCTGTCGAAGAACTGTGCTGTCGAGTACAAGGGCACACATATCAACATCGTCGACACTCCGGGCCACGCCGACTTCGGCGGTGAAGTGGAGCGCGTGCTGTCGATGGTGGACAGCGTCTTGCTGCTGGTCGATGCACAGGAAGGCCCGATGCCGCAAACGCGTTTCGTCACGCGCAAGGCTCTTGCTCTGGGACTGAAGCCCATCGTTGTGGTCAACAAGATCGACCGTGAAAATGCCGATCCGCAAAAAGCGGTCAACGCCACCTTCGAACTGTTCGACAAGCTGGGCGCTACCGATGAGCAGCTGGACTTTCCTATCGTATATGCATCGGGCTTCAAGGGCTATGCTGGGCTGGAAGATACCGTCCGCGAAGGCACCATGGAGCCTTTGTTTGATGCGATTCTGGAGCACGTTCCCCCACGTGAGGATGACCCCGATGCGCCGCTGCAGTTGCAGATTACATCGCTCGAATACTCTTCCTACGTCGGCAAGATCGGTGTAGGCCGCATCTTGGCCGGCCGCATCAAGGGCGGTCAGGAGGTTGTGTGGATGAATGGCCCTGAAGACAAGCCAACCAAGGCGCGTATCAATCAGGTACTGACATTCAAGGGCTTGGATCGCGTACTGGTCGATGAAGCGATGGCCGGTGATATCGTTCTGATCAACGGCATCGAAGAAATCGGTATCGGCAGCACCATCTGCGCTGTCGACGCACCGAATGCCTTGCCGATGTTGAAAATCGATGAGCCGACCCTGACCATGAACTTCATGGTGAACACCTCGCCATTGGCGGGCCGCGAAGGCAAGTTCGTCACCACTCGCCAGATCCGTGACCGACTGGATCGCGAGTTGAAGTCCAACATGGCCTTGCGCGTAGTGCAGGCTGAAGGCGACGACTCGACGTATGAAGTATCGGGCCGCGGCGAATTGCACCTGACGATTCTGATCGAAAACATGCGTCGCGAAGGTTTCGAGCTGGCCGTGTCGCGTCCGCGCGTGGTGTTCAAGATGGTGGACGGCGTACGCCACGAGCCGTACGAAAATCTGACCGTCGACGTCGAAGAAACCAGCCAGGGCGGTGTCATGGAAGAACTGGGTCGTCGTCGCGGCGATCTGCAAAACATGGAATCCGATGGCAAAGGCCGTGTCCGCCTCGAATATCGCATTCCTGCGCGCGGCCTGATCGGCTTCCAGGGCGAGTTCATGACGCTTACGCGCGGCACGGGTTTGATGAGCCATGTGTTCGATGAATATGCACCGGTCGACACCTCGAAAGGTGAACTGGGCGGACGCCGCAACGGCGTGCTGATTTCGCAGGACGACGGCGCTGCCGTGGCTTACGCGATCTGGAAACTGCAGGATCGCGGCCGCATGTTCGTGAGCCACAACGATCCGGTCTACGAAGGCATGATCATCGGCATCCACTCGCGTGAAAACGATCTGGTCGTCAACCCGATCAAGGGCAAGCAATTGACCAACGTGCGTGCATCCGGCACCGACGAAGCAGTACGCCTGGTGCCGCCGATCGAATTGTCGCTTGAGTATGCAGTCGAGTTCATCGATGACGATGAACTGGTGGAAGTCACACCGAAGAGCATCCGCCTGCGTAAACGCTTCCTGAAAGAGCACGAGCGCAAGAAGGCTTCTCGCGAAGCTGCATAAGCCTAATCCGGATCCGGCAGTCAGTACCCGGACTTCCTGAAAGACATGCCCGCCGATCGAATGACCTTGTACAGGGACTTCGGATCGGCGGGTTTTTCATTTTTGGTCATCTCATGCGAAAACAACTATCGCATCGTTCCGCAATCGCATTGATGGCATGCGCCGCGATCATGTGGAGCATTGCCGGCGTACTGACGAGACAACTGGATGCGGCGCGCGGGTTCGAAATTACATTCTGGCGCAGCGTTTTTTCCGGCCTCTTCGTGTTCGTGGTGCTCTTTTGCCAAAAGGGAATCGGCAGCGTGCGCCTGATTCAGGATGCCGGCCGATGGGGCCTGCTGTCAGGGCTGATGTGGGGCGTGATGTTCTGTTGCTTCATGCTGGCATTGACCATGACGACCGTTGCCAACACATTGATCGTGATGAGCGTTGCCCCCTTGCTGACGGCTCTGCTGGCCTTACTGTTCTTGAAACAAGGAATCGCACCGCGGACCTGGGCGGCAATCATCTTTGCCTTCCTTGGCATGGTCTGGATGTTTGCAGGAAGTCTTGAGGCGGAAGATGGAAAGCATATCGCCGGCATGCTGGTTGCGCTCGGGGTGCCCCTTGCCGCTGCGGTGAACGTAATTGTAATGAAGCGCGCCGGCCAGAAACTCGACCTCATCCCGTCCGTGCTCCTGGGCAGCCTGTTTTCACTCCTGGCGATGCTGCCGCTGGCCTGGCCCCTGCAGGCTTCCTGGCACGACATCGGAATTCTGGCCGTGCTCGGCGTTTTTCAACTTGGACTGCCGTGCATGATGATGGTGATTGCGGCACGCTCGTTATCCGCTCCGGAGATCTCCCTGCTGGCCTTGCTGGAAGTCGTGTTCGGACCGGTCTGGGCATGGCTGGGAGCCGGAGAAATACCGGATAGGGCAAGCCTGACAGGAGGCGTGGTTGTTCTCGCGGCCTTGCTGCTCAATGAGCTGACCTCCTTGCATCCGCGCCGTCGGCATGCCCAAGCCGAGAGGGCTTAAACGGCAATCGAATCGGCTGCCATGCTGTGCGTGTCCGGCACGGACTTCTGGGACTTCAGCACATCGGCGATTGCTTCCAGCAACTGATCGATCTGCGTCCGTTCGATGATGAGCGGCGGCGACAGGGCAATGATGTCGCCTGTAGTACGTATCAGGACATTTTTTTCCCAGAAGCAGCGCAGGAACACGTCGAAAGCCCGAGCGCCTGGCTTGCCGGGCACCGGATCGAGTTCGATGCCGCAAACCATGCCGAGATTACGGATGTCTTTTACATAGGGCAATCCGCGCAAGTTGTGGACGGCTTCTTCCCAGTACGGTGCCATGGAAGCGGCGCGCTCGAACATGCCCTTGCTCTTGTAGACGTCGATTGCGGCGATCGCCGCCGCTGCGGCCAGGGGATGGCCGCTGTAGGTATATCCATGATAAAACTCGATGGAGTTTTCCGGCGCCGCGCTCATGAATGCATCATGGATTTCGCGCCGTACGAGCACTGCGCCCATGGGTACCGCCGCATTGGTCAAGCCCTTGGCGCAGATGATCATGTCCGGCGTAATGCCGAAATATTGTGAGCCGAACGGCGCGCCGAGACGGCCGAAACCGGTGATGACCTCGTCGAAAATCAGCAGGATGCTGTACTGGTCGCACAGCGTGCGCAGGCGTTGCAGATAGCCCTTCGGCGGAATAATGACACCGGTCGAACCCTGGATCGGCTCGACGATTACGGCCGCGACAGTGCTTGGATCGTGCAGTGCGAGAAGCCGCTGTTCCAGTTCATCCGCGATCTCGGCACCGTGTTCGGGCTGGCCGCGCGAAAATGCGTTTCTTGCGATGTCGAGCGTATGGCGCAAGTGATCCGCGCCGGCCAGCGTCGGGCCGAAATGCTTGCGGTTGCCGGCCATTCCGCCGACCGCGATGCCGCCGAAACCGACACCGTGATAGGCGCGCTCGCGGCCGATCAGCCGGGTCCTGGAGCCATTGCCGCGCACCTGATGATAGGCAAGCGCGATCTTCAGCGCCGAGTCCACGGCTTCGGACCCGTCGTTGCAGAAGAACACGCGGTCCAGGCCTTCGGGCGCAATGGAAACCAGGGCGCTGGCAGCTTCGAACGCCTTGGGATGACCCATCTGGAAAGTAGGCGCGTAGTCGAGTTCGGCTGCCTGCCGCCGGATCGCTTCAGTAATTTTGGGATGGCAATGCCCGGCGTTGACGCACCAGAGTCCCGCGGTGCCGTCCAGAATACGGCGGCCATCGTCCGTCGTATAATGCATGCCGCTGGCCGAAACCAGCATGCGCGGCCTGCTCTTGAATTGCCGGTTCGCCGTGAAAGGCATCCAGAAGTGTTCGGTGTTCAGTGTATTGGTCATACCGCAGCCATCCTTCTTGAGAGAAGCAACCCAATCAGGATGGTAGTACTTTTATGTCAAGACCGGTAGCAAGCCGTGCAAATTCCGTCTCGCCGCGTCGCAAAATCGTAGTTAATTTGTAATTGGCTGCACTTGTCGAAAATACCTTTGTTGAATTCTATGAAATTGCCACCTCGACGTTTGTCCATAGCCCCGATGATGGATTGGACAGACAGGCATTGCCGCTACTTTCACCGCCAGCTCAGCCACCATACATGGCTTTACACCGAGATGGTGACGACCGGCGCATTGCTTTATGGCGATGTTGCGCGCCATCTCGATTTCAGTCAGGAAGAGCATCCCGTGGCGCTGCAGCTCGGCGGCAGCGAGCCGGCCGATCTGGCCAAAAGCGCCCGGCTCGGCGAGCAATGGGGTTACGACGAAATCAATCTGAATTGCGGATGTCCTTCCGAACGCGTGCAGAAAGGTGCATTCGGCGCCTGCCTGATGAATGAGCCGCAGCTCGTGGCCGATTGTGTCAAGGCCATGCGGGATGCGGTTTCCATCGATGTCACCGTAAAGCACCGTATCGGCATCGATGAAAATGAATCCTACGGTTTCGTACGCGACTTCATCGGCGCGGTCGCCGCTGCCGGCTGCACTACGTTTATCGTGCACGCACGCAATGCGGTTCTCAAAGGTCTCAGTCCCAAGGAGAACCGCGAAATTCCGCCATTGCGCTATGAGGTGGCCTATCAACTCAAGCGAGATTTTCCGCAACTCGAAATCATCATCAACGGCGGCATCAAGACGCTGCCCGAGATCGATGTTCATTTGCAACATGTAGATGGCGTGATGATCGGGCGCGAAGGCTATCATAATCCCTATCTGCTGGCAGCCTTCGACAGTCGCTATTACGGCGACAGCACGACGCCAAAATCCCGTGCCGAAGTCGTGCATGCCATGTTGCCTTACATTCATGCGCAACTGGCGCAGTACGGTCCAAAAGGATTGCGACTCAACAGCATGACCCGCCATATGCTGGGCCTTACTGCCGGGATCCCCGGCGCACGTGCATTCCGCCAGGCCTTATCGGATGCCAAGAAGCTTTCCCAGGGAAATCCAAACTTATTGCTTGACGCATTGCAGGCTATCGAACCGCTCGCTGCATAAGCACTGCAATAGGCAGCCATGGACCGGATGCCGCGCAACCTTTTCCGATCAATATGAACGCGCCTCGATAGAGCACGCGATGCACGGTCCCTCACGCCTATCCGGACACACTTCAGCGATTTGCTCGCCTCCCTAATCGTCTTCTTCTGAGTCGCCGCAATGAAGGCGCTGCCACGGATATGCCGCATTCATCGATTTTGCGCTTCGATCCCTTTCATACACTTTTTGTCATCTGAAATCGATGGCATAAAAGCTGCTGTACAACATCCGGAAATAGCTTTGCCTGTTCCGGTAATCAGAGCTGTACAATTTTTACCTGCCATGCAATCAAGCCACGAATTTTTCTTCATATCAATTGGGAACAACTGAAAACCATTATCAAGGAAAATGCACAATGAGCCAGCAAGATCAGAAAACCGCCTTTCCTCCGCAGCATCAATCCCATCAACCCGGCACTGAAACAGAAATGAAGCCGCGCCCCGAATCCAATGCGCGCAAGTATGTTGCGAGCGGAAAATTAAAGGGCAAAGTTGCCGTGATCACAGGCGGCGACAGCGGGATCGGCAAGGCCGTGGCGATCGCCTTTGCCAAGGAGGGAGCGAACATCGTCATTTCTTATCTGAACGAACATGAGGATGCGAACAATACGAAGGGCGAGATCGAGAAGGAGGGACGGGAATGTCTGCTTTTCGCCGGCGACATCGGCGATCCCTCCTTTTGCAAGCACCTGATCGGTTCTGCTGCCGCATCATTCGGGAAAATCGATATCCTGGTTAATAATGCAGCGGAACAGCATCCGCAGAAAAGCATTGCCGATATTACGCCGGAGCAGTTGGATAGAACCTTCCGTACGAATATCTTCGCCATGTTTTATACGGTAAAGGAAGCCTTGCCCCACATGTCGGCCGGCTCACGGATCATCAATACAACATCCGTGACGGCATATCGGGGCAGTCCGCAACTGCTCGATTATTCTTCGACCAAGGGAGCAATTGTAGCTTTCACGCGTTCGTTGTCGATGCAGTTGGCCGAGAAGGGCATATATGTCAACGCAGTCGCACCGGGGCCGGTATGGACGCCGCTCATTCCTTCCACCTTTCCTGAAGACAAAGTCGAATCCTTTGGTACCAGCGTGCCGCTCGGCCGCGCCGGCCAACCAGACGAGATCGCTCCTTCCTATGTATTCCTGGCGAGTGACGACTCTTCTTACATGAGCGGCCAGGTACTGCATCCGAACGGAGGCGAGGTCATTAACGGTTAGCGAGCCAGGAATGCGGAATGGCCGGCAGTCGCCGGCCAAGTCCCGCAAACTCGTTGTCAGCTGTCAGTAATCTTTCAGGCGGTTATACAAGGTTTTCAGGCTGATGCCGAGCGCATCGGCAGTGAGCCGCTTGTTCCCTTCAAAATGCTTGAGCGTAGCGAGGATGAGCTCGCGTTGCGCATCCGCCAGCGGCATGCCGACTGAAAAATTCAGTACGCCGTCGATCAATGTCGGCTTTTCCAGCATGGCGTCCGAAAGATGGTCATCGATTTCGAGCGTGTCCCCGGAAAGAATATAAGCACGCTGTACGGCGTTCTTCAATTCGCGCACATTTCCGGGCCAGCTATAGGCGCGCATCTTGTCCAGCGAGTTCTTTGAAAATGTTTTGTCCGTTTGATGCTTTACATTGAGCGCGCGTAAAAAATGCTGTGCAAGCAGTTCAATATCGTTGTCTCGCTCCCGCAACGCGGGAACACGGATCGGAAAAACTGCGAGTCGATACAAGAGATCTTCGCGAAGCAGTCCCTGCTTGACCGCCTGCTCGGGGTCTCGGTTGGTTGCTGCAATCATTCTTACGTCGACCTTTACGTCGGTGCTCCCGCCTACACGAGAGAATGTTCCGCACTCGAGCACGCGCAGCAGCTTGACTTGCATGTCGATCGGCATTTCCGTGATTTCATCCAGGAACAAGGTCCCGTGCGAGGCCTGCTCAAAATAGCCCGCATATTGACGAACGGCACCGGTAAAGCTTCCTTTCTCGTGTCCGAACAGTGCGGCTTCAATCAGGTGGCCGGAAATTGCGCCGCAATTGACTGGAATGAACGGTTTCTCCTTGCGTGAGCTGAGCTGGTGGATAGTTTGTGCGATTAACTCTTTGCCTGTGCCGCTTTCTCCGGCAAGCAGTACGGTGGCATCAGTCATGGCAACCTTATCGATCTGCCGATAGAGATTTTCCATCGTACCCGATGAACCGAATAAGGTGCCGAACTGCTTGAGTGATTTCTCGGAAGCCATATGCATGGATAGATTGGTGCAGTGCTATATCCCGGGATGAAAGGCGGCCGGTAAAAATTTTAGAAGAGATGACATATTTACATACTTATTTTTTCCTCTCTTGTGAAAATTCAATTTGTCGTTCGGTGGCGGCATTTGCTTTCAGCAACAGGAGTCTGATTTCTTCGCCGTTCACGAAAACAGAATAAAAAATGCGCACAGAGACAAGCAGCGCCTTAGCGGCCTTTCCAACTGCACTTTAGGGTGAGGGCTGCAGCGGGAGGGGCACAGCAATCCTAAACCGGCATTGCTGATACGAAAGCACGATGCATGGCATAGAACGTGCCTCTGGAAGTCTCGACTAAAACAGCGTGGTCAAGAACTTATCGTGGATATTCGAGTCAAGAATGTGGTTGGATTAACAATTTCTTTGAAAGGAAAAACAATGGAGTCATTATTGAAAGCCTCGAAAGTGATCCTAGCCGCAAGTGTGCTTACCGTAATGGTTGCGGGATGCAACAAGGGTGGAGAAGAAGCAGGCGGCGCCTCGGGTACCTCCGGCGCAACGAGCAGTGATACCTCAGGCAGTGCAACGTCCGGTGCTACCGGCAGCACGTCCGGTACTTCGAGCAGTGCTCCATCGACAAGCGGCACCGACACCTCAGGTACGGCTGGCGGAACTTCGGGAGCCACTGGCGGCACCTCGGGTGCAACGGGCGGGACATCAGGCTCTGACGCAACCGGCGCAGGAGCTGGCGCTGCAGGCGGAACCTCGGGCACGTCTGGCGGGACCAGTGGTTCAGACGCTACCGGCGCTACGGGTGGTACGTCGGGTGCCGGCGGTGCTGCCGGAACAGGCACAAGCGGCTCCGGCACGTCTGGCGCAACATCCGGTTCGGGTACATCTGGAGGTGCTTCAGGCACGTCCGGTTCGGGTGCATCAGGAGACACTTCTGGAACCTCCGGAGCAGGTGCAGGTGGCTCATCCTCGTCCATGGGCGGCAGCTCGGGTTCTTCCGGCGCTACAGATGCTACCGGATCCGGTTCCTCCACTGGCGGAGCGGGAGCTGGCAGCAGCACCGGCGGTGCAGCTCGATAAGAGAAGGAGCGGTTCGCGCAGCGGGCCGCGTCTTGCCGAATCGTTTATGTTGGCAGAAACATTTGAGCTTTTCAGCTCAAAGGCAGGTCATGCGCAAATATCTTGATGTGCTCCGTTTTGCAAAAGGGTCCAGCGCCTGTGGGTTTTTTATGAAGCGGAGCTGCATCGGGAGTAAAGGCGTGTTCCTGCCGACCATTTCCTCCCATCGCTTTAATTAAAGCATCGTGATCAGGCGGAGAAGGTCATTCGCTTGACTCATCTCATGCCGAGTCCGGAATCTAATTGCCTTAGGCATAATCAGATACATAGAACTCCTCATTGATGGCTGCGGATCCGGATGCGTCTCCGGTGCATTGCTCAGCTATGCAGGCACTGCCAAGTCGTTCGCATAAGAAAGTACTTCATGCAATACGACAACACGAAGAGTGAAACGTGATTGCAAGCGCCGACGTTTGTGAGGACAGTAGTAGCGCATTCAGATGGCAGAGTGTGGTACGCATTCCCTGCCGAAGTCTGCAATCGCAGTTCGCAAGGCCTATTTGCACACTGTTTTAGATGAGGAAGTTCTCGTATCGTGAACAATTCGATACGCTTGTTCAGGCATGCTTGCATGACTGAAATTTCGCTACCGGTTTCAGCCTAGGAATTGTTCCTGACATCTTATGCCACATGCACTTATTGTAGAAGACGACCTGAATACACGCGAAGCGCTCGTTGAGCTAATTGCCATCGAAGGGTTTGAAGTTTCATCGGCAGGGAGCGTGCAGGAAGCACAAGCTCAATTTGCGGACCGCCGACCGGATATTATTCTGGTCGATTTGCAGCTCCCGGACGGAAACGGCATCGATCTGGTAACCAGCATAGGCCACGGGTCCGGTACGCAGGTTGTATTGATTACCGGCCATGCCAGCATTGAAAGCGCAATTGAAGCACTGCGTCTGGGGGCTGCGGATTACCTGACCAAGCCGGTCAATATCCGGCGGCTCAAGGCATTGCTTTCACGCGTTCCACGCAACAGCCAGGCACACAGTGAAATCGATGTATTTCGCACCGAGTTGACGCGCTTGGGACGTTTTGGAAACATGCTCGGCGTTTCGCCTGCCATGCAGACACTCTACGACCATGTCACACGCGTTGCACCCACAGAAGCAAGCGTGCTCTTGCTTGGCGAGAGCGGAACCGGAAAGGAATTGGCTGCACAGACTATTCATGAACTCAGCCTGCGCCAGAAACAGCCCTTCCTGCCTGTCAACTGCGGCGCTATCTCTCCGCATCTGATTGAAAGCGAAATTTTCGGTCATGAACGCGGGAGCTTCACCGGCGCGGACCGTCAGCATAAGGGATATTTTGAACGCGCAAACGCAGGCACGCTTTTCCTGGATGAAATCACCGAAATGCCGGTTGAGTTGCAGGTCAAGCTGCTGCGCGTGCTGGAAAGCGGCACTTTCATGCGTATCGGTGGCCACCAGGAACTGGACACGGATGTGCGCATCGTTGCGGCAACGAATCGCAATCCGGAAGAAGCGGTCCGTGAAGGAAAACTCAGGCTGGATCTATACCACCGCCTGAACGTATTTCCTCTCAAGATCCCTGCGTTGCGCGAACGGGGCAGTGATGTGGAACTCCTGGCCCAGCATTTCCTGAGTGAGCTGAATGCAGCCAATCGAAGTGCCAAGGTTCTTGCGCCCGAGGCTTTGAAGAACCTCAATGCCTACCACTGGCCCGGCAACGTGCGCGAGCTGAAAAATTACATGCAGCGCGCATTCATTCTGTCGGATGAAGTCATCGATGCGTGCTCGCTGACGCCGGTATTCAGTTCGCAAGATTCGGCAAAGACCACCTTATCCGTTTCGGTAGGGACATCGCTGGCCGACGTAGACCGTCAACTAATTTTCGCTACGCTGGAATCCTGCGGAGGCGTAAAAAAGCGTGCTGCCGACATACTCGGAATCAGCCTCAAGACGCTCTATAACCGGCTTGAGGAATACGGGGAGAACGCTGGCGATGAAGAAGAGGAAACGCATTTCCCGCCGGAGGTCGACAATGACGCATCTGCCGGCAACCGCAACATGTATGGATAGAGGCGGCCGGAGATCTTCAAAACAGGACGGCCGGAAAATCGCATATTCCTCTATTCATCTCCTGCGCCATGATGCAAGGCTGGCGTTGAAGCCCGGACTGCTTATCAGCCGGCTGCAATTCGAATAGCGGGCAAGGGTTTCCGCTAGCGTGAGGCAGCCATCATTGCAATCACCACGATCAGTTCTTCCGGAGCCACCGGCTTTGCGACATGCATCTGAAACCCCGCGGTCAAGGCGCGGATCCGGTCCTCTCGCTGGGAAAATGCAGTCAAGGCAAGTGCAGGCACCCGCTGCAGCGGCGGCTCTTCCTTATTGCCTTTCCATGTGCGCAGTTTGCGCAATACCGTATAGCCGTCTTCAATCGGCATGGCGATGTCCGAAATAATCACATTCGGGAACTGCTCCGTCGGAATCGAATTCAACCATTCGAATATTTCTCCCGAGCTTGCGGCGGTATAAACATTGGCACCAGACGCTGCCAACACCATGCTGAGCGATTCTCTTGCCTCTTCCTGATCGTCGACCAGAAGGATTCTCAATCCCTGTAGGGTTGGCAAGCGGCCTACATCTTCTCCAACTTCCGCCTGAAGCGCTGAGATCGACTGTTGGCGACGCGAGCGCAAGGGGAGCTCAATGGAAAAACTTGCACCTTGCCGCTCTCCCGGACTATCCGCTCTGATATGGCCGCCATGCATCTCGATAAGGTGCCTGACAAGGAATAAACCGAGCCCAAGACCGTTATGCCGCCGTGTGCTGGAAGTGTCCTCCTGGCTGAAGCGATCGAACAGATGAGGTAAAAAGTCTCTGGAAATGCCGATGCCGTTATCCCTGACAGAAATGATGGCGTGCGAATCATTGCGAGTTGCCTCCACGGTCACCAGGCCACCCTGTGGAGTAAATTTGACGGCGTTGCTCAAGAGATTCCACAAGGCTTGCTGGATGCGATCGGCATCACCGTCGATCTTTTCCGCGTCGAGACGGAAATCGCATTCGATACGGATCTGCTTGGCGGATGCGGCATCAGCGACGCTTTGGACGGCGGCTTGAACGACAGGCAGCAATATAAACGGATGCTTGATCAAGCGCAGTTTGCCGCTCATCATGCGCGTAACATCGAGCAAGTCGTCAATCAGGCGCACTTGCTGAGATATGCCGGTTTTAATGCCGGCGATGGCGCGCTGTGCGATGGCGGATGAGGCGGCATCCTTGAGCCGGGTTTCAAGAACATGTGCCCAGGTCTGAATTCCGTTCAGCGGAGCACGCAGTTCATGCGAAACAATGGCAAGGAACTCGTCGCGCGCGCGCGCAGCTGTCTCGGCCTGAATACGGGCGGAACGTTCGCGCATCAGCAGGTCTTCATGCTCCTTCTCCATGCGCTCCCTCTTGCTCAGGTCGTGGATGATGCTCAAGGCAGAAACCGTTTCGCCCTGATCGTTGGCTTCCGGAAGAACGCTTGCGTGAAGGTGCAAGGCGCGTTGTCCTGCACTGGAAAAGAATTCGATCGATTGCGGCTCGCCGCTGGCAAAGGCAGACTGGACCGCGTGTTCCCATGTCGGCAGCAATTCGCCGGATAGGGGAATGTCGGAAACCGGCTTGCCGATCAATGTGCCGGCCTCGGCTCCGAGCAGAACCGTCGCGGCATAGTTTGCATAGCAATAGCGGCGGTCCGTGCCGATACGCAGAACCGCGTCTGAAGAACGATCGATCAATAATTGATACGCGCTTGTATTACTGGTCATCTATCACAGCTCATTTTTATCAATCCTGGTTAGCGCATGAATGCGTTGAACGAGTTGTTTCTGCATTCTCTTTTCGGCACTTCACTGCCCATGGACTTTATTCATATTGGCCGTGAAGAGCTTGTGACGAAAGTCATGCAGAGCAAATCGATTCGTAAAGACGCTGATCCCATCGAAGAAATGCGGAATTTCCCTCATTAAAAAATGTGAAGCAGAATTCATACCGGAAAGGCGTAAACATGCTATGGCGAAAAATATTTCTTCGATATCCATCATGCTTTACTGCCTGCAAGCAGAACCATGGCAATAGATAATTTTGTTTTACCATGACTTGAGGGTCTTTGCGATATTTCAATGCTGTCGGGCGAGCGCCCACGCACAATAATACGAATGCATAGGATTGCGAATAAAGATAAAGAAGCCAGCGGTTTCGAAACAGATTGCAAATGTTTGGCGTATGAAATGTAGTTTTTACGCTTCGCTGTAATTCTTACTCCGGCGAATCTTGTGCCTGAGGATGGTTAAATCTCAGTCAAATATTCAATGGGCATATCTTTTGCCTTATTGTGGGAGCGATGTTCCTCTGCTTCCGCATCGGCAGTCATATCGCAATAATGCATTGCGTCGAAGTCCTGCTCTGAAATCAAGTGAATGAAAGTGATCGGGGTTTTGCCACCAGCGCGATTTTATGTACTGAGAAAGCATGCTGTGCCCTTGGATGGAGAGATCGTTGAAATCCAAGCCTGGAGAAATCGGCCGATCAATTGCAAAAGCTGGCATATGAGAGTGTTAAGGATCGGGAGCCGGTAAAGATGCCGAGGCACCCGTTCCCGGAGTTCATTAACTTCGAATACGGCAGGACAGGAAATTCGACTCGGAAGGGGACATGTGAATCAACAGCCGGTACGGTGAGCGCGGTATGCATCCGTTGCAGTGCGCGAGTTGCGGCCGGCGAGGAATCCAGTCATTGAAAATCGTCTTACGGTAAGGAGAATGTATGCCAGCAATTATTGTTTTTTCGCATTTGCGCTGGGATTTCGTATTTCAGCGCCCGCAGCATCTGCTGTCTCGCTTGGCTGAATACTATCCCGTTATTTTTGTAGAGGAACCGGTCTTCGACGAAAAAGAAAGCCGCTGGGAGACATCGACCCCGCTTCCTAATGTCACGGTATGCCGGCCTCATACCTCTGTTGCCATGCCAGGATTCCATGACGACCAGCTGCCTCAGTTGCGCAAGCTCTTGCGTCAGCTGGCCCTTGACCATTCCGAGCATATCGTGTGGTTTTATACACCGATGGCATTGCCGTTGCTGCAGGAATTGCAGCCGAGCCTCGTGGTATATGACTGCATGGACGAACTTGCTGCGTTCAAAAATGCTCCGAAACAGCTGTTGCAGCGTGAAAGCGCGTTATTGAAAGTCGCGGACATCGTATTCACCGGAGGGCCGAGCCTGTATCGTGCAAAGCGGGATCGCCATGCAAATGCACATTGCTTTTCAAGCAGCGTAGACGTCAGGCATTTTTCAAAGGCGCTTGACCGGTCCACGTCTTTTGCAGGCCAGCGCAATATTCCTGCACCACGTCTCGGGTTTTACGGGGTGATCGATGAGCGGCTCGATACCGGATTGCTCGCGCAACTCGCAGATGCCAGGCCTGAATGGCAGCTCGTCCTGGTCGGCCCGGTTGTAAAAATCGATCCTGCATCGCTGCCGCAACGTCCAAATATTCATTATTTCGGCCAGCAGCCGTATCAGGCATTGCCAGAATTCCTCGCCGGCTGGGACGTTTGCCTCTTGCCGTTCGCGCTGAATGAATCGACGCGATTCATCAGTCCCACCAAAACACTGGAGTACATGGCGGCGGAACTTCCGATCGTCAGCACGCCTGTTACCGACGTGGTGGATGTCTATAGCGGGATTGTCCATATCGCTAACGATGCGCAGGAATTCGTGGCTGCCTGCGAACGGGCACTTTCGGAGAACGCAGAGCAGTGGTCGCAGCGCATCGAAAAAATGCGCGCCGTCGTCGCATCGACCTCTTGGGACGCGACTGCACTGCGGATGCACGAGCTGATGGAAGAATCGCGCCGGCAGCGGAAGCCTGTGCCAGATACGGTGAAGCCGGAAACGCACGATACTGCCGAAACAGTTGCCAGCGTAAATCCTCTGCGAACGGCAACCATTCCACACATCAGTACCTTGATTGTCGGGGCCGGTCCGACCGGCCTGAGCGCGGCGTACCATCTCGACGAAAATGTGATGGTCATCGACAAAAATTCTACCGTGGGCGGATGGTGCCGCTCGATCGAGGATAAGGGATTCACTTTCGATTACGCTGGCCATATCATGTTTTCGAACGATCCCTATGTGCTCAAGCTGTATCAGATTCTGCTGGGCGACAATGTGCATTGGCAGAACCGCGAAGCATGGGTATACAGCAAGGGCGTGCACACCCGCTACCCGTTCCAGGGTGCGTTGTACGGCCTGCCTCCGGAGGTGATCAAGGAATGTATTGTCGGCGCAATGGAAGCACGTTTTGGAGATCTCAAGCAGGCCGGCGCCAAGCTGCAGGCTCCGGATGTGAAAGATGCCGAAGTTTGCGAGAACACCGACTGCTGTGCGGATGGTACCGAGATCGTTCCGAAGAATGCGCAGACGATGGCGGATGGTTCAGCCCGAACCGCCGCACCGCGCAATTTCGAGGAATTCATTTACAAGGTATGGGGTAAAGGCATCGCCAAGCATTTCGCGATCCCGTACAACAGGAAGCTGTGGACGGTGCCGCTGACGGAGATGGAGACCTCCTGGCTGGGCGGACGGGTGCCGCTGCCGGATCTCGAGGAAATCATCGACGGCGCGCTCGAGCCTGTTGCCAAGCCGCAGGGTCCGAATGCGCGTTTCGGTTATCCGCTCAAAGGCGGTTTCCAGGCACTGGTGGAAGGCTTCGTTCCTCATATAAAAGGCGAGCTGGAAATGAATGCCGATCTGGTCAAGCTTTCGCCAAGTGAAAAAATTGTCGCGCTTGCCGACGGGCGCCGCTTCCGGTACGACAGCCTGATCAGCACCATGCCCTTGCCGGAACTGATCAAGCTGATCGGCGACGAAGTGCCGGCAGAAATCAAGGAAGCGGCAAACGGCTTGAAGCATATCTCGATCCGTTGCGTCAACATCGGCGTCGGGCGCGAAGACATCACCGACAAGCACTGGATTTATTATCCGGAGGATTCGATCTTCCACCGCATCTTCGTGCAAGGCAATGCCAGCCCGGAGTGCAATCCGCCGGGCGGCTTCGGACTCACCTGCGAGATTTCCTACTCGCCATGGAAGCCGTTGCCGGTCGATGGGCAGAAGCTGGTTGACCGCTGTGTTTCCGACCTGATCAAGGTAGGATTGCTGCGGCCGGACGACAAGATCATCACCTCGAATCTGGTCGACATGCCGTATGCGTATGTCGTGTATGACCATGAGCGCGCCAGGAACGTAGAGACGGTCAAGGCATGGCTGGCGCAATACGATATCGTCTTGTCGGGTCGTTACAGCGAGTGGGAATATTACAATTCCGACCATGCCTTCCTGGCGGGGAAGAAGGCTGCCGAAACGGTCAAGGCCATGCACCTGCAACAGGCAAAAAGCATCGCAGCGGAATAAATAGTTTTGGTATTAACTTGAAAAGGCTGCAGCCTGCTGCAGCCTTTTTATTTTCAAGTTTCGGTGTGGCTTGCTGCCGTCATTTTTTAAAACAGTTCCAGAAAATATTCTTCGCGGAAGAAGGGGCGGGCAGAACCGTGCCCGCATCGCATCGATTCATTATTGCAGGAGCAAGTGAAAAGGAGCGCGGCAGAAGTGCCTGGCATATAACGCTTAATGTGTAAGGCGGGAACGCAATGCATTTCGGACCGGTCGCGATGATAACGGTGATTTGTGCGGAAGGATTTAACGCTTCTCAAGGGGCAGCGGCCGGCTCAACGCCTTCTTCATACTCATCCGGCATTCCGAATTCATTGCGCAATTGCGCGCGCCGGCTTTTCAGTGCCTGAACGAGTGAATCGTCCAGCAACGCCTCCCTTATCTTAGGGAAAATCCGGCTTTCTTCCTCGTGGATATGAAGTTTCACGTAATTGCATAACACAGCAAGTTCGGCATCATACATCTCGTCTTCGGCATCCATGAATTCGAGTTCGCTGATCAATTGATGCGCCATGCGATGTTCCACTTCCGCTTCATCCAGCAATTCCGGTTCATCAAGAGCGCGGCGCAGGGCCGGATACAATATTTCGCGTTCCACTTGTGCATGAATGACCAGTTCCGTGCAGACAATCTCTGCCAGCATTTGCTTGCCGTTGCTGTCGTGGCCTTTTCGGATGCGATGGAATTGATCAAACAATTCCATCACTTTGCGGTGGTCTTGTGTCAATAGAGCAATGACTTCTTCACTGCCGGTGTTGCCCGATTCCTGTGCAGACATGATTGCCTTCCGCGTTAAGGTTTGTTTCCGGCATTCCGCACATGGCAGTATCCGGCCACTCATTCAATAATATTTCGCGCAACCGATAAAGCAAAGGCCCGGTTCAAATTCCTTATTACACTACCGGATTGCTAAGGACCCCGGTTCCATGCGAGCGCAAATCACTTCCGAAAGTTCACAGGCCGACGACGGAATCTGGCCATGAGCAGATCGGCAATGGATTTGCAGCAGGAGGATTAACGGATGTAGCCTGGAGCGGTTCATGCACGATAGGATTTTCGGGCCCGATTGCGGCAGATCGTGGTCGGTTCGCATCAAGCAGATCGATCGCTGCCGCAATCACATGGAATGGATCAATCTGCGTAAGGCAGACATTTTCCCCCAGAGGACAGATGCTCTTGTAACAGTTGCGGCATGGAACGTCGTGGTACAGGACCCGGCTCGGTACGTTCCACGGCGTATGCTGGGGGTTGGTTAAGGCGTACAGATCGACGATCGGTGTACCCACCGCAGCGGCGATGTGCGCTGGTCCGGTATTGCCTGATATCATGACCGGCGCTTGAGAGATCATCGCGCCTATTTTCCCTAGATCCAGCATTCCTGCCAGCGAATGCGACTTGCAGCGCATGCTGCGCCGTATATGTTCAACCAGCGCAATTTCATCTTTTCCGCCAGTGAACAACAGGGGGCAGCGCAGTTGCTGTGCCAATCCGTCAGCGACCTCGGCCCACAGTTCAGGCGGATAGCGGCGCGATGATGCGGTAGCTCCCGGATGCAGAAGGACCCAGGGCCTTGCCTGGTCTATGCCCATTTCCCGCAGCCCGTGCACCGCCCAGCGTGAATCGTCTTCCGGCACCCGGAAGGATAGGCGTTTGTTGCCGGTCGTGCATCCCGCTTCGGCTGCCAGGTCGAGCTGCCGCTTCACTTCGTGCCGGATTGTTTCCTGCGGCTCCGGATCTCGGATCCAGTCGGTCAGAAGCTGATAGGGATTTTCATGACAATAGGCCATACGCAAGGGAATTCCGGCGAGATAACACAACATCGCAGAAGGCAGCGGATTCTGGCTGTAGGTAGTGAAAATGACAGCGGCGTCAAACTGCCGTGCGCGCAATGCTTCCACGATCTGCAGATCGGCGGATGGCGCGTGCGGAGCACTGCTTTTCATCCATGGCGCTGCATACTCAATGACCGAATCGATTTCAGGAACGAAACGTGCGGCTGCAGCACCGGAAGCCGAACTGAGCAAGGTAATGTTGCGATCCGCGCCGGATTCCTTAAGGGCGCGAATTGCAGGGGTGCACATCAATACATCGCCCAGATAATCCAGGCGTATGCACAGGATGTTGCGTGCGAGGTGCCATTTCTCTGGACTCATTCGGTCATTGGGTTGTCCATTCTTAAAATAGATGAGCCTGGTGCCACTGAGTTCCGGTCCTCCGCGAGTATGGCTTGCGCGGCTTCAAGAAGATCGGATGCCAGCACGTCGGGTATGCGACGGGATGTCATTTCCCACTCGGTTTCGTTGCCGTTGTCAATCAGCACCGTACGGCACCCGGCACGTGAACCGGCTTCCACGTCGTGCAGAATGTCACCGATCATCCATGAATTTCTCAAGTCGATGCCATGTTCGGATGCTGCCTGCAGCAACATTCCGGGAGAGGGCTTGCGACATGCGCAATGCGTGGCAAATTGCTTGACGCTTCCTTGCGGATGATGCGGGCAGCAATAGAATCCGCTGATCCTTATGCCCTGACGCGCGAATAGTCCTGCAAGATGGGCCTGCATGTGCGCCCAATCCCTGGCTGAAAAGAAACCTTTTGCGATTCCGGCCTGATTCGTGACCACGACGAGCAAGTATCCCGCATCCCGCAACAGGCGTAATCCATTTATGGCGTTCGGCGTGAGGCTTACACGGCTAGGATCGATGTTATACGGCACGTCATGAACCAGTGTCCCATCCTTGTCAAGAAAGACAGCCCGCCTGAGGTGCGCGGGCATTCCATGATTCAGAAAAGCGGCCATTGCGTATTACGGCCAGGATGATTCGCGCATCGGCAGCACCATGATTTCCGGAATGACGGTTTCGGACGGCAGCAGCAATACGCCCTTGACTGTGCGCGCAACATTCATCGGATCCTGTAGCGTCTCCAGGTCGATATCCGGGAACCTGTCAAGCAAGAAGGGCGTGCGCATGCCGCCTGTGACCACGGCAGTCACCTTGATGTTCTCGGGGCGTAATTCAGCATGGAGTGCATGAGACAGGCCCAGCACGCCCCACTTGCTCGCATGGTAAGCACTGGCATTCGGCCAGGCGCGTTTTGCAGCAGTGGATGCGATGTTGATGATGTGGCCGCCGCCGTTTCTTTTCATGTACTGTGCCGCGTACTTGGATAAGAGAAAGGGGCCGTACAGGTTGGTATGGATTACACGGTCCCACTGTTCCAGGGAAAGTTCATCGATCGAACAGGTGACGTCGGTGCCGGCGTTATTGATCAGGACGTCGATCTTGCCGAAGGCGCTGACCGTTTCATCAATTGCACGTTGTGCCGACTCTGCGTTTCCCACATCGCATTCGACCACTTGTATCTTGCCAGGGCCGCCACGCAAGGATTCTGCGATATCCAACGCCTTGTTTGGTTGAATCTCAGCCATCATGACATGCGCGCCGGACGACGCAAAAAGCTTGCACAGCGCGGCGCCAAGGCCGCTTCCGGCGCCAGTCACCAGAATCGATTTTCCTTCTATCATGTTTGCATCGTCGTTGCCGGCTTGGTTTTCCATCATGGTATTGCGTGTGTCCATCTTTTCTCCATGTGTATTGAATTATGGTGTGATCAGAATGCAGTTGCCGAGATTGCGGTCCCTTGCCACGCCTTGCTTAAGCAATTGACATACCTGCATCGGACATGATGATTTCTTTGCAAGTGAAGAAAGCACGATGCGCTATGTGGCTTGGCATCTTCATAACTCTGCTGTGATTCGCAACACTTGAACAAGATCGATGCCTGCCAAACGAGAAAAGATTATGTTTTGTCACGCAAGCTTGAAAATATTTCACTGGCATGGGATGCCTACGAAAAACGCTTCTTCATGGCAATCCGGTGCGGGAGAGGAAACGTATAATATGCGCCATGTGAAATTAACCGGATAATGAGATGTCCCTCAAATCGCTTGTTCATATTGTGGTGGTCTGGTTGTCGGCCTGGGTCATTTTGATGTTCATACGTAATTTCCTGAACATCTTCCGGCGTCAGGTGATCAATCGTATCGGCAAATCTGCCGACTTTCGCCGTGTTGATACGCTTGTCGGTGTAGGCAGGCATGCGGCATTGTTTGTCATCATCGGAATTGCATTCATGCTTTCCTTAGGCGAAATGGGAATTTCCATTGCCCCGGTGCTGGCAACTGCGGGCGTCGCTGGCGTCGCCGTCGGTTTCGGTGCTCAGAGCCTGGTGCGCGATTTTTTTTCAGGCCTGTTTCTGCTGATCGAAAACCAGGTGAGTGAAGGCGAGTTCATCGAAGCTGCCGGAAAATCAGGTCATGTCGAAGAGGTCACCTTGCGCCATATCCGTATTCGCGATGATGACGGGAGCGTGCATTTCATACCCAATGGAATCATCACGACGGTTACCAACAAAAGCCGCGATTACGGTTATGCAGTCGTGGACGTGAATGTCGCCCGCCATTACGATCCGGATCGTGTATTCGACATGATGAGAAGGGTATACGAAGACATGCGCCAGGACTCCGCATTTGCGAACGATATCATGGGAAACATTGAAATCGCCGGCGTGGAAAAAATTGAAGACGCTCTGATAACCTTGCGCTGCAAGCTGAAAGTCCGGCCGCTCAAGCAAGCGGGAGTCCGGCGTGAATTCCTGCGGCGCATGAAAGCCGTCATCGATTCTCCCGATCCGGCAGGTGCAGGCAGGGATGCCTCCGATCAGATCATGCCCGGATAACCGAAACATGCATACGCAGGGTAACTGTGCGGTGCTACCCTGCGTGCCGGGACTGCATCGACACTGATGAAATCTTTACCGGTTTTACCCGCAAACTTTACTTCTCTGCAAGCTGCGTTTTGCGCTTGACACCTCTCTCCGCTTATTGAATCGGCCTACGTGCCGATATCACTCTCATTTCCAGCAAAATGAATTAGGCACGAATGTTGCCTGCTTTCTTTGGCAAAGTACCTGGTTGCTTTGCTTTATCGAAATATATAAATCCGTAAGGACACCTTGTATGGCAAACCTTCATTCTGACTCGGGAATCGACTATGCGGGTCATGCCTATGCTGCTGCGAATGCACTGCGACGACCCATGTTTCCCGCGATACGCTGGGGTGCCGTGCTGGCCGGCGTTGCTGTTGGCGTCTCCATCCAGCTGGTATTGACGCTGCTCGGCATTGCGACCGGATTATCAACCAGCAGCGCTTCCGAAGGCGACGGCGTCGGCATGGGGCCGCTGATCTGGGCCGGACTGAGCATGCTGATCGCCGCATTCATCGGTGGCTATGTGGCGGCACGTCTCACCGGGCTGAAGCGCAAGGCGGACGGCGTACTGCATGGTGTCGTCACATGGGCAGTGACCACGCTGCTGTTCGCGTCGCTTGCAACGTCTGCGACCGGATCGATGGTAAACAGTATCTTTACCAATGTCGGTTCAGCTGCAACCAGGACAGGCGCTGCGGCCGTGGAGAGTCCATCGCGCACTCCAGGCGTGCTGGGCATGTTGAAAAGCCAGATCGGCGGCAATGTCAGTCCGGAATCGCTCGGGCAGCTGCAGGACTATATACAGGCTGGTCAGCGCGAGCAGGCCATACGGCATATGACCGGCTCCATGGGCGTTGAGCAATCGCGCGCGGAAACGATTGTCGATCAGGCGCTGATCCTGTCCGGCTCGCCGGAGCAGGCATCCGAACCCGGCAGGGCCAGTGCAGATCGTGCACTGGACACAGCGAGCAAAGCTGCATGGGCGGTATTCGGCGCGGTAGCCTTGTCTATGCTGCTGGGGATTATAGGCGGTGTCCTCGGAGCAATCAGCGCGCGGCGCACAACATGGACGGACGCGGATTCCGCATCCGCCGCTGCGTAATCTAACCCTTGCTTAACCTTGAAAAAGAAGCGTATGTCACGTACTCCTACTACGAATGGCGAGCCCCGGACGGGTTCGCGCAGATCAGAGGCAAGACGTTTTTCCTGCATTGTTGCGAGAGATTCTTCCGCGACCGAATTGCTGCACGGCTGCCCGGTCGTGACCGCAGGAGGCGAACGGATCGGCAAAGTGAAATCGATACTGATCGATGCGAAGACACGACAGCTTCGCTATATCACGCTAACGAGCCGTTCCGGTAGTGCGGCCATCGTGATTCCATGGCACGCACTGTACTTCGATTCGGCGCTGGTTCGCCTTGTGTATTACACCTACAGCTAGCGGCAAGGCTGCGAGCGGCCACGCGGCATGCTGCGTCTACGTTCCGTTTTCCTCTTCGCTCAGGAACAGTCCCTTGCTGCGCGCGCCATGAATTCCTGCCTTTGCGCCGGCGCGCAACAGCATCGCAACGGTCCCGGCGAAAGCCTCGTCATACCAGGGATTGGCTCCGCTCACACTAACCACGATTCCGTCCAGCACGATACTGCCCCATAGCACCGTATCCTTCGCCGTCAGCATGTAGGGATAAAGCTCCTGTACCTTGTGCCCGTCCATGCCGGTCCGCCAGGCCACGCGCGCCTTGGCCAGTGCAAAGGCGGCATAGTCGGCATCCCATTTGTTCCGGTCCCCCACCGCGTATTCGTACAGAACCGCGTTTTCAAAGGTGGAACAGGCCGGAGTAAGCGTCGGATTCATGATGACGATATATAAAAATCCGCTTTCGCCCACCTCGCGCAATTTCATGGATTCATTGACAAGAGGCAGCGCCATGTTCACGGCTTTTTCCGCCGTCTGACGGTTAACGAAGAAGCTTCCCGATGGCGTCATTGTTTCTCCTTGTGGTCATTGATTGGTCAATTCTGTTAAGGTGGCAAAGCGTAACGAACAGGCGGTGTTCCGGAGCGATTACATCGCCACCGCTTTGAATGCGGCATTCCAGTCTTCGACGAAGCGGTCGATATTGAATCGCTCCAGGGCACGCCGGCGCGCTCCCTCTCCAAGGCTTCGCGCGTGGCCGGGGTCGTCCAGCAACTGCTGCATATGCAAAACCAGCTTGCGCAAGTCAGTGTCGACATAACCGGAAACGCCGTTCTCGATTGCGGTTGCCATTTCCGTTGTGGCGAGACCGACGACAGGCATGCCGATCATCATCGCTTCGATAACCGCGAGTCCCATGCTTGTGTAACGAATCGGATTGAAGAAGAAGCGGTAGCGCGAAGAAAAAGCAGGCAGCCTTGACAGCTCGACTTCACCGATTCCTCCCAGCTCTTCTGCGCCCATGCCGACCAGATCGAGCGGAATTTGTTCGCGTGCGGTGGTAAAAATATCGCCGCCAAGGCGCCTGCCGCGCCGCGCAATGTTGTTCACCACTGTCAGTCCGCGCGCCAATTCGCCGTTATAACGCGCACCTTCCGGCACGATTACGCCATGCTCAATCACCCGCGTCGGCGTATCGCCGTTATCCCACATCAGTTCGTTGAAGGGCGTGACATGCACCAGCAGTACATTGGGATCGTCCACCGGATGGCGCATGTCGGTCGGGTTTTCCCGCGGCGGATCGTGCTCCAGATAGATCTTTGGCAGATTACGCTGTGCAGCGCTCAGGAATTCATGTTGGTCGTTGAAATATTGCGGATCGTCCTGGAACAGGATGCAGTCGAACCGCCGGTTCATGACCTCTTCGACCGGCATGTCGAATACATTGTCGCCCCATGGAATATGCCCGCATCGCCCGCCGTATCCGCTCGGCCGCCCGGGCTTGGATAGGACGTAAAAGTCGTGCGGCGCCTGAGTCAGATAGTACAGATAGCTGCCATGGGTATGCCAGGTAAGAATTTTCAATCGCTGCATGCGACCCTTTCAAATTAAGGCAACGCGAAACTTCAATGCACCCACCATTCGCCAAAATACGGCAATCGGCGGAATCACGGCCGACGTGACAAGCATTTCCGCAATATGCGAAGCGGTCTTGACTGTTCCCTTCATGCGCATGACGAAGAATCGCAGGGTCAGCAGCAGCCAGATCGCTCCGGCTGCCGCAGCAAGCGCTGTCTGGCCTGCGGGCAAAGCGATTACGAAAGCGATCAGGCAGGCGACGATAAGGTAGTAATCCCATCGCGCTCCGGCGCGGATTTTCTGACGATACAAGGTTGGATGCTTTTTATAGAGCAGGGCGTCGAACAGGATTTTTTTCTGCTGCCGCATGCTCACGCCCCATGATGCAGGGCGGATCGGATGGGTAATCAGGGCCTCGGGCGCATGGACGACCCGTCCTCCAAGCGCCAGCAGGCGGAAATACAGATCCGCATCCTCCCGCCACGCCATGCGGAAGCGTTCATCGAAACCGTCTATCTGCTCCAGAACATCTTTCGAACAAAAACAGTTCGCCGTTACGAATTCCGCCGTCTCAAGGCCTTTCGCATCCCGCTCGTAGTCCGTCGGCGTTCCCTCGAGCGGCATATCGATCTTTCCCCAAACTGCCTTGACGCCGGGAGCGAATGCCTGCAAGCCGTTTTGCAGCCACTCGGCGGAGGCAACTGTGTCGTCATCGGTAAAGGCGATGACCGGAGCGCTCGCGGCATGCCAACCATAGTTGCGTGCCGCGGCGGGGCCATGCGGTCCGGGTGAGGCGATATAAATAATGCGCGGTCCATTTTCCTGGAGCTGGGCTGCGCATTCGACAACGGCCGCGCGCGTCGCGGCATGCGGACCATCATCGACAATAATGATCTCATAGGACGAAGGATCGAAATTCTGCCGCAGAAGGCTGCTCAGGCATTGCTTTAACAAAGGCGGCCTGCCGCAGGTCGGAACGACGACCGATATTCTCATGACGGACGAGGCCGTATTCTGATCGCGTATCACTTCATGCAGGGATGCCTCCATACGGGATTGCCCTCCATCATCTCTGCCGGAATCTGTTTCGCTGGGTGTGGAAGACCGGTTGCGGTGGAACGCAAGAATATTGTCATTCATTATTGAAACCTTGCCAGATTGAACGTGTGGCTCAGCACACGCTTCCTTTATCGATACGCTGGTGGCCGGAAGAAATGCTTTTGCCGAGAAGCCCCTGATGCAATTCCTGTTCCAATGGCAGATTGGAAAATGAAGATGCGATCAGGAAAGGGCTGTCGGCGATTCCTGTTCATCCGAGCGCAACTGCAGTTGCCACAAACCAGCGTACGCACCGTTCTGCTGAAGCAACTTTTCGTGAGTACCTCGTTCCATGACCCGACCATGCTGGAGCACGATGATCTCATCCGCATCGACAACGGTGGAAAGGCGATGGGCAATGACGAGCGACGTGCGGTTTTCGGACAGCCGATCAAGCTCGCTCTGGATGGCGCGTTCGGATTGCGTATCCAGCGCGGACGTTGCTTCGTCGAAGATGAGAATGGAAGGATTTTTCAGCATCGCGCGTGCAATCGCGATGCGCTGCTTTTCGCCGCCGGACAGTTTCACGCCGCGCTCGCCGACCTCGGTGGCATATCCCTGCGGTAGCGACTGGATGAAATCGTGGATATGTGCCGCCTTGGCCGCTGCGATGACGTCCTCATTGCTTGCGTCGTTGCGGCCGTAACCGATGTTGTAGGCGATCGTGTCATTGAAAAGTATGGTGTCCTGGGGCACGACGCCGATATGCCGCCGCAAGCTGGTGGGGCTGACATGGCGGATGTCCTGGCCGTCGATCAGGATGCGTCCGCCGGTTACATCATAAAAACGCAGGAGCAGGCGCGCCAGGGTTGACTTGCCCGATCCGCTGCCGCCGACCACCGCGACCGTCTGGCCGGGTGCGATGCGGAAGCTGACATCATGCAGGATGGGGCGCGCCGGATCGTAGTGAAAATTCACGTGCTCGAACACCACTTCCGCGCGATCGATCCGCAAGGAAGGCATGCCGGGCGCTTCCTTGATTTCCGGTTGTTCGCGCAGCAGTTCAAACAGTTTTTCCGCATTGACCAGTGCATCGCGCGCTTCCCGGTAAACAAATCCCAGGGCATTGAGCGGAAGGCAGACCTGCAGCATGAAAGCATTGATCAGAACCAGATCGCCCACGGTCATTCCGCCGGTCATTACATCCTGCCCTGCCAGGAGCATGATGGAAGAAACGCCAAGCGCGATCACGCCGCTTTGACCGACATGCAATATGAACAAGGCTTTCTGGTTGTCGGTGGCGGCATCGGCCCAGCTTTTCATGATGTCCTGGAAACGGTGCGATTCCAGTTTCTCGTTGGTGAAGTACTTGACCGAGTCATAGTTGATGAGGCTGTCCGTCAACCGGCTTTTGGCGCTGCTGTCCAGGCGATTGACGCGGCGCTGGAAAATCGTGCGGCGCGATGTGAACACTACCGTGAATCCTGTATACAAAATAAAAGTGACGCTGATGATCGCGGTATACCAGAGACTGTAGCGTGCACCCATGATGGCCAGCACCATTCCTATTTCGACGATGGTGGGCACGATGGTGAACAGGCCGACGCCAAGCAGGAACGCAATGCCGTTCGTGCCGCGGTCGATATCCGGCAGCAGCCCACCGATTCGCCGCTGTGCATGGAAGCGCGATCCTAGTTCGTGAAGATGAGTGAACACCTTGTGGGCATAGGTTGCGACCGTCTGCTGTGTGACCCGGGAAAACAGCAGGTCTCGCAATTCGTTGAACAAGGTGCTGGAAAACCTCAGGATCGCGTAGCCCGTCAGTATCAGCACCGGCAGAGCGGCAACCTGTTCCGGACGCGACAATACATCGACGATGCGCTTCAGAACAAGCGGAACCGAAACGCTCGCCATTTTCGCCAGTATGAGAAAAGCAAGCGCGCCTGCGACACGCCATCGATAACCGGCGATGACCTGCCATAAGCCTTGCAAAGCACTGAACGAAGAATTTTGCTGAGAGCGGCGAAAGAAAAGCATAGGAATCAGTTATCGCACGGCAAAGATTTGCCGGCACTTGTGTCCGCCTTTCACGTTTTTGGTTCTTGCAGCGGCAGATCGGCAAACACCGCTGCGGCATGAAGCGAAAAACAATCGACAACTATTGGAAAGTTTGGTTCTTGCGGTAATACGTATTTGCTTCGCGCAAAGATCATTAATGAAAATTTTCCGTCGGTCGAATTTATTTCATCCATATGGGTAAATTTTTCCGGACCGGTATTCCGAGTAGCAGGTTGGCAGCCCAATTCATGAATCCAACTGTGCTTACAAAATGGTATGGAACTTGCAGTTCAGCCATTCAAGTATTGCGATCAGAAAATTTTTATCCGAAAACCGATCAGGCCGATAAGCCATCGTGATGGAGCGCAGAAAATTTATTGATAGATCTGCAATTAAAGCGTGGTATCTGCTGTCAAATTTTCATGTGGCTGCAATGTTGGCAGCGATCCGCGGACGGCAGCGCTACTCAATTGAAGAAAGGAGCGAATAATGGCAAGAATCGAACATACCGTCGAGGTAAACGCCCCCTTGCAGGCTGTATACAACCAATGGACACAGTTCGAGGAGTTTCCCCGCTTCATGGAAGGCGTACGTGAAGTCAGGCAACTGGACGACGTTCATCTGCATTGGCGTGCCGACAGAAGCGGACGTCAAGTGGAATGGGATTCAGAGATTACGGATCAGGTACCGGACCAGCATATTGCCTGGCGCGACCTTAGCGGCCCGGGCAATACGGGCGTGGTCAATTTCTATCCGGTCGATGAAAGCAAGACCAGGGTGCAGCTCGTTATGGAAAGCCACCCGCACGTGCCGCCTTCCGAAGCTGCGATGGCCGAATTGGTCACGACACAACGAATTGAACAAGATATGGCGCGCTTCAAGCGGCTACTGGAAGCGCAAGGAGAGGAATCGGGCGCATGGCGCGGTGAAATCCATTTTAGCCAGCCGGCCATATCCGGCGATAGCGCACAAAGTACAGATTCCGCTTCGGGCGCAGACAAAATGCCGCACACCCAAGGTGCTGGCACCAAGATGCCAGACGTGGATGAAAAGGGACAATCGATTTTTGCGCAGCAAGTATCTCCGAGCCTGGGGGAGGAACCGGCGCGAAATAAGAGCGAAGCCGGCGGCAAGCAATTCACGGTAAGCGAGGAGGCTCCCGCAGCCGTGCATGCCGGCGATGCACCGCGTGGCCAGCAGACCAAAGGCGATACGGATCCCCGCACGGCATCGCTTGATAATGCAGTCGGCACGAGCGGACTGGGAGCAAGCAGCACCGGCGGCATACAGGGTGCGCAAGGAAGCCGTACCGACGAAGCCGTTCAGCAGCAGGCTGATTCGACCGGCAAACAAGAGCAGGGCGAACAGCAGGGCAGGCAGGGCGGCCCCCAGACGTGGCTGCCGAATATTCTGCAGGGCTGGGACGATCCCATGGCAGTAATGCGCAAGATGGCCGAGGAAATGGATCAGTTGTTCGGGCGCTTCATTGGACGCCCGATGGCAAACCGTGCAGGGCAGGGCGGTATGGCAGGAAAATGGATGCCATCCATAGAAATCAGGCAGCATGAGAACCATCTGCATGTTTATGCCGAGCTTCCTGGCATCAAAAAAGAAGACGTGCATATCGAAATCCTGCACGACAAACTAAGCATCGAGGGGCAACGGCACGAGCATCACTATCAAACCGCGCAAGGCTACAAGCGCTCCGAGCGTTCCTATGGACGCTTCTACCGGATGATTCCGCTGCCACAGGGTGTTGATCCGGAAAGCGTCAAGGCCACGATGCAGGAAGGCCTGCTGGAAATCAAGGTGCCCCTGCCAATGCCGTCCAGCCAGCAAGGGCGTCGTATAGACATCCAGCCGTCGGACTCTGCGCAGTCTCCTCAAGGCGGCAGTAGCTGAGGATGCCAATGCCGTAAATGAAACGTGCATGCTGCAGCCGCGGATAGTCGCCGGTTGCGGCAATGCACGATCCTGTGCAACGCAATAACGCGGATTCGATCACCGTAAAGCGAGCCTGTGGCGCGCCATGGAAAAGCTTGCCTGCCATGATTGGCAGCACACTTTCCGGTCGCCTGATCCGTGCTGATGGCGGCATGCGAATCGCGCGGAAAGTTGATGCGTGACTGCCGGCAAGTATTGAAAAGGAGGTTTATGTTTACCGATGTGGTTGGATGGATCAGCGCACTAATACTGGCCATGACACTTTCGCGCCAGGTCTATACCCAATGGAGAACAAAAAGCTGCGCGGGCGTATCGCACTGGCTCTTCATTGGTCAACTGGCGGCGTCCACGGGTTTCGTCATCTATAGCTGGCTGGTAGAGAACTGGGTATTTGTAGTGGTTAATACATTCATCCTGTTCACTGCCGTAGTCGGACAGACTGTCTATTTGCGCAACAAGCGCCTTTCTCCAAATCAGTAATTCATATCGACCAGTTCGTATCCAGACGCATTTCCGTCACGATATTTCACATGTGACACCAATCGCCTGTAGAAAAAGGCTTGGAAGGGAGGTGCAATTGCTCATCGCGACATACATATTGAAGATCGTCGTTCAGCAAACTTTATTTTTCTGAACGATGATTGCAGTCCTGGCATTTGCCTCCCCACCGTACTGCTCTGTTAATTTGAAAAACAACATTGGTTTCCATCCTGTTCTTGTCAGGTGCTTGCATGAAATTCAAATCCTTCCAGGGAAGATCATGTCCGGAAAGCATCACTGTGCCTATTCAGATCTGGTCGGTACAGGAAAAAATTTCATCTGTTGGTACTTCTTACTTTAATCAGGAGGAGCAAAGAGAATAGTTCTGAGGAGAAGCTCACGTCCTCGCGCAGTTTTATGAGCTGTCGTGTTTTTTTACTTTCCTTTGAGAAGTGGTATGTCGTTTGCTTTAGAGGGTTCTACCCAAAAATTCTTCTATCTGCGGACGATAAAGATGAGAAAAATTGCACTGATTAGCGAGCACGCATCCCCTCTGGCAACTATAGGAAGCGTCGATAGCGGCGGACAAAATGTTTATGTTGCGCATGTGGCGCTTCAGTTGGCGAAGCTCGGCTATTCAGTGGATGTCTTTACCCGGCGAGATAATGATTCCTGTGACGTAGTAGTGGAGTGGTTGCCTGGAGTGCGTGTCATTCATGTCCCGGCCGGCCCCGCGCGTTTTATCGCCAAGGAAAGAATGCTGCCGCATATGGATCGCTTTGCCCGATTCATGATCCATTTTGCGCGGAAGAACGATATCCAGTATGACCTGGTTCATGCCAATTTTTTCATGTCAGGCATGGTGGCAGAACAGTTCAAGCAAGCGACAGGTACGCCCTTCGTCATCACATTTCACGCACTGGGTCGTGTGCGCCGTCTATGCCAGGGCAAGTCGGACGGATTCCCGGACATCCGTTTCACAATCGAAGAACGCCTGATGCAGCAAGCTGACCGCGTCATTGCGGAATGTCCGCAGGACAAGCGGGACATGGAGCAGCTGTACTTTGCAGACCCGGACAAGATCGATATCGTTCCTTGTGGATTCGATTCCGAGGAATTCCAGGCTGCACCGGCAAATGCGCGATTGAAGCTGGGCTTGAACGACGATGAGTTCGTCGTGCTGCAACTAGGCCGCATGGTTCCGCGCAAGGGCGTCGACAACGTCATTCGCGCCGTCGGCATTCTGAAAGAGACTCATGACATTCTGGCGCGCTTGCTTATAGTGGGCGGCAATACAGCGGAACCCGATCCGGTTCACACGCCCGAGATCGGAAAGCTGCAGGCGCTTGCCGAATCGCTGGGCATTGCGGAGCAGCTTGTATTCACCGGTCAGCGCTCCCGCAAAGAGCTGCATTATTACTACAGCGCCGCAGATGTATTTGTCACCACGCCGTGGTACGAGCCCTTCGGTATCACTCCGATCGAAGCCATGGCATGCGGCACGCCGGTCATCGGCGCGGCCGTGGGGGGAATCAAGAGCACGGTGGTAGACGGGCAGACAGGCTTCCTTGTGCCGCCGAAGGATCCTGATGCACTGGCCCAAAAGCTGGCATGGCTGCAGAAGCATCCGAAAACCGCGCAGCGTTTCGGTTGGGCCGGCATGCGCAGGGCTTATCAGCAATATACCTGGCGCAGCGTTGCCGAAAGGATCGCCAGAGTCTATGAGAGCGCGCTCGCAGACCTGCCTGTGGAGAACGACGGCACATACGGCGAACCGCTTCAGCAGTCGCCGCTGCAACCTGCAGTCGTGTTTCCCGTGCAGCCGCAAATCTTTAGATGACCCATTCCCGGTTTCAACTATTCAATAATAGAGGTTTTCATGTACACGCTTGGCATTAACGCGGCTTATCACGATTGTTCGGCCTGCCTGGTACACGATGGCGCCGTCATCGCGGCCGCGGAGGAGGAGCGATTCACACGAATCAAACATGGCAAGCGCCCTGTGCCGTTCTCCACCTGGCAGCTGCCTTACCATGCGATCGACTACTGTCTTCGTGAAGCGGGCATCATGCTGTCCGATGTCGATCACATCGGATATTCCTACGATCCTTACCTGCTGCTGGGCGAAAAGGGCAAAGACGCTACCATCACCTTGCCGCTGGAGCCGTCTGCCCGTGAAAGTGAATGGCTTTCGCCATGGGATCCGCTGTTTCTTGCGTCGATTGTCAATGCTCCGCGCCAGCTCGCCAGCGGCGCGCCCCATCATATAAAGAAACGTTTCCAGGGCGCTCGCCATGACGGACCGTATCAATGGCATTTCGTCGAGCATCATCTGGCTCATGAAGCGAGCGCGTATCTGGCGGCGCCTTTCGAATCCTGCGCGGTATTGAGCATGGATGGTCGCGGCGAACTGGCGACCACCAGTTACGGTATTTATACCGAGGGGCGCTACAAGCGCATTCAGCAGGTTAACCTGCCGCACTCGCTCGGTCTGCTGTATGAATCGGTGACGGATTATCTCGGGTTTTTGCATTCGTCTGACGAATACAAGGTCATGGCGCTTGCTTCCTACGGTCAGCCGGTCCACGCAGGAGTATTTCGGGATATCGTGCGCTATCAGGGCGACGGCAAGTATGAAATCGGCAAGGCTGACTGGGTGGAACTGTTCGGCCCGAAGCGCGAGCGCGGCGCGGAAATGGAGCAAAGGCATTTCGACATCGCACGCTCCCTGCAAGTCGTATTGGAAGAAACAGTGCTGATGATGACGGCCTGGCTGCAGCGGGAAACCGGCGAACGCAACCTGTGCATGGCGGGCGGCGTGGCCTTGAACTGCGTGATGAATGCGCGTGTGCGCGATGCCGGAAATTTTTCTCAGGTCTGGGTACAGCCGGCGGCGGGCGATGCAGGAACCTCTCTTGGCGCCGCCCTGTGGGTAGATTCACAGCAGCGTGGCGTATCCGGTTCTAGTGCAGGCACTAAGCGCTGGCAGATGGATCATGCCTACCTGGGGCCGGAATTCGATGACGATGAAATAGAAAAACTTTTGCAATACAGCAAGCAGCCGTACCGGCGCGCGCAGGACATTGCGGGCGAAACTGCGGCAATGCTGGCCGAGAACAAGGTCATCGGCTGGTTCCAGGGACGCATGGAGTTCGGTCCACGCGCATTGGGAGCACGCTCCATCCTCGCATCGCCCATCGATCCCGGCATGCAAAGCCATCTTAACCAGATCAAGGACAGGGAGGATTTCCGCCCAGTCGCGCCGGTCGTGATCGAGGAAGAGTGCGCCAACTGGTTCGTCAACGGCGGCGTCGCTCCATTCATGCTGTTTATCTTCGATGTGCGGCAGGACAAGGCCGATCGCATTCCTGCCGTACGCCATGTGGACGGCACCGCGCGGGTACAGACGGTCAACCGTGCGCAGCACCCCTTGTATTACGACTTGCTGCACGCATTCGCCCAGCGCACCGGCGTGCCTATCCTGATCAATACTTCCTTCAACACACGCAGTGAACCGGTAGTGTGCACGCCGCGCGATGCGCTCGAATCCTATTGTTCGACGCCGCTCGATGCATTGGTGATCGGTTCATTCATCCTGGAAAAGGACCGCTGACACCTAAACAGTCCGGCTACGGAAATAACCTATGAGTCATTTTTCAACCATGCGCCGGCGCAAGCCGGACAATGTAGTCTACGGAAACCGCTTGCTCCCGACCGAATCCATCAGGCGAATCGCCGTGTTCAGGGCATTGCAATTGGGTGACATGCTTTGCACCGTGCCTGCCTTGCGGGCGCTGCGCAACGCTGCGCCCTACGCGACAATTACCTTGATCGGTTTGCCGTGGGCAGCGAGCTTTGCCAGCCGGTTTGATGAGTATCTCGATGAGTTTGTCGAGTTTCCCGGTTTCCCGGGATTGCCGGAACATACTCCAGAGCTCAACAAGCTTCCTCAATTTATTTCCAGCGTGCAGCAACAGCGCTTCGACTTTGCATTGCAGATGCACGGCAGCGGCGGCTTGAGCAACCCTCTCACCGTGATCCTGGGTGCGGCCCATAATGCAGGCTTTTATCAGCCCGACCAGTATTGCCCTGATCCTGCCCGGTTTTTTCAATGGAATGAACATGAGCATGAAGTGTTGCGCTATGTACGCTTCATGACCCTGCTCGGCGCGCCGGAACAGGGTACTCACCTGGAGTTTCCGCTCTATGAATCCGACCAGCATGCCTTGCTGCGCAGCGATGCCAATCTTCCGGCACCCGGCAGTTATGCGTGCATTCACCCGGGCTCGCGCCTGCCGTCGCGGCGCTGGCCTCCGGAGCGCTTCGCGGAAATCGCTGACCGGCTGGCTGCGGCCGGCCTGAAAATCGTGCTGACCGGTTCCCCATCCGAAGCGTCGATCACCCGTTCGGTAAGAAAAGCGATGCGCATGCCTTCACTGGACCTGACCGGAAAGACGGAGCTTGGCGCATTGGCGATGCTGATCAGCGATGCGCGCCTGCTGGTGTGCAATGACACCGGCGTCTCGCATATCGCGGCGGCAGTTGCGACACCAAGCATCGTGATTTCCTCCGGGGCGGATGCCGAGCGTTGGGCACCATTAGACCGGGAACGTCACCGCGTACTGCATCACCCGATCGAATGCCGGCCTTGCCCGCATGAAAGCTGCCCGTTGCCGGATCATCCCTGCTCGCGCAACGTCAGCACTGAAATGGTATGGGAAGAGACGGCCGGACTGCTGAGGGACATGTCCTATGCCGGCATGCAGATTCGCCGCGAAAACGGGAATCAACATTTTGCTGTACCGCCCCTCCGTCACTGATAACCGGCAAAAGGACATTTTCATGAAAGAAACGCATTGCAAACGCATTCTTGTCACCGGCGGAGCAGGTTTTCTTGGTTCCCATCTGTGCGAGTATCTCTTGAATCAGGGGCACGATGTCTTGTGCGTGGATAATTTCTATACCGGAACGAAAGCCAATATTGCAGCCTTGCTTGGCGATCCTCAATTTGAACTGATGCGGCATGACGTGACGTTTCCACTCTATGTTGAAGTGGACGAGATTTATAACCTGGCCTGTCCCGCATCTCCCATTCATTATCAGCACGACCCGGTCCAGACGACAAAGACGAGCGTGCATGGCGCGATCAACATGCTCGGTCTGGCAAAGCGGGTCAAGGCAAAGATATTGCAGGCGTCGACATCGGAAGTCTACGGTGACCCGGAGCAACATCCGCAGACCGAAAACTATTGGGGACATGTAAATCCCATCGGATTGCGATCCTGCTATGACGAGGGCAAGCGCTGCGCGGAAACCTTGTTCATGGATTACCACCGCCAGCACAAATTGCGGATCAAGATTGCCCGCATCTTCAATACCTATGGACCGCGCATGCATCCCAACGACGGGAGAGTGGTCTCCAATTTCGTCATGCAAGCCCTGGCAAACGAGCCGCTCACCATTTACGGCGACGGCACGCAGACGCGCTCATTCTGTTATGTCAATGACTTGATAGAAGGATTGGTGCGCCTGATGAACAGCCCGGACGAACTGACCGGGCCACTCAATATCGGCAATCCGGTCGAGTGCACGATGCTGGAACTGGCGGAAACGATTATCGAGCTGTGCGGATCGCGTTCGAACATCGTCTGCAAGCCTCGCCCGAGCGACGACCCCGAGCGCAGAAGACCTAACATCGCGGCAGCCGAAAGCCTTCTTGGATGGCAGCCCAGTACTTCGCTGCGCGAAGGCTTGATGCATACGATCGAGTATTTCCGCCTGCCGCGGTTTGCGCATCGGCGCGCTGCAGCCAACGAGTTGCTTGGAATGAGCAATGTCTTGCATCACTCATCGGGCTCGTCTTCTCTTCAGTAATCGCAACTCTGCATTGGGCATGGCGTTTGCATTAGTACCTGTGCATACGGCAGTGAAATGAAGTCAGGCACTTAGCACCGCGCTCTTGAATTCGGGCGCAGGGTGAAGCGGGATAAGACCACATGCTGCCGCGAAATGCGCTTTCTCTCCTTTCGAATAGAAGGTGCGGCCATGAAAACCAAAATTGCCCATGTGCGTATGTCATATGCCGGCATTAAATCGGTTCTGCTGACTGTTTGCCTAGCATTGGCAATGGTGGCATGCGAAAAAAATCCGAATCGGCCCATGCCGCCGCAGGCTCCGCCCAAACCCAAAGCTGAAAGCAATGCGCCGAATGCCGGCAATGAGCATCCCGGCCTTTACGATGCAAGCAACGTCTCCAGTGCAGTGTTCAAATACTCGTCCTCGACCGAACTGCAATACCAGAATGCACAAGGGAGACCGGTTAAACGTCTTGTAATTCGTACTTGAATACTGGTAAGAATTGCATTGCAAAATTCATAAGCAGGGTGTGCCCGGAGACCATTCAGGAAAGTCCTTAATCTGTTTTACGAATCCCGTTTTTTGCCGCACTCATTTCGTGTACAGAATAAACATGTTGGAACGATGCGACAGCATCAAGCTTTCCATGCCGGTATGCATGTCTATATTTCATCTTAAGAAGTTATTTGCTTGTTCCTCGCAGCCGGTGAACGTAGGCTTATACTTGTAATGAACGCCGGTCGATTAATCGATTGCCTCCCTACCTTTTGGCTTTTTAATAGCTCGCTTCTCGGATTTTATGGAAAGAAAAATAGTCGGTTTCCATCTGGACGAAGAAAAACATTGGGTGGCGGAGCTGGATTGCGGCCATAACCAGCATGTGCGCCATAATCCGCCCTGGAGCAATCGGCCGTGGGTAACGACTGAAAAGGGAAGGGCAAAAGTGATCGGCCGTACCCTTAAATGCAAGAAGTGCGATACCGGCGCGCCAAGGGACAATCCCTGAATCGGTCATGCAGACCGGCTATACACCATCAATTACCCCTCCAGTCAGGGCTATGGCATCTTCGATGCCGCTCTTTTCCTGGGCGCTTGTTTTTCACCGGATAATTTCTCCCTCAAAAATTCAATCAGAGCTTTTGCGGCCGGCGTCATGCTGCCGCGGCTCGGATAGATCGCATGCAAGGGCGATTCTTCACCGGTGAATTCATTCAACAGGCTGACCAGTTTCCCTTCCTGCAGATCGGCTTGCACATCCAGCAGGGATTTGTAGGCAATGCCATACCCTGCAATTGCCCATTCGCGTACGATACCGCCGTCGTCGGCCATGCGGTCGCCGCGCACCTTGATCTCGATGCTTTGCTTGCCGGAATAAAAGCGCCAGTGGTTCAGCAAGCCGTGCCTGACGTAGTAGAGCAGGCAATTGTGGTCGGCCAGTTCCTGTGGTTTTTTCGGGATGCCATGTTTTTTCAGGTAGGACGGAGAAGCGATCACGACGCGCCGGTTGTCCGCAAGCTGTTGAGAAATCAGATTCGAATCATCGAGCTTGCCATACCTGAAAGCAATATCGATCGGGTCGCGGTAAAGATTCATCAACTGATCCGAGAAATGCACAACCAGCCTTACTTCCGGATGCCGGTCCTGAAATTCGTTCAGCCACGGCAGCAATAGCGAGCGGCCCAGATCCGAGGGTGCGGACAGGCGCACCAGCCCATGTACCTTCTCTTGCGTGGAACGCAGCGCCGCTTCCCCTGCCTGCAGGGCCGACAGCGCATTCTTGCAGTATTCGAGGAACACTTCGCCCTGTTGAGTCAAACGCATGCTCCGGGTGGATCGTTCGAACAGGCGCGACGCAAGGCGCTGCTCCAGCCGTTTCAGGCTTGCGCTTGCGGCAGCGGGTTGCACGTCCAGTTCGCGCGCCGCCCGTGACAGGTTTCCAGTCTCTGCGGTACGGACGAAAAGCTCAAGTTCGGCAATCGAATACATACTGAATACCTTCCATGATTATCAATTTATTTTTGAAAGTAATTCTATTCTTGCCATATTTATCAAAATAATCAATGTAGCCATAATGAGCGCTTACGATCTCAATAAAAGGTAAAGCATGAAAGCGATTGCACTGCAGAAGCACTTGCCTATCGAACATCCGGAATCCCTAATTGACATCGACCTGCCCAAGCCTCAGCCTGCCGGACGGGATTTGCTGGTGGCCATCAAGGCGATATCGGTCAACCCGGTCGATACCAAGGTGCGCTCGGCAAACAATCCTCCTCCTGACGAACCGCGCGTGCTCGGCTGGGATGCATCCGGCATTGTGGAAGCGGTCGGTCCGGACGTGACATTCTTCAAGCCCGGGGACAAGGTCTTTTATGCAGGAGATCTGACCCGGCCGGGTTCCAACAGCGAATTCCAGCTGGTGGACGAACGTATCGTCGGCCCCATGCCTGCATCGCTCTCCTTTGAAGAGGCGGCGGCCTTGCCGCTTACCGCCATCACCGCATGGGAAGCCCTGTTCGATCGGCTGAAAGTTGCGATGCCCGTATCCGCATTGCCGCGCAGATCCATCCTGATCATCGGTGCCGCGGGCGGAGTCGGTTCGATCGGCGTACAACTGGCGGCAAAGATTGCCGGACTGGATGTGATCGCTACGGCGTCACGGCCGAAGACCGAACAATGGGTGCGCGATCTCGGTGCACGTCACGTCGTCAATCATCAGAAAGATGTTGTCGAGCAGGTCCGGGCGCTGGGTTACCGCTATGTCGATTACGTGCTGATCCTGAACAACACGGACCAGCACTTTAATGCTGCGGCGGAACTGATCTTGCCCCAAGGCATGATCTGCACGATTGTGGAGAACAAGGGCGAGCTCGATGTCGGACTCCTGAAATCCAAAAGCGCAGGATTCATCTGGGAATTCATGTTCACCCGCTCCATGTTCCAGACGCCTGACATGGCGCAGCAAAACGTCCTGCTCACGGAAATCGCCCGCCTGATCGACCAGGGCATCCTGCGCACGACCGTCCAGCAGGTACTGTCGCCGATTCATGCGCAAACCCTGCGCCAGGCACATGCCATGATCGAATCCGGCAAGACCATCGGCAAAATCGTATTGAAAGACTTCTAGCGCACAAGGCCCTGGCCTGGTTTTTTGCTGCGCACGCATAGCCATAGGCGCTTGGCATCAGGAATCCATGCGGATTCGGTCCGGCGTCATGTCTTGGCACATGAATAAACTGAAAGCCGACAGAGATATCGGTAGAAATATCGATGGAAACATTGATAGAGAAATTTTAAGGAGTACTGATGACTACATTATTTGATCCGATTCGCATCGGCGACCTGAATCTGCCCAACCGCATTTTCATGGCGCCGCTGACCCGCTCGCGTGCAGTCGGCGAAGGACGCGTGCCGAACGCATTGATGGCGCAGTACTATGAACAGCGCGCCTCTGCCGGCCTGATCCTGAGCGAAGCCACCGCCGTTACACCGCAAGGGGTCGGCTATGCCAATACGCCGGGCATCTGGTCGCAGGAACAGGTTGCAGGCTGGAGGCAGGTAACGGATCGCGTGCATGCAGCCGGCGGCCATATCTTCCTGCAGTTGTGGCACGTCGGCCGAATTTCCGATCCCATATTCCTGAATGGCGATTTGCCGGTCGCGCCCAGTGCGATTGCCGCGGAAGGCCACGTCAGCCTGGTGCGTCCGAAGCGGCAATATGTCACGCCGCGCGCACTGGAACTGGATGAAATTCCCGGCATCGTTGCGGCATACCGCCGGGGCGCGGAAAATGCCAAGGCGGCGGGCTTCGACGGCGTGGAAATCCATGGTGCCAATGGCTATCTGCTGGACCAGTTCCTGCAGGACGGCAGCAACAAGCGCAAAGATGCCTACGGCGGCCCGGTCGAGAACCGCGCGCGCCTGATGCTTGAAGTCACCGATGCCTGCATCGATGTCTGGGGCGCCCAGCGTGTCGGCATGCACCTGGCCCCGCGCGGCGATTCGCACAGCATGGGCGACTCCGATCCGGCGGCGACCTTCGGATACGTCGCGCGCGAACTCGGAAAGCGCGGTATCGCCTTCATTTGCGCACGCGAGGCCATCGGACCGGATCGACTGGGCCCGCAATTGAAGAAGGCATTCGGCGGCCCGTACATCGCCAATGAAAAAATGACCAAGGAGAGTGCGCAAGCCTTGCTGGCATCCGGCGAAGCCGACGCGATCGCTTTCGGCCAGCTGTTTATCGCAAACCCGGACTTGCCGAAACGCTTCCGCCTCGATGCGCCTTTGAATGTGCCGCAGCCGGAAACCTTTTACCATTCGACTGCGGAAGGGTATACGGACTATCCTGCGCTGGTGTGAGGAAGACCTGTTCTTGTACATAAATGCCCGCCGGATCGGCGGGCATTTTTATTTTCTCTGCATGCGCCTGATTATGCGGGAAGGCACCCCACTCGAACGAATAATCAGGGTGCCATTTATGCTCATTGGTTTTGTGCCCAGGGATATAGGCGAGGAATGAATAACGTCAGTGCGGCGGCAAGGGCCATGGCAGCCACGAACCCAACAATAAACATAGTCCAATCGTTGGGTTTCAGCGCGCCCAACGTGATGATCAGGAAGAGGATGGGCAAATCGAGAAAGTGGGTGAACGTTGGGATTTTCTCGGCACGCACTTTCTCCAGTTCGGGCGTGAATTGATCTACCTCCAATGCCGTTTGAGTCAAACGGCGCAAGCGCAAGAAGTAAATGCAAGTAACAGTGTTGCCCTCGATGAATTCAAAAGCAAAGAGCAAGACCATGCCGGCAAGCCAAGGGACGGAGAGGAAATTCCAGCCACCGAAAAACTCAAGGATCATCCACGTGCTGGAGATGAGGAGAATAATAGCGCGGGGAACAACGACTCCGTCGTAAAACACGCCGATGTTTCGAGCGGCTTCGAAAAACGCACCAGCTCACGTGACGGACGGCACCGTAAGTCACTTAGCCAGACACCAATAAGGCCACTACCGATCAGGACGGCGCCAATTATATGCGCGAGCTTGAGCAGGGCATAAGTCATGGTGCTGAGCTCTAACGCCGAGCTAACCAGCACCTTAAGGTATCCGGGTTCAGCGACATGTTAGGTTTGCGAGAAACTGGCTGGTGTACATTAACCATAATACTTATTCAAAACAAATAAGCGGATTCAAAAATAGAAGAAGTTCAAATAGCCAATACAAAAGGAAAGCCAAATAACTACTGCAAGTATTCGTAGCTGATGTTTCCAGCGATTGTATTCAATCAGAGGGCTAAAACCGAGAAGCGCCAGCCCAATCAATACAAATCCAGTTATTACTGCCTCTAAGCCTTCGGAGTGACTGGTACCTCCAGAACGACTTCCACCTAAAGTAATTTCCTGCTCGATGAGAGCAATAAAAGCCAGCGACGCAAAGCACAAAATCCAAATTGCTGCCATAACTTTAACCAACGGCTGTACTTTATATGGATTCTGCATTGATCGAACCATCGGCCTATGTGAATGTGATAACTGTCCGGCGCTGCGCATGTGCGGCGTCCGTGACCAGTGAACTGTTCTCTGGAATAGAGCGCGGCAAACTACTGTGGTGCTCATAAAAACCATGGTGGTAAAAATCCCGAGTCAAAGCAAATGCGCTTGTACTGAAGCGAAGTTCGCGTGTCCGCTCCAACGCCTTGGCGTTGTGCGTGCTCGTGCACTTCGCTTCACTAGATAGCATTTTTTTCGGCACTTAGAAATCCCATAAACTTGGCATGTTCTTCGCGACAGCTTAGTAGCGATCTATGGAACGGGAACTTTATTTAGATAGAAAAATTTCAACCTAACTTGACGACTTGTCCGCCTAACCTAACTGGACTGCAGCAAGTTTTGGAATCCTTTAACAGGCAAGACTTCCGCCCAATACTGTTCTTATGTACCGTATTAAATGATCGTGAAATACGTTATCCCTTCGGATAGTATCTACAGTCTAAGCTGCGGCCAAAGTCATGTCTATAAATCAATAAAAGTCTGCATCGTCTATGTATCCATATGGAAAAGTAGAAGTCTTAACGGGCTAAGCAAATCTGTACCTGACTTTAAAGATTCATCAAGCCGAGCGAGATTAATCCTCAATCTCATAAATCTTTGAATGAAAGGACAATGTATTGAGCGTATCTATGTGACGGGCAACTGCCAGAACATTGTCTCTTTGCTCCAACAATTTTCCTGATTCCGGCATCAATTTCTATCGGGTTGGCATTCCTCAAATGAAGCAAAACGCGATTGAGTAATGTCCAAAGGAAAAGAGCAATGTTTTAGGGAGCGCTGGGTATTTGTACAAGCACAGGTGGCGTATGTCCCTTTCTTTCAAAAGAATTAGCGCGTTTTTATTGAGTTTCTCATTGGTGGCTTGCGGAGGAGGCGGTGGAGGAAGTAATGATGGGCAGTCTGCGGGTGGTCAAGGACCTACTTCGGGTGGCAATTCCTCCGGCGGACAAGGTGCATCGCCGCCTCCCGCTTTTTCGGCAACGCTTGCCCGGGCGCCGGCAGATGGAGAGACGCTTAACGGGACAGTCACGCTCGAGGTGCGCGGAAGCGGAATCAAAAATGCGGAACTTTTGCCTGACACAGCCGATGTGCCGAGGCTGGGAACATTCTCCATAAATGCAGACAACACCGTCGCAAGCTTGAACCTGGATACGAAAACGATTCCGAACGGACCTGTCCGGCTTCGGATCATTGCATTCAATGCGCCATCGGGCACGGCAGGCGCATCGGCAATAACTGCAATGCCGGCACGGCGCTGGATTTTGCAGAACGATCCTGCACCGACCGGCACTGCGGAAGGCCGGGCCGCGAAATGCCTGCAGCAAGGCTTCCCTTATACAGACATGACCGACAGTTTGCCGGTGGTATGCATCAGCGCCGTGCCGCTTTCCCCGCCAATGGAATATGCGCAATGTGTGGCAAACGGATATGAGTTCGGCACTGGCTACAACGATCCGGGCAATGGATTGCCGGTGTTGAGAGACGGACGTTTCATCAGCAAGCTTTATTGCACTCCTCCGGCGATTAACGGAACCGTCAATCCCGGCTGCGTCTGCCTGCAGACCAAATAAGCGGCTTCCGTCCGGCAATTACTCTGCCGGACCTAATGAACGAGCTGTGGGACCACGAGTCTCTTCTGTCAGGTGGATGCATGACCGTTTGCACCGATCAATCCGGGAGAGAGCAAAGTGCGCAATGCATGTTCTTGCCGTATGTGGTTATTTGTCTGGGCAATATTGATCGGCGTCGTCTCAGCCCACGCCAGCGACGATGCCGAAGCCTTCGCATGGCAGGCAATTGAGGAAATCGCGGCCGGCAATGGCGAAAAAGGCTCATGGCGTCAGAATGACTCGCGCTACGATTATGTCGACGATCCGGCCGTCGCAATGGATGAGCGGGGCAATATTGCAGTTGCCTGGGTAGAGCAGAAGCGCAAGGATGTGATCTTCCGGATTGTTGCTGCAGACGACCGCAAAGGAACAGGTCAGAAGATCAAGGGGAAGGAAGTAACGCAGGCCGTCAATATATCCCGCAGTCCGGACACTTTTTCCTGGCTGCCGCGCATCGTCTACTCGCCACGCGATCCTCAGAAAATTTTCATTATCTGGCAGGAAATCATTTTTTCCGGCGCATCGCATGGCGGCGAGATTTTTTTTGCGCGGTCCGGGGATGGAGGAAAGTCCTTTGGCACGCCTGTCAATGTTTCTCATTCTTTCGGCGGCGACGGCAAGGGCCGCATCAACAAGGATGTCTGGCATAACGGCAGCTATGACCTGGCGGTCGGACCGGATGGCAGTATTTATGTGGTGTGGACCGAATATGACGGCATGTTGTGGATTGCGCGTTCGAGGGACGGCGGCAAGCGCTTTTCCGAGCCGAGGCAACTTGCCGGCAGCCGGGACCAGCCGGCGCGCGGACCGTCAATTGCCGTCGGCAGGGAAGGCGCAATCTATCTCGCATGGACAACCGGCGAAACCGATGCCGCAGACATCCTGATCGCCAGGTCGGATGACCAGGGCGCATCGTTCAGCGCGCCGCAAGCGGTGGGAGCGAGCGCGACATATTCGGATGCGCCCAAGCTGGCAGTCGACTCGCAAGGCTGCTTGCATCTGGCCTATGCGGAAAGCGACGGCGATGCGTTTGGCAACTATCATGTCCGCTATACACGCTCCTTTGATGGCGCGAGCAGCTTTGAAGAGGGGCGGTCCATTTCTGCTCCATTGCCGGCCAAAATTTCCGGGACGGCATTTCCTTCCATCGCCGTCGGCGCAGGCGGTACGGTCGTCTTGACCTCGGAGCTATACCCTGGGAAAAACGAACGTCCGCGAGGACTGGGTATCGCCGTATCGTCCGACGGCGGGCGTACTTTCGGAGCATCCCGGACAGTGCCGGGCAGTGCCGATCCGAAAGGCGGTGGAAACGGCAGCCATCAGGGTTTGCTGATGGAGAAAGTTTCTCTCGGTGCGGACGGCACACTGGCAATCGTCAACAGCAGCCTTAAACCCGGTTCGCATAGCCGTGTCTGGCTCATGCGCGGAAAATTGATCAGGTAATACAGTCGTACTGCAGCGTGATTGATTTGTCAGACCCGCGTTTCATGCGACGTGGCGCGGCATCGGAAGTGGGCACACTCGATGGCTTGTACGGGCTACTAAAACAGGAATATCGACTGGATTATAAAAATGCCCGATGTCCTTTCGGACACCGGGCTAACCCAACTTCTAGAGGAAGCGGAGGAGACATTCAATACTGCGTTGACCGCGCCGGCTCTGATGAGCCGGTTTGGTACGTGAAGATGGAGGAGCAGATGGGCGGCGTATTCCGAAGACACTCATGAGGGAAGAATCCCCGAAACACGCCGCACAAACAGCGGTGTGAATATTGCGCCAAGGCAACATAAAGCGCAATGCCATAAATATGGCATCTTTCATTCAATATTCCGCTTATCGCTACCGGCAACACAAGGTCGATTGCAAATTATTCAAGAAAAAGAGTGGGTTACAGGTGTAAAGAATCTCAATACAGGAATCTCAGCCTGCGGTGAGAGGAAAGATATTCAACATGATGCAAGCATTGCGTTTCGTTGATTGCCTCGGTCGAGTTCTTGTTTACTTTCCTCTCTCCGAAAGCAAATCGCGGCGCGGAAAATCCCATTGCGGCACATGAGAAGGACAGGCCTTCTCGCTGAAATCCGCAAATTTCATTGTGGTGAAGTTGTCATCCGAACGGAAAGAGAAGCGCATGTCGCTTGCGATGCCGTCACTGATTTCAGGAGCGCGTGCAAAGCGCAGCCAGGCCTGGAGGTGACAGTTCCGGTCCTTCAGTTCGCGTAAGACTCGCAGATTTCCTTCATGGTGCTCCAGGAATATTGCGTCCCGTGATCCGTTCCTGTCGATAGATGCACCAAGCAGGGCGGCAGGGCAGACGGCCACTGGCAACGTGCCAGGAGCGAGGCTCAGCACTCCGCTGCGCAAGCGGTAGACGCCGGCCGGCTCGTCGCTTTCTATCGATACGAATGTCCAGCAAAACGGATTGGACGGGAAAGGCGTCAATGCAACGTCCAGCATCGCAGCACCCGGGTAACGGCTCTCGCGGATATGCGCGATGGATTCCCGTGCATGCCAGGATGCCAGAGCCTGCGCTGTAATAAACACCGCGCCAAATCCAAAGGCAGCGAGCAATGCGCTGATGCCTTCCTTTTGCGCCCGCTGTTGCAAGGGAACGAACAGCATACCCACAAGCATGAGCACTGCGAACGAAGCCCACAACAGGAAGCCCTTGAAAGTGAAATATAACAAGACCCCAGGAATCGCAACCAGCAAAAACAATCGGAGCCAGGGTTTGGGAATCATCATGACGAGCGGAACGCCGAACGTCACCCAGAACATCGGTTCCACGATGAACACCATGTCGCCGTAAAACCAGCGCGAGTCGAATGGATGGAAAGGATGAATGCCATAGGAATTCAGGTAGTCCATTGCGATGTGCAATACCAGGCCGAGCGCAATGCTCAACGCAATACCCAGCCGGGCGGCTTTACTTTCCCTCAGAAGCAGGCGCATGGCTGGAGCGAGCAACCAGATAGTGATAAATGCAAGCACGGCCTGGGGCAATGCATAGAGAAAGGTATGCGTATGACCGCGATGATGCAGCAGATAGCCCAGGGGTTCCGGCAATAAGGGGGTCAGAACCAGATCCAGGTCGGGGAAATTGCTGGCAAACCAGCAGGAAAAAAGAAGCAGCCTGCGCCGCAGACGTGAAGCTTCAGCATCCTTCTCTTTTGGAAGGCATCGATGTATAAATTCTCCCCCGGCGAGGCCGACCAGGGAGTGTGAAAGATTATCCATCCCGAGAATGCTTGAATTGAAAGTGGCTTGAATTAAAGGAGACTAGAAGCTGATCCGTCTGAGCGTGTTTAGTTGTATTTTCCTCTATGACTTTCATCAAGGAAACTATAAAGTTCCGGAATCTGACCGGCCCGATTGCTTTAGATCAAATATCAATTTCTGCGGGGCGTCAAACTGTCCTTGGTTTCAGGCACGTGTTCGACAAGGAGGAAATCATGACCCGACCAGAATCACTTTTTGAAGCAGCCAGTTATGATCTGAACAAGTTCAGAGAACGCCGTATGGCTGATCGCCGTTTTATGGGACGGGACACACCGGATCGCAGAAAGGCAGTACCGACCGAAGGAGCAGGGCAGCAGGTCAGCAATGAAAATGGCGCTGACAACGCACAGGATAATTCCGCCGGGGGCAATGCGAATCCATAAACCTTGGATTACCATTCTTTCTGAAAAAACCGCCGAAAGGCGGTTTTTTATGGGTGCATGCCGCGCTTCACGCAAGAGCCATGAGTCCAGTCAAGCCCTGAACAAGAGCATTCCTTCAATCAAAACACGCTTCGTTTTGCAATAATTCGATATTTCGACTATTATGGAATAGTTTGCTGCGAAACATACTAGGACATGGAAACAAAAACCGTTATCAGTGCTCTTTCTGCGCTTGCCCAGGAATCCCGGCTCGCCGTTTTTCGTCTCCTGGTCCAGGCAGGACCCGAAGGATTGCCGGCAATGCAGATCGCCGAGCAACTGGAGATTCCTCCATCTTCCCTGTCCTTCCATCTGAAAGAACTCACCCATGCAAATATGGTGATCCAGACCAAGGCCGGCCGCTCGCTTATTTACTCGGTAAATTTCGAAACAATGAACGGGCTGCTCGGCTTCCTGACCGAAAACTGCTGCGGCGGAAATGTCTGCTCGCCGAAAAGCAAAACCAAATGCTCATCCACGAAGGAGACCTACTCATGAAACGCTTTCACGTCCATATTTCTGTCGACAACCTCGCAGACAGCGTGAAGTTTTATTCCGGCATGTTTGGGAGCGAACCGACGGAACTGAAGCCGGACTATGCCAAGTGGAAGCTGGAGGACCCGCGCATCAACTTTGCCATTTCCCGGCGCGGAGCCAAAGTGGGCCTGGACCATATCGGCATTCAGGTCGAAAACGAAAATGAACTTGAAGAAATGCAGGCGCGCCTGAACGCATTGCAGCCCGGTGTCGAACTGGAAGAAGGCACGACCTGCTGTTACGCCAAATCCGACAAGTACTGGGTCAAAGATCCTGCGGGCATCGCATGGGAAACCTTTCACACCCTTGAGTCGATCCCGGTCTTCGGCATGCCCGCCAAAAAGGCGGGACCGATAGCGATCAATATTCCGGTCGCCTCCGCCAAGAGCGAGCTTGCGTCATCGTGCTGCGCACCGGGCGATTCTGAAAAACAAGGCTCATCCTGCTGTTAACCTGCGGAGAAAGAAATGGCAGAAAAAACCTACAACGTCCTGTTTTTGTGTACCGGCAATTCCGCGCGCAGCATCATGGCCGAGGCCCTGGTCACGACCATGAGCAAAGGCCGACTAAAGGGATACAGCGCCGGCAGCAAGCCGGCCGGCAAAGTCAATCCGTTCGCAATCGAACAAGTCAGAAAGACCGGCTATCCGGTCGAAGATCTGCGCAGCAAAAGCTGGGATGAGTTTGCAACGCCGGGAGCGCCGCACATGGATTTCATCATCACGGTGTGCGACAACGCGGCGGGAGAGCAATGTCCGTATTGGCCTGGCCATCCCACATCGGCGCACTGGGGCTTCGAAGACCCCGCGGCAGCCGAAGGAACGGATGAGCAAAAGCGTGCCGCGTTTGAAAAAGTCTTCCGCCAAATTGTGGCGAGAATGAATTCCTTCGTCAGCTTGCCGGTCCATATGCTGGACAAGCATGCCATCCAGCAGGAAATGAAACGGATCGGCGACACGCCGGTCGAGACCGCTTGAGAAAAAATGAGTACATCCCACACCACGGCAGTCGCAGGCGGCGCCGCACCCGCCATCGGCTTTTTCGAGCGTTACCTGACAGTCTGGGTAGCCTTGTGCATCGTCTTAGGCATCCTGCTGGGCCAGGCATTCCCCGCAGCCTTCCGGAGCATCGCGGCGATGGAAGTCGCCAAGGTCAATATACCGGTCGGCATCCTCATATGGGTGATGATTATTCCCATGCTCATCAAGATCGACTTCGGGGCGCTGGGGCAGGTGAAGAGCCAGTGGCGTGGCATCGGCGTGACGCTCTTCATCAACTGGCTGGTCAAGCCGTTTTCCATGGCATTACTGGGCTGGATATTCATCCGGCATCTGTTTGCACAGTGGTTGCCCGCCGAGCAGATCGATAGCTATATCGCGGGACTGATACTGCTGGCCGCCGCGCCATGCACCGCCATGGTGTTCGTGTGGAGCCAGCTGTGCAAGGGCGACCCATACTTCACCCTGTCGCAGGTTGCGCTGAACGACTCGATCATGATCGTCGCCTTTGCACCGATCGTCGCGCTGCTGCTGGGTTTGTCCTCCATCACCGTTCCGTGGGATACGCTGTTCATCTCGGTCGGCTTGTACATCATCATCCCGGTGATTCTGGCGCAATTGATCCGCAAATCCTTGCTGGCAAAAAGCGAGCGCGCGCTGGAACAGGCAGTTGCCAGGCTTGGTCCGTTTTCGATTTCCGCCCTGTTATTGACTTTGGTTCTTTTATTCGCCTTCCAGGGCGAAGCGATCATTCGCCAGCCCCTGATCATCGCCTTGCTGGCAGTGCCCATCCTGATTCAGGTATTCTTCAATTCCGGACTGGCCTATCTGCTGAACCGCAAGCTGCGCGTGCCGCATTGCGTGGCCGGGCCGTCGAGCCTGATCGGTGCATCGAATTTTTTCGAGCTGGCGGTGGCAACGGCGATCAGCCTGTTCGGTTTCCAGTCCGGAGCCGCGCTGGCGACGGTGGTAGGTGTGCTGATCGAAGTGCCGGTCATGCTGCTGGTCGTCGGCATCGTGAACCGGTCGCAGCAATGGTATGAGCAGGAAGCCTAAACGAAAGGGAGCAACGCATTATGAACATCAGGATTTACCATAATCCGGCCTGCGGCACATCGCGCAATACGCTGGCCATGATCCGCAATGCAGGCATCGAGCCGGAAATAGTCGACTATATAAAAAACCCGATCAGCCGCGAAGAACTGAAAAGCCTCATCGAAAAGGCCGGCCTGCGGGTGCGAGACGCTGTCCGCGCCAAGGGTGACCTGTATGCGGAACTTGGCCTGGATAATCCCGCGCTCTCCGACGATGAACTGCTCGATGCAATGGCGGCCAATCCCAAGCTCATCAACCGGCCTTTTGTCGTCACGCCGGATGCCGTCCGGCTTTGCCGTCCTTCGGAAGTCGTGCTGGATATCCTTCCTGCCCCGCAAAAAGGCCCGTTCACCAAAGAGGATGGCGAGGTAGTGATCGACGCTCAGGGAAAGCGTGTGACTTCAAAGGGAAAATAATCAATTGCCCGCATATCGCTGCGGCAAGCTGATTGCTGACATGGTACGACCCGAGCCGAAAAGCAGGCATTCGTGTCAGCGACATATTGCTTTTCGGGCATAAGTTCATTTCCACTGCCGTTCCGGAATTACGTTCCGGTCATACGCGATGGAGGATTTCTGCGGAAATATCAGCCAGGGCTCACCGCGCATAATGCAATCGACAGGAAAAACGCCTGCAACTAGTTCATCGTGACGGCATCATAGTGGCTGAAGTAGAGACAAGCGTTCCATACTTATGCGGGCTACCGGATGAACTCGATTCCACAATCTCCGGAGGATTCCAGTAATCTTCTGCTTTCCATGCTGCCTTCATCGGCTTACCAGGCGATACTGCCCCACCTGGAGCTGATCGAGACACCTCTCCACTTTGTGCTTTTTGAACGCGACAAACCGATAAGGTATGCCTATTTTCCGTTGTCCGGCGAACACTCGGTACTCGCCACCATGGAAGACGGCTCGGCAGTGGAGGTTGGGACGGTTGGTTATGAAGGCATGTCCACAGTCGATTTGTTGATGGAAAGCGAAATTGCCATCGAAACCACGGTGTGCCAGATACCGGGTACTGCATTGCGGATGCCCGCCAATGTCTTCAGGAAAATGACGGCCGACGATACGGCCTTGCGCCGGGTCTGCCTGCGCTATCTGCAGGCTTATCTTGCGCAAGTCTCGCAGTCTGTAGCGTGTAACCGTCTCCATAGTATCGAGCACCGGCTGGCACGGTGGCTGCTGATGAGTCATGACCGCGTGCACCGGCAGCAGGAATTCACCCTGACACAGGAATATATTGCGACCATGCTCGGCGTCCATCGCCCAAGCGTGACCCTCGCGGCAAATACATTACAGCGTGCCGGCATAATCCAGTACCAAAGAGGAAAAGTGCGCGTGCTTGATCGGGAGCAGCTGGAAGCGGTGTCCTGCGAATGCTATGGGATTGTCAGAAAACAGTTCCAGCGCATGTTGGGAAAAGGTTTTTAATCCCTGAAACATCAACTGATCCTGCTTAGCCGTAGGATACGCCGAGTATGCGTTCGAATCGGGCCTTCACCGCGACATAGCATTCGCATGAAGCTTCTTCAAGCGCGTTACGGTTCAGTATCTTCATGTGGCCGCGCTTGTATTCGATAATGCCGGCGGCCTGAAAGCCGGCTGCCACGAGGCTCACGCTTGGGCGATGGACGCCGAGCATATCCGCGATAAATTCCTGAGTCAGCTGAAATTCATTTCCCTGCAGCCGGTCATGTGTAATCAGCAGCCAACGGGCGAACCGCGCTTCGATCATATGCAGGCGATTGCAGGCAACGGACTGGGATACCAATGCCAGATAGCATTGCAGGTAGCGCTTGGCAAGGAGGTTTAAAGAAGGCAATCGTTTAAGCGCTTCCCTGAAATCGTCAGTCGCTATACGAAGGCTGCTTCCTTCTACCTGGCATACGCAGGTTTCCTGTGAATCCGAAGCATGCAATACCAGTTCCACTCCCGTGAAACCTTCATTGCCCACCGTTCCCACCTCAACAGCCGCCCCGGTTTCCATGAAACCCAGCATTGAAAACGCGCATGTCGAAGGAAAATGTACATGCGTGAGCGGCTCGTTACGATTGTAGATAACGTCCTTGATCCTGTTATTTACCTTCTGAAGATGAGGCAGCAGGGCACGAAGATCTTCATCCGCGAGCCTGTTCAGCAATAGATTGCCACATGCGCGGACTTCACTTAGGGTAAGCGGCATGATCTACTTCAATGAATGGTGGGACATTGCGCGCAGCGAAAGAAAGTGGTGGACGGCGAATAGGCAAGGAACTGGCTTTGTAATAATTATTGGATAAACACTCCAGTCAAACGGATTGTCCATCGGATTGTGAAGGAAAGTCGCTGAAATCAGCCCAAAATGATGGCACAGGAAGTTTTTTCGGTATGTCATTTAGATGACATAGCGCTGATTTTCTTGCGCAGAGTGCATACCAGGCCAGATGCGGCGTCTTATTTGGCAACCGCCAGAGATTCTTCTTCACATTCTTCCGATTCCAGATCGCTGATCGAACGTTCTTGCAGCCAGACCAAAGGGTCATTTCATTAAAATTTTCCAGATGCTTTTATCGCGCGTAAAGCGAACTGGTTAATTCTCGGAAGTAGCCGGCAGCCCGGCTTCCGCGGGCCGGAATGCATAAAAAATAAATCCTCGGTCTTGCTAGGGATCGCCTTCTTCTGAATTTTCAGGCTTTGTCCATCATTTCACATGCCTTTGTATTGTTCCGTACAGACATTGAAAAAATCTCAAGACAGAATCCGGCGGCCCCGAAGTGCAGTGGGAGCCGGGCAAAGCGAATGCCGGAGAAATTCCCATCCTCCGGAATTGACAGAACAGGAAATGGCCACATGCAAACAAAAACACGAATATTAGTGGCGGCGGCACCAGGATCAGTCGAACCGATCGTGGAAGCCATGGACGACCGGTTCGAACTGGATTTTTTCAGCGCGATGGCGCAGGCGGTTTCGTATTCCTATGCAAATATCGATGTCATCATTTGTGACATGTACTTCGATGAAAGCCGCATGTACAACCTGCTGCGATTCGCAAAAATGGATTTTGTCGCGCGCAATACGCCGTTCATATGTATCAATACCACTGAAGGCTCCTTAAGCAAAACCATGGGGCAGGGAATTACGATTGCCTGCAAAGCTTTAGGGGCGGTAGGCTTCGTCGATCTTTGCGGCTGGAAGAGGGAACTCGGAAAAGATCAGGCGCATTTGAAGCTGCAAATGCTGATTGATCAATTCGCCAAAGACAAAGGCTGCAGCTTATGAATTCGCAAAGAAATATGCGCGCGGCAGGTTACTGGAACATATCAGCGGGTTTCCCTTAAAAGACAGGGAATGGCAGACCACGGACACATCAGGACCGATATGCCATGTTCTGCGCAGGGTGGAGATGTCGTTTTCAATAAGGTGGAGACTTCTGCAAACCGTCTTTGGAAGCAGAATATCCGGATTGGAGTGGCGCGTCGGCCCTTTCCTCTTCGTTGACGCTTATTGCTGCATCGAGAATTTCGAGCATCAGGTCTTTGTCCATTGAGTTATCAGGCGGAATTCCCACTCTCGGCAAAATTCCAGACTCCACCGCTTTCTTTACTCCTGCCTGCAGCTTCTCATCCGTAATCGGCATTCTCTTTCCCATATCGTATCAAGTTAAGCAACTCTGCCGGATTCCGTGGTGGAAAAAGGCGTGCACTGAAAAGTCTTAATGCCCCTTCATCAGTATGCGTTGCGTATGCGCTTTCGCTTCTTCAATTTCGTCACACCCCGGAACATGGTCGAATACGACGGTATGCTTCGTTTCAATTCCATCTTCTTCATTCCCTGCCAGCGCGGAAATAATGGCCAATCGTTTGCTGTCTCCCACATTCTCAAGTTGCGCTTCAATTCTCCACATTCCAGAGGTGTATTTAAATGTATGCATTTATCTATCCTTATTATTCGTTATATGACTGATGCTTTATCAATCAGAAGACAGGTAACGGACTGCCGTCCTCCTCATCTGCCGGTCAAGCCGACACTTTCGCTGGCGGCATCCGGAATCCAGTGCGGCACAAGGTCCGCTTGATCGTTTTGCAGCTCCTGCAGAATCCGACGATGCTCTTCAAAATCGTTGAGCACCTTGAGCATGGTCATTATTAATTCACTGTCTTCATCTTGTATGCCTATAGGAGCTTCAGAATGCGTTCGTCGGCCCTGAATCATGCTGATCGTTTTTTTCGTATGGGCGATGTAGCCATCGGTCTTCGCAATGTGGTCGGCAATCGTTGCCTGCGTTGCGGTCTTTCCTGACGTGGTAAGCATCAGCGCGGTCCTCCAAATACCTGCGCATCAGGCTGGCGTCTGTACGGAAGCGCGGAATTTGTCCACTGCACTCGTTCGCCGGTATCAAGTATTAACGTACCGGTGCGTTGTTCGCAATCCTGTTGTTGCGCGAGAATTGCATAAGCTCTTCTTGCAGTAAAAAGACTGTTGGCAAAAATAAGAAACGATCCGAACATCCATTGTTTATGCATTGCAAGATACATTTGCATCATCCTTGCGTGTGATGAGATGTATATATCTTTGCGTCTTTATTTGCCTTCGTCGGTATGATGTCTGACACATGCCTCAAAAAATGCAATAGTCACTGCATATATCAAAATACCAATCATTGAAATATTTCTGCGGTGCACATCCTGCGCGCCTTTCGATGCGCAACCCTATGGGAAACGCTATGCATAAAAAATTGCTTCGTTAAACAGGCATTATCTTTATATCGTGCAATCCCGATTTGTAACGCTGGAACTGAATTTTCCCATTGGATGGAAAACCGCCACATCAATCAGTAATCGATTGTGCGGTTTGAGCGGTTTCCACCGAGGCCGCACCAGGCTCACCATGCGTGCTCGGTACTTCTTACGAAAGATCCAGTCTGCATAGACCGGCGCTCCTTCCGCTGGATATTCAAATGTTCATTCGCTGAATGCTCTTCAGCATTATTAATTTCCAAGCTCCCGGCAGGACGTTCCGCAACTTGTCCCCTGATTTTTACTCAGATATCTCACCAGCTATCGAGACCGCATTTCGGTCAGTTTTCGATGATAAGGAGTTTTGTATGGCTACTATCCAAGAATCGATTGATGTTCAGGTTCCAGTTCATACGCTTTACAGGCAGCTGACAAAGTTTGAGGACTATCCCCGATTCCTGGAGAATGTGGAAAGGGTGGAACGGACTGATTTGACTCATTTGCACTGGATTGCCCGGAGCGCGGATCAGCCGATCGAATGGGATGCTGAAATTACAGAGCGTGAAGATGCCCGCCTGATTGCCTGGCATAACACCAACGGAGCAGGAAGCGCCGGAAAGATAGAAATGCAAGAATTAGGCGCGGGCGTATCCAGAGTGGTTTTTACGGTAGAGACCGAGCATGGTGAGCCTTCCGGATTAACTGCAGGAGGTACGGAAGAGGAAATGTCGCAACACCTGACCCAGAATCTGCTCAGACTAAAGGAGTTGCTGGAAGCGCGCGGTCCGCAAGCGAAAGAATGGCGCGCTGAAATCAGACTGGGCGATGCCGACGTGGATGAACTGGATGCTCAAACGCAGGCAGACATCATGAATCAGGTTCGGCAAACGGAAGGCCGGCGCTCGCCAGCTTCAGTGAGCGGATCGCCGACTGAAGTGCTGGAAGACGAACCCAATGAGGCCGGACCTGCCGGTTTCAAGGGACCGAACGCAGCCAACGAGAACCCGCCGGGTGCCAGATGATATCCCGGCTGGGCATGAAAGTGCTGGTTTGCTTTGAGCTGTCAGCGCCGCGTCATCAGCGCCTTGAGCGCATATTTTTCCCGGTCGATTTCGCCCCGTGTGCGTACGCCCAGGCGGCGCAGGACCGGCAGGGGCGGGCACCAGCCCTGGACGCCATGCTGAAACAGGAACGCCATTACCACGGCGGGGAGTGCCAGCCATCTCCGATTGACCGTGAGGCCAAGGGCAAGACCGGTCAAGGCCAATGTCGAAGCGTTGACCTCCAGCACCCGCTCTATATCCCACTCCTCGTCGAGTTCCTGAATACGCTTTTCGATCGTTGCGTGACTGCTGTTGACATAGGCTTGGATATTGCTTTCCGTTACGCGGTCTATCTTTTCATTCAAATCGATTTTGGTCGAACGCCGGACGCGGTCGCCACTTGAAGCAGTCGTGTCTTCGGCATAAGTCAGCATGAAAGTCTCCTTCATTCAATCCAAATACTTGATACGATTTATTTCTCCTGCAAATCGCATGTCTGCGCGGACTTGCGAGCGCGCATTCGTTCTCCGTACAGACTTCCTGTACGGTTCATTTTTTCAGCTGTTCATGATATCGATCCGCAGAAAGCCGACGCAAAAATGGGCATGAAATCGATTCATTTAGTGTCTTAGCCGTCATGATTGCTTCAGTGAAAGATATAGCCAATCACGGCATCCGGCATGCGGTAAAAAGAATGCACATGCCTATGGATTGATAAAAAAAGTTGACGGAAGTTCAAGCTTGATGACGAGCTATGCTGTGCGGTAATGTTCGCTCAGGCAAGCGCCTGTGACAACGCCTTGATAATGCCGGTGCACAATGCCCGCCAATGTCGGTCATCCGTGTAGGCATGTAATTGATTGAGCTCCAGCTCGACTCCTGTGTACGTATCCGGTGTGAACCGCTTGCGCAATGCGGCGGTGAGTCCGTCGGAACTTCCGGAATAAGGGTAGTTCATGCGTACTCGTAAATCAGGAAGACTCTTCTTGAGGGCAGCCTGCCAGAGTCGGCACAGCTTGCTTTCTTCCGAACGCTTCGAGTCATATAGCAGCCCGATATCGGCATCGCGGACCTCGCCGTTCAGTTCCGGCGTAAAGCTATGGCTGGAAATATGGATCACGCGCCGCCCCTGTTTGACTGCTTGCGCTACCCGGCTTTCAACTTCCGTCCTGTACGGAAGGTAGTGTCGTTCCATAATTTCTTGTTTTACCTGGCGCGGCAAGGGCCTGGTCAGCTCCGAGTAGAGCTTTGGATGGTTCGGCGATCTGTTCAGGTCGATCAGCAGGCGACTGACGGTGGTATAAAACAGGGGCGCCGACAGCGCAGATGCCAGAGATCGTGCCATTGGCAATGCGCCCCGATCATATCCGCGGTGTGTTTCCAGGAAGCCGCCGTGTCCGGAAAAGTAATTCCGGTAGCGCGCAGGAATGCGGTTGCCGCCGTGTTCGCAGGTGACGATAAAGAAGTCCCGGCTCACGACGGCAGGAACATGTGGCCGGACTGAAGGCATTGGCACAATTGCCTATATACCCAGTTCACATTGGCCGGCGAGTAGTTGTTGTCGACGGCATGCAGGATGCGGCGGGCAAGCGGCCCGTGAGCCATGATCGCTTGCAGCGATTCCATCCATGGTGCATCGAGACGATGGCTGCTTTGCTGGGTCCGGATCAGCAACTGCCGCCAGACTTCCGTAGCAGTATAGCGGCCAGGCCGAAGACCGAGCGCGCGCAGATAATCCTCGTCGTCGATGACAGCCTGGTCGGCGTTCCGTATACAGGCCAGGAGGATCGCCGCCAGCCGTTCCGTGGGAAGGGCCTGCTGCGCTGCAAGTTCGGTCCGGCCCGCGTCATAAAGCATGCGAACGTTGGCGATTGCGGCTGCGGCAATTGCCAGGTCGGCTTGCGGGCATTCCTGCACATCGATCACGCGGATCTCAATCGTATTGCGGTCGAAGCGCGCAATCGCGCCGCGCGAATTAAGCCATTCGTGCTGAAGAATTCCCTGCGGATCGAATGGCGCAATGTCGCGGTACATCGGATGCAGGATGAGGGCTTCATATTCCGCACGGCTGGAAACGTTCTCCGGAACCACTAATCCTGCAATCGACGGAATTTTATCTGCGTTGCTCCGGTAGGTTTCCATCCTGAAGTCGGCAAATCCGGTTGCTTTGCCGTCCGCGATAGGCGAGCTCGCGGCAAGCGCCGGCAGTATAGGAAGCAGAAGTCGAACCGCAGCATGCAGGCGTGCAAATTCTTCGTCGTTTGCGAACGGAAGATTGATATGCATGCTTTGCAGATTGGACCATCCATGCGTATTGCACTGGAATATGCGCGCGTAGGCGGCGTACAGTTCCGCATTTTCATGAGGCCACAGATGGGTTTCGCGTCCCGGGTCCATCCATGGATGCATTGCGGAGGGCATGAGCATGGCGCCGTAAAATCCGAGCAGATGATTCAAAAAGCGGATTTCGTTCTGAAACGCGGCGGGCAGCTTATCCAGCGATGCCACCGGCTGCCGGTTTTTCAGTTCGAGCAGATGGCGCACCAGCTCGTTTGACCAGCCCATCAGGCCGCGTGCAACATCATTGACCTGCTCCTCGTCTTCGCCACGCAGAATCTGGTCGGCAATCGGAAGTATCGACAGATCCTGGCGGTCGACGATCATGTATTCAAGCTCGATGCCGCAGGCAGAAAAAGCCGGCAAGCTTTCCGGGGGCCGGGTTGTCATGTGCTCCTCTCCTGGCGTGCTTCTATCCGTTTACGGAACACGCCCATTACCTCCCGGTAAAGCGCATCCTTGAGCACGCCGTCTTCATTTCCTGCATCGACATTCGGATTGTCGTTGACTTCGATGATGTAGCATTGCCCGTCGCGCTGTTTCAGATCAACACCGTAAAATCCATCCCCGATGAGATTGGCCGCCTGCATGGCGGTATGGATTACCTGGTCCGGCACTTCGCTGATGGCGAGCGCCTGCGCTAGACCTTCTTCTGCGTCGGGGCATCCGGCATGATTGACGATCTGCCAGTGGCCGGGCGCCATATAGTATTTGCAGGCAAACAAGGGCCGCCGGTCGAGAACGCCGATGCGCCAGTCAAATTCTGTCGGGCAATATTCCTGGGCAAGAATCATCTCCGAGGTGTTAAGCATGTCGAAGAGCTTGCTCTGCAGTTCCTCTTTCGAATACACCCTGTCGACACCGATCGAGAAACTTCCTCCCGGCAGCTTCAGCACGCAAGGCAGGCCGAGCGTCGCAATGATCGAATCGGCGTTGTCGTCCTGAACCAGCATGCTCTTCGGCATCGGCATGTGATAACGGCCGAGCAGCTCCGTCATGTATACCTTGTTGTTGCATTTCAGGATTGAGTCGGGATCGTCCATGACCACCAGTCCCGCAATGGACGCTTCGCGCGCCAGTTGGTAGGTATAGTGGTGGATGTATGTCGTATCCCGGATGAACAATCCATCGAACTCCGTTACGCGCTGTGCATCGCCAAGAGTAATGATTTCGGCACGCATGTCGAGCGCCTGCGCCGCTTCCTGGAATTTCTCTATTGCCAGCGCGTTGGATGGAAGAACCGGATTATCCGGCGTGTGCAGGATCGCCAGCGCCGGCCTGCGCGATGCCGGCTGGCCGGATGAATGCACAGTTCCTTTCAGATACCCGGACAATGCCTTCATGACCGCATCGGTATCGTTCGTGCCAAGTTCACGCAAGGCGAGTGCCTGCACGTGACAGAGCCGCCATCCGGATTCACCGCGTTCGAAGCGTGCACGCAGAAGAGGAATATGCAAGGTGGCGAACAACTGCTCCGCTAGATGCCGATATTCGCATTGATCGGTTCGGCCGAAATAACAGCACAGGTCGAATGCAATGCCATCGCGGTTTTGCAGAGTGGATGCGATCAGGTCATCGAGATGTTCGGCAAGCCGGCGAATAATGCTGTCCGACTCGATATCTTCAATCGCCTTTACGCTCGGAACGGGAAACTGATCGCGCGCTTCGGCCAGCATTGCCACATAATATCCACGGGTTTGGTATGCGTAGGACCTGCAGAGATTGATTACACGTGTGTTGGGAAGATTGGAATATGCGGGATCGCTGAGATATAGCCTGGCCGGCACTACTTTGGTACCGGGAATGGAATAGGGCCAGTCACGCCTGTGGCCGACGATCAGGAGTGTATTCATGGGTTGAACTGTTGCTGCCGGTGCCGCGGATGTATGACTAAAAGGTTGGCATCGTGAGTGACGATTCCGAGCAGGATTGCGCCGATAACACGGTCGATGCCGATCCAGTATTCATTGGTCCGGCCGTATGGATTCTTGTTGTAAGGATCCATGATCAGGACCTTGTGCCTGTCGATGTCATAGCCGGCAATCACGACAAAGTGGCCTGCAGGCAAGCCGCGAACATCATCGGGTAGATCGTTGGGACCGTATTCGCGTGGGGTGCGGTAAAGATAGGTCGAGCTCAAGCCGGTCAGGATAGGCAGCCTGCGCCGCAGCATGCCGTGGATCAAGCCGTGGGAAAGGTCCATCTGGCGCAGGCTGCCGCCCAGTTTCAGAAAATCCAGGTAACCGGCCGTGGCCTGCTGCAACCGGTAATCTGTTTTGACCTCCCGCTGCGACTGCAGTTTATGTGCGATATCCGTTCTGTCGGGGCCGAACCAGGATGGATCGAATACGGTCAGGTTATAGGTATAAATCGTGGCACGATAACCCTTGCGCAATGCATCGCATGCGAGAAACACCGCGAATGTTCCGCCTATCTCAAGACTTCTGGTCCGTTCGATCACATCTTCCAGTTGCTCGTCGTCGTCCCAAAACCGGTATACCGCATGCAGGCAGGTGGGCCCGCACGTCGTTTCATCGGGCTGCGGCAGCATGCTGACCGGAAGTCTCAGGCTCGCAGGAATTCCCGGGTCGGAGGACTTGGGAGAAGGTAAATGCATGCGATTACAGGATGTGCTGCGATCTAATCAGTTTATTCATCAAGATTCAGATTGGGAATCTCGGCACCGGAAAGTGGAGCGGGTTTGAGCGAACAGCAAGGCATCTCTACATTGGTCCTCTCTCCATCATTGATCACAGAATGTTCCCGTAAGCCACTTTCCATGCGGCGAATCTTTCCGATCCGGCGGTTTGCCGATATCGATGCGCATGTTTGCTGCGAAATGGCCACAGGCATGATTGATGCATCTTTTGTATGAGATCGGAACGCAAAGGAAGGTTCAATCATGGAAATGAAAACTGGCTTATTCATTGCGCTTTTCACCGTGTTTTCCTATGGCTGGGCACAGGCCCAACCCCAGGCGCCCGCGGAATTGCAGCCTGGTTATCCGGGCTATCCAGCGTCGGGCACGATCACCGCTCCGGTCCAGAACCCGATACTTCCTGAAACGTCTTCCGGTATTACTTCTTCCGGCGGCAATCCGGCACCGGGGCAATCCGGCGATCCCGGCATGATTGCGCCGCCGGTGGAAGTCCATCGCCTTCCCGGCGCAAGCAGCAAGCCCCTGTCGCCGCCAGCCCCTGTGACACGGATAGAGCCGATCACGGAAAACGGCATTACATATTTATGCGGCGGAGTAGGGCTTGACGAAGCCGACCAAATGAAACAGGACGCGCGCAACTATGACTTGATGCTGACCTTTGCAGCGCGCAACGGAAGCTATCTGGCAGACGTCAATGTCGATATTGCCGATGCACGCGGCCAATCGCTGTTAAAGACGACATGCGGCGCGCCCATGATGCTGGTGAATGTGCCAAAAAGCGGAAGCTACCAAATTCGCGCTGAAACGGGTGGTCATACTCTCGTTCGCACGGTGCAGATCCGGGAAGAACAGCGCGGCAAGGCAGTGACCATGACATGGCCTGACAAGGCAAACGACCCGGAGGGCCGTAAGGTTCAGTAACGGGCACTTGCAGGCTTTTTTTGGCGGAGCCAGGAGGACCCGGCTGGCAGAAGCGTGTCAGGACGGAAGCACTGAGAACCTTCACGTGCAGACAGGAGCCAACGAACTTGCATTCAATAAAATGCGAGGAAAAAGAAGAGTGCGCTGAGAAACAGTTAAAAGGCATTCAACCGCGCACCCGTCTGTAAGCGGTTGAATACCAGGCATGACTGCCTTACTTCTTGTTGGTTGCTGCGTCCTGGACCTTTTCGCCGCCGCGCTCAACATCTTTGCCCATGCCCGCGAAAGTGTTGCAAGCAGCCAGGCTGGAAGCGAACATCACGACACCCATGATAGCAATCAATTTTTTCATGATTGAGTTCCTTTCAATTAATTATGGAATAAAACTTTTCCTACCCTTGCTACACAACCACTATATTGGCAATCCGTTTTTTCCAGATTGACTTAACTCCAAAAACATTCTTTCTTATAATTTCTGGCCGCCTTGCGGTGTCTGCTGGCCACGCCGTTTGCGCATATAGTCCGAAGCCGTTGAAAACATCCTCATCGCCATTTGCATTTTGGCCGGATCGCGCAGCACCATGGTGGCAATCGTGATGATGCTCGTCAGTGCAGTGCCGCCGAACGCCGCAACACCCGCCAATGCGCCGGTTTTTTGAGCGGAGGGGGGCGGCTGTTGAATGTACACAGTTTGCGGATACCCGTTTTGTGGTGGTGGAGGGTATACATGGGGCTGGCCCGGAGCAGCGTAAGCAGCTGGAACCTCCGATGCCTTGTTTCGCTTGCGGCTACTTAGCTTGCGCCCCGCCTTTTTGCCGGCTCCCGCCGCCTTCGGGATGAGCATGGCGACGCCGACAATCGCGGCGGCCGTATAAAAAGGATGGTCCATAATCCAGCGCATGGTCATGCTGCGCGGAAATGCCGGGTCTGCCGCTGCAGTGCGGCTCGCGGCCCGTTCGACATGGGGAGCTTCGGTTGCTGGCACTGCGCCGCTAGCAGCTGCATTCTCATTCGCGCTTGCTGTTTCGATTGATTCGCCCTGTGTCAGCATACGGCGGTATACCGCACGGCTTGCATGGATTTGCTCCAGCAGCGCATTCCTTTGTTCTTCCAGTGATCTGCCATTGTTTTTCATATGTTTTCCTTCACAAGCTCTACGTCACGCTTGAGCTCTTCGCGCAATGTCGCGAAAGGCGGCTCCGCAGCTGTCGATTTGCGGCTGATGAAAATGCCGACACCGGCCCCTGCAAGATACAGCGCGACCACAGCCCATGCCGCGATAGCGCGGTATTGCGTATCCCAGAAGGTCACGATGATGGCAATGCCGATAAACAATGCTGCCAGCAAGGCAAATACGCCTGCGATTGCGTAGCCCATCAAGTGCGTAGCCAGTTCGCGTCCCTGAAGCTTTAGCTCGATGCGAAGCAGCTCGAAGTAGTCACCGAGACGGTCAAGCGCAATCACGGATATCTGCTTGGATTTCTGTAATTTTTCAAACACCGTGGTCATCCTTATAAAAATGAACGAAGCAAGCAAGCCGGCGGCACAAATCCGCAGGGTTCAGTCGCGCCGGAACAAGGCCCCAAGCAGGAAACCGACACCGGCAGCGATCGCAACCGATTGCAGCGGACGTTCCTGGATGTACTGTGTGGTCACGTCCACGCCCTGATCCAACTGATGTCTCGCGTCAGATGCTTTCTGGCTGAACTGCTGCTTTGCATCGGCCGCTTTCTGGCTGAACTGCTGGCGGGCATCTGCGGCACGCTGGCTGGCGCGGCTTGCCATATCCTTGGCAGACTGCTGCATTGAGCCGAACTTGGCCATCATCTTGTCCTTCGCATCGTGCAGTTCGTGATCGTTCATTGACGAAGCGCGTGACATGAGGGTATCGAGATCGCTCTTCAGATTAAGCAGCTCGCTACGAATTTTGGAAGTGCTGTGATGCGCGTCATAATTCTCCGCGCCGCCATGGATGTGGCTGTAGTCTACCGGCACCGCCGAACTGGTAACCGTCGCCGCTGTTGAATGTTCCGTGTCCATATCCTTGCCCGATGCGTTTGGTGTAGTCGTAGCCATACTTTTCTCCTTTGGGGCCAGCCTCAACGAAACGAACTTTGGCCGGCGATATTGAAAAATTATCGTGAAAAACTCAGGTGTTACTTAATTTATTGCAAATGATATGCCAACTAGATAAATATTTTCCATTTTCGCAAACCTAAATGCAAAACAAGCAAATATTTTGGAGTTGTATAGTTCTTTTCGAAACCTTTGCACAAATTACGCGTAAATTTTGCACGGAGACATTTTGAATCAATGAAACAGATCTTTCATCTGGGAAGCCGTAATACCCGGACTCAACTCTGAATGAAGCAAATTTTTTAGCCAATAAGAGAAGATTCATCAAGTCGCCGGCGATTTGGCCGGTATTTGACGTCTTCCTGACGTCTTCCGCTGCAGATTTTAATTGTAGAAGCATAGGCGTCCTTGGTTGTGATGTGAAACAATCATACGCACCTCCGCAATCGGTTATCCTTTCGCCTTTGTAAAAATAAATGTTTTTACTTGGGTTGGTTTCTCGATTCGGTGTAGTCGCAGAGGGTCGTTCTTCTCGTGCAGCATCCTGATTACGGATAATTTCAATCTCGCGTTTGTCGCATCCGTCCCGTTTTATATGTGTTGGCACTTTGAAGAGAGTGAAGTCAGCTGAAGCGTCTGTCATGGGAAGGACCGACGGAGAAGCGCCGCTGCTGCATTGCCGACCAATGCAATTCGCGTGGTGGTGAATGGCAGTCATCCGTCGATTTTGTAGGACAATCCAACATCCTTGTATGCATGCGTTCACATCGGGCCGAGGTTGAAGTGGTGACGTCCATGGTGTCGGGTGTCCTTAATTCCCGCGCAATCTGGCTATAACGCTTATCCCGCACGAAGCATCTGCTTACCATGCGGTGCTCATGAAATGAGGTTTTCATACGCAGGGGCCATGACTGATATGGCCACTTTCATCATGTGAAATTCCAATCTGGGTTGCAAAGCGGAAAGTATTTTCTGGGAAAATGGAGCCGGGCAAAAATAGATAAAATTAAGTTGCAAAAAACATAATGGTATATAGTAGGTAAAAACCATTTTTCTGGTCTTTATTCGCTTTTCGGAGCAGAACTTTTCAGATATGTTTAAGCCTATCCCTGCTCAATATTTATTGAAACCGTTTCATAATTTAATTTAATGCAAAACGAACGAATTTCTTCGACGATCAAAATCCTGCTGCTGGAAGACCAAAGCACGACGCAGAAAATTTTGGCTGAAGTAATCGCTTCGGAACAGAATTTTGAACTGCTCGCAGTGTGCGACACCGTAGCAGACGGACTGCGCTGGCTGGAATCGTCAGAACCCGATGTTTTGCTAGTCGACTTGAAATTGAAAGATGGTCTCGGCATAGATGTCATTCGCGCATGCGCCAATCGACATCCAAATTGCTCCATCATGGTGCTGACCGTTTCTCTCGATGAGTCGGATGTCAATGCATGCATTCAGGCGGGCGCTCTCGGTTACCTCGTCAAGGAAGACGGCTTGCTCGGCGTCGGGAAAGCGATACGGGACCTCGTCTTGGGCGGATCGCCGATCAGCCCGTTTGTCATGCGCCGCCTTCTGTTCGAATCGGCAAAAAAATATCCGCGTACCGTCAATGCCGATGCCGCCGACGGCAAGAAGATTGAATTCACCAAACGCGAGCTGGCGGTACTGTCGCTGATCGCGCAAGGGCTCACCTATGAAGAGACGGCCAAGCGTCTTTGCATCTCGGTACTGACAGTTCAAAACTATATCAAGCGTCTCTACCGCAAGCTTTCGGTCAACTCCCGCGGCCAAGCCGTATTTGAGGCGCAGCGCCGCGGTTTCCTGAATTAAGCGAGGCGCTGCTCATGGTGAAAGGCGCGCTGTTTCACACGACCAGCTAATCCCTTCCAAGTCGCAATCATCTTTTGGCATGTGTCCATTCGAGCGGCATACGTCGCCAGAATGGGCAGCACAAGATTTGCGCAGTTTATTCACTACACAATCGCTGCAGTCATTCCAATTCTTTCCCGGATTTTCCCTATGTCCGGCTTAGGAAGCTCGCTGCGGCCTGTGACCACATGAGCATGATTTCAATAAGGCATTCGTAGATTGGCAGCCTGACCGGCTTGACAAGAATGCGCTGTCTCAATAAGCGCGCATCGGTTCATTGAGCCTTCTCATGCGTTTCCTGCGGCACTGCTCCACCATTCAGATATCCACATGCCCCTTCTCGATTGAAGTTTGCTTCGCGGGATCGTGCATGCAATCTGAGGTTGGGCATTGCAATGAAAGAGAATATTTTTTACTGGATACGCGTGCTTATTCTGGCCGGAATCCTGCTATTCATTCTCATAAGCTGCACGGCCTGGGCGCAACCGGTTTCCGGTATCTCACCTCGTGCGATATCTGAACAGATAAAAAACAGCACGCTGCCGGCGAACCATGGAGCATGCCTCAGTGAGTATGCATGGAATAACCCTGCCAGCCTTGAATTTCCGGTATTTCGCCAATCACCGCGATAAGCTGGCGAAATCGCTCAGGCCTTCCATGGCTTGACAGGGCTTCCAGGCGCTTTGCCTGTCCGGACGAATCCGAGGGAAGCAAAGATCCACTGAGACGCAAGTCATCGCGAGCGTTGCACAAACTGCCAGCCCGAGGATGGGGCGGCAGGGTCATCTACATAGCGCCATCTGGAACCGCATTCGCTGCATTTGTAATGCGTGACGGTAACCGGTGCTTCTCCATGGCTTGTCACGACTTCGGCAGGACCGGATTGAACCAGATGGTCGCCTGCGCGAACACCGCGTACATTCTGCTGGATGGCATTGCAAAGATAACAGGGCATGAAACTCTCCGAAAATCGCGGAAGCGAGAATACCATGAGTCGTATAACTGCACATTCAGGAATGTTCAGCTTCGTTTTAGTTATGACGATTGACCATGCCGCGTCCAAAGGCTATGCACAGGAAACTGTGACGGGCAGTGCAATCGGATAAATATGCGATAGCGCAGCGAATATTTGGAAGATCGATACCGGGAAAGATTTATGGCGATGGTTGCAAGCCGGCAGCCATGAGGCAGATACATCCGAAATCGGGTTGGCGGTGGATCGATGATCGAAGAGTGCCGGCCACGATCCCTTAGGAGAGAAACGCATTTGAAAATCAATGTGCAGGCGACTCCTCATGGCATGCGGAGTCACCTGCAGTTGTCCGCGATGGCGGAATTTAGGTGGTCCGGCGAAAACCGGATGGATCAGGTCTGGCTAGGAATTTAATGAAATGGATGTGCGCTCGTTCCAATCTGCGATCGCACGTGCGCTGTTGGATGTTTCATCGTCGCCGCTGAAATGATGGCTCGCAATATTGTGGTTATGATGAATACATTGTTTGTTGGTGCAAAAGATATAGCTGTACGGCTTTCCTGATTCGAGGTAATGAGACTCCATCAATTCTGCGGAACTTCCGCAATCGGGACATGGCTTTAAACGTTGATCCATATTCACCTCCTGAGCGTGGGTAAAGCTAATTATGTAGATCATACATTTTCCTGGTCGTTCCCTTTCTGCACGCTGACCAGGATGAAATTCATTATATCGATATTGCACGATAACGGAAGCGTCTCAGCTTACGTAAAAGTGCGTAGAAAAATCAACGTGCGAATAGCGTGCGAAAAATTTGGAACGAGTTAACTTTACTAGACTTGTTCACGTGGACGGTATGACTTGGATCATTCGCCTTCGATATATATATAAAGACTTGTCATCGAGTGGTGCATGTCGCTGAGTGAATGTCGATGCAGGCGGAATTCTTACCTTGATATGGCAGGAAGAAAGCAAATTAATTTGCTTCAAAGAGCACAAACTTTCCAGGTCATTGAAAAAGAAAAATGAAATAGCGCAAGGAATACATATTCCTCTGATCTCGCTGCAAAAATTATGTATGACTGCTTGCCGCAACTGCAGTCCATGCCGAGAAGAGCAGGCTTCTACTCATGACATTTATCAAGTACTTTTGCATTAGTTTGAATAAATTTCTGAAATTTTGTTAATTTTCAATTTTATGCGTTGATCTGCAGAAATTTTTCAATATTATGTGTTTGCAAAAACGCTTTTTAAACGCTGTAACTGGTTTGGCATTCTAGATCGCAGTCTTATTTCATTCATGTCTTGCCTAGAGGGATAGGTCCATGGAAGCTAAAACGAGCCAGCTATCCGTTGTACTGGTGAATAACATCATTCACGCATCCCTGGCGGGGATTATTTCCGAACAGCTTATTCTTGAACGACACTTCAGAGTACTTGGACTCATTGCAGAATCGGGTTGCAAGGCTGTTTTATATAACATCCTGGATCTTGAGCCACCGTCGCTGGACCTGGTCGAGCTACAGCATAAATTAAACACAGAACTTCACAAGAACGACGTCAAGCTGGCCGTCGTTGTGCCGGGAAGCCGTCTTGCCTACCTTGCGAGGTTGGCCTTCGGGGATATGAATTACCGGGTGTTTTACGGCAACGTGAATGACGCGTTGCAATGGCTGCAGCACGCACCGATTGAGCCCGAACGAACGAGGACGTTGCTGATTGCCGATGTCCCGGAGGCATTGCCGACCCTGACAAATGCACTGGATCAGTACTTCCATATTCTTCCGCGCACATCATGGACAGGGGCGTGTTCAGCCGTGCATCAGGGAATCGACCTGGTTTTATGCGGGATCGGTTTTGAAGAAAGCAAAATGTTCGATTTGCTTGAGTATCTAAGAAGTCATGAAGAAACCAGATCGACGCCGTTTTTCTGCATAAAAAGTATTCGGCAAAAGCTGCCATCTACCATCAACGATGGAATCGGAATTGCGTTGCACGCAAAGGGAACGGCCGGATATATCGATTTCGAGGGATGGCAATCACGGTTGGGCGAACATCAGGCGTCTAGCATTCTGCGCGAAAAAATTTCAGAAGCTTTGTCGGTCTCAAACAAGAGCGACCTTCATTGAATATCCTGTGTGCGTTTTAGCGATGGCATCAACAAGCATCGGCCGACCACGCATGCGTGATCAGCGATTTTGCTGTGCTCTTTGGCAGTTCGGACCAATCGCGAAAGCCTCTGCAGGAGAGGCCTGACCGCAGTGTCCGCTGTCCATGCAATCAAAGCCTGCACCATGCTAAAACAGTGAGCCCGCGGAGAGCGCACGCGATGCGTTTGCAGATCGTTTTGCGCTTGGTTTCGGATCGGGATGTGCAATCAGTTCCTCTGCCGGAAATTGGGTAAGGAAGCTCGGAAGCTGCTCAACGGGGGCGTTCAGCCAAGAATAGTACTCGTCGGGATGCAGGATCACCACCATGCGTTTTTCATCACCGGGTTTATGGAAGCGTTGCAGCAGCGTATGATCATCTGCGTTGATCGTCAGCATGGAGAAAGAGATCAGTGGCTGGCCATCCGGTCCCTTGCTGCGGAATTCCCAGATGCCTGCGATTCCCAGCGGCTCGCCGGACGCATGGGCGATCTTCCATCTGACCGCTCTGCCGGTTTCGTAATTTGGCTCATAAAACGCTTCGGCGGGAATGATCGCAAGCTGGCGCTTTTTGTAGGCATTGCGAAATGTCGGTTTGCTTGCAACCGTTTCGCTGCGTGCGTTGTAAGTATGTTTTGCCAGCTTGAGATCGGCCCATGCCGGAACCATGCCGAAACAGGCCGGTACGCATTCGGTCCGCTGCGGATCGTCGGGATCCAGGCGTATCACCGGCGAAAGGTAACCCGGATAGGTCTCCGCCTTGAAGTCGTTGTCAGGTGGCGTGACCTGAAAATGTTCCTTCAGGCTCTTCTTCGAGGCCGGAATGTAGTTTGAGCACATGGCAAGCGTATGGGAGGAATTATTGAACTTTAGAGTCCGGTTTATGAAGATGATCCATACAGCGTGTTATTGATTGATTCATATCAATCCGTGTTCGTGCGCTGCCCAAGCGCATTGTGAAGTTCTTTTCGACGGTCAATAATCAATCATCATACGCACTATTCCATGCTCGTTTTGGCGCGCAGGCCGCCATGCCGTCAACGCCGATGACTGTGAGACTGTTTCGTGTGGAATTACTTTCCATCGCTAATCGTATGGTGGGTGGACATGAAAAAGGTGCTTGTGGCATGTGCCGTGCTGTTGTTTGGCAGTATTAGCTTCGCCGCCCAGGATAACGGCCTCTCCGGAAAACTATCTGCACGTACGAGTGAGAAAGCGGCGGCAAAACAGTGTGAAGGCTGCCGGCAAAAGGACGGACAGTGAACGCACGGCGTTTATCGAAGCTTGCGTGAGTTCCAAGAGCGTTCCCAAGAAAAAAACATGCGCTGAGGAGGCAAAAGCAAGCGGCAAGCGCGGAAAAGAGCGCGAGCTTTTCGAACGTAAATGCTTACTGGACCATATGGACAGAAAGTCCGACGGATCTTCCGATCATTGAATGGCAGGAATGATAATGGGTGAACAGGAGCGGAATTGCTGTGCGCCGGTCGCCAATGGCCTAACCCAGGACATAAAACAGAAAAGCCCGGTCAGCGACCGGGCTTTTTGAATTTTGGGGTGGCTGACGGGACTCGAACCCGCGACAACAGGAATCACAATCCTGGACTCTACCAACTGAGCTACAGCCACCATTGACTGCTTGTTCTCTGGATGCTGCTTCGGAACAAGCTCGCTATTATACAAAACTCGGCACGCGCTGGCAATTTGAATAATGCGTTGAGTTAAAGGTTTGTTTGTTAAACGTTTTGAGGCACGGGCAGAGTGGCGGTGATTTGCGTCACCGGCGGATGCAATTTCAATAATTTGGCAAATGCGGACTCCAGGGAAGTCCGGCTTCCGGTCGTAAAGGCGGCCAGCGAGCCTTGCGATGCAGAATCTCTCATGATGCCTTGCTGCTGCAACATGCGCGTCAGCTGGCGCGCAATCGCCTCGCCGGTATCGACGAGTGCGACAGGATTCGCGGAATGTGCAGCAGCGGACCTGGCGATCAGCGGCTGGACGAAAGGATAGTGCGTGCATCCTAATACCAGTGTGTCGGCGCCTTGCCTGACCAGAGGCGCGACGTAGCTTTCTACGAGACGGGCAGTTGCGGGCGACTTCAGTTCGCCCTTTTCGATCTGGTCCGCCAGTCCGATGCATGGCTGCAGCAGGAAGCGAATGCCGGTAGAACTTGAAATCTGTTCATGCAAAAGCAGGAACTTGGCGCTGGAAAGCGTGCGCTCGGTCGCCAGGACGCCTACGGCTGCAGTCCTGGTCAATGCCGCAGCCGGCTTCAGGCCAGGTTCTACGCCGACTACGAGCAGGGAAGGGTAACGATCCCTCAAGCCCTTGATTGCCGCAGCAGTCGCGGTATTGCAGGCAACCACCAGCGCTTTTGCGCCTTGTGCAAGCAGGAATTCCGCAATTGCCAGGGTACGCGCCACGATGACTGATTCCGGCTTGCCGCCATAGGGAGCAAAACCGGAATCGGCGACATACAGAAGATTTTCATGCGGCAAAGCGGCATGAATATGGCGCAGGATGGACAAGCCGCCCACTCCGGAATCGAAAACGCCGATCGGACCGTCTTTCCCGACCGGCTTATCCGGAAGAGCGCCGCCTTCTACTGCGCGGCTGGAAGTCGCGTTAAGCAACGTTCACCGGGATAGTGCCGATGCCGGCAGCGATCTTCTGTTGCCATTCTTTCGGCCCGGTCTCATGCACCGAGGTACCGGTGGAATCGACTGCTACGGTGACCGGCATGTCCTTCACGTCAAACTCGTAGATCGCTTCCATGCCGAGGTCGGCAAAGCCGACGACCTTCGCATCCTTGATGGCCTTGGACACGAGATAGGCTGCGCCGCCGACCGCCATCAGGTAAGCCGACTTGTGTTTCTTGATCGCTTCAATTGCCGCAGGGCCGCGTTCGGCCTTGCCCACCATCGAGATCAGGCCGGTTTTCTCCAGCATCATGTCGGTGAACTTATCCATGCGGGTCGCGGTGGTCGGGCCTGCAGGGCCGACGACTTCGTCGCGTACCGGATCGACCGGTCCGACGTAGTAGATCACGCGGTTGGTGAAGTCCACCGGCAGCTTTTCGCCCTTGGCCAGCATGTCCTGGATGCGCTTGTGCGCCGCATCGCGGCCGGTCAGCATCTTGCCGTTCAGGAGCAGGGTCTGGCCCGGTTTCCAGGAAGCGACTTCTTCCTTGGTCAGCGTATTCAGGTCGATGCGCTTGGACTTTTGCGTGTCCGGCATCCATTGCACGTCCGGCCAGTCGGACAGCGAAGGCGGTTCGATATAGGCAGGACCGGAACCGTCGAGCACGAAATGCGCATGGCGGGTTGCGGCGCAGTTCGGGATCATCGCAACAGGCTTGGATGCCGCATGAGTGGGGTACATGTTGATCTTCACGTCCAGCACGGTGGTCAGGCCGCCCAGGCCTTGTGCTCCGATGCCGAGCGCATTGATCTTGTCGCACAATTCAATGCGCAGTTCCTCGGTCTTGTTGCGCGGGCCGCGCTGACGCAGCTCATACATGTCGATGTCTTCCATCAGCGATTCTTTCGCCATCAGCATGGCTTTTTCCGCCGTGCCGCCGATGCCTATGCCCAGCATGCCGGGCGGGCACCAGCCGGCGCCCATGGTGGGTACCGTCTTCAGTACCCAGTCCACAATGGAGTCGGACGGATTGAGCATGACGAACTTGGACTTGTTTTCCGAGCCGCCGCCCTTGGCGGCCAGCTTCACGTCGACCGTGTTGCCGGGCACGACTTCCATGTGGATCACGGCAGGCGTGTTGTCCTTGGTGTTCTTGCGCTCGAACTGCGGGTCGGCCACGATCGAAGCGCGCAGCACATTGTCCGGATGGTTGTAGCCGCGGCGTACGCCTTCATTGACGGCATCGGCAATCGAACCGGTAAATCCTTCAAAGCGCACATCCATGCCGATCTTCAGGAAGACGTTCACGATGCCGGTGTCCTGGCAGATCGGGCGATGTCCCTCGGCGCACATCCTCGAGTTGGTCAGGATCTGTGCGATGGCATCCTTGGCCGCCGGGCTTTGCTCGGCCTCATAGGCGCGCGCCAGATGCTGAATGTAGTCCGCAGGATGGTAATAACTGATGTATTGCAGCGCTGCGGCAACCGATTCGATCAGGTCCGCTTGTTTAATCGTGGTCATTTGGATGGTCAATTTCTTCAGTGTTTAGAAGATTGCTGCGTGCCGGACATGATACGGTCACTGTACGCAATCGCAATAGCGGATAACAGAAATACAACATGGATTCCGGTCTGCGCAATCAGGGTCTTGGCATCATAGGCATTGGCGTTGATGAATGTCTTCAACAGGTGGATCGATGATATGCCAATGATTGCCGTGGCCAGTTTGACTTTCAGGACCGAGGCATTCACATGAGACAGCCACTCCGGCTGGTCCGGATGGTTTTCCAGGTTCATGCGCGAAACGAATGTTTCATAACCTCCTACGATCACCATGATCAGCAGGTTAGAAATCATGACCACGTCGATCAGGCCCAAGACCACGAGCATGATCGTGGTCTCGTTCAAAGTAGTCGGCTTGACCGCGCCCGGTACGGCGACGGCATCAAGAAGATGTTGCAAAGAAGATATGTTGCCCATGGCCGCACCAATCAGGTACGACAGTTCTACCCAGAAATGATAGACATAGACACATTGCGCCAGAATCAGGCCTAGATAAAGCGGCAGCTGCAGCCAGCGTGACATGAAGATCAAATTTGCCAGGGGATGAATTTTTTTCGGTGCCGAGAGATTTGTTTCGTGAAGTTTCATTGTTTGGTGCGGAGAAATACGAAAAACGCGATCCGGAATTTTACACTGCGATGCTTTTCATTGCGTGGCTTCAACTGCAAGTCTTAAGAAGCAGTAATACTCGTTGTAAAAGCGGCAATTGTAAGGAAAAGGAGCGAGACAATGATTAAACCGCAAGCAACTGACGTTACAATATCGGCATGACCAATATATGGTTGGCAACTGAAATCGTAATAAAAGCTCAAATGATAAAAAGGCATCGGAAGTGATGTCTTATACATAATCCCATCAGAGGACACATCATGGCAGACATTGAAGCCCTATTGCACGAGACCCGGATTTTTCCCCCTCCCACCGACATCGTGAAGACAGCCCGTATTTCCGGGATGGAAGCATACCGAGCGTTGTGCGCCGAGGCCGAGCGCGACTACGAGGGATTCTGGGCGCGATTGGCGCGAGAAAACCTGCATTGGCACAAGCCCTTTACCCAGACGCTGGACGAATCGAACGCGCCTTTCTATAAATGGTTTGCGGATGGCCAGCTCAATGTGTCCTACAACTGCCTGGACCGTAACCTGGAAAACGGCAATGCCAACAAGGTCGCGATCATCTTCGAGTCTGATGACGGAAAAAATACCACCGTCACCTATAGGGAACTGCACAAAAGAGTCTGCAAGCTGGCCAATGGGCTGAAGTCCCTGGGAATCAAAAAGGGCGACCGTGTCATCATCTACATGCCGATGTCCATCGAAGGCATCGCCGCCATGCAGGCATGCGCGCGCATCGGTGCAACGCATTCGGTCGTGTTCGGTGGATTCTCCGCCAAGTCGCTGCATGAGCGCATCATCGACGTCGGCGCGGTGGCTGTGATCACTGCTGATGAACAGATGCGCGGTGGAAGGGCCTTGCCGCTCAAGTCTATCGTCGACGAAGCGCTCGGCATGGGTGGCTGCGAAGCCATCCGTAAAGTCGTCGTTTATCAGCGCACCAGGTCCAACGTCAACATGGTGGAAGGACGCGACCTGCCGTTGCACAGCCTGGTTGATGATCAGCCGGAACAATGCGACCCGGAATGGGTCGATGCAGAACATCCTTTGTTTGTCCTGTACACGTCCGGCTCGACCGGCAAACCCAAGGGCGTACAGCATTCTTCGGCCGGTTACCTGCTGTGGGCGCAGCTCACCATGCAATGGTCGTTCGACATCAAGCCCGAAGATATTTTCTGGTGTACCGCCGATATCGGTTGGGTGACCGGCCATACATATGTGACTTACGGGCCAATGGCTGCCGGCGCCACGCAGATCGTCTTCGAGGGCGTGCCGAGCTATCCGAACGGCGGCCGTTTCTGGGACATGATCCAGAAGCACAGAGTCACGATTTTTTACACCGCACCGACTGCCATCCGCTCATTGATCAAGGCCGCGGAGAGCACGCCCGATGTCCACCCCAGAAAGTACGACCTGTCCTCCTTGCGCCTGCTCGGTTCAGTGGGCGAGCCGATCAATCCGGAAGCCTGGATGTGGTACTACAAGAACGTCGGCGGCGAACGCTGCCCGGTTGTTGACACCTTCTGGCAAACCGAGACCGGCGGCCACATGATCACACCGCTGCCGGGTGCGACGCCTCTGGTACCGGGTTCCTGCACATTGCCTTTGCCCGGCATCATGGCCGCAATCGTCGACGAAGCAGGACATGATCTTCCGGACGGGCATGGCGGCCTCCTGGTCGTCAAGCGCCCGTGGCCAGCCATGCTGCGCACCATCTGGGGTAACCCGGAACGGTTCCAGAAAGGCTATTTTCCGCACGAGCTGGGCGGCAGGATGTATCTTGCCGGTGATGGCGCCATCCGCAACAAGGAAACCGGCTACTTCACCATCACCGGCCGCATCGACGATGTGCTCAATATTTCCGGGCATCGCCTGGGCACGATGGAAATTGAATCCGCGCTGGTCGCCAATCCCTTGGTCGCCGAGGCTGCTGTCGTCGGCAAGCCGGACGACCTGACTGGCGAATCGATCTGCGCATTCGTCGTATTGAAGCGTGCTCGGCCCACCGACGACGAGGCTGCACAACTGGCGAAAGAGCTGCGCGACTGGGTCGGCAAGGAAATCGGCCCGATCGCAAAGCCCAAGGAAATCCGCTTCGGTGACAATCTGCCCAAGACCCGGTCCGGCAAGATCATGCGCCGCCTGCTGCGCGTTCTCGCCAAGGATGAGGAAATCACGCAAGACGTCTCCACGCTTGAAAACCCGGCCATCCTCGAGCAGTTGAAGCAATCGCAATAAACGAAAGCGTTCCACTTTGCAAAACCGCTGCTCCTCACCGGCAGCGGTTTTTTTATGGAAATTTACTCTTGCTCATGTGAAAACCCGTATCGCATGCGCAAAGTTTTGCTATAATCTGCGGCTTCGCTCGTATGCTGCACCAAGAACAACAAGCGCATGCAGCGAAATCCCGGAGAGATGGATGAGTGGTTTAAGTCGCACGCCTGGAAAGCGTGTATAGGTTCATAGCCTATCGGGGGTTCGAATCCCCCTCTCTCCGCCACCGAATAGTTCAAAGAAGTCCGGCACCGTCCAGAAACCCGCCTTAAGCCCAGTGCTGACGCGGGTTTTTTGTTATAAGAGCGCTGAAATCATCTATTGACATCCAGTAGTTTTGAGAGCCTCTATGGTAAGCAAGACAATGGCTGTCATAGCAAGGCAGGCCTCCTCTAGCCATTAAAGATGTTAATACGATATGGATAGACGTCGGCTTGATTGGCGTGGCAAAAGCCTGCCAAGCATTAACTAAGCAATTTGAGCCCTGGGGGCAGTGAGTCGGCAAGAAAGCCGCGAACGCTGATTTCATCCAGCTCTACCACCTCTTGCACCATGGTGATCCAGTTGGATGAAGATCCAAAGGAGCTAAGGCGTACTGCTGCACGCTCGCGCAGTTCAGGCGGCAAGTCGCGCGCCCGGTCGCCCGTCAGTCGCGCAATGTGGGCAGCGGCAAACGCCGCTCCATTGGTGCGCTTCCAGTCAAGCACCATGATGCGTTCCAGCCAAGCGGCTGCAATGTCGGGCGGCACAACATCATGTGCACTTCCATAGAAAGGCTGGCGTGCACCGATGCGGGCAAGCGCCCAGAAAGCCGGGCTGGCCGCTGAATTCTCAGTGCCAGCTGTGAATGCAGTTTTATTCAGCTCGTCAAGCAGCCAGTCACCAATTTCAACTTTGTAATTTGCCGGGATCCGTTCCAGCGATGCTGCTACCCGCAGCATGTCGTCTCTGCTGCCTTTGACCAGATTGGCGGGGCGCTCCTGCGGCTCCACTTCCTCTTCGTGCACGTTCAACGCAAAATCTTCCAGGACACGGAGTTGTTCCTCTCGCCCAAGTCCACCGGCGACACGCCGCCACATGGTCCACCATTCCGAACAGACCTGGATGTCCTTCCGATAGTGCACCCCCGCCTCGAAGAGTGACCATAAACGCTCGATTCTCCAGCGATCGACCGGATCGCCGAAGCCCGGCCGCAGACAGTAGCCCGTTAGATTGAGCCAGGCTCGTTCATGGTCGACCGATCGCCTGCGTCCACCCGAGCGCTGCAAAAGCGCATCAAATAGCCGTCGCAAGAGCGGCGTGTGCCAGGATTCGCGACTACCCATCAGTTTCTCAAGATGAGTTCTGAGTTGCCTCACTTCCTTTGGCATGACTGCCTGGGGACGTGTGCCAAAAATGCGATCAATCTGTGCAATGGCTTCTGCAAAATTGGCTGGCAGGGCCTCTTGCCCTGCAGCGCCTCCTGCCGCCGCAGGCTGGGCAACCTCGCGCAGCTGAAACTCCAGCAGCCAGCGCTGGCTCGGATCCGTCGTGCTGACACAATGCATCTCCAATGTGCCGACCTCGGTGATCGATGCTGCAAGCTGGACTGGTACCTCCTGTGTGCCGGTCGTGTTCGCTGGTCCGAGTACCGTGGCAATAGGCGGCAAGCGCACAATGTCCGCATCGTCAAGGTCGATCAGGTCGCCCGGCTGGAGAGGGGCAGTGCCTTTGTCGGCTGTCGATGACACAAGATGAAACCGCACTGGCTGGCCCAGGCGTAATGCAAAGACACGGTTATGCAGAACAGTTTCCGTTCCTTGTTCACTGCCTCGTGGCAGCACACACACACCCTGGGCATGTGTGGGCGAAAGCTGGCTCTCGTCTGTACCGCGACCCTTGCCCTTGTCCCGGCGGTGGTCCAGCAGCAAGAAATAACTACGTGGCGAGCCGCCACCAATTCTGGGCGCCAGACCTTCGCGCCCCAGTGAATAGGCCACTGCGCCGCGAGCCACTGCGACGTCGGGATCAGCGTTATCGAGCAGCCGCAATGGCTGTCCGCGCCATGCGCCAAGCGTGTGTTCCAGTCGTTTGGCAAGGACTGGCGCCCGGAATACGCCTCCGTTGAGAAGTAAGGTGTCAGGCATGGCCAATCCCGCTTGACCGGGCTCTCCAATGCCTAGTGCCTCGCTTGCCGCGCCGGCATGCTGGGCCAGGAAGCTGGCGAGATGGCGTGTAATGGCAGCGTCGCTTGCATACGGCAGTCCGAATTCGACAATGCCACTGCGCCGCTGCTGCGCTTTCTCGTTCGATCCAACCATTGGAAAAAAGCCGTCGACGATGGTCTGTTCGATTTCATCCTTCGTCAGCTCGACGGAACGCGCACCACCTACCAGGCTGGACCCCGATCCAAGCAGCGTGACCATTGTTTTATCCGGAGCGCCGCTGCCCAACAGCTCCTCCTTGGCGGCACGGCAACGCTCGATTAGCTGGGAAATCCGGGCAGCTGACAGACGCCGTGTATCTTGTTGGCCGTCCGCCATACGCCTCTCGGCTATATGTGCAAGCACCAGATCCATGTTGTCGCCGCCGAGCATCAGGTGCTTGCCGACCCCGATCCTCGTTATCTGTACTTCGTTCCCATGCATCGCTACTTTGATCAGACTGAAGTCTGTTGTGCCGCCGCCGACGTCGCAGACCAGGATCAGGCGCGTTTGCGCCAGGTCGGCGGCGAGGGAGTCCCGATGCCGGAACAGCCAGTCGTAGAAAGCGGCCTGCGGTTCTTCCAGCAAGCGTAAGTGCGGCAAGCCAGCTTGCTGCGCAGCCTTGACGGTAAGCGCCCGTGCGGCTTCATCGAATGAAGCCGGTACGGTGAGTACAATCTCCTGTTGTTCGAGTGGATGTTGCGGGAAACGCCAGTTCCATGCAGCGCGCACGTAGGCAAGATAACTCGCGCTAGCGTCCACTGGCGACACCTTGGGAACGTCCGGGCTTGCGCCCCAGGGGAGAATGGGCTCCATGCGGTCAACCGCCCCGTGTGATAACCAGCTCTTGGCACTGGCAACCAAACGGCCTGGAACCTGTGCCCCTAGGGTGCGTGCTAGCCTGCCAATCACCACTGGCTCCTGCTCCGCTGCATTCAGCCTTGTCCACGGCAATTGCAGATCGGCTTCGTCCAGCTCACCCGCAGCAGCATGAAAACGCAGTGAGGGTAACAGGGAAGAGGCCTTCACCTCGCCCGGGGCTACCAGCTGCTCGATGTCAAACAGGTGGATATCATCGCTTCCAGGCGCCGCGTAAGCCACTGCGGTGTGCGTAGTGCCAAGATCGATGCCGACGGCAAATCGCTTCATTGTTTCAAGGTTCGCTCTGACCGCGTACGTCGAATTCCACCTTCCATCGTTCGCTGCCATTGCGAGGCACCGCAGACAATTCCAGTGTTCCTGCTTCGGTTACTTTGGCATGGAGTCTGACGTGTACGACTTCGCCTGGCTGGCGGCCTTCGGTCGGGAGAGTCGCATGAATTTCATTTAATTCCTGCAATTCGTCCGGCTGCCAGTAGTTAAGCATGGTGCCAATCTGATCCTGCCGCCGCGTTGACGAACCGAAAAAACGGAAATGTACCGGCTCGCCGACAACCAGCCCGAATTCCTGTGTCTGCAATTCTGTTTCGGAGCCTTCTTCCATGCCGAACGGTGCCACGCAAAGTGCCTGCACCGGTGGTTCCATGCCGGGGATTGCCGGCATCGCGGACTCTACCGCCACGTAAAAAGCACGGGCAATGCCGCCGCGGATGCGTACCCCTTGGCCACGCCGGACATAACCATAGTAGGCAGCTCCCCGTGCAACCGCCAGATCAAGGTCTGCACCGCTTAACATGCGTGCCGGCCGGGCGTTTTCCGCGGTCAGCCATCCATTGATGGCCGCCAGCGTCCTTGCTGCCAGGATCTCAGACTTGAATACGCCGCCGTTGAACAAGACGGCGGTCGGATGCAGGAAGGTCGCATTTGGATTTGCGTGTCCGGCAAACCCCTCGAGTTCGGCGAGCGCGGTTACCTGCCGCCCAAGGAACCCGGCGAGGTGGCGGGTGATTGCCGGGTCGTGTGCAAAGGGCAATCCAAGCTGCGTGAGCGCAACGCGGGTACGGCTGGCAGGACGCGCCGACACCTCTACTTGCGGAAAGAAACCCTCGAGGATCACGGCAGTGACTTCGTCACGCGTCAGTTCCGTCCTGATCGAGCCGCCAATCAGTTTCGAGCCGCGACTGGGGACGACGATTGGCACCGTTTGAGCGTCGGAATCCGACAGCAGAGCTTCCTTGGCTGCGCGAGAAGAGTAGGTCAAGGCGCGCATTTGCCAAGGGTCGAGCTGAGTGCCTTGCTGCGCCAGCTTGCGCGCCACCACATGGGCTAACGTCAAATCCATGTTGTCGCCGCCCAGCAAGATATGCTCGCCGACAGCGACCCGGTGAAGCTCGAGGTTGCCCTCGCGTTCGACCACTGCAATCAGCGAAAAGTCGCTGGTGCCTCCGCCGACGTCGACCACAAGGATAGTGTCGCCCGGCCTGACCTCTTTGCGCCAGCGCCCCTGGCTGGCCTGGATCCAGCTGTACAGCGCTGACTGCGGTTCTTCCAGCAAAGTCAGGGAGTCAAATCCGGCAGCGCGGGCCGCTTCCGCCGTCAATTCGCGCGCCGCAGGGTCGAACGAGGCCGGGATGGTGACGGTTACGTCTTGCTGGTTAAATGGCGCATCGGGATGGGCAAAGTTCCAGGCGTCACGCAAATGTGTGAGGTAGCGCACCGATGCTTCGAGTGGAGAAACACGCGGGATTTCGGGCGGTGCATCGGTGGGGAGTATCGGCGCCCGGCGGTCTACGGCGGGATGGCAAAGCCAGCTTTTCGCGCTCGAGACCAGGCGTATCGGCGTGGTTGCCCCCCGGCTGCGCGCAAGCTCGCCCACCACAAATTGCGGATCACTGTTCCATGGCAGGTTCAGGTCTGCCGGCGCCAGCTCGTCGCTGTGAGGCAGGTAAAGAAAGGAGGGCAGCAAGGGCTGTGCTTCCACCGCACCGGGAGCTGTGAGCTGTGCAATCTCGAGTACGCCGTGACTGGTCTTCTCTCCATCACTTGCCTGCATATCGGTGTAGGCCAGAGCGCTGTGCGTAGTGCCGAGATCAATGCCAATTGAAAAACGGGGCGTACTCATAGCTCAACTTCCGCAGGTGCAAGCACTGAAGCATCATGTCCTTTGGTCAGCTTGGGCAGCCGAATATCAACGACGCGCCAGCCACGATGGCTGAGATTGCCATGGAAAGGGGGCTTGCCAACGACATTGCCTGTCAGCCGAATCGCCGCTGCATCAAATCCCTCATCCAGCGTAATGCGACTGCCTTCCGTCTCCGGACGCACCGGCTCGATCGAAAAATGTTCGGACATCACTTTGCGGCAGCCTTCATGCACTACCCGCGCCGCAGCTCCGATTTCAGCGTCGGAATAAGCTGAAAGATTCTCCATGGCGAAATCAATCAGACGCGCGTCGCGCTGCAGCATGTTGAGCAGTTGTAGTGCTGCTTCAGGGGGGAGTTCTTTCAGCGGCTCTGGCTCTGGCGCGGGCATTGGCGGTTGAGCCGCAGACGGCATTTCCGGAGTGGAAGGTGCTTCACCCCGGGGACGCAGGGTATCGATTCGCGATGCAAAGTCAGCATCGGAAAAAGTACGGAAAAAAGCACCAAAGGCCAGCGGTATCCTTTGTAAAAAAGAAGTTTTTCGTTCAGGTACTTGGTCAGGTTTTGGATCAGTCATGCATTGCTCCTGAGTATTGGTCACGGATATGCTGCCACAATAATCGTTTTGTGCTTGTCTATACCGATCGTGGCTTGTCTAAAGATATAAGGAGTAATTCCAAAATCTATGATGCCAAGAGATAACACAAGGTTCTATACGACTTTTTAGTCGCCTCTCCTGCAAGTGCAAGAAAAAATCAGCCCATAAAAAAATGCAATGAACTAAGACTTGGCGGCAATTAATTAACCAAAAATATTGATTTAAGCATAAACAAACTGATTTGCATTACTGCTATTCGAAGAGTAATGCTATTTCTCAAAAAGTGGCGAAACTAATGGATGAAAAGCGGCTGCCAACTTCCCAGTTGGATAGTCAACCGATCGTAAACTACGGTTGGGCAATTTCCCGCTCTTTCGCGCGTGATGGCTTTGCGTATGCAAACCCATGCGCTCTTCAAGCATTACATTACGGCTTGGCTCTAGGTAAGGGCGGTTATCTTGCTCCAAGCTTACGGGTGCGTTTCAGGCAATCGTATTTGTTTTGAAGCTGAATAATCTGGGGGAATTCTTTAACTTAAAACAGCAAAGAATGAGGAGCAGCGCAAGTCTTGAGGCGTGATTCGGCCTCCTCTCGCCAAGAATTTACAAGGCCGCGCATGTGGAGGCCTTTTTCATATTGGTTATTACATGGATTTTTAATCGAACGTGATGCTTGTCCCATCAGCGTATATGTAGCTCAACTTATAGCCAAGTACCGCTCCGTTATCGTCGATTCTGAAGCAAGATGAAATTGTCCGGAGATCGTCTGGTATTGTGAGAGTCACGGACTGATTGACACAGAAATATGCCCTTGATCTTGAGCTTGGGTCGCGTTCCAGAGACCAGCGGGCGATTGTGGTGTCCTCAATGGCAGCCTTGGAATTATCTGTATAGGTTGTCGATGTATAGAAATCCCCTGATTGGCCGATGGTCGCCCTTGCGGGCAAGGTCTTCTGGTTTGCGGCGACTTCGTAGGTGTTGTCGTTATAAAGCGAGCCGAGATAGCGATAAGGATTGACCTGAAAATAGTCGGTTCCACCTGCGTTCTCGATTGGAGCGCCGTTTTCTTTCAGAACCGCCGTATACAGAAGGGTTTTTGCGTTAGCGCCTTCAAATGTCCCATCGGCCGCAGGCGTCAAGCTGTACTCAAGGGTAAATCTGGTTGGAGTATCTTCGTTGGTGACAGCGAAGGTGCGTGACGAGGAATAGAAGGAACTCACTGCCGCATCAATAGGAAAGGCTGCAGGGTCCGAACCTCCGCCACCTCCTCCGCAGCCGGACAAGGCTGAAAGTGCGCCAAACATAAAACAGCTTGCTTTGATTTTTAGAATTTTCATTTGATCGATGTATGGAGGATTTGTAAGCTTGATTTTTTGCGGACGGCAGTTTGAGAAAGCTGCAAATATCGAATGTCAAACAGGCTAGATTGATATTAAATCCTATAAGCAACATTTTTTCCATCCCATATATATGGGAGAAACGGCCGATGAATGAGAAAGCTCTCTTTGGAAGTGGGCTACATTTAAAACGGCAGAATCTTCAATAAGGTTTAACTCCTTCGATTGCATACCCTCCTGCATGCTTGCGTGCCATCCAGCTCAACCTTATCTGAGGTTTAGTAAGTACCGTCATTACTGATGCGCTATTGGCCGCAGCGCTGCCGCCTTCATTTTTTTGATTGTGCGCAAAGCCCGTTTTTTTCCATCCATACGCTCACCCTGATAAAAGCATCAGCCTCTCGATAAGGCCGTGTTTGTAACAATCAAAAAAAGTTCCCGTACCGTTTTTGATGTATCCGTACCGGCGTAAAAAATCGATTTGGTCTTCCGCAAGATCGCACCCCTTCATTAAGAAATACTGTGCACTTGGCAATTTGCACGACCGCAGCCACTCATGGGGCTTCTGCGGAATCTGTGCCCAGTTAATCCCGAGTCCAAGCGCTGTGATGTTTGGATCGGTCATTTTGAATCAATAGGGGAGAGTGATGGTATTCAGGAAGAAGCTTTTGCTTTTGCTGGCAAGTGCTGCCTTGCTTAGCGCATGCGGTGGAGGCGGAGGGGGCGGAAAAGATCCGGTGGTCGGCGGTGTGGGCGACGGTGTTTCAGGAGGCGGCGGCACGCCTACAGAGCCCGGCTCCGGCACTGTTATACCGGCCACCGATCAGAAGCTTAATGGGTATCTCCAGATCGGCGGCAATGCGGTGATTTATATTCCGGGAGATCGCGAATTGCTGTACGACGAATATGCATATAACGCGACCTACATCGAGCCCTTTGAGACCGGTAGAATGTTCACCGGTGAAGAGGTCTATACAGATATCGCGGCCGGCTTGACGGAACAAGAGCGGAGTAATCCTGCACTGGAAATCAGGCCGGAGGTTGCTGCACCGGCGGCACCTATTGCAAGCTTCGGTTTTAGAGTGGTCAATGAAGTGCAGAGTGAAGCAGGCGGCATACAAACCGGTGCACAAACAGTCGTTGGCCGTATCGCCTTTGATTTTGTGGAGCGCTCGACGACCGCGGCTGGAAGCCCCGAACGCATGACTTTCATCATCGACAAGGTGGAGCTGGGTACCAATACTGCCGGCAGGTTAATTACGGCACGCGCCCTGGGAGATGCGCAGGTTTACGTCTCCGGCGTCAATGCGGCAGGTACGGCAGTGAATGCGGCGTTCCCTGCGGCAGTCAATTCGGTCAGAGTGATGCCATTGTCGTATGTGCTGGACAACTATGGCGATACCAGTGCTCAGGTGCTGCTGATCGATCTTGAACAGGCATTTTCGCAGGCGGGAGAGCGTTTGGCTGCATTGCATAATGTGCGCGGTGATTTCGATATGCATGTGACTTTGTCGTCGCTGAAAATGGTGCGTCCGGAGAAGATCAGGACTGATCCGAATGATCCGGATCCGGCATGGCCACGCAGGGACCTGGTGGGCAAGACGATCGAAATGACTGGCCATACGCCGGTAGCCGGTGCGGGTGTTTCGGGCAGAGTCTGGGTGCGGGGGCATGTAGGTCAAAGGTGATTTCCGCTGTTGGCGGCGGAGTAGTGGGGGAGCGGCGCGTTACGGCCGCTCTTTTTTTTGTGATCATGCGGAGGATAAGGCTTGAGAATGAAACACGAAATGCCCGCTTCCGGCAGCCCGTTAGTTTGAATTAAACTCCGGGATCGGCGCTCGGTTCCATCTTAATAATCGCAGGCGCTCTTTTTCTGAATCGGGGACTTACTTTGAGCAGCGCAAATGATCATCGGATTTGTTTTGTCGGCGACTCCTTTACCCAGGGCACATGCGATCCGGAATGCCGCGGCTGGGTAGGACGGGTGGCTGCGGCGGGGCGTACGGCAGGCTTTGACCTGACAGCCTACAACCTGGGCGTGAGGCGCGATACCAGCCGCGATGTGCTTGCGCGTTGGCTGCTGGAGTGTGAAGTCCGCTTCCGGTTCGAGTGCGCAAAGTATGTGGTGTTTTCATTCGGCACAAACGATACGAAGATCGAGGAAGGAAAACAGCGGATAGAGCGGAATGAGAGTCTTGCCAATTTCCGCGCAATCCTGACACCGGCGCGCAGCATGTATCAGTGCACGGTAATCGGCCCCGTGCCGGTCGGCGATGCTGCGCAGAATGAGCGCGTGCTTGAACTCTGTTCGGAACTTGAGCGGGAATCAGCCGCTTTGGGCATTCCGTATTTACCGGTCGCGCAAAGATTATTGACGAACACGCGCTGGCTGGATGAAGTGCGATCCAACGATGGAAGCCACCCGGGCGCGGAGGGCTATGCCGCGCTGGCTGCGATGGTTCTTGACTGGCGCGAATGGTGGTTCATGCGTGCTGGATAAGCGTCAATGCAGGAACAGGCTTTCTCAGAACGGCTTTTGTCATGCGCATGAATGCCGCACCATCCCAAGAACGGCGTTGAGAAAAAAGGATGCATCCCCTGTCTGCTCGCCTGCATGGCTTGCAAGACCCGGAGCGTGTCTTTCATTAATTTGGAAGGCACGCCCAGGTGGATCCTGGCCCGATGCCAAGCGTAAAACACGGACAGCCTGCCGATCAAAGTTTTTGCATGCTCAATTGACTGCGGTCGCCTGCCCAGGCCTTGGCCAGCAATTCATCCGTTGCTGCGGCACGCTTGGCGTCGCCGCGTTTTTTATACACTTCCGAAAGCCCGTACAAGGCCCAGCTATTGTTGGGGACCCGTACCAGGCTTGAGCGGAATGCCTGCTCCGCGCCGTCCAGGTCGCCTTGCTGGAAGAGCACTGCGCCAAGCGACTGGCGCACCGGGTAATACCAATAAGAGGGTTCCATGTAAGCGAGCTTGTCCTCGACCGCAACCGCATTTTTAAAATGCCTGGTGGCGCTTGATAAATCTCCGCTGGATTGGGCAATGCGCCCCGACACGACGGAATAGGCGATTTGCAGTACTTCCCTGGCCGGAATGCCGGCTGCGGTGAGTTGGGAAAAATCGCCGCCATCCACAAGCGTTTGAATAGCTGCCGCTTCCTCGCTTGCCTGCTTGCCGTCGCCTTTTGCCGCAAAGGCGATGCCTCGTGCGTAATGCCACAGGCCCCCGACATAAGGCAAGTTCTTGGCGGGAGCGGGCATTGCCAGAATGGTGTCCGGCTCGCTGAATTGCGCATGCGCGAAATAGGGCGCGACGCGGACCGGCTGCGCAATCGGGAACTCGCTCGCCGCTTCATCGGTGACCAGTCCGGAAAGTTTGGTCGCCGCGTCGACGACTGATTTTCCGTCGCCGGCCATCTGCGCCGACACCAGCACGAAATGCACGTTGTGCGGATAGTAGGCCAGCGGATATATGCCCTGCGGCTTTTGCTGGGCGATGTAGGCTTCATCTACCGCTACGGCTTTCTGGTTGGTCGCGAGTGAATCTTTGTAGCGCCCGACGCGGAAATAAATGTGAGCGGGCATGTGGACGATATGGCCGGCGCCCGGCATCAGGGCGGCAAGTTTTTCTGCATATGGTTCGGCGCGTTTCGGATTGGTGGATGCCTCGACCGTATGAATGTAATAGTGGATGGCGCCGGGATGCTCCGGATTAGCCTTCAACACCCGCTCCAGGGTGGCGACAAGCTCTTTTGTCCGGCCTTTGGGTTTGGCGCCTCCGGCTCCCCAGTAATCCCATGGCGAGAGATTCATCAGGGCTTCTGCATACAGGACGCCGATTTCCTGATCATTGGGATAGCGCCTGGCCAGTTTGCCCATGGCATCGGCATAGGCCTTGTCCAGTGCTGCGCGTTCAATGTTCGGATCTTCCGAATAACGCGCGGCCAGCGCACGGATCAGGGCTTGCTCGCGCGTGCTGGCAGTTTTCATGAGGGACTTTGCCTTGTTGCTTGCATTGACTGCGGGCGCAATCGCCTCGGCGACCATCGGCATATTGATGTTCGGCCCTAACACCAGCGCCTCGCCCCAGTAACACATGGCGCAGGACGGATCGAGCCTTTGTGCCATGCGGAAAGCCCGGGCCGCTTCTTCATGGTTGAACGCATACGCGAACCGCAGCCCCTGGTCGAAATACTGCTGCGCGGCAGGTTTGCCAGTTGTAATCTTGTAGGAAAGAGAGCCCAGATCACTCCATAGCGGCGGTTGATCGGCCGCCTTCTTTCGTGCTTCTTCGCCCGGCAACTGGCCATATGGCGTCAGTTCATTTTTTGCGAGCAGCAATGCGACAGACGGCTTGGATGGCGAGTCAGGCCTGCTTTTGCAGACTGCGTTGCCGATGCCAAGCATATCCCGGGCATCCTGTGACGCGCGGTCCGGCGCTGATTCGCCGTAAGCGCTCCCAAGCACAGCGGCCGCCAGAACCGGTCCGGCAGTCAATATAGTCAGCTTCAGCATGATGAACTCCTTTTTCCTGCGGGGTGCATCGTTGCCAACGCAAAATGAATGATCAGCTTATTCGTTGGCTTATTTGTCAGTGATGGGCGCCGGTTGGTACCGGAATATTAATGCCCGAAAGGTCAGAAGAACATCTACGCTGATTCATCCGTTTTCTGTTGATTCAGCCTGTATCGAACGCAGCCGAACGCAAGCCGAAAGTCCCGGCAGTTTGAAGCAGATCAAGTGGATTTTCTATAGCCGGATATTGGCAATGCGTTACAAACTGGAAGTGCCGGTTGCTGGCGATCTGCTGCCCCATGGCGCACTGCAGCGTGCGGCATCTTGCGCTGGTTTTGTGCAAGTGGCTGATTTAAAAGTATTTATTCTTTCCTCTTCAAGCACATGCTTTTTGTGGGCAGGCCGGGAATTGCATTTGTGAAATATCAAATCCCTGCTCATATCTCATATTTATGGGATATCTTTTTTTAACAAATTATTACATTCTTGCGGCTATGAACTTTCAACGTGTACAGGATAATTTTGCCCGCTTCATTCAATCAAGCCCGAAGCCAGTTGCAGTTTGCCATCGATATGGTGTCAGGCCCGGGAGACTTGAGGGAGAAGCTCTGCAATGCCTTTAAGATCCATCTGCTGCAGCTGAGGCCTGACGACTTTCCGTCCGAGTTGAGGCAGGACTTTGCGGCACTGATCAATGAGTTCTGCCGCTCCGGACTCCACAAGTACGGCATCAATTGCGACCGCAGCCATTACCTGATCACGGAAAACCAATCGGTCGGCCTGGTCAGCAAAATCATCACGCTCCACATGCACTTGCTTTCCCATGCCGAACCGGGAAATTCCAGCGGCAATCGTTGGTTCTAGCCCGCCGGTGATATTCCTGGCCGCATGGCCGGAACCCAAACTCAACGCAAGTACACGTACAACCCCTCGATCGGACGCGTCTGGTCAAACCGGATAGCGGCACGATCGATCCTGTCGATGTGAAAGCCGTATTTGGCAGCCAGGTTTCGGACATAGGACTCGGAATGCGTATATCGCAGACTTGGCATAAGGCGCAGGTCCTGATCGTCGCCGGCTTCCACGGTGAATGCAAAGCATCCCTCAGGCGCAAGGATGCGGCGTACCGAACGGAACACTATGTCCAGATCGCCGACATAAATGAATACGTCGGCTGCGCTGACAAGATCGGCCGATACTATTTCTTCTTGCAGATATACGGCAATATCCGCATGCGTCAGATGACGATAGAGACCGGCCTTGCGTGCTTCGTCCAGCATGGCCTGCGAAATATCGACGCCGTCGATTGCGTCGGCAACCGGATGAAGCAACTGCGCGCACAATCCCGTTCCGCATCCCAGATCCAGCGCCCTGTGAAATCGGCGTCCTGATTCAAGAAGCGGGCGCAACAGGCGCTCATGGCCCTGGTAACGTAACTGTTCAACGACATGGCTCTGGAAATCCTGCGCATAGTCGTCGAACAGTCCTTCGACATAACGGCGCGGCGGCGGCGCGCTCGTATTCCTCACCGAATCCAGATAATAAGTATTCAATTCCTGGTCGCCGCCGCAGGCCAGGGCGTGTTCAAAGCACGTTGCCGCTTCAGGCAATCGATTCAATTCGCGCAGCAAGCTGCCGCGTGCGCACCAGGCATCGGCATATTCCGGATCAATTTCCACGGCGCGGTCCAGCGCCTGTAGAGCCGGTTTTGCCTGTCCCATTCTGAGCAATACCTGGCCTCTCTTGAACCAGTACTGCGCCTGCTGCGGTCTCAGGCTGCAGGCGCGTTCCAGCGCAGACGCCATGTCCTGCCATTGAGCCAGCGCTTCATGCGTCAGCGCAAGGCATGCCCAGCCATCCGCGTAGGCGGGGTCTCCGGCTGTCGCCTGGCGCAGCAATGGAACGGCATCCTTGAAGCTGCCAAGCCGGAAAAGGGTGATTCCGAGATTCCCGAGCACCGAAGGGCGCCCCGGCGCAAGGGCGAGCGATCCTTCGAATGCGGTGCGCGCCGCTTCCAGGCGGCCCTTTTCAAAATGCTCGACACCCTGAAAAAACAGATTGCGTGCAGCTTCCAATGATGAGCCCATGATCCTGCTTTCTTGTTCGTTCTTGTGCCGCGCAGCGCAGTCTCGCAGTCTGCCGGGGCCTGGACTGGTGATTCGATATGGCGGCGGACAAAGAATGTAGCACATAGCCGGCGCATGCCAAAACCGGGAAAAGGGTGCATTACCGCAACGGCATGGGAAGCCTTGTATGCGGCAGCTTTGGTTTCAAAAGGATACGGTCCAGGTCTGCCAATCTTTTTTGCGTAACAGGCGTGTCAAACCTGCTTGCTGCGACAAAACTGCTTGGTATGAAACGGAGAGAAACTAAAGGCATGTGCATCGGTCTTCCTATAATGGAAAATTGCATACACAGGCTTATATTGGGTTGCCGGCGCTGACTAGCAGCGCAAAATAATGGCCCAAGAGATCCAGATGAAACAGATGAACTGCCGGGAAATTTCTCCTTTGAACTTGTATCTTCCGGTATGTACGTCTAGCGGAAAAATGAAATCAGATTTCATTATTCTTTAGGCCGACCGGATTCCTTTTATGCCTGATTCATTTGAAAATTCATTTCAAGGATCCAAGCAAAACCGCTATTTCCCGCTTTTGCTGGCGGCAGCCATTTTCTTTATGTCGCTTGCGATTACGTATGTGCTGTGGAACGGTGCGCAGAGCGTTGCAAAACGGAACCTTCAGACTGAATTCGATTTTCGGGTGCAGGAAATGACGGACGTCATCGTGCACCGCATGGCTGCATATGAGCAAGTTTTGCTCGGTACAAGAGGATTTTTTACCAGTTCGGAGCGCGTTACGCGCGCAGAGTTCAGTTCTTATGTTTCGTCGTTGCAGCTTGAGGAGCTCTTCCCGGGGATTCAAGGTGTTGCCTTGTCGGAGCTTATTCCAAAGGCAAAACTGAACCGGCACATTGCATTGATGCGCAAACAGGGTTTTCCCGAGTACACGGTTAATCCATACGGAGACCGTGAAGTCTATACGGCCATTACGGTAATCGAACCGTTCAATGAGATGAACAGGCGTGCCTTCGGATTTGACATGTTCAGCGAGCCCACGCGCCGTGACGCAATGGAGCGCGCACGCGATACCGGCAATGCCGCACTCTCCGGCAAGGTAACGCTGGTGCAGGAAGGCGATGAACAAGCCCAGCCCGGGTTCCTTATGTATGTGCCGGTATACAAGAATGGCGCTTCAGTGAACTCGGTCGAATTGCGCCGCGCAAATATCATAAGCTGGGTCTATGCCCCTTTTCGCATGCATGATTTCATGGAAGGGCTGGGAGGCACCCGGTCTCCAGATGTTCAGCTCAGCATCTATGACGGAGAAAGCTTTTCTCCCGAAGCATGCATCTATGGCTGCGGCAGGCTGGGATTCAATTCATCCCTTTTCAAGACCATCGCCAATGTCGATATCGCCGGACATGCCTGGACAATGGATTTCGTGTCGACTCCTGAATTTCAGAAACGCATGCAAAGCGAGCGACCGCAGTTCATCGCCGTATCGGGCACCGGGCTGAGCATGCTCCTGGCGCTGTTGGTATGGCTTCTTGCCACCCGCAGGAATCGCGCTTATGCCCTGGCGCACGAGATGACGCGGCAGTTGAAGGAAAGCGAGTTCCGGTGGAAGTATGCACTGGAAGGGGCCGGCGACGGCGTATGGGACTGGAACCGCAAACAAAATACTGCAAGGGTTTCAAAGCGCTGGAAGCAGATGCTCGGGTACGAAGACCACGACATCGAGGATGAACTCGAAGTATGGGGGAAACTGGTGCATCCCGAGGAAGTGCGGCACGTCGAGGAAAAGTGGAATTGCTTCGTTGAAGGAAAAGATCAGGTTTTATCAACGGAATTCCGCATGCGCTGCAAGGATGGAAGCTGGAAATGGATCCACTCGCGCGGTGCGGCGGTGAACCGCGATGAAAAAGGCAGGGTGATGCGCGCGATCGGCACCCATGCCGATATCACTGCGCGAAAGGATGCGGAGCGCCTGGAACTGGAGCGGACACGGGCCTTGAACGAAGCGCGGGATTCATTGCGGCATGCGCAAAAGCTGGAAGCGGTCGGCAAGCTGACCGGTGGTGTGGCCCACGACTTCAATAATGTGTTGCAGATCATCAGCGGCAATATCCAGTTGCTGCAGTTCTTGCTTTCGGGTAACAAGGAAGTCGAGAAGCGATTGCAGAATATGCTGGGCGCAGTCGATCGCGGCTCGAAACTGTCTTCGCAACTGCTCGCCTTTGCCAGGCGTCAGCCGCTGCAGCCAGCGGTGGTCAACCTGTACGCAGTTATCCAGAATATGGATGACCTGTTGCATCGTGCCTTGGGTGCCTCCATCCAACTGCAGGTAAAGGCATGCGAAGGATTGTGGAATACCTTCGTCGATCCGAGCCAGCTGGAAAACGTCATTCTGAACCTGGTTATCAATGCACGCGACGCGATGCCCGAAGGAGGAACGCTCCTGATCAAGCTGGAAAATACTGAGCTGAAAAACAAGTTCGCCAACCTGCCGCAGGAAGTCGCCGCGGGAGACTATGTGCTTCTTTGCATATGCGATACCGGCACCGGCATGAGCCCAGAGGTCCTCGAGCAGGTATTTGAACCGTTTTTCACCACGAAACCCGCGGGTGAAGGAACAGGGTTGGGTCTGAGTATGGCTTATGGTTTTGTGAAACAGAGCGGCGGCCACATTCAGATCGAGAGCGAGGTGGGCAAGGGAACGCTTATCAGGATCTATCTGCCGCGATCCCTGCAAGAAGCGATGCCAAGGCCTGCGTTGAAGACTGAGCCTGCAGCAGGAGGACGTGAAACAATTCTGGTCGTGGAAGACGATCTTGATGTGCAGACTACCGTGATCGGCATGCTGAAGATTCTCGGTTATCACGTGCTGGCCGCGGAAAACGGCGATCGCGCACTTGAAATTATCAAGAGTAATCCCGGGATTGACCTCCTGTTTTCCGATGTAGTCATGCCGGGTGCCTTATCTGCGCCCGAGCTGGCAAAGCAGGCAAGGCAGATCCAGCCGCATATTGCAGTCTTGTTCACTTCCGGCTATACGCGTAACGCGCTGGTCAGCGGCGGACGCCTCGAAGAAGGGGTGCAACTGCTGAGCAAACCTTATACGCACACTCAACTGGCTCAAAGGATACGCCAGGTGTTGAGCCAACAGGACCGGCAAAACCTTGGCAAAAAGACAGCGATGTCCTGATTTAGCATCACTGAACGCAGAAAAGCAGTTACGAAATGAAAAGCATGTTCTCGTAAAAGAAAACGCAGAGTAAAATTGCCGCCAGGTAATATTTAATGGAGCGTTTTACATGCCTTATATTTTCGCAATTCTCATGACAGCCGTGCTTGCTGGCTGTACAGTGACGCCGCCTTCAGTGCGTGTCGCTTCGCCCGTTCCGGTCATTGCTGTCGAAACCTCGGATCACGGCCATAGTCACGGCAATGGCCAGCATTGCCCGCCGGGTCAGGCAAAGAAAGGCCGCTGCTAAAACGGCCGCCCGGCGTAGCAGCTCCTGCATCACTTTTCTCCGCCAAATGATCCCTGCCTGCCAGGACATGCGCTTTCCTGCCATGTCCTGCCAGGATTGATCGCATCACATTTCAATCAAGCTTTTTCTTTTTAGACATGCGTACGGATATGCGGAAATCGCATATCCAACCATGAAAAGATTCGTTCCTTGTCGATTGCAGCTTCTTTAAGCTTTTGCATGTTTACAAACTACAGGGAGATATCCATGTCATTGAAGAAGCTGTCGCTATCCATTTTATTGTTCGGTGCCTTGGCGTCCTCGGTTCAAGCTGCGGAAGTGCAATTGCTGAACGTGTCCTATGATCCGACACGCGAGCTGTACCAGGACTTCAACAAGGCGTTCGCAAAACAGTGGAAGGCCAAGACCGGCGACGATGTCGTGGTCAAGCAGTCGCATGGCGGTTCCGGCAAGCAGGCGCGTTCCGTGATCGACGGACTCAACGCGGATGTGGTGACGCTTGCGCTGGCTTACGATATCGATGAAATTGCCGATCGCGGCCTGCTCGCCAAGGACTGGCAGAAGCGGTTGACGCATAACAGCTCGCCTTACACCTCGACCATCGTTTTTCTCGTCCGCAAAGGAAACCCGAAAGGCATCAAGGACTGGAACGATCTGGCCAAACCGGGCGTGTCGGTCATCACTCCCAATCCGAAAACTTCCGGCGGCGCGCGCTGGAACTATCTGGCTGCCTGGGGCTATGCACTGAAGCAGAAGGGCGGCACCGAGGCAACGGCCAAGGATTTCGTCGCGCAGATTTTCAGGAATGTTCCGGTGCTGGATTCCGGCGCGCGCGGCTCCACTACAACCTTCGTTGAGCGCGGCATCGGCGACGTGCTGATCGCATGGGAAAACGAAGCCGTGCTGGCGATCAAGGAACTTGGCCCGGACAAGTTCGAAGTGGTCGCTCCCTCCATCAGCATCCTGGCTGAACCGCCGGTCGCGGTGGTAGACAAGAACGCAGACAAGAAAGGAACGCGCAAAGTCGCAGAAGCCTACCTGCAATACCTGTACTCGGAAGAAGGCCAGGAAATCGCCGCTCAAAACTACTATCGTCCTACCCTGGAAAAAGTAGCGAAGAAATACGCCGCGCAATTCCCGAAAGTGAATCTGTTCACGATCGATCAGGCATTCGGCGGCTGGGCCAAGGCACAGAAGGCGCATTTTGCGGACGGCGGTACTTTCGACCAGATCTATCAGCCCGGCAGAAGATAAATTGCAAGTTTCAAAAAAGCCCGCACATGCGGGCTTTTTGTTTTGGAGATAATTATGCAACATTTGATCCGGGCATTCCCGGGCGTTTCGAGCGTCACGCTTGAGGTGCCTCGTTAGGCTAAATTACATGGCAATCATGCCAGTTGATCAGGAAAACGGCGGCACTCCGGGGCAGGAGATGGCTGTTCACGGGTTAATCCACCAGTTCGCCGGCCTAATAGGCGAACTGCATCAATTGCAAGCGTTGCGCAGGTATGTAATGGATGCTCTGCCTGTTGCATGCCTGAACAGCGAACAGGGAGTGATGACTAGCGAGACTGTGATAGGGGTAGAAGCAAGTCGCGTGTTTATAGCCATAGGCTGAGGCATCTGCCGCGGAGCAAGGTGAAATCTAAGGGCAGATTAGCGGATATCACCACGTCGGTTAGCAAAGCTTCTCATCGACTACGAATTGACTTGAGCTTGGTCAATTTAATTCCGGATATGGTTATCGACACAATACACCTATGGAATTGGAAACGTACTTAGAGATCAATGCAGTTGATGCCTTATTAGTTCGCGTTGCTCCGACATAAGCACTCGTGATTTTTCAGCGGTCATTTTGTATATAACTCTTGTTGTCTGAATTGGTCTTATGTTGCTTCGTAGAACCAATATTTCTTGGTGCGTTGTTGCCTGTTTTGCCGCTGTTGCTTTGCTGCAGGCCGATTCGGTATATGGAAAACCGTTTAAGTGCCACTCCAAAAATGTCACGGTTTATGCTTCCGACAACAGGGATGCCGTTGATTCTTGCCGTGGCGCTGCTAATGCCATGAAATTCTTGGCGTCACAAGGATTGAGCATGCCAGCCGAGATTACGATAAGGCTTGTAACTGAAATGCCTGATACGGTCATGAAATCGGCGCTTGGTGCATACGTAAGAGAAACAAGGGAAGTGCATGTCCTTACTTATTCCGCTCTTCAACTGCGCGGCCGCCCACTTAAAGCGCCTCTCAATCGGTCGCTTTACCGCGCTGTCGTGTCTCATGAAGTCGCACATGCAATTGCCGCTGTCAACTTTAAGAAAGAGCCTTCCTATCTAGGCCAGGAATATATCGCATACGTAACCTTCTTTTCAACGATGGAGTCTACACAGCGTGAAAGAATCCTTCGGCAATTTCCTCCCGAAGAGAACTGGCAGGTACAGGCACCTGTCATATATGCCTTCAATTCCTTAGAGTATGGCACGCATGCTTACCGTCATTTTCTTAAAGCGGAAAACGGAAAGGGATTCCTCAACAAGGTCTTGCACGGAGAAGTTCTGTCGGAGTTTGAATAAAAAATGGCGTAGGGTATATACAGCCTTAGCCACAGGGTATCTTGCACGCTAGTCTTTAACTGCCTGTTTTAGGGGCGAAAGCGGATCTTTGGATCCGTGTTTCTGCGTGTATTAAAAGCGCTCTGTCAAGCGGTTGGATATTCACCTTAATCATCCACGACTACTCAAAACAAAATTGCTGTTTGCTCTTGGATAAGAAAGACCTGATGTTTTCATATGGACGCGCAATCCGCTTTAAAAGCAGTTAAATGCCAGGTGTAGCGTAAATTGATAAAAGGAATGCATCCCAACTGAAGCGCAAACGCTCGAAATTGATTTAAGCACTTGAATTAAAAAGTTTGAATTAAAAATTACATAACTGCAGTTTTGGAGCGTACGAAAGTGGCGTTACCAAGCCTATGCGTTATACCAAAATCAACTAAGGAAATACGAAAAGATTATTTTTCTTTATAAGAATTTAGTGTAATTATCGCCATAACTTAGCTGATTTAGTAATAAAGGGGAGTTATGGCGGTCGCTGCATTCAATCCAGGCATACGCGCTGAAGCGCAGGCACCCAAGTTCCGGGTGCTGCCAGGATTTCATTTGTCTCTTGGATTTACGCTTCTGTACTTAAGCCTGATCGTTTTGATTCCGCTGTCGGCGGTCTTTTTGAAGACCTTTACGATGAGCTGGGATGGATTCTGGCAAACGGTCACCGCGGACCGCGTCGTTGCTTCGTATAAGCTGACCTTCGGAGCCTCGCTCATCGGCGCATCGCTCAACGTCCTGTTCGGCGGCATCGTGGCCTGGGTACTGGTGCGCTACCACTTTCCCGGCAAGAAAATCATCGATGCCTTGGTCGATCTGCCGTTTGCCTTGCCCACAGCGGTTGCGGGCATCGCCTTGACGGCATTGTATTCGCCCAACGGCTGGATCGGCAGCCTGCTGGAGCCCTTGGGAATCAAAGTGGCGTTTACACCGCTCGGCGTCGTGGTGGCGCTGACTTTTATCGGTTTGCCCTTTGTCGTACGGACAGTGCAACCCATTCTGGAAGAGGCTGAGCGTGAACTGGAAGAAGCATCTGCCAGTCTCGGTGCCACACGGCTGCAGACATTTTGCAAAGTCATTTTCCCTACCATTCTGCCTGCATTGCTGACCGGATTTGCACTGGCTTTCGCTCGCGCGACTGGAGAGTACGGCTCGGTGATTTTCATCGCCGGCAACATGCCGATGGTGTCGGAAATCACGCCTTTATTCATCATCACCAAGCTTGAGCAATACGACTACACCGGCGCGACGGCCATTGCGGTCGTCATGCTGGTTGTCTCATTCGCGCTTCTCCTGACCATCAATTTATTGCAAGCCTGGACGCGCAAGCGTGGCAGCTCGGAGAGAAAATAATATGTCAGCCATCGCACCTCCGCTTGCCGCATCGTCGTCCATCGGTGCGCGCGCAGAACCGGCCATTACGCCCTCGGCGACGCTGGAACCTTTGTATGTACGCATAGTGCTGATCGGGGTCGCGTTAGCCTTTCTGACGCTGTTTCTGTTCATTCCGCTGGTTGCAGTATTTGCGGAAGCCTTCCGCAAAGGCTGGGATGCTTATCTCACTGCGATTATCGAGCCGGATGCATGGGCGGCGATCAAGCTGACCTTGATTACCGCTTCCATTGCAGTGCCGCTGAACCTGGTGTTCGGCGTGGCGGCTGCCTGGTGCATCGCCAAATTCGAATTCCGCGGAAAGAACATTCTGCTGACCCTGATCGACCTGCCGTTCTCGGTGTCACCTGTTATTTCCGGTCTGATCTATGTATTGCTGTTCGGCTCGGCCGGCTGGTTCGGCCCATGGCTGCAGGAGCATGACATCAAGATTCTCTTCGCCGTGCCGGGCATCGTACTTGCGACGGTCTTCGTAACCTTTCCGTTCGTCGCACGCGAACTGATCCCGCTGATGCAATCACAGGGTACGGAAGAAGAAGAAGCTGCGCTGGTGCTGGGCGCTTCCGGCTGGCGCACCTTCTGGCATGTGACGCTGCCGAACATCAAGTGGGGCCTGCTGTACGGCGTCATTCTGTGTAATGCGCGCGCCATGGGCGAGTTCGGCGCGGTATCGGTCGTATCCGGCCATATCCGCGGAGAGACCAACACCATGCCCTTGCACGTCGAGATTCTCTATAACGAATACAACTTCGCCGCCGCCTTTGCCGTGGCATCGCTTCTGGCCTTGCTGGCGCTGGTGACACTGGCATTGAAAACATTTGTTGAGTGGCGCGCAGGCGACAGTAAACATCAATCGCTTGAGGAAAATTAAGATGAGTATCGAAGTCAAAAAAATTCAAAAACGCTTCGGCAGTTTCGTTGCACTCGACAATGTCTCGCTGAACTTTCCGCAAGGCGAGCTGACTGCGCTGCTGGGTCCGTCCGGTTGCGGCAAGACGACTTTGCTGCGCATCATTGCAGGTCTGGAGCATCCGGATTCGGGCCAGGTTTTTCTGGATGGCGAAGATGCGTCGGCGCGCCATGTCCGCGAGCGCCAGGTCGGTTTCGTGTTCCAGCACTATGCCTTGTTCAAGCACATGACGGTGTTCGAGAACGTCGCATTCGGCCTGCGCGTCAAGCCGCGCGATGTGCGCCTGCCGGAAAACAAGATACGCGAAAAGGTCGAGCAGTTGCTGGACCTTGTGCAGCTCGACTGGCTGGCCGACCGCTATCCGCCGCAGCTTTCAGGCGGCCAGCGCCAGCGCATTGCTCTGGCGCGTGCCCTGGCGGTCGAGCCGCGCGTTCTGTTGCTGGACGAACCATTCGGCGCACTGGATGCCAAAGTGCGCAAGGAACTGCGGCGTTGGCTGCGCAGGCTGCATGACGAACTCCATGTCACCAGCATCTTCGTCACGCACGACCAGGAAGAGGCGCTGGAAGTGGCGGACCAGATCGTGCTGATGAACAAGGGCAAGGTCGAGCAGATCGGCGCACCGGACGAGGTATACAACCATCCTGCGTCACCCTTCGTTTATGGATTCCTCGGCAACGTCAATTTGTTCCATGGACGCGTGCATGAAGGCACGCTGGATGCCGGCGGCATCACGCTCGATGCGCCGGATCACGCAGGCGCAAACGATGCGAAAGGTATTGGATTCGTGCGTCCGCATGAACTGGAAGTTGACCGCTATTCGAGCGGTGCCGAAGGTATCGTCGCCAGGCTGCAGCGCGTGCATGCGATCGGTCCGCTGGCGCAGCTAGAGCTGGAACGGGTCGACAACGCGCAATTGATCGAAGCGCTCATTTCGTCCGAGCGCTATGCCGCGCTGAGTCCGAAAGAAGGCGACACACTGATCGTGCGGCCCAAGCGCCTGCGCGTATTCATCGAGGAAGCGGCATAGGCGAACAGTATGAATTTTCAACAATTACGATCGATACGTGAAGCGGCGCGACGCGGCTATAACCTGACCGAGGTGGCGAACGTGCTGTTTACGTCCCAGCCCGGAGTGAGCAGGCAAATCCGCGAGCTGGAAGAAGAGCTGGGTGTCGAGATCTTCGAACGCAACGGCAAGCGCCTGGTCGGCCTGACCGAACCCGGGAAAGGCATTCTGCAGATTATCGAACGACTGCTTCGGGAAGCGGAAAACCTCAGGCAAGCCGGACAGGAATATTCGGGTGAAGACAGTGGCACGCTGACTGTTGCGACAACGCATACCCAGGCACGGTATGCCTTGCCGCGCGTCGTGCCGTCCTTCCGCAACGATTATCCCAAGGTGCGCATCGCCCTGCAGCAGAGTTCTCCGGAACATATCGCGGAATGGGTCATCTCGGGAAAGGCGGACGTCGGCATCGCGACCGAGGGCCTCTCCCAATTCGAAGAACTTGTGTCCTTTCCATGCTACCGCTGGCATCACGTCGTGGTCGTGCCGGAGGGCCACCCACTTGCAAAAGCAGGAAGCCTGACGCTGCAGGAGCTCGCCGCTTATCCCCTGATTACCTATGATTCCGGTTTTACCGGGCGCGGCCATATCGACCAGGCCTTCCGCGAGGCGGGACTGGAAACCGACATCGTGCTCACTGCAATGGATTCGGACGTGATCCGCCAGTATGTCTCCTTGGGCTTGGGTGTCGGACTTGTCGCCGAGATGGCAATGGAACATAACGGCAATCATGGTTTGCAGGCGATCGGCGCCAAGCATCTTTTTGCGCCGAATGTAACGCGCATTGCGGTGCGCCGCGGCGCCTATCTGCGCTCGTATATCTACGATTTCATTCTGCGGCTGTCGCCGGAATTGACGCGGACCGACATTGAACAGGCTTTGAGTCCGCGCGGAGAAGTGTAAAGTGCATGCCGGAATGCGGATGGGAAACTCCCTGCATGATCGGCATCCTTGAGATTTTCCATTCTGTACGTGCATAAATCCGCCTATGCATTACATTTGCCGGCATCTACAATGAAGATGTGCTGCATTGATCGTTCATGGCGGAGCGCAGGATGCAACGAGGAAAGCCTCTGGTTCGGCGTTTGCTTGCCGCCTTTTCACTTATGGCGGTGCAATGGACATGTGCAAGTCAGGAGTTTTCCAGTTTTGCCTTCGTGCAAGAAGATGGCTCGCTCAAAGTCGCCGGCCGGCATGTGCAGTTGTACGGCATTTACATCCCGCCCACCGAGCAAACCTGTTATACCTTCATCAGGCCTGCGCCATGCGGCCCGCGAGCGGTGCTGGCCTTGGATTTCAAGATCTCCGGTGATTTCATCCATTGCATTCCCCGAGCGGAAAACGCGGATGGAAGCATTATTGCCAGTTGCAGCCTGGATAATGAAGACCTGAGCATCTGGATGCTCCAGCGAGGATGGGCTGTCGCCCGGGCTGATGCGCCGTTTGAATATGGGGCACTGGAGCGTATCGCTCAATCGAAGGGAATCGGCATCTGGGGTATTCCGATTGATACGTTCCCGCATCCCGGATTGCGGAAATGAAAAAGGCGCCATTGTGTGGCGCCTTTTTTGTGCGGATGGATGATCTTATCCCGCCGCCTGCAAGACTTCGCGAATCGGATGTTCCTGGTCGGCACGGTTGACGCTGCTGATGATGGCTTTCAGCGAAGCGGTGACGATATTGCTGTCGATACCCACGCCATAGAATTCCTTGCCCTGCGCGGCGATTTCCACGAATGCGCAGGCACGTGCATCCGCTCCGTCAGCGCTCGGCGTCATGGAACGTTCTTCATAGCTGCGCACCTGCATATGGATGCCGGCGCTGCGCAGCGCATGCACGGCTGCATCGATCGGGCCGTTGCCTTCCCCGGTCAATAAATGCGGCGTGCCGTCGATATCGACCGACAGGCGGATTCCCTGCAGCTTGCCTTGCTCGAACAAATGGTGCTCGCGATAGCGTACCGGCATCGTCGGTTCGAGATAGGTCGCCGAAAACAATTGCCAGATGGCGGCTGCATTGATTTCACCGCCGTGCGTGTCGGTATATTGCTGTACCACGCGCGAGAATTCCACCTGCAGCCGGCGCGGCATGACGATGCCGTATTCGTTTTCAAGCAGGAAGGCGACACCGCCTTTGCCGGACTGACTGTTGATACGGATGACCGAATCGTAGCTGCGGCCGACATCGGCCGGATCCATCGGCATGTAAGGCACATTCCACAATGCATCCGGCTTCTGTTGTGCAAAACCTTTCTTGATCGCGTCCTGGTGCGATCCGGAGAATGCGGTATAGACCAGGTCACCGACCCAAGGATGGCGAGGATGGATGGGCAACTGCGTGCAGTGCTCGGCAGTGCGCGCAATCGTGTTCATGTCTGAAAAGTCGAGGCCAGGCGAAATGCCTTGCGTGTACAGATTCAAAGCCAAGGTTACGAGATCGACGTTGCCGGTGCGTTCGCCGTTGCCGAACAGGCAGCCTTCGACGCGGTCGGCGCCGGCCATCATGCCCAACTCGGCAGCAGCGACGGCGGTACCGCGGTCATTGTGCGGATGCAGGCTCAGGATGATGCTGTCGCGGCGGGCGAGATTGCGGTGCATCCATTCGACCTGGTCAGCGAAGATATTCGGAGTCGCAACTTCGACCGAAGCGGGCAGGTTGATGATGACCTTGTTGCTAGGGGTCGCGCCCCAGGTTTCGGTCACGGCGTTGACGACTTCAAGCGCGAAGTCAAGCTCGGTCGCGGTGAAGGTCTCCGGGCTGTACTGCAAGACCCATTCGGTTTCGGGACGCGCCGATGTCAACTCCTTGATCAGCTTGACCGCATTGACCGCCATGGCCTTGCATTCTTCCTTGCTCATGCCGAACACGACATCGCGGAACTGCTGGGATGTGGCGTTGTACACGTGCACGATGGCGCGGCGCGCGCCGGTCACGGATTCGATGGTGCGGCGGATCAGCGGCTCGCGTGCCTGAGTGAGTACCTCGATGGTGACGTCGTCAGGAATGTGCTTGCCTTCGATCAGGGTGCGCACGAAATCGAAGTCGGTCTGCGAAGCGGAGGGGAAGGCGACTTCGATTTCCTTCAGGCCGATCTGGCACAGCATCTTGAACATGCGCATTTTCTTTTCGACATCCATCGGCTCGAAAAGCGATTGGTTGCCGTCCCTCAGGTCGGTGCTCATCCAGATCGGCGGCGCAGTGATGACGCGGTTCGGCCACTGGCGGTCAGTCAGCTTTACCGGCGCGAAAGGGCGGTATTTGCCGGAGGGATTTTGCAACATGTGGTGCTCCTGAGAATAAATCGAATATAAGGATTGTAAGGGAAAGAGATGGGCAGATACTTGCTAAATATGTGAATAAATCCATAGAATAAGCAATTTAATTCCAAATAAACAGCAGATATTGATATATTATTTCAATATTAAGAATGAATGAGGTATTCCATGGAACTGGATCGCTATGATCGTCTGATTCTTGAGCGGCTGCAGGAAGACGGCCGGATCAGCAACCAGGATCTTGCCGACCGTGTCGGGTTGTCGCCTTCGCCCTGCCTGCGGAGGGTACGCACGCTGGAAGAATCCGGGCTGATCGTCGGCTACCGCACCTTGCTGGACGCGAAGAAGCTGGGCTTGTCGCTGATGGCCCTGATCGGCATTTCGATGGATCAGCACACCCCGGAGCGCTTCACCAATTTTGAAACGAAGATTGGGGAAATTCCCGAAGTGCTGGAATGCCTGCTGATCACAGGTCAGCAATCCGATTACCAGCTCAAGGTCGTCGTGCATGACATGGATGCCTACCAGGATCTTCTGCTCAACAGGATCACCCGTATTCCCGGCGTGTCAGGTGTGCATACGAGTTTCGTGCTGCGCCAGGTGGTGGGGCGCACGGCCTTACCCCTGCCGCCGTGAAACAATGAACCAGCAAGGGCCGGCCGAACGCAATGTCACGGGCGTTATACTCGTTCCGGCCGAATCGGATCGAGATATCTTTTATTTTGCTCAATGAAAAAACGTCTTGCTTTCAGAGGTAAGCAACACATGCCAGCCGATTACGCAAAGTCCAGATTGAATCATCTGCGCTTGATGTTCCATACCAGGCGCCACCCTTCGGCAATCCTGCTGTTGGTGCAGTTGCTTGGCATGCTGCTTTATCCGTTTATTGAGAACACACACGTTGGGCTGGTGATGTTCAATGCCTTCGGTATCATCGTGCTGGGCATTACGACGAACATGGTGCGTCGTACGCCGGGGCATGCGTGGATCAGCGGTTGCATCGCATTGCTGGTGATCCTGCTGCTCGTGCTGCAGCGCGTGTTTCATTTGCCGCAGCTTTTGCCGTGGTCGTCCGCCCTGGAGGCCTTGTTCTACTTTTATGCGGCCGCCAGCCTGATCTCCTACATGATGGAAGACCGTCGAGCAACTCGCGACGAATTGTTTGCCGCGGGTGCGGCTTTCACCTTGCTGGCCTGGGCGTTCACGCACCTGTTCATCCTGACGCAGGCCGTGCGGCCCGGCTCGTTCGCGGCTGCATTCAATGCGGATGCGCCGCGCACCTGGACCGAATTGAATTATTTAAGCTTTGCGCTCTTATCCAGCACCGGCATCGGCGACGTCATTCCGCTGACCCCGCATGCACGCGCCTTGGCCAGCGTGGAAATGTTTGTCGGCCTGATGTATCTTGCCGCAGTAGTGGCGCGTCTGATCGGATTTACCGTGCAATCGCATAAGTGACTGATTGAAGGCGAGTGCTCTCCATAGGGCAATGGCCGCCATGCAGGTTCAATAAATACATCTATGTTCCATTCGATGCTTGTAGCATCGTTGAGGGAAAAGTTTCTGAAGGGCATGGTTGCCATCGTTCAGCGTGTCCGCTTTCTGTAGTCTTCCTCTGACAAGCTAATGCTCCTTTTGCCGATAGGCCTGGCAGATGCTTTTGCATATCATTAAATTAATAATTTCATGCATGTGCATTGAATCAAGTTTGCCAAATAAACCCATTGGCTAAATTCCCAACAGGTAGGCCAAACCACTTCAGCTTTCAGATGCTTATAGCCGATACAAGGAATCTCAGTCATTCAGTTCAGTCGCGGCAGTCATTGTCATCCAGGCAACTATATTTCGGTCTTCTTCAGGAGAAACCAAGCGCTCCTGCGCTCGACAGCGCAAAAAAATATCTTGGCGTTCAGTTGGAACATGCTCGACGCCTTCAGTCGGATTTGCCAGGTTCCATGCAGATGCTTCCGGAGTGGGTGGAATCAAATACGGTGCGTGTCGGACGGGACTATGGTAGTTATCTCGATGAACGCAAGGCAGGTGGTGCAAGGCGATATTTCACAAGCAAATCTCATGCGCTCCATTTTCTGAAATCCGTTGCGCCGACCAAGCTGGTCGACGGCGCCTGGCTTTATGGCTTGCTGCATCGGTGGGATGATGCACGTTTTGGCGAGCTGATCCGGATTTATCTGGAGGAACTGGGCGAAGGGCTTCCGGATAAGAACCATGTGCTGATCTACAAGAAGCTTCTTGCGGCGCACGGATGCGATCAATGGACCACGCTGAGCGATGCACATTTTGCGCAGGGTGCCATTCAATTGTCGCTCGCGCATCTGGCTTCCGATTTCTTGCCCGAGGTGATCGGCTTTAACCTGGGGTATGAGCAACTCCCTTTGCATTTGCTGATCAGCGCATACGAGTTGAATGAACTTGGCATTGACCCCTATTATTTCACCCTGCATGTGACGGTCGATAATGCGTCTTCCGGACATGCGAGGAAGGCACTTCAAGGCTTATTCGATGCGCTGCCGCAGGTAACGGACAGAGAAGCGTTTTATCGTCGCGTGATGAATGGCTGCAAGCTGAATATGCTTGGCGCCGGTACGCTGTCGGTGATAGAAGGATTCGATTTGCGCGAAGAGCTGCTTACGATTTTCTCTGCAAAGTGCTGTTTCGGATCGCAAATGCATTCTGACTATTGCCGCGTGGGTGGCAGGACAGTGAATGAATGGCTTTCGGATCCCGCTCAGCTTCCGGACTTCCTGGAGAATCTGGAAAGGGCTGGGTGGATCAAGCGGCACGAGAATCCGGAAAATAGCCGCTTCTGGAAACTGATTCATGGCGAGCATGCGGACATGTTCGGCGTTTTCAATGCCTATGAGCGGCAGGTGATTTACGACTGGATTGCAGGTGACTTTGCCGATGCCGGAAAGCAGAGGCAAATCAGCTTCAGGTCGAGGCAGCGCCTGCTCAGTACCTTGGGCCAGGGCGTCGGGCCCGCCAGGCAGAATAACGGTGCTGTACGCGGAGTGCTGCGCGAACATTATTCCTGTCGCGGTCATCCCAGCGAAGAGACCAACGACTTCAATGTGGAACTGCGCATGCTGGAAGAGCAACTCGCAAAGCTTTCCAGCCGCACGGAAGCGATGAACATGCTGTCCGGGATGATGTCGCCGATCGCACACCATACCCCATCAGGATTGATGGCAACCAGGATATTCACGCGCCTCTTCAGCAACACGTAGAAGGCAAGGATGAGCCATCAATTTCAGGAAGGCAGGAGTGGCACGAGATGAATACCGTAAGCGATATGCCGCACAATCATGAGACGCAGGAAGGAATGGTATATCTGAGTTTCGCGCCGAAACCGGATGCCGATCTGATCGAACTGGGAAATGCCCTGAAGCATTGCGCTTATCACTTTACGACTGTCAGTCCAGCCACGCATGCCCGTGTCAACGGACGTGCCGGCAATGAATGGGCTCGGGATCTGGCCGGTGTGTTCGGGTGGAGTCGACCGTTTCATGCGGCCGCCGTCCCGAGCGAAATATTCGCCTTGATGCACGACGCCGGCATCCTTATTCCATGCCAGGACGGTTTCCGTAGCGGCCTGCGTGCATCGACCTTGGGCGGCCAGTTGTTTTTTCATTCGGCCTATCCGACCACGGAAAACGACTCCGTGTTTTTTGGCCCGGACACCTATCGCTTTGCCAATGCGATTGATCAATTTTTTATCCTTCAGCCGGCTCCGGTACGTCGTGCGATCGATATCTGCTGCGGCGCCGGGCCCGGCGCAGTTATCGTGGCCAAGCATTGCCCCGAGGCTGAGGTGCTCGCAACTGACATCAATCCTTCTGCGCTGAGATTGGCATCCGTCAATGCTGTGTTGGCGGACGCCGCCAATGTCATGCCTTCCGCTAGCAACTTGCTCGCGGATGTCTCGGGGAATTTCGACCTGATCATTTCCAATCCGCCCTATCTGGTCGATCCGGCCAAGCGCGCCTACCGGCATGGCGGCGGCCCGCTCGGGGCTGCGCTTTCACTGGATATCATCGATGCGTCATTGGCTCGATTGAATAGCGGAGGGACGCTCTTGCTCTATACCGGCGCTGCGATCGTCGATAGCATTGACCCGCTGTATCAAGCAGTTGAAGAAAAATTGCGCGATCAGCCGGTGCAATGGACTTACCGGGAGATTGACCCCGACATTTTCGGCGAAGAGCTTTTGTGTGAAGCCTATCTGGAGTCAGACCGCATCGCGGCGGTCGTGCTGACGGTGACACTGCAAACATAAGCAGTTTTTCTCGTTCTGAAAACACGAGGTAGGCAATCGTTCATGCTAGTTTAAGTAAAATCCCTGCTGCCTATATCAAGCTGCCCCATTAAATGGGACAAATCTACCAGGCGTTTCGCCACAAGATGACGCACATTGCTTTCGCATTGCCAGATACCGTAGACGCCCAGCAGTGTCGAACTTAGCAGTTCCTTGCGCTGTCTGTCGATCAGGGCAGGCCAGATGATGACGTTGATCTGGCCGGCTTCGTCTTCCAGCGTCACGAACATGGTGCCTTTCGCTGTGGGCGGGCGCTGCCGCACGGTGACGATGCCGCAGCCGCGCGCGAACTGGCCGTTGGCGAAAGTGTTCAGGACATCGCTGGGAAGAAAACGCTTTTTCAGCAGCAGGGGGCGCAGCAGAGACAGCGGATGGCGGCCCAGGGACAGGCCCGTCGAGTGGTAATCGCTGAGGATGCTGTCGGCTTCGCTTGGCGCTTCCAGCGGCACCGCTTCTTCTTCAATTGTCGTATGCCTGAGGATATCCTTGTCCGGTGCGCCGGCTATCGCCTGCCAAAGCGCTTGCCGGCGATGGCCGGACAGGGAATGCAATGCATTGGCATGTGCGAGCGCCTGCAAATCCTGCCTGCTCAGTTGCGCACGCAATGCCGCGTCGTTGAGGTTGGCAAAGGGTTTGCTCGCACGCGCCTCTTCGATCCGCCATGCGGTTTCCTGCGACAGATCGCGCACGAGATTGAAGCCGAGTCGCACCGCAGGCTGCGCCGAGCCGGATGCTTCCAGCATCGCGTCCCAATGGCTGGAATAAATATCGACGGGAAGCACCTCGATACCATGACGCATGGCATCCTGGACCAGTTGCGAGGGCGAGTAAAAGCCCATAGGCTGACTGTTCAGCAATGCCGCCAGAAAGGCCGCAGGCTCATGGCATTTCAGCCAGGCGCTGGCATAGGCCAACAACGCGAAACTGGCGGCATGGCTCTCCGGAAAACCGTATTCGGCGAATCCCTGCATCTGCCTGACGATGGAGTCGGCAAATTCCTGGGTGTAGCCATTCTTTAACATGCCGGTGACAAGTTTGGTCTCGAATTTTTCCAGCCCGCCCTTGCGCTTCCATGCTGCCATGGCACGGCGCAGCTGGTCCGCTTCGCCGGCGCTGAATCCGGCGGCCAGCATGGCGATCTGCATCACCTGTTCCTGGAAGATCGGCACGCCCAGGGTGCGTGACAGGGCGCTTTCAATTTTTTCACTGGGATAAGTGACCGGCTCAAGGCCTTGCCGGCGCTTGAGATAAGGGTGCACCATGCCGCCCTGGATCGGCCCAGGCCGCACGATCGCCACCTGGGTCACCAGATCATAGAAAGTCTTCGGCCGCATGCGCGGCAGCATGCTCATCTGCGCCCGGCTTTCAATCTGGAAGGTACCGATGGTATCGGCGCGGCTGATCATGGCATAAGTGTCCGGATCCTCCGGCGGAATATCCTGCAGCTCGAACGGTTCGCCGCGCCTGTGCGCCACCATGTCCAGCGCGCGCCGTATCATCGACAGCATGCCGAGCGCGAGGATATCGACCTTCAGTAATCCGAGCGCATCAAGATCGTCCTTGTCCCATTGCACCACGCTGCGGTCCGCCATGGCGGCGTTTTCAATCGGCACGAGGCGCGACAGTTTGCCGCGCGAGATCACGAAACCGCCCGGATGCTGCGACAAGTGGCGCGGAAAACCCATCAGCTTTTCGGCAATGCCCGACCAGTGCTGCGCAAGAGGGGAATCTGCGTCCATGCCGCATTCAACAAAACGTTCGCTTAATCCCTTTTTTCCATCCCACCAGCGACGCGCCCTGGCGACCTGGTCGACGATATGCAGATCGACACCCAGTGCTTTTCCGACATCGCGCAGCACGCTTTTGGGGCGGTAGCTGATGACGACCGCGGTCAGCGCGGCACGCGACCTGCCGTATTTTTGATAGACATACTGGATCACTTCTTCGCGCCGCTGGTGTTCGAAATCGACATCGATGTCGGGCGGCTCATTGCGTTCCCTGGAGATGAATCGTTCGAACAGGAGATTGCCGCGTGCGGGGTCGACTTCGGTAATGCCCAGGCAATAGCACACGGATGAATTGGCGGCCGATCCGCGCCCCTGGCACAGGATGCGGCGGCTGCGGGCAAAGCAAACGATGTCGTATACCGTGAGAAAGTAAGGTTCATAGGACATTTCCGCGATCAGCTTCAGTTCATGCTCGATCTGCGCCTGTACTTCCGCAGGAATGCCGGAAGGAAAACGCCGGTGTGCGCCGATGTAGGTTTCCTTCCTGAGATAGCCGGCTGCCGTTTCACCTTCAGGCACGATTTCATCCGGATATTCATAGCGCAATTCATCCAGCGAAAAGGCGCATCTTTTTGAGATCCGTACGCTTTCCTGCAATGCCGCAGGCGGATACAGATTTGCGAGCCGTACGCGGGCGCGCAAATGCTGTTCGGCGTTCGGCGCCAATGCAAAGCCGCACTGTGCGACAGGCTTGCCGAGCCGTATCGCGGTCAGTACATCCTGCAGCGGTTTTCGCGAGCGCACATGCATGCATGCATCGCCTGTGGCCACGACGGGAATCACATATTGATCGGCAACTGATTCAATTGTGCCGCGGTGCATGTCGTCCTTGCCGCGATTGAGCAGGGTAAGCGCGATCCAGCAGCGGTCCGGGAGAACGGACGACAGCCATTGCGCCTGTTGGGCGAGGGAGTCTTCTGCTATGCCGTAAGCGGGAGCAAGAATCGCCAGGCAACCCGGCATGCCTTGCAGGTGCCGGCAGGCCGGTTCAGGCTGGGCCAAGTCGGAAAGTGTCAGGCGATAGCTGCCTTTCCCGCTGCGGGTGCGCGCAAGGGTAATCAGTTCGCACAGGTTGCCGTATCCTTCGCGGTTTGCGGCGAGCAGGATCACTGAGAATGCCGGGCTGCCGTCTTCATGCAGGAGCCGGAACTGGCTGCCTATGATCAGGTGCAGCCCCAGTTTTTTTGCTTCCGTATGCGCGCGCACCACGCCGGCCAGCGAGCATTCGTCGACCAGTGCCAGGGCCGAATATCCCAGTTGCGTGGCGCGTTCAGCCAGCTCCTCGGGATGCGATGCGCCGCGCAGGAAGGTAAAATTCGAGACGCATTGCAGTTCGGCATAGTCGGGCAGGCCTGGCGCTTGAGCCGGCGGAAGAGATGAAGAATGATCCATGCCGACTCACGCAAACAGTCCATGCAGGAACCAGCGCCAGTCATTTCCGGTACGCTCCCTGAACAACCAGTAGCGCGCACCTTCTTCGCCTTGCGCAACGAAATAATCGCGCACCGCAAGACTGCCGTCCCACCAGCCGCATTCGATACGCTCCGGGCCGGCGATCAGTTTCAGGGGAGAACCGTAAAACGGGCGATAGTCATGCATCATCAGGGGAACCGGTATCGACAGCATCCAGAACGGGCGTTCCATCCGCTGCGGCATGTCAGATGTGCCGGCCGAGAGGGAGTGATTTTTTTCTGCCGCATCGGCAGGCATCCATTCATTGCAGACTTCGGGCCGGTAATCTTCTATGGCGGCAGGAGTCAATACGCTGTGCCGTCCCAGGCGGGCAGTGAGCAAATCCAGCAAGCGGTGGTAATCCGCTATCGTACTGCCGGCTTCCGGAAACAGGGATCCGCTAGGCGGCAGCATGGGCGACGTTTCTTTGGCTTCGAGACGGATGGCAATCACGGATGCGCTCAGTTCAATGCGGTTGAGCCGTTCCTTCAGCAGGCGCACCAAATGTGATTCATACCAGGCCGGTTCGGCCAGGCTTATCTCGATTGCAGTAGGCGCAAGCGCGCTGCGTCCGCGCTCATGTTCAAGCGACAGCGCAAAGCGCGACACAGCCAGTTGCTGCGCCGTCAGCCAGCCAATCATTTGCAGGATCAGGCGGCGCGAGGCGAACAGCAGCGCTTCGGCATGGTCGATGCGGCTTGGCAATTCCAGCCGCATGGAAAATGACGGCGGCACCTTGATCCAGCCGAACAGTTCCGGCGCCATGCCATAAGCACGCTCCAGGCTGTCGATCAGTTCCTTGCTGCTGCGCCGCTGCAGGCCCGCATGCGGCAGCCTGCGTAATTGCCCCAGTGTCCGGCATGCGATACCTTCCAGCCATTCCCGGTGCGGACGCGCCGCCGGCAATAAGGTGCAGGGCAGCGCATCCAGCTGCCTGGTCATGCTGGCCATTGTCAGCACACGGCGAATGCGGGGAATATGCTGATTGCGTCCGAGGGGATAACGGGCCAATAGCCATGCCGCTTGCGCGGTAGGCGCCATCCCGATCTGCACGCTGAAACCCAGCGCATGAATGTTTTCACGCACCAGCGAACTCAGCCTGTGCGCTCCGCGAAAAAAGCTGAGGCTTGCTGTGACTTCCATCAACAGGCTGGACTCCGGCGCTATCGCCACTTCCGGTGTGAACTGCATCATTGCCAGCGCGATGCTATCCAGTGCGCTCTGTTCCTTCTGCACGTCGCGGAAAAAAAGACTGGCTTCCGGGCACAGCATCAGTGCGCCGCCTTCGCGCATGCCGATGCGTATGCCATTGTAGGCCGCTGTCTCTGACATGAGACTCACCCGCCCATGCTCGATCAGCACATCGCTGCCCGGCAGATCGCTGCCCGGCACATCCATGCCGGAATCACACCAGCGTGGCCGGAAGATTTCGAGTCCGAGTAGCGGATGATGCAGGCCGATCCAGCAACGCATGATAAGAAGACGGTATAGATGAATCGAGGGGTACGCTTGTTTGTTTTTGCAGCGACAGGAACAGGGGATCTTCACGCCGTGCGCCGCGCTGCTTGAGGATGTCGACCCGGATGCCGTTCGTGACCGGCCGCAATCCCAGCCGCAAAGGGCTGGGGGAAGCATCCTGGGCGCAGGCCAGAGACCGCATCATCCAGAACAGCATGTCGGTATCCTGTGCAGCCAGATGCAGTCTTCGCAAAGATTCGGGACGCACCTGCGTTTGCCAGAACAGAAGCGCGCCACAGCAGCCATTGCCGCCATTGCGCAGTACTTGTTCGGCGCTCCATAAGGCATCCGCAGTGGACTTGGCCTTGATCCACAGCAGGCGTTCGGCAGGCAAGCCCCAATCAGCCCATGCAGCAATTTGAGGTAAATGAGGCGGCTGAACCAGAACGATGCGCCGCTTGGCGGCAATGGTTTGCAAAGCAGGGCGCAACAACTGCATTTCGCCGATGCCGGCCTGCTGTAATAGTAATTCGATCAGGACGGAACCTGGCCAGCCTTGGCCGGGCAGGATTTCATCCATCAGGAGATAACCGGACGATACGGTCGCTGCCTGATAGGAAAGCGTCTGATTGGCTCGCCAGAGGGCATGCGGCATCTGTTCTGCCAAAGCCTGCGCTGCCAGCGACAGAGAAGAAACCGGTTTGCCGCCCATTACTCATCCTTTATTTTCCGACATTGTTTCAAACTTATTTCATATTCTTAATACTGTGTAAATATACAGTAAAAATATGAAATGCAATTATGAAAAAAAGTAATGAATTTGATCTGGCTTTATAAAGAATGGCCCAGTTTTGCTTATCAGACAATTTTGTAGAAAGATGATGCCTTGCGGTTTTCCATATGCTGGTTTTTTGCAACTGCTTGAGCGCCTTCTGTCAAAACCGTTTGGCTTTACCAGATATACTCCTGTCTGACATCTTCAATCCTATATAAGCATGCGCAATAAAGACACCGAGCTGAATTTCCTGATGGGCGGAGGTGAAATCGGCTCAATGATGCGCAATCACGATTGGTCGACTTCCCCGCTTGGACATCCGGAAACATGGCCGCAGTCACTGCGCTCGGTCGTGGGCCTGTTGCTCAATTCGAAATTTCCCATGTTTGTCGCATGGGGGCCTGAACTCGGCTTCCTGTACAACGATTCCTATGTCGATGTGCTGGGCGGGAAACATCCGCAAGCCCTGGGCCGGCGTTTTTACGATATATGGTCGGAAATCTGGAACGATATCGGCCCGTTGATTGACTGCGCCATGGCAGGCGAAGCGAGCTATCGCGAGAACCTGCCTTTGCTCATGCGGCGCAAGGGGTACGACGAGCAGACATGGTTTACCTTTTCCTATTCCCCGGTCAGGGATGAGAGCGGGCAGGTGGCCGGTATGTATTGCGCCTGTTTCGAAACGACTGCGCAGGTTCTCAATGAGCGCCATCGTATCAAGGAGAACGAACGGCTGCATCAATTGTTCGAGCAGGCGCCGGGCATTATGACGGTGCTGCGGGAACCCGACCATGTTTTTGAACTGGTCAACCATGCCTATCTGCAGTTGATCGGTCATCGCAATCCTATAGGGAAAACGGTCCGGGAATCCTTGCCTGAGGTGGAAGGACAGGGATTCTTCGAGCTTCTCGATGAAGTATATAAAACGGGAAAGACCTATGTCGGGAGCAGAATGCCGATCGACTTGCAGCGGCAGCCGCAGGGTCCGCTGGAAAAGCGTTTCGTGGATTTTGTTTATCAGCCCATCAAGGATGACGCAGGGAAGGTCACCGGCATTTTTATCGAGGGAAGCGATGTCACCGATCATTATCATGCGCAAATGGAACTGCAGCGGCTCAATCGCGAATTGACCGACAAGGTGACTCAATTGGAGAGTGCAGAGCGACGCGCCATGGAATCAGCGCAGCAAGCTGAACGGGAACGCAGCCGCCTGGACGCCTTGCTGGAAGCTGCGCCTGTCGGTATCGCCTTGGTTGATATCAACGGCAAGCTGATTCGCATCAATCCTGCCAATAAAATCTTATGGGGCGAAACGCTTCCGAATCCGGAAAATGTCGACGAATATGAAGAATGGAAGGGCTGGTGGGCCGATCATTCCGTAAGACATGGCCGTCGCCTGCAACCGTATGAATGGGCGCTTGCCCGCGCATTGCACGGAGATAATCCTCGCGACATTGTTGAAATCGAACCCTTTGGCATGCCGGGAGTACGCAAGACAATGTTGAATTGCGGTGCGCCGGTGCGCAATACGGAGGGCAGAATTATCGGTGCAGTGGTTGCGCAAATGGACATCACCGATCAAATCCATGCCGAAGCAGCATTGCGCGAGAGCGAAGCGAAATTCCGCACCATCACGGATGCCATGCCGCAAATGGTATGGTCAACCTTGCCGGACGGGTATCATGATTACTATAACCAGCAATGGTATCTCTACACAGGCGTGCCGGAAGGTTCTACCGATGGCGAAGGATGGAACGGCGTATTTCATCCCAACGATCAGGCGCATGCATGGAAGGTATGGCAGCACAGTTTGGCTACTGGCAAGCAATACGAAATCCAATACCGGCTGCGCCATCATTCCGGAGAATACCGATGGACGCTTGGACGGGCATTGCCAATCCGTGATGGCTCCGGAAAAATTATCCGCTGGATGGGAACCTGCACCGACATCCATGACCAGAAGCTTGCCGAGGAAGCGCTCAGGGAAGCCGATCGTCGCAAGGATGAATTTCTGGCGATGCTTGCGCACGAATTGAGAAACCCGCTTGCCCCGATCAGCGCTGCAGCCGAACTAATGGAAGTCGCTTCCATGGATCCCGCGCGCATCAAGGAAACCAGCCGCGTCATCAGCCGCCAGGTGCGGCATATGACCGGACTAATTGATGATTTGCTGGATGTGTCGCGCGTGACGCGCGGCCTGGTTACCCTGGAAAAGCAGGAGCTCGACGTCAAACGTATCGTATCCGACGCGGTAGAGCAGGTACGCCCGTTGATCGAATCGAAGCGTCATCACCTGAGCATGGAACTGGCAAGAGAGCCGGCGCATGTTGTCGGCGACCAGAAGAGGCTTGTTCAGGTACTGACCAACTTGCTGAACAATGCCGCCAAATACACGCCGGCAGGCGGCAACATCCATTTGAAGATGGAAACGACGGAACACGAAGTCATCCTTAGTGTAAAGGACAACGGCATAGGCATCGCTCCTGAATTGCAGCGCCACATCTTCGAACTGTTTGCGCAGGCAGAAAGGACATCCGATCGGTCGCAGGGTGGATTGGGAATCGGGCTCGCCCTGGTAAGAAGCCTGGTGGAACTGCATGACGGATCAATCACCTGTCACAGTGAGGGTATAGGAAAAGGAAGCAGCTTTACCCTGCACTTACCCAGACTCATGGCACAGGAACGGCCGACGAGCGATCGGCATGAAATACGTTTTACATCCGATCCCGAAAAGCGCCTGCGTATTTTGGTGGTAGACGACAATGAGGACGCGGGAAATATATTGGGCATGTATCTCGAAGCATTGGGACATGAGGTCATCGTCGAGCGCGGATCAAGAAGGGCACTGGAGCGAGCAAGAATCGAAAAGCCTGAAGTATGCATTCTGGATATCGGCTTGCCCGATATAGATGGAAATGAACTGGCGCGCCGGCTGCGGGCGCAACCGCATACGGCGCATTCCACCTTGATCGCAGTGACGGGCTATGGTCAGGAGCAGGACAAGATGAATGCCTTGGCGGCAGGATTTGCACACCATCTTGTCAAGCCGGTGGATACGAGCGAACTGCTTGCAATATTGTCGACGCTAAAACTTTCCTGATTCTCAAGAAGATCGAAGAAAGCCTGCGAGCGTATGCAATCGCTTTGCTCGCAGCACGCCGAGCAGAGCGGAACGAGGAGTTCCTGCAAGCGGACTCGCATCGGCACTACCGCATAACTATCCAGCACGCCTGGTGCCTGAATTTCCGCTTTAAATCTTTAAGCTTTGGTCGAGAAGGCCATCCATAAGTCAATCACCATCACCGCCGCACAAGCCGCAGCGGCCGGCCAGTCTTTTTGCCTGGCTTTGTGGATGGCAATGAGGGCAAGCGCTGCCGCGAAAATAAAAAGGATGATCTTCATAAGGTGCTTATGTGGAGCTGATTGCAGACGCGGTATTGTATGCTTTCGCGGACATCGGCAGGCAATATGTTTCACCGGAATTCGCCGCCGCGCGGGTGGATGGATATTTGCAGCTTCAATAAAAGGGAGCGACGATGTTCTCCAGTCCGTCGGATGGATGTGCGGATGACCAGAAGAGATTCAGACAACGGTATTTTTGGCTCACACTTCAAAAAATTCCTTGAGGAAATTTATTTCAATGCTGAAATAAATTTCAGGAACAGATTCAATAAAATTAATTAAAAATTCGCTTATGAACTTTCGGTTGTACGTTTGCCATTTTATTTTTCAAAAGACCCGATATACTGCGGCGGATTCTGAAGCTGTGGTGTCGACTTTAACAATGGCGGAGTAAAACGGCGCAGCGTTTTTTCCGCAAGATCTGAATCCGATCCTTACAGGTCTAGAAATGACGAACATAGTGAAAAACGTACTCTTTCTATGTACAGGAAATTCAGCGCGCGGCTTGCTGGCAGAGGCATTGCTGGCAGTAAAGAGCAAGGGATGTTTTCAAGCATATAGCGCCGGTATCCATCCCGGAACACTGATCAATCCTTTCGCTGCCGAGCTGATTCAAAATTTGGGTTATCCCATCAAAAACATGCGGTGCAAACGATGGAATGAGTTTTCCACCGAAGCATCGATGCCGCTTGATTACGTAATTACCCTTTGCCGCAATACGGCGAACATGCATCATCCGGCCTGGCCGGGTAATCCGATTATCGGGAAATGGGACATTGAAGATCCCACAGCGGTACTTGGCAATATCGAAGACAAGCGTGCGGTGTTCAGGCGCGCTTTCGATCAACTGGAAAAGCGGATCGAGCAATTCATATCCATACCACACCATCAAACAGATAGGGATCTGCTCCTGGAGAAAATCAATTTTATAGGCGGCTTTAACGGCTCAAGCAAGCCCCCGTCAATCTGATTCCGTCATAAGTCTTATCTGGATTCGGACCTGTCGCCATGTAGTTCCTGTTAGCCTGCCTCTTTCTACATCTGCCGCCTGGAAGACGCCGGAAAATTTCTCGGCTCAAAATGTATTAAACATACATTCCTGCCACTGCTGCGCCACATTTAAAGCCAGTATTCCCCCAGAAGATACGTCCAAGTTTTAACCTATCGTAACTTCTTAGTAAGAACCACTTCACTGCTTATCTGTCCAAATATCAACTTTGATACCCGGGTGGATTGATGAAGGACCTTGCCTTGCCGTTAGGAATAGAAGAATCCGGTCAGCTTGTGCTGTTACAGGAGCAACTGGCAGCGGTTCAGCAAAGCGAAGAGCGCTTTCGCCGCCTGGCTAACAGCATTTCACAGCTGGCCTGGATCGCAGACGCATCCGGTTCCACGTTCTGGTATAACCAGCGCTGGCTGGACTACACCGGTGCTACGCAGGAAAGCATGCAGGGATGGGGATGGCTGCGCACACTGCATCCTGACCATGTCGAGCGCGTCGTCACAACCCTCGCACTGGCTTATCAGACCGGCCAGACCTGGGAGGACATTTTTCCTATCTGCAGCAAGAGCGGGGAATACCGATGGTTTCTGTCGCGCGCCGAACCGGTAAATAATGACGAAGGAAAGGTTGCATGGTGGTTTGGTACTAACACCGATATCACCGAACAGCGCAATGCCGAGCTCCAGCTCAAGCAAAGCCAGCGTGAATATGCGGCAGCGTTTGAGCAAGCGCCGGTCGGCATTTCACATCTTTCCCTGCCCAAGCTGCATTTCATGCGCAACAACCGTACATTTATCCAAATGCTCGGCTACAGCACCGAGGAACTGGCTCAGCTGACGCCGGACGACGTGACTCATCCGGCGGACATTCCGCTTTGCCACCAGATGCATCGCGAGTTGTTGTCCGGCGAGCGACCCTGGTTTCGCATGGAAAAACGCATGTTAAGGAAGGGTGGGGAGATCATACGTGTCCGGGAGACTTCATCTCCCGTGCGGAACAATGACGGCAGCATTCAATGGATTATTACGCTTTCAGAGGACATTACGACGGCCTGGGAAACAGAGGGACGCCTTCATAAGACGCAGGAAAGACTGCAGCTGGCCACTGAAATCAGTCAGCTTGGCTTTTGGGAATGGGATGTCACGACCGGCGAAACCTACTTTTCTCCGGAGCTGAAACGCCAGCTCGGGTACGGCGATGATGGGTTTGAAAACCTTTACGAGGAATTCATCAATCATCTCCATCCGGAGGACAGGGAAAAAATAGAAGAAGAGATCAACCGCTTCATTGCGAAACCATGGCCGAATTATAGTGCCGAGTTCCGCATGCGGCATGAAGACGGCAGCTATCGTTGGATCTGGGCCAAGGCCGTGCCTCATTACGACCAGCAAGGCAAGGTAGTGCATCTGGTGAGCACGCACCTCGACGTCACCGAGCGCAAGCAAACGGAAGAGAAGATGCGCCACATGGCGCAGCACGATGCATTGACCGGTTTGGCCAACCGCACGCTGATCTATGAACTGGCGCCGCAGTACATTGCCTACGCAAAGCGCAATGAGCAGAAAATGGCGGTACTGTTTTTCGATCTGGACCGTTTCAAGCCGATCAATGACACCTACGGACATCAGGTCGGCGACAGAATGCTCCAGGAAGTGGCCAACAGGCTGAAGAACAGCGTGCGCGAAGAAGACGTGGTCGGGCGCATCGGAGGCGATGAATTTGTCGCTCTGCTGACAGGCATTCGCAACCAGAAGGATATCGGACGGGCCGCCATGCAATTGCTCGAGAACCTGCGCAAGCCGTATGTAATCGGCGACGTGCAGCTCGATACCTCGCCCAGTATCGGAATAAGCCTGTATCCGAACGATGGCAAGACTATCGATGAGCTGATCAGGAATGCCGACGCGGCGATGTATCATGCGAAGGAAAGCGGACGCAACCGATTTGAGTTCTTCTCGGAGAAGATTCAATCCAACATGCAGCAGACGCTGACCACCGAACAGAGAATGCGTCACGGATTGAATCACGGCGAATTTGAATTGCTGTATCAACCCATCATTAAGACCAGCGACGGACAGCTTGCCGCAGTCGAGGCATTATTGCGCTGGAATCAGCCGTTTCCACAGAACATGGGACCGGCACAATTCATTCCGATTGCTGAAACAAGCGGGCTGATCAATTCGCTTGGCGACTGGGTGATTCAAGAAGCATGCCGGCAACACGAAGCATGGAAAGAAGAAGGGTTGCCCGCCATAAGGATTGCGATCAATGTGTCGGCGGTGCAGTTCCGGTCGAAGGATTTTATTGACCGCCTCACCGCAATGATTTTCGAATCCGGAATTGATCCGAGCTTCCTGGAAATCGAGCTTACCGAGAGCACCGTCATGAAGCAGATGGATGAAACGTTTCAGCAGCTGAGACGGCTGAAGGAAATCGGTGTCAACCTTTCGCTGGACGATTTTGGAACCGGTTACTCAAGCTTGAGCTATCTGTCGATGCTCCCGATCGACAAGATCAAGATCGACCGTTCCTTCATTCATGACGTGGAACACAATAGGCGCTCGCTTGCGATTGCGGAAACCGTCATCACGCTGGGCAAAAAAATCGGCGTTGAGGTCGTCGCGGAAGGCATCGAAACAAACGATGCTCTTGAAATCCTGCGCGACCGCGAATGCGACCTTGGACAGGGGTTCGAGTTGAGCAGACCTCTAGCCGCTTCCGAAATAGCGAAATGGTTCAAAAATCACGTGACGCTGCATTAGGCGGAAACTCTGGTTCAAAGCCGGCTGGATAATTCACAAGAAGGAAACTCGGTGAAGATTCCGGCCTGCGCCATCTGGCGGCGAGCCGGGAAATCTTTGCGATCGCTTGGAGCGCCCGAAAAATCACTGGTGCAGCAATGCGGGCGGTACATGTGGTACAGGGAGCAGCCGCGCTCAGCGAAAAAAGTCTATCGGCTGCTCCGGGATATTGGCCATAAATGACATGGCTACTTTACTGTTGCTTACCCTTGTTCAATCCGATGAGCAGGTTCATATACTCCCTGCATGCAAGAAGGCCGTGTTGCTGCAGGCAGGCTGACATGGCGCCGGAAAAATTACGTGGTGCAGGATAGACAGTGACATTCGGCGGAACGTAACGATAAAGCAGGCTTTCGACATCCGTCCAATGATTGCTCAGTTGATTCTGATAAGCGGCATCATCCAGAGCCATCATCTCTTCAAGAGGATATGGGTCGCAATAGGGCAGCTCGTCATACGACACGGTAACGGGTTGGTCCGAAGCCAGGCTGTCGCTGCACGAACCCGGAGCGGAAGTGGAAGACGCTGCAGCAGGAGCACTCGGTCCGGCAGAGGAAGCAGCAATTGTCGCGCCTTGATCTGTACCTGAATTCTGGCTGCCATTTTGGCCGTTGTCTCCACCCCCGCCTCCGCATGCGGCTACAAGGCTGGATACAAGAACTAATGTGAAACTTAATGAAGCGCGAGACATAAGCATACCTTTTAAAACGTAAACAACTCCCTGTTGAATGCTTTTGTTTTTATGGCTTCATCTTTGCAGTTTGCTTCATTGCCGAATTGATACGACTCAAAGCAATACCATCTTCGTGGACGATTTATCGTAGAGCGTCGGATGCATGCGACATTCGTATTCTTCCCATGTATTCCGGATTGATTTACCTCATTGCGCGATCAATGAAGAATCATTTCATGAATGAAGTGATCGAATAAATTGAGTGTGTCACCAACTTCCCAATCAGGATGTGCCTGGATAAAGCGACAGGCTGGATTGAGCTTGGCGGCGGTATGCGTGAATTGAAGCGTATGAAGAACAAACAGGAGCGATAGAAAAAAAGATATGGAAATGCCGCGATGTATCAAGAGGTACGTCTGCCCGATGCTCCGGCAGCGTGCCGAAAACTGTTGAGAGATCCGCTTCTTGATGTGAGATGCCTGGTTTACATTCTGTCAGTGTGGCACTCGAAAATACATTGACTCGCTGGCTCGCTCGCCTTCAGCATGCTGCCAAGAATACGGCGCAGCATTGGCGTCAAAGGAGTATGAGCGGGATCAAGTGGAATGAATCCTATGCATGCGGAAAGAACGCAGCATGCTATTCGCTTCGTTATCGCGAGAATCGCTATTTGACAGAGAACCGGGAAATTATTTTTTCGCTGGTTGCGCGCGGAGGAATTCACTCACCGATTTGCTCAGCTCTTCAACCTTTTCCTGTTCGAGCTCACGTATCACTGCCATTTCTTCTTCGCTCAATGAGTTCTCGACTTGCACGACATCGACCCAATGGATATTTGGAAATGTATTGGGAATGTCCTGCAGAAATTCATCCAATTCTTTGCGCTGGAAGGCAAGCCGAACGCGCATGGGGAGAAAGAGCTTGATAATCGCAAAGCAGGATTCACTGCATGCATTCTGGATTTGTTCCGCCTCATTCCTTAACCATATCTTGAATTTTAGCGGCGTGACCGTCATCGGAACATTCAGGACGGTTCGGCGAAACTCTACTTTTCCTTCATTCATGTATTTTCTGGACTGATAAAAATAATTTCGCCTGGATCCGCTTTGGCGAATGAATCGATTTCATTTTAATTCATCATACCCGACATGAAAAAATTTGGCATCGGATTATTTTCGCTTTTCACTTCTATGCGGAATTTGATTTGCCGTTGAATTGATTTCTCTCATGCTCTTTCGTGCATGATGAGGTATGGAGCGAAGGAATTCATTTGTATATGGCCTTCGCGGCAATTCGGGGAACTGTGAATTGAAACTGCTATCCGCATTTATCGAACGTTCACGTAAAAAATGATCCCGTGCCCGTTTCGAAAAAGACGCACCCCGCGAGTTCAGTTTTTAAGGCGACGCCGGCTGACTGACCTCGTGCAGACACTTATTTATATTTCGTTCGTTCAATTGCAACTGCCACGTTGTAAATTTTCTGATGGCTATGCAGAGCGACGGCTTCGCGCGGTATGCAGTTTATTCGTCCATTCCGTTAAGGCTCTCAATATCACCAATCGCAAGCTTCAGCATGAGGTCCGGCGTCGCTTCATGGGGGGCAACGCCAGTGGCCATTGCATCGGATACAGCCTTCTTCATCGCGCCGTTCCGCTTGATGAAATACTCTCCCTTGTCATAGATGATCTCGTAGGTCAGGCCTTTTCCTGCTTTACGCGTATATTCTAAAGTTGGCATGCATTTCTCCGTGTCAATTGACTTGCCGGTTGGCTTTCGAATCCTCATCCTTAAAGCCGAAAAGTCAGTCCGGTTCTCCTGTAACAAATGGAGTGGTTCCGCAATGGAATGTTCCTGACTTTATAAATGATCAACTCTTCATTTCATTATGAGCTTGGTTTGCATGATTCCAAACACTTCCTAAAGTAATTTATGGACGATGCATTTTTGAACGGAAATCCCATTGCTTTAGCAGCTTGAAGAGAAAATGTGAACTTAAGTAGGAAAAAACCATTCTTTAACTAGCACGGTTTGATAACGCTTAAAAATGAGATCTTGGATTAAGCTTTCGCTCTGGGAAGCCGGCTGGGCGCCGATATCGGTCTTCTTTTTTTCTTTGTTGCTTGGAAATATTTTTAATGTTTACGCCCTTTTTCCCGGAATTGACAAGACGGTCCATATTTGGGGAGGGATGGCGATCACACATTTTTTTGCCACAAGTATTTTTCACTCACAGAGGATCGTAGGAGCTATACATAGCGACCGGCAGTTGCTTTTTGCTTTGGGATTGACCTTGCTGGTCGCGGTCGCATGGGAAGGCATAGAATTATTTTGGGACATTGCCTTCAAAACAAAAACGAATCACGGGCTGACCGATACACTGCTGGATATTCTATTCGGTCTTCTTGGTTCCTTGATCGTGCTGTTTTTCCGGGCGGGAAAAGAAACAGCCCGCATATCGCAGCAGGGAAAAGATAAGCAACTATCCTGAGTCCACGATGTCTCGAAGACAGTTTCTGCAAGCAGCCGCATTGGCCCCGCTCGCTCCCTATACACCATCCGGGCAACATGCCATTCTTATCGGCGATTCAATTTTCGACAACGGCCGTTACACCGGTAGCGGACCTGCGGTCATTGTGCAAGTACGGGAAAGACTGTCGCCCGGGTGGAAAGCCAGCCTGCTTGCGGTTGACGGAGCGACGACGGAATCGGTTGTTTCGCAACTGGAGCGATTGCCCAAGGATGCATCGCACCTGGTCCTGAGCGCGGGCGGCAACGATGCCTTGATGAAGCAAAGCATACTGGACGCCCCTGTGAAATCGAGCGCAGATACCTTCATGCTTCTGTCAAAAGCCGTCCAGGAATTCGAGGCGAACTATCGAAAACTCATCAGGGCCTGCCTTGAAAAAGAAATCCCCCTGATGATCTGTACCATCTACAACGGTAATTTCCCGGATCCGGGATACCAGCGGCGGGTAAGCGCCGCATTGGCGGTATTTAACGATGCCATTTTGCGTACTGCCACCGAATTTCGTTTAAAAGCACTTGAGTTGAGACATATCTGCTACAAGCCTGAGGACTATGCAAATTCCATTGAGACGTCGAGCGCAGGAGGAGAGAAAATAGCCACTGCGATTGTTCGCGAGCTGTCTGCTCTCTCAGCCCGGAACCCGGGCGCGATAATTATCGGAAGATAAGCAGTACGCACGCCGGCATAACCGTGTGCGCTCAGCTGCCTTGAAGAAGCCTGCGTAAGAAAGCCTCATGTCCCGGTTTGGGCAAGGACGAGCTGGAAACGAATGGCGGTCAAATCACGTCATTCCGATTTGCGCGATATTCGGAACGATCAACGCACGCGCACTGTCAGCGCTCTTCCATCTCGGAGCGCATGCTTCCATATGGATCATCGATGATATAAAGCCAGGAACCGCCTTCCTGTTTCCTGAGCACTTCCAGCGTATGGATCTGACCCTCGATCTTCTTTCCTTCCGCATTGGTGCCACTCATGGCGGCTTTCATGCGGTTGGTTGCGAGCGTGCCGTCGCCGCTGATTGTCGTCTTGATGAATTCAATTGTGAACTTGGGATGCAGTGCAATCAGAAAGGCGTTGTTCTTGCGAATTTCGTCATGCCCCGTTACGGTTTGGCCGGATTTTCTGAACAGCACGGCAGTAGGTTCGTACAATGCGACACTGGTCTCGATATCGCCCGACTCAAGAGCGGCGAGCAGCAGGCGGTTGCATTCTTCGGGATGATGTGCGGTTTTTTTCATTTTCTATTCCTTGTTTTGTCTGTGGCCGGCGATGGCTTTGCGTGGAATGAATAATCCAAATAACTATACCAGTATATTTGTGCAGAAAGAGAGCAGAGCTTTTGCCTGATTGACTATGCGTTGGATCGCCTATTTCGATAGAACTGCAAATGTGGCTGTCAGTTCGTATTCAGCTGCGCATATTTAATAAACTCGATGAGAATTTCAAATTTTCAGGCTTGCCTCAAGCTCACGGTTGACCGATTAATTTGATTTGGCGAAAATCCTTTTATTGCCTTTACACGGGAAAAGTATGGCGAAGCGGGAAAGCAAAGCTACGGCCGATGATGCATGCCAACGGTTTCACTTGATGGGCAACGATCGGATAAAGGGTTTTATAGAATATTATCCGTTCGAGCGGTTCGTGATCGTCACCCATACGGAAGTGCTTCCCGAGCTGGAGGGAAAAGGGAATGGCAGCGAACTGGCGCGCCGCGCAGTCGCCTTCTTTCAAGAAGAGGGAAAACAAGTCGTCCCGGTCTGTGGTTTCTTCGCGCAGTTCCTGCGCAAACATCCGGAATATATAGACGTGGTCACCCCTGAAAGCAGGCGCATTTTCAATATCTGAATCAGGTCGTAAAAAACCGGCGTTACAGGCAATTCGGGAAAAGCTGGTGCCTGTTTGGCCCAGGACGCATTTACCCTCAGCTATAAGCTATTGTTTTCGATAATCGTAAAGCTGCAGAACTTCCAGCGCGACCGTATCGAGGGCATGGTAACTGGTACTTTCCAGGACTACCAACGGCGCCATACCTTCCGAAAGCGCTTCGACCCACCGCATTACGCACAGACACCATTGATCTCCTGGCTTAAGACCCGGGAAGCCGAATTCCGGTATCGGAGTGCTTAAATCGTTTCCTTTGCTTGCACTGAAACGCAGGAAGTCATCCGTCATGACTGCGCAGATGACATGCGTTCCGCTGTCTTCATTCGTTGTCCTGCAGCAGCCATCCCGAAAATATCCGGTTAAAGGCTGGAAGGAACAAGGAACCAAGGGCTCATTGAATACATTTCTCGCGGGAGGAGGAGTGCTCATAATGACTGTCGTATTGATGGAAGGTTTTACTTTAGCATATGAAACCGCTCGCTTATTGCCATTGCAGGAAACCATTCAACCTGCGGGGCGTCGATGCAGTAGATTGGCGCGGGGCTTGCGGTTGAAGCTCCGGCTCTTATACTGGTGAAATACCGGTCAGACCTTGGATGGAATCCCCATGGATAAGCAACATATTCTTTCTCGCTTTGAAAAGGAAGCAGCTGCATTGGCACATTGCGATCCTTTTTCTCTTGCATCCTTGTTCGCCGAACGCTTGAGTAGGCTATCGGATCGGCTGACCGAGGATGAGTTCGAAGAGCTCATAAGTATCGGGGCAGGCATTTTTCATTGCGGCATACGTGAATTCGGTGAAAGCGTTCCGGTCGAGGATTTGCTTCCTGCCAGCGAGGTCTTGGCCAGAAAAATAAAAAGCTCGATATACGAGTAATGACCCATGAGTAAAAAGGCCCGCAAACGCGGGCCGTGGTATATGGTGCTGGAACGGTTTTCCGACCGCCAGCTCCGGTCGCTACAGCCATGCGTTCCATACTCATTTTTGGGACGTCGCCGGAATTCTTTTCTGGCTATGCTGCAGAAACTTGATAATACTTGCTAAGGCGTAGTTTTATTTTGATTTGGAATAATATACGGGCAATTTGGTTCTTCAAATCAGCTTTTTGAAAATTGAACCCTGCCAGTTGCTTGAATATTCTTTTACTCAAGTCGAATACAAAAATCCCATCAATGTAATTGTGCCTGGTCGAAATAGGCTTTGAAGTTTTTGATTTTTCCCGATTCATCAAAGCTCAAAAGACTAACGCCCTCATAATGAAGCGATCGGCCATTTGCATCGCTTCCGTCAGAAGTCCAGAACAGGCCGGCAGAATGATCGTTGGCGGTAATATTGCTGAATTCAGAGCGGATAGCCTGGAAGCTTTCACGGTATTCGCGCCAGAATCGTGCGATCTCTTCCCGGCCGCCGCGCTGGGATTTTGAACCGTCTGCTTCGATGATCGAATTGCTCAATTCCGCATCGTCAGCAAAAAGCTCGGCAATTGCATCGGCGTTTTCGATGCCGCCTCGCTCCAGCTGATGTAGTTGTCCGATGAACCGGTCTGCCAGTCCTTTTATTTGACGCTCATCCATTGCTTTTCCTTAAGCCACAGGTAGGAAGATGGGGTGGTATGCATAAGCCTGCATACGCCATGGTTTTACTACGATGGTGGCTTCACTGTAAAGTTCATGCCTGAGTACGCCGCGATGCAATAAGAAAGGCATCGCGCAATTGAACAGGGCAGAGGACGAGTGAATTGTCAGCTGCTCCGGAAAACGGAGAACCCGGTAAGGTATAGCGCAACCGGCTGTATGGATTGGAAGGCGGCTGCGGCAATCCGCAAGGATTGGGATTGCCGCAATGTGGATCAGGAAGCGGCAGCGGGAGTGGAGGCCTTCTTGATCGACGGCTCAGTAGTCGCAATCGCTTCGTTTTGCGGCACTTTGACGATTTTTCCGTTTGCGACGTCGGTACATACCTGGCGCAACAGCTTGATGCCAAGCGGAAGCAGGTCGCGTTGCCAGATCAGTTCCGGGGTATCGCCAGGCAGCACAAAGACATGTTCCTGCGCGGCGATCGGACCTGCGTCCATTTCATCGGTCAGCCAATACACGCTGCCGCCGGTGACTTTATCGCCCATGCGGATCGTCCAGATCACTGCGTCCTTGCCGCGATGGAGCGGCAGCAAGGATGGATGATAGCCGAGAGCGCCATAGGTAGTCTTGGCGCGTAGAGGCTCTCTGATGAAATCCCATGAATGGGCAGTTACGATCAAGTCGACATTGTCCGGGATATTGGTTTCATTCAGGACGCCGGATTTCATCCACGGAACATTATGAGCTTCTGCAATTTCGCGCAGACGGTCTATCTTTCCTTGTCCGCCTTCAGCTGGAGCCGAGACTCCCACAATGTTATGTCCGTCTTTTAAGAGAGCGGCAAATACTTCGGCGCCAAAATATTTTTGTCCGCAGATATAGATATTCATATGGGTTGCTGGTTATCGATGTAATTCAAGAGGGAGCGAATGCCTGGCCTGGGTCTCCATTGGCGAGCAGCGGGGTATTTTGCCATGCATTCTTTAATCATCCAACATATTCATTCCCGGACAAGTTCAGGGAGAGATACTCCTCAAATTGATGGGCATCTTAAGGCTTTGTTTTTATTGGGAATAATGCAGAATAAACTTGAACATTTGCAATATCCGGCTATATTGAAGCCATACTCCAGAAAGTATTTGCCCGCATGATGTCCGTGCGGGTTTGTTTTATGAGGAGAATGAAACTCCATGCGCCGGCAGGGAATGGGTGCTTTGCAAAGGATTCATTCACTTCAATTGCGCATCAGGTAAAGCCGTCTCTGTACGATTTCTTTTGCGCTTACTTGTGTCCCTCATTCCCAGGAATTCCCTTTGCCCGAGCCAAGCGCATTCTACTAATCCTTTCCCTCGCGTTTATTCAATACAGCCATACCGACGATCAATAAGTGTGGAAAGTCAAGCTTCATTGGGCTGCCTATCTGTTAAATGACGACAGCCAAATATGTATGCGGCTTATAAGAATATTCCTATGCAGCAAGGAATTTGCTTAAGTATAGGTTTCTAAAAGGAATTTTTCAGAAATTCACATTTCCTGTGGAAAACTTTGTGAATAACCCAACCTTGTTGGCTGGAAACCTAGACGAGATGCGGGTTTCAATAACTTGCTGATTGATTATGCGCTCCGAAAAAGTGATTTTAATCAATAACTTAAAATAATCATTGCATCTATATCTACAAGTACGAAAAATTGATGGCAAATGTGACTAAATCAGCATACGGCCGGAATACGATCACAGAGTTTGAGATTAGATGAAGCTCGAAACGTGAAATAGCTAATCTGAAATAATTATGCCGACTGCTCAAAACATAGATACTTCTTGTTCATTTTTCCTTTTTGTCTGATTCCGGAACCTTGACCGGCTTGACGACCACCGGTGCTACGCCATCCTCTTTGAATCCGAGGTTTTGTGCGGTTTTAGGGGTGACATCGACTATGCGCCCCTCGACATACGGACCGCGATCCCGAATTTCCACAATCTCGCTTTTACCGTTTTCCAAGTTGGTGACCTCAGCTATTGTTCCCAGCGGCAGCGATTTGCTCGCTGCAATGTTGGATTGAGGGTCCATTTTGGTGCCATCAGCCATTTTTCGACCGAAAAACTCTTTGCCGTAATAGGAGGCTTCCCCATGTTGCGCACGATGTACCTTCTTTTTATGTGAGGCCGAGGATTTTTTTGGAGCGTCGCCTTGCTGCTTTTCCGCAGCAAGGCTGGGAAATGGGGCAAGCAAAGTTATGCTTAAGCCAACAACAGCTATCTGCCTGATATATGAAAAAGGAAGCATTTTTTCACCCGATCCGAAGAGAAAAGACTTCAGGAATACGCTGCATATCCAATAAATGTTTACATATGGATGCGGAATAGATTTGCCGGTTCCAATTGCAAGCTTGCAAGAGATAGTACTTTGGCAATGACCGCTTCTCATACTGAATGTTAAACATCGACGCGCTTCCACATCTCGAATAACAGTAAGTAATTGAAGTAAAAGAAGGATTTCAGTTTTTCACAGGAAATGTGGAAAACCATGTTGATAAATAGTATCGAGTTTCATGAAAGCTTGAATCTATGCGGGTTCCGATAATTTGCTCAAGTAAAAAGCAAAAACAGTGGCTCATATAGACCCAGCCCTTAGGCTCGACGGAGCGATGCCTTGAAGTTGACATTACAACCATCTGGCTTGGTTAAGAAGCCAGGAGCTTTAATCGAATCCGGCAATTTGTCCGGATTTCAATAAAAGTCGCTTGAAATCAGCTCTCAGTGAAGTGAGCGGTATGCCTGATCAATCAAAGTCAAAGCCGGAGGAAGGGCACCATGTTTTTCCAATTCGACCGGCTCATCAACGACAGGGATGTATCCCCATTGAGACATGCGCATCATGCGAATGTATTTGCGATCCAAATCGCCTGCCTCTTCGAGCAGTTGCAGGGCTTCGCGTTCAATTTGATGCACAAGCCGCCATGTAAGAATTTTGCCATCGGTGCGGTAGCGCTCAACGATGGATTTAATTGCAAGGTTTAAGCGCGCTTGCACGGCATGCAATTTATAGGCTTCGAAGCCCTTCATTTCGGTTTCCTTTGTGCTGTATTTAAATACAGTATAAAGGAAAATCCACTGCTCCCAAAGCCTTGGATTTAACGCAATGCAGCAGTTTTTCCGAAGACTACAATCTTCCAATATTCGATTTGGTTCGGCGTCAGGCAATAGACGTTTGCTCGGGCAGAAACGGAAAGAAAGCACGATAAAAATACATATGATTTGAAAGGGATATCGAGCCTTCGCAGGCAGTCGAATATCGATGAGCTCTGAGGATCAACCTGTAAAGAATTCAGGAGAAAAAATTGGAAAGTATGGATTGCACTCAATGCGGCCACGAAATGGAGGCGGGCGCAACAAAATGCACATTTTGCGGAGCGCCGCATTTTCAAAAACCCTGGCTTGCATGGCCACCCGTTGAGCCGGCAAAGTGGGCTGCGCTCGCATTAGCCGTTTACGGAATTTTTCATTTATCGTTTTATATTTAGGCCGATCAGGAAATGTAAGTTCGCCATTTCACAGCATGTCCCTTGTCGTCAAATTTTTATCATCCCGATCGCACTTCCCGGAAATGCCATGCCAGTTTTGGTCTCTAAATTTGATCGGCGACGCATATAAGTGCTCATTCCTTTGCCTGAGTTCGCCAGGATAAGTTTTTAAAATTTCAGCCGTCCCGGGCCCAGCCTGAGAACTGTATGGGCAGCACACTTGCGCCTTCCTGTATAGATCCTCCCGTTTTCTATTTTTCTGAACGACTTGCGTTTGCATTGGCGTTATAATTCCGGCCATCTCCACGCCAAATAAACCCAGGCAGTAAGGAAAACGACCTTGCCGGCTAATAGAACTCACTTCATAAATCGCAGCATGTCCGAAAGGACGGTTTGGGATGCAGCGCAGGCGGCCCGCGTAGAAGTGATTCCCCGTGCGAACAACTTCGGCGGCCCCACGACAACAACGCGATGCGCCCAAATCGTCCTTTCCCTTCGGGTTCAGTCCAGAATCGGCGCTGGCAGAGTTGTGCGGGGCCGCCGAGGCAGCTTGCAAATAGACGGCTATTTGCCGCGGCACGTCCCTGCAGGACGCGCAAGAGCTTGCAGGCTCATGCCATTGCGCAGGCAGGCGACATGTCGCCTGAATTCCCTGCTTCCCATGCAGGTCGCGCCTGCGCTGATAAGCGCTGGCTGTTACGCAGGCGGCTGGCATGCCAGCCGAATACCCCGCTTCACCCCTTGCCATCATCCGATTCTGGGTTGAACGCATCACACTGGTATTTATGAAATGAGTTCTAATATTCAGATTCATGACATCGTTATCACTGAACAGCTATCGGACCGCAGCTATAGAAACCGCAATGCGGATCTTGAAAAGCAGGCATTTCAGCAGCTGGCAAAGCAGAGTTCATATGGCGCACAAGCCATTCTCAATGCCTTGTGCGATTTGACGCTATCTCTTTGCGATGCAGATTCATCCGGTGTGAGTCTGCTTCAGGTAGTCGATGGAGAGGATGGATTTACCTGGAATGCAATGGCAGGAAGCATGGCATCTTACGTCGGAGGACGGGCGCCACGTCATCATAGTCCATGCGGATATTGCCTTGAACGAGGTGCCGCGCAACTTTATTCTTACCCCGAGCGATTTTTTGAATGGATGCGACTGGTCGGCAAGCCAATCGTAGAGGGAATGGTCATCCCTCTTTACGGAAAAGACAAAAATGCGATCGGAACAATATGGATGATTTCCCATCGGGATGGGCACCAGTTTGATCGTTACGATCTGCAGATCATAAGCATATTCGCGAACCATGCTTCAGCCGCCTTACGGATGCAGGAACTCTATTAAGCTATTCGAAAAGCCACCTGAAACAGCCATTGCACCAATAGCCGATCCGGCTTGACAGTGTTTTTCAAATGAGAAAATTGAGTGGGTAGTCCCGCGAATTTTCTGCCTGCTTGTTTCCGGTTACCTAAATGCTTGGAATGGTGCTAAGCAGCAGGCCAGAAACAATATGCTGTCTGAACTGCCCATACGAGCCGATCCGGCCACACGAGCATTTGCCGCGCTGAAACTCGCGAATTAAAAACGCTTGGCCGATGTGAAAACGATTCGCTTGCAAATTGTCGCAAGCTGCAAAAAGAAGGGAGTGGTGCCATTGCGGGGTTTCGAACCACCGGACCTCCTGCTTACATTGCAGGTGCTCTACCAACTGAGCTACAACGGCTTTGGTTTACATGCATTGTTGAACTACTGACTTGATACTAAGGCAGTTTCATCCCTCGTTCTTTGTCGTGCCACAAAATATTGCATGGTCCGCTTTTGTGCATATCAAGTAAGCGCAGGCCATGAAAAATACCGCTTTAATAATCCTTCCTGAGCAAGTAACCAACACGAAGAAGGTTATATTTTCCTGTGAGTCGGTGCAATGCGCTGAAGCAGGATGGTATTGCAGGAAATGGAGGAACACGAAGAAAGGAAGAAAATCCTGCTGCGTGCTTTCCGAAATTCCATGCCGAACTAGCTTTGTCAAAGCGCGCTGCCCCGAGTCTCCGCCTTATCGCCAAGCTGTATTGAATAACATGGCGTATCTGAATTGTGCCGGAATCACCCCGAATAGAGCACCGCGACTGGAAGAGTATGCAATGCATCAGACAAGGCGATCCGATTCGCATTGACGGTGATCCGGGTTTCGGTAAGGCACTCAAGCCATTCCGGCCTTGCATCAGCCGGCAGCGTGACCACCGTATCTTCCCATGCATGCGCCGGAATTGCTGGCATATCGGGATGGATGATTTTCGCAGGAAAGCGAGCGGCAATGCTGATAATTTCCTTGCCCTCATGCCGCCGCATAAAGGCGACTACATTATTTGCACGAGAGCCTTCCACTTCAAGTGGGATATATTCACCTTTGCCGAACAGTTCCTCTTCGCGCATACGCAGCTGCAGTGTCCGGCGGATAATCTGCTGCTTCAGCGTGCCGCTTTGCCAACGGTGCGGATCGGAGATGACCGGTGGCATTTCATGCAGCGCATTCTGGCGGGCCATATAATCCACCGGCCTGCGGTTGTCCGGGTCGACCAGGCTGAAATCCCAGAATTCAGTGCCTTGATAAAGGTCTGGCACGCCCGGCGAAGTCAGGCGTAACAAAGTCTGCGTGAAGCTGTTCACCGCACCTGCCGGCGCAATCCGCCGTATCCAAGCAAGCAGAGCATTTAGGAATGCCCCATTTCCTGAAGCGTCGAGGATCGCGAACAGGAAATTCTTGCAGGCGTTCTCATAATCCTCGTTTGGTTTGACCCAGCTTGAAGTGCTCTTGGCCTCCCGCAAAGCCTTGGTCTGCCATCCTTCGATCCGTTCGGCAAACGCCTTGATGCCGGCATAGTCGCTTATGCTCAAGTCGAGCGGCCATGCGCCGACAAGCATTTGATACAGCATGAGCTCGTCGTCCGGTTGCGGCGCGGTGATCGGTGGCAAACCTTCCTCGGAGATGACTTGCGTGCGCAGCGGCGCATTGAGCGTGAACCAGTTGCGAACCTGGTCCGCCCATTCATTCGGTAATTCGCTCAGAACAGCCAGGCGTGTCCGCACATCTTCGCCTCGCTTGTGATCGTGCGTGGCAGTCGCAAGCAAATTGTTCGGGAAATGCCGTGCGCGTTGCATGCAGGCTTCATGGAACTCGGGCAGGCTCAGCGCAAACTGTCCCGGATCGGCGCCGACTTCATTGCGTGACAGCAGCCGTCCATAGCGGTAGAACGCAGTGTCTTCAACCGATTTCGCGGCAAGCGGCGGAGTCAGCTGCTGGAAGCGCGTAATCGCGCGGCGACACAGATTGCGTACGTCTGCCTGCTCATGCACGTGCGGTGCTTCGCCGCCCAGCCACTTGTCCAGCACATCGAGCAGCGGCCGGTCCGCAGGCCGCAGACTTGCGCGCGCATGCATCGCCGCCTGCTCGAATACCTGCTGGTCAAGCAGATCGCGCCCGTTTTCTCCGGCATAGGTGCGGTATACCGGAAAATAAATCAGCAACTCCATGAGCACGCGCCGTATCGCGGCATGCGAAAAGTCCCGCGTATGCAAATCTGCACGCGCAATCGTATGCAATGTACGCACCAGCGAATCGAATTCGCCGACCAGGTTTTCTTCAAGCAACTGGCGCCGCGCAGTTCTGACTTCCAGCTCAAACTCGGTTGTGGATCCGCCCAGCTCGGCGCGCAGAGCATTCAAGGGCTGGGCACCGGCCGGATCATGCAGCAGTGCTCCAACCTGATCCATGAATTCATAGCCTGTCGTGCCGTTGACGCCCCAATCGGTACGCAGCTGCTCGCCGGGCGCAAGAATTTTTTCGACGATGATGTAAGGCGATGTGCGGAGAAGGAAGGCGGGCCGTTGCACTGTGAGGGATTCCAGGCGTTCCCTCAGCTTGCGGCAATATGCGGCCGGATCGGCCAGGCCATCGACATGATCGATCCGCACGCCGTCGATCAATCCTTCTGCGTATAGCCGTAAAATCAGCGCATGCGTCGCGTCGAAAACGCTGTCCTGCTCGACGCGCACGGCGGCCAGATCAGTCACTTCGAAAAAGCGCCTCCAATTGATTTCCTCGGCGGCATTGCGCCACCAGGTCAGGCGATAGTGCTGGCTCTCCAGCAATTCATGCAAGGAATCTATGCCTTCCGGAGTCGTCTCTGAAAAATGAGCAAGCGCACCCTGAATGTCGGCCAGCCCTTGTTCCGATGCAGCAGCGTCGCGCAGGAGCTGGCTCGCGGCTTCCGCATTTTCCTGCTGGATCTGCGGCGAGTCGGCCACGGCGATCTTTTCGAATGCGGCCACGACATCGACCAGGCGAGGCGATTCTGCGGCGTGCAGGATCTTTGCATAGTCGACCGGCGCAATCGGAAAGTGATGGGCGTAGTAAACAGCCGCGATCTTTCCCTTTTGCGCGTCGAACTGCAGTTTAATTTCCCCGGCCTTCAGCACATCGCCATAGGATTGGCCCAGGAACGGCGCCAGGACTTTTTCGCGCAATGCGGGATCTGCGCTTTGCCAGTCGATGTCGAACCAGCCGGCGTAGGGACTGAGCCGGCCCCATTCCAATACATGCTGCCACCATGGATTCTCCGGGCTGACCCCCATATGGTTCGGAACGATATCGGCAATCAGCCCCATGCCCTTTTCGCGCAGGCGCGACACGAAGCGGCGCAGAGCATCTTCGCCGCCGAGCTCGGGATTGATGCGGGTCGGATCGACGATGTCGTAGCCATGCATCGATCCCGAACGCGCCGCAAGCAAAGGCGAGGCATAGATATGGCTGACGCCGAGCGCCGCGTAATAGTCGATTACCTTGACGGCATCGTCCAGAGTAAAGTCTTTATGAAATTGCAGGCGGGCGGTAGCGCGCGGAATGCTCATGTGGATTCTCTTGTATGCGATCGTGCTTTGTTCAATAGGGCGAGGCGCGTGGCGGCTTCCGGTAGGTCGAGCAGGCTGTCGGACGCGTGCGGCATGCGGCGGCGCCAGTTCGGGTGCGTATCGACAGTGCCCGGCAGGTTCGGCTGTTCAGGCAATCCAAGCGCATCTTCAAGCGGCAGAATGGCTAAAGGCCCCATGCTTCTGCCAAGGAAGGATGCGGCTTCATTCAAGGGCGCATGTTCTGGAGCAGGAGAAGGCAATTCTCCGTGCGCGCAGCCTGCGTGCCGCATGGCGTTCCACAACGCCATGCGTTCATGGGTGCGTTGCTCCCTTTCGGCTTCTTCGCTATTGCCGGGTTCGCGCAGGTCGAGCTTGCTGCGCCAGTCGATATCATGGCCCGCCCACCATCCCGCCAGGCTCGGCGTGTCGTGCGTCGTGGTGGTTGCAATGGCATGCGGCGCCCAGTGCTCCGGCGGAATAAAGTAACCATGGTCGCGCTGGAACAGTAATACGCGGATTCCCATCAGGCCGGCCTGTGCCATCCGGTCACCGAAGCCTTCCGGAATGGTGCCCAGATCCTCGCCGATGACGATTGCGCGGTGGCGCCACGATTCCAATGCAATCAGGCGCACCAGGTCGTCCATCGGATAGCGCAGATAGGCACCGTGCTGCGCCGTCATTCCCTCCGGCACCAGCCACATGCGCATGAGGCCCAGCACATGGTCGATCCGTACGCCGCCGGAATGCGCGAAGGCCGAACGCAGCATTTCGATATAAGCGCCGAAACCATGCTGCTTCAAGGCATGCGGCGAAAATGCGCCGAGTCCCCAGCTCTGTCCCAGCGCATTCAGATTGTCGGGAGGCGCGCCGACCGAAAATCCTTTCAGCAATTCCTTTTGCCGGCTCCATGCCTGGCTGCCGCCATTGTCCGCGCCTACAGCAAGATCGGAAATAAGACCGATCTGCATGCCTGCATTGCGCGCAGCCTTCTGGGCAGACGAGAGACCTTTCGCAGCCTGCCATTGCAGGAAGAGATGAAACTGTACTTCGTCGGAATGGGCTTCGGCAAAGGAGGCGACTTCGGCGCTGCGAGGATCGCGGAAAGCATCCGGCCAGCTTGGCCAGTATCCGCTGACGCCTTCCAGGCTGCCTGAACTGAAATGCGCATGCAGGGCTTCAAAGCGTGCATGATCGAGCAGTGCCTGGCCGCCTTCCCGGCAGAACTGTTCGAACTCTGCGCCGCTTGCCGGATTTTGCCGGAACTGCTGAAAGAGCTGGCGCAGTATGTCGAGCTTCAGCCTGGCGGCATTTGGCCAGTCGATCAGTTCAAGCTGTTCATACCGTGCATACGACTCGGCCTGCCCGGTTTGCTGCAGGACCTGCCTTAAAGCCTGCTCGCCGAGCACCACTGCCGGATCGATATGCAATGCATTGAAGAACAGGCGACTCGATGGACTATAAGGACTGAAGCGATTGGTATCGCCGCTGAACATCGCGTGCACCGGACTGATGGCCAGTGCAGATGCTCCATGCCGCGCAGCCGCTTCGGCAAGGGTCTTCAGAGCCGTGAAGTCGCCGATTCCTCCATCTCCTTTTCTGCGCAAGCTGTAGAGCTGGGCGGAGATACCCCAAGGACGCCGGATCGCCTGCTCCGGTCCGCCGTTGTCTGCCAGCGCATCTCCCACACTGAAACAGCGGGGTGGCGCGACGGCAAGAGTAATCGGTTGGTCATCGATCAGAAGCCGGTGATAGCCCGTATGCTGCGGCGCGAGCAGGCTTGGAGCTTCAGGTACATCGCCGGCAAAGCGGCCGTCTATCGTGCCGCCATGTTCAAATTCAATCCGGTAAGCTTTGCCTTGTAAATCCAGGTCTTTTGAGAGGGGAACGGGAAGGCCTGCGGTGCAGGTGAGCAGCGGTAGCAGCGTTGTCCGCGCGTTTTCCGCAAGCCTGCGTGCCAGACTGTCGCGAAGCTGGCCTGCGTCTGCGCACGGCAGCTCCAATGCGTTCAGAATGGTCTTCAATGTGTCAGGCGCTACGGTCTGCCGCTTTCCGAATGCGTCGGTCCACTCTACCTGGATGCCGGCTGCATCGGCCAGCCGGCGTAAATCTTGTTCAATCATGCGGCCGGCTCCAGCAATGCGATAAAGGAATAGGGAGGCAGCCGGCCCGCGTCCAGTGCTGCAAGAGTTTCATCGGTCTCAAACAGCAGGTCGGCGCCGCCGGTATTGGACAAGGCATCCAGTTTTACCGAGACCGATTCATCGGCGAGATTAATCGCCAGCATCAGCCTCGCGCCATCGCCCATCCGCCAGTGCGCGGCCACGGCGGCGGGGCCGAGGATCATGGCATCCATTGCCTGCGTGCCGGGTATGCGCGGGACAATATGCGTGCGGCGAATGGTCAGAAGCCTGGATGTCCAGTTCAGCCAGGACAAGCTCGCATTATCGCCTTGCGCTGCTGCTTCCCAGTTGGGAATCGATTGCCTGAAGGTGTTTTCATCATTCGGGTCGGGAATGGCAGCGCGCTTTGCCGGATCGGCGAAGGAAGCAAATTTGGCAAACTCCTCGCGCCGTCCTTCCCGCACCGCTTCGGCAAGCCCGGGATCGGTATGGCTGGTGAAATACAGGAAAGGCTGGGTTGCCCCGATTTCCTCGCCCATGAACAGCATGGGAATCTGCGGCGCCAGGAGCAGCATGGCATTGGCTGCATGTAAAGCGCGCGGATCAGCCATCGTAGTCAGGCGGTCTCCGAAGGCGCGGTTGCCGATCTGGTCATGGTTCTGCAGGAAGTTGACGAACGAGGTCGGCGGCAGATGCGCGCTCGGTTCGCCGCGCAATCCGCCGTCGCGATGCGCGGATGCTTCGCCCTGGTAGACGAAGCCTTCCATCAGCGACCTCGCAAGCCTTTTGGCCGTATCGTCCGCATAGTCGGCGTAATATCCTTCGCGCTCACCGGTCAGCAACACATGCATCACATGGTGAAAATCATCGTTCCACTGCGCATCGTATTTTTTCTGCTCCGGTCCGCCAAGAAGATTTGCCGCGTTGTCGTCATGCTCAAGCACAAGATGGACATGGCGATCCTGCTCGACCGCCAGGCGTACTCGCTGTGCCAGTTCATCAAGAAAATCCTGCTCGCTGATCGCATGAACGGCATCGAAGCGCAGGCCATCGAAACGGTATTCCATCAGCCAGTACAGCGTGTTCTCGATAAAGAACTCGCGTACTTCCGGTTCGCGGAAATCGATTGCCTGCCCCCACAGCGTCTTGATATCGTCACGGAAGAAGGGAGCAGCATAAGCGCCAAGATAATTTCCGTCCGGCCCGAAATGGTTGTAGACCACATCGAGAAACACCATCATGCCCAGGCCGTGCGCGGTATCGATCAGTTGCTTGAGCTGCTCCGGTGTGCCATATGCGGCATCAGGCGCAAATGGCAGTACTCCGTCATAGCCCCAGTTATGCCGGCCGGGAAAATCGGCAACCGGCATCAGTTCCACGGCGGTAATCCCCAGCGCTGCCAGTTCCGGCAGTTTTTGCAGGATGCCTTCGAAACCGCCCAGGATACCGGGATGCAGCTCGTACAGAACTGTTTCATGCCATGGCCGTCCCTTCCAGTCCGTGTGCTGCCATTGGTAGGCATGCGGGTCGACTACGACGCTCGCGCCATGTACGTCATCCGCCTGCAGGCGCGATGCCGGATCGGGCACACTGAGCTCGTTGGCGGATTCGGTCTGTACAACATATCGATAGTGAGTTCCGGCGGAACATGACAGTTCCAGCTCGAACCAGCCGGCGGATGATTGTTCGTTACGCAACATCGGATGCGTGCTTTTGCCGTCCAGTTGGAGCGATACGGAGCGGGCGCTGGGTGCCCATATTCTAAATCTTGCCTTGTCCGGTGCGATCAGGTTTGCACCGAAGGAAAGCGGAAACGCATGTCTATTGCTCAAATCAATACTCCCGGGTCATGGTTTGCAAACAATACGGCACTATGACCCTGTACGGTAAAGCTGGTTTTTTCAATTAAACGCATTGCCGTTTGCTCCTCGGCGCTATCGACTAGCAAATGCCAGGCCATGTCCGGTTTGGGGAAACGAAACTCAATTGCTTCATGGCCGGCATTAACAAAGAGCAAAACTGCTTCCGGCTGATCATCCGGCGCTATGCTCGCGCGCCGCACCGCCAGTGCACGGGCTTCAGGATTTTGCCATGCTTCGGAAGACAGGTATTCGCCGCGCTCATCGAACCAAGCAATATCAGGTATCCCCGGGCTGACCTCGTGCGCTCCGTGCAAGAAGTGGCCTGCCTGCAGGGCGGCAAATCGGCGCCTCAATGCATTCAGGCATCCTATGAAGGCAATCAGCGCCTGCGCTTCCGGCGTTTCGGCCAGGGTCCAGTTCACCCAGGATAATTCATTATCCTGGCAATAGGCATTGTTATTGCCGTGCTGAGTACGCCTGAATTCGTCACCGGCCAGGATCATCGGCGTTCCCTGCGCAGCGAGCAGCGTAGTCAGCATGGCACGTCGAACCCGGTCTCGCAACTTGACAATACGTTGATCGTCGGTCGCACCCTCAATGCCCCAGTTCGCACTGTAATTCTCACTGTGGCCGTCGTTATTGTTCTCTCCGTTGGCTTCATTATGCTTGTGCGTATAGCTGAGCACATCCTCCAGGGTGAATCCATCATGGGATGCGATGTAGTTGACCGATGCCCAGGGCTTGCGCCAGCGGCGGTCGAATACGTCCGCCGAGCCGGAAAGGCGCGCGGCAAAATCCGGCCGTTGTCCGGCATCCCCGCGCCAGAATCGGCGTACGCCGTCCCGGTACTTGTCATTCCATTCGGCGAAGCCCGGCGGATGGTTGCCGAGCTGGTAGCCGCCAGGGCCGATATCCCAAGGCTCCGAAATCAGCTTCAGGCGCGACAGAACCGGATCCTGCAGTATTGCATCAAAAAAGCCGGAGCCGGGATCAAAGCCCGATCCCTCCCGGCCCAGCGCAACTCCGAGATCAAAGCGGAATCCGTCGATGTGGAAGGATTCCGCCCAATAGCGCAGGGAATCCATCACCATCTGCAACACGCGCGGATGCGAAATGTTCAGGGTATTGCCGCATCCGGTTTCATTGATGTAGTACCGCTCGTTGCCTGGTATCAGTCGGAAATAACTGGCGTTGTCGAGGCCGCGGTAGCAGAGCGTCGGTCCCATTTCATTGCCGCTTGCAGTATGGTTGTAGACCACGTCAAGTATGACTTCGATGCCTGCACCATGCAGCCGCCGGATCGTGCGACGGATTTCGTTGAGTTCGGACTTGGAGAGGTAAGCCGGTTCCGGTGCGAAGAAAGAAAGCGTGCTGTAGCCCCAGTAGTTGCGCAATCCCTTTTCCAGTAAAAACCGGTCCTGCAGGAAGGCATGTACCGGCATGAGTTCAATCGTGGTGACGCCGAGCTTCAGCAAATGATCGATGAAGCGCGGATTGGCCAGTGCCGCAAAGGTTCCGCGCTGATAGGCGGGAATGTCTTCTCGCAACATGGAAATGCCGCGCACATGCGCTTCATAGATGACCGTTTTCGACCATGGGACCATGGGCCGGGCATCGTTGCCCCAGTTGAAGGTGTCGTCCACCACTACGCCTTTGGGCATGGCGGCCGCGCTGTCGCGTCGATCAAAGCTCAGGTCCAGGCGGGAGGAATTGAACCGATATCCGAACAAGGCATCTGCCCAGCGCAATGGGCCGGACAACTGGTGTGCGTAAGGATCGAGCAGCAGCTTGTTGGGATTGAAGCGGTGGCCCCGCAGCGGTTCGAACGGGCCGTGTGCGCGATAGCCGTAGAGCAGTCCGGGCCCGGCCTCGGGCAAGTAGCCATGCCATACCTCGTTGGTACATTCCGGCAATGGCAGTCGGGCCAATTCCTTGCGGCCTGCTTCGTCGAATATGCACAATTCGATCTTATGTGCGTTCGCCGAGAACACGGCGAAGTTGACGCCTAAGCCGTCGTAGCTGGCGCCCAAGGGATGAGGATTCCCGGGCAACAGTCGATCAGGAATTTCGAATAGCATTATTATTTTCCTTTGTTGAATAGGCTCGCCCTGTCGGCCAGGACAATGCGGCGAACAGCGGGATGGAAATTTTTATCTTGGAGTGCTTGCCGCCCCTGGCCATGCACGGCGCCGTGTCCACAATAATGTTTGCCCAACTGTGGGATATATTCGCGCCAAGGGGAGAGGAGGGCAGCGACCGCTTTTCAACGTTTATGGAATATTCCTTATGAACGTTCACCATGAATTCGTCGGCCGTTTTGGATATCGTCAAAGAGCGAGGAAAGCAGAGCACTCCTGCGCGACTTCTACAATAAAACAGGTGCCTGAATTGCCGTGTGCGGCATATCAAGTTCGATGCCGATGCAGTCTTATGGGCCGCAAACCTGGGTAAAAATGCTCTTTTCCAGTAAAAAAGCTGGCGCAAACGCCGGCATGTCCGGAGACAGCATAGTGCCTGGCTCTATTTGCTTGACTTGCTGTCCGCTTTTGTTTCAGCCTATTCTGCCTTGGCGGAATCCGACTTCATGGTGCCATTGGAAGCGCTGCTTGCACTTGATGTGCCGGAGGCCGGGGCGCACTATGGGTGGGCTGCAAAAACGGAAGTGGCAAATAAACCGGCAATTAATGCAGCAAATAAGTTTCCCGCTTCAAAAGCTTTTCTATCGGTTAATTATGGAAACAATGTCGACCATCCTTTTGCGACAACGATGCCGGTATTGCGAGGATTGACCCGAGAGAACTTGCCGCTGGGGCCAGAGTCAATATGGTTGATAAAAATCAATCCATTACTGGAGATGAACCAATTTGAAATAGAGCAGACGGGGAAATCGCTGCAGGCTTAAGTTGATTCCGGCGCTTTGCGCAGTGGCGTAAGCTCTGCAGGCGTCGGTTCATCCATGCGCGAGCCATGCGTATGCGAATAAATCCAGGTGAATTCGGCGCCAAGCAGGAATATCTGCGCAGAGTAGTACACCCACACCAACAGGATGACAAGTGAGCCCGCCGCGCCGAAGCTTGAGCTGACACCCGCCTTGCCGATGTACAGGCTGATCAGAAACTTTCCGACAGTGAACAGGAAAGCGGTAACAAGCGCACCGACCCAGACATCATGCCACTCGATTTTCACGTGGGGCATGAACTTGTAGATCATTGCGAAGACGGCCGTGGTAAATCCAAAACTGACCAGTTGATTGACCAAGTGGGCAACTGCCTCCCAGCCACCGAATACCGGGTTCCACCAATTGCTTAGTGCAGCGAGCGCGGCGCTGAAGACCAGCGAGACCATCATCAGAAATCCAAGCCCCAGAATCATGCCGAATGAAAGCAGCCTGGTGCGCAATAATCCCCATATGCCGGAGGTCTTCTCACGTTCCGGCGCTCGCCAGATACGGTCCAGGTCCGATTGCAGTTCACCAAACACTGTCGTGGCACCAACCAGAAGCAGGACGAAACCAACGATCGTTCCCGCGACGCCTTGCTTGGGCTTGTTGGCGTTTTCCAGCAAGCCTTGCACTGCTTGCGCGCCTTCCGCGCCCATCAAGCCTTCCAGTTGATGAAAAATCTCGCCGCGCGCAGCCTCTTCTCCGAAGAACAGGCCCGCGACCGAAATAACGATCAGCAGCAGGGGCGCTATCGAGAACATGGTGTAATAAGCCAATGCTGCACCCATACTGGGTGCATAATCGGCAGACCACGAACTGAAAACGGATTTCAGGAGGCTCCAGGCAGATTTCAGCTTCATAAAATTCGGGTGTCAGGAACATTTCAAGAATATCGCTTTGACGCATGAGCGGATTGCGGGTTCTCAAGAAAGCCAAAGCCAACGTGCGGCGGACAAAATTCCTTTTATTGCATCCCGGCTGCTTGCCATCGCTCTTTACTGTATATGTGTTACCCGTGCATGTACTGTATGCACTACCCGCTCACGGACCGTGAACATGATCATTTTCGGCGCCTTGTGGGTTCACTTTCCGCCGCCCGCATGACGAATGCAATCGGACTGCATATAAACAGCTAGAATCGTGTTGTGAGGAGGAATGCAATGAGCGAACAAAGTCCCAAGAAGCCGGCGTCCATGGAAGAACGTTTGTCCTATATGGCGGGACAGGTGCTGGCATTGAATATTGCGGTAGGCTGTCTGCTAAAAGGGCACCCTGATCCGGCGATGGTTACCGAAGCGATGCAACAGGAATGTGAGGATGCAATGTCGCATCTTTTGCCGAGCATGTTGGACGATTCCTTCATCGAAGGAATGAGCTTGGTAAGAAACCGTTTCCTGTTTGGCGATTCAAATGACTAGTGCGGAGTTGAGCAAGGCGAAAACCAGCCTCGGAGGATTTCAGCGCTTCGGGTCTTGAATGGCCGTGCCAGAAAATGCGGGGTCGGGGTCGGCCGGAATTGAATCACTCAATAAGGACAATGAAAACTACGAGGGCAACGATTACCCCGCTGAAGATGAATATGAAATTCCTCTGTTTGGAGGTAAGGCCTTTGAAAGCCATCGTCAGGGCATTGGTCGATCGGTCATGGCGCGCTGCCACAAAACGTGAAAAGCCACTTGCATATCCGGATCCGGAACTCGATGCCGCGGATGTCCCATACTGAGAGGCTTGAGCATTCCTCGAGTGGGCTAGCTCATCTGCCTCGGTCCTGGCAATCCATTCGTCGTGTTCTTTCCGCTTGACCGGGTCAGACAGCACTTCGTATGCCGTACTGATAATCTGGAAGATGCGTGTTGCCGACTCATTGTCCGCGTTACGATCCGGATGAAAACGCTGTGATAGCGTTTTATATGCCGCACGGATAACCTCTGGCGGCGCATTGCGCGCCACTTTCAGATTATCGTAATGTGTGTGAATTTTTGGCATTCTTGAAATTATGCGTATTCACAGATCGTTGTGAGTTCTTCGCAAGGTACGAAATAATTAAATATTTTAATACTGCCTTATTTATAGCAGCATCAAGGCAGCGCTTAGTTGCGAATAGTCAATTATCGTGACGATCTCAATTCTGCTATAACGCGAGATACGGGTTCAGTCGCCGAGACCAAATTCGGTCAAGCGGAAATTTGAATGATAAATCTCATCATTCGCTGCAGCTTTCCACCATCCGTTTATTTTCATGGGCATAACAAGACAAATAAAATATATGCGTTGCGTAAAATTTTACGAGAAGCAATTATGCTTTATTTTGCTTGCATAAGAAAGAAGTACGGCCTTCCGAGCAAACGCGGCAATGGAGGCACTTCAGTCGTTGGTTAACAGGGGATTATTCTATTTTGCGGCAATATGTTCTCGATAAGCGAATGAGCGTTCAGATTTTCTTTTCCAGAATGAGCTGGTTTCCGGCCCGGCGTGCCGCCTCAATGGCCGCGTCGTATGATTCCACAGGCGTCTCGGTGACGCGATGCTTGTCAAGTACGCATACGAAATCCTGCTTTGTGTCGTCGAATTTATCTATCTTGAGATAAGGCTCCCAGCTTCCGCTGCCCGGCATTTCATAAGCAATAAGATGCAGTTGATATTTGCCTATTGTTTCGGTCGCCATATTAGTTCTCTTTAATTTTCATTCGAAGCGTCTGACAAATGACATGAGCTGCCGCTGCGATACAGAAAAACTGCAGCTCAGCTTATTACAGCAACGCAGCAACGCAGCAACGCAGCAACGCAGCAACGCAGCAACGCAGCAACGCAGCAACGCAGCAACGCAGCAACGCAGCAACGCAGCAACGCAGCAACGCAGCAAGAAACATTGTGTCAGCTTCCTTCAGCATATCAATATGATTTGCCGTTTACTTGATAGTGATCATGGTTTCGATGTAATTCTGAAGGTGCCCAATAGGAGCGCTGCCGAGCGGAAGGCAATGAGCGGGAAGGCGAGCAGTAAAAAGCTGACAAGCTTGCAATCTTCTTGCATCTATTTCACAATGTTCTTGCATGGTAAAGCGCAGTACCGAATGGTGGGTTGTCGATTGGAGTGACAAATGTATAACAAGATACTTGTTGCCTATAATGGAACTCCTGAGAGTCGCCTGGCCTTGCAGGAGTGCATAAGATTGGCGCCCGATGCATCGACGCAAATTCACTTGCTTGCCGTTGTCATCCCTCCGCCTTATTTGCTGGTAGGTGAGTACGCCGCCGCTGCCGTACTGAGCATGGAAGAAGGCTTGAACGCAGAAAAGGAAAAGATCAGGCAGGAATTATCGGACGGGTGTATCTTGTTCCGCAATGCCGGATTATCGGTGACGACGCATATTGAAGTCGGTGAACCGGCGAATGTGATCCAGGAACTGGTGGAAAAACTGGGCATCGATCTGGTAATTGTCGGGCATTCGCGTCAAAAGCCTCTCGCATTGCGCTGGTGGCGCGGCTCGATGGATGCACTGCTGATTGAAAAAATCCGCTGCAGCATACTGATTGCTGCCGACCCGCACTACGGCGTACATGAATAAGCGGCGCCATTCGCATTTCATTTAATCTCTTTTTTACTTCATAGCTCTCTCTGCTATTCCCGGCCTTTATATGGCACGGAGTTCTCATGCATTTCTTTCAAGTGCTGCGCAGTTGTCCGCGGCATTGAGGTGCCCACCAGCAGATGATCTTGCTGCCGCGATCGGACAAGTCAGACATTTACAAACTCCGCCCGCTATCTACTTGTCTTTTGATTTTTGTCATCGAACCGTATTTTTCATAAATTACTCTTTCCAAAAGTACGAACCACGTGTTTTGCAAGGAGTGAGCCATGAACTATTCACCTGTCCAGACTCTACAGGATTCCAGAACTGCTGAAGATGCACATCGCATTTGCCGCTCCGCGAGCCTGCAGGCAAAAGGAACGTGCTGGTATTGCGATAAGCCTGTTGATAATGTTCGGCGATTCTGTTCGCTTTCCTGTCGGGACGATTATTTTGAAGAAGAAAACGACATGTTCGACTGATTCAGGAAAGGAGAGCAATAACCCCGTTGGGAACGTTTGATTACGTAATAGCGGGCTGTAGATCCGGTTTCAATTCATAGCGTTATCTTTTTGCCAGAGCTTGGTACGGTTTAAAACCTGTGTACGAATTAAAAAATTCGCACCGTCCCGCCAAAGCATGCAAGTTTGTCCGGATGGAAGGGGGCGGAACGGAGTTGATGAAGTTGCCAGAAAAATCAAGAGATAAAGATCCGCTCGTCAATCGTTACGATGCAGGAGAATAAAAAGTAAAAAAATGCAATAGCCGGCGCCTCATGCAGGGAGTGCTTTTTTGCCGCCATCAAATCACATAAATCCGCGAACTTTATCGGAAGAAAATTCATCCAAGCAGATGACACTTGATATCGGAGGCACCTGCTTGAATTTTACCGGCACATCGCCGCCCGGATTCATGAAAGGTTTGAATCAAGCGTCCTGAATGGCATTGTTTTGCTCATTCTGATGCATCAGCGAGAGTTATTAAAAAAGTATTTATAACGGAGTAATAATGGTTACTGAGCAAAGCTGGAGAACCGAAGAATACAAGGGAATGGATGTGCATGTAACGGCATTGCCGCATGACAGGAGCAGATCGAAATGGGACTATACAGTCAGGGTTACCGATCCGGGTACTGATTCCAGTGCGATCGGCGCATTGGCGACCGGTTCGGGGGACGACGCTGATTTCCTTACCGAAGAAGAGGCCGTGGAAGCAGGCTTCGCAAAAGGATACGTTCTTGTCGACAGGCTGAAGTCCTGAGGTCAATTAATCCTTAAGTCAATCTGAATCACATCTCGTCCGCAAGGTTCAGGCAGAGACCTGCCGGAACCTTGCGGCATCACATCAGCATTCGTATCGCGACAGAATTTGGCGGTACGCGAATATTCAGCAAAGCCTTTACGGCATCCTTAATCCCAGAACGCTTCCGCCGCTTGTCACGGCCAGGAGTTTTGGCGCGATATACGCAACACCTATGGGTTTGTGCAGGCCGCCGGGCAGTTTTCCCAAGGCGATACCTTCCCGGCCCTTTTTTCCGGCGATGGTAAGGACGTTTGCGTCTTGTGTGACCATCCGCACCGCATGATTCAAGGTATCCGCAACAAACAGGTTTCCATTGTCGTCAACGGTCAGCCCGACCGGACTGTTAAATCGCGCACTCGATCCTGCACCGTCTGCGTCGCCGCTCTTCGCTGCGCTGCCTGCAATCGTAGTGACAATACCGTCGCTGGAAATTCGCCGAATGGTGTGGGCCAGCGAATCGCTCACATAGACATTGCCTTCATGATCTGCCGTCAGTCCGCCTGGATACATGAAACGCGCAAGATGTCCCATACCGTCGGTATGGCCGCTCTCGCCGATATGTCCTGCAAGCGTACTTACAAGACCGCTCGTCGTGATTTTTCTGATGCTTGCGCTGTGCGTGCCGTCGGGAGCACGATAGACATCTGCGACATAGAGATTGCCTTGCCTGTCTGCCGCAATGGCGGCGGGATGGTGAAAGCGAGCTATGTTGGCTGGGCCGTCGATGCTTCCGCGATTTCCGGCCGTTCCGGCAAGGGTCGTAACCGCTCCGCCCGGTGATACCTTGCGGATGACAGCATTGTTCGAGTCTGCTATATACAGATTTCCGTCTGCATCGAAGGTAAGGCTGTTCGGCGTGTCGAACCGTGCTTCTGTCACGCTGCCGTCGACATAGCCGGCTCCATTTTTACCGGCAAGCGTGCTTACGCCTTCGCCCGGAATTAGCTTTCTTATCAATGCCACACTTTGATTCATGGCATTGCCAATATCCGTGACATACAGATGCCGGAGCGCGTCGACGGCAATGCCCGCCGCACCGGTGAACAATGCCTGCATTCCCGGTCCATCCGCCTGTCCGTAGATTCGCGCCTTGCCTGCAATCGTACCGACAAGCCCGGCATCGTCAATTTTTCGAATAGTATGGTTGTGCGTATCGGCGACTAAAATTTCACCTTCGGACGTAATCGTGATTCCAGTCGGAAGGTTGAAGCGGGCACTTGTGCCAAGTCCGTCTTCGCTGCCGCAGATTTTGGTGGTTCCGGCAAGCGTATGCATTTCTCCTGCCGGTGAAATTCTGCGGACAATGCCGTTGCCGACGCACGGACCTTGCTGAGGCACAGACAGCGCATCGGTCACGTAGAGCATGCCCTTCGCATCGGCTGCAATTGAGCGGGGAGCGTCGAAATACATCGGTGCTTGTGTTTCGGCCGAATGACCTGTCACGTCTCCGCCCACGCGCAAGGTCGATACGATTCCTCCGGCAGATATCTTTCGGATGACATGATTATCGCGGTCCGCGATATACAAATCACCATTTGCGTCCAGTGCAATTCCGGCCGGATGATTGAATCGTGCCTGCGTCGCAATTCCATCGCTCATTCCTGCGTTGCCTGGACTACCTGCCAGCGTAAGCACCTGACCTTCGGGCGTGATCTTTCGAATGACATGGTTTCCCGTGTCGGCTACATATATGTTTCCCACGCTATCGGCCGCGACTCCCAGAGGCTGATTGAATCTTGCATTGGCTGCCAAGCCGTCGTTGCTGCCGCTGCTTCCTTGGGCTCCCGCCAGCGTGGAGACATATCCGTTCGAAGAAATCTTGCGAATGGCATGCCGGTCCGTTGCGTAGAAATTTCCGGCATGGTCAGATGCGACCGCGAATAACCCGGAAAACCTCGCCTCCATGGCGTTTCCGTCGGCATCCCCGGACTGAGCGGTTTTTCCTGCGAGCGTGGTTGTGGCGCCGGTGCGATCGATTTTACGCAGTACATGGTTTTGCGAGTCGGCAACGATAATATTGCCATTGCTGCCATAGGCAAGTCCGGTTGGTTGATTGAAGCGCGCTGCGTCCCGCAAACCATCAATCGACCCAGGGCCGCCTATGTTACCGGCGATCACGAACAATCCGGCATCTTGTCTTGCGAGATAGTCGGCATCGGTTTGTGTTGAGGCGGGTTTAGTGACATTGCCGTTTCGCTGCTGCTCTTGCGAAGTCGAGCCGCCTCCACAGGATGCAATGCCGGCGCCCAGAAAAAGCATGCACGCCGAATGTGCTGCGGCTTTCCGCCATGATTGAAATGTGTACATCTGTATTCCCGGTCTGTTGCTTTTGATTTCTACCGCGCATCGAAGATAAATGCCACCGAATTGGCTTGCCTGAATATTCAGAGCACAAACTTGCTCTTGCAATGAACCGCGGCTTTCGTTCTTCAAGGTAACCAAATGTGGGAACGGGGCACTTGCTATTCGTCAAAATCATCCTGATTTTCGCCAAAGGAAATTCAGGAGCGCAGAAGGAAATCATTGTGCGAGTTTGACTCTGCACAATTAGATAAACATGAAGCTCAATAAAATTGGACTTTTAAGAGAGACAATTCATTTCAATGAATAAAAAACTGCCATCTGTGGCCTGGTTTATTGTCTTCATTGTATGCGTCGGCCTGGTGGTCTGGCTGATTCGTGCAGTGCTGGCCGCATTTCCCTAAGACTTGAGCTTTTGATCCGTTCGCATTGAACGAGAAAAGTTTTCATGCCGTGATCTTTATCGCCTGAAAACTATGCAAATTGCCGGGAAAATTACAGGCGTGGATTGCCCACCTACATTCTCGCCGTAAATTTCATTGCGAAATCGCAGCAGGAGCATATTTCGCATTGAGCGGTGTTGTGAATTATCAAAGCCCCGTAATTACAATTTGTCACAATTCGTGCTGGCACTATTCCACACTTTACGAGGGACTAATATGAATCATGAAGCCGTTTCTCAGTCGCGTCAGTACAACCCGGACAATCTGCTTGCTTCGTTAATCGGCAAAATGAATTTGAAAAACGATGCCGCCTTATCGCGCGCTTTAGAAGTTGCTCCTCCGGTTATCAGTAAAATTCGCCATCGTCGTCTTCCTGTCGGTGCATCGCTCCTGATTCGGATGCATGAGGTAACGGACCTTAGTATTCAGGAATTGCGTGAGCTGATGGGGGATCGTCGTACCAAATATCGTATTAGCGACAAGCAGTTCAAGCCGAAGAGTAATTGATCGTATCCTTACTCCGAAACCAAAAAACTGCAGCCAATAACCATCGGTGGGTTTTTTTGGCATTCATGCGGCCGCGTCGGGCACGGGGCGTTTACTCACGTCCCCATAGACGGCGCGGATCGCGTCCGCCAGTGTCTGCCTGTGTCTCTTTGCGCCTTTAGCCAGCGTGCTTTTATGCGTGGAGATTAGGGCGGGATAAACCAGTCGCCAGCTCTGTAAAAGCGAGCTATTTTTCGGCGCGTTGATTCCAAGTGCGGCCGGCTTGCGCGTTGCAATCAGTGCAAACCTGCGATTGCCGGAAATGCGAAACAAAACATATCAGTATCCGTCGCCGTTCCGGCTAAACCAAGTTAGCTCCCACTGCCCCGAAAACTTGTCATGCCGCAAGATATAGAGCGCTTCATCATTCGCCCTGACTTTGAAGTAGCTGTAATCTTTTGCGGGCCATCGATCCATAATTTCACTGATCACCAGGCAGGTCGCGCCTAGCTTGAATGCCGTTGGCACGATTTCTCCACCATTCTCATGCACTGTCGTGACATCTAAAATCATTTTTCATAAACGGTTGGCACATCGTATTTGACATTCCGGCCGACTCTTTGCGGAGACGCTGAAATTGCTTTTCCAAGTCCGTAATAACTTCCTGGTTTTGAAATGGCTTGATGTATATCAGGAGCGGCGTCCTTTTACGTGCGGTGTTGTATTTATGTACGAACTTAGAAGAGCGCGGGGCATCACAGCGGACGAGAAAACAGATTTAGGTGTACGTCCGTTTATTTGCCGTTGTTAGCAATCCGAGCAAGCAGAACGCGAATACATTCCCTTTTGCGACGAACAGAAGCAAGCTGCTTATGATTGAATTTGAAAACCTGGTGCGCTTGGCGCCGAGTGAAACGACGACTCCCGGCGATGACGCCTCGTCCCTCGAGAGAATCACGGAAGACGCTGATGAGCTTCCTGCTCTTCACGCCCTGGGCAATGCTCTAACGGTCCCGTTCGAAAAGATCATGCGTCTTGCAGCGCGCTTGCTTGATGCTCCGGCCACCTTAATATTCCTGGAGCATGCAGATACCGTCTGGTACCAATCTCGCTTTGAGAATGGATCAGGATCAGAGTTTGGGCGCAATGCAGAACTGGAAGGATCTGCGCTTATCCCGGCGCAATCCTTTGGAACCAAGAATCGAAAACCGGATATCCGAAATTTCGACGAGCCGATACATCTGGGCGACCTTCAAGTGCGCTTTTATGCGTGCGTACCGATCGTCAATGGAAGCGGGCGTAGATTCGGGAGCTTGTGTGTACTCGGTTCCGAGCATCGTGAATTAGGGGAGTTCGAGATTGCTACCTTGACGGATCTCGCGTCAATTGCGGTAGATGAAATCGAACTGCGCGTTTCCGGCATGCCCAAGCCGGAAATTGTCCCAGGCACGAAAAGGGAAATTTCCCCGGCGAGAAATCTGGCGCTGAAGAAAGATTTTAGCCATGCGCTACGTGAGAGTGAGGAGCGTTATCAATCGCTGCTTGGACTGCTGTCCGACTGGCACTGGGAGTACGATGAAAACGGCTGCTTCACTTTGATTGCAAAAGCAGGTCAAACGCGATCGAATGCGCAGTTCGCGCAATACATCGGCAAGACCTTTTGCGAGATGCCGGTAAAGCATATGTCGGAACAAGACCGCAAAACATTCGAACAGGCAATCCTCCGACACCAGCCATTTCAAGAGGTGGTCTTCCTTTGGCAGGATGCAAACGAGCCCGCGCATTATCTATCCGTCAGCGGCCAGCCTATATTCGGCACAGACGGCACATTCAAAGGGTATCGCGGCGTATCGAAGGATGTCACGGAAAAAATCCGGATTCACGAAGAGCTGGCGCGTGCAAATGCGGCTTTGCGAGATCTGTCTAACGCCCAGCAGGCATTTCGGGAAGCTGAGCGCAAGCGTATTGCGCGCGAGCTGCATGATGAGCTGGCCCAGCTGCTTGCATCGTCGCGTATGGAGTTGAGCTTGTTGCAGAATGATCTAAAGCCCGCTCCTTCAAGCCATAAGCGACTGGATAGCGTCGACCGGATGATCGGTTCTTCGATTGTCTCGCTGAGGAAGCTTGCAACAGACCTCCGGCCTAGTTCACTGGACGAAGGGGGGCTGTACTATGCATTACGCACCTTGCTGAAGACATTTTCAGAAAACGCAGGCATTGAATGCCATCTGGTCGCAAATGAAGCCGATCTTGGAATGGATGAAACGCGAAGCACGGCAATTTTTCGCCTGGTCGAAGAGTGCCTGAGCAATATCGAGCAACACGCAAACGCAAGAAAGGCTGTGATACAAATCCGCCGCAGCGGAAATTCTATGGAGCTCCGCGTGCAAGACGATGGCAGGGGAATCCGCCAGGATGAAATAGACAAGGCGAATGGCTTTGGGCTCATGGAGATGCGTGAGCGGGTACGCAAAATGAGCGGCAGAATCAATATCAAAGGTTTGCCGGGCAAGGGTACGCGCGTTGCGGTATCGTTGCCGCAGTTCTTTACAACATGACGTTTGGAATGACTATCTTGAAACGCACTACCGGTATTGTGTGATCGCAAGTCAAGCATATCAAAATCATATTATTCTTTGAGTGCGTGCTGCGTGACTGAACCTAACGTTTTTTCTTGTTCCTGGAGTTGTGAAAAGCAGCTTTATCTGCATGCGTTTTAAGAACACTGGATTTGTGGAGCAATAGAGGTATGCAAGCGCAGGCACATTCAAATGAGGTAATTGAAGAAATGATCGATGCGATGTGCCGCGCCGGTGCGTCGGACGAGGAAAAGGAAATGTACCGCGAAGCATTGCATGGACTGGTTCGCCTGGCTCAGGCGGAGCAACTGCTCAGCATGCAACTGGATTTCCATAGCTTGACGACCGGAAAGCGTCTGCAAATCTAGTCCGGCGCAGAAAATTCCGCTTGGCAGCGCACCGGAGGCAGTAGGGCAATGCGGCCGGCATTAGACTTCATCGCCAAGAGCCGGTAGACTTATCGCCTTTTCACAAAGGCGCAACATGGCCACAGATTCCATTCAAGAGAACGTATCCCGCACGGATGTTTCCGAACCGGCAAAAGCGCCGGCGGAGCTGATTGCACGCGAAGCCGCGCGCCGCCGTACCTTCGGCATTATTTCGCATCCTGACGCCGGCAAGACGACCCTGACTGAGAAATTGCTGCTGTTTTCAGGCGCGATCCAGCTTGCGGGAACGGTGAAGGCACGCAAGAGCGGCCGCCATGCAACCTCTGACTGGATGGAAATCGAAAAGCAGCGCGGCATTTCCGTTGCCAGTTCGGTCATGCAGTTTGAATACCGTGATCATGTTGTCAATCTGCTCGATACTCCTGGCCACCAAGATTTCTCGGAAGACACTTACCGCGTGCTGACGGCAGTCGATTCGGCGCTGATGGTGATCGACGCGGCCAAGGGCGTGGAAGAGCAGACCATCAAGCTGCTCAATGTCTGCCGCATGCGCGATACGCCCATTTTGACCTTCATGAACAAGATGGACCGGGAGACGCGCGATCCGCTGGAACTGCTGGATGAAGTGGAGTCCGTGCTCAAGATTGAATGCGCTCCGGTAACCTGGCCGATCGGCATGGGCAAGGCTTTTCGCGGAGTCTATCATTTGCTGCGCGATGAAATCCTTCTGTTCACGGCCGGCGGCGAGCGTGCGGACCAGGAGTTCGAAGTCATCAAGGGCATCGACAATCCGCGGCTTGTTGAAATGTTCCCGCTCGAGATCGAGCAGCTGAAAATGGAAGTAGAGCTGGTGCATGGTGCATCCCATGCATTTGACCTTGAGGCTTTCCTCGCCGGCAGGCAGACGCCGGTTTTCTTCGGTTCGGCGATCAATAACTTCGGGGTGCGCGAAATTCTCAATGCCCTGCTGGAGTGGGCACCCGCGCCGCGCTCACGCGACGCTACGGTGCGCTCGGTACAGCCGACCGAAACTCCGTTTTCCGGTTTTGTGTTCAAGATCCAGGCGAACATGGATCCTGCGCATCGCGACCGGATTGCCTTCTTGCGTGTCTGTTCCGGCCGCTTCGAACGCGGCATGAAGATCAAGCATTTGCGGCTGAATCGTGAAATCAAGGTGTCGAGCGTGGTGACCTTCATGGCATCCAGTCGTGAGCAGGTGGAGGAAGCCTATGCAGGCGACATCATCGGCCTGCCCAATCATGGCAACATGCAGATCGGTGACAGCTTCTCGGAAGGCGAAATGCTGCAGTTCACCGGCATACCGTTTTTTGCGCCAGACTTTTTCCGTGTCGTGCGCATCCGCAATCCGCTCAAGATCAAGCAGTTGCACAAGGGCTTGCAGCAGCTTGGGGAAGAGGGCGCAGTCCAGGTCTTCAAGCCGGTGCACAGCGGCGACATGATTCTGGGTGCAGTGGGCGTGCTGCAGTTCGAAGTGGTGGCAAGCCGGCTGATGAACGAGTATGGCGTCGATGCGGTATTCGAAGGAACCAGCATCAGCAGCGCGCGCTGGATTTCATGCGACGACAAGCGGGTGCTGGCAGATTTCGAGAGGTCCAGTGCAGGTCAGAACATCGCATACGATGCAGCGGGCAATATGGCATATCTTGCAACTTCAGGTGTCAATCTCAAGCTGACGCAGGAGCGTTGGCCCAAGCTCACCTTCCATACCACACGCGAACATGCGGCCAAACTGGATCAAGGGGATTGATCGCTTTGCCGAGTACCAGAAGTTTTTCATATTCCGCATGATGACGCCGGCATTGAAAAGTGCCGGCGTTTTCCATTTGTCGAGTGGCGCCTCCAGCGCATTATGGATCCGCTAATCTGCGGTCCTTATAAAGTCGCAATTGATAAAGCTGTAAATTGCGCGCTCATTCTGTTCTGTGATTCCGAGCCGCGAGCATCTTTTCAAGATGCTCTCATGCGATGCGCATTGTAGGGGGGCTTGTGCTTGTTCTGCCTATATCTGAATCCTGAATCGTTAAGCAGCTAGGCGTCTCTCCGGCCATCCTTTACACTTGGCGGTTTCGATTAGCCGGTGCCTCCGCATTCATGCCAAGAATATTCCACTTCACAAAATTTTCGCTGCGTGACTTCATCGTAACGGCCGGACCTCCGGTAATTGTCGTTTTGGCACTGTGCTTTATCGCTTACCGGTTGATCGACCCGGCGCCGCCAAAGCACGTCACCATTTCAACCGGTCAGGAAAACAGCGCATATGAAGAATTCGCCAAAAAATATGCCGCAATGCTTGCCAAGCAGGGCATTCAGCTAAGCCTGAAGCCATCGCAAGGCTCTTATGAAAACCTGCAACGCCTGAATGATCCGCAATCCGGCGTAGACATCGCTTTTGTTCAAAGCGGGTCGACCGATCAGGCGGAGGCAGAGCGTAAAGGCCTGATTTCGCTGGGCAGCCTGTTCACTGAACCGGTATGGCTGTTTATACGTGATAAAAAAAATATTACGCAGTTGACCCAGTTGAAGCGCCTGAAGATCAACGTCGGCCCTGAAGGCAGCGGAGTGCCGCAGTTGTTCAGGAAAATCCTGTCGGTAAATGGAGTCGAGCCGGATGATCTGACTCTGGGCACACTGGAAAACATTCCGGCCACCGTGCAGTTGCTGGACGGCCGCATCGATGGAATGGTATTCAGTTCCGCACCGGACGCGCTGCTGATACAGATGTTATTGCAGACCCCGGGAATCAAGCTTTTCGATTTTGCACAGGCCGAAGCCTATACACGCCGCTTTCCGTTTTTGACCCATGTCGTTCTGCCGCGAGGGATTGTCGATCTGGGACGCGATCTTCCACCCAAGGATTATCATCTGATTGCGCCGACCGCAACGCTGGTTGCAAGAGGTGATCTGCATCCTGCTCTGGTCGATCTGTTCGTGCAGGCGGCATCCGAAATCCACGGCGGAGCAGGATGGTTCCGCAAGCAGGGTGAATTTCCGACCGCGAGTTATACCGAGATTCCTGTCGCGCGCGACGCCGAAAAATTCTATAAAAACGGTCCGCCTTTCATGCAGCGTTATATGCCTTTCTGGCTGGCCAATGTCTTTGAGCGGATGTGGGTCGTGATTGTCGCCCTGGGCGCTTTGCTTATTCCGCTGTCCCGTATTGTGCCTCCCTTATATGTGTGGAAGGTCCGTTCGCGGGTATATCGATGGTATGGCCAATTGCGCACCGTCGAGCAGGCAGTCGAGGAAGTTCCGCCGGAAAAGCGCACCGAAGTCTATTCGGCGCAATTGGCTCGCCTGAACGAAATCGAGGAGAAGGTTAACCAGGTTTCAATTCCACTATCGTTTGCGGAAGAATTGTATGGATTGAGAAGCCATATCAACTTCGTACGCAAACGTGTGCTCTGGTTAATGAAGGGACAGGAGGCAGTCCTTAAATAAAGGGTGGATCACAGAGGAGGGGTTTCGCGTTTACGCGCCCGTCCACGGCAGACCTGCCTTGCACCATCCGTTGACCATCTTTCGATGGCCTTCCGGATCTTTGTCGCCCTCGAACCCTTCAAGAATATCGAAACAGTTCCGATAGCCGTTCGACGTAGCCATGGTGGCAGCGTGGCGGGAACGTACTCCGGACCGGCACATAAATAACAGCACATCCTCCTTGTTCGCCGATTGACTCAATTGATTCAGGAAGTCCGGATTCGGCTGGTTTTGAGGATACAGATTCCATTGAACGGCAAGATGCTGATCATTGTTGATCGCAACCCGGCCTATCCAATCCCGTTCGGCATTCGTGCGGACATCAACAAGCTTAATGCTGGGATCCGACTGCAATAAAAGAAAGGCTTCTTGTGGTGTCAGCGCTCCGGCATAGGGCAAAGACTCACCGCGCTCGACAGCTTTTGCCAGAATAGTATCTTTATCGGCCATAGTTAATTTGATCCAGAAACGAGGTCTATAAAAACTTTGAAAAGAAAGCAAAACTTATGGTGCAAGCACTGCGCACAAAAAAGGTGCGTAACAAGAATCACCCTCCCTGTAGCGCACCAATGCAGTGCATTATGTGCCGTATGCACCAAGATGGTGCCTCGTAGTAATTTGGCAACACATCAATATTGTATCTAATTTCGGCGATTTTTCAGTAAAAAACCTAGTTTCTTTAAGAAAATGTCTGCGGTGCTTAGCACCAAATGGTGGCATGGTTTCTGCTATTATCGCATCCTGAGTTTCAGGCGTATTTATTTCATAATAAAACGATACTGTTGGCAGAAGATTGCAGACAGTTGACTCAAGTATTTGATCCAATAATTTCTATTTTGCTCATTTAGGAGATTCGCATGGCAAAAACGGCCGCAGAGGTCTTGAAGATAGTGAAAGAAAACGAAGTCAAATTCGTTGATCTTCGCTTTGCTGACACACGAGGCAAGGAACAGCATGTGACTGTGCCTGTTTCGCACTTTGATATGGACAAGTTCGAGTCCGGCCATGCGTTTGACGGTTCTTCGATTGCTGGCTGGAAGGGCATCGAAGCATCCGACATGATCCTGATGCCGGATCCGAATACCGCCAATATCGATCCGTTCATGGAAGAGACGACTCTCTTCATGCAATGTGACGTGATCGAACCATCCGACGGCAAGGGCTATGACCGCGATCCGCGTTCGATCGCCAAGCGCGCTGAAGCCTACCTGAAATCGTCCGGACTGGGCGATACCGCTTACTTCGGTCCAGAGCCTGAATTCTTCATTTTCGACAGCGTGCGCTGGAACGTCGACATGTCCGGCTGTTTCGTCAAGATCGATGCCGAAGAAGCTTCCTGGTACACCGGCGAAAAGATTGAAGGCGGCAATACAGGCCATCGTCCAACGGTAAAAGGCGGTTATTTCCCGGTTCCTCCGGTCGACAGCTCGCAAGACATGCGTTCCGAAATGAGCATGATCCTGGAAGCCATGGGCATCCCGGTTGAAGTGCACCACCATGAAGTGGCAGGCGCAGGCCAGAATGAGCTCGGCACCAAGTTCTCCACGCTGGTCGAGCGTGCTGACTGGACCCAGAACATGAAATATGTCATCTGGAACGTCGCGCACACCTACGGCAAGACCGCAACCTTCATGCCGAAACCTATCGTCGGTGACAACGGTTCGGGCATGCACGTGCACCAGTCGGTCTGGAAAGACGGCAAGAACCTGTTCGCTGGTGACGGCTATGCCGGTCTCTCCGAATTTGCGCTGTACTACATCGGCGGCATCATCAAGCATGCCAAGGCACTGAATGCGATCACCAATCCAGGCACCAACTCCTACAAACGTCTGGTTCCAGGTTACGAAGCACCGGTCAAGCTGGCCTATTCGGCACGCAACCGTTCCGCATCGATCCGTATTCCTCACGTTGCGAATCCGAAGGGACGTCGTGTTGAGGCTCGTTTCCCGGATCCTCTGGCAAATCCCTACCTGTGCTTTGCCGCGCTGTTGATGGCTGGACTGGATGGCGTACAGAACAAGATCCATCCGGGTGAAGCAGCGACCAAGGATCTCTATCATCTGCCGCCAGAAGAAGATGCAAAGATCCCAACCGTTTGCCATTCCCTGGATCAGGCATTGGAAGCCCTCGACAAGGATCGCGAGTTCCTGACCCGCGGCGGCGTATTCAGCAACAGCATGATCGATGCCTATATTGAGCTGAAAATGCAGGAAGTGCAGCGTTTCCGCATGACCACGCATCCAGTCGAGTTCGATATGTACTACTCGCTGTAAGCTGAATTCAGGGCGCCGAACTCAGGGCATTCGTGCAAAGACGGAAAGTTTCTTTCCGTCTTTTTTATTGGAACTTTGTTTCCTGACGACAAAATAATGCTCAATGTTTGTAAATCCTTGATTCCTATCATAAACTTACACAACGAATAAAAAGTTTCTTTAGGGAAAGTTTATGAGAACGCAACTTTCAGCATTAATAATTCTTTGTACCTTATCTGCCTCCGTTTACGCGCAAAGCGAAGTCTATGTGTGCACGAACGAACAAGGTTTTAAAGAATATAAGAATACCGGCCTCACAAAAGGCTGCAAGCGCGTCGATTTGCAAGGCGTGACCATGATTCCGTCTCCCTATAAAAAGGCAGTGGCGCAAACAGCAGCGGCAAAACCCAGCATTGCCACGCCACCGGAATTTCCCAAGATCGACAGCACGACCCAGAAGGCTCGTGACAATGATCGGCTGCAGATTCTTACAGAAGAAATGAAGACCGAAGAGAAGAAGCTGGCTGAATTGAAAAAAGAATTCAACAACGGCGAGCCGGAGCGTCAGGGCAATGAACGGAATTACGCAAAGTATCAGGAGCGCGTGGCATCCATGAAGGAAGACATGAACCGCACCGAGAAAAACATCGAAGCCTTGAAGCGCGAGATCGGTAACCTAAAATAGATCTGGCATCCCGCTTGCATTAAAAAGCCGCTCGATGCGGCTTTTATTTTTGGAACAATGTGAATACCTCCACTATTTCCCTGGACGGACTGGACCTGCTGGCGTCGGCAGTGCTTGTACTGGATGCAGAAGCTTGCATTGCCTATGCCAATCCTGCGGCGGAAAATCTGCTGGAAAGCTCTTTCAAGAACCTGGCGCATCAAAAACCCCAGGACCTGTTCGTGAACGGAGAAGAAATTGCAGAGATCTTCGAGCAGGCGCTGGATCACCAGTTCAGCGTAAAACGGCAGGATATGATTCTGGAGCGGGCAGGGCGCGAACCCTTGCAGTTGCAAGTCATTGTCATGGTCCTGGACAACCCGGACCTGCCGGTACTGATGGAGTTGCATGAAAACGAACAGCAGCTGAAATTGAACCGTGAAGAAAGGCTGCTTGATCAAAGCCAGGCGAACAAGGAATTGATCCGCAACCTGGCGCATGAAATAAAAAATCCCCTGGGCGGGATACGCGGTGCCGCGCAATTGCTTGAACTGGAACTGCCGGAGCACCATTTGAAGGAACTGGGCGAATATACGCAGGTTATCATCAAGGAAGCAGATCGCCTGCAAACCCTAGTCGACAGATTACTGGCGCCGCACCGCCGTCCTCATATTGTCGGCGACGTGAATATCCATGAGGTTTGCGAGAGGGTACGCAGCCTGATCGTGGCAGAGTTTCCCAATGGTTTGACGATCAAGCGGGATTACGATCTGTCCATTCCTGAATTCCGCGGCGATAAGGAACAATTGATTCAGGCAGTGCTGAACATCGCCCACAATGCCGCGCAAGCCTTGTCCGACAGGATCAAAACCGGTAATGCGGAACTGACTCTACGCACGCGCGTTGCACGTTCGGTAACGATTGCCAAGGTGCGATATCGGTTGGCATTAGACTTGCATATCATTGACAACGGACCGGGGATACCGCCTGATATTCTGGACAGGATTTTTTATCCTCTCGTGTCCGGACGGGAGGGCGGCAGCGGACTGGGTTTAACGCTGGCGCAGACATTCGTTCAACAGCACATGGGGGTGATCGAATGCGATAGCAGGCCTGGCCACACGGATTTTAGAATACTCATTCCCCTGCCATAAGCAGCATGCAGAGCAATGAGAAGAAAATGGTTGGCGAAAGCGGAAATCAAAAAATATGAAACCAATATGGATTGTTGACGACGACGAATCGATTCGCTGGGTGCTGGAGAAAGCACTGGCACGGGAAAGCCTCGCGACGATGAGCTTTTCCAATGCGCGCGATGCAATGGAAGCACTGAAGAAGTCGACTCCACAGGTACTTGTTTCCGATATACGCATGCCTGGCGACTCCGGTCTGGCACTGCTGCAGACTGTGAAGGCTGCGCATCCCGGCCTGCCCGTCATCATCATGACTGCATTCTCCGACCTGGATTCAGCGGTAGCAGCATTTCAGGGCGGCGCGTTCGAATATTTGGCCAAGCCGTTCGATCTGGACAAAGCCGTGGAATTGATTCGGCGTGCGCTCGAAGAAAGCCTGCGTGAAGCCAGCGTGGAACAGGCCAGCACGGACACGCCGGAGATCCTCGGGCAAGCGCCGGCCATGCAGGATGTTTTTCGCGCAATCGGCCGGCTCTCGCAATCCAATGTCACCGTATTGATCACTGGCGAGTCCGGCTCCGGCAAGGAACTGGTCGCACGCGCACTGCACAAGCATAGCCCGCGTTCATCTCAGCCATTTATCGCGCTGAATACCGCCGCCATACCGAAGGATCTGCTTGAGTCGGAATTGTTCGGCCATGAGCGGGGCGCTTTTACCGGCGCACAGGCAACACGCAGGGGGCGGTTCGAGCAGGCCGAAGGCGGCACCTTGTTCCTGGACGAGATCGGCGACATGCCCTTTGATTTGCAGACGCGCCTGCTGCGCGTGCTGTCCGATGGCCACTTCTATCGCGTCGGCGGCCATCAGCCCCTGAAGGCGAATGTGCGAGTGATCGCGGCGACGCATCAGAACCTTGAGCAGCGTGTCCGGGAAGGGCTGTTCCGCGAGGACTTGTATCATCGCCTGAACGTCATTCGGCTGCGCTTGCCCAGCCTGCGCGAACGGCGCGAAGATATTCCCATTCTGACGCGATATTTTCTGGCCCAGAGCGCAAAACAGCTCGGCGTCGAGGCCAAACGCATGTCGGAACAGGCGATGCAGTTCCTGATGAGCCTGGATCTTCCCGGAAATGTGCGCCAACTGGAAAACCTGTGCAACTGGATCACGGTAATGGCGCCGGGCCAGACTGTCGAAGTCAAGGATCTGCCGCAGGAACTCATAGGAGGACAGGAGTCGCCTGCTCCTGTGTCGGCACCGGCAGTGACCATGGCCGTGCCCAGTTTTGAACATAGTGCTGAATTCATTCACAAGCCGAACGGCCATGCGCATGAGGATAACGGCGCGGATGGCACTGCGCCGATAACCCCTTCGGCTGCTCCGTCAAGCTTGAGCACGGCGGATAAAAACTGGATCATGCTGCTTGAAACCGAGGCTGCGCAGATGCTTGCTGCCGGCAGACCCGAGGTCATGGATGCCCTGGGGCGTCAGTTCGAATCTGCCCTGATCAAGACTGCGCTGAGATATACGCACGGCCGCAAGAACGATGCAGCCGTGCGTCTCGGGATAGGGCGTAACACCATTACCCGAAAAATTCACGAGCTCGGCATTGATGGCGTCAAAGATGAATGAAGCTATGTGCCGCAGATGAGGTTTTATCGAGCAGAATCGGTCGATAAGCATGCCGCCCGGCATCCGCCTATAGGCTGGCCTGTCTTTATATTTAAACGAACTTTCTTTGCCAGCGAGGCTTGTTTTCGGCCTGCCTGATTCAGTGCGGCATCTGAGAGGCTGGAGTCATGATCGCGGTACGCCATTCCGGCTGGCCCGGCAACACCCCAGGTAGAAAATCTTCCACCGTACAAAATAATGAATAAAAATGCCGTCTTGAACCACGGAGGAAGAGCGGCATAATAAAAATGGCCTTATCAGACGGTATTGGTAAAATCGCATAATCTGCATATATCATCCGCAAGGAGCAGCCTTATGTGGCAATACGCCGTCAAGATCGTCGTGACATCGATTATCATCGTTGCGGTATCGGAGATTGCAAAACGCAATTCATTTTGGGCGGCGATACTGGCCTCACTGCCGCTTACTTCCTTACTGGCTTTTATCTGGATGTATGTGGAGACCGGCGACACAAAACAAATCGCCGCCTTATCGCAAGGCATTTTCTGGTTAGTGATTCCCTCATTGGCGCTTTTTCTCTTGCTGCCGATTCTCCTTCGCATTGAATGGAACTTCTGGCTGAGCCTTGCGTTGAGCTGTGTTGCAACCGCTTCCGCCTATTACCTCATGGTATGGCTGCTTACCAGACTAGGCATCAAGGTTTGACCGCAACGGGAAATCCGTATTGACATGATTTCGGTCACGGTAAGCGGTAGTGGCTGGTTATTCCGCCTCCCTTGCGTAATAATCATTTCATTCTGGTGCATGAATCAATTAACTTGGTGCAAATGCACCGCCATGATGCATTTCAAATTAACGCCATAAAGCAACCATGAGCCAATATTCCGCAGGAGCCGCCTTTCGTCAGGCTCTTGAAATCGAATCACCCTTGCAGATCGCAGGGACCATCAATGCCAATCATGCATTGCTCGCCAAACGCGCAGGATTCAAAGCGATTTATCTGTCCGGAGGAGGAGTGGCGGCAGGTTCTTTGGGCTTGCCCGATCTCGGCATTTCGAATCTGGACGATGTACTGACCGATGTGCGGCGCATTACCGATGTCTGCGATGTGCCGCTTCTCGTTGATGTCGACACGGGATTTGGCGCATCCGCATTCAATGTTGCGCGCACCGTCAAATCATTGATCAAGGCCGGGGCGAGTGCGATGCATATCGAGGACCAGGCAGGAGCAAAGCGTTGTGGTCATCGTCCAAACAAGGAAATCGTCAGCACGCAGGAAATGGTTGACCGGATCAAGGCCGCCGTTGACGCCCGCACGGATGAAAACTTCGTCGTGATGGCGCGCACCGATGCCTTGGCGGCAGAGGGATTCGATGCGGCGCTTGAGCGGGCGCAGGCTTATCTGGAAGCAGGAGCTGACATGCTGTTCCCGGAAGCGGTCACCGAACTGGAGATTTACAGGAAATTTGCGGACAGAACAAAAGTTCCGGTCCTGGCGAATATCACGGAATTTGGCGTGACGCCGCTCTTCACGACCGAGGAATTGCGCAGCGCCGGTGTCAGAATGGTGCTGTATCCCTTGTCCGCATTCCGGGCAATGAACAGGGCTGCCGAAAATGTCTACACCGCGATCCGGCGCGACGGCACGCAGAAAAATGTCATCGACACCATGCAGACGCGCGAAGAACTTTACGAACGTATCAATTATCATGACTTTGAACAAAAGCTCGATGTATTGTTTGCGCAGAATAAGAAGACCGAATAAATAAGGCTGGGCAGCCGGTGAACATTCATTGCGAGGAATTCCATGAGTGAAGAACAAGCAGCTTTCAAACCGAAAAAATCCGTCGCGCTGTCCGGCGTCGCCGCCGGAAATACGGCATTGTGCACGGTGGGCAGGACAGGCAATGATCTGCATTACCGCGGTTACGACATTCTAGACATCGCGGAAAGCTGCGAATTCGAAGAAATCGCCTATCTCCTGGTTCATGGCAAGCTGCCAACCGTCGCGGAATTAAAGGGATATAAATCCAGGTTGAAAATGCTGCGCGGCATACCGGCCAATGTGAAGGCAGTGCTGGAATGGTTGCCCGCATCCGCTCATCCGATGGACGTAATGCGCACCGGCGTATCGGCGCTGGGGTGCATTCTGCCCGAGAAGGATGACCACAATTTGCAGGGTGCGCGCGACATCGCGGACCGTCTGCTGGCCTCTCTTGGATCCATGCTGCTGTACTGGTATCACTATAGCCATAACGGCAAGCGTATCGAAGTGGAAACGGATGACGAATCGATCGGTGCGCATTTTCTTCATCTATTGCACGGAGCCCCGCCATCGCCTTTATGGGAGCGCTCCATGCACACCTCCCTGATCCTGTATGCGGAGCACGAATTCAACGCCTCGACCTTTGCCGGACGCGTAATTGCCGGCACCGGTTCGGACATGTATTCGGCAGTCGCCGGCGCGATCGGAGCATTGCGCGGTCCGAAACATGGCGGCGCCAACGAAGTCGCTTTCGAAATCCAGAAGCGGTATTCCGGCCCGGACGAGGCGGAAGCAGATATCAGGCAGCGAGTGGCCAATAAGGAGGTCGTGATCGGTTTTGGACATCCGGTATACACGACAGGCGATCCGCGCAACCGGATCATCAAATCCGTAGCGCACCAACTGTCCAAATCAGCCGGCTCCACCAAAATGTATGAAATCGCCGAGCGGCTTGAACGCGTCATGTGGGATTCAAAGAAAATGTTTCCCAACCTTGACTGGTTTTCTGCCGTTGCCTATCACATGATGGGCGTGCCCACGGCAATGTTCACCCCCTTGTTTGTCATGTCCCGCACATCCGGCTGGGCTGCGCATATCATTGAGCAGCGTATCGATAACAAGATCATCAGACCCAGTGCAAACTACGTCGGCCCGGAAAACGTCAAGTTCGTGCCGATAGAAAAACGCAAGTAAATCCAAAGAAGAGCGCTCAAGAGAATCAACACAACATGTCCTCGCATATTTCCAATGTAAGACCGCCGGCAGACCAGGTACTGGTTGATATCGCCGATTATGTACTGAATTACAAAGTGACTTCCAAGCCGGCATACGAAACCGCGCGCAATTGTCTGATCGACACGTTAGGCTGCGGGCTGGAAGCGCTCGAATATCCGGCCTGCACCAAATTGCTTGGCCCGATTGTGCAGGGCACGATTGTTCCGAACGGCGCCAGGGTGCCGGGCACGCAATTTCAACTTGATCCTGTCCAGGCTGCTTTCAATATCGGTACCATGATTCGCTGGCTGGACTTCAACGATACCTGGCTGGCGGCGGAATGGGGGCATCCGTCCGACAACCTGGGCGGCATCCTGGCTGTCGCGGACTGGCTGTCGCGCAGTGCCCTGGCTGCCGGCAAGCCGCCCTTGGCGATGCGCGATGTGCTGACCGCGATGATCAAGGCGCATGAAATCCAGGGATGCATCGCACTGGAAAATTCCTTCAACAAAGTGGGCCTCGACCATGTCGTACTGGTGAAAGTCGCATCAACGGCCGTGGTCGCTCAGATGCTGGGTTTGTCGCGCGAGGAAATCATCAATGCGCTGTCCCACGCATGGGTGGACGGACAGGCGCTGCGCACTTACCGTCATGCGCCCAATACAGGTTCGCGCAAGTCCTGGGCTGCGGGCGATGCTACGGCCCGTGCGGTGCGGCTGGCCCTGATCGCCAAGACCGGAGAGATGGGCTATCCATCGGTATTGACTGCGAAAAACTGGGGTTTCTATGACGTGTTGTTCAATGGAAAACCATTTTCGTTTCAGCGAGAATACGGCAGTTACGTCATGGAGAACGTGCTGTTTAAAATTTCCTTTCCCGCCGAATTTCATTCGCAGACCGCCGTGGAAGCGGCCATGCTTCTGCACAGGCGAATCGCCGAAGCCGGAAAATCCGTCGATGACATCAGGAAAATCACGATCCGTACCCATGAGGCCTGTATCCGCATCATCGATAAAAAGGGTCCGCTGAATAATCCAGCCGACCGCGATCATTGCATCCAGTACATGGTCGCCGTGCCGCTGATTTTCGGGAATCTGAGCGCGGTGGATTATGAAGATGAAGTCGCTGCCGACCCGCGCATCGACGCATTGCGCGACAAGATTTTCTGTGTCGAAGACAAGGATTTCACTGCGGATTATTTTGATCCGAAAAAGCGTTCCATCGCGAATGCGCTGACGATCCAATTTAATGACGGTTCCAGTCTGGACGAAGTCGTCGTTGAATACCCGGTCGGCCATGCGTGCCGCCGCGAGGAAGGAATTCCCTTGCTGGAAGCGAAATTCAGGATCAACCTGGCGCGCCGTTTTCCACCCAAGCAGCAGCAGGCCATACTCGATGTCTCTCTGAACCAGAAGGCGCTTGAATCCATGCCGGTGCATGAGTATGTCGATCTCTATGTAATTTAAGTTTTCAATCTTTGGTGCCGATATTGCTGATAGTGCCGATAAAGATTACGCATGGCACTGCATCGCGGATTGTGTCAATCTGTGCGAAGTAGTCGCCGGACATGCAGTTCATGCCCGGCATTTGTTTGAAGAATGGAAGTACAGAATGACTTTAATGAAATCGGACGGCGCGATAGAAATACATCAGCCGTCACCGGCACAAGGCTGCGGGCAGTGCAGAAAATCCGGCCCGCTGGATTTTGACTTTACCTTCGCTTATCAACCGGTCGTTGATCTGCAAAAGCAGGCGATTTACGCACACGAGGCCCTGGTAAGAGGGCCCAATGGAGAATCTGCATTTTCCGTGCTTTCCAAGGTCAACGACGGCAATCGCTATAGTTTTGACCAGGCGTGCCGGGTCAGGGCAGTCAAGGGGGCAGCCGAGCTGAAAATGCAGGAACTCCTTTCCATCAATTTTTTACCCAACGCGGTGTACCGGCCGGAGGCATGCATCCAGAGCACTTTTGAAGCGGCGCGTGCTTATGATTTTCCGATTGAGCGTATCATCTTTGAAGTGGCGGAGGCAGAGCAGGTGCATGACCGGCCGCATCTGGTGAATATCTTTGAAGAATACCGGCGTTATGGTTTTAGCACGGCGATCGATGATTTTGGAGCAGGCTATTCAGGCTTGAATCTGCTGGCGGAATATCAGCCGGATGTATTGAAGGTCGATATGGACCTGGTCAGGAACATTGACCAGAACCTGCCCCGGCAAAGCATAGTCAAAGGGATTGTTGCGATCTGCCGGGATCTTGGAATAAGGGTAGTCGCAGAAGGCATCGAAACAAAGGCCGAACGTGATTTTCTATATGGGCTTGGCGTTCATTTGATGCAGGGCTATCTGTTCTGCAAGCCGGCTTTCCGGGCGCTTGGAGAAATCGATCCGGCTGCGTGGAAATAAGGCGCTTATTTGTAAGGAATGAAGGGTGCACTCATGAGGTCGACAAAAGCTAGCAACGCAGTTGAGCGCCTCAAGCGACGCAGCGGCAATGCACATTATTCGATGGTGCGCACCGGAAACGGCCTGTTCTATCTGGCCGAAATGCAGGAATCGGGGGCGCTCGAAAAGGTAAGCGAAGCGTTTGAACAGGACGACTTTGTCGCCTATGTCAATAGCCTCGGGCCGCAACAGCCCAAACGTGTCAGCAAGCTGGACCAGGCCTTTGAAAAACAATTGGCCGGAAGGGGTGGCGCAAAACCTGCGGCGGAAAGCTGATGATGCGGGTCTGCGACCAGTGTATATGTTGCCGATCCGCTGAGCTAAGCAAGCAATCCAATCAGCGCTTGTCTTCCCATAGCCTGGCAAGCCGCTGATCGCGTCTGCATCCGATACGGTAATACCGATACTTGCTCGGGTTTTTCGGGAGTAGTCCTGATGGTACCCGTCGGCCCGATAGAAGCGCGTAGCCGGCATGATCCCGGCCGAGATTCGGGGGAAACGGCCACTTTTCTGCAATGCAGCCCAGCTGGCTTCTGCTGCGGCCCGTTGTTCTGCGTTTTCATAAAAATCACTGTGCGGTATTGCGTTCCATTGCCGCAGAACTGTGCATCCTTGGCCGTTGGATCGATATGGCGGCAAAAGTGATTTGGCAAGGCCGTATAACTTATTTTCTGGGGATCATAAGTAATGCGAAGCGTCTCCGCATGAGCGGTGCCTCCTGCGCTGACATGGCGATAAGTAGGATTGGCAGCCTTTCCGCCGGCGTATCCGGACTCGGCAGCGAGGACGCCAGGTAATTTTTCAGAGTCCGCTTCAACGGACCAGAAGCATCCACCGGCGAAAGTTGCAGTCGCCGTTTCCATACCGGATGCCACAGGGCGTTGGGAGGCGCAGCAAACGCGCGGGCTGCATGCTGCCACGGCAGTACGGAAAGAAGCAGGCGAAGAAGATAAGAAGCTTTCATGTGCGCAGTGCCGGCAACGGCTCGTTTGCAGGAACGAAGCGCAGCGCAACCCCGTTATTGCAGTAACGCAATCCTGTAGGGCGCGGCCCATCATTGAAGACATGGCCCTGATGGCCGCCGCAGCGTGAGCAATGGTACTCGGTGCGCGGCGTAAACATTCTGTTGTCGCGTTTGGTCGCTACAGCACCCGGAAGCACGTCGAAAAAACTTGGCCAGCCGGTACGGCTATCGTATTTCTTTTCACTCTTGAACAGAGGCTGATAGCAAGCGGCGCATACATAGGTTCCGGCGCGTTTTTCATTATTCAGCGGGCTGCGGCCCGGATGTTCGGTCGCTTCCTGAAACAATACGACATAGCTCCTGCCGGGGAGCAATGCGCGCCATTCATCCTTGGATTTGTTCAGCGCGAACGCAAAAGATGTTTTTGAAAAAGGCAGCACGGCCATTCCGCATGCCAGGCTAAGAAAGGTCTTCAGTGAAGTGCGCCGGTTCATGATTCACGTCCCAATATACGCTTCGACATCTCATTCGCCAGAAAATGCGCAATACCGGAAAAATCCTTTGTGCCGAGCAGGCTGGTTTATTGGACTTGAACCGGCAAGCGTGCCGGTTGCGTCGGCCAGCCGTACTCAGGCAAGCGTAGCAATCACCGGGGTATGGTCGGAGGGCTGTTCCCACTTTCGCGGCAATTTGTCGATTTCGCAGGCAGTGCAGCGCGCCGCCAGCGGCGGTGAAAGTAGAATGTGGTCTATACGCAATCCCATGTTGCGGCGGAATGCCATCTGGCGGTAATCCCACCAGCTGTACAATTTCTCCGGCTGCTCGAACAGGCGGAAGGCGTCGACGAGGTTCAAGCCGCACAAGGCCTTGAATGCATCGCGTTCGGCCTCGGACACCAGTACCTGGCCCTGCCACGCGACAGGGTCATGGACATCGCGATCATCCGGTGCGATGTTGTAGTCTCCCAGCAGAGCCAGGTTGGGATGGAGGCTCAGTTCGGTTTCCAGCCATTGCCGCAAGGCCTTGAGCCATTCCATCTTGTAAAGATATTTTTCCGAACCGACCGCCTGCCCGTTCGGCACATAGGCGCAGACGATGCGAATGCCCTCGATGGTGGCTGAAATAATGCGCTGCTGCTCATCCGGGAACAGCGGATTGTTTTTCACCACGTTCTCGATCGCATGCCTGGAAAGGATGGCAACGCCGTTATAAGTGGGCTGGCCGGAAAATGCCACCTGGTAACCGGCAGCTTCGATTTCGACGACCGGGAATTTGCTGTCGATGGTTTTCGTCTCTTGCAAGCAGAGCACATCAACCGGATTTTCGGCCAGCCATTGCAAGACGTGCGGCAGACGAACTTTCAGGGAATTCACGTTCCAGGTAGCGAGCTTCATGACTGAGCGAGGCGAATGATAGGGGGGAGGGAATGGGTCACCGGACCGGTTTTATGAATTCCGGTAACCCATACTGCGCTTATTTCGTGCTTACTTTCCGGACGCCGCTTGTGCGCGATTGATCAGGAAAGTGGTTAACAGGGGAACAGGCCGGCCGGTTGCTCCCTTTGCCGCACCGCTGCGCCAGGCGGTACCCGCGATATCCAGATGTGCCCAGGGATATTTACGGGTAAAGCGCTCTAGGAAGCACGCTGCCGTGATGCTGCCGGCCGGCGGGCCGCCGATATTGGCGATGTCGGCGAAATTGGACTTGAGCTGTTCCTGGTAGGCGTCGCTGATTGGCATGCGCCATGCCGTATCGTTGGTCTCTTTGCCTGCCGCCAGCAATTCTTCCGCAAGCGCATCGTGCTCTGCATCGTGACGGGTGAAGAGGCCGGAATTGTGGTGGCCGAGCGCGGTAATGCAGGCGCCGGTTAGGGTTGCCACATCGACCACGGCTGCCGGCTTGAAACGTTCCGTATAGGTCAGGGCATCGCACAAAACCAGTCTGCCTTCGGCATCGGTATTCAATACTTCGATGGTCTGGCCGGACATCGAGGTCACGATATCGCCAGGCTTGGTGGCACGCCCGGACGGCATGTTTTCGCAGGCAGGAATAACGCCGATAACATTGAGCTTGAGCTTCATTTCAGCAATCGCGCGGAAGGTTCCGAGAACAGAGGCAGCGCCGCACATGTCGTATTTCATCTCGTCCATGGCCGCGCCGGGTTTGATGGAAATGCCTCCCGAGTCGAACGTGATGCCTTTGCCGACCAGGACGATCGGCGCATCCTTGCTTTTCCCGCCCAGGTGCTTCAGAACGATGAATTTGGGCGGCTCTTCGCTGCCGTTTGTCACGGACAGGAAGCTTCCCATCTTAAGTGCCTGCAATTGCTTGCGGTCCAGGACTTCGACATCCAGCTTGAATTCCTTGGCGAGCCGTTTTGCCGTATCGGCAAGATAGGTCGGCGTGCACACATTGGCCGGCAGGTTGCCGAGATTCTTGGTGAGCTCCATGCCGTTTGCGAGGGCCTCGGCTTGGGCTACCACCGTTTTTGCGGCATTGCTGTCGGCAGCGTTCACAGCGAATGCCAGCTTTTTCGCGCCGTTTGACGGTGCTTCCTTATTGCTTTTCAGGCTGTCGCTGCGATACAGGTTCTCTCGGACAGCCAGGACCGTGCTGCGCAAGGCCCATGCAAGTTCGCGTTCCTTTACTTCATCAAAAGGCAAGGCCAATACCGCATCGGCACTGCCTACGGTTCCCAGGGTGCGTACCATCGCCTGGATGGCGGACAGAAAATCCTTTTCTCCGACCGGCGCTTCTTTGCCAAGGCCGACCAGCAGTACGCGCTCCGCTGCGACACCGTCGAGATTTCGCAGCAAAAGGGTAGTTCCAGGCTTGCCGGAGATATCTCCTGACTTGAGAGCCGCGGTAATGGCTCCTTTTCCATCCAGTTGTTGCGCTGAAGCTGAAAGTTTCTTGTTCTCAAACACGGCAACGGCGATACAGCCCGTTTTTAGCTGGGCGGCTCCGTTTTTTGCGTCAAATGTTTTTATGCTAAAGTCCATGGTTGCTCCTTTTATTCACGCAATTATAGAGCCTAACGCCAATGATTTTTCAGCGCGCCCTCCGGCGGGAGTTAACCAGCACCGCCGGTGCCGTCTTTACTACTCTCTTTACCATTACCATCACCGTCATGTTGATCCGCGTGCTGGGGCAGGCAGCAAAGGGCAGGGTGGCTTCGAGCGACGTGATGGCGCTGATCGGTTTTTCCGCGCTCGGTTATCTGCCAATCATTCTTATCCTGACCGGATTCATATCAGTGCTGCTGGTGGTGACGCGCAGTTACCGGGATTCGGAAATGGTCGTGTGGTTCGCATCGGGCAATAGTCTTCTCAAGTGGATAGGCCCGGTCCTGTCATTCGGCGCGCCCTTGATTCTGTTGACTGGATTTCTAAGTTTTTATGCAACTCCATGGGCTAATCAGCAAAGCCTGGAATTTCGCGAGCGCTTTCAGCAACGCGAAGATATTGCGAAGGTATCTCCCGGGAGATTTCAGGAATCCAGCTCGTCAAATCGCGTTTTTTTCGTGGAAGGCGTGGCGGAGGATGCTTCGAAAGTCAAGAATGTCTTCGTGCATACGGTCAGGGATGGTCAGACTTCCATTGTGGTCGCAAACGAGGGTACGGTTCAATTCAACGAGCAAGGCGAAAAATTTGTTCTTCTGCAAAACGGGCGGCGTTACGACGGTACGCCAAGCTCGGCGTTCTTTGACCTGATGGAATTCGAGCGTTATGCCATCCGGGTCATCAGCAGGGCGATGCCTTTTATCGGCGACCGGCCGGCGCGTTCGCAGCCGACGATGACATTGATAAAGGAAAACACACGTTACCACCAAGGCGAATTGCTGTGGCGGATCGCGCTGCCTCTGATGTGTCTTCTGCTGATGCTGATGGCCATTCCCCTGGGTTTCGTCAATCCGCGGGGAGGGCGCTCGGCAAACCTGATGATTGCACTGTTCCTGTTTGTTTTTTACAGCAATATGATCAGCGTCCTGCAGGCTTCCGTGATGCGGAGCAAACTGTCGTTCGCCACAGGCTGGTGGCCCATGCATGTGCTTGCATTGCTGGCAATCGCGACGATGTTTCTGTGGCGGCTGAAAATGAACAGCCGTTATCATCCTCTGGTGATCTGGGGAGCCGCAAAGCGCGCCTACTTGTTTAAAAAGGCAGGCGCACGATGAAGGTGTTGCAACGATATCTCGCTAGCGAAATCATCAAATCGGTACTGTTCGTACTGATCGCTTTTCTGTCGCTGTTTGCTTTTTTCGATCTGATCAGCGAGCTACAGTCGGTAGGTAAAGGCGGCTACAAGCTGCAGCATGCATTTTTGTACATTCTTCTCGGCATGCCGGGTTACGCCTATGAGCTGATCCCGATCGCTGCATTGATCGGAACGATTTATGTACTGGCACAGTTGGCGTCACGTTCAGAATTTACCATCATGCGCGTTTCCAGCATGTCTACCGCAATGGCTGCCGGCATTCTTGCAAAGATTGGTCTGCTGTTCGTCGTGGCGACTTTAGTGTTCGGCGAATTCATCTCGCCCAAGGCAAGCGAGTTTGCCGAAAAGCTGAAGCTGAGGGTGCAGGGAACTTCTGTGTCGCAGGAGTTCCGTTCCGGCTTATGGGCCAAGGATGTCCTGCGCGAGAACGGCCTGAGCGGCAAACCGATCGGCTCGCGATTTCTGAATGTCAAGGATGTCAATACCAACGGGCAATTGCAGCAATTGCGCGTCTATGAATTCGACCTCAATTTCCGCATGACCGCACTGATCGAGGCATCGCACGCCGACTACCAGGGCAATAATATCTGGCGCCTTGCTGAAGTGTCCGAAACTCGCCTTCCGCCGGTACAATCCCAAAGCGGCTCGATCACCGATATGGCCACGGGTTTGAGTACGCGAACCATGCCGAATATGGATATGGTTTCGGAAATCACGCCCAATATCCTCGCCGTATTGTTTGCCGATCCAGATCGCATGTCCGCCGTGGATCTGGCCGCCTATGCAAGACACCTGGAAGAAAACAAACAGCGTTCAGAGCGATATGAGATTGCATTCTGGAAGAAAATATTTTATCCGTTCGCAGTATTTGTCATGATGGCACTGGCCTTGCCGTTCGCTTACCTGCATTTCAGGTCCGGCGGCGTGAGCCTGAAAATATTTTCGGGCATTATGATCGGCGTCAGTTTCCAGTTGATCAATAACCTGTTTTCCCATCTCGGAATGCTAAACACATGGCCTCCGTTTGCAACAGCCGTATTGCCGAGCCTGATTTATCTTCTCGCTGCAGTCGGAGGCTTATGGTGGGTAGAGAGGCGCTAATATGAACTCCTCATTAATATTGTTTGCCCATGGTGCGCGCGATCCTCGGTGGGCAGAACCATTCCAGCGATTGCAGAAGCTTTTGCAAGCGCAAATGCCCGACGCAGAAGTTTCCCTGGCATTTCTGGAACTGATGTCGCCCCGGTTACCTGAGGTGGTGGCGGATCTGGTTGCGCGAGGAAATCTGAGCGTGACCGTAGTACCAGTTTTCTTCGGACAGGGCGGACATGTGTTACGGGATTTGCCTGCGATCAGTGCGCAACTGCAAAGTGACTATCCGGCACTGAAGCTCAATGTAGCCAAAGCAGTAGGGGAGGACGATGCAGTGCTCAATGCAATTGCACAGTACTGCATTAACGCCGCTAAAGTGGAATAGCTGCCGGCGCGTCAGGCCTACGTGCCGGCATCAGTAGGATTTCTGGCAGCAAACGCTTCGCCGATCATTACCAGCACCGGACCGGTGAAGTGGCTCAATCCCTGTTCCAGTTCACTCAGCTTCAGCCGCATGATGCATTGATTGCTGCGACTGCAATTTTCCACTACTACAACCGGCAAATCCGGCGGACGTCCTTGCGCAAGCAGGCGCCGCGCAGTGGCCATTGCCTCCTTGCCACCCATATACTGAACCAGCGTATCGCAGTCCGGGAGCGCCATTTGCTCCGGCTGGTTCGGTGCGGTGCTGGAAGTAAAAAATGCAACGCTGCGTGCAATGCCGCGCTTGGTTAGCGGATGCTTGGTTGCCGCCGCAGCCGCCAATGCAGTCGTGATGCCGGGAACGACTTCAATTTCAATGCCTGCTTCTTCAAGTGCGCGCAGTTCTTCGTCGGCGCGGCCGAACATCATAGGATCGCCGCCCTTTAGCCGGACCACCAGCTTGTACTGTGCCGCGCATTCGACCAGTTGCTGATTGATATGCGTTTGTGCGGTCGAACGTTGGCCGGAGCGCTTGCCGACAGAAATTTTGACGGCTTGCGGGCAAAGCTGCAGCATGTCTTCGGTTACCAGTGCATCGTGCAGCACCACCTCCGCCTGCGCAAGAATGCGTGCTCCCCTGACGGTAATCAGGTCGGCGGCGCCGGGACCGGCGCCGATCAGGTAAACTTTGCCGGGCTTGCCGGAGCCAGGTTCATTCCGTTCCAAAGACATGTATTGTCTGATTCCTGCTTAGGCGGGCCGGATCATTCCCGCTGCCACCGTCTGATGCGTCACTTCATCGATCAGAATGAAGGAGCCGGTTGAGCGCATCGCATCGTAATTGTCGGCTGCCAAGGGCTGCTGGACGTTCAGCGAAATGCGTGCAATGCCGTTCAGGGTCAGCGCTTCGCCTGCATGGCGTTCCTGGGTATTGATGTCAAGCAGGGTGTCGATCTTCGTCACGCGTGCCGCGATCTGCTTGGTGGTGTGCTTGAGCCAGTATTTCCGGCGCATGTCCAGCGGCTCTTCCGACAGCCAGCAGACATCGGCGTTGACGGTTTTGAGCAGCGTCGCGGGTTGATCTGCGGAAGAGAGCATGTCGCCGCGCGAGATGTCCAGGTACTCGTTCAGGAGGATCGTGACTGACTGGCCTGCAACAGCCATATCCAGGGAACCGTCGAAGGTCAGGATGTCTTTGACGGTAGCCGTCTGGCCGCTCGGCTGCACAACGAGCTTGTCGCCTTTGCGGACGACTCCGGATTCGATACGGCCCATGTAACCGCGGAAATCATTGGCTTCGTGACCATTATGGCGCGCGACAAGCTGGACCGGAAAGCGCAAGGGGTCCTGATGTTCCTCGTCGTAGACGGACAATGATTCCAGCAATTCGATCAGAGTGGGACCTTTGTACCAGGGCATCTTGTCGCTGGCAACAACGACATTGTCTCCTGCGAGCGCAGACAGCGGAATCGGATGAATATCCTTCAATCCCAATTGCTGCGCAAATTGCTGATAAGCCGCGACGATACGGTCATAGACCGAGCGGTCATAATTGACCAGATCCATTTTGTTGACGGCAACGATCACATGCTCGATCTGCAACAGGCGTGCAATGGTCGAATGGCGCTTGGTCTGGATAAGCAGCTCCACGCTGCCGTCATCTCCCAGTTTGACTTTGGAAACGTCGACAAGAATGATGACTGCATCGGCGGTCGAAGCACCGGTGACCATATTGCGCGTGTACTGCTCATGGCCGGGCGTGTCGGCGATGATGAATTTGCGCTTGGGCGTGGCGAAATAGCGGTATGCCACGTCGATCGTGATGCCTTGCTCGCGTTCCGCTTCCAGGCCGTCGGTCAGGAGAGACAGGTCGACGGTATCGCCCACGGTGCGCTTGTGCTTGGCGCGCGATATTGAGTCGAGTTGGTCGGCGAAAATTCCCTTGCTGTCGAACAGCAGGCGGCCGATCAGCGTGCTCTTGCCGTCATCAACCGAACCGGCGGTAATAAAGCGCAGCAGTCCGCGCTCCAGGCTGGCGGCGTTAGAAAGGTTTTTTCCGGAAACGACTGCCGCATTCAATTGTGCGCCCATTAGAAATATCCCTCTTTCTTGCGTTTTTCCATCGATGCTTCCGATGTTTGATCGTCCATGCGGGTTGCGCCGCGTTCCGTGATTTGCGTGACAGCGGTTTCCGCGATGATGGCGTCCACAGTGCCTGCATCCGATGCAACCGGGCAGGTGCAGGAAATGTCGCCGACGGTGCGGAAGCGCACAGTGCGCGTTTCCACGGTCTCGCCGTCGCGCGCCGGCGTCAGGTCGGTCAAAGGAACGAGCAGGCCGTTGCGCGGAATGACCTGGCGCTGATGTGCAAAGTAGATCTGCGGCAGTTCAAGCTTCTCCCGCGCAATGTATTGCCACACATCGAGCTCGGTCCAGTTTGAAATCGGGAACACGCGCATGTTTTCGCCAGGATGGACGCGGGTGTTATACAAAGACCACAACTCCGGCCGCTGCGCCTTCGGATTCCATTGACCGAATTCATCGCGGAAAGAGAAGATACGTTCTTTTGCGCGCGCCTTTTCCTCGTCGCGCCGCGCACCGCCGATGCACGCATCGAACTTGTATTCGGCAATCGTTTCCAGCAGCGTGACCGCCTGCGCAGCATTGCGCGAATCGGTCTGCGGATTGCGCAGGCGTACGGTGCCACGCTTGATGGAGTCTTCGACGGAGCCGACGATCAGCCGTTCACCCAGTTCTGCAACGCGCTTGTCGCGGAAGGCAATCACTTCGGGGAAATTATGGCCTGTATCGATATGCACCAGCGGAAAGGGGAACTTGCCTGGACGGAATGCCTTTTCGGCGAGGCGCAACAGGACAACCGAATCCTTGCCGCCTGAGAAAAGCAACGCGGGATTGGCGCACTCGGCAGCGACTTCGCGCATGATGTGAACGGCTTCCGATTCCAGCCAGTCCAGGTGCCGATTGCTTGCCGCATCGAGAAATAAATTGTCTACCGCTGTGTTCATAGTTCGTTTTCAGGCAGTTGAAGTTTGTACGGCTTTGATGCGGACCAGCTTGCCGTCAACGACGTGCAAGCCGCATTCTTTCGATTCCGGGTTTTCCCACCACCAGCGACCTGCGCGTACGTCTTCGCCCGGCTGTATGGCGCGCGTGCACGGTTCGCACCCGATCGACGGATATCCTCGGTCGTGCAAGGAGTTGTAGGGCACATCGTTGCTGCGGATGTAATGCCACACGTCTTCCTCTGACCAGTCGGCCAGTGGATTGAACTTGGCCATGCCATGTGCTTGATCATGCTCCTGCACGGCGAGCTCGGCGCGCGTGGCGGACTGTGCGCGGCGTTGTCCGGTGACCCATGCCTTTTTTTCCGTCAAGGCGCGTTTCAGCGGCTCGACTTTGCGGATGCGGCAGCATTCCTTGCGCATTTCCACGCTGTCGTAAAAAGCGTTCAGACCGTTCTGCCTGACATAAGCATCGACTGCCGCTGTTTCGGGCTTGTATAACTTGATGTCATAACCATAGGCTTGCTTGATGCGATCCGCCATGGCCAGAGTTTCAGCATGCAGCCTGCCGGTTTCCAGCGTAAATATCTCGATAGGCAAGCCGCTGCGCAAAATGATATCGGTCAGGACCATATCCTCGGCTGCCAGGCTGGAGGCAAATACCGCCGGTGAAAAATCGTTCGCCACAGTTGCCAGGGTTGCCTTGGTAGCGTTGACCAGGCCCATGAAATCTTCAGTCAGCATTGCTCATTCCTGCGACGCCTTCTGGGCACGTTCCGCGCGGCGGAACAGCGGCATCTTCTGGTCCCAGGAGGTCTGATATGGCTCTGAAAAATCCGTCAGCCCTTTGAGCGCATCATGAATATTGCGGTCCGGGCGCGTTGCAAACGAATTGAATCCGACGCGCTGCATATAGAACAACTGGTCGCGCAATACATCGCCGATGGCACGCAGTTCGCCGGTATAGCCCAGGCGGGCGCGCAGGTTGTATGCGATCGAATAGCCGCGTCCATCCGCGAATTTCGGGAAGTCCACCGCAATCACAGGCAGTTTTTCAACATCGCCCTTCAGATCTTCAGGACGTTCGTCGCTGGCTATCCAGACGCCGATATCGCTGCGGTCCTGCAATGCCGGGCGTTGTGCCAACCAAACCTTAAGGGGAACAATCACCTTGCCGGCCGGGACGTTAAAGTTTTCCGGGGTTTCGCCTTCAGCGAGCTTCAATACGGTCCAGTCATCCGTGATGACCGCTTTATCCTTGATGATTTCACGCATATGCGTCTTCTCCCAAATTGTGCCGTTCCTTGATCGGCAACGCGTAAACATGCTCCTTGAAGGGGGCGACGCCAATGCGCTGCGCGGTATCGATGAAGCGCTCGTCTTCTATCCGCTCGCGCACATATACCTGCAGGATGCGTTCGATCACGGTCGGCATCTGATGGGCCGAGAAGGAAGGTCCGATAATTTTTCCGATGGAACTGGTATTGCCTTGCGCTCCGCCGATCGACACCTGATACCACTCCGCACCATCCTTGTCGACGCCCAGAATGCCGATATTGCCGACATGGTGGTGGCCACAGGCATTGATGCAGCCGGAAATATTCAAGTCGATGTCGCCGATATCGTGCTGGAAGTCGAGGTCGTCGAAACGTTCGGCGATCGCTTCCGCAATGGGAATCGATTTTGCGTTGGCCAGCGCACAAAAGTCGCCGCCCGGGCAGCAGATGATGTCGGTCAGCAATCCAAGGTTTGGCGTTGCCAGGCCATGTGTCTTGGCTTCCTGCCACAACGCGTACAACTCGGACTGCTTCACGTCGGCCAGTACCAGGTTTTGCTGGTGCGTCACGCGCAGTTCGCCGAAGCTGTAACGGTCGGCCAGGTCGGCGACGAAATCCATTTGCTCTGCCGTTGCATCGCCGGGAGGCGTACCGGTTTTCTTCAGTGATAAAACGGCGATTGCGTAGCCAGGCATCTTGTGCGCCTTGACATTGCGCTCGACCCAGCGGGCGAATGCCTTATTGTCCGCCTTGGCTTGCTCGAAACCTGCATCTAAAGATGGCAGGTTTTCGTATGCCGGCGGCTCGAAATAAGCGGCGACTCGCTGAAATTCTTTCGTAGTCAGCGTGCTCGGGCTGTCTTTGAGGTCGGCCCATTCTTCCTCGACTTGGCGGGAAAACTCTTCAACGCCGATCGCTTTCAGAAGGATCTTGATGCGCGCCTTGTACATATTGTCGCGGCGGCCGTACTGATTGTAGACGCGCATGATGGCTTCGATATAGCTCATCATGTGCTGCCACGGCAGGAATTCGCGGATCACGCTGCCCAGAATCGGTGTGCGGCCCATGCCGCCGCCGACCATGACGCGGAAACCGATTTCGCCTTGGGCGTTCTTGACGACTGTCAGACCGATGTCATGGACCTGTGTTGCGGCACGGTCTTCCTTGGCGCCGTTGATGGCAATCTTGAACTTACGCGGCAGGTAAGCGAATTCCGGATGGAAAGTGCTCCATTGACGGAGGATTTCCGCATAAGGGCGCGGATCGATGATCTCGTCTGCTGCGACGCCGCAGTACTCGTCCGATGTGATATTGCGAATGCAGTTGCCGGAAGTCTGGATGGCGTGCATTTCGACCGATGCTAGCTTGTCGAGAATGTCCGGGGTTTCTTCCAGGTTGATCCAGTTGAACTGGATATTCTGACGCGTCGTGAAATGGCCATAACCGCGGTCATGCTTGCGCGCGATGTGCGCGAACATGCGCATTTGCCTGGTGGACAGCAGGCCGTATGGCACTGCAATGCGCAGCATGTAGGCATGGCGTTGCAGATACAAGCCATTTTGCAGGCGCAACGGACGAAATTCATCCTCGGTCAACTCGTCGGCAAGACGGCGGCGTACCTGATCGCGATACTGCGCAGCACGTTCCTTGACGATTTGATGGTCGTATTGATCGTAGCGATACATCATTTATTCCTTATAAAACCAGTTTTGCAGCCACACCGGTCAGCGTTGTCGCGAGCAAGCCCCGCAGGAAGCGCTCCGGGACGGCGCGCGCTGCCAGGGAGCCGATTGTGATTCCCGGCACCGAGCCCAAAAGCAGCATGGCAAGCAAATTCCAGTCGATCGATCCCAGCCACCAATGGCCGAAGGCGGCAATCGCCGTCAAGGGGACTGCGTATGCGATATCGGTGCCGGCAATTTCTGCGGATGACAGGCGCGGATAAAGCAGAACCAGCAGCGTCGCGCCAACAGCGCCGGCGCCGATGGAAGAAATCGTGACCAGAGTGCCAAGGACGGCGCCGGAAACGACTGTTGCAATTGCCAATGAACGCCCATGCAAATGCTTTTCCGGGTGCGCATTGAGCCAAGCCTGCATTTTGGCCCGGAATAATAACGCAATTACGGTCAACAGGACCGAGCCCGCAATTGAATAACGGATAATTTGATTGATTTCCTTGTCCAGCGCGCCGAAATATTTCAAGCCGATAGCGGCGACCACGGCAGCAGGCAGGGCGCCCATGCACAATAACTTGACGATGTCCCAGTGCACCGTATTTTTGATCCGGTGGGCGAAAGTGCCCGCGGTTTTGGTAACCGAAGCGAACGCGAGATCCGTTCCCACCGCCACGGCTGGGTTGATTCCGAACAGTAAGGTCAGCAACGGTGTCATCAAGGATCCGCCGCCTACCCCCGTCAGACCCACCAGCAGACCGACCGCAAAACCGGAAATCGCGTATGTAAGAGTCATATTATTCTCGCCCAAAGAAGCGCAAATAATAATAAACTTGCCTTTTATTCCAAACTACATAGTATTTATTTGCTTATATGCATATTTGGCATATAAAAAAGCAGGAAATTGCTTAAGCAAATCGCTCAGGGACGCAAATGAATCTTCACCAGCTCCGTTTCATCCGCGAAGCCGTTCGCCAGAATTTCAATTTAACTGAGGCCGCTAAAGCCTTGTATACCTCCCAACCCGGTGTCTCCAAGGCGATTATCGAGCTCGAGGAGGAGTTAGGCGTCGATATTTTTACCCGTCATGGCAAGAGGATCCGCGGACTCACCGAGCCGGGACGGCAAATTCTCAAGTCGGTGGAAATGATCATGCAAGAGGTCGATTCCCTGAAACGTATCGGCAAAGAGTTTGCAGCACAGGACAGCGGCAGCCTGACTATTGCCACAACCCATACCCAAGCCCGTTACTCCTTGCCAAAGGTAGTTCAGGCGTTTACCCAGAAGTATCCGAAGGTAAGGCTTTCATTGCTTCAGGGGAATCCCAAGCAAATCGCCGAAATGGTCTTGAAGGACCAAGCCGATCTGGCAATTGCCACGGAGGCAATTGCCGCGATCGATGGATTGGTTTCCATCCCGTGCTACCAATGGGAGCACGTAGTCGTGGTTCCCAAGGATCATGCATTATTGAAATTGAAGAACCTGACCCTGGAAGATCTGGCCGCTTATCCGCTTATTACATATGATGCGGCTTTTGCAGGACGCAACAAGATCGACCACGCGTTTTCGCTCCGGTCCCTTACGCCCGATATTCTCCTGGAAGCTATCGATGCCGACGTCATCAAAACGTATGTCGAACTGGGAATGGGAGTCGGCATCATCGCCGGCATGGCATTCGATCCGGAACGCGACAAAAACCTGCAGGCAATCAAAGCAGGGCACTTGTTCGGCTCCAATCTGTCCCGGCTGGCACTCAAACAGGGCGCGTATCTGCGCAGCTATGTCTACACTTTCATTGAACTACTTACGCCGACATTGAACCGGAAACTGATGGACCGGGTGTTGAACGGCGAGAAGGATACGTACGAACTTTGACCTGCAGTGCATTGGGTCAAACTGATCATCTTATGAATCGCGCACGAATCGCCGGCAGCGAAGCCTGCAATCTTCATGTCTTGCTGGTCCCGGTTTCATGCGCTTTATTGCCAAGGAGAGTCGTTTTGGAATGGGGAATTCTGCTAATTGCCGGTTTGTTCGAAGTCGCATGGGCGATCGGCCTTAAATATACCGAAGGATTCACACGGCTTTGGCCCAGCATCGGAACGGCTGTGGCGATGATATTAAGCGTCGTATTGCTTGGAATCGCCATGAAGGGCATTCCGGTGGGAACAGCTTATGCGATCTGGACCGGCATTGGCACGGTCGGAGCAGTCATTCTGGGCATCGTTCTCTTCAATGAGCCTGCAAATGTCGGCCGGCTGCTTTGCCTTGGTTTGATATTGGCCGGGATTGCCGGCTTGAAGTTGAGCGCATAAAACACGTAAATACAAATCTTGTGACGTTTTTAAGGTTGCCGGTAACGTCGCTGTCATTGACGCACTGTCGCCATTGCAACTAAACTAGCGGCGTTTTGGTGCCCGCGCGTCTATCCTGACGCGCAGTTAAACGGGAAATACGAGGCGCTTGCTGCGCTAACGTATGCTGCCCCCGCAACGGTAAACAAGCGTATGGCCATGTCATACAAGCCGCCTTTCAACACCACTGTGCAACAAGGCATGGGAAGGTAAAGCGGTTTAGCTTGTCAGCCCGGATACCGGCCAGGACAGGTGGAAGCATGCGAGCGGGATGATCGCGAATCCAGTCAATTCATGGGTATGCAGCGTCTTCCCGGCTTGATGGATTTCGATTTGATCCGTTTGTGCTTCTTTTGATCCGGCTTGCGGGGAGGCAAGCCAGGTAAGCATCTCAAATCATCACATCATGACATTCTCAGCTTTTCAACGCAGTATGCCGGCTTGGGCAGCATTCGCCGTTTCTGCTACATCTTATCTGGCAACTGCTCCCGCAGGTGCACAAACTGGCGATAAATCTTTACCTCCTATCATTGTTTCGGGGGTGCGTTTCGCGAGTGCTCCGACGGCTGCCCCAATTGGCGCGACTGTGATCACTGCCGAGCAAATTCGCCAAGCCGGCGTGGCCAATGTAAATGAGGCCATTCGTAAGATCGGGGGAGTATATGGGCGAGCGAGTACCACGGGCAGTCCGGATTTCGATCTTGATCTCCGCGGATTCGGCACCAACAGCAGCCAAAATATGGTTGTTTTGATTGATGGCATACGTTTGTCAGAAAATGAACAGGTATCGCCCTTGCTGTCGTCCGTTCCCATAGAGTCCGTCGAGCGTATCGAAATAGTACGGGGCGGGAACAGTGTGTTGTATGGCGAGGGAGCTACCGGTGGCACGATTCAGATCGTTACGCGGCGTGAACGAGCAAATGACACTACAGGGACTGTATTTGGGGAAATCGGAACGTTCAACCATAAGAATGTGCGCGCTTCAGTGGCGAAGGCGTGGGATGGATTGTCGATCGATGCAAATATCGAAGCGCTGCGATCCGATAACTATCGGAGAAACAACGACATTCGGCAGAACAATTTCAACGGCGGCATGCAACTGTCATCTCGCGAAGGGCGCATGGGATTACGCATAGATGCGGCTCGTCAGGACTCCGATTTCGCAGGCGACCTGACCCTGGCCCAATTTGAGGAAGATCCACGGCAGGCATCTACGCCCAATAATTACGGCTCTTATGATACGGACCGGTATACCTTCTTTATCGAGAGGCGCTTCAGTGACTTCGAAGTGGCAGCAGAACTCTCGCATCGGGAAAAAAATGCGTCCGGGCATTTGGATTTCGGAGGTGGCTTTGTCAGTGATTCGGATGCTGAAAGTAAGACCTTGCAATTTTCTCCACGCGTTCGACATACATACAAGTCAGGGGCAGGGGTAAATGAATTGGTTGCAGGGTTCGATTTTATTGAATGGGATCGTGCAACGACAAGGCTTTCGCCGGGCATTCCAAGTTATATTGCCGATGTTGAACAAACTTCCAAGGCTCTATATGTGAAAAATGAATTCAGTTTCAGCAAAACCCGTTTAGCAATCGGGTTACGTAATGAGCGCTTTGAAAAACATGCGACCGGCGCCAATGTATATCGGACAAGCGATACGTTAAATGCATGGGAGCTGCAGGGCAGTCAGGAGATCAGTCATGAAATTGATGTCTTTGCCAAAACAGGCACCAGTTATCGTATTCCCAATGCTGACGATAACGCCGGTACGTTAAATAACGCAATTCTGGAACCTCAACGTTCCAGAGATCTCGAGCTTGGTGCATCATACGACGCCAATGGAAATAAGCTTACGGTAAGGGCGTTCAGGCACAAACTGAAAAATGAGATACTCTTCGATCCAACCGTGCCGGGACTTTTTTTCAATGGAGCCAATGTGAACTTGGATCCTACCAGGCGTCAGGGTATTGAGATCGAGGCCTCGGCCCGCGTTGCTCCGACCATTGAAGTTTCAACCGTTTTCCAGCACGTATCGGCAAAGTTCACTGCAGGCCCCAACGAAGGAAAAGAGATGGTGTTGGTGCCGAAGAATACCGCTACCCTGCGCTTGAACTGGTTCCCGCAAAATGGCCACAGTGCCGATATTGGCGTGCAGTGGGTAGACAAGCAGCGCTATGGTGGGGACTTTACGAATACCTGCGGCGCGCGTATCCCGTCTTTTACGACACTTGATGGACGTTATGCCATGAGAACCGGTGCGTGGGAATTTGCGATAACCGGTACGAATCTTACCGATCGCGATTATTTCACCAATGCGTACGGGACATGCCAGTTCGGCATTTATCCAGATCCTGGCCGCCAAATAAAGATCTCCGCAAGAATGGATTTCTAATACCGGCATGCGGCGTACCTACATCATTCTTCTCTGCCTGGCTTTGCTGGGAATGATCGCGCTCGCCGCATCAGCTTTGTGCGGCAGTTCCGGCTGCAATGCCAGCCCTGCATCGGATGAGCTGCTCTGGCAGCTTCGTTTTCCACGCACCATGTCTGCCTTTGCCGTCGGCGGGCTGCTGGCGCTTTCCGGTGCGCTGATGCAGATCCTCCTGCGCAATCCGCTTGCCGATCCTTATGTGCTTGGTGTCTCCGGCGGCGCTGCCGCCGGTGCCATGGGAAGCACATTACTGGCCTCGGCGGGCATTCTTGCCTTCAGCGATCAATGGAGCGTGCATGCCGGTGCCCTGGTCGGTGCATTGGCTGCAACAGGCTTGTTGTTCGGTTTGGCGCGCCGCGCGCTGCTGCAGGTCGCGCCGAAATCTGCGGAATCAGGCGTGCGCCTGATCCTGACAGGTGTGATGATCGCGTCAGGTTTTGGAGCATTCATTACCATGATGCTCAGCATGGCGCCTGACACCGAGCTGCGGGGAATGATTTTCTGGCTGATGGGCGATCTGGAAAACAGCATCCTGTACGGACCAGCCCTCACTGTGCTGGGTGTTTCCTTGCTATGGACGACTGTCAATGCGGCACGTTTGAATGTGCTGGCGCACGGCGATGCTACCGCCCAATTGCTCGGAGTACCGGTTGTTCGCTTGCGGATATCAGCGCTTCTGGCCGCTTCAATAGCTACTTCTGCTGCGGTGACCGTGGGTGGTGCCATCGGGTTCGTCGGTCTGGTGGTTCCGCATGCCTTGCGCCTGACGATCGGCAATGACCAGCGGGTTCTGCTGCCTGCAGCGGCTCTGATGGGCGGCTCCGTGCTTGCACTTGCGGACCTGCTTGCGCGCACCATCGTCGCGCCGATACAGTTGCCTGTCGGAGTGATTACCGCGCTCGCCGGCGTTCCATTGTTTCTAATGCTGCTGACACGGAGCCGTGCATGAGCGTCCTCAGGACTGAAGGCTTATGCATCCAGGCCGGGAACAGGCAACTGGTACGCAACCTGGATTGGGAAGTCGATCGCGGACAGTTGTGGTGCGTGCTGGGCAAAAACGGAGTTGGTAAAACCAGCCTTCTGCATACGATCGCCAGCCTGTTGCCTCCTGGAGCGGGAAAAGTCATGATCGAAGATCGCAACATCGCTGCCATGCCGGCAGCGACATTGGCTCTCAAGCGCGGCATGCTGATGCAGGATCAGATCGATTCCTTCAGTCACAAGGTCATCGATACGGTTCTGATCAGCCGCACGCCTTATCGGATGGGCAGAAGTTGGGATTCCGAGTCCGACCTTGCCATTTCGTCTGCCGCATTGCAGGCGGTCGGATTGCAGCACAAGTCTGACAGCGATGTTCTGCATTTATCGGGCGGTGAAAGGCAAAGGGTGGCGTTGGCTGCATTGCTGGCGCAGGCGCCGGACCTCATGTTGCTGGACGAGCCTACGTCTCACCAGGATGTGGCGCAGCAACTGGCCGTCATGCGCCTCATCAAAAAGCAGTCCGAAGCGCACGCCGTCATCGTGAACTGCCATGATATCCAGCTTGCCTCCCGGTTTGCGACACATGCGCTGCTATTGGCCCCGGACCGGTTCTGGCTGGGGCCCGTTACCGAAGTCCTCAAAACCGAGACGCTGGAAATAGCATTCGACTGCCGGTTTGAGGTCGTCAGCGACCCAATGGGAAATCGTTTCACTGCTTACTGAGTCTCCTTACGAGCCGTATTTTCACGTTTTACTTTGACCGGCAGTCCCGGTACGTCCCATGGAATAAGACTGGCTTTCCTGTTCACTCCGCAAACTGTGCGAAATACAACACGCGACTTCTTGCAGAAATTGCATGGAGGCACGACATGCTATTCTTTCGACAAGCCGACCGCGGCTCAGAACGCGGCGGATTTTTCAGTCAAGGGGGAAATCATGCCTGTCATCGTGGTCGCAAATCCCAAAGGCGGGGTTGGAAAAAGTACGATAGCAACCAATCTCGCCGGTTATTTTGCAAAGCAGGGAAAGAACGTCATGCTGGGCGATATCGACGTGCAGCAGTCGTCACGCTCCTGGCTCAGACTCCGGTCGCCGTCGCTTCCGGCAATCGCGTCGTGGGAAATCGCAGAAGGGACCATCGCAAAGCCCCCGAAAGGCACGACCCATATGGTTCTGGATACGCCGGCCGGGCTGGATGGAAAGCGATTGCAGGACGCCATGCGGATCGCCGACAAGGTAATCGTTCCCCTGCAGGCATCCATTTTCGACATCCTGGCAACGCAGTCGTTTCTTCAGAATCTTCTCAATCATCGCAGCAAGGCTGACATCGGCGTGATCGGCATGCGGGTCAATATCCGTACCCGCGCGGCTGACCAGCTGGCGCAATATGTAAGCAATCTGGGACTGCCCGTGCTGGGCTATCTGCGCGACACCCAGAATTATGTGCAGCTTGCAGCACTTGGTGCCACGCTATGGGACCTTGCTCCATCTCGTGCCGAAAAGGATGCCGCACAGTGGAATGAATTGCTGCAATGGGTCGAGCGGTGATTTCAGCGGATTACGTGCAATTGATGGCACGATACAACCGCTGGATGAATGAAATGCTGTATACGGCGGCCGACCGGCTGCCTGATGAAATCCGCAAGGCCGATCGAGGTGCATTCTTTCGATCCATCCACTCTACGCTCAACCATTTGATATGGGGCGACGCGATGTGGCTGGGCCGGTTCACCAAGGGTACGCCGCTGGCCAAGGATTATCCCCAGGCCGCCGTAGGCCAGGACATCTATGAAAGTTGGGAAAGCCTGAAAGCCGCGCGCCGCAATATGAATGATGACATCGATGCCTGGTCTGCCTCCATCACATCAACCTGGCTGCAAAGCGACTTTACCTGGTACAGCGGCATCACCAAGTCGACTCGGGTCAAGCCCGGATGGGTGTTGGCCAGTCATTTCTTCAATCACCAGACTCACCATCGCAGCCAGGTCGGCACACTGCTGATGCAGCAGGGAATCGATCCGGGGGTAACCGATCTGGCGATGATGCCTGACTGAGGCAGATTAACCGGCATTATCGATGCGCATGATTCTGTGATGGGATCAGTCCCGGAATTTGGCACTGCGGATGAGCGTATCGATTGAATCGCTTTGCTCACGCATCCATCAGTGCCTGGAACGGCAATGAAAAGGCCGCTTTCGATATGCTAGGGATTGACTTGACTGACAGAAGCCCGCTTTTTTCTTGCCTGAACCAACTGGCTGCAAATCAGCTCAGTGCCGTTAAGAATACGGGGGCCGGCCCGGTTCATCCAGTCTGCGTCGACCGTAAATAAATTGTCTCGCCGGACTGCGTCCAGTTGTGGGAAGCGGCGCCAAAACGACAGCATGTCAATTTTGCCGCCGTTTGCGGCGATGATAACTTCCGGGTTTGCTTCCAGGACCGCTTCGGCACCGATGGTTGGGGCGAGGGACGGTAACCATCCGAATACATTTTCCCCGCCGCAAACGCGCAAGGCTTCTGAAACCATATGCTTGCCGTTCAGGGTCATGATCGGAGAACGCCAGATCTGATAAAACACGCGGACGGGCGGCTGGTGCTGATACTTCAGCTTGAGTTCTTTCAGTTTTTTCCGGAACTCATCGGCTGCTGCGTAGCCGGTCTGCTCTGTGCCCGACAGGCGCGAAAGTTTTTCCAGGTTCGTGGCGATATTGGCAAAGTCGCGAGGTTCGCTTTCGAAAATCGCAATTCCGGCAGAGCGCAATTTGGCAACGCGTTCAGCGGAATTGCCGCTGCGCCAGACAACCGCAAGATCGGGCTTGAGCGAGATGATTTTTTCAATATCGAATGCGTTGCTTCCGCCTACCATGGGAAGTGCGCGTGCCTGTGCGGGGAAGTCGCTATATTGGCTGACGCCGACCACATAAGGGCCGGCACCGGCCGCAAAAAGCAGCTCCGTAATATGCGGAGCCAGGCTGATGATCCGTTTGGCCGGGGAGGGCAGGCTGACCTGCTTGCCTGCATCATCGACGACCGATACTGCGGCCGTTGCATAAGTGCATGCCGTCAGCAGCAGGAGCGCGATGCACTTTTGGAAATGCTTGAGCATATAACTGGGGAATAAAGCGATGTACGTTCCGGATCTTGCGAGACTCAGATTTCCAGATTGTCGATCAGGCGCGTGATTCCCAGCTTCGCGGCAGCCAGCACTACCAGCGGCTCATTGCGGGCGAGGTCATCGGATGACGGAGGCTGCAAATCGATGCGCTTGCGGATCGACACATAGTCGGGCTTCCATCCGCGTGCGCTCAATTGCGACATGGCCTGCTGTTCCAGGGTATGGATATCGATGCGTCGGTCATTGCGTACGGCCTCGGCAACCCCGTTCAAGGTCTTGAACAGCATGGGCGCTTCGAGTCGTTCCTGTACCGATAAATAGCTATTGCGCGAGGAAAGCGCCAGGCCGTCTTCTGCGCGGTAAGTTTCTGCCGCGATGATATCGGTCGGCAATGCAAACTGCCTTGCCATATTTCGCACGATCATCAACTGCTGGTAATCCTTTTTGCCGAAAACGGCAACTCTCGGCTGTACGCATGAAAAGAGTTTCATCACGACAGTCGTTACGCCGGAGAAAAAGCCGGGACGGAACTCGCCTTCGAGAATATTGCCGAGATCGTCAGGCGGACGTATGCGGTATTCCTGCGGTTCCGGATAAAGATCCCTTTCAGTCGGCGCGAACAAAACATACACGCCTTCCTTCTCCAGTTTTTCCACATCGGCTTCGAAGCTGCGGGGATATTTGTCGAAATCCTCGTTCGGGCCGAATTGCAGGCGGTTGACGAAGATCGACGCCACGACCGGGTCGCCGTGGCGGTGCGCCAGACGCATCAAGGAAAGATGGCCTTCATGCAGATTGCCCATGGTGGGCACGAACGCAGTGCGCAATTGCCCGCGCAATTGATCGCGCAATTCCTCGATGGAAGAAATGATTTTCATGCAACAGCCTTATGTCATGTGCTTGCGCCGCTCATGGCGGGCAAGGAAAGATGGATGCGGAAGGTTCAGCTTGGAGCGTAGGACAAACGTACGTAAATGGGAGCGAACGCTTCCGCCTGTGTGATTTCAATCAGCGTTTCCTTCGCCAGCTCCAGCATCGCGATGAAATTGACCACGATAACCGGAACACCGCGGGACGGGTCGAACAGTTCGGAAAACTCCACGAACTTGGCCGACTGCAAACGGCGCAGAATGCTGGTCATCTGTTCGCGCACCGACAACTCTTCCCGGCTGATGGTGTGATGCGCAGTAAGCTTCGCACGCCGTACGATGTCGGCCCAGACGCTTTGCAGATCTGCAGCATTGACCTCGGGCCAGCGGGTAACCATGCTTTGCTCAATGTAGATTTGCGTGCGGACATAATCCCGGCCGACCTGCGGCAATGCATCGAGCTCATAGGCCGCCAGCTTGATCTGTTCATACTCGAGCAGCCTGCGTACCAGTTCGGCGCGCGGATCCGCCGCCTCTTCGCCGGTATCCGCTTTCCTGACCGGCAGCAGCATACGCGACTTGATTTCAATCAGCATGGCGGCCATCAGCAGATATTCTGCAGCCAGCTCCAGGTTGTGCATGCGGATCTGCTCGATGTATTCCAGGTACTGCAGCGTGACCTGCGCCATGGGAATATCGAGAATGTTGAAATTCTGTTTGCGGATCAGGTAAAGCAGCAGGTCGAGCGGCCCCTCGAATGCTTCGAGGAACACTTCCAGCGCATCCGGCGGAATGTACAGATCGTTCGGCAGGTTGAAAAGCGGTTCGCCGTACAGCCTGGCGAACGCCACGCCGTCGATGACATCGGGCGTGGAATCCGGCTGTCCCGGCAGAACCGGCACTTCCGGATTTTCAACCGCGCGTTCGTTGCTCACGATTATTTCGGTTTGTTCTGATAGACGTAAGGTTGCTGCTTGATGCGCGACGCTTTTTCGCGCTCCAGCGTGTCCAGATCGAGTTCAGGACGGTCCCACAGGCGGGCACGGCCCTGACGCTGTTCTTCCTCGATTTTCGGATTTTTCTTTTTCAATTCCTTCAGGAATCGCGTCATTTCGGACTCGTATCTGGTTTGTTGCTTAAACAGGCTCATGGCTTGATTGATAATAATGTACGAAAACAAACGCTATTTTACCCTGTCTTCAGGATTATTCCGCCACAGGAAAAAGAGATGAAACAACTAATTGTCGGCATATTTGCCCTATTTGGCATATTGATGCTGGTAGCATGCGACGAGCAAGGTCGTCCAGTGGAGGAGTTTGGATTGGAAAAATTAGCCAAAGGCATTTCGACAGAATCGGATGTGCGCATGGTAATGGGGCAGCCTGGAACTGTGTGGGATGCCGAAGACGGTTCACGCAGCCTGGAATATCCCAAGGGCCCGGAAGGTCACCGGACCTGGTTTTTTGATATCGGCAAGGACGGCAAGCTCAAGGATTACCGGCAGGTTCTGACCGAAGAATATTTCGAGAAAATCAAGCCCGGAATGAGCATGGATGCAGTGCGCCGCATGATGGGAAAGCCGCGCAGCGCCGTCCAGTACAAACTGAAAAACGAAGAAGTCTGGGAGTGGCTGTATCTGGAGCGGCCGGGCGTTCCGCGTATTTTCAATGTGCATTTCGACCTGAAAACCAACCTCGTTACCCGAACTTTTTCGTTCGATCCCGAGCAGTACCGGGGCTAGCCATGCAACAGCTCAGGCTGTAAGACTGATCGCTTCTGCGAGGCTATCTACGCAGTTCTCGCTGCCCAGGCGCTTAAGAAATCCGGAGCGACGCATCAAGTCCAGCGGCTGGTCATTGGGGGCGCAAATAATCAGGCGGCTGCCGTGCTTATGCAGCGTCTGGCGCACATTGTCCAGCATGTCCAGGCCGGTCGTGTCGATGTTGATCAGCTGGTGCAATTCCAGAATCAGCGCTTTAGGCGGAATCTCGCCCGCACTCACCAGGCTTTCCAGTTTGTCCACCGCGCCGAAGAACAGCGAACCGAAGATCGAATATGCGGCAACACCGTCAGGAAGGGGTGCCGGGAGGGCGGAGGGCGCAAGCTCGCGGATCTGCGTCAGGCTGGAAATCCGGTAAATGAAAAAGACGCACGCCAGGACCAGTCCGACTTCCATTGCCACGGTCAGATCGACCATGACTGTGAGCAGAAACGTAGCAAGCAGCTGGATCCGGTAGCGAACAGAAAAATGCCGCAGGCGCGAGAATTCATGCCACTCGCCCATGTTGAATGCCACAAAGAGCAGGATCGACGCCAAAGCCGACAAGGGAATATTCTGTGCCAAGGGCGCAGCCGCAATGACGATAAGCAGCAGCACCAGCGCATGCACGATGCCCGCAACGGGCGTTGCGGCCCCGGACCGTATGTTCGTCACGGTACGGGCAATCGTGCCGGTCGCAGGAATGCCGCCGAAAAACGGTGCGACGATATTCGCAATACCTTGTGCCATCAATTCCTGGTTCGGGTCATGCCGGTCGCCGATCAGATTGTCGGCAACGCGGGCGCACAGCAGGGATTCGATGGCGCCTAAAAGCGCAATCGTCAGCGCCGGCGCAAAAAGGTACTCGAGCAGGCTCCACTTGATCTCGGGAATATCAAAATATGGAAGCGTGCGCGGAATACCGCCGAAGCGGGTTCCTATGGTATCCACCGGAAGATTGAATGCCCACACCGCAAGCGTACTAAGTATCAGCACGATGATCGTTGCCGGTATTTTGCCGAGCAGGCGAGCAGCGATACGAAATGCACCCGGCTCCCAACCGGCCACACGATCAGTCCGCATCTGCAGAACGCGTGACCAGAAAAACAGCAGGATCAGGGAAAGCAGGGCAATGAGAATTGCGACGGAATTGAAAGTGTGCGCATTGCTTGCCAGGGCATGAATTTGCGCAAAAAAATCTGCCGGCATCTTCTCTACGCGCAGGCCGAAAAAATCCTTCAGCTGCGACAGAGCGATCAGCACGGCAATGCCGTTGGTAAAGCCGATGACAATCGGAATGGGAACATACCGGATCACCGCACCGAGTTTAAGCAAGCCCATGCACAACAGCAGTACGCCGGCAAACATGGTGGCGATCAGCAGATTGGCCAAGCCGTATTCCTGGACAATCCCGTAGATGATCACGATATAGGCACCGGCCGGTCCGCCTATTTGTACCCTCGATCCGCCAAGCACGGAGATCAGGAATCCCGCGATGATGGCGGTAAATATGCCGGCTTCCGGCTTGACGCCGGATGCAATGGCAAACGCCATTGCCAAAGGTAAAGCGACAACGCCGACCGTCAGACCGGCGCTCAGATCACGATAAAACTTCCCGCGGTCATAAACGCGCAGCTCTTCAAGCAGGCGCGGATGAAACCGTAAGCGAAAAGGATTCATATCGTTTGATCGCCTTCTGCGCAATCCCTTATTGACTAATATTAATGCAGCCTGAGAAACATTCTATATGTCCGTTGCAGTATTGCAAATCAGTGAATGAGCTGGATTGAGTAGGCGCAACAAGTATGCCGGTAGCCATACATCCCAAAGGAGCTGTTTCTAAAGACACACAAAGGGGAATGTAAACAGGCGGGTAAACCCGCCTGTCCAGAGCCATGCAGAGAACAGTTTTGCCGGATGGATTAACGAATGCGCATGCCCGGTTCAGCACCCGGCCACGGATTAAGAATATAAATGCCCGGATTGGCCTTTTCATCGGATGCGGAGGCGGCCAGCACCATGCCTTCGGAGATGCCGAATTTCATCTTCCGCGGTGCCAGATTGGCGACCAGCACGGTCAGCTTGCCGATCAGGTCTTCCGGTTTATAGGCCGACTTGATGCCGGAGAAAACATTGCGCATGCGGCCTTCGCCTACATCCAGCGTCAGGCGCAAGAGCTTGTCCGAGCCTTCCACATGTTCGCAATTGACGATCTTCGCGATGCGCAGATCGACCTTGGCGAAATCGTCGATCTTGATCTCGGGCGCCAGCGGCTCAATACCGTTCTGGGAGCTTGCTTCAGCCGGCAAAGACTGAGCTTGCGACGCTGCTTGATCGACCGGCTTCGTCTTCGCTGCATCCGTTGCCATGCCTTCCGGTTTGTCGAACAAGCCTTCCAGCATTTTCGGCTCGACCCGCGTCATCAGGTGCGAGTAAGCGTTGACAATATGGCCGTGCAGAAGAGGCCGGCCGATATCGGCCCATTGCAGCGGCGCGATATTGAGCAGGGCTTCGACTTGCGTAGCAAGTGCCGGCAATACTGGTTTCAAATAAATCGTCAGAATTCGGAAAGCTTCCAGCAGGCGGCTGCAAACCTCATGCAATTGCGCTTCCTTGGCGGGATCCTTGGCCAACTCCCACGGCTTGTTGGCATCCACATAAGCATTGACGGCGTCGGCGCGTTCCATCACCAGGCGCAGCGCCTTGCCGTATTCGCGGCTGTCATACAGAGCCTGGATCTCGGCAGCAGCAGCGCGTAATTCGGACAGGAAGGCGTCGCTATCCGTGGCCCAATCGGACGTGATCCTGCCGCCGAAGCGCTTCGCGATGAAGCCGGCACTGCGGCTGGCGATGTTCACGAACTTGCCGATCAGGTCGCTGTTGACGCGCGCGATGAAATCTTCCGCGCTGAAGTCCACGTCTTCCACTCGGGCGTTGAGCTTGGTGGCGATGTAATAGCGCAGCCATTCCGGGTTCATGCCCAGTTCAAGGTAGCGCAGTGGCGAAATGCCGGTGCCGCGCGACTTGCTCATCTTTTCGCCGTTGACGGTCAGGTGGCCATGCACATACACCTTGAGCTGATCGATGATCGGATGCGCCGAAAACTTCAGCATGGCCGGCCAGAACAGCAGATGGAAGGATACGATGTCCTTGCCGATGAAATGAATCTGCTCAGTGGCCGGATCGTTCAGCAGGGCCTTGTAATCGATATCTCTCTTGCCGCAATAATTTTTCAGGCTGGCCAGGTAGCCGATAGGCGCGTCCAGCCATACGTAAAAATATTTGCCCGGCGCATCCGGAATGGGAATGCCGAAATAGGGTGCTTCGCGCGAGATGTCCCAGTCGACCAGGTCCTTGCCGTCGTTGCCTAGCCATTCGCTGACCTTGTTGACCATTTCCGGCTGCAGTCTGCCGGGCGTGTTAAGCCATTCCTGCAGAAAGGCTGCGCAGCGCGGGTCAGACAACTTGAAGAAATACTGTTCGACAGATTTCATCACCGGCTGGGCGCCGCTCAGTGCCGAGTACGGATTTTTCAGTTCGGTCGGTTCATAGGCCGCGCCGCATACTTCGCAGTTATCGCCATACTGATCCTTGGCGCCGCATTTGGGGCACTCGCCCTTGATGTTGCGGTCGGCGAGGAACATGCCCTTGACCGGATCGTAAAAGCGTTCCACTTCACGCGTGACGATCAGTCCCGCTTCCTTCAGTTTCAGGTAGATGCCTTGGGATAGCTCGGTATTTTCCGGCGAGTCGGTGGAATGCCAGTTATCGAAGGAGATATGAAAGCCGTTCAGATATTGCGGCCTGCCTGCCGCGATCCTGGCGACAAATTCTTGCGGCGTGATGCCGGCCTTCTCGGCGGCGATCATGATAGGCGTGCCGTGCGCATCGTCTGCGCCGACGAAGTGCACTTCATTGCCCCGCATGCGCTGAAACCTTACCCAGATGTCGGCCTGGATGTATTCCATGATGTGACCGATATGGAATGCGCCGTTGGCGTAGGGCAGGGCGGTGGTGACGAATAGCTTGCGTGGAAGTGAGGCGCTCATAAAGAAATGAAATGCGAATCCGGTAAAACCGCCATTTTAGCAGTGAGCGGATGCAATACGCTTGCCGCTTAGCAGAATGCGGCGACATGAAGGAGGATTTCTGCGTCGTTTCCGGGCTCCCGGTTCGAGCATCGCTAGGCTTGGTGCGCCGCGCCTGATTCACGGCAATTTCCATTACCTTCCATGACGCTGTAAAATGAGCGTTTTTCAATTGACGGCTTTGGCGACCCAAGGCCGTTTTTATTTGCCATGACAGTCCGCACCCGTTTTGCTCCCAGCCCGACCGGCTTTCTCCATGTGGGCGGCGCCCGCACGGCGCTATTTTCCTGGGCCTATGCGCGCCATTTCGGCGGCAAATTTATTCTTCGAATCGAAGACACCGATCTCGAACGCTCCACCCCGGAGGCGGTCCAGGCGATTCTGGACGGCATGCAGTGGCTGGGGCTGCATCATGATGAAGGACCTTTCTATCAGATGCAACGCATGGACCGCTACCGCGAGGTGATTAGCCAGTTACTTGCATCGGGGCACGCCTATTATTGTTATTGCACGCCTGAAGAAGTCGAGGCGATGCGCGAACGCCTGCGCGCAGCGGGCGAAAAGCCACGTTACGACGGCACCTGGCGCCCTGAGCCGGGCAAGACCTTGCCAAGCATTCCGGAAGGACGCAAGCCGGTAGTGCGCTTCAAGAATCCGCTGGACGGCGACATCACCTGGAACGACCTGGTGAAAGGCCCGATCACGATCTCCAACCGTGAACTGGATGACCTGATCATTGCGCGCACGGACGGCACGCCGACTTACAATTTTTGCGTGGCGGTAGACGACTGGGACATGCGCATTACCCACGTTATCCGCGGCGACGACCATGTAAACAATACGCCCCGGCAAATCAATATCCTTAACGCCCTGGGAGCAAGCTTGCCGCAGTATGGACATCTGCCAATGATTCTCGGCTCCGATGGCGAAAAACTGTCCAAGCGCCACGGCGCCGTCAGCGTCATGGAATATCCGGCCCAGGGTTATTTGCCAGAAGCGATGCTGAACTATCTGGCGCGACTGGGCTGGAGTCACGGCGATGATGAAATATTTTCCATGGAACAGTTCTGTTCCTGGTTCGATCTGGATCATTTGTCAAAGTCCGCAGCGCAATTCAATCATGAAAAACTTGCGTGGCTGAACAACCATTACATCAAGCTGGCAGACAATGCGCGGCTTGCTGCATTGGTGCGTCCGGTCATGGAACGCGAAGGCGCGCAATTCGAAGGCGCTCCAGTTCTCGAAGCCGCGATTGCGTTGATGAAAGAGCGCGTCAATACACTGAACGAACTGGCCGATGCCGCCATGCTGTTCTTCCGGCAACCCAAGCCCGATGCGGAACTGTTGAAACAACATCTGACCGATGCAGTCAAACCGGCGTTGCTTCAATATATGGAGCAGTGCAAGTCGGTTGAATGGGATCGTCAGTCCCTTGCAGCGTTGCTGAAGGAAACGCTTGCAGCGCACAAGCTGAAGATGCCGCAACTGGCAATGCCTTTGCGCCTGATGCTGACTGGTCAATTGCAGACGCCGTCGATCGATGCGGTGGTGGAATTGTTCGGTCGCGATACTGTGCTCGCGCGTCTGAAAAATTTTCTTCAATAATTTTTCATGATTTTTTTGCGAACTGATTTACACCGCGGCAAATTCTTTGCTATACTCTCGTTTCTGTTCTGCACCGGGGGTATAGCTCAGCTGGGAGAGCGCTTGCATGGCATGCAAGAGGTCAGCGGTTCGATCCCGCTTACCTCCACCACTGAGCAGAAGTAACATCAGGTGCAGGAATAGGTGTAGTAGGCAAAAGTAATACCAGGACAGATTTCTGTCCCCATCGTCTAGAGGCCTAGGACATCACCCTTTCACGGTGAGTACAGGGGTTCGAATCCCCTTGGGGACGCCAGCTTAATCAGTTGCAGACGGCAGTTTTAACAGGCTGCGTTTCAAACTGAATAAACGAAATAACAAAAGCCGCCTAGTGCGGCTTTTGTTATTTTTGCTTCTCTTGTTTCTCTATTCCGATTTTCTATTTTCCTATTCGGAAATCCGCGAATCGAATCCACTTCATCGGTCGACACTCTCGTGCTTAAGGCATAATCACTTCTTTTCTTGAAGGAGTATTGCAATGGCAGATTCGGAAGATACGCTGGATACGGTACAGCAGGTTTTGCGCGGCGTCGTGGTGAGCCTGGCGCTTTCGGGGAAGGTGGATTTGGCGCAATGCGCGGCGTCCCTGAAATCATTTGCCGAAGACGGCAATCTGAATCCCATGGCTGGCGTAATGCTGAACGACCTGGCACGCGGATTGGAATTGATCGGGCAGGCGATGCCTAAGGCTTCATAGCGTTTTACGTATTCAATAAAATCATCCGCATGTCTCCCAATCACGCATCGCAAGGAACGACTTTGGCTCTGTTTTGCAAAGTCGTCGATAACTATGGCGACATCGGCATCTGCTGGCGGCTGGCCAGGCAGCTGACGACGGAGCATGGCGTTGCCGTAAGCTTGTGGGTAGATGAGCTGCGCAGTTTTCGCCGTTTATGCAGCCATGTCGATATCGATGCCGAAGTGCAGGAGATTGATGGCGTGACGGTTCGTCACTGGCGTACACAGGAAGGCGTATTTTCGACCGGCGACGTTGCCGACATCGTCATCGAATTTTTTGCCTGCGATCCTCCTCCCGGTTACGTTGCCGCGATGGCGAAGTGTGATCCCCGGCCGGTATGGTTCAACCTGGAAGGCCTGAGCGCCGAAGAATGGGTGGAAGGGTGTCATGCCTTGCCGTCCATGCATCCGCGTTTGCCGTTGACGAAATATTTTTTCTTCCCCGGCTTTACGAGTAAAACCGGCGGCTTGCTGCATGAGTCTGGTTTGGAGGAAGAGCGGCGCAAATTTCAGGCAGATGCCGGGGCCGTTTCGGCGTTTCTTGCGCAGTTCGGTGCAAGATCCGAAGAGATTGCGTCCTTGAAAACTTCCTTGTTCTGCTATCCGCATGCGCCGGTGCCGGCTCTGTTCGACATGTGGCAGAACGGCGCGCAAGCTGTCACCTGTTTCGTTCCGGAAGGCGTCGCTGCAGAGAGTGTGGAGGCGTTTCTCGGAGCGCCGGCAAAGCCCGGTGCGGTGCATACACGCGGGGCACTGACTGTGCGGGTCTTGCCTTTTGTGCCTCAACCGGAATACGACAAGCTGTTATGGAGTTGCGACATCAATTTCGTGCGCGGAGAGGATTCCTTCGTCCGCGCGCAATGGGCCGGCAGGCCGTTTGTCTGGCACATCTATCCTCAGGATAAAGACCTTCATCATGTGAAGCTGCGCGCGTTTCTGCAGCGGTATTGCCCGGATATTGACAGTTTGTCCGCGTTCTCGATGCGCTGGAACGAAGTGCAGGCCAGCGATGTTGAAGAGCGAGCTGGCTGGCAGGGAATGTGGATGCAGTTGCAAGCCGATTTTCCGAAAATTACTGCCAGGTCAAATGAGTGGCAGGCGAAGGTACTGGCGAACGGTGATCTGACATCCAACTTGTTGAATTTCGCGGACTCGCTCAGGTCGTTGAATTCCGAAAACAAGGTATAATGCGCGGTTAATTTTTTACGGTTTGGATCAGACGCGGACGGAAGGCACTTTTGGCCATGAAGCGGCGGATGATTTTCATGCAACCCATTTTTTTACGATCATTCCTATGAAATTTGCAAAAGAAGTCCGCGTTGGTAACATCATCATGGTTGACGGCAAGCCTTTTATCGTCTTGCGCTCCGATGTTAACGGTTCAAGCCGTACCGGTTTTACCTATAAATGGAAGATGAAGAATCTTCTGACGAACAGCCCTCTGGAGAACGTATTCCGTGGCGACGACAAGTTCGACGTGGTCGTTCTCGACAAGAAGCCGGTAACTTACTCGTATTTTGCCGATCCTCTGTTTGTGTTCATGGACGAGGAATACAACCAGTATGAAATCGAAGAAGAAAACATGGGCGATGCGATCAAATACCTGAAAGACGGTATGGAATGCGAAGCTGTTTTCTATGACGGAAAAGCGATTTCTGTTGAATTGCCGACCACCATTGCTCGCAAGATCGTTTACTCCGAGCCGGCAGTCAAGGGCAATACTTCCGGCAACGTTCTGAAAGAAGCCAAGATCGAAAACGCGATCGAAGCGAACAGCACAACGGTTCAAGTTCCGTTGTTTGTCGATCAAGGCGACACCATCGAGATCGATACCCGTACCAATGAGTACAAGCGTATCGTTCGCGACTGATTCCAAGTCCGGAATATGAAAAAGCTGCCGATCCGGCAGCTTTTTTTATGTCGGTATGTTTTCCTGTCTTGCCTTGCATACTTCCAGGTCGATTCAAAAACGAATTCTTGAATGCGCAAAGAGCTGCGTCCATTGGGCGCACGACCCGCAGGAATCAGAAAAGAAACGGTCTCTCATGCTTGAATGAAGGGCATGCGCCTTTTCCCCATTTGTTGTTGCAGAGTTCCCATTTGCACTGTTCGCGGCGGATGATATGGTTGATGCGCTCGCATCGTGCGTATTGCGAGTTCGTGACAGTGTTTCGTGCAACCTTGTTCGTACGGAAAGAGCTTCGCCTTTCCGACTGGGGGCCGATTCGCGAGTCCGGCAAAGCCGATTTTTTTTCGTTTATGCGGTCCCTGCTGGTCTCGGAAAATGCCTGGGTCCTGACGCGATCGATTTCACTGATTCTTTCCTTTTTGCCTGCCGACGCCAATTTTTGCGAAGATTCTTTACCGGATTTGCGCTTTTTTGCCTGCTGAACCTCTGATGCTTCCCGGCGGGGAGGAGCGGCCTTTACCTTTGCGGGCTCGTCATCACTTGCCTTTTCACGAACGTCAATTGCCTTTGGAAGATCCGGCGGCGGAACCGGTTGCGCGAGCAGCGGAGGTGAATCCGTTTTAGTGTGCGCTTGCGGCGCAGCCGGAGGATCAGATTCTTTTTTAACCGGGCCGGGATCGATGGCCAGTCCCGCGAGTTTTTCTTCTTTTTGTCTTTCTTGCTTTTGGGTGTCGCTCTCCGCATTGAGCATCGGTGGGATATAGGCCCGGTCAATCGACGACTGAATGGACGGCATCGGAACATCGCCGGTCGAGCGCGAAGAGGAGGCGGCTACGGCAGGACTTTTCGCGGCTGCGGCTTCGAGCTTGTCGTCGATCCACCAGGCTCGGCCTATGCCGAGCGCCAATCCGGCAAGCAGGATTGTCACAATCAGGGTGATGTGCAATGGCGATACCGGAGCATCTTCCGGTGGGATGCCTGCACCTGGCGCATATCCACGCGAATAGTGTCCCGTAAAAGGATCCACCGAAGTGCCGGGCTCCGGCTGCGGCCAATTTGCTCCGGTCAAATGCGGATCAATATGGCCTAGATGGGGCAAGTCTGCCTGTGCGATGTGGTTCGCAGGAATCTCATGTGTGGGAAACGGAAGTGCTGCCGCGTCAATAAATGGCGGCAGGGGCGGAGGAACGTCCTGTTCCAAAGGCCTGCCGTCCTGCGTAAAGAAGCGGGTGTGCGGACCACCGATGTTATTTCCAGCGTAGCTCGGACCGGATTTAAGATGCGAAGACGCCCTTCCGTCGGCTTGGGGGCCGAGGGAATCTGGATCCGGCGAATGAGCGGCTCTGTTCGGAGCTCCGGGACGCATATTCATATTTTAAGAGTAGTCAATTCGTTGGTCCGACATTAATAGTGACGCAAAGAAGTTGACAAAGTTCCAATTAAAGGCGGTCTTGAATGCCCGACGAAGATGGATCTCGCAGAGAAGGAATACCCATTCCTGCTATGTAGAGTGAAGATACAAAAAGGATAGAACCAGACAGGGCGGTTGGCTTGATGTAGATCGAAATGCGTTGGTTATCGCCGCAAGGATGAATGAAAGAAGGCGTGAAAGAAGGTGTATTGATCGAAGGCGCAACAGTTAAGGCCGTAATGGTCGACGGTTCAAAAAATTTCTCATAACGGAATGTGTGATGTGAGCACTCCAACGCATCCTGACATATGGTCGTGTTCCGAAAAAAATTCTATTAAAGTGTAACCGTATTGGAACTTTTCTCATATGCAACAGACCAAGCAGGAGTTGCATGCTTTTTGGCAATTCTTTGTGTCGGCCATATTTGGCATAGAGGACGAATCGCTTTGTTCGCTGACACGAAGTATGACCAATTGCTGGAATGTGCACTCAACGCGTCCGATGCGTTACTAAATTTATCACCTATATTCAGGAGATCACATGCTTAGATCCGAAACGCTTTTTGGCAAGCGCGATGCCAATACGCCAAATCAGCCGCAAAACACCGCAAATCACACCAACTCAATGTCCTCCGCAACATCGACATTGAACAGCGCTCCAAAAAGTATCGTTCCGGCTTCCGTAGCTGCGACTCCGGCACCTGCGGCCAATACGGCTGCGGCTTCGTCCACCAATGAAGGCGGCAGCAAGCTGATCGTTGGCCCGAATATCAAGCTGAAAGGCGTTGAAATCACCGATTGCGACACCTTGGTTGTAGAAGGCCGCGTCGAAGCAACGATGGATTCCCGTGTGATTCAGATCGCCGAAAAAGGCGCGTTCAAGGGTTCGGCTGAAATCGATATCGCTGAAATCCACGGCGAGTTCGACGGTGAGCTGACTGTGCGCGAAAAGCTGGTTATTTATGCAACCGGCAAGGTTTCCGGCAAAATCCGTTACGGCAAGGTTGTCATCGCTGAGGGCGGACAACTGTCAGGCGACGTTCAGGTCGGCACGACTGCGGCTGCGCAAAGCAAGTTGACTGTCGCAAAGGCAAGCTGAGTCATATCAACTGTCCACTTCACGTGATGGAAAAATCGCCGGCGACCTCGTGAAGCCGGCGATTTCCTGAGTTCCATAAAAAGGGGCCGATCATTGATCGTCCCCTTTTTTATGCTGCGTTAATTTACTTCTTCAGTACGCGCTGAAACCAGGCACTGATGTCGTCGATTTCCTCGCGGCACAGCGAGTGAGGCATCGGATACTCATGCCACTCCACCGGATAGCCCAAGGATTTGAGCGTGTCGCAGGATTGCTTGGCATAGTCGAAGTCGATTACCTGGTCGCCGGTGCCATGGGCCATGAAGATCGATGTATCCTGATTAACAGGATTGCGTTCCTTTTCAAGCAGGTGATTCAATGGCAGGTAACTGGAAAGCACCAGAAGGCCAGCCAGCTTTTCAGAATGGCGCAAGCCGGTCTGCAGCGTCATTGCACCGCCCTGGGAAAATCCGCCCACAACGATCTTGTCGGCCGCAATACCGCGCGACTTCTCTTGAGCGATCAATTCCTCCACCAGTTTTTGCGACGAACGCAGAGTTTCTTCATCGTCGTTGCTGACGAAATCGCGGCTCAACACGTCATACCATGCGCGCATCGTATAGCCGTTATTGATGGTTACCTGCATCATCGGTGCATGCGGGAAAATGAAACGGATTGCCGGGCAGCCGGTCAGGTCGAGTTCGCGCACGATGGGCACGAAGTCCGATCCGTCAGCACCCAGTCCATGCATCCAGATGACGGAGGCGGTCGGGTTGGGTGCGGTTTCAATCTCGATAAATTTGAGTGGGGGAGTAGCCATGTTGGAGTGAGGTAGTGAGGTAATCTGTTGCCGGAAGACTTATTTTTTTCGGATTGCCGACTTCGGGCGAAATGCCTTGCACACGGATTCATTGGTTTCGATGTACGGTCCGCCGATCAGGTCGATGCAATAGGGGACTGCGGCGAATATGCCGGACACGACGGGTTTTCCGTCTGCGTCCTTCAGTCCTTCCAGCGTTTCCTTGATCGACTTCGGCTGCCCTGGCAAATTCATGATCAGGGCGGCATGATCGGATGTTTCGCGAATGACTGCCACCTGACGCGACAGGATCGCCGTGGGCACGAATTGCAGGCTGATCTGGCGCATCTGTTCGCCGAAGCCCGGCATTTCCTTGGTGGCGACCGCAAGCGTTGCTTCGGGCGTAACGTCGCGTCGCGCGGGGCCGGTACCGCCGGTCGTCAGCACCAGATCGCACTTCACCTGGTCAACCAGTTCAATCAGCGTTTTTTCGATTTCTGCGCGCTCATCCGGGATCAGCCGGGTTTCCATGGACCACGGGGTACTTAGCGCAGCTGCAAACCAGTCGCGCAGTGCAGGAATGCCCTGATCCTCATACACACCGCTCGATGCACGGTCGGAGATGGAAACCAGGCCGATCAGCAGTTCATCGGGATTATTCTTCTTCGTTTGTGTCATGTTCATTCTCGGATGGGGACGAGGATGCGGATTGTAACTCTTTCAGGATCTGGAAAATCTCGCGATATGCCTTGGGAGGTTTGTTCTCCGCCTGTTCCTTGCGCGCATTGCGGATCAGGGTGCGCAATTGCTGAACGTCGGCCTGCGGATATTCGGTCAGCAGAGCGGTCAGGGCATCATCGTCTTTCAACAGCTTGTCGCGACGGCGCTCCAGTGCATGCAATGCAGCGGTGTCGGCCTTTGATGCGCCCCGCCAGCTGTCGAGCATTTTCTGGACGGCAGCTACTTCCTCTTCTTCCAGGCTGCGCATTTTTTTGCCGACGTATTGCAACTGGCGGCGCCTGCCTTCATGGCTCTTGATGGTTTGGCACTCCAGGATTGCATCGCGCACGTCCTCCGGCAGGGGGAGGCGCTTGATACGCTCTTTAGGTTCGGCAAGCAGTTCTTCGCCCAGTTTTTGCAGCGCGGTCATTTCGCGCTTCAGCTGCGACTTCGAGGGGCGATCATATTCCTGCTCGAATTCATCTGATTGAAAGCCGCAGGAGCCACGGTTCGGATTTGGCATAATCTTAAATATCTATTGAAAAGCTAATCAGCAAGGACTGTTATCATAACTGTTTTATCCGTCTTTCGAAGAAACCATTCATGAGCGAATCCGTATTTATTTACAGCCAAGAACAATTGAAACAGCTCGCCAGGGATGTATTGAATTTCGCTGAAGCAAAAGGCGCCACGGGCGCTTCCGTGGAAATCAGCGAAGGAAATGGCTTGTCGGTCACTGTTCGCAAAGGCAAAGTCGAAACAATCGAGCAGAACAAAGACAAGGGAATGGGCGTAACGGTCTATCTGGGCGAAGGGCGCGCCATACGGCGCGGCAACGCCAGTACCTCCGATTTTTCCCAGCAAGCTTTGAGCGACACGGTGGAGGCGGCTTACAACATTGCACGATTTACTGCGGAAGACGATTGTGCCGGCCTGCCGGACCATGACACCCTCGAGATGAATCCCCGCGATCTGCAATTATGCTATCCATGGCAGATTTCGTCCGAGGAAGCGGTCGAACTGGCCAAGCGGTGCGAGGATGCGGCATTTGCAACGGACAAGCGCATTACCAATAGCGAAGGTGCCAGCGTCTACGCACAGCAGTCGCATTTCGTAGCGGCCAATTCGCTGGGCTTTATCGGCGGCTATCCTTATTCGCGTCATACCATTTCGGTTGCGCCGATTGCTGGAAAAGGCGCCAACATGCAACGCGACGACTGGTATTCGTCCATGCGCGACCCGCGGCTTTTGGCCAAACCGGAAGCGGTCGGCCGCTATGCGGCGGAGCGCGCGTTGGCTCGCCTGAATGCGCACAAGATCGATACGCGCAAGTGTCCGGTCCTGTTCGAGGCCCCGCTCGCAGCAGGCTTGCTGGGCGCATTCGTGCAGGCAATCTCGGGCGGCGCCTTGTACCGCAAATCCACCTTCCTGCTCGATTCATTGGGCGAACAAGTGTTTGCGCCGCATATCCAGATCGAGGAAAACCCGCATATTATCGGCGCGGTCGGATCGGCACCCTTCGATGAAGAGGGCGTAAAGACGATGCGACGCCATGTGATAAAGGACGGCGTCGTGCAAGGTTATTTCCTTTCCAGCTATTCGGCCCGCAAGCTTGGCATGAAAACTACCGGCAATGCCGGGGGCTCGCATAATCTTTCCATATCTTCAGTGCTGACTTCTCCGGATGATGACTTCAAGGGCATGCTCAGGAAAATGGGCACGGGCCTTTTGGTCACCGAACTCATGGGACAGGGCGTGAATTATGTCACCGGCGATTATTCGCGTGGCGCAGCCGGCTATTGGGTCGAAAATGGCGTGATTCAGTATCCGGTCGAAGAAATTACCATTGCCGGAAATATGAAGGACATGTTTTCCCAGATCGTTGCGGTCGGCACTGATTCCATCGTGCGCGGCACCAAGAGAACGGGCTCTGTTCTGATTGAAAGCATGACGATTGCCGGAAACTAGTACGCTGTTTTAAAAGCGATCCGGACGATCTGCAATGGCCCGGTCACCTGGCCGCTTTTTTTTGGCGGTCTTCTTTCGGCAGCTTAAGCAATGTCCGCATGCCGGACATTGCTTTATAGGACTCTATTGCTGCTTCGTTGCACGCTTCTTAATCAGGCAATCCTGCTCCGCAGGTAAGCAATCGCCGCACGCACTTGGCTGGGTGCAGTTCCCCCGATATGATCGCGTGCGGCGACCGAACCTTCCAGGGTCAATACTTCGGCGACATCCGCGTCGATGAGCGGCGAGAATCGCTGCATTTCGTCGAGGCTCAAATCGCTCAAATCGCATCCTTTGGTTTCGCAATGGCGTACTGCATGTGCGACCGCTTCATGCGCATCACGGAAAGGCAAGCCTTTCTTCACCAGATAGTCCGCCAGATCGGTTGCCGTCGCATAGCCTTGCAAGGCTGCCTTGCGCATCGCGTCGGGTTTGACCGTAATGCCGCCTGCCATGTCGGCAAAAATACGCAGGGTGTCGGTCACGGTATCGACGGTGTCGAACAAGGGTTCCTTGTCTTCCTGGTTGTCCTTGTTATAGGCAAGAGGTTGTCCCTTCATCAGGGTCAGCAGCGCAATCAGATGGCCGTTGACGCGCCCTGTCTTGCCGCGTGCTAGTTCCGGCACGTCCGGATTCTTCTTTTGCGGCATGATGCTTGAACCGGTGCAGAAGCGGTCCGCAATGTCAATGAAGCCTACGCGCGGGCTCATCCAGATGACCAGTTCCTCCGACATGCGTGAAACATGCGTCATGACGAGCGCAGCTGCGGCACAGAATTCAATTGCGAAGTCGCGGTCAGATACTGCGTCCAGCGAATTGCGGCACACGTCTTCGAAGCCCAGCGTCCTGGCAACGCGTTCGCGGTCGATTGGAAAAGTCGTGCCGGCCAGCGCGGCGGCGCCCAGCGGCAGGCGGTTTACACGCTTGCGGCAATCAGCCATGCGTTCCGCATCGCGGTTGAACATTTCAACATAGGCCAGCATGTGATGGCCGAAGGTCACCGGCTGAGCCACCTGCATATGCGTAAAGCCGGGCAGGATGGTATCGGCATGCTTTTCAGCCAGGTCAAGCAAGGCAAGGCGCAGATCACGCAAAAGAATCACGATGTCGTCGATTGCCGCACGCATGTACAGGCGGATATCGGTTGCTACCTGATCGTTGCGGGACCGGCCGGTGTGCAAACGTTTTCCGGCATCACCGACCAGTTCCGTTAATCTTTTTTCAATATTGAGGTGCACATCTTCCAGGTCGAGCAGCCATTCGAACTTGCCTGCCGCAATTTCGGATTCGATCTGTGCCATGCCTCGCTGGATATCGGCATGATCCTGCGCGCTGATGATTCCCTGCGCCGCCAGCATCTCGGCATGTGCCAATGAACCCTGGATATCGAAGGGTGCCAGACGCTTGTCGAAAAAAACGGACGCGGTATAGCGTTTGACCAAATCGGAGACAGGTTCGGAGAATCGAGCCGACCAAGCCTCGCTTTTTTTGGAAAGTTGTGCTGTCATAATGGAATCCTGAAGAATTGTACGATTATAAAACAAGCAGGCACGCTTCCCTCACTTAGAACTCATTTCATAAATACCAGCATGATGCGTTTAGTCCAGAATCGGATGATGGCAAGGCGTGCAGTGCAGCGAATAGCCATCTATTTGCAAGCTGCGCAACGCGGCCAGCGCCCATTCTGGGCCGAACCCGGAGGGAAAGGACGATTTGGGCGCATCGCGTTGTTGTGCTGCTTGCACAGGGGGCCACCCTGTGCGGCGCATCACGCCTAGCGCTGCATCCCAAATCGTCCTTTCGCACACGCTGCTATTTATGAAATGAGTTCTAGATGCATTCCTTTTTCGTCAGTCCGCCAACAAGCAAGACAGAGCGCTCGCCGGTCGAGATTGTCATTCCCGACTGCTGCAATATAGGCATTATTTTTCGTGTTCTGCTTGCCGTAAATGTCACCGTGCTGGCAGCGATCCTGCTTCGCACCGGCAGCCTGATGGCCGGCCTTCTTGAATTTGTCGAAGCCTCCATCGTCCTGGAACTCGCCTGCCTGTGCTCATTGCTTGCCTTGTGTGGCTTGCGGAAGGCGATTCGGACCGTGCCTCCCCGGGGGCAGCGTATCGCCTGTGCCATCGTGCCGGCTGCCGTAACGGCACTGATCGTCGATTTTCTGGCGTCGATGGATTTGTTCCTGAACAGCTTCTCCAATCTGACTGTAGTAAAAGGGATGTTGCTTGCTGCACTGATGGGGCTGGTGCTGCAGCATTACTTCGAATTGCGCACCAGGGCATTCTCTCCGGCGCTGTCAGAAGCGCGGCTGCAGGCTCTGCAGGCGCGCATACGCCCGCATTTTCTGTTCAATAGCCTGAATGCAGTACTGTCGCTGATTCGCAGTGAGCCCAAGCGTGCCGAGGCGACGCTCGAAGATCTGGCAGACCTGTTCCGTGTGCTGCTACGCGATGCACGTTCCATGACCACGCTGGAAGATGAGCTCCGGTTATGCCGGCAATATCTGTCGATTGAAAAAATACGCCTCGGCCACCGCCTGCAGGTGAAATGGGAGCGCACCGATATTTCGGACCGCGTATTGCGTCACGCGCAGATTCCTTCGCTTCTGCTGCAGCCGCTGGTTGAGAATGCGGTGCACTATGGTGTCGAGCCTGCCAACCAGCCCTCGCTCATCCAGATACATGTTGCCCGCTCCCTGGACCGCATCGAAATCAGCATTGTCAATCCTTTCCATCAGGATGTGGAGTCGACAGGCAACCAGATGGCACTTGCAAATATCCGTGAACGCCTGGCCTTGCTCTATGATGTGGAGGCACAATTGACGACCATGGTGGCGCGAGGCCATTTTGAAGTGCGTGTGAAATTCCCGTATGTAAAGGACGCCGCATGATTCCACGGATTTTTATTGTCGACGATGAAGCTCCTGCAAGGCAAAGATTGAAAACACTGCTGTCGGATATCATCACCGAGTGCCCGCATCAACTGGTCGGTGAAGCGGATCATGCACACATCGCCTGCGACCACATTCGCGAGTCCCGGCCCGACATCATTTTGCTGGACGTACAAATGCCCGGAATGACCGGAATCCAGCTTGCGGAAATATTGGCAGGGCCGGATTTCAATGCTCCATCCGTTATTTTCATCAGTGCCTACGACGAGTTTGCGCTGAAGGCATTTGATGTACATGCGCTTGATTATCTTCTCAAGCCGGTGCGGGCAGAGCGCCTGGCCGATGCAATCCAGCGCGTGGTACGCATGCGAAGCCAGGCTGGGGCCGCAAATGCGGTTGCCAGTGCGGAAAACCGAAGCCCGCGGCGCAGGCATTTCTCGGTGCAGGAAAGGGGCCGGGTTCTGCTGGTTCCCGTATCGGAGGTTATTTATCTGAAGGCGGAACAAAAATATGTGACGCTTCGCACAAGAGAGCACGAATACCTGATCGAGGAATCCTTGCTGTCGATCGAGGAAGAGCTTGCGGAGGTGCTTGTGCGCGTCCACCGTAATGCGCTTGTTGCGCGCGAAGCCATCATCGGTGTAGAGCGCGGCACGGTTGCAGTGGATGCTGAGGCCGAGGGTGGAAAAAACCAGGAAACATGGCAAGTTATCCTTAGAAGCGTAGAGGAGCGCCTGCCAATATCGCGCCGTCAATGGCCGATCGTAAAAAGCCTGGTGCGCTAGGGGCGAAGTCGATCCTGCGCGATATCCACGCCCTGATCACCATGCTTAATCCACTTAACGCTGCAGCCCCTACGCAGGAGCCGCAGCCAAAGGCACATTACCCTGTATTACGCAATCCGGCCGCAATGCCGTTGATCGAAAGATGAATGCCGCGCCGGACGCGCTTGTCGGCGTTCTCATCGTCTGCCCCCACGGTGCGGTGCCGCTTGAGCAGCTCCACTTGCAGGTGATTCAATGGATCAAGGTAGGGAACACGGTTCTTGATCGAGCGTGCGAGCATCGGATTGCCGGCAAGTCTTTCCTTGACGCCAGTGATCACATTCAGGCTATTGATCGTGAGCTCATGTTCCGTGACGATGCGCTTGTAGATATTGTTGCGCAGCTTCCTGTCGCTCACCAATTCCGCATAACGCCACGCAACCGCAAGGTCGGTTTTCGCCAGCACCATGTCCATGTTGGAAACCAGTGTAGCGAAGAGCGGCCATTCCTTAAGCATTGCGCGCAGGGTGGTCAGCTTTTCCTTGCGCGAGCGGTCGTCGCTTTCTTCCAGCCAGGACGATACCGCGCTGCCGAAGCCGTACCAGCCCGGCAGAAGCAAGCGGCATTGTCCCCACGAGAATCCCCACGGGATGGCACGAAGATCCTCGATACGCCTGGTTTTCTTGCGCGAGGCAGGACGCGAACCGATGTTCAGCTCCGCGATCTCTGCAATCGGTGTGGCGCTGAAAAAATAATCCGTGAATCCTGGCGTCTGGTACACCAGGTTTCGGTAAGCTTTGTAGGCGCGCTCCGACAGTTCTTCCATGACCTGCTGGAATTCAGCCAAACGCTTGGCGCGTTTTCCTTCTGCAGCATGGGGCATCAGGCTGGCCTCTACCGTGGCCGCAACCAGGAGTTCCAGATTGCGCCGGCCGATTTCGGGATTGGAGAATTTCGATGAAATGATTTCGCCTTGTTCGGTCAAGCGTATCTGACCGTTGACCGTCCTGGGTGGTTGCGCAAGGATGGCTTCGTAGCTTGGACCGCCGCCGCGGCCGACCGTACCGCCGCGGCCATGGAACAGGCGCAACTGCACACCCGCACGGTCGAACACGCGTACCAGTTGCGTTTCAGCCTTGTACAGCTCCCAGTTGGATGTCAGGAAACCTCCGTCTTTGTTGGAATCGGAATAGCCCAGCATGACTTCCTGCAGGTTGTCCTGCTTTTCAATCAGCAGCTTTACCTGGGGAATGGCCATCAGCCGTTCCATGATGTCTGCAGCGCAGCGCAGGTCCGGGATGGTCTCGAATAATGGAATGACCATCAGTTCGGCTTCCGAGTCGTTTTCGCCTTTCGTATTGCTGTCAGAGGAGATCCGCATCAGGCCTGTCTCTCTTTGCAGAAGAAATACCTCCAGCAGGTCGGAAACGGTTTCCGTGTGAGAAATAATGTAGTTGCGGATTGCACGCGATCCATAGCGCTTGCGGATCTCGCGCGCCACGCGAAGGATGGCCAGTTCGGAATTTGTCTCTTCCGAGTAGTCGACATACGGGGAATAAAGCAGGCGCGGCTTGTCCAGCTCCCCCAGCAAGAGCGCAATTTTTTCCTCTTCGGGAAGGGCTGCATAATCGGTTTCTACGCGTGCACGCTGGAATAATTCGGTGATGACACGCTCATGCACATCCGAACTCTGGCGCATATCCAGGGTAGCGAGATGGAACCCGAAAATTTCGGAAGCGCGCTTGATCATGGCGAGGCGCGGCTTGACCAGCACGGCACCGTGGTGAGAGTTGAGCGAATCGACCAGCAGTTGCAGGTCGGCGGTGAATGCGCTGGCCGTTGCATATGGTGCTTCCTGCATGACTTCCTGCCGCAGGATATTGGTTGCACCCAGGGACCGTGCCGTTGCCGCAAGGCGTGCATAAATGACAATCAGGGCTCGGCGGTATGGCTCATCGGTGCGGTGCGCGGATACATCGGGCGACTTGTTCGCCAAAGCCTGAAGCTCAGGGCTGACATCGACCAGCAGGGTCGACAGGGACAGCTCCGAACCGAGTGTATGCACTTGATCGAGATAGAATTCCAGTGCTGTAGTGGACTGGCGGGCCAAGGCATGTTGCATCGTCGCGGCATTGACATTCGGATTGCCGTCGCGGTCGCCGCCGATCCAGCTTCCCATCTGGACGAATTCCAGCAGATCGGTTTGGGAGGTGGATTGGCTTGCGCGCTGTGGAAAATGTTCTGTCAGCTCTTCATTGATGTCGTCGTACAGCGCAGGCAATTCGTGCAGGAATGTGCTGCGGTAATAGGTAAGTGCATTGTCGATCTCGTCGGACACGCTCAGCTTGGTGTAGCGCAGCATGCGGGTTTGCCAGAGCGTTGCAACCTGAGCATGCAGCATTTCACGGTTGCGGTCCCGCTCTTTCGGTGTCAGTGGAAGATCGCGTTCCGCAAGGAGGCGGGCAATTTCATGTTCCGCATCCAGGATGCTTTTACGTTGCACCTCGGTCGGATGCGCGGTCAGGACGGGAGAGATCAGGGCATTTCTGAAAAATTTTCGTACTTCACTTCCGGTTACCCCGGCTTCGCGCAATTTTGAAAACGCATGTGCAACTGTTCCCTGTTCGGGATCTGCGCCAGATAAAAGGCGCGCGCGGTGCAATCGGTTAAGGTGCTGGTCTTCTGCAATGTTGACCAGATGCGAAAAATACGAAAATGCGCGCACTACGGAAATCGTCTGTTCGCGTGTCAGTTTCTTGAGCAGCTTATTGAGATCCGCACCCGACTGTGCATCGGATTCACGCCGGAAGCGTACTGCGGTTTGCCGGATGGTTTCGACAATTTCAAATGCAGTCTGGCCTTCCTTCTCGCGCAACACATCACCCAATAACTGTCCCAGCAGGCGGATATCTTCTTTAAGCGGGGCATCTGGGTTGGCCGAGGCTTTTGGGCTGCGGGTCGAAAGCGTGGTCTGTTTTGCCATAGTGGAGAAAGTTGGATGAAATCTAAAAGATGAAAGATTGTAATGGTGAACGGATTAAGCGAAGTGGCGCATGATAAAATTTATTCGATTCAGATTGCAACAACCATGCCCTGCGCGACGTCGCGAGGCGAATGAAAGAGCCCGTTTTGAAAGCACCTCTCCCATCCAAACTTGTTATCGCATCACGTGAAAGCCGTCTTGCCATGTGGCAGGCGGAACACGTACGCGCAAAACTTTCCGCATTATATCCGCAGTGCGAGGTCGAAATTCTCGGCATGACGACGCGCGGCGATCAAATTCTCGACAGGACACTTTCAAAAGTGGGCGGAAAAGGCCTGTTCGTCAAGGAATTGGAAGTTGCAATGTCCGAAGGGCGCGCGGACCTGGCCGTGCATTCGCTCAAGGATGTGCCGATGGAGTTGCCGGAGGGATTCGAGCTGGCTGCCTATTTGCAGCGCGAGGATCCGCGGGACGCCTTCGTGTCGAACGACTATGCCTCGCTCGACGCTTTGCCGGCGGGGGCGGTCGTCGGCACCAGCAGCCTCCGGAGACAAGCGCTGGTTGCAGCGCGCTATCCCGACCTGGTAATCCAGCCTCTGCGCGGCAATGTCGATACGCGGCTTGCCAAGCTGGACAGGGGGGATTATGCGGCCATCATTCTTGCTGCGGCCGGTTTGAAGCGCCTGGGCCTGCACCAGCGGATACGAGCCTTGATCGACTCGCAGCAAAGCATTCCGGCGCCCGGTCAAGGCGCAATGGCGATCGAAATCTGCAGCAACAGGGAAGAACTGAGGCCGCTCCTTGCGCCACTGAACGACATTGATACTGCCCGTGCAGTGACAGCCGAGCGCGCCGTGTCCAGGGTGTTTGGCGGAAGCTGCCAGATTCCTCTGGCGGCGTTCGCAACAATCGACGGGGACCAGATGCATTTGCGTGCCATGGTTGCCACGCCCGATGGCCGGCGTGTTGCGACCGCTTATGCTTCCGGTCCGGCAGATGAGCCGGAAGCGCTCGGCAGCCACATCGCGAACGACTTGAAGGCACAAGACGCAGCTGCAATTCTGGCTGCCTGCATGACCAATGCCTAATCCGGTAGTCGTAACCCGGCCGCTTGCCCAGGCCGAGCGCCTGGCAGCAGGCATTGCAGCGCTTGGCCGGCAGGCAATTCTTTTCCCTTTGCTGGAAATCCATCCTTTGGCCGACGTGCGGCCGCTTTTGTCTGCTCTCCAAAACCTGGGGCATTATGGCATGGTGGCATTTGTCAGCCCGAATGCGATTCATTCCGTGTTTTCAAGAATCGATTCGTGGCCGCAAGGCGTTCCGATCGGGATAGTGGGCGAAGGTAGCCGCAACGCCCTGGCGGAACATGGAATTACTGCACCTGCCCATACCATCTTCAGTCCCACCGATCCGGATCACAGTGACTCCGAGGGACTGCTTGCAGTGCTGGATATCCAGAAGCTGGGCGGCAAACCGGTTTTGATCGTCAGGGGTGAATCCGGTCGGGAATTGCTGGCCGATGAACTGCGCGCCCACGGCATACAGGTGGAGCAGGTTGCGGCATACCGTCGCAGCGTGCCTGTGCTTGACTCGAATCGGCGCGATCGGCTGACTGCATTGATCCGGTCGGAGCACGACTGGATCGTGACTAGTTCCGAAGCCATGCGCAATCTTGTTCAAATGACGAAAGAAACGGCGGGTGACGCCGGTGTGCAAAAGTTGCAACAACAAACGTTTTTTGTTCCTCATGCCCGTATCGAAACGACGGCTCGGGAACTGGGATTTGGCAAGCTGATTTTGACGGTTTCCGGGGACGCCGGATTGCTTGCCGCGTTACAATGCCGACCATGAACGAAATTCCATCTTCTCCTCAAGTCGACCCGCAACCGACGGCGCCAAGCCGGAATGAAACCATGGCATTGCCTGCCGGCTCTCCTGGCCGAAAAGGCCAGCTGGCGCAGAATGCCATCGTGGCGGCGTTGATTGTTTTGACGCTGCTGGTTGCAATGCAATGGTGGAAGACGCGAAATGAACTCCGGTTCCTGCGAAAAGAAGTGGCGCAGCGTCTTCAGAGTCATGACCTTTCCAACACAGAGACCAAGTCGATCGCAAGATCCGTGCAGGATGGGATGAAGGATGTGCAGTCCAAGCTGAATTTGCTGGAATCCAAGCAGGTCGAAGCCCAAAGTCAGCAGGTCGCATTAGAGCAGCTCTACCAGGAGCTGTATAAAAACCGTGATGACTGGACGCTTTCCGAAATCGAGCAGGTTTTGTCGACAGCCAGTCAGCAGCTGCAATTGGCAGGAAATGTTCAGGGAGCGTTGATCGCCCTGCAAAATGCCGACAGCCGCCTGGCTCGCCTGGACAAGCCGCAATTCATCTTCCTGCGGCGCGCGATCGCGAAAGACATGGAGCGGCTGAAAGCACTGCCCGGCGTGGATCTGGCCGGAACGGCGTTACGGATTGACACGGTCATCAGCCAGATCGACAAGATGCCTTTGCTGGCCGATGAAAAAACCTCTTTGCCGGCAACGCAGCCTAAAAATGCCAGGGGAAACGGCTCAATCCTGAGAAGTTCAACCGGCTCTTCCGCCGCGTCTGCAAGTGCTGCAGGGGATTGGTTAGCCGACTTCGGTGAAAAGTGGCGTAGCTGGACCAACGAGATGTGGGTGGAGATCCGGCAATTGATCCGCGTGCGCAATGTGCAAAACCCTGATGCCTTGCTTCTTTCGCCGACCGAAGCCTTCTATGTCCGGGAGAATCTGAAGCTGCGCCTGTTGAATGCGCGCCTTGCCTTGTTGTCTCGCAATGAATCTGCCTTCCGCAGCGATGTCATTGCCGCGCAGGACATCATCGCAAAATATTTCGATACCCGGGCCAAACAGACACAGGCTACCCAGTCCCTATTGAAGCAGGTCCAGGCCAGCAATCTGGCGATCGACTTGCCTACACTGTCCGAAAGCCTTGATGCCGTGCGCAATTATTACAAGGCAAAGCCATAAATATGTTCGCGCGCCTGGGGCAACGTAGTGGCAAGATAACGGCAAGAATTTAAGAATATATGCGTCTATTTATCTGGATCATTTTCCTGTTTGCAGCCGCTATCGGGCTGGCAGTTGCTGCCCGCTTCAATCCGGGCAATGTGGTTTTTTTCTATCCGCCTTATCGAATCGATCTGTCGATGAATTTTTTCATCGTCCTGATGGGGCTGCTGTTCGTATTGATTTACGGCGTCCTCAAAGCCATCCGTGTAACGAAAAACATGCCTGCACGGGTGGCGCTTTACCGTCAGGAAAAGCGCGAGCGGGAAGGGAATCGCGCTTTCAGGGATGCATTGAGGGCGCTCTTCGAGGGGCGTTTCGGCCATTCGGAGAGGGCAGCGTCGCGCGCCGCACAATCTCCCGACAACACAGGGCTGGCTGCATTGATTGCTGCGCGTGCCGCCCATCGCCTTCAGGAAATGGAAAGGCGCGATCAATGGCTTGCCACCGCCGCGCAGGATGCTTCACTGAAGACAGCACGATTGATGACGGAAATCGAATTACTGGTCGATGAAGAAAGGTCCGAAGCGGCACTGGACGCAGTCAAGGAATTGAATGCCAGCGGAACGCGGCATATCCATGCCCTGCGCCTGGCCCTGAAGGCCAATCAGCGGGCCAGGAACTGGCCGGAGGTATTACGCCTCACGCGTACACTGGACAAAAATAACGCTTTGCATCCGGCATTGTCGAAACGATTGCGCGAATTGGCTTACGAAGACATTTTGGCCGATCGGAGTCAAGACGTAGAGACGCTGCGCCGCGTATGGTCAGCTGTCCCGGCACAGGAGCGGCTGCAGCCGTCTATCGCTCTGCGGGCGGCCAATGCATTCAATGCCAGAGGCTTGCACGAGGACGCAGGAAAAATAATTGAGGCATCCTTGGCGGTGGAGTGGGACTCAAGGCTTGTGCATGCTTACCGGAAGTCCGCAGGAGCTGAGGGATCGCCGATACTGCTTTCCCAGATCGAAAGGTGTGAAGAATGGCTGGCCAAGCGACCGGCCGATGCTGAGCTCGCTTTGACTCTGGGAACGCTTTGCCTCAAGCAAAAACTTTGGGGGAAGGCGCAACGCTATCTGGAGCAGGCGCTTTCCGATGCTGTCGATTCGGAAACGATTCGTGAAGCGCACCTGAAACTTGCTCATTTGCATGAGTCTCTCAATCAACCCGTAGAAGCCGCTTCGCATTTCAGGCTTTGCGCTTTGGCAACCATGCTCTAGCGAACGCTTGAACCAGAGTAAGTGCCTAAATTTTCCTTTGTTCCGGCGCACATTTCATTCTGGGGCCGTTCGAAGCGCAGACATGAAATCGCTATAATTCTCGGTTTTAAACTATTTTCAACAATCAGAAAGTTCCAACATGAGCCTCAATCTAGTTAATGCCGGCCGCGATGTGCCGAACGATTTTAATGTGATCATTGAGATCCCCATGAATGCGGACCCGATCAAGTACGAAGTCGACAAGGAAACGGGCGCGATTTTCGTTGATCGTTTCATGAGCACGGCAATGCACTATCCCTGCAATTACGGCTATGTACCCCAAACGCTGTCCGATGATGGCGATCCGGTCGATGTGCTGGTAGTCACGCCGTTCGCATTGTTGCCGGGTGCAGTGATCCGCTGCCGCGCAATCGGCATGCTGAAAATGACGGATGAAGCAGGAGGCGATGCCAAGGTGCTTGCGGTTCCGGTGGACAAGCTGTGCTCGATTTACAAAAATTGGCAGAAGCCGGAAGACGTGAGTGAACTGCTGTTACAGCAAATCCAGCACTTCTTCGAGCACTACAAGGATCTGGAAAAAGGAAAGTGGGTCAAGGTCGAGAAGTGGGTCGGGCCTGACGAAGCGAAGGCCGAAATCATGAACGGCGTCGAGTCCTACAAGAAGTCAGCTCAGAAATCCTAAATTGCGTCATGGACTGGCTTATTGCCAGTTTTGGGCGGGAAGTGCGTGATCGCGCACTTCCTTTCAGCTACTGAAGCCGACCTCTCTGACTCACCTTCCTTCTGAATTTCCTCTGAATTATGGCCTTGCTCGTATTGCAGTTAAGGTAGGCTCCGTATCCGATGCCTGCCTTGCATGTTTGAGCTTTCCTAGCGTCGACGTTTGACGGTAGTCATACCAAATGCGCCAAGTCCTACAGCACAAGCCGCCAGAAACATCAGCCGTCGCTTTGGGGCTGCGTTTGCAGTAGGGCGTATCGATGCTGCGATTGCCGCTTCCTCGTTTCTTGCCTCCTGCCGGCCCCGCTTGGCCTGAGAGAGGTAACGCCTCAGGTCGAGAACCATTTCCTGCGCGCTTTGATAACGCTTTTCCGCACGCTTGTTCATGGCCATCATCGCGATATTCGATAGAATGATCGGTACTTGCGGATCGACCAGATGCGGCGTTGTCGGAACTTTGAATGCGATTTGCTGGAGCAGATGATTCGTATCGCGTGACTTGAAGGGTTTGGTCCCCGTCAGCATCTCGTACATGATGATGCCTAATGAATAAATGTCTGAGCGATGATCGGCCTGGCGCCCCATGGCCTGCTCGGGTGACATGTAATTGGGCGTGCCAAGCAGATTGTTCTTGAATAAGGTGTAGGCCTGCTCTGCATCGTCGTCGGAGAGCCGGTTGGGGGCCCGGGCGATGCCGAAGTCCACTACTTTCGGCGTGTCGTCGTCAATCAGGAAGATGTTGGCAGGTTTGATATCGCGGTGGATGACACCATTCTTATGTGCGTAATTGAGCGCGTCGGCAATTCTCAGAATGATCACGGCAATGTCATTCATGACAAAGCGGTGTTCGGAATCTAGCAGTTTATCCAGTTCCTTGCCTTGCAAATATTCCATTGCAATATATGTCGTTCCGTCTTCAACGGATGCGTCGTAAATCGTGACGATATTTGGATGCGACAGACGTCCGGCTGCCCGGGCTTCGTTGATGAACTGCTGCTCGTACTTCTTTTTATCTCCGCGCGGAAGACGCGAATTGAGAATTTTGATGGCAACACTGCGATCAATGATGGGATCATGACCGAGATAGACTGTTCCGATGGCGCCTCGCCCAAGTTCGCGCACGATGCGAAACCGTCCGATGCGGGTCATTGGCACCGTGGCACGAGGTGAAGCAGATCCGGAGGAAAAGGTCATAAATGACAAGAATGCCCTGAACTTGCGTATCTTACAAGTCAATCCGTTGCATAAGTGCCCTGGAACCCAGGATTTAAAGCCCTTATCTTGATTTTAAGCAGCTATCCGGGCGGTGATTTAAACGGACTGTGCTCGTTCAGTTCGTCGACATAAAGTGCAATATTCCCGCTTTCTTGTTCAAGATGGTGTTTCACGGCCTGGGCGAAGGCCGGATTACTCAGCCAGTGTGCCGACCAGGTTTGTTGAGGAAGAAAACCCCTAGCCATTTTGTGTTCTCCTTGTGCGCCTCCCTCGAACCAGGTAATCCCGTGCCGTATGCAGAATTCCAGAGGCTGATAATAAGCGGTCTCGAAATGAAGGCATGGATGGTGTTCGATTGCTCCCCAGTAGCGGCCATACAGCGTCCTTCGATCATGGATTACCAGCGACGAGGCGATGGGTCTTCCTTGTCGTTCCGCGACTACAAGGAGTATGTTCTGGGGCATGTTCGCACCGATGCGCAGGAAAAAATCCAAATTCAGATAGGGCGTCGAATAGTGCGAGCGGTAGGTGTGATCGTAACAGTGTTTGAAGAAACGCCAGTCGCTTTCCGTTGCTTCGGAGCCGGGCACCTGCCGGAAACTGATTCCCGCTTCCTGCACTTTTCGACGTTCCGCACGAATGTTTTTCCGCTTCTTTTGTTCGAGCGTCGAGAGAAATTCCTCAAAGCTATGGTATCCCTCATTACGCCAATGAAATTGCACGCTGCGACGCAGGAAAAAACCGGCGTCTTGCAGAGTTTCAGCTTCTTCTTCCGTAGGAAACAGGATGTGGCTGGACGACACATCGGAGCTTTCCTGCAATTCCAGTAAAGCCTGGACGAGTGCGTTGCGAGATGCGGCATCTTCGGCCAAGAATCGATTTCCCGAAACCGGAGTGAACGGGATTGCGGACAACAGTTTGGGATAATAGTCGAGCCCATGCCGCTGATAGGCGTCGGCCCAGGCCCAGTCGAAAACATACTCTCCGTAGGAATGCGCTTTGACGTAGAGCGGCATTGCAGCCACAAGGCGACGATCCGTCCACAGAGTCAGGAACTGCGGGCTCCATCCAGTTTTTACCGATGCCGACCCGGACTGATGCAAGGCATCCAGAAATGCAAAGGAAATAAAGGGATTGGCTTCGTCTTGCTTTGCGACCAGCGCATCCCAGGGCACCTGGCCGATTTCCGAGAGAGAAGAAACGATGCGTCGTTGATAATTCACGTAAGTGTAGGATCTGGTTTGTCGATTCTGGCATTCATTAGCGTATTCGGACTCGACAAGCGTCAGGCCCGACACGCACGGCCCATTGTACGGAACTTGCGCAGCCTTTGCGTGGAGGTAGGTATAGAGGCCCCTGGTAAATGTCAGATACTTCCATTTCAATTGGTGGTGTCGACTGTATCCAATCATTTTCTGACAAACCTCAAACGCCCGGATTGCCGACATGCTGCAAAGAAGAACGGCTTGCGCCTTTGGAAAATTGCATACCGCGCGCCGGCCTTTTAAGGATTAAAATAAGAAAAATTCGATTATCGGGGGAAACCGTTCTCATGAAACAGATCACCGCAATTATCAAGCCGTTTAAACTTGACGAAGTACGCGAAGCCTTGGCGGAAGTCGGCGTGACCGGATTGACAGTCACCGAAGTCAAGGGATTCGGCCGACAAAAAGGGCATACCGAACTGTATCGTGGTGCCGAATACGTTGTGGACTTTCTGCCCAAGGTGAAAGTGGAAGCGGTCGTTGCAGATGAGGTGTGCGACAACGCGGTCGATGCAATCATCAAGGCCGCACGGACCGGGAAAATCGGAGACGGTAAGATTTTCGTGCGTACGGTAGAGCAGGTAATCCGCATTCGTACCGGGGAAACCGGTCCCGACGCCGTTTGACGCTTTTTTAACTGGCCTTTAACAACACTACCAGTGCGCCAGAGCCGCCGTCGGCAGCTTTGGCCTGGCAAAAGGCAATCACTTCCTCTTTCTGCACCAGCCAGTTTCTTACCTTGCTTTTCAGGACGGGTTCTTTATTGACGGATCCCAGTCCCTTTCCATGGATCACCCGTACACAGCGTTGGCCGCGCCTATGGGCGTTGCGGAGAAACTGCGCCAGCGCTTCGCGCGCCTCGTCCGTGCGCATGCCATGCAGATCAAGCTGATTCTGGATGACCCAGTGCCCCCTGCGTAGCTTGCGCAAGGTATCAGGCCCAATTCCGTTGCGCGCGAAACTAAGGGCTTCGTCAGTGTCGAGCAGAGTTTCGACACTGAATTCATCAGAAAGAGATTCCTGAAGGGCAGCCTGTTCATCAGCCAAGTGCTGGCGCGCAATCGGCAAGGGACGAGGGCCATGCCCGACCACTTTGTCCGTGCCAGGCAGAGGCGCAACATCACCGACAGTGCGGCGAAAGAGTTCGGCATCACGCTTGGCCTCTTGTTCTTGCCGCCTGCGTTGTGCTTCCGCCTGACGCCGTGCCTCGTCCTGTTCTTTAAGAGCGTTGCGCAGCTTGCGCAAATCTGAAAAGTCCTTAATTGGACCAGCCATGATGAATCCAAGTTTCTTGTGCGATGCGGACATTTTCGCATCGCGAGTACGAATGTTTACGCTTGCAGGCTCTCCAGATAGCGTTGTGCGTCCAGCGCTGCCATGCATCCGGTGCCGGCACTGGTAATTGCCTGGCGGTAGACATGGTCCTGCACATCGCCTGCCGCAAAGACGCCCGGTATATTGGTTGCCGTCGCCATGCCTTCCAGTCCGGTCTTGGTCTTGATGTAGCCGTTAGCCATATCAAGCTGCCCTTCGAAGAGATCTGTATTTGGCTTGTGGCCAATTGCAATGAACACGCCATGCAGCTTGATAGTGGAAACGCTTCCGTCCGCCGTCGACTTGATTTTGACTCCGGTCACGCCGCTGTCATCGCCAATCACTTCATCGAGTGTGTGGTTCCATTTGATTTCAACCTTGCCTTCTTTGACTTTGGCCATTAACCGGTCGATAAGAATCGCCTCGGCGCGGAATTTGTCGCGACGATGAATGACGGTCACTTTGTTCGCAATATTCGACAGGTAAAGCGCCTCCTCGACTGCCGTGTTGCCTCCGCCGACTACGGCAACTTCCTGGTTGCGGTAAAAGAATCCGTCGCAGGTGGCGCATGCCGAGACCCCTTTCCCCATGAATAATTCTTCCGAAGGAAGGCCAAGATACTGGGCGGATGCGCCGGTTGCGATAATCAAGGAATCGCAGGTATATTCACCGACGTCGCCTATAAGTCGAATCGGTTTCTCAGTCAATTTCGCGGTATGAATATGATCAAAAATAATCTCGGTATTAAACCGTTCCGCGTGCTGCAATAACCGCTGCATCAGTTCGGGTCCTTGCACACCCATCGGATCGCCTGGCCAGTTTTCCACGTCCGTCGTTGTCATCAGTTGCCCGCCCTGTTCAACGCCGGTGATGAGCACCGGTTTGAGATTGGCGCGTGCTGCATAGACTGCAGCGCTGTAGCCGGCCGGTCCGGAGCCGAGAATCAGAACATGAGCGTGTTTGGAAGTTGGCATATAAATAATCTAGAAAGAAAAATTAGCTGATTGGTTTTGTTATTGGCTTGCCGATGAACGATTCCTGTATCTCACATATATCGGCATATGGCGAAATTTCAACGATTACCTTATTTATAGAGTAATACGGGCAAAAACTAGTTAAGATTATAGACGATCAGGAATTTCATGCAGCGATGACGTCCCCCGTAGGCATATCTCCGGATGCCGGATTTATTGGCGAAATCGCATCAATTTTATGACTAAAACGACGCAAGCATATACACGCAATACCGCGCCCCCTGAACCAGCGCCGAATCGACTGGTGCGCCTTTTGTCCGAGGCACGCTGGCTTGCGCTCGTAGTATTGGCAGTTTATCTGCTCCTGGTATTTTCCACTTATTCAAAAGCCGATCCCGGATGGTCTCATGCGAGTCTGGTGCCCAATCTGAATAACTGGGGCGGGAAGCTGGGCGCATGGGTTGCGGATCTGATGCTGTTTGTATTCGGTTTCTCCGCCTGGTGGTGGTGCATTATGCTTCTGCGATCGGTATGGACCGGATATCGGCGCCTGTCCGAGCGATTTTTTCTGCAGCGCGAGCCAGAGCCTAAACATCCGCAGGAAACCGTTATTCGCAGCATAGGATTCGTGCTGCTGATGACCGGAAGCGTCGGTATCGAATATATGCGCATGTACACATTGAAAGCGCAACTGCCCCGCGCGCCCGGTGGTGTACTGGGCGAGCTGATTGGATCGTCGGCGCAAAGCAGTCTTGGATTTACCGGAGCAACCCTGGTGCTGCTGCTGCTGTTCGGCTTGGGCTTTAGCCTGTTTTTTCAGGTTTCCTGGCTCGCGGTCGCAGAGCGTATCGGGGCTGCAATAGAAACGGCGATTATCTGGATGAAAAATCGCTATATGGCGCGCAAGGATCGCAAATTAGGCGAAGTTGCGGCGGTCAAGCGGGAAGAAATAGTGGTTCAGGAACGCGCGAAAATCGTTGAAGCTCCGCCTATCCGGATTGAACCGCAAGTTGTTGCAGTTCCAAAGTCAGACCGGATAGAGAAGGAAAGGCAGGTTTCCCTCTTCACCGATCTGCCCGATACGAACCTGCCGCCCTTGTCCTTGCTGGATGAGGCACCGCAGGCACAGGAAACAGTCAGCATTGAAACGCTCGAATTCACGAGCCGCCTGATAGAAAAGAAACTGTCCGACTTCGGCGTGGAAGTCAAAGTCGTGGCTGCCTATCCAGGGCCGGTCATTACGCGTTACGAGATCGAGCCGGCAACCGGAGTAAAGGGCAGCCAGATCGTGAATCTTGCGCGAGATCTGGCGCGCGCCTTGTCCCTGACTTCAATTCGCGTAGTGGAGACGATTCCGGGCAAAAACTACATGGGCTTGGAATTGCCCAATCCTAAGCGTCAAATCGTTCGCTTGACCGAAATTCTGGGCTCCAAGGTTTATAACGACAGCGCTTCGAGCCTGACTGTCGCCTTAGGCAAGGATATCGCGGGCCATCCGGTGGTGGCGGATCTGGCGAAGATGCCGCACCTGCTGGTTGCCGGTACGACGGGTTCGGGTAAATCGGTGGGCATCAATGCGACCATTCTTTCGCTGTTGTACAAATCGGATCCCAACCAGGTAAGACTGATTCTGATTGACCCGAAGATGCTGGAACTGTCGATTTATGAAGGCATTCCGCATCTGCTGGCACCTGTCGTCACCGATATGCGGCAGGCAGGCCATGCATTGAATTGGGCAGTAAACGAGATGGAGCGGCGCTACAAGCTGATGTCCAAGCTGGGAGTACGCAATCTGGCCGGTTACAACCAGAAGATCGCCGACGCCGAAAAGCGGGAAGAAAAAATTCCCAACCCCTTCAGCCTGACTCCGGATGCCCCTGAGCCGCTGGAAAAACTGCCGACGATTGTCATCATTATTGACGAGCTGGCGGATCTGATGATGGTGGTCGGTAAAAAGATCGAGGAACTGATCGCGCGAATCGCGCAAAAAGCCCGTGCGGCCGGCATCCATCTGATCCTGGCGACGCAACGACCATCTGTTGACGTGATTACCGGTTTGATCAAGGCCAATATTCCAACCCGTATCGCATTCCAGGTCAGCAGCAAAATCGACTCGCGTACGATCCTGGATCAAATGGGCGCGGAAGCGCTGCTTGGCATGGGCGACATGCTGTATATGCCGCCCGGCACCGGCTTGCCGGTTCGCGTGCACGGCGCATTCGTATCGGACGATGAAGTGCACCGTGTTGTCGATCACCTCAAATCCCAGGGGGAACCCAACTATATCGAAGGTATCCTAGAAGGTGGTGTCAGCGAAGATGGTGCCGAGGGCGTTGTAGGTGGTGAGGGCGCAGCAAGCGGCGAAGCCGATCCGATGTACGACCAGGCCGTTGCGATCGTCCTGAAGAATCGTCGGGCCTCGATTTCGCTGGTACAGCGGCATTTGCGTATCGGCTACAATCGCGCCGCACGTTTGCTGGAGCAAATGGAACAAAGCGGCTTGGTTTCCTCGATGCAATCAAATGGAAACCGAGAAATTTTGGTTCCTGCCGGAACTACTGAATAGGAAAAATTTTGAAAGATAAATTTAGCGTTTGCCTGAGCAGGGCAGCTTCGTCGCGGGTTGCCGCATCCCTGTTTTTTGCGGGAGTTTTGGCAGTGCCCGGCATTGTCAATGCAGCGGCACTCGAACAATTCAAGTCCTTTGTAGCGAGCACCAAGTCGGCAAAAGGCGAATTCGTTCAGCGTCAGATTAAGGTCGAGGGCAACGGACAGGAAAAACCGGGTGCATCTCCGGCCTCCAGTGGCACTTTCCAGTTTGCGCGGCCAGGCAAATTCATCTGGACTTATCAAAAACCTTACGAGCAGGTTCTCCAGGCCGATGGCGAGAAGCTCTATATTTATGACAAGGACCTGAACCAGGTCACCGTAAAGAAGCTTGGAAATGCGCTTGGCTCTTCGCCGGCGGCCATTCTCTTCGGCAGCAACGACCTGGAAAAGAATTTCACCTTAAAGGAAGCTCCGAGCAAAGATGGCGTGGAATGGCTGCAGGCCACACCAAAAACCAAGGACACGACCTTTGACAGCATCAGCATAGGCCTGCGCAACGGCATGCCGGTTGCAATGGAACTGCGCGACTCATTCGGACAAGTTTCGCAGCTGTCCTTTACGAAATTTGAAAAGAATCCACCCGTCTCTACGGACCAGTTCAAATTCAAGGCTCCAAAGGGAGCGGACGTATTTCAGCAGTAAAATCGTTCAGTTTTCGTTTCCTGGAACGTTTGCCAGAATGTTGATGGAAAAGTGAAGCTTTGCAGACAGTATCTTGAGTAAGACAAACAGTCTCAATGCAGCACGCTGCTTGCAGAAAAAGATATTTTGTCAGATGCCGTATGGTCTTCATATGAGGCGCGGTTACCACGCGCCTCATTAATTAATTACACATCCAAAACGTGAATCATCCTATCCCGCTTGCAGAGCGTTTGCGTCCCAAGAATCTTGACGAGGTCATTGGACAGCAGCATTTGCTGGGACAAGGCAAGCCTTTGCGCGTGGCATTCCAATCCGGCGAGCCGCATTCAATGATTCTATGGGGGCCGCCGGGGGTGGGAAAAACCACGCTTGCTCGCCTGATGGCCGATGGCTTCCATGCGGAATTCATTGCATTGTCCGCCGTACTTTCAGGCGTCAAGGATATCCGCGAAGCCGTCGAACGCGCCGAACTTGTACGGGCAACGTCGGGACGGCGAACAATCTTATTCGTCGATGAAGTCCACCGCTTCAATAAAAGCCAGCAGGATGCATTCTTGCCGCATGTGGAAAGCGGCTTGTTCACATTTATTGGTGCAACGACCGAAAATCCTTCTTTTGAAGTCAACAGTGCTTTATTGTCCCGTGCTGCGGTCTATGTACTGAAATCGCTGTCAGACGAAGATCTTGCACAGTTAGTGGAACGTGCCTGCCGCGCCGAATTAGGCGGATTGCGCTTCACCGACGAGGCGAAACAAATTCTGGTATCGAGTGCAGACGGGGATGGACGCAAGCTCTTGAACAACCTCGAGATAACCGCCCGTGCCGCCCAGGCAAAAGGAATGGAAGAGGTCGACGTTGCTCTCCTGTCCGAGTGCCTGGGCGATATCCTGCGCCGCTTCGATAAAGGGGGCGACGCGTTTTATGACCAGATTTCGGCATTGCATAAATCCGTGCGCGGCTCCAATCCCGATGCTTCCCTGTACTGGTTTGTCCGCATGCTCGACGGCGGTGCCGACCCGCGATATCTCGCCCGCCGTATCATTCGCATGGCCAGCGAAGACATCGGTCTTGCAGATCCGCGCGCTCTACGTCTGGCACTGGATGCCGCGGAAACCTATGAACGTCTCGGTTCGCCGGAGGGAGAGCTGGCTCTGGCTGAATCCGTCATTTATCTGGCCTGTGCAGCAAAGTCGAATGCGGCATATAAAGCTTACAACGCGGCGCGCGCATTCGTGGCCAGGGATAGATCCAGGCCCGTTCCCGAGCATCTGCGCAATGCTCCGACCAAGCTCATGAAACAGCTCGGGTACGGAAAACTTTACCGTTACGCGCATGATGAGCCCGACGCCTATGCCGCGGGCGAAACATATTTGCCGGAAGGAATGCCGGATCCCAATTGGTATGTTCCGACTCCGCGCGGACTTGAAGGAAAAATTGCCGACAAGCTTGCCTATCTGCGATCGCTGGACCAGGCTGTTCCGCCTCAGAAGAAGTGATGCTTTTGCAATCGGTTCGGTAAGGGTCATTAACCGCAAACGAACTTGATATAAGACTAGGGGCTTCATTCGCCTGGCTTGGTACAATGACGGCTTTGCAATAAGACACCCGCATTTCTATGATCGATATTCAACAACTTCGCAAAGACATCAATTCCGTCGCAGCACGCCTTGGAACACGCAAATTTCAGCTCGATGTCGCATCTTTCAATTCGCTAGAAGCGGAGCGCAAGCAGATCCAGACCCGTACCGAGGAGTTGCAGGGCAAACGCAATTCCTTGTCGAAGCAGGTAGGAATGCTAAAAGGAAAAGGTGAAGACGCAAGCGCAGTCATGGCGGAAGTGGCAGGCATAGGCGACGAACTAAAGTCTTCCGCAGCGCGCCTGGATGTGGTTCAGGAACAATTGAGTGAATTCATGTTGGCCGTTCCTAATTTGCCGCATGAATCCGTGCCGGTCGGCGAAGATGAAACGGCAAATGTCGAAGTGCGGAAAGTGGGGACGCCGCGGCAATTCGATTTTGAAGTAAAGGATCATGTCGATGTCGGCGCTGGTCTGGGGCTGGATTTTGACACCGCAACCAAATTGACCGGATCGCGTTTTGCGGTAATGAAGGGTGGAATAGCACGTTTGCATCGCGCATTGGCGCAGTTCATGCTGGACACGCATACGATGGAGCACGGTTACACGGAATGCTATACGCCGTATATCGTCAATGCCGATTCCTTGCGCGGTACCGGACAACTGCCCAAGTTTGAGGCCGATTTGTTTGCAGCGAAAAAAGGTGGACAGGAAGGCGAGGGCGAGGCGCTATACCTGATCCCCACATCGGAAGTGCCGCTGACGAATATGGTGCGCGACGATATTCTCGGTGCCGATGTTTTGCCGCTCCGATTGACTGCTCATACGCCATGCTTTCGTTCCGAAGCAGGCAGCTATGGCCGCGACACGCGCGGCATGATCCGCCAGCATCAATTCGACAAGGTTGAGATGGTGCAGATCGTCCATCCTGAAAAGTCCTATGAGGCGCTGGAAGAAATGGTCGGGCATGCGGAAAATATCTTGAAAAAGCTCGGGCTGCCTTACCGTGTCATTACGCTATGTACCGGCGACATGGGTTTTGGTGCGGCGAAAACTTATGATCTTGAAGTCTGGCTGCCTGCACAAAACACCTACCGGGAAATTTCTTCCGTCTCTAATTGCGAAGCTTTCCAGGCACGCCGCATGCAGGCGCGTTTCCGTAATGCGCAAGGCAAGCCGGAGTTGGTGCATACGCTGAACGGTTCAGGTTTGGCCGTCGGACGCACATTGGTTGCCATCCTGGAGAACTACCAGCAGGCTGATGGCAGCGTAGATATTCCGCAGGCGTTACAGCCTTATATGGGAGGCATGATACGTTTGGCGCCAAGCGTTTGACTGGAGCGAAAAAGCATTGCAGGCGCTAATAAAGTTCGTTTAGGAAAATAAACTGACTTACCCGCCCGGCAAGAGTCTGCTATAATTACGCGCTTTGCTGCTCTATCAACATGCAGTGAAATGAATGACAGGAAAGGTGGCAGAGTGGTCGAATGTACCTGACTCGAAATCAGGCGTACGTGCAAGCGTACCGAGGGTTCGAATCCCTCCCTTTCCGCCACTAATACAGCAGGCAAGCTACAAGAACCCGTGCGACTTAATAAGTCTCACGGGTTTTTTTACATGCGTTTTGATAAAGTGGCCAAAAGCTGAAAATCAAAGCCATATTTGGCATCAATGCCTGTGCACTCAAAGCAAGCGTATGAGTAGCTTGAATTAATTGAGTGGAATCAAAGACTTGGTTGATTGAGTGAACCAAGCTATAGAAAAATAATTTGTTGCGGCTATGATTCGGAAAGATCTTGTGGAAGGTCTTTTTCCGGAGCCGGCCGTGGATAATTTTTCTTTCAAGTTCGCGGGATATCGCAGCCGCCAACCGGCAGATGCCCACCAGCGGCATTCTCCTAAAAACTATGAAGAAATCCGGAAGCCGGTTAAGCTCGAGGCTTTGACAATTACGCCTGCCTTGATCGAATGGCTGCGAGGCCTTCCGGCTTCGGTTCGTCCCAGAAATTTGATATTAAAATTCCCTCGTGTAGCCAATAAATTAGCGCATGCAGCGGAGCGTCCAAAAGTAGTGGACAGGCTTTTGAATGAGTACATGCTCGACGACCGGGGAGGACGGAAGGGCTTTCCATTCGACGTACTTCAGGAACTGGCAAATTTGCGTGAGTATTACGATGGCTTAGAGCGAGAAGAATAAAGTATTGCGCCAACTAAATTTGCGACAAACACGTTCAGGCGTAAATAATCCATTTTCCTGCAACCATTTCCGGCGTAATCAGAACAGGAATAATGGTAGTGCCGGATTTCGCTGAGTCGCTTCCTGTCCCGGCAATCGACTGAATCGTTGAAATGAAGTGTAGAAATACAAGATTGATGCCAGCCCGGGCATATGTCTATGGTAGAAACCTGATCTTGTATAGGACCGGTATTCTCTCTCTTGAAACCTGCATCACGGTTTGAGGTTGTCTACTGTAAATAGCTATTCTTGTCTGGCAATACCTCCGCCGGCGGCTCGATTTTCTGCCGAATATATTCTTCAATTGGCAAAGTGGATCCTTTGCCGAAGCTGTCTTCTATCTGGACGGCCTCAATTTTTCCGTGCGCATCCTTGTAAGTATAAATTCCTTGATATGTGGTAGCCATGTTGTACCCATATGTAGTGAAGGTCGGACGGAACCCTAATGCCAGCCAGGCTTTTAATGATATGAGATGCGCCCGTAGGGATAGTTCCCGTCGCCGAACTCGGCAGTCCGACAGGCGGCCATACGCAAAAATTTTGACAGTCCTGGAGAAGTAATCTGCCTTCCTCCGCTCAAAATAGGCTACTCGTCTACTTTTAGGTCGCTTGGAAGGGGTAAATAAACAGAAATCCCATATTTATGGGATGGGCTAATTACGCTTTTCATCGTGTAATAGCGAACTCCTCACTTTGGTCAGGTATGAAAAGCGATTTGAATATCGGCGAAATCGCTTTTCATCAGGACTGGGATGTATGAGACGGTTTATTTGAGGCTCATGAGTGTTCTATGCGCTTCGCGAAGGAGAATGCTAGCTTGCGATCCAAATTTTTATATCCCGCTTTATTCTTGCTTGTATCTTTACTGCTTCCTGTTTCGACAACTGCGCAAATTTATAAATGGGTTGATCAGAATGGTAAAACTCAATATGGCGACAGGCCGCCTTCAGAACGGAAGGAGCCTCAGCTGCTCAAGGTAAACCCGGACCGACAGGCAACCACGCCAACTTCTACTTGGGAAGATAATGATCGTGAATTTCGTAAGAGACGAATAGAAAGGCAAATGCAGGCAGAAAAAGAGGCTGCACCGGTAGCTGCCGCGCAGCAGATTTGCATGAATGCACGCCATGCATTGCAGATGCTGGATGGGAAAGTGGTATTCAGGCTGAATGACAAAGGGGAGCGGGTTTACATGGAAGATGAAGAGCGCAATGCCGTCGAGAAGAAAGCCATGCAGGACATTGCTACCTATTGTCGTCGTTGATCATGGGGTGAGGGCAGGTGTTCAGCAATGGAAACCAAGTCTGCAAGAAAGTTTGCATGCCGGATGTGCTTTAAAGAACCGTCTTAATCCCGCTCTCGAAATTCGCTCCCAGCCCCGATTCGTTTCACAATAAAATCCCGCGTTTTTGTACGGGATAAGGTTGCCGTAAGTAAAAAAGCATTGCTTTAAGACAAGGCATGTTTATTTTTAATGCCTTGCTCTCTTTCCTTCATCAATTATTTCAATCTCCTGAAATTAATTAAGAAATTTGCAACTCCATAAATCGGGTAGAGCTGATTGAAAATGCTATTGCAATATAGCAACAGGTTACGCGGGCATTGGAAGAATTTTTACAAAATAAATTAATATTGGCCTTAAAAAAGTAGTTCACTAGAGAAACTATCTTATTATTGTCGTTAATAAACGATCTGTACCCATAACAGATGCAATTCGATGACAAAATGAATTTGCATCGCTAAAACAAGAATCGATACAAATTTCCTGAGGGAGGAGCCAGTCCGTATGTTTTCTAGATTCATTTCCGTAGCGGTGGTCACGACGTTTTTCCTTAGCCCTGTCATGGCGCAGGAAATGATCTTGGCAATCAATGAAGGTGTTACTTATCAGGACGGTGGACCTACCAGCGAGCGCTACAAGCCGCTCCTCGACTTACTCTCCAAGGAATTGAAGCGACCCATAAAAGTCCAGAAAGTCGACAAGTATTCCGATTTTGAAAAGGGGCTGGCAGCGTCCAAGTATGATCTGGTCTTTATTCATCCCGCTCATGTTGGCCTCAAAGCCGTAAGAAGCGACAATTATGTCGGTCTTGCTACCGCTAAAGGCTTTACTGATTATCGCGCACGGGTGATGGTGAAAAGTGATTCTCCCTTGAAATCCATGGAAGACTTGAAGGGAAAAAAGATTGGTGTGCCCAGCATCGAGTCCATTACGACATTCATGTTCACGGCAAACTTGCGGGACCTTAAGTTTCCGGAGCCGGAAAAATACTTCACTGCGACACGCTATCAGGACGCCGTCCCATTCATGATTGAAAATGGCTTTGCCGAAGCGGGCGTAACCGGTTCTGGCGCAGTGGCAAAGGCATGGGTCGCAAAAGGCGGTCGTGTGATCGCTGAGACCAAGCCGGTTCCGATCAAGCAGTTTCTTGTCTCCAAGAAAATCAGCGAGGCCGAACGTGCGAAGGTCCAATCTATCCTGTTGAATCTGTCCGAGAGTGAACCCGGAAAGGTGATTCTTTCCAAGATCAATATTTCTGGATTCGTACCTTGGAACAATGAGGCGATGACCGAGGCAGCTGTACGATTAGGTCTCTAACAATCTTGAACGCTTTAAAAAAGCCGCTATGTGCGGCTTTTTTATTTTCATCTCTTCCTCTTTATCGGCTCGAATCAAACAGGCCGGATGATGACAGCCATAAAATTTGCATAATGCACTTCGTCCAATGCACGATAAAATTGGATACTGTTTCCCATAGAATTATCTCTCGATGAAAAAGATCACCCCTCCATATCCGGACACGCCCTGTGTGGCTGTATGTTCGACCACGTTTGACGAAATATGCCGGGGATGCGGTAGAACTGTAGACGAAGTGGCGCAATGGGTTTTTATGACCCAGGAAGAAAAGAATATCGTCTGGGACCGAATTCTCAAGGAAGGCTACCCGCGCAGGAACTCATAAAGAAAATCGAGTTGCCGGTGTGCGAAAGACCGGATGACCGATACGCAGGTAGTGTGCAAGTGATGAGAGAGCCTTAATTGACAGGCATTGAAATAGTGAGTGAGGTACCCTGCCCAGGCACGCTTTCAATTTTCAATTCGCCGCCGAGCATTTGAATACGCTCGTCGATACCTTGAAGCCCGAAGGTTTGTCCTCTCTTGGTCTGGTCCTGACGCAAGCCGATTCCGTTATCACTGATTTTCATGCCGAGCCATCCGCTTTCTTTGCTGAGAACCACATCGACTTGGCTGGCTTTGGCATGACGGATGACATTGGTCAGCGATTCCTGAAGAATACGGAAAAGGGCGGTCGCACATTTTTCACCCAGATCTTTGTCGAATTCCTCGGTCACAACGGTCAATTCGCAGCTGATGCCGCTGCGACGGCGGAATTCCTGGATCTGCCATTCGATTGCTGCCTGTAGTCCTAAGTCCAATACTGGCGGCCGCAGGTTGTTAATGATGCTGCGCACGCTTTTTATCGTAGTGTCGATGTGATTGAGGGCGTGTGCCGCTTTTTCGTTAAGCTTCGGATGCATCCTTGCAGTACGCGCATGCAGCATTGATGCATCGATTCGCAAGGCGAGCAGATTCTGCCCCAGCTCATCGTGAATTTCGCGTGCAATGCGTTTACGCTCTTCTTCCTTGATCATTTCCTGGTGCGAGGCGAGCTGCCGCAACAATTGCTTCGATTGCCGTAACTCATCTGCCTGCAGAATGAGCTTGCGCTGCATATAGAACAAATCTACGAAAACACGAAGCTTCGCACAGAGGACCTCTGGGACAATCGGCGAAAAAATATAGTCGACGGCGCCCATTGTATAGGCCAGGAATCGTTCGGAATCCGAATCCGCTTCGGCGGTAATGAAAATGATCGGGGTATGCGCGGAGCGCGGGCGGCCGTGAATAAGTGTTGCCGTTTCGAATCCGTCCATGACCGGCATTTTGACGTCGAGAAGAATCACTGCAAAATCTTGTTTTAAAAGCAGGCGCAACGCCTCTCGTCCGGATGAGGCAGTGGTTACGTCCAGTCCCATGCGTGAAACGATGGAGACAACGGCCTTTTGCTTAGCCGGGCTGTCATCGACAACCAGTATGGAAGCGGGTATGCCGTCCGGAGAAAGCGGCTGGCGCAAATTGCCATTTGCCTTTAGAGCAGGAATCTCTTGTTGATTGGTGCTCATCTTAGTTCCACACTGCATACAATATTGGAGTGCTTAACATCATCTATTGGTATTTCGGTATTGATTGTTTTGTGTGTTGTATTTCTCGTGCCGGCAGACATATGTGCGGGCGATATGCGGTAAGCACATTGTTGCATGATTACCGGTAGAGCCAACTGCGCATCAGCGACAATAGTTGCTCTGTGTCAACGGGTTTGCTTACATAATCCGAAGCTCCCGCTTCAATGCATTTCTCACGATCACCTTTCATTGCTTTGGCTGTCAAAGCAATCATTGGCAATCTTTCATATTGATCAAATCGTCGGATCCGGCGCATCGTTTCCAGGCCGTCCATTTCTGGCATCATTATATCCATCAGCACAATATCGACGTCTGAGTGCTGCTGCAATAATTCGATGGCGGTTTTTCCATTTTCCGCACAAATAACTTCCATCTTGTTGCGTTCGAGGACACTGGCGAGTGCAAAGATATTACGTATATCGTCGTCTACGACCAGAACCTTTTTATTTTCGAGGCTGGCGGAACCCTGATAAAGCTTTTCAAGCATGTCTCGCTGGGTGTCCGGCATGCTCGAAACCATACGATGCAGAAATAAAGCAGTTTCGTCGAGTAATCGCTCCAGTGACTGAACTTCCTTGACGATGCCCTTGTTGAACAGTTGCCTCAGTTTGGCTTGTTCCTGCTTGGACCGTGTATGCATACCTGTGACGATGATCGGCGTGTCTGCAACCGTCGGTTGTTCCAGCAACAGGTTAACAAACTGCGTGGAAGACTCCTGGGAGCAACTCAGGTCCAGAACAATACAATCAAAACCGTTCTTTTTCAATGCAAGCTTTACATCTTTGTCTTTCGACATTGCTTTAATGCGAACATCGCCCTTTCCGATTAAATTCGTCAGGTTGTCGCATTGATGCTTATCTTCTGCAATAAGCAGCAATTCCTTCAACTTGCGTTGTGCGAATTTTGATATCTTCACCAAGGACTGTTGAATTTCATCGGCGGTGACCGGTTTAACCAGATAATCGTAGGCGCCATAACGCAGGCCGCGTGCACGATCATTTTCAGCGGATAAGATCTGCACCGGAATATGGCGGGTGGCCGGATCGCGCTTCAAGCGCTCCAGCACTGTCCATCCATCGATATCCGGTAAATGCAAATCCAGGGTAATGGCACAGGGCTTGAACCGCTCTGCCAGTTCCAGTGCCTCCAAGCCGCGCGTGGCAACGATGCCGCAGAACTTTTTCTCACGTGCTGCGTCCAGCAGGATATTGGCAAACTGGATATCGTTTTCCACCATGAGCATCACTTGGCGGTTCTTGCGGATGTTCTCTCTGTCGTCGAGGATCTGTGTGTGAACCGCAGGGGAGGGAAGCTTAATGCGGCTTTGAATCTGATCCTTGCCTTGCTCGACCGGCTCCGGGAGAACCTGGGTGTTCGTAACCTGGCGCAGCGGAACGAACAGGGCGAATACACTGCCTCTATCAAGTTCGCTTGAAATAAGACGCAGTTCGCCGCCAAGCAGGCGCGCGAGTTCGCGGCTGATTGAGAGGCCCAGGCCGGTGCCGCCGTATTTTCGCGATGTCCCGGTATCAGCTTGCTGGAATGCTTCAAAAATCAGTTTCTGTTTGTCCGCCGCCACCCCGATTCCGGTATCGGCGACAACAAACGAAATGACCATTTCGGCGCTGTTTAATCCGGTGTGGTCAACGCTCCAGCCGGAAATTGTCGGTTGAATGCTAAGCTTGACTTCACCCTTGTCTGTGAACTTGAACGCGTTCGACAGCAGATTCTTGATGATTTGCAGGAGGCGCTTTTCATCGGTCCATGTGGATATGGGCAGGGCAGGATCAAGGTCAATCTTGAATCCCAAATGGCGGGTATCCGCAACCGGTCGGAAGGTTCGCTCAATCTGGTCTTGCAGGCTTGCGAACATGATCTCGTTGAAATCGAGCGTTACGGTGCCTGACTCAATCTTGGAAAGATCAAGAATTTCGTTGATCAATCCCAGCAGGTCCTTGCCTGACCCGTAGATTGTCTTGGCAAATTCGACCTGACGAGGAGTGAGGTTTCTTTCCGCATTTTCACTTAACTGCTGCGACAAGATCAAAAGACTGTTGAGAGGCGTCCGCAGTTCATGCGACATGCTCGACAGGAACTCTGATTTGTACTTGGAAGTCAGCGTAAGCTGTTCAGCTTTTTCCTCGAGCGAGAGCTTGGTAATTTCAACTTCGCGATTCTTGCGCTCGACTTCCGCTTTTTGCTCCTCCAGCAGTCCGGCCTTATGTTCCAGTTCTTCGTTGGTCTGGCGGAGTTCTTCCTGCTGGCTTTGCAGTTCCTGGGCAAGCGACTGCGATTGCTTAAGTAGTTCCTCGGTTCGCATATTCGCTTCGATGGTATTCAAAACGATGCCGATCGACTCGCTAAGCTGATCGAGGAAGCTCTGATGAATGGCGTTGTACGGAGTAAAGGAAGCCATTTCGACGACGGCCTTTACCCTGTTTTCAAATATGATAGGCAGGACGATGATATTCAAGGGAGACGCTGATCCCAGGCCTGAGCTGATTGCGAGGTAGCCAGGCGGAACATTGGTCAGCAATATGCGTTTTTTCTCAAATGCGCACTGGCCGATCAAGCCTTCTTTAAGCCGCCAATCGCGTTTGACATGGTCATTGTAGGCATAGGAAGAGAGCAGCTTCAGCTTCGGATTGACGTACTCGCTTTCATCCATCATGTAGAACCCGCCGTGCTGCGCATTGATCAACGGGGCGAGCTCGGACAGAACCAATTCGGAGACGGCGACGAGGTCGCGCTGGCCCTGCAATAGCCGCGTAAATTTGGCGAGGTTGGTTTTCAGCCAGTCCTGTTCAGCGTTCTGACGCGTGGTCTCGCGCAGATTGCGAATCATCTCGTTGACGTTGTCTTTCAGTTGCGCTACTTCGCCGCGCGCTTCCACTTGTACGCTACGGGTGAGGTCGCCTTTGGTCACTGCGGTTGCGACCTCAGCGATCGCACGCACCTGGTTGGTCAGGTTGGCTGCCAGCTCATTGACGTTGTCGGTCAGGTCTCTCCAGGTGCCGGCGGCGCCCGGAACGTGTGCCTGTCCGCCCAGCTTACCTTCCACACCCACTTCACGCGCCACCGACGTTACCTGATCCGAGAAGAGGGCAAGCGTATCCGTCATGCTGTTGATCGTATCGGCCAACTCGGCAATTTCGCCTTTTGCCTCCACAGTCAGTTTTTTCTTCATGTCGCCGTTTGCGACGGCGGTCACCACTCTGGCGATACCGCGCACCTGATTGGTCAGGTTGGCAGCCATGAAGTTCACATTGTCGGTCAGGTCTTTCCATGTACCTGAAATGCCTCTGACTTCTGCCTGACCACCCAGCTTTCCTTCGGTGCCTACCTCGCGCGCCACACGGGTTACTTCCGCAGCAAACGCATTCAACTGGTCGACCATGATGTTAACCGTGCTTTTCAGCTCAAGGATCTCACCCTTGACGTCTACCGTAACTTTCTTGCTCAGGTCGCCGTTCGCAACGGCCGTCGTCACCTGGGCGATGTTTCGTACCTGGTCCGTCAGGTTGGATGCCATCATGTTGACCGAATCGGTCAAATCCTTCCATGTTCCCGCAACACCGGTCACATAGGCCTGGCCGCCCAGCTTTCCTTCGATACCGACTTCGCGCGCGACGCGTGTCACTTCGGATGCAAATGAGCGCAGCTGATCCACCATGGTGTTGATGGTTTCTTTCAACTGGAAGAATTCCCCGCGCACGTCCACCGTGATCTTTTTTGACAGATCGCCGTTCGCCACAGCAATCGTCACATCGGTAATGTTTCGCACCTGAGCTGTCAGGTTGGATGCCATGCCGTTTACCGAATCGGTCAGGTCCTTCCATGTGCCGGACACACCTGCCACCTCGGCTTGCCCTCCCAGTTTCCCTTCAGTGCCTACCTCGCGCGCAACGCGGGTTACTTCGGCGCCGAACGTGGAAAGCTGGTCGACCATGATATTGATGGTGTTTTTCAGTTCGAGAATTTCGCCGCGTGCATCCACGGTGATTTTTTTCGTCAGGTCGCCGTTCGCCACGGCCGTCGTCACCTGGGCGATATTTCGCACTTGGCTGGTCAAGTTGGAAGCCATCATGTTGACGGAATCTGTCAAGTCTTTCCAGGTGCCGGCGACACCGGGCACCTGGCCTTGTCCGCCGAGTTTCCCTTCCGTTCCGACCTCCCTTGCCACACGCGTAACTTCGTCTGCGAAGGTCGACAACTGATCGACCATGGTGTTGATGGTGTTCTTCAACTCCATGATCTCGCCCTTGGCTTCGACAGTGATCTTGCGCGACAGATCGCCCCGTGCCACTGCAGTCGTTACATCGGCGATATTACGCACCTGGTTGGTCAGATTTGCCGCCATGCCGTTGACGGATTCGGTCAGGTCGCGCCATGTTCCGGAAACTTCCCGAACTTCCGCCTGACCGCCCAGTTTTCCATCGGTACCGACTTCGCGCGCGACGCGGGTTACTTCCGCGGCAAAGGTGGAAAGCTGGTCCACCATCGTATTAACGGTTTCTTTCAGCTGAAGAATTTCGCCTTTCGCTTCGGCGGTAATTTTTCGCGACAGATCGCCGTTCGCCACCGCTGTCGTCACATCAGCGATGTTTCGAACCTGCGTCGTCAGGTTGGCTGCCATGCCATTGACAGACTCAGTCAAATCGCGCCATGTACCCGAGACTCCCGCCACTTCTGCCTGGCCGCCCAACTTGCCTTCGGTACCGACCTCGCGTGCTACGCGGGTCACCTCCGCAGCGAAGGAGGACAACTGATCCACCATGGTGTTGATCGTGTTTTTTAATTCCAGGATTTCACCCTTGGCTTCAACCGTGATCGTTTTTCCCAGGTCGCCACGTGCCACTGCCGTTGTCACGTAGGCGATGTTGCGCATCTGGGTCGTCAGATTGGCAGCCATGCCATTGACGGAGTCGGTCAAGTCCTTCCAGGTGCCGGATACGCCCTTTACTTCTGCTTGTCCGCCAAGAATTCCTTCGGTACCGACTTCCCGCGCCACACGGGTCACTTCGGAAGTGAACGATCCAAGGCGGGCAACCATGGTGTTGACGATTTCGGCGGATTTCAGGAATTCGCCGCGCAGCTTCAAGCCGTCGATTTCCATGGGAACCTGTTGATCAAGGTTGCCGTCCGATACTGCGCTGATGACGCGAATCATCTCGTTCATAGGGCTGACAAGGTCGTCCGCCATTGCATTGTTCGAATCGACGAGTCGCTCCCATGATCCTCGCATCATCGGAAGTTCCACGCGTTCGCCCACCTTTCCCTGTTTGCCGACCAGCTGCGCTACACGTTCAAACTCTGTGATTGTCGCGCTAGACATATCAATTATTTCGTTCAGGGTATCGGCAATTTTGCCGGGAAGGCCGGTCAGCTCTTCAGGCATACGCGCCGAAAAATCTCCGTTTCGATATGCTTTCAGCACGGCAAGCAAGACTTTCAGATCAAGCTTGTCTTCGGTCGGAGAAACGGTGGCTTCCATTAGTTGTTCCATATGAGGCAACCCCTGAATCTGATTGATGCGTATTGAATGATTAAGATGACGGACGCCACTGACGGCGCGCAGATGAGCAAAACCCTAATTACAGGGTTTAATTTCCTTAAGGAATATATCATTAAAGTATTTGAGGAAAAAGCTGCCGCACAGTTACATCTATTGATCAAAATCAACACCTAAAATCGCAATTGGATAATTGAGACGTAGAGATTGTAGATTCAGGCCTATTTTTTTTACGGTTTTCTCGGAAAAAGGTCTTGGTGAGTCGTCCATAAAGCGGATGAAATGAAGTCCTTATGGATTTAACCGATGAAATTGGATTAGCCTACAATTGATTGAACAAAAACAATCGAACCTTGAGCATAAAATACTAAGATTTTGTTTGGTTGTTTTTTGATATCGAGACGCGTCAATAAAAGTTTTCTTTTCACAAAAAAGCGGAGGCAATACGCAAGCAATTGATTTAATGCCTGAAGAGGAGCAGTCCAGACAATTAAAAAGAATTCGTGGAATCGCCACAGGACTGCTGGCATTGATGGCAATGGTATTTGTGGTCAGCAAACTGTTGCAGCCGAATTATCCCTATTTGTCCTTCGTGCGAGCCTTTGCTGAGGCAGCCATGGTCGGTGCGCTTGCGGACTGGTTTGCTGTGACCGCCTTATTCCGCCGTCCGCTCAATCTTCCCATTCCCCATACAGCGATCATTCCCAACAATAAGGACAGAATCGGGGAAAGCGTTGCAAACTTCCTTGAGCATAATTTCATGACTCAGCAAGTTTTGCGCGAAGAGCTCAAGCAGATAGATTTTGCCGGTGTTGCGGCAGCCTGGCTGGCTATGCCCGCGAATCGGCATGCTGTGTCATTGCAGATCGTCAAAGGCATTCCCGCTTTTTTTCGCCTGGTAGAAGACAAGGATATCGGACGTTTCCTGCAGAAGGCAATTGCGGAAACGCTCAGGAATATCAAGGCAGCGCCAATGCTTGGCGATGTACTGCAAGTGTTGGTGGTGAATGGTCGGCATCAGTTGTTATTTGACCATCTGATCGTATGGGCAGCTGATGCGCTGGAACGAAACAGGCCGCTGATCAGGCAAAAGGTCCATGAAAAAAGTCCACGCTGGATGCCGCGCGTGCTGGATGAAAAGCTCTATGAGCGTATTCTGCAAGAGGTCCAGAGCATTCTTGAAGAGATGAAAGACGAAGACAGCGAATGGCGGATGCGTTTTCAAATTGCCATGGAGGATTTGATCGAAAAGTTAAAGACCTCTCCCGAATATCAGGCAAAGCTGGAAAATTTTATCGGTCAGGCATTGAATCATCCCTTGTTCCATGATTACGTTCAGCAAATCTGGATTGACGTCAAAACCCGGTTTGTCGCAGATGCGGCGTCGCCTGATTCCCAGGCGGTTGCACAACTGGATAATGCCGCGCGTATATTCAGCGATGCGCTGACCCATGACAAGACGGTGCAGCTCAAGTTGAATCAATGGCTGCTGGATTTTACTGTAGATGCCATTACACGCAGGCGAGGTGATATCGCAAACCTGATTAAGCGGGTGATTCAAAAGTGGGATGCGGAAACGGTATCACGCAAGTTCGAACTTTATGTTGGCAAGGATCTGCAATATATCCGGATCAATGGAACGATTGTCGGCGGGCTTGTCGGATTGATCCTGCATACCGTTTCACATTTCATCTGATTTATGTGGTCGACTGAGACAATTGCGATCTTCTTATTTTCCTCCCCGGGCTTCAATCCAAATACGATAGAAAGTAAAGCGCCCAGAATTTAAACCTGCATGGGGCTTGCGATTTTTCCAGGTTCGTTCATATCCCGCAATTTGTTGCTGCTCGCATTAATGGCCGCTGGTGCCTATTTCTGAATTAATTGCGCTGGAGAAATTGAGCTGAGTCATTTATATTGCTCTTTTGAGTTAAGGTTTGCTACCGGTATGCGTTTAATTTTTCTTGGCCTTTTTTCGGGAATGCTGCTTCTGGCCGGATGCAGCACTGTGAAATCCACCGGCACTACGCAGGAGCCCGACGTTGCAGGTACAGCGCCTGCGCGACCGATAAAAATCGGACTTGCCTTGGGTGGCGGTGCCGCACGCGGGTTTGCTCATATCGGCGTGATTAAAATGCTGGAAGCACAGGGAATTGTTCCAGATATTGTTGTCGGGACAAGTGCGGGTAGCCTGGTCGGTGCCCTTTATGCGGCAGGGAATAAGGGTTTCGCACTTCACAAGCTGGCCATGGAGATGGATGAGGCAGCGATCTCCGACTGGTCAGTCTCTTTCTTCGCAAAGTCCGCGGGCATATTAAAAGGCGAGGCCATTCAGAATTATGTGAACCGTACCGTAAATAATGTGCCGATAGAGAAATTACCGATACCGTTCGGCGCCGTGGCGACTGATTTGAATTCCGGTTCGCCGATCTTGTTCCGGCGTGGGAATGCCGGCCAGGCAGTACGCGCTTCGTCCGCCGTACCGGGAGTTTTTCAGGCAGTGAAGATAGGCGATCGATTCTTTGTTGACGGCGGCCTGGTGTCCCCGGTGCCGGCCCGGTTCGCGCGCGACATGGGGGCAGATTTTGTCATTGCAGTTGATATTTCATCGTGGCCGGAAGCTCAGCCTGCTGAAACAACGTTGGAGATTCTGCTGCAGACTTTTGCGATCATGGGGCAAAGCTTGAATCGCTACGAATTAAGGCAGGCAGATGTGGTGATTCGGCCGGCACTGGGAACCATGAAAGGAAATGATTTTGCCGGGCGCAATACGGCAGTACTGGCAGGCGAGCAGGCCGCCGCTTCCGTAATGCCGGAAATCAAACGAAAGTTGCAGGTATTAAGGAAGCATTGACGGCGCGATTAACGAGGAGCATCGCGCCAGCCAATAATGCGACGAGCACCGTTGAAACGTTGTTTCCAATAGTGGACGCTCATACTTTCGATGCGCACTTTTCCGCCCGATGCTGGGGAATGAATGAATTTATTCTCTCCCAGATAAATCCCGACATGAGAAAAAGCGCGTTTCAGCGTATTGAAGAAGACCAGATCGCCTGGTCGCAATTCATGGTCTTCGATTGCATTTCCAACGTGGCTGATTTCTTCTGAGCTTCTTGGAAGATCTTTGTCCAGGATTTCCTTGAAAACATATCTCACCAGACCACTGCAGTCCATTCCCGCGTCGGGAGAATTGCCGCCGAATTTGTATTGAGTGCCTGCAAGGCCCAAGGCAAACAATGCGAGATCGGACGTTTTATCCATTTCGTCCATAACGTGGAAATTGGAAGCAGAAAAACCCGGCTCTCCATCCTCAGCGGCAAAAGCACTAGTGCAAAAGGCGCAACATAAGCATGTTGCCAAGACCCTTTTTGCCAAAATTAAGACGAAATAAGACAAGCGCATTGTTCCTTGCAGAAAGATAGTGCAATATAGCAATCAAACTGTAAGGTAGCCGAAATTTCTTGTCAAAAAATATTTCCGTAAATACTTGATTTTGTTCTAGTGGTGACCTAAGGCTGGCAACTCGCATATGAATACGTCGGAACTTGATATTTCGCTTAAGCCGCGCGTGCTTATTGCAGACGACTCACGGATCGTGCGTGCTACCTTGATTAAGCAAATCCAAGGAATTTTTGATTTCTGTGAGGCCATTGACGGTGAACAGGCATGGGAAAAGCTGTTGCTTGATCCAGCCATTAAGGTAGTGATCACCGATCTGACCATGCCTAAGCTGGACGGGTATGGATTGCTTCATAGAATTCGTTCCTCTAAGCTGAGACGCATCAATAAGATGCCGGTCGTGGTGATTTCTGGCAATGACGAGCAGGAAGAACGGGACCGGGCAAAGGCAGCGGGAGCTACCGACCTTGTCGTCAAGGGAATAGGTACAGCGCAGCTTCTGTCGCGGCTTGACATACTTTCCAAGTTAGTGAGTACCCAGGGCGAGTATGAGCGTAGTTTGGAGGCTTTAGTGGACAAGGGCGCAAAGGTGCCCATGGTCCAGTTGGCATCTCCCTATACGCTTCAGACGCAGGCAGAATCGATGCTGTCTTATGCCGTCAAGCACAATACCAATTTTGTTTTGTTGAATGTCTGCCTGCGCCAGAGACGCATCCTCAATCAGCAGGAGCATCTTGAGTTGCCGCCGCATGCGGTAGTTAATGCTATCGGCCAGTTATTGCATGGAACCATCCGCCATACGGATTGCGTTGCAAAAACAGCCGAGGCAGAGTTTACCCTGGCTACCGGCAGCATAAGCCTGGATTCGGCAAAGGCCTTTGCCGAGCGGCTGTGCAATGCAATAGCACACGTGACGCTCATGAAAGACGATGCCGTGAGCATTATTGCCAGCTGCGGTCTGGTATCTTTGTGCGAGTACCGCAGAACCGAACTCAATCGCACCCCGAGCTTGAATGCCTTATGGGACATTGCGCACCGTCGCGGCGCATTAGGCGCGGGAGTGGGAAATTCAGGCGTGGTTACCGTGAAAGAAGAGGAAACTTTGCAACAGGCTCTCATATAAATCTGGATGGCGCCAATCTATTGAGGCAATGCCGTCTGCGAGGCTTTTATCAAATCGCGCGTTTGACGAAAAGGCATACTGCATACCAGATATATGAAGCTGGCCTGAATCCATGCTCATGATTAATCTTGCATTGTTTGATAAGATGCCCACGCTTATTCCATTTAAACAAATAACACGGAGATGAAATGCAGTCTAAGCCGATACTGACTTTGGATGAAGTAAAGAAAATCGCGCTTGCCGCAGAGGCGGAAGCAAAAGCGAATAAGTGGTGCGTGACGATTGCGATCGTGGATGATGGCGGCCATTTGTTGTGGCTTCACCGTCTGGACGGGGCGGCCCCTATTTCTGCTCACATTGCTCCTGCGAAAGCACGTACCGCAGCATTAGGGCGCCGTGAGACTAAAATCTACGAAGACATGATCAACAGCGGGCGTTTTTCTTTCATGAGTGCACCGACGCTCGAGGGCATGCTCGAAGGCGGTGTTCCGGTGCTGGTTGATGGGCAATGCGTGGGCGCGGTCGGCGTGTCCGGAGTCAAGTCAACCGAAGACGTGCAGATCGCTAAGGCAGGAATTGCTGCTTTGTCCGCTTAAAACCGGATGTGATTTAAAGGGGGAGTTGGTGATTCGACATGAATTCGGGTTGCCCGACCGGTGCGTTGGCGATATAATTGCAAGGTTTAACTAATTACGCCGCCGTAGCGCGTACTTCTTCCCCTTTGCTCTATCAACTGTCAAAATCTTGTGCCTGAAACGGCGCAGGGCGGCAGTCGGCCAAGCACAGCGCAGCGGCGGTAACAACATCAGGAGTTACCTTGCTGCCATTCCTCTCTGGCCAAACAGTACCGGCCATCCTAGCACTTGCAGACGGGTCGATTTTTCAAGGTTATTCGATTGGTGCGGTAGGTCATACAGTCGGTGAAGTGGTGTTCAATACCGCAATGACCGGCTACCAGGAAATCTTGACCGACCCCAGCTACAGCCGTCAGATTGTTACACTGACTTACCCGCATATCGGCAATGTAGGCATCAATACCGAAGACGTCGAAGCATCCAAAATCCATGCTGCCGGCCTGATCATTCGCGATCTTCCGATTCTTACCTCGAATTTCCGCTCGACCCAATCCCTGTCCGATTACCTGAAGTCTGAAAACATCGTTGCGATTGCCGGCATCGACACGCGCAGGCTGACCCGCATCCTCAGGGAAAAAGGCGCGCAGAACGGCGCAATCGTTGCCGGTGCAGGCGTGACTGCCGAGCAGGCGCTTGATTTCGCCAAATCTTTCCCTGGCTTGACCGGTATGGACCTTGCCAAGGTGGTGTCAACTCCGAAGTCTTATGAGTGGACGCAGGCAGAGTGGAAGCTCGGTAAAGGCTTTTCGCAACAGGAAAAGCCGCGTTTTCATGTGGTCGCATTCGACTACGGCGTTAAATACAATATTCTTCGTATGCTCGCCGAAAGGGGATGCAAAATCACCGTTTTGCCGGCGACCGCGACCGCGGCCGATGCACTGGCACTTAATCCGGATGGCATTTTCCTTGCGAACGGACCCGGCGATCCCGAGCCATGTGATTATGCAATCAATGCCAGCAAGGAGTTGATCGACCGCGGCATACCGACTTTCGGCATCTGCCTTGGCCATCAACTGATGGCCTTGGCGTCCGGCGCAAAAACCATGAAGATGAAATTCGGCCATCACGGCGCGAACCATCCCGTGCAGGATCTCGATACCAAGCAGGTAATGATTACATCGCAGAACCATGGGTTTGCGGTCGATCCTGCATCATTGCCGGCAAATTGCCGCGTTACCCATGTCTCGCTGTTCGACGGTTCGCTGCAGGGCTTTGCCCGCACGGACAAGCCGGCATTTTGCTTTCAGGGGCACCCCGAAGCCTCGCCAGGACCGAATGACGTAGCACCTTTGTTTGATCGCTTCGTGGCGATGATGGAGAAGAATAAACATGCCTAAGCGCACAGACATAAAAAGCATTTTGATTATCGGCGCCGGCCCGATCATTATTGGCCAGGCGGCTGAGTTTGACTATTCCGGCGCGCAAGCCTGTAAAGCGCTACGCCAGGAAGGCTATAAAGTCATTCTCGTCAACAGCAATCCGGCAACAATCATGACCGACCCGGAAATGGCCGATGTGACCTACATCGAGCCGATTGTCTGGCAAGTCATCGAGCGCATCATCGACAAGGAAAGGCCGGACGCGATCCTGCCGACCATGGGTGGTCAGACCGCGTTGAACTGTGCGCTGGATTTGCATCGAAACGGTGTATTGGAAAAATACGGCTGTGAATTGATCGGCGCATCGCCTGAAGCAATCGACAAGGCAGAAGACCGTTCAAAGTTCAAGGATGCAATGACCAAGATTGGCTTGGGATCAGCCAAGTCGGGTGTTTCACACACGATGGAAGAGTCGTGGGCAGTCCAGAAACAATTAGGATTCCCGGTCATTATTCGTCCGTCCTTTACCATGGGCGGAACCGGTGGCGGCATCGCCTACAATGCAGAAGAATTCGAGGCAATCTGCAAGCGCGGCCTGGAAGCCTCCCCCACCTCCGAGTTGCTGATCGAAGAGTCGCTGATCGGCTGGAAAGAATTCGAGATGGAAGTCGTCCGCGACAAAAAGGACAACTGCATCATCGTCTGCTCGATTGAGAATCTGGATCCGATGGGTGTCCATACCGGCGATTCGATCACGGTGGCACCTGCGCAGACACTGACGGACAAGGAATACCAGATCATGCGCAACGCCTCGCTGGCAGTATTGCGCGAGATCGGTGTCGACACCGGTGGATCGAACGTGCAGTTCGCGGTCAATCCAAAAGACGGCCGCATGATCGTGATCGAGATGAATCCGCGTGTGTCGCGTTCCTCCGCGCTGGCATCCAAGGCGACGGGCTTTCCTATTGCGAAGATTGCAGCCAAGCTTGCTGTCGGCTTTACGCTCGACGAGCTGCGCAATGACATCACGGGTGGCGCTACGCCGGCTTCGTTCGAGCCCAGCATCGATTACGTCGTCACCAAGATTCCGCGTTTCGCATTCGAGAAGTTTCCGACAGCCGATTCTCATTTGACGACGCAAATGAAGTCGGTTGGTGAAGTCATGGCAATCGGACGTACATTCCAGGAATCGTTCCAAAAAGCGCTGCGCGGCCTGGAGGTCGGCGTCGATGGAATGAACGAAAAAACAACCGACCGCGAAGTCATCGAGGAAGAGCTCGGCGAGCCTGGCCCGGAACGGATCTGGTATGTGGGCGATGCGTTTGCACAGGGTTTTACGCTGGAAGAAGTGCATCAGCTTACCCACATCGATCCATGGTTCCTCGCGCAGATCAAGGAAATTGTCGATATCGAGCTATGGCTGGAAGGGCAGTCGCTTGAAGCGCTGGATAAAACGACCCTCTACAAGCTGAAGCAAAAAGGATTTGCAGACAGGCGTTTGGCGAAACTGCTGAAAACGACCGACAAGGCAGTCCGTGAGAAGCGGCGCGAATTGAACGTGCGTCCGGTTTACAAGCGTGTCGATACCTGCGCAGGCGAATTTGCGACGAATACTGCTTACATGTATTCAACCTACGAGGAAGAATGCGAGGCGCAGCCTACTGACAGGAAGAAAATCATGGTACTCGGCGGCGGTCCTAACCGCATCGGCCAGGGTATCGAATTTGATTACTGCTGTGTGCATGCTGCGCTTGCAATGCGTGACGATGGTTACGAGACCATCATGGTCAACTGCAATCCGGAAACCGTATCAACCGATTACGATACTTCAGATCGACTTTACTTTGAGCCCGTAACCCTGGAAGACGTCCTGGAAATCGTCGACAAGGAAAAGCCTGTCGGCGTCATCGTGCAGTATGGTGGGCAAACGCCGCTGAAGCTTGCGCTTGATCTGGAAGCCAACGGCGTGCCGATCGTCGGTACGTCGCCAGACATGATCGACGCTGCAGAGGACCGGGAACGTTTCCAGAAGCTGCTGCAGGATTTGAATCTGCGTCAGCCGCCCAATCGTACGGCCCGTACCGAAGAAGATGCCTTGCGCCTGGCTCAGGAAATCGGTTATCCCCTGGTTGTGCGTCCCTCGTACGTTCTCGGTGGTCGCGCCATGGAAATCGTGCACGAGCAGCGTGATCTTGAGCGCTACATGCGCGAAGCGGTGAAAGTTTCGAACGATTCACCAGTCCTGCTGGACCGTTTCCTGAACGACGCAATCGAAGTGGACGTCGATTGCCTTTCCGACGGAAAGCGTACCTTTATCGGCGGCGTGATGGAGCACATTGAGCAGGCTGGCGTGCATTCCGGCGATTCCGCCTGTTCGCTGCCACCGTATTCGCTCTCGAAGGAAACCATCGAGGAACTGAAGCGCCAGACCGCTTTGATGGCCAAAGGCCTGAATGTAGTGGGGTTGATGAATGTCCAGTTCGCAATCCAGCAGCAGGAAGTGGACGGAAAGATTCAGGACATCGTCTACGTACTGGAAGTCAATCCACGCGCCTCACGCACCGTACCTTATGTTTCTAAGGCAACGGGCCTGCAATTGGCAAAGATCGCAGCTCGTTGCATGGTTGGTCAATCGCTCGATTCGCAAGGCATTACGAAAGAGGTCGTTCCTCCGTATTACAGTGTCAAGGAAGCGGTATTTCCGTTCGTCAAATTCCCGGGAGTTGACACGATTCTCGGGCCGGAAATGAAGTCTACCGGCGAGGTAATGGGCGTCGGCAAGACTTTTGGCGAGGCGTTTGTCAAGTCGCAATTGGGCGCTGGAGTAAAATTGCCGCAATCAGGCAAGGTTTTCCTGAGCGTAAAGAACAGCGACAAGCCGCGCGCCGTGCAGATTGCAAAGGATCTGGTAAATCTTGGATTCTCGATTGTGGCAACCAAGGGAACGGCTGCGGCAATTGGTGCTGCGGCTATTCCGGTGGAGACGGTCAATAAGGTGGCTGAAGGCCGCCCGCACGTAGTCGACATGATCAAGAACAACGAAATTGCCCTGGTCATCAATACCGTTGAAGAAAAGCGCAATGCGATTGTTGATTCACGCACTATTCGCACTTCGGCGTTGGCTGCACGGGTAACCACCTACACAACCATTGCGGGTGCCGAGGCGGCAGTCGAGGGTATGGCGCACCTCAACGAATTGCATGTCTACGATTTACAGAACCTGCATAAATCTTTACACTAATTAGACAGTCATTTAATTTAACCACAGAGTTCGCAGAAAGCGCCGGTCGACCCGGCGCAGTTTGTGACCTCTGTGGTTTTCATTTTGCAAACTTAATATGAGCTCAATTCCTATTACCAAACGTGGTGCAGAACTTTTGAAGGAAGAGCTGCATCGTCTGAAAACCAAAGATCGTCCGGCTGTGATCAATGCAATTTCCGAAGCACGTGCACAGGGAGATCTGTCGGAAAACGCTGAATACGACGCTGCCAAAGATCGGCAGAGTTTCATTGAAGGACGCATTGCAGACTTGGAAGGCAAGCTAAGTGCTGCGCAAATTATCGATCCGACTTTGCTGGATGCTGACGGCCGCATTGTTTTCGCTTCGACCGTCGTGCTGGAAGATCTTGAGAATGGCGAAAAAGTAACCTATCAAATCGTCGGAGTAGACGAAGCGGACCTGAAGGAATCGAAAGTGTCCGTTACCTCGCCAATCGCCCGGGCTTTAATCGGCAAGTACGCTGGTGATGTTGTGGAAGTCCAGGCGCCTTCGGGTGTGCGCGAGTACGAAGTGCTCGAAGTCCGCTACGTTTGATCAGCATGCTCATCCCGCGCGTAATTCTCCTGATTGCAGTGGTGTGGGTGGGCAGTCTCTGGACAATCGGTTACATTGTGGCGCCTACGCTGTTCGCGACGCTTGCAGACCGCGCCCTGGCGGGAACCATAGCAGGACGTCTTTTCCGGATTGAAGCATGGATTTCAGTAGCATGCGCGGGCATCCTACTGTTGTTGATGCTGCGGGATAAAGCAAGACAGCCGCACTTCAAAGCCTGCATGATTCTTATTGGCGCAATGCTGCTATGCACGCTGATTGGTCATTTTGGCGTGCAGCCATTCATGGCTGCAATAAGGGAAAGTGCCGGCGGTCTTGCATCTGATGAGGCGAGGGAGCGTTTCGGCATGCTTCATGGCGTGTCGAGTGCGATCTATCTGGTGCAGAGCCTGCTGGGCGCAGTGCTGTTGCTTAAGATTCGATCCAGTTAGGAATCTGACGCGGGCTAAAGAACCTGAAGGCGGAGAGAACGATAAATCAACTCTGAAGATGCTGCCTTGAGCAGATAAATCGGCCTGGATCAGCCTCTTTTTGGACTCGCCTGCCGTTTCTTGGCTCGTTTGATCAGACCACCGGCAGTAACGCGCTCGTTGCCCTTTAATATGACTTTTGAAACGGTGGGACGTTTTGTGCCGCTAGCACTCGGTTTGATGATCGTTACTTCGCGCAGACCCTTGCCGCGCTTTTCACTGCGCTCCTTGACGGTCTCTTTCTGAGGGCGGTACATGACCAGCAGCTTGCCAATATGCTGTACGGGTGCCGCATCAAGTTGCTCGCAAATGGTTTGATAAATCTCAAGTCGCGCTTCCCGGTCATCGCCGAATACCCGAACCTTGATCAGGCCGTGGGCATCCAGGCTGCGTTCGATTTCTTTCATGACGGCAGGGGTCAGACCGGCCTCGCCGATCAAAACGACCGGATCGATTCCATGGGCCTGAGAACGAAGTGCTGCACGCTCGGCTGATGTCAATTTCAGCATAAAAATCCGCTATATCTATTCAAAAACGGTATTCTACGCCAATGGCAAAAAACAAATTGAATAAAAACTGGCTTCATGATCATATGAATGATCCATATGTTCGACTAGCCCAAAAAGAAGGATACCGGGCCCGCGCCGCATATAAACTGAAAGAGATTGATGAAACGGAAAACCTGATCAGGCCCGGCCAGGTCATCGTTGACCTCGGCTGCACGCCGGGAAGCTGGTCGCAGTATGCCCGCAATAAGCTGGCAGGGAAGGATGGTGGCGGAATTAATGGTACGATTATCGGACTGGATATATTGCCGATGGAACCGATCGCCGACGTTCATTATCTTCAGGGAGATTTTCGCGAGCCGGAAGTATTGCAGCAGCTCGAATCGGTGCTTCAGGGACGAAAAGTCGACCTGGTTTTGTCGGATATGGCTCCCAATTTATCGGGAATAGCGGTAGCAGATGCAGCGCGTGTCGCCCACTTGATCGAACTGGCGATCGAGTTCGCTCGTTCCCACATGAAACCTTCAGGAAGCCTGCTCGTCAAATGTTTCAATGGAACAGGATATAACGAGATTCTTGAGGAATTCAGAAAAGAATTCAAAGTCGTCACGTCGAAAAAACCGAAAGCAAGCAGGGATAAATCGTCTGAAATCTTTTTACTTGGGAAGATTTTGAAAAATCCTTTGTAAAAATGTTATTTTGAACTTGATTAATCTTAGGGTCGACACGATATCTGAACTAGCAAGCTTAAATTATTGCGGGTAGAATTTACAAATATGTAAAAGGCATGTTAATGCCTAAGGAGTTCTAGTGAACAATATGTTTTCCAAAGCTGCCGTCTGGGTAGTAATCGCCTTAGTCCTCTTTACTGTGTTCAAGCAGTTTGATGATCGCGGAATCGGCAGCGGGGCGACGCCAATTCCATATTCCGAATTCCTGGAAGAAGTAAAGTCCAAGCATATCAAGGAAGCGGTAATCGAGGATCGAACGATCATCGCGACCACGGCCGACGGCAAGAAGATCAAGGCAACCGTAACGGCCCTGGATCGCGGCCTGATCGGCGATCTGGTAAATAACGACGTCAAGTTCGACGTAAAACAGCCCGAGCCTCCTTCTTTCCTGTCGCAGGTATTCATCTCCTGGTTCCCGATGCTTTTGCTGATCGGCGTCTGGATATTCTTTATGCGCCAGATGCAGGGTGGCGGTAAAGGTGGAGCTTTTTCTTTCGGAAAATCCAAGGCAAGGATGCTGGACGAGCATAACAATGCCGTTACTTTTGCTGATGTTGCAGGTTGCGACGAGGCAAAAGAGGAAGTCCAGGAACTGGTCGACTTCTTGCGTGACCCTACCAAATTCCAGAAATTGGGCGGACGGATCCCACGCGGCGTTTTGATGGTAGGCCCTCCAGGTACCGGTAAAACTTTGCTGGCCCGCGCTATTGCCGGCGAGGCTAAAGTGCCTTTCTTCACGATTTCCGGTTCCGATTTCGTCGAAATGTTTGTCGGCGTCGGCGCATCCCGCGTGCGCGACATGTTTGAAAACGCGAAGAAACACTCGCCATGCATCATTTTCATCGATGAAATCGACGCAGTTGGTCGCCATCGCGGTGCAGGCATGGGCGGCGGTAACGATGAGCGCGAGCAGACCTTGAACCAGTTGCTGGTCGAAATGGATGGTTTCGAAGCGAATTCAGGAGTGATTGTTATCGCTGCGACCAACCGTGCAGACGTGCTGGATAAGGCCTTGCTGCGTCCTGGCCGTTTCGACCGTCAGGTGATGGTCGGATTGCCGGATATCCGTGGCCGCGAGCAGATCCTTTATGTTCATATGCGCAAGGTGCCTATTGCGCCTGACGTCAAGGCTGACATTCTGGCGCGTGGTACGCCGGGCTTTTCCGGCGCTGATCTGGCGAACCTTGTCAACGAAGCGGCATTGTTTGCAGCACGCCGTAGCAAGCGACTCGTGGAAATGCAGGACTTCGAAGACGCCAAGGACAAGATCGTCATGGGACCGGAACGCAAGTCAGCTGTCATGCGGGAAGAAGAACGTCGGAACACCGCTTACCATGAATCAGGACATGCGGTCGTTGCAAAGTTGCTTCCTAAGGCTGATCCCGTACATAAAGTGACGATCATGCCGCGTGGCTATGCGTTAGGCCTTACTTGGCAGTTGCCGGAGCACGATCGGGTCAACATGTATAAAGACAAGATGCTTGAGGAAATCGCAATCTTGTTCGGCGGCCGTATCGCCGAAGAGATTTTCATGCATCAAATGTCGACGGGCGCCTCAAACGACTTTGAGCGCGCAACCAAGCTTGCTCGTGCAATGGTTACCCGCTACGGCATGTCGGAAAGCTTAGGTACTATGGTTTACGAAGATACGGAACAGGATGCCTATTTTGGCCGCATGACATCCAAGACCGTATCCGAAGCGACTCAGCAAAAAGTCGATGCGGAAATCCGCCGCATTCTGGATGAACAATATGCTTTGTCCCGCAGGTTGCTGGAAGAGAACAAATCCAAGGTAGAACTGATGGCATCTACGCTGCTCGATTGGGAAACCATCGATGCAGATCAGATCAACGACATCATGGAAGGGCGCGAGCCCCGTCCGCCGAAGTCGGGCATTCCGACCAAGCGTTCGTCTGATAATTCTTCAGGCGGCGTTGCACCTACCGCGCCGGCACCGGCTTAATTCCAGTTGCGCTGTGTAGTTTAGTAAGAGTTGTAATTAAGGGTGAGGAGCGATCCTCGCCCTTTTTCTTTATCTGAAAGAAGAATGCCTCCATATTTGCAATGCGGCCGATTCCAATTGTCTCTTTCGAAACCATTGGTAATGGGCATACTTAATTTGACTCCGGATTCGTTCTCGGACGGCGGACGCTATACCCATTTGGAAACGGCGTTATCCCGTGCAGAACAAATGATTGCGGAAGGTGTTGACATTATCGACATCGGCGGCGAATCGAGCCGCCCAGGAGCGGTGCCCCTGACTCTGGAGGAGGAGCTCGAGCGTGTTATGCCTGTCGTTTATGCGCTGCAGGAATGCGGCAAGCCCTTGTCCATTGATACTTACAAGCCGCAGATAATGCAAGAAGTTCTGTCCGCCGGAGCGGACATGATTAATGACATCAACGGCTTTCGGTCTGCGGGAGCAATGAGCGTAGTCAAGAAAAGCGATTGTGCGTTATGTATTATGCATATGCAACATGAGCCGCAGACAATGCAATTGCAGCCACAGTACGATAATGTACTTGAAGATGTTATTGCGTTCCTGAAAGAGCGTGTGAACACGATGATGCAAGAAGGTATTGCTGCAAATCGCCTATGCGTTGATCCTGGCTTTGGGTTTGGCAAGACTGTCGAGCATAATCTCGTACTGTTGAAAAATATCGATACCATTGAAGAGCACTTGCAGTTGCCGGTACTGGCCGGCTTATCGCGCAAGTCGACAATCGGCGTATTGACCGGACGGCCAGTCGAGGAGCGTATGGCAGGCAGCGTGGCAGCCGCCTTGGCTGCGGTACATAACGGTGCGCGTCTGGTGCGGGTTCACGATGTGGCCGAGACGGTTGACGCTCTTAAAGTATGGAATGCGGCACAGAAAACATAATACTGAGGAAAGATTCAGGGAAGAATATGACACGTAAATACTTTGGTACGGACGGCGTAAGAGGGCGGGTCGGCACGCTTCCGATCACACCGGATCTGGTAATGAAACTGGGCTACGCCGCAGGAAAGGTACTGGCCCAGTCAAAAGACAAAAGCACAAAACCGATGGTCCTGATCGGCAAAGACACGCGTATTTCCGGATACATGCTGGAGGCCGCGCTGGAAGCAGGTTTCTCCGCTGCAGGTGTGGATGTGATGCTGGCAGGCCCTTTACCGACGCCAGCCGTGGCCTACCTAACGCGGGCTTTGCGCCTGTCGGCAGGAGTGGTTATTTCCGCGTCACATAATCCATATCAGGATAACGGCATCAAATTCTTTTCCGCAAAGGGAAACAAACTGCCCGACGAAATCGAGGCAGCGATTGAAGCCGCAATGGAGGCGCCGATAGAATGCGTCACATCGGAGAGCCTGGGAAAGGCCACGCGGCTCGATGATGCGCGAGGCCGGTATATTGAGTTCTGCAAGAGCACGTTTCCGAACGAAATGGATTTGCGCGGACTGCGCATTGTGGTCGATTGTGCCAACGGTGCTGCTTACCATATTGCGCCCGATGTATTCCACGAGCTTGGCGCCGAGGTTATCGCAATCGGCAATCAACCCAATGGAACGAATATCAATGACCAAGTTGGAGCTACTTCGCCCGACACTTTGGCAAGGGCAGTTAAATCTCATGGTGCTGCTCTGGGAATCGCACTAGACGGCGATGCTGACCGCCTGATTATGGTAGATGATACCGGCCGTATTTATAACGGTGATGAGCTGCTCTATGTAATGGTCAAGGACCGGGCCGCAACCGGTACTGTCGCAGGCGTCGTCGGCACCTTGATGACCAATATGGCCTTGGAGGTCACCTTGCGCAAAATGAATATAGAGTTTGCACGGGCAAAGGTTGGCGATCGTTATGTGCTGGAAGTTCTGCAGGAAAAAGGATGGCTGCTTGGCGGAGAGGGCTCGGGACATCTATTGGCTCTGGACAGGCATACGACAGGCGATGGAATCATTTCGGCGCTGCAAATCTTGTGTGCGTTGAAACGTAGCGGCAAATCCTTGGCCCAATGTACCGAAGATCTCAAACTGTTCCCGCAGTCCTTGGTAAATGTGAAAGTCACACCTGGATTCAATTGGCAAAAAAATACCGATTTGCTCAATGAAAAAGAAGAAATTGAAGCGATTTTAGGAGATGACGGCCGGGTGCTCATTCGCGCGTCCGGGACGGAACCTCTGATTCGGGTAATGGTTGAGGCAAGCACGAGCGAGGTCGCAAATAAGATGGCGCATCGTCTTGCCGATAAACTGAAGCTGGCTGCTTAAGGAAAAACAGGTTATTCATTGACCTGCGCATGAAGGTACGGTATTATCTCGTTCTTTCGGAGTGTAGCGCAGCCCGGTAGCGCACCTGCTTTGGGAGCAGGGGGTCCAAGGTTCGAATCCTTGTACTCCGACCAATATAAAAGCCTGTTAGGGACATGATCGCTAACAGGCTTTATTATTTCTGGCGCCTGTTTTTTGGCGCTCATTTAGGGCACATAGGCAAAAGAATTATTTGTGCAGTAGTCATTTGGTAAAATTACAGCCAAGCTTCTGCCCATAGCTCAGTTGGATAGAGCAACGGCCTTCTAAGCCGTAGGTCGCACGTTCGAATCGTGCTGGGCAGGCCAAATTATCGTTTGCTGCATTCTGCCTCGTATTTTTCCTTGTTTCGCATTGCAGTCCGTTTCGATTTCTCAGCGGATTTTCCGGTTGCTGCAACAGCGTCTTCCTCGCTCCATTTTTTCTTTAGTTCCAATGCCTGGCATTTCTTCCGAAGAGCCTCGTTTGTGCGCATTCTCTTTTGCCGCGATTTTTCTTCAAGCGCTTCATCGCGCTGACGTGTTTTTTTCAGTTGCTGCAGTGTTTCCTTTTCGCGCTTATTGCGTGCTGTCGCTTCGTTCAGCGCGGATTCAGATATCTTTCCATTGGTAGTATCGATGGATTTCAATTTCCCGCTGGAGCACTTTTCATCGCTGTAAATGACTTTCCCGTTTTCTTCGCATTTGTAAATCGCCAGCGATGAAGACGAATAAGATGCCAGCAGCAGCACCGCAAGAAATCGGATCATATGAAGTATGGAGAACGTTGTCAGAGGATTTTTCCGGGGTTCATCAAATTAAGCGGGTCGAGCGCATTTTTGATGTTACGCATCAATTGCAGTTCGACATCCGATTTGTATTGCGTAATTTCGTTTCGCTTCAATGCGCCGAGTCCATGTTCTGCGGAAATGGAGCCGCCGAAACGATGCACGTTGTCATGGACAACACGGTTGACTTCAGGCTGGCGCAAAATAAACGTTTCATCTTGTACGTCTACGGGCGCAGAAACGTTGTAATGCAGGTTACCGTCGCCAAGATGTCCGAAGGTCACCATGCGGCAACCAGGAAAAGCCTGCTGAAGCAAATCATCTGTTTCCCGGATAAAGTTCGCGATATTTGAGATAGGCACGGATATATCGTGTTTGATATTTTTTCCTTCTTCTGCCTGCGCCAAGGGAATATGTTCCCGCAATGCCCATAGGGCTCTTGATTGCGCAATGGAAGATGCGACTACGGCATCTTCAATGACCGATTCTTCAAGCGCCCTGGAAATAACTGCTTCCAGCATGCTCATCGCATGATCCTCGGACTCGCTGTCGGAGAGCTCAACCAGGACATACTGCAGATGAGGCTGGGCGAAAGGAAGCTGCAAGTGAGGGAAATGTTTAATGACCAGCTGCAGGCACACATCGGATATCAATTCAAAACCGGTCAGGATTGCGCCGCATTCATCCTGGGCGATGGTCAGAAAATTCAATGCATCTTCAGGCGTTTGCATTGCTGCCAATGCTGTCAGCTGCGCCTTGGGCGCCGGGAAAAGTTTTAGAACTGCTGCGGTGATAATGCCCAATGTTCCTTCTGCGCCGATAAAGAGATCGCGCAAGTCATAGCCAGTATTATCCTTGCGCAAGCCGCGCAAACCATTCCAGATATCGCCCTGCGGAGTGACGACTTCAAGGCCAAGGCATAAATCCCGCATATTGCCGTAGCGCAGAACTGCGGTACCTCCGGCATTGGTAGACAGGTTTCCTCCGATCGTACAGCTTCCTTGCGCCGCAAGGGAAAGCGGGAAAAGACGTCCAACCCTGCGCGCTTCTTCTTGAGCTCGTTCCAGTATGCAGCCGGCTTCTACGGTCAGCGTGTTGTTGACCGGATCGACAGCGCGTATCCGATTCAAGCGGGTGAGCGAAAGCACGGCGGCGGTCCCGCTTTGGTCCGGTACACTGCCCAGAACCAGGCCGGTATTGCCGCCTTGCGGAACGATGGGAACACGGGCTGCATTGCATAGTTTCACAATCGCGGCAACTTCATCCGTTGATCCGGGGCGGAGTACTGCACAAGCCTTTCCGGTAAAGCGGCGGCGCCAATCAATGAGATATGGCTCCATTTCACTTTCGCTCGTGATTACATATTGCGTACCGAGCAGTGTGCGGCATTGGTCAAGAAAGTTACTCATGCAGGGACCGTGATGCTTTCTGAATGACTTGCTTAGCCATTTGCTTGGCAGCTTTTTTGTACGGCCGAAGGAAACAGAGCGTGCTGACGAAAAACGCAACGGTCAACGCAACCTCCACCCATCCGAGAATCGACGAAAGCCCTGGCTCGGTCGTGGCGCGCACGATGCCCTCCGCAAAATACAGCAAAATCAGCATGGAGGACCATTGCAGCGTGTAGACGTCGCGTTTGAGAATGCCACGAAGCGGCAGAAGCAACGGAATGACCTTTAAAACCAGCCACGAACCACCGGGGCGAAGAGGCGCCAGCACCATCTCCCACGCAATACAAAGGACGATTAAAGCGGCAATGCTTGCTATCGCCGTTAAATGGAAAGCTTTTTGTGGTGAGTCATTCATGATGAGAATGTAGCTTGCGCGCAGTTTCAGCCAGGCGACGGCCGAGTGCAATGGTTAAAGTTTTGGATTCATCGGAAATTTGCAGCGATCCGTTCGCGCCTGCCCAATGTGTGGCGCCATACGGGCTGCCGCCACTAGCGGTCGTCATCAGTTCAGGATGAGTGTAAGGCAGGCCAAGCAGCAGCATGCCGTGATGCATCAAAGGCAGCATCATGGACAGGAGGGTTGCTTCCTGGCCGCCGTGCAGACTTCCGGTCGATGTGAAAACGCAAGCCGGCTTTCCGGCCAAGGTGCCCGAGAGCCATTGCGCGCTGGTTCCATCCCAAAAATATTTCATTGCCGATGCCATATTCCCAAAACGCGTAGGTGAACCAAGCGCGAGGCCCGCGCATTCTTCCAAATCGCCTAGTTCCACATAAGGCGCTCCGTTCGCCGGGATATCCGGTTCTGTTGCTTCGGCAACGGTTGACACGGCGGGAACGGTGCGCAGGCGTGCTTCGCATCCCTCGACGCTACTTATACCTTGTGCGACAAGTTCGGCAAGCCGGCGTGTCGCTCCATGGCGGGAATAATATAAGACAAGGATGGTCAGGGGAGAGGTGTTCATGCTTGATATTATAGAGTGCTATTTATTGTAAAGTAGGGATGGAGTCTATATGCCAACACGGCTGATGACGGTGTATTGGATACTTTATGGCATTTCCCGGCTGATTCGCAGCATGACACACATAAATAGTGTGACTACCTAATTCAATCTGATCATGCTTTCTCAAAGTCTCGCATTCACCCAAAATTTTTCTCTTGCACAGGTTCAGCGCCTTTACAGGTTTGCGGTAAGGCGCCTGACTGAGGAGCGCCTGCCTCAGGTAGCGGCCAGCCTGACCTTTACCACCATGCTCGCTTTGGTTCCGATATTGACCATTGCGCTGGCAATTTTTACCGGCTTTCCTTTATTTAATACCTTGAGAAAATCACTGGAGGCTTATTTCATTCAGAACCTGATGCCGAAATCGATTGCAAATATTATTCTCGGGAATCTGAATCAGTTTGCCGCGAAGGCGAGCCGATTATCGGCAATCGGTGCGATCTTTCTGATCCTGACTGCCGTGTCCATGGTTGCAATGGTCGATAGGACATTTAATCAGATCTGGCGTGTCCGGACGCAACGCGCGCTGCCGCAGCGCATCGTGATTTATTGGGCCACGATTACGCTGGGGCCATTGCTTATCGGCGTATCGATTACGGTTACGGCGTACCTGTTTACTGCGACGCGCAGCGTAGTGGGTGAACTGCCCTTGCTTGGCACGACGTTTTACACCTTTACTTCCATACTGTTGACGACCCTGGCCTTTACCTTGTTATACATGGTTGTTCCGAACAGGCCGGTCGTCTGGCGCGATGCCTTGTGCGGCGGGGCAATTGCTGCAGTTGCCTTCGAAATCACCAAGCGAATGTTTGCTGCGTTCATTTCTCATTTCCCAAACTATACGATGGTGTATGGAGCATTGGCAGCCGTGCCTGTATTTCTGGTATGGGTGTATTTGGGTTGGCTGATTACTTTGTCCGGTGCCGTCCTCACCGCGGCGTTACCTGCGGTCAGAAGCCAAAGATGGTGGCATACGCCTTCAGCCGGGAGCGAGTTTTTCGATGCCATGGCAATCCTGGAAGTCTTGCATCAGGTCCGGGCGGCGGGCAAGGAAAATGCGCTCGGCATTGCGGCCACCGCCGATAAAGCAAAGCTTGGCCTGGATGAATGCGAGAATCTTCTGCAGAGAATGCTTGGCTACGGATGGGTTGCCCGCATCAAGGCCGAAGAAAAGGAAGGCTCGAGGCCAAGGGATATGAAGGATTCGGCGGAACGTTGGACCCTGCTTAGTAATCCAAATAGCCTGCGCATTGTGGATGTCTTCCGGGCATTTGCATTTCCGTCTGCGCCGGGAGACCGGCTTGGTCAACTCGTGGACAGTGCAATTGAACGCGGGTTAGATCAAAGTATTAACACATTTTTTTTAAGAGCCGATGGTAAATTTCAATGAAATTCAAACCAGCTCAAGTAAAAATGTTGTCTGGCTGGATTTTTAAACCGGCTTGAGCTAAATTGTAAATATCGCAATAACTGCAGGGAGGCAAGATGAAAGTATCCGAAATCCTGAAGTTCAAAGGTAATGTTCTGTTTACCGTAACGCCAAGTACGCCCATCCTGCAGGCAGTCAATATCATGGCGGAAAAGGACATGGGATCCTTGGTTGTGATGGAAGGGGGCAAGCTGGTCGGCATATTGACCTTCCAGGAGATAATGGACATCTTGCATGCTCATAAGGGCTCGATAGGTGAGGGCACCGTGCGCGAGCATATGAATTCCAATCCGGTGACCATTTCTCCTGATACCGATATTAACGAGGCGCGGCGCCTGATGCTTGAACGGCATCCGAAACACGGACATCCACGTTATGTGCCGGTCGTCTCGGGAAGTGTAGTGCTTGGTGTAATTTCCTTCTACGACGTTGCGAAAGCGGTATTCGAAAGCCAGAGTTTCGAAAACAAGATGCTGAAATCCTATATTCAGGACTGGCCGGCGCAAAGCGAATAAATTCCCTTTTCTTACTTCAGCCCTTGCTGTAAATGGATTTGCCAGGCTATTTTGCATGGCTTGGCGAACCATTCCGGCAAGCTGCGCACTCCATGGAAGCCGTGAGCCGGTCACAGGCCTTGCCGCCGGATCAGGTCATTTCATATGTCTATCGTCAGCCTGAGTCGTTTATCAAACTTTTCTGCTGATGGCGCGAGACGACTGTTCGTTCCGAATAATGCCGTTGCGGCCGATTGGATTGCTTAAGTTTTTCGGCGGATATCCCATTGCAGTGGCGTGCCGCTGTTAAAATGCGGCTTTCCCTTATTCGCATTATTTATTATGTCCGGCAATACCTTTGGCACTCTTTTTACGGTCACCACGTTCGGCGAGTCTCATGGACCGGCCATCGGCTGCGTCGTTGATGGTTGTCCTCCGGGTATCGACTTGTCTGTCGCCGATATTCAGCTCGAACTCGACCGGCGCAAGCCGGGAACCTCGCGCCATGTGACACAGCGCCAGGAGCCGGACACGGTGGAAATTCTCTCGGGCATTTACGAGGGCAAGACGACGGGCACTCCAATCGCACTCCTGATCCGGAACGAAGACCAGCGCAGCGGCGATTACAGCAATATCGCCGACCGTTTCCGGCCGGGCCATGCCGACTACACCTATTGGCACAAATACGGGATTCGCGATCCGCGCGGCGGAGGGCGGTCCTCTGCGCGCCTGACTGCACCGGTCGTCGGAGCGGGAGCAATCGCGAAAAAATGGCTGCAGGAGCAGTTCGGTACTGTTTTCAAAGGTTGCATGAGCCAGTTGGGGGAAATCGAAATCCCGTTTGAGTCATGGGATCATGTCGGCAACAACCCGTTTTTTGCGGCCAATGCAGCGATTATTCCCGAACTGGAAGCATATATGGATGGACTGCGCAAGGCCGGCGACTCATGCGGCGCACGAATCGACGTGGTTGCCGAAAATGTGCCGGTTGGTCTGGGCGAGCCCATCTACGACAAGCTGGATGCGGAAATAGCTTACGCAATGATGGGAATTAATGCCGTGAAGGGCGTGGAAATCGGCGCCGGCTTCAAATCAATTGCACAAAAGGGCACCGAGCATGGCGATGAACTGACACCGGAAGGGTTCCTGACGAACAATGCAGGCGGCGTGCTGGGGGGGATATCAACCGGCCAGGACATCACGGTATCGATCGCGATCAAACCCACTTCCAGCATTCGGACAGCGCGTCGGTCGATTGACAAGCAGGGCAATCCGATCATGGTCGAAACCCTGGGGCGCCATGACCCGTGCGTAGGTATTCGTGCAACGCCAATCGCCGAGGCGATGCTTGCTTTGGTGCTCATGGATCATGCGTTGCGCCATCGGGCACAGTGCTCAGATGTCAGCGTGAACACGCCCCGGATCGGCAAGGATAAATAAAACGCTGTTTCTTTTTGTGGCGTCTGATCCTTTAAAAAACTATTCCTTGCCGTACCGTTCACGCAATGGATCTCCAGAGAATGCTCGTCTGTACTTGATGCGGTGCGGCCTGTGCCACTCCGTTTGTGAAAATAAAAAAGCTTAAAACACGTGGCGTTTTCCGATTGGCCTAAGCAATGGAGAGCCTTTGCGCTTTTCTTTTTTGCGTATTACGGATACATAGGTATTCTTTCCCCTTACGTAAGTCTTTTCTTCGCCGGGAAAGGAATCCCTGCCGCGCAAATCGGCGTGCTCATGTCCCTCACGCAAGGCATGCGTATATTTGGACCCAATCTGTGGGGATGGATCGCCGACCGCAGCCAGAAGCGCGTCTTCGTCCTGCGCATGACCGCTCTGGCCGCCGTCGCCTCGTTTGCCGGCATGTTGTACGGCCAGACCTTTATGGAATTTTTCGTCGTCATGCTGCTGGTGAATGCCTTCGCCAGCGCATTGGCGCCCGTAGCGGAAGCCCATATGCTGACGGAAATGCGCGGTGATCTCACTCACTATGGAAAATTGAGATTGTGGGGGTCGGTCGGCTTCATTGTTTCCGTGTTGGTCGTCGGTAGCTTGCTGGACTGGAAAGGCGTGCATTTGATGCCATGGGCAGCCTTGGCTTTGCTGGCGTTGGCATTTTTTTCCTCTTGCCGCATGCAAGAAGCTGCGCAGGTCCAAATCGTTCATAAAGTTGGTTCGGCGCGCAGCTTGCTTAAACGGCGGGAGGTGTTGGCGTTTTTCAGCTCAACTTTTCTGATGATTGCGGCGCATTCTGCGCTGTATGTTTTTTATTCCCTCTATCTTGCCCAGCTCGGTTACAGCAAGACAGTAATCGGATTGATGTGGTCGCTAGGTGTGGTTGCGGAAATCGTATTCTTTTATTATCAGGCGCCGATCTTTAGAAAATTCGGGATCAGGAAGTTGATGATCGCCTGTCTTTTGCTTGCGGCAGTGCGTTTCTTCATGATCGGATTCGGCGCGCAGTCCCTGGCCTTGCTCCTGATCGCCCAGGTCCTGCATGCAGCAACGTTCGGCGTGCATCATTCGGCATCCATCGCGAGCTTGCAGAGGTGGTTCCACGGCCCCTTACAGGCACGCGGACAGGCTTTATTTATAAGTGTGTCCTATGGTCTGGGCGGGACGTTCGGAGGGCTGTTTTTCAGTATTGTTTGGGATAAATTCGGGCCGCAGGCGGTCTATAGTTCTGCGGCCTTGATGGCAATAGGCGGTGCCATTGCGGCGCAATGTTGTTATCGCTGGCAGACGACTTCGGAGGAGCGGATATGAAAACAAAACTATTATTTAACGGAAAGAAATTACTCTGTGTCAGCCTCACAGGCTTGGCCTTAGCAGCCTGTGAAACCGTGCAAACCACCCAGGGAGGTGCGGTTGGGGTAAACAGGCAGCAAAGAATGGCTATTTCCGCCGAAGCAATCGAGCAGGCGTCCACCAAAGAATATGCACAAGTAATGGCCGCAGCACAGAAAAAGGGCCTGCTCAATCAGAATCCGGCCTACGTGAATCGGGTACGGACAGTTGCCAGCCGACTGATCCAGCAAGTACCCGCGTTCCGTCCAGACGCCACGAAGTGGGATTGGGAGGTCAATGTACTGACCTCCTCAGAAGTCAATGCATGGTGCATGCCGGGCGGCAAGATGGCGGTTTACACTGGCTTGATTGAAAAGCTTCGACTTACCGACGATGAACTGGCTGCCGTCATGGGCCATGAAATTTCGCATGCCTTGCGTGAACATGCTCGCGAACGAGCTTCCGAGCAGGCTGTCGCCGGGCTGGGAATTTCCATTGTGTCGGCAGTAGCCGGCCTGGGCGACATCGGCCAGAAAGGAATGGAGTATGCATACATGGGATTGCTGGGACTGCCGAATTCACGTAGCCACGAGACCGAAGCGGACCGGATTGGCGTGGAACTGGCAGCGCGCGCTGGCTATGATCCCCGCGCAGCCGTGACGCTTTGGCAAAAAATGGGACAGGTCAACTCGGGCGAGCCGCCCAAATTCATGTCCACTCACCCGCCTCGCGCGGAACGCCTCAGCGATTTGACCGCATATTCGCAGCGTGTAATGCCTCTATATGAGAAGGCCAGGGCGAAACGTTAATTAATGCCTTAATTGCAACGCATGGCCGGGAACGTCTATTTTTACGGAAATGGGCGTTTTTCGGCCCTGTCTGAACGTCCTTCCTCATGTTTGAAGTGATGCGATATGGCATAATCGAGGATTATTTCCCAGTCCCGAATCCATTGGCATCATGGCTCAAACGCTTTACGACAAACTTTGGCAGTCGCATGTCGTGGACACCGCTGAAGACGGTACCACGCTTTTGTATATCGACCGGCATCTCCTGCATGAAGTCACAAGCCCTCAGGCATTTGAGGGGTTGAAGCTGGCAGGACGCCAGCCATGGCGCAAGTCGGCCAATCTGGTCGTCGCCGATCACAACGTGCCTACCACTGACCGCGCGAACGGCATCGCGGACCCCGTGTCGCGCCTGCAGGTAGAGACGCTGGATGAAAATGCAAAGCAATTCAATCTGACTTATTTCAGCATGCGCGACAAGCGCCAGGGCATCGTTCATGTGATCGGCCCTGAGCAGGGCGCAACCTTGCCCGGCATGACGGTGGTCTGCGGCGATTCCCACACTTCCACCCATGGCGCTTTTGGATGCCTGGCTCACGGGATCGGAACTTCCGAGGTTGAACATGTGCTGGCGACGCAGACTCTGCTGACAAAAAAATCCAAGACGATGCTGGTACAGGTAGACGGTGCTCTTCCGACCGGCGTCACGGCCAAGGATATTGTGCTGGCAGTAATCGGCAAGATCGGTACGGCCGGCGGAACCGGTTATGCCATGGAATTTGCCGGATCGACGATCCGGTCCTTGTCCATGGAAGGCCGCATGACGATATGCAATATGGCCATCGAAGCCGGCGCGCGTGCCGGCATGGTTGCGGTGGACGACACCACGATCAACTATGTGAAAGGCCGTCCGTTTGCGCCGGTCGGGCCGCATTGGGATCGCGCGGTGCAGTACTGGCGGACCCTGCATTCCGATCCGGATGCCAAGTTCGATCTGGTTGTTACCTTGAATGCCGCAGAGATCAAGCCGCAGGTGACGTGGGGCACGTCGCCGGAAATGGTGGTCGCAATCGACGGACGCGTTCCCGATCCAGACAAGGAAAAGGATGCCGTGAAGCGCGATGCGATGGAAAAAGCCTTGGCGTATATGGCCCTGAAGCCGAACACCGCCATGTCCGACATTCGCATCGATAAGGTATTCATTGGGTCATGCACCAATTCCCGTATTGAAGATTTGCGCGCGGCGGCTGCGGTCGTGCGGGGCAAGCATCGTGCCTCGAATGTCAAGCTCGCAATGGTTGTTCCGGGTTCCGGTCTGGTCAAGGAGCAGGCGGAGCGTGAAGGCCTGGACAAGATTTTCAAGGAAGCCGGATTTGAATGGCGTGAGCCCGGATGTTCCATGTGCCTGGCCATGAATGCCGACCGGCTGGAACCGGGCGAGCGTTGCGCATCGACTTCAAACCGGAATTTTGAAGGGCGTCAGGGGCAGGGCGGCCGCACGCACCTGGTTTCTCCTGCAATGGCTGCAGCGGCGGGCATTGCCGGGCATTTTGTGGATGTACGCAACTATAAATAACAGACAGACAATGAACAAGATGATGCTTGCTGGGGCCTCGGTGCTAGTGCTGCTGTCCGCGTGCAAAACGATGGAAACGGCTGACAAGAAAATGCAGTCCGTGGACAGGAAGGTAAGCGAGGCAGACGCAAAGTTCAGAAAGAATATCGGCCTCAGGCCGTACACGAAAGACTCCCAGCCTGTGGCGTCAGAATCAAATTAAAGTGAACCGGTATGAATAAATTTACTTTGCTGGATGGATTGGTTGCACCGCTGGATCGCGCAAATGTCGACACCGATGCCATCATCCCGAAACAGTTTCTGAAATCGATCAAGCGTTCCGGCTTCGGACCGAACCTGTTTGACGAATGGCGCTATCTCGATCATGGGGAACCCGGACAGGATAATTCCGGACGTCCAGTCAATCCGGATTTCGTACTGAACCAGCCGCGTTACCAAGGCGCTTCGATTTTGCTGACGCGGAAAAATTTCGGTTGCGGCTCCTCGCGTGAACACGCGCCCTGGGCACTGGAGCAATATGGTTTTCGCGCCATCATTGCGCCGAGCTTCGCCGATATCTTCTTCAGCAATTGCTTCAAGAATGGTTTGCTGCCCATCGTTCTGTCCGAAGCGCAGGTCGATCATTTGTTCAATGAAGTCAAGGCATTCCCGGGCTATCGATTGATTGTCGACCTGGAAAATCAAGTGGTACGTACACAAAACGGCAGCGAAAGCTATGCTTTCGATATCGATGCATTCCGCAAATACTGCTTGCTGAATGGACTGGACGATATCGGCTTGACATTGCAGAAGTCCGACAAGATCAGGTCTTATGAAGAACGCCATCTAGCTGACCAGCCGTGGCTCTCGAATACGATTTAATTTATTCGCATCTTACATATAAACAAAATGAAAATCGCAATTTTGCCGGGTGACGGCATTGGAACAGAAATTACCGAACAGGCCGTCAAGGTGCTGAAGGCGCTGGGGGAAACGTTTGAAATGGAAAGCGCGCCGGTTGGCGGAGCGGGTTATGAGGCAAGCGGCCATCCCTTGCCGGAAGCCACGCTCAAGCTGGCCAAGGAAGCGGATGCAATTCTATTCGGTGCTGTCGGCGACTGGAAGTACGACAAACTGGAACGCTCGTTGCGCCCCGAGCAGGCAATTTTGGGTTTGCGCAAGCATCTTGGCCTGTTTGCCAATTTTCGCCCCGCCATTCTGTACCCGGAGCTGGCCGGCGCGTCCACGCTCAAGCCGGAAGTCGTGTCTGGACTTGATATCCTGATTGTGCGGGAACTGACCGGCGATATCTACTTCGGCCAGCCGCGCGGCATGCGCGAGGCGCCGGACGGCCCATTCAAGGGCGCACGCGAGGGATTCGATACCATGCGTTACGCAGAACCGGAAATCCGCCGCATCGCACACGTCGCATTTCAGGCCGCTCAAAAACGAGGCAAGCGCCTGACCAGTGTCGACAAGGCGAACGTCCTGGAAACCTTCCAGTTCTGGAAAGAGATCGTTACCGAAATCCACGCGGAATATCCGGATGTCGAACTGGATCATATGTATGTCGATAACGCTGCGATGCAGCTCGTACGCGCACCGAAGAAATTTGACGTCATCGTCACCGGCAATATGTTCGGCGACATCCTTTCGGATGCGGCGGCAATGCTGACCGGTTCTATCGGCATGCTGCCTTCCGCATCGCTCGATGCAAATAACAAGGGTTTGTACGAGCCTTCGCACGGTTCGGCGCCCGACATTGCCGGCAAGGGAATCGCCAATCCGCTGGCAACCATTCTGTCTGCAGCCATGATGCTTCGCTATTCCCTGAACAAGGAAGAGCAGGCAAACCGCATCGAAGCAGCGGTCAAGAAAGTGCTGGCGCAGGGTTTGCGTACAGCGGATATCTACGAGCAGGGCACGACCAAGGTCGGCACCACTGAAATGGGCGATGCGGTCGTCAAGGCATTGGCTTAGGAATTTTGAAATTCGGCGAGGCCCACTCGCCTGAAAGTGGTGGGCAAAAGCGGATGGGAACCGCTTACGTTCTAGGAAATGATGATGAAACTCGTTGGCTTGGTTGGATGGCGTGGTATGGTCGGTTCGGTCCTGATGCAACGCATGCAGGAAGAGGGCGATTTCGCCCATATCGAACCGGTGTTTTTTTCGACTTCGGCTGCGGGCGGCAAAGCGCCTGCGATGGCAAAGAAGGAAACGACGCTGCAGAATGCAAATGATATCGAGGCGCTCAAGCGCTGCGACATCATCATTACTTGCCAGGGCGGTGACTACACCACCGAGATTTTCCCAAAGCTGCGTGCGTCCGGCTGGGACGGCTACTGGATCGACGCGGCATCCACGCTGCGCATGGAAGACGACGCGGTCATTATTCTGGATCCGGTCAACAGCGGCGTTATCCGCAGCGCGATGCAGAAGGGCGTCAAGAACTACATCGGCGGCAACTGCACCAACTCCATTTTGCTGATGGGTGTGGGCGGATTGTTCCGCGAGGGCTTGGTCGAATGGGTCAGTTCCATGACCTACCAAGCCGCATCCGGCGGCGGCGCGAACCACATGCGCGAGCTGATCAAGGGCATGGGCATTATCCATTCTGCGGTCGCGGATGAACTGGCCAATCCTGCTTCGGCCATTCTTGAGATCGACCGCAAGGTTGCCAAGACCATTCGCGAAGCCGTGCCGCGTGAATTTTTCCCGGCACCGCTGGCCGGTGGCCTCATCCCCTGGATCGACAAGCAACTGGATAACGGCCAGTCCAAGGAAGAATGGAAAGGCCAGGCCGAGGTCAATAAAATTCTCGGAAATACAAAGGCGATTCCCGTGGATGGATTGTGCGTCCGTATCGGCGCGATGCGTTGCCATAGCCTAGCATTGACACTCAAGCTCAATAAAGACCTTCCTCTTTCCGAGATCGAAAACATCATCAAGTCCGGTAATCAATGGGTGAAATGGGTGCCGAACGAACGCAGTATCAGCGAACAGGAATTGACTCCTGCATCGATTACTGGCGGCCTGAAGGTCGGCGTCGGCCGGGTGCGCAAACTCAATATGGGACCGGAGTATGTGTCCGCATTCGTGATCGGCGACCAGCTACTCTGGGGGGCCGCTGAGCCACTGCGCCGGATGCTGCGAATTATTCTCGACAAATAAACCAGGGTACCGGCAGAAGTTGCTTAAATAGTATCTCTGCATCATCTACTGCCGTTGCCAATATGCAACGCCGAGCCCGCCAGCTTCCCGCTTTCTTGCGGGATTGGCGGGTTTTGCATATCTTGCGAAGATGGTTGCGCTTGCGCGCCTAAGTCCATGATGATATGGTGAAAGTTCCCATAACAAAGATAAATTTCAGCTGAGCTTGTTTTATTGCAGGCTTTGCCAACGGAATCCTCGTCTATGTCCCAAAAAATGCATGTGAATATTTATTCCAAAGTTATGTCCTTTAATTTAAAGGCGATGCCGGTAGCCGTCGCAACGGCTCTTCTTTTTTCCGGTGGGGCATACGCGGCCGGGCTCGGTAAGTTAACAGTCTTGTCTTCTCTGGGACAGCCCTTGCATGCGGAAATAGAATTGACCTCTGTGTCGAAGGAAGAGGCAGAATCCCTGACCGTCAAGCTTGCATCAATGGATGCCTTCAGGCAGGCCAACATAGAATTCAATCCCGCGCTTTTCTCTTTACGCTTTGCGACGGAGAAGCGCGGTGCACGCCAAGTGGTACGAGTGACGTCATCGCAGCCCATTAACGAACCTTTCGTTGATATGTTGCTGGAGCTGGGTGGCGCCAACAATCGATTAGTACGCGAATACACCTTCCTGCTGGATCCGGCAGATCTGCGCAAAACGCAGCCCGTTCAGCTGGCAAGCCCTGCGGCTCCGGTTGCGCCAAGCACCCCAATTGCATCTGGCTCGCCGGCAGTTCAAACCGAAGCGGTAGCATCACCGGCGCCTGCGGAAAAATCGGCGATTGTGTCCAAGCCGCAAGCAGCGCCTCAAGCATCCGCAAAACGCGGTGCAAGTGTAGCGACTCAAGAAAATGCGGATACCGCGAAAACCGACAAAGCGGACAAAGCCGAAAAAACAGCCGTCCAGGATCAATACAAGACCAAGCAAGGCGATACGCTCGGCAAGATTGCCAACCAATTCGTGCATGAGGGTATATCGCTCGATCAAATGCTCGTTGCGCTGCAGCGCGCCAATCCGAATGCATTTATCGGGAATAACATCAACCGTCTGAAATCCGGACAAATCCTGTCGATTCCTTCTGCCGAAACGGCTGGCGCAATTCCGACTGCAGAGGCAAGAAAGATCGTCGTTGCGCAATCTGCAGACTTTAATAATTATCGCGACAAGCTCGCCGCTCAGGTAAGCGCTGCCACAGCCCAGAAATCCGATGAGGCCAAACAGAGCGACGGCGGAAAGATCACTGCAAAAGTTGAAGAGCCTTCCACTGCAGCAAGTGAAGCAAAAGACAAACTTAAGCTTTCCAATTCCGGCGCTGGCGCATTAAGCGGCGCGGCCAAAGCCGGAGCGCTGCCGGCAGGAACGGAAGACAAGATTGCCAAGGATAAGGCCATTGCTGATGCGGATGCCCGGGTCAAGGAACTGGAAAAGAATGTAAGCGAGCTGCAGAAGCTGCTCGAAGTGAAGAGCAAAGACCTGGCGGATAAACAAAAACAGGCGGATGCTGGAAAATCGGATTCGAATGCAAAGCCTGCGACCGCTCCAAGCGCTCAGCAGCCTCCTCAAGCTGCGAGTGCTCCGGTGCCAGCAACACCAACTCCGGCAACATCCTCGACAAATGTTGCCCAGAACGATCCTCTTGCTCCCCAGGCGGAAACTGCAACGCCTGAACCAGGCACACCAGCGAGCGACGCGCCAAAAGCTTCGGAGCCAGCCCCGGCGAACACGGAAGCCAAGCCTGAAGTGCCTCCGCCGGCTCCTGCAGCTCCAGCAGCGAAGAAAAAAGTCGTCGTTCCACCACCTGTTCCTGTTCCGGAGCCCAGTTTTGTGGACGATCTGCTTGAGAATCCAATGATGCTGGGAGCCGGCGCAGCTTTACTGGCCTTGCTAGGCGGACTGGGTTTCTATACTGCTCGCCGCAGGAAGCAAAACGCGGTATTCCAGGACAGCACCATGCTGAATGAATCGAGCCTGAAATCCAATTCCCTGTTTGCTTCAACGGGTGGTCAAAGCGTCGACACCAATAACAGCGTCTTTAATTCGAATTTTGCTCCATCGGCCAGCCAGCTCGACACAAATGAAGTCGATCCTGTTGCGGAAGCTGATGTTTACATTGCATATGGACGCGATGCGCAGGCGGAAGAAATTCTGAGGGAAGCATTGCGCACCCAACCCGAGCGCAATGCGGTTCGCATCAAGCTGCTTGAAATCTACGCTCAACGTAAGGACGCTCGCGCATTCGAGACCATGGCCAGCGAGCTTTACAGTCTGACCAAAGGAAAGGGCGAGGACTGGGAGCAGGCAGCAAATCTCGGTGCATCAATCGATCCGAAAAATCCCATGTATGCAGGTGGAAAACCCTCGGACAATAAGGGTTCGGCAAGCGACAAGCTGACAGCCCCCACTGAGCAACTTGATGAGTTGGATTTGGCAGCATTGCTGAATACGACGCGCGGCGCGGAACCGGCCCAAGCTAAAGAAATGGCCATGGCGGATACGACGCCAGTGGCTCAAAAAAAAACGGCTTCTGAAGAACCGGTAATCCAAAGCCCAGTAGCTGAAAAGGAACTCAGCCTGCCAGAGGAAAAAGAAGAGAATTTTGTCGATTTCCTCAATGAACCTGCTCCTGCCGTAAAGCCGGAAATGCCGAAAGCCGAGTCCGCTGAACCGGATGCTCCGGCCGGATTGGATTTCGATTTTGATCTGAGCAGCTTTGGCCTCAAGGTAGCCGAGCCGCCTGCATCGCAGCCGACGGTGAATACGGCTGAAGAAAAGGACTCCAACGGACTGGATTTCGATTTCCAGCTCGATGACAAAAAAACCGTAAAACTCGACGAGAATGATTTCTCAATCGATGCGGCCAGCGGCGATAAGGCAAGTGAAGAGCTTTCAGCCTTGGATCTGGACATGCCGGACCTGCCTGATACATCCACTTCTGCTCCTGCCGTGCCGCCGCTGGATTTGTCCGGCATTTCGCTTGATCTGTGCGAGACCGGAGCGGATACGGCGGTAGTTCCGGACGATGCAGACACTGAGATTTCCAATGCGGCAGAGATGGCAACCAAGCTTGATCTTGCGCTTGCCTATCAGGAAATCGGAGATAAAGAGGGTGCGCGTGAGCTGCTTGACGAGGTGATCAAGGGCGGTACAGCCGACCAGATCGACAAAGCAAAGGCAATGCTGCAAAAACTAAGTTAAACTTGCTTCATTCTGTAACGGGCGCAGCGATGCTTGCGCCCGTTTTATTTTGTGTATCACTTTTCCAATATCGGAACTCTATAATTGAAGCGCATCGTCCTAGGCATTCAATATGATGGCTCTCCCTGGAAAGGCTGGCAGACACAGCCTAGCGGTAATACCGTCCAGGACCGCCTGGAAGCGGCGCTGAAGAGGTTCACTCTTACCGACAATGCTACGACTTGTGCAGGCCGGACTGATGCGGGCGTTCATGCAATCGAGCAGGTGGTGCATTTTGATACGGAGATCGAGCGTGAACCCTTTTCGTGGGTACGGGGTACCAACGCATTTCTTCCACCGTCAATCGCCGTTCGCTGGGCGCGTGAACTCGATACCTCAAATCATGCGGAATTCCATGCGCGTTTCAGTGCAAGATCGCGCACTTACCACTATCTTTTGTACAACCATCCTGTGCGTTCCTCGCTGCTTTCAGGAAAGGCAGGCTGGACCTTCCGTCCGGTCGACCTGGAATCGATGAAACAGGGGGCGGCATTTCTGTTGGGTGAACACGATTTTTCCGCATTTCGCGCCGCCGAATGCCAGGCCAGGTCTCCCATCAAGAACATGCTTGAGATCCGCATTGAACGGCGAAGTGACCTGATTGTCTTTACGTTCACAGCCAACGCTTTTCTTCACCATATGGTGCGCAATATCGTCGGCGCTTTAGTGTATGTTGGCACGGGCGTGCAAAAACCGGACTGGATGGCAGAATTGCTGGCCGGCCGTAACCGTAGTCTTGCTGCCCCGACCTTCATGCCTGACGGCTTGTATTTGGCTAGAATAGATTACGATGCGAAATGGGGTTTGCCGCAGGAAGTTCCTTCATGCCCCTGGCTGTAACGTCAAATTAACACGTCCAATTAATGGCGGTCGGAAAGACCTTTCCAATGATGACAGAGCAAACCCGTATCAAATTATGCGGCTTGAGCCGCCCTGAAGATGTGCGCGCCGCGGTCGAGGCGGGCGCCGATGCGCTCGGATTTGTCTTCTACGACAAGAGTGCGCGTTATGTCGCGCCGGATGTTGCCGCGCAACTGCTGAAGCAGGTTCCTCCTTTCGTCACGACGGTCGGACTGTTCGTCAATGCATCGCCCGAGGAAGTGGCGCGCATCGTGAAACTGGCACCGGTTAAGATGCTGCAGTTCCATGGGGACGAAACAATTGAAGAATGTTGCCGTGCGGCCGAATCCGCCAATCGGCCCTTCATCCGCGCGCTTCGCGTAAAGCCCGATATGAGTGCTGCCGATTTGCTAAAATGCGAACAAGATTATCGTGCCGCCAGTCCTTTGTTTGCGGGGCTGCTGCTCGATACATGGGTAGACGCTTACGGCGGTAGCGGAAAGGTTTTTGATTGGTCTCTCATTCCAGAAGAGCTCGCGCCTCGGGTCGTTTTAAGTGGTGGCTTGAGCGCGCAAAACGTGGCTGAAGCCGTTCTTCGCATTCATCCGTATGCTGTTGACGTCAGCAGCGGGATCGAGCGCGCGAAAGGCATCAAAGACGGCGCCCTGATGCGCGATTTCATTCATGCCGTCCGAAAGGCTGAAGCCACGGACCGGTAACCAAATTTTATAAGACACTGATCATGAAAGAACTCAATGCGCTCGGCAGCTTTGCCGAACGCCAGCCAATTCAAGACACGGCATTGCACCAGGCCGCAAGCTACAATTTTCCGGATGCAAAAGGACATTTCGGCCCCTATGGCGGCAGTTTTGTGTCTGAAACCTTGACGCATGCGCTGACCGAACTCAAGGAAGCCTATGCGCGTTACAAGAACGATCCGGATTTCATCGCTGAATTTCAATATGAATTGAAGCACTTTGTGGGGCGGCCAAGCCCGATCTATCATGCAAAGCGCTGGTCCGAGATAGCCGGTGGCGCTCAGATATATCTGAAGCGCGAGGATCTGAACCATACTGGCGCGCACAAAATCAATAACGTGATCGGACAGGCCTTGCTTGCCAAACGGATGGGCAAGCCGCGTGTCATCGCGGAAACCGGTGCCGGTCAGCATGGTGTTGCGACAGCGACGATCTGTGCGCGCTTCGGGCTGGAATGTGTGGTGTACATGGGCAGCGAGGACGTCAAGCGCCAGGTGCAGAATGTCTATCGCATGGAGTTGCTCGGAGCGAAGGTCGTGCCGGTCGAGTCCGGATCGAAGACGCTGAAGGATGCGCTGAATGAAGCAATGCGCGACTGGGTGACCAACGTTGAAAACACCTTTTACATTATCGGCACCGTAGCAGGGCCGCATCCTTATCCGATGATGGTCAGGGATTTCCAATCGGTGATAGGAGAAGAGTGCCTGGTGCAGATGCCGGAAATGACCGGGCGGCAGCCGGATTTCGTTGTGGCCTGTGTAGGTGGCGGCTCGAACGCGATGGGAATTTTTTATCCGTATATCAATCATCCTGAGGTCAAGCTGATTGGTGTCGAGCCTGCAGGAGAGGGGCTGGAAACGGGAAAGCATGCCGCGACTTTACTTGCCGGTACGCCAGGTGTGCTGCATGGTAACCGTACCTATTTATTGCAGGATGCAAATGGGCAGATCATTGAAACCCATTCGATTTCTGCGGGCCTCGATTACCCCGGGGTTGGACCTGAGCACGCCTGGCTGAAAGATTCCGGACGCGCACAATATGTTTCGGTTACGGACGAAGAGGCGATCGAAGCGTTTCATCAATGCTGCCGGATCGAAGGCATCATCCCGGCATTGGAATCGAGTCATGGCCTTGCTTATGCAGCCAAATTGGCGGCGACGCTGCCCAAGGATAAGATCATTCTGGTCAATCTCTCCGGCCGCGGCGACAAGGATATGCATACGGTTGCGGAGCGGATGAAGAAGAAAATATAGTCCGACGCAGTTTTGAACCAGTACTGATCGATAAAATAAGCAGGCGATTGGCGCGTCGATCGTTTGGCGGCACGGCAATCGTCCACCCTGACTCGCTTCGCGAAAAGCATAAAACTAAACATGTCACGAATCCAATCCACATTTGCTGCATTAGCTGCAAAAAATAAAAAAGGCCTCATTACCTTCATTACGGCGGGCGATCCTTCCCCATCGCTCACCGTGCCACTCATGCATGCTCTGGTCGAAGGCGGTGTGGACGTCATCGAGTTGGGGGTTCCTTTTTCGGATCCGATGGCCGAAGGCCCGGTGATCCAGCGTGCCTGTGAGCGTGCCTTGAAGTTCGGTATCGGCATCAAGGATGTGATCGATCTCGTGGGCGAATTCCGGAAAACAAATGCGAACACTCCGGTCGTCCTGATGGGTTATGCCAATCCGATTGAGCACATGGGACAGCGCGAATTCATTCAGGCGGCTAAAGCGGCTGGTGCCGATGGTGCAATCGTCGTGGATTATCCTCCTGAAGAATGCGAGGACTTTGCCAGGGCAATGCAGGAAAATGGGATGGACATGATTTTCCTGCTGGCGCCTACCTCGACCGAGGAAAGAATAGCGCAGGTAGCCAAGGTGGGAAGCGGATTCAGCTACTATGTCTCGTTGAAAGGCGTGACAGGTGCAGGCCATATCGATACAAAGGAAGTGGCAGAGCGAATCACGGCAGTCAGAAAGCATGTAAAGCTTCCTATTGGAGTCGGATTCGGAATCAGGGATGCGGCGACCGCTAAATCGGTTGCCACCGTATCGGACGCGGTGGTCATTGGGAGCCGCATTATTCAGGAGCTGGAAAATACGCCGCAGGACAAAGCGGCCGAAACTGTGCGTGCTTTCGTTGCAGAAATCCGAAAAGCGTTGGACGAACTTTAATTATTCTGTTCAAAAGTACAAGAACTTACTTTAGTTACAAGATGAAGTGTCACGCTTTCGCGGCTTCGTGTTGGCGGTTTCCGCAGCGAAAGGTACAATGCGGCAATTCAAAAACTCAAGCAGTTACAATTAACAAGAGGCTACTATGAGCTGGCTAGAAAAATTGCTTCCTCCGCGGATACAGCGTTCGGAAACCGCCAACCGCAAGACCGTCCCTGAAGGTCTATGGGTGAAGTGTCCCTCCTGCGAGACCGTGTTGTACCGTACCGATCTGGAGTCCAATGTTCACGTCTGTCCCAAGTGCAATCATCATTTGCGCATCCGTGCACGCGACCGGCTTGATGCTTTGCTGGATATCGAGGGACGATATGAGATCGGGCAGGAAGTCCTGCCGGTCGATACCCTGAAATTCAAGGACAGCAAAAAATATCCGGATCGATTGAAGGGGGCGCTCGAAGCGACGGGAGAAACCGATGCATTGGTGGTAACCGGAGGTTCCATCATGAATCTGCCCGTAGTGGCAGCATGCTTTGAATTCGAGTTCATGGCGGGCACGATGGGATCGGTAGTCGGGGAGCGATTCGTACGCGCCGTTCAAGTCGCGCTGGACCAGAAGGTGCCGTTCATCTGCTTCACCGCGTCCGGCGGCGCACGTATGCAGGAAGGCCTGCTTTCCCTGATGCAGATGTCCAAGACCACATCCATGCTGACCAAGTTGTCCGAAAAAAAGTTGCCGTTCATCTCCGTACTGACGGATCCGACAACCGGCGGCGTATCGGCTTCGTTTGCTTTCATGGGTGACGTCGTGATTGCTGAGCCTAAAGCCCTGATCGGTTTTGCCGGGCAGCGCGTCATTGAAAACACGGTACGCGAGAAACTGCCTGAAGGTTTCCAGCGTGCGGAATTCCTGCTGCAAAAGGGTGCTGTCGACATGATCGTCGACCGCCGCAATATGCGTGAAGAAATCGCGCGCTTGCTTGCACTGTTGCAAAATCAGCCGGCCGAAGCCTTGTTCTGAGTTGGACGGTTTCCTGAAAGGCCCGAACCTGCAAAGGTCCGGGCCTTTTAATTTCCACGATTGAATCCATATCATTTTCATGCAGCACGCACTACATACACTTCCGGACTGGCTTGCCGCGCTTGAAGCGATGCATCCAAAGGCAATCGATATGGGCCTGGAGCGCGTGGCGCAGGTCAGGTCCAGCATGGGGTTGGAATTCACTTGCCCCGTGATTACTGTTGGCGGCACCAATGGGAAGGGGTCGACCTGCGCAATGCTGGAATCGATCCTGCTGCATGCAGGCTATAAAGTGGGAGTCTACACCTCGCCTCATCTTCTCCGGTTCAATGAGCGTGCACGCATCAACGGCCAAATGGCGACTGATGAGGCACTGATTGCTGCTTTCAAAGAGGTGGAAGCAAAGCGCAACGGCATTTCACTAAGCTATTTTGAATTCACCACCTTGGCCATCCTGCATTTATTTGCGCAAAGCGGTTTGGACGCAGTCATTCTCGAAGTCGGTCTTGGTGGAAGGCTTGATGCCGTCAATGTAATTGATGCCGATGTTGCCATCGTCGTCAGCGTCGATATCGATCACACGGAATATCTCGGCGATACGCGTGAAGCAATCGGGTTTGAAAAGGCAGGCATTTTCAGAGCGGGACATACTGCGATATGCAGCGATCCGATGCCTCCGCAATCCCTGGTCAGGCACGCCAATGAAATTGGCGCAGACCTGTGGCTTTTTGGCCGGGACTTCAACTATTCGGGCGACAAACAGCAGTGGAATTACGGTGGCCGCTCACAAAGACGCAGCGGCCTTGCCTATCCGGCTTTGCGCGGCGCCAACCAGCTGCTCAATGCCGCGGGCGTGCTCGCTGCGCTTGAAGCATTGCGGGATCGGCTGCCAGTCAGCGCGCAGGATGTGCGCACCGGTTTGATGACAGTTGAACTGCCGGGACGTTTTCAGGTACTGCCGGGACGCCCTGTGGTCATTCTCGATGTCGCGCACAATCCTCATGCGGCCGCAACGCTGGCGCAGAATCTCGACAATATGGGTTTTCATCCCTACACCTATGCCGTATTCGGTGCCATGCATGACAAGGATATCGACGGCGTTATCGAGCATCTCAAAAAACGGGTTGACTACTGGTATGTAACTGACCTGCCGTTGCCCCGCGCTGCTTCCGCAGAGCAAATCAAGCAGAGACTGCTCGCCCTGAATTGCATTGCTGAAGGTCAGGATACGGATTCCGCCATACAGACTTTCCATTCTCCCATGCAAGCTTTCAATGCCGCATCAAGCAGAGCAGGAGAGAATGATAGAATTGCGGTATTCGGATCTTTCTTCACTGTTGCAGGTGTCATGGAAGCCCGGAATTCCTGATGTTACTGACAAAGTATTAACTTATCGCATGGGCTTATTTTCATTCGCCGGAAAAACGAAGCAGAAGACTGTTTCCAACGATAGTGAATTTTATTCGCACGCGGAAGAAGAATCGAATACCTCGCGCCGTCGCAGCAAGCGCAAGCAAAGCCAAGAAAACAACGACCCGGTTCTGCCGGAAAAGAAACGCGCTCGCCGCCGTCTGGTCGGCGCAGTTGCACTTGTACTCGCCGCTGTCATCGGTTTGCCGATGATTCTGGATTCGGAGCCAAAGCCGCTTACGCGCGATATCGCGATCGAAATCCCGTCCAAGGACAAACCGCAGGCGCAAGTTCCTGCAAAGGCGTCGGTTTCGGCTCGCCCGAATATACTTCCTCCGAATGCAGCCTTGGACAAGGGCGAGGAAATCATCGATCCAGACAAAGAATCCCCCCCGGCCCCGAAAAATCAGCAGCAACAGGCGAACTTATCGCCGTCGATCCAGCCCGAGCTAAAGCAGGAATCGAAGCCGGAATTTAAGGCCGTTCCGAAGAAAGTCGAAAAAACTGCAGAGGAAGACCGCGCTCGTGCATTGCTCGAGGGACTTCCGGAGCAGAAAGCTGATAAGGTCAAAACTGCGTCGGAGGGCAAGAATGGCAAATTTGTCATTCAAGTCGCGGCATTGGGATCGCAGGATAAAGTGAATGAATTGCAGAACAAGTTGAAGGGTGCAGGCATCAAATCCTATACAAGCAAGGTCGCTACGCAGTCCGGGGAACGCATTCGCGTGCGAGTTGGTCCGTTTTCCAGTAAAGAGGAAGCTGAAAAAATCCGGGCAAAGCTTGTAAAAATCGGATTAGGCGGCACCTTGGTTCCAGCATAAGCAGCGCCGGAATCATTGAACGTGACGGTGTTCGATTTACTGGTGCTTTTTGTACTGATTTGCTCGATTGTCATCAGCACATTTCGCGGCCTTGTCAAAGAAGTATTGTCGCTGCTCAGCTGGATTGCGGCATTCATAGTGGCCAATGCTTATGGCGAAGATCTGGCAGGCATGCTACCCGACATGATTTCGGGAAACATGATGAGGCTGATCGTAGCCTTTGTGGCGCTTTTCATTGGCGTTCGCCTGCTGATGATTCTGCTTAGCCTTGCAATTGAGGCAATGGTAAAGGCAGGTGGTTTAACAATCGCCGATCGAGGCTTAGGTGGTTTGTTCGGATTGGGCCGCGGAATCGTTATCGTGTTAGCGGTCGTTCTTTTGTGCGGTGTAACCAGCATACCGCAGCAGGCATTCTGGAAGGAAGCGCTTCTGAGCCCGCTGGCGGAAACTGCAGCATTGACAGTAAAGCCTTTCCTGCCGGGCGACATCGCCCGGCATGTAAATTTTTGAATTGTTTTTGAGGAGTTCAGCATGTGTGGCATTGTCGGCGTCGTTTCCCATACACCCGTTAACCAGCTGATCTACGATGCATTGCTCCTGCTGCAACATCGCGGGCAGGATGCAGCGGGAATTGCAACCAATCACGGCAGCCACTTTTCGATGTACAAGGCCAATGGCCTGGTGCGTGATGTATTCCGTACTCGTAACATGCGCTCCTTGCCGGGCAATTCCGGCGTCGGCCAGGTGCGTTATCCGACGGCGGGCAATGCATCCAGCGAAGAAGAGGCTCAACCCTTTTATGTCAATGCGCCGTTCGGCATCACGCTGGCGCACAATGGCAACCTGACGAATTGGGAGCAGCTCAAGATCGACATGTTCAAGAACGACCGCCGCCACATCAATACCGAATCGGATTCCGAAGTATTGCTGAACGTGCTGGCGCATGAGATCCAGAACGCAACAACCGGATACTCTCTCGATCCCGCTGCCATGTTCAGAGCCGTCGCGGCACTGCATAAGCGTGTGCGAGGCTCCTATGCAGTGGTTGCCCAGATTGCGGGCCACGGATTGCTGGCTTTCCGCGACCCGTTCGGCATCCGTCCTTTGTGCATCGGCTTCAACGATACCGAACAGGGAACCGAATATCTGGTCGCCAGCGAATCGGTCGCCCTGGAGGGCCTCGGATTCCGTTTCCTGCGCGACGTGATCCCGGGGGAAGCGATTTTCATCGATAACGACGGGAAGCTGTATAACCAGCAATGTGCGGAAAACCCGACCTTGAATCCCTGCGCATTCGAGTTCGTTTATTTTGCCCGTCCCGATTCCATCATCGACGGAGCTTCGGTCTACGCAACGCGCCTGAAAATGGGTGAGTACCTGGCTGAAAAGATAAAACGCCAGTTCACGTCCGGCGATATCGACGTTGTCATGCCGATTCCCGATTCCTCTCGCCCGGCAGCAATGGAATTGGCGCTGAAGCTGAACATCGAATATCGCGAGGGTTTCATCAAGAATCGCTACATCGGCCGTACCTTCATCATGCCGGGACAGGGCGTGCGCAGGAAGTCGGTGCGCCAGAAACTGAATGCAATCGCCTCAGAATTCAAAGGCAAGAATGTACTGCTGGTTGACGACTCCATCGTGCGCGGCACTACCAGCCGTGAAATCGTGCAAATGGCACGCGAATCCGGCGCGAAGAAAGTCATTTTTGCGTCGGCTGCTCCGCCAGTCAAATATCCGAATGTTTATGGCATTGACATGCCCACCAGCAGCGAGCTGATTGCCTATGGCCGTACCGAGGAGGAAGTCTGCAGGGAAATTACTGCAGATGCACTGGTTTACCAGGATCTGGATGCTCTGAAGCGCTCGATTTCCGATGTCAATCCTGCATTGAAAAGCTTTGAAGCCTCATGCTTCGATGGCATTTACATTACGGGCGATATTTCACGCGATTACCTGGATCGCGTCGAATATGCGCGTAACCATCCCAAGCCACAGAATGAAGACGTGATTCGCTCGCAGCTGAATCTGAACCTGGCAAAGGTGGATTAATTACGCTGCCGGTCTGACTGGCCGGTTTCTGAAGATAGTCGGGATGGCGCAAGCGATCCCGATTTTTTCATCCTGTGTGTGCCAGAAAACCTGCCTGGCGCTTCTCCACAAAAAACAATTCGATGAGCCTGCGTTGTGGCGCCCAAAGTGTCGTCTTTGGCCTTCATCCGCACATCGTTTTCTCAAAACTTCCTTGACGGAAACCCTGCTTCTGCGACATCATCAAGCCGCATTGCCCATTCCGGGCACGAGATTCGGTTGATATGCACGTACACAAAGGAGAGGGCGCATGCCAAGGCCGGAAAAAATCCGCCTAGGTGAAATCCTAGTTCAGCAAAAGCTGCTGTCGGATGAGCAGCTTCAATTTGCCTTGGCTGAACAGAAGCGTACCGGGCGCAAACTGGGCCGGGTTTTTGTGGAAAATGGCTTCGTTACAGAAGAACAGATTTCCGGGGCGCTCGCCAAGCAGCTGAATATCCCCTACATCAACCTCAAGTTTTTCAACATCAATCCGGGGCTAGTGCGCCTGCTTCCCGAAAGTCAGGCACGTCGCTACCGCGCAGTTGTTCTGGAAGACAAGAACGGCAGCCTGACGGTCGGCATGGCCGATCCGACCGATTTGTATGCGTACGATGAACTGTCGCGGCAGTTAAAACAGAACATTGCCCTGGCGGTGGTAAACGAAGGCGAACTGCTGCAAATTATCGACCGGATATATCGCCGCACCGATGAGATTACCGGCCTTGCACGCGAACTGGAAGAGGAGCTAGGCGACAACGTCGTCGAATTCGGCGGCAGCGGCCTGACTGCCGGCCTGGAAGAAGCGCCGATCGTCAAGCTTCTGCAATCCATGTTTGATGACGCCACGCAGATTCGCGCATCCGATATCCACATCGAACCGCAGGCCGAACGTCTGCAGATCCGCTTTCGTATCGACGGCGTTTTGCATCTGCAGACCGAAACCGATATCAAGATCGCGCCGTCACTGGCATTGCGTCTCAAGCTGATGTCCGATCTGGATATTTCCGAAAAGCGCCTGCCGCAGGACGGGCGTTTCGCGATCAGGGTAAGGCAACAGCAGATTGACGTGCGTATCTCGACCATGCCGACGCAGTTCGGTGAGTCTGTCGTAATGCGTCTGTTGAACCAGGGCGGCGGCACGCTCAAGCTCGATTCGATCGGGATGACGCCGGCGATGATCAAGAAATTCCGCTCGATCATCAGTCGTCCGAACGGACTTGTGCTGGTTACCGGGCCAACCGGCAGCGGAAAAACCACGACCTTGTATGGTGCCCTGGCTGAGCTCAATACCACGGAACGCAAACTGATCACTGTGGAAGACCCGGTCGAATATCGATTGCCGGGCGTGAATCAGGTGCAGGTCAACGAGAAAATCGATCTTACCTTTGCGCGCGTGCTGCGCTCGGCATTGCGCCAGGATCCGGATGTCGTTCTGGTCGGAGAAATACGCGACCAGGAGACTGCACAGATCGGCATGCGTGCTGCGTTGACCGGCCATCTTGTTCTCTCCACGCTGCATACCAATGATGCAGTCAGCACGCCGGTCCGTCTGATGGACATGGGTGTGCCGCGTTACATGGTCTCAACATCACTTCAAGCCGTTATCGCACAGCGTCTGGTCAGGCTGGTCTGCGAAAGTTGCGCGCAAACGCATGATGTGACGCCTACCGAGCGCGAGTGGCTCAAGCTCGAGTTGGGGGATACGGTCGATTCACGCCGTTATTTGCATGGGCGCGGATGCTCGCACTGCAGCGGTACCGGGTACCGCGGACGTACAGGCGTGTACGAAATGCTGGAAATGACGAAGGCTGTTGCAGATGCGGCCAACCATCAGGATCCTGCACGATTCATGAAAGTCGCAGAAGCGGAAATGGGAGGGCAGACCTTGCGCCGCCATGCGGTTGCATTAGTCGTCGCAGGCAGGACCACGGTGTCTGAAGCCATGCGGATCAGCAATCAGTTCGAGGATTAAGAATGGAGATATGCATTGTTCCATCCTTGATATTTCAATCCATTCCGGTAACCAACGAGAAGCGGCATGCCTTACTTTGCCTATAAGGCGCGCAATGCGCGCGGCGAGCTTCTTCAGGGTGTGCTCGAAGGAAGCGACAGCGGCGCCATTGCGGACCAGCTCTTCACCACGGGCGTGACGCCCATTGAAATCACTGTCGCACGAAAACCGATGGTCGATGGTGAAGGTGGTTGGTGGGCACGCCTCACCGAACAGAAAATCCGGCCCATCGACGTTCAGCTGTTCAGCCGGCAAGCATATACCTTGCTTAAATCCGGCGTCCCAATCATGCGCGGCCTGGCGGGCCTACAGGAATCAGCAACCAACAAGTCGTTTGCAAGAGTTTTGAAGGACATGCGCGAGTCCCTCGACTCCGGCCGCGAATTGTCTGCCGCCATGCGCAGACATCCGGATGTGTTTTCCTCGTTCTATGTGAACATGGTGCGCGTAGGCGAAGCAACCGGCCGGCTGGAAGAAATTTTCCTGCGGCTTTTCGATCATCTGGAATTCGAGCGCGAAATGCGCGAACGGGTCAAGACTGCATTGCGCTATCCGATCTTCGTTGTCATGGCGATGATCGCGGCAATTACAGTCATCAATTTATGGGTCATCCCTGCGTTTGCAAAGGTATATGTAGGCTTCAAGGCGGACCTTCCGCTCATGACGCGTATGTTAGTCGCGTCCTCGAATTTCACGGTGGAATATTGGCCTTACATGCTGGCTGCAGCGATCGCAGGAATCGTCGGGTTCAAGGCGTATATTGGCACGCTGAAGGGCCGATACAAGTGGGATAAGCTCAAGTTAAGCCTGCCGATCATGGGCGATATCGTGGCCAAGGCAACCATGGCGCGGTTTGCGCGCAGTTTTGCGCTCTCCAGCCGAAGCGGTGTGCCTATTGTGCAGGGGCTGAGCGTTGTCTCTCAAACGGTCGACAATAGTTACATCGCCAGCCGTATCGAGCAAATGCGCGACGGCGTTGAACGGGGCGAAAGCATTTTGCGCACTGCCGTTACAACGAGCGTTTTCACTCCCATTGTGTTGCAGATGATCGCGATTGGAGAAGAGACTGGTGAGCTGGACAGCCTGATGGATGAAATCGCCGGTATGTACGAGCGAGAGGTCGATTACGAATTAAAAACGCTTGCCGACAGAATTGAGCCTGTTTTAATTGTCGCGCTTGGCATCCTCGTGCTGATAATGGCTCTGGGTGTATTCCTGCCGATCTGGGACCTGGGCAAGGCTGCGATGCCAAAATGATGCCTTGGCACTGGCGACGATACGAAGAATATTTTCGCATGGCACCTTGCACCGCCCAATCGACGAATTAAACCTGAAGCATGCTCAAATTTCTTCGCAATCTGCTATTGATGGAGGTCTTGATTGCCGTCACGGTGGTGGGCATCTTCGCGGCAGTTCTATTGAACCGGCTGTCTTATTATCAGGAGAAAGCCGAAAAAGCCAATATGGAGCTGACGATCAGCTCGATCAGAAGCGCGCTGCGCATGCGTCTTGCCGGCATGATGATCCAGGGAGCTACCAAGCGCTATGGCGAAGTCGCAGAGGACAATCCCATGGATTGGCTTGAGCACAAGCCGGGAAACTACGGCGGACTTCTTACAGCGTCCAGAAACCTAAAGGAAATAAAGGGTAACTGGTTTTACGATCCTGCCAGCAAAAGCCTGATCTATTGGGTGAAACATGGAGATCATTTTAGGCCTGATAGCGCAAACGAAAAGAAAGTCCGGCTTAAGATCGTCTTAATCCATGAAAATGGCGACCCGGCAAGCGCCGAAGCGAATCGAGTAGCGGGTGCGCGGATCATGTTGGCGGAGCCATACCTTTGGTTTTCTCCATCCTGATTTGTAGGACAACGTCTGTGGTAAAAAAACGAAATACACGCAAAATATTTCCTCAGATAAAATAAATTCCGTATAGAATGCTTGCATTGTTGCAATATTTTGTTACATATGGAACCAATGACAATGCAGCTTGGAAAAAATCCGGGAGGGGCGCAAAACGGCTTCACTCTTATTGAGCTGGTCGTCGTCATTACCATCCTGGGAATTCTCGCCGCATTTGCTCTTCCGCGGTCTGCTGCGCTTCAGGCGCAAGCCCGCATGGCGACAATGAATGCCGCGCTCGGTTCTATTAAGGCCGCAGCCGCATTGGCGCATTCCGTGCAACTCACCCAAAACTTAGGTGCAGATACTGACATTGTGATGGAGGGTTCGACCATTCCCATGACAAATGGATATCCGACGACTGCACTGAATTCCATCGGACATGCAGCCGGACTGGTCGATGCCGCAGGAAACGCAGTTCAGGGATACCTGCCAGTTGCAACAAGTGCGACAGTCTTTACAGTCACGCCCGATGCGGATCATCCTGCATGCGCGGTGACCTATACCGTCTCTGCGGTGCCCGGGACGGCGCCGACGTATAACAGCGCGGGAGTTACCGAAGCAAATTGCCGGTAATTCGAGCAAGCGATAACAATCGAAATCAAAAAAATCAACTTACAACAGCACGCAGTGCTTATTTTTATCAATCAGGGAGTGGAAAATGGCAGCAAACAAACAGCAAGCGGGTTTTACCCTCATCGAACTTGTTATGGTCATCGTTATTCTGGGTATTCTGGCAGCAACCGCATTACCTAAGTTTGTTGATCTCTCTGGCAATGCACTCACTTCGGCTCAGGCAGGCATGAGCGGAGCAGTGAAATCTGCTCATGTCGTCCTAGTCGCGCAGAGGGCTGCTGCTGGAAATACTCCTGTTAATCCAACCGTGACACAGCTGGCAGCTGGGATGACGCCCGCTGGCACTGCTGTAGCAACTGGCGTGCAAGTGCAAATTAATGGTGCGAACCACATTGTTCCGACATTTACTGACGATGCGTGTTTAACTGCGACTGATGATCCTAGTGATGTAGTGGCTTGCGTTGGTGAAATCTAATTGCTTCAATAGCGTAAAGATTACCTCCGTGTGCGCAATTAATTAGAAAAGCACGGTGCCCATCGATGTAATTAACATAGAGCTGTAATTGCTTGAACACGGCGAACAAGAAAAAATCTTGATTCGCCGTTTTTGTATAAGGCTCCTGAAAAGATGGGCTGAATGACAAGTTATGAAAAATGGCGGATTTACACTGATTGAGCTAATCATCACGATGGTAATCCTCGCCATTATTTCAGTCGTGGCGATTCCCAAAATGTTTGACACCGATGCTTTTGAGGCACGCGGGTTTCATGATGAGGCCGTTGCGTCGATACGTTATGCGCAGAAGGTCGCGATTGCACAACGAAGTAATGTCTTCGTAAATGTCAATTCCGGAAGCGGGACACTTTGCCTGACCTATGTGGCCGATCCTGATTGCAACGATGCGAATGCTGTTCGCGATCCGAGCGGATCAACACAATTCACAAGAACTGCGCCAGGTGGCATCACGATCAATTCTTCGGTTCAGTTCTATTTCACTCCGCTTGGCCAGCCGATTCCTGACGGAGCCGTAAATGTCAATGTGGTTGGAGCCGGTGTCACCCGTACGATAACGGTTGAACGCGAGACAGGTTATGTTCACTAACCATTCCGCAACTCTCAAACCTTCTCAGTCAGGCGTAACACTGATCGAACTGGTGATGTTTATTGTGATCGTCAGCGTCGGCATAGTCGGGATACTGGCAGTAATGGACAAGACGACGAGACATAGCACCGATCCCATGGTACGCAAGCAGGCCATCGCTGTTGCCGAGGCCTTGCTCGAGGAGATTCAGCAACAGGCCTTCACATTTTGCGATCCAGATGATGCCAACGCTGCAACGGCAGCCAACGCAGCAGGCTGTGCCACAACTCCGCAGGGACTTGCTCCAACGGCGGGGGAATCTCGTGGCAATAACACTGCTCCGTTCGATAACGTCGGCGATTACAACGGCTTTTCCATGACAGGAATCAGCGACATCGGAGGCAATGCAATCACGGAACTGAGTGCTTATAACGCCAATGTGACAGTTTCTGATGGTGGCCTTGCCGGGGTCGCGGCAAATGATTCCCTGCGCATTGATGTGCGCGTATTCAACCCGGGCCAGGGCGTGGATATTACCTTGACCGGATATCGCTTGCGTTATGCGCCCAATACGACACCTTAATCAGATGATGCCTGCAACGATCAGGACCGTTAAAGGATTCACGCTGGTTGAAACAGTGATGGTCATCGCCATCACTGGAATCATTGCGGCCATCGTTGCGGTGTTCATTCGTGCTCCTGTCGAAGGATACTTTGATGCAGCAGCGCGGGCAGAAATTACGGATACGGCGGATACAGCACTGCGCAGAATAGGTCGCGACCTGAGACTTGTATTGCCCAACAGTGTGCGCATTGCCGGCGGCGGTAACGTGTTGGAATTCCTGTCGACCAAAACCGGCGGACGTTATCGCGTAGAGGCAGATGCGCCGGGAGATGATCCGCTCGAGTTCGATGCGGCAGATACCAGTTTCGATGTTTTGGGACCGGCATTGACGGGCATGACAGCGGGCGACCAGATCGTCATCTATAACCTTGGAATCCCAGGCGCGGATGCGTACGAAGGAAATACTGCGGCCACGCATAACAGGCGAAGCTATAACGGTGCGGCCGGGACGGTTAGCAACATTGTGATTGCTGCGGCAAATCCTTTTCCGTTGGAATCGCCGGGACGACGCTTCCAAGTGGTCGACACTCCAGTGACCTATATCTGCGACGGTGCAGGAAATCTGTGGCGTTATTGGGGATACGCCATTCAAAGCGCCCAGCCGAGCACTGTTGCTGCGCTGGATGGATTGGTTGGCGCCGGCAATACCCGAGCGCTTCTGGCACAGAACGTTACGGCTTGCCAGTTTACCTATGAAGCCGGGATTACGGAGCGAAGCGGCCTTGTCGCCATGAGGCTGGCAATTACGGGAAATGGCGAGTCGGTCAATCTTTACCATCAGGTCCATGTCAGCAATGTTCCATAAGCGATCTGTAAAGAAGGCTTTCGAGCAAGGCATCCGCATGCGTAACGCAAGCGGATTCTCATTAATATCCGCCATCTTTCTGCTGGTGGTAATGGCGGGCCTCGGTGCGGTCATGCTGACTTTCACGTCCGTTCAGCAAACCACATCCACGCAGGACCTGCAAGGAACAAGGGCTTTTCAGGCAGCGCGCGCCGGCATCGATTTTGGTTTGTACCAGGTGCTCGCGCCGTCAGCTACGGCTGTCTGCGGAGGTGCTGCCTCTCCTGTCTGGAGCGGTTCGCTGGCAGGATTCCAAACGACCGTGAATTACGCGTGTGATGTATTTACGGAAGGCGGAAACACGATAACCGTTTTTACAATCACCTCGACCGCATCGGCAGGTGCAGTGGGAAGTCCGCACCGGGTTGAGCGCGTGTTGCGAGCGACCGTGAGCCGATGATTATGCGTTTGAACCGTAAAGCCCAGGCAATTACATTTAATGCATTTGTTTGGATAGAGGATTTATTGCCATGCCAGGCAAATACAAATATATGACCCGATGCATGAAGCAGATGCCATGGACTGCCTGTAAGTCCAGCGTTGCGCATTATTGTGTGGTCTTATGCATGTTGCTGGTGACGCTCCTCTTGTCATCCAAAACTGCCGGCGCGGCAACGCAAGCTGCTTTTCCAAGTACTTGTATCAGTACCGGTACGGGCGACGTGGGGTGGAGTAACACCGCGAGAGCCGAGACAAATGACGGCCAATATGCAACAGCTCGGCTCAATGGGGAAACCAGTGAATTCCTAAGGTGCACCGGTTACGGATTTACGATTCCACCTGGCGCAATAATCAACGGAATCACTGTCAGTATCGAGCGCGCGTCGAGCCGTACTTCAAATGGAGGTAGTCGCGACCATGCGGTGCGCATTGTAAAAGGCGGAACGATCGGTACGGTAGATAAATCAAGCGCGACCTCCTATTCTGATGTGGATGCAGTTCAAGCGTATGGGGGAGCGGCCGATTTATGGGGGCAAATCTGGACGCCAACGGATATCAATGCAGCCAATTTTGGCGCAGCCTTTAAAGCTATCAAGCCAAGTGGCAATGGACCGGATCATTTTGTGAGCGTGGACTACATCGAGATAGTTGTAGATTACACGATCGATACAATACCGCCGACTGTCACTGGAATCAGCAGCTATTGCGGCGGAATTAATCAACTGCTCGTTACCTTCTCAGAATCAGTCAGCGCCGCAACCGCGCAGAATGCCGGGAATTATGTGTTGTCCGGCGGGATTTCAGTAACATCTGCCACCTTGCAGCCGGACGGCATGTCGGTGCTTCTTAGAACCAGCGCTATGCCGGCCGGCAGTTATACGCTGACAATGAGCGGGGTTAGTGACTTGGCCGGTAATGCAATCGCCGTGACGTCCCAGACCGTTACCGTCAACGGTGTCCTGACTCCGGGGATCAAGGGCGCATATTACACCGGTATTTCGGACCAGTTTCCAGGCACACCCGTTGAGCGGATTGACGCCACCATTAACTTCAACTGGGGTACCGGTGTCCCCGGCGTTGCAGGCATACCCGCCGATCTTTTCAGCGTCCGTTGGACTGGCTACGTGCTGGCTCCGGCTACGGGCAGTTATGTGCTGCGGACTAACAGCGATGACGGTGTGCGATTGTATGTGGACGGTCAAAATCTGATCGACAATTGGACGGATCATGCCGCAACTATTAACGACTCGCCTGCGGTGACGCTCAATGCGGGACAATATTATGCGCTGCAAATGGACTACTACGAGAATGGTGGTCAAGCCGTCGCGCAGCTCTCCGGAAATTACAACAATACCGGGTTTCAGATTGTCCCCGCAGGATATTTATACCATTGTCAGGCTCAGGTTGCGGTAACGCCAGGAAGTTTCAATGCGTTCGAAGCGTCCACTGCGCCGGGCTCTACGACCGGGCCCATCACCACTAAAATATCAGCCACTTCCTTTAATCTCGACCTGATTGCGCTAAACACGGCTACGCCTGTGGCAATTCAAACCAATTTTACCGGCGATGTGAAGGTGGAATTGCTCGGCAATACCTCTACGGGCATTGCATTGGATGGCGACAATTGCCCGCAGACTTTCTCAGTCCTGGGTTCATCCACGGCGACGTTTGTGGCGGGCGATCAGGGCCGTAAAACAAACATCCCGTTCAGTACCGCATTATATTCGGAGACGGCCAATGCCTGGAGGGATGTCCGGGTCAGGATCAGTTATCCCGCAACGGGAACGGCGACGGTGGTTTCTTGTTCGACCGACAATTTCGCGATTCGCCCTGCAAGCTTCAATAGCATCGTTGCGACCGATCAGGACTGGTCGACGGCCGGCCTTGCACGCGGCCTGAGCAATACCAGTGTCACCGGAGGAAACGTACATAAGGCTGGAAGACCATTTACTATCTCGGCCGAGGCACGCAATTCCGCTGGCGTCATCACAACGAACTACAATGGAACACCATCGCTGGGCGCCGTTTCCTGCAGCGGTTCCGGCAGCGGATGCACTTTGAGCGTCGGAACGGTATCGGCGGCATCATGGACGGCGTCGTCGGGGATCGTCAGCACCGGCACGGCGACGTACAGCGAAGTCGGCACGTTCGGATTGCAGCTTCAGGATACAACGTTTGCCGAGGTGGACAATGCGGACGGTACTACTCCGGTACAGCGGAATGTGCCAGTGTCGGCAACCGTGCTGGTAGGGCGGTTTGTTCCGGATCACTTTGATGTGACGGTTGATGCGGGTATCACCCCTGTCTTGAAAACCTTCAACGATACTGCCTGCGTCAGCCGTTCATTCACCTATATCGGTCAGCCATTCGGTTATCTGACCGTGCCGCGGGCAATAATCACGGCACGTAATGCTGCCGGCGCGGCGACAATCAATTACCAGAATTCATGGTGGAAGATCACCGGCGCGGATGTGCAGCAAACCTATACCTCCATTTCCGGCACGATAAGCGGCGTAACCATGAATACGCCCTCGATTGTGGCAAACAATAACAATACCGGTACTGGCACGATCACCGTAGATGCCGGCGACCTGATCCGCTTCGACCGGAACACGACGGCACCGCAGGCTGCGTTTAACGCCAATATCGTACTGAACATTGCGGCGACGGACCCCAATGAGACAAGCGGCACAATCACAAGCGCAACAACCGCCGTATTCAACGGTGGAGGGCCAGGTATTGCATTCGATTCCGGGAATGAGTTTCGTTATGGCGTTTTGAAGCTCTCCAATGCACATGGATCAGAATTACTGGGCTTGCCGGTGCCTACCGAAGTGCGGTACTGGAACGGCAGCAACTTCGTGCTCAACACGGTGGATCATTGCACCAGTCTGGCCGCCAACAACGTAAGCCTGAACAATTTTCAAAAGAATCTTATAGCCTGCGAAACTTCCGCATCGATTAGCGGCCGCTTTGCAAGCGGCAGAGGTAATCTTGTAATGAGCAAACCTGGCGCCGGCAATAGCGGGAGCGTCGATTTGAGAGTCAATCTGAATGGCGCTTCCGGAAATGCATGTGTGATAGGCGCTATTGTCGGTGCGACGACCGCCAATAAAGATTATTTAAGAATCAAATCCGGCGGCACTTATACCGCCGATCCGAGTGCTCGGGCGAGTTTCGGCATGCGTAATAGCGGACCAATAATTTATATAAGAGAAATGTACTAAACAGGAAATTTGAATACCGAGTCAGTCCTATGTCGCCAAAGTGTTGCTTTATAGGAAAATTCATTGACAACAAGCACTTATTCTCATAACTTCAAGCAAATAATCAGGGAAATTGTTTCTAAATGTCATTTTTTGGAAAAAAGAAGAAAACTGAAGGTCAGCTCGCCATTGCCTTTCAGGCTGACGGCATTACGGCCGTTTCCATAAAAAGGCCACTGAACAGTCTTCCTGTCATCGAAAAGGCGGCGTTTTATCCGTCCAGCAGATTTGAGCTGCCCAAGTCTCTTGCAAACTTGGGGAAAGATTTGCGTGCCGAGCACTATTTCTGTTCGAACTTGCTGGAGGCAGGCGAATATCAACTGCTGTCGGTTGATGCGCCGAACGTGCCTTCGCAGGAATTGAAGACTGCAATTCGCTGGAAATTGAAGGATCTGCTCGATTACCACATCGACGATGCGACCTTCGATATCGTGGATATTCCGGTTGACAAGGAAGCAAATGCGCGGACACATTCAATGTTCGCCGTCGCGGCGCGCAATCAGCTGATCCAAGACAGGCAGGCGTTGTTCGAGGAGTCGAAGGTGCCGCTTTCCATTATCGATATTCCTGAAATGGCGCAGCGTAATATCGCTGCACTGGCTGAAGCACAGGGACGTGGCCTTGGACTGCTTTCTTTCGATGCTGCGGGCGGCCTGCTCACGGTGACGTTTGCCGGCGAGCTGTATCTGTCGCGGCGGCTGGACGTGACGTTGCAGCAGCTTATGGAAGCCGACGGGTCGCAGCGCGAGCCCTTGTATGAGCGCATTACCCTGGAGCTTCAGCGTTCGTTTGACCATTTTGACCGCCAGTATCGCCATATCGCATTGTCCAAACTTTTGCTTTTTCCATTGGGTACTGCCGGCGTGCCCTTGCAAGAGCATCTTGCGGCCAATCTCTACTTTCCTGTCGAGACTCTCTCATTGGATGAGGTGCTGGATTTTTCCAAGGTGCCCGAACTCAAGCGTCTTGAATCGCAGCAGCGATATTTTCTGACCTTGGGTGCTGCATTGCGTCAGGAAGCGGTGGTGCTATGAGTCAGCAGATCAACCTGTTCAATCCGGTTTTCCTGAAGCAGAAAAAATACTTTTCTGCCGTCGCCATGCTGCAGTCGCTCGGCGTGTTGCTTGCTGGTTGCGCACTGATAGCCATCTATGCGCAACACCAGGTTAGTACCCTGAGCCAGGAAGCTGCAAGCAGCAATGGCCAACTGCTTGCGATGCAAAATCAGCTCAAGCAGGTTTTGGCGCAATACGGACCAAAACCGAAAAGCCAGAGCCTGGAGCTGCAAATCCAGAATACCGAAGCAGAGGTGAATTCGATCAATAAGGTATTTGACACCTTGCAGCGGGGCGACATCGGCAATACGGACGGATATGCCTCGTATTTTCGTGCGTTCGCGCGGCAAAGCATGGACGGAGTGTGGCTGACCGGGCTGGAGCTGAGCGGAGCTGGAAGCGAAATCGGATTGCAGGGGCGGGCAGTGAAGCCGGAACTCTTGCCAACCTATATCAACCGCCTCAAAACCGAGGGAATCATGCAGGGGAAATCTTTCGGAACGCTCGAAATGAAATCGCCGACGAATGTGCCGTTGAGTGCGCCCAATGACAAGAGCACATCGCACGACGGCAAGGCTCCGGAAGCACCCGGTTACATTGAATTCAGCTTGCACTAGGCAAGAGTTTTGAACGAAAGGCCCTTTTGGGGTAGTCCATGAAAAAGCACTGGCAAAAACTGACAGCGAAGATCGACGGCCTGAGCCTGCGAGAGCGCGTCATTATCTTCGCCATGATTGCAATCCTGGCGATTGCAGTCTTCAATGCGCTGCTTCTGGATCCTTTATTCGCGAAACAAAAGCGCTTGTCGCAGCAGGTAAGAACCAACCAGACGCTCATCGGCCAGATGCAGACGCAGATGCGCCAGACAGTCAGTGACCGGCAGGATCCGGATGCGGTAAACCGCGCCCGTCTCAAAGAGCTGCAGCAGCAACTCGAAAGAATGCATACGCAATTGGTAGAAATGGAAAAAGGCCTTGTGTCGCCTGATAGAATGCCGGCCTTGCTTGGAGATATTCTGAGGCGCGACAGCAGGCTGACGCTTCTTTCCTTGAAGACCTTGCCTGTTGCGCCTTTGAGCGAAAACGGCACTGTGGATGCCGGCACGATGGTTGAAAAAGTCGCGGCAACCGCGGGTGCGAATATCAAGAAGGCCGAAGGCAATTTATCAGATGCCGAGCCGGTGTTCAGGCATGGCGTGGAAATTGTCGTTCAGGGAAGCTACATGGATATGTTGCAGTATATGGATGCGCTGGAAAGCATGCCGTGGCAGCTCTTTTGGAACAAGGCCAGGCTCCGGATTGAGGAATATCCGAAAGCCACGCTGACATTGACACTCTATACTTTAAGCCTGGACAAGAAATGGCTCAACCTGTGAATCCGAACATCAATAAGGCATGTCGGTATTGCGGCATATTGATTGCAGCAGGAGTATATGCGTCATGGTTTGTGCCGCCCGCATTCGCTGAAAACCTGCCTGACCCCACTCGTCCGACGGGTGCAGCATATGCCGATGAGAACACTGGAAACGTAATCAGCGGCCCGGTGCTGCAATCGGTGCTGACATCTTCCGGAAGAAAGCTTGCCATCATCAGTGGCCAGACGGTCAAGCAGGGAGACTCCGTCGGTAATGCACGTGTGGTAAAGATCAGCGATGCGGAAGTGGTTCTTGCACAGGGGAAGGAGACGCAGGTTTTGAAGCTGTTCCCAGTCGTGGAAAAACAGCCGAGCACCGGGCGTCCGGCATCTAAAAACGGTATGCGGCAATAGAACTTATTTCACCCATACCAGCATGATGCGTTCAGACCAGAATCGGATGATGGCAAGGCGCGCGGCGCAGCGAATAGTCATCTATTCGCAAGCTGTGCAACACAGCCAGCGCCGATTCTGGTCTGAACCCGGAGGGAAGGGAGCATTGCGGGCTCATCGCGTTGTTGTCGCGGGGCCGCCGAGGCCGCTTGCACAGGGAACCACCCTGTGCAGCGCGACGGCGCCTAGCGCTGCATCCCGCAATGCCCCCTTCGCACATGCTGCTATGGATGAAGTAAGTTCTAAAAACTATAAGGCACGGAAATGCGGAAAACTCTATTGATCATATCGGCGATTTCTGTGGCGGCGTGTACATCTCCGCCGCCGAAACGCGAAACATATGATTTGATCGGCAGTGAAATGGCCAAGGCGGCGGAACCCCAGGTTCGACCTGCTGCGCCGGATGCGGTCGCTGCTTCGCTGCTGCCGCCATTAAAGATTGAAATGCCGGAACAACGTCAACCGCTGGAGCAACGTTTCAATCTGGCGTTCAACAATCTCCCGGCACAGCAGTTTTTCATGACGCTGGTGTCCGGCACGCGTTACAGCATGCTGGTTCCACCGGAAGTAACCGGCACCATTTCCGCAAACCTGAAAGATGTGACGATTTTCGAGGCGCTGGATGCTATCCGCGAAATGTACGGATACGATTACAAGGTCGAAGGAACGCGCATTTATATCAAGCCGCTCACTTTGCAGACACGCGTTTTTCAGGTTAACTATCTGACCGGAAGCCGCACCGGCACATCGGATATCCGCGTCACGTCAGGTTCGGTCGGCGACGTGGTTTCCAACAATCCGAGTGGAACCAATGTGCCGGTAACGAACACTCCCGGAGCGAACGGCGTCAGGGCCGGCAATTCCAGCAATATCACGACGCGCTCGACAAGCGATTTCTGGGGCGAATTGAGAAGTTCGCTTGAAGCGATCATCGGGTCAGGCAAGGATGGACGAAGCGTGGTAATCAGTCCGCAATCCGGTGTGGTCGTGGTGCGCGGAATGTGGAACGAATTGAGGGATGTGGCGAGCTATCTGAAGGCAACGCAGCTGTCGGTGGACCGGCAAGTCATCCTGGAAGCCAAAATCATCGAAGTGCAGCTGAATGACAGCTTCCAGTCCGGGATCAACTGGGCTGCGTTCAGCCGGGGAGGCAATAGCCGCTACTCCATCGGGCAGGTTGCGCCGGGAACCGTATTGCAGCGCAACGGCGCCCTGGCAACCGGCGCCAACATCGATTCCGGTGCCAGGACTTTTTCTGATGCTGCGCTGGATGCCATTCCGGGCCTGGAGCTGGTCAGCAATGCATCCAACCTCGGCGGTTTGTTTGGCCTCGCCTTCCAGACCAGCAATTTCGCCGCGCTGCTCTCCTTCCTGGAAACTCAGGGAACAGTCCATGTGCTGTCCAGCCCGCGCATCGCGACCTTGAATAATCAGAAAGCGGTCCTTAAAGTCGGCACGGACGAGTTTTTCGTGACCAACGTGAGCACGACCACTACCACGGGAACCGCAACAACCACTAATCCTACCGTCACCTTGCAGCCTTTCTTTTCCGGTGTCGCGCTGGACGTCACGCCGCAGGTCGATGATGCGGGCAACGTGATTCTGCATATCCATCCATCAGTCAGCAATGTCACGACCGTCGACAAGAACATCAATCTTGGTTCCGGCGGCTCGCTGACTCTCCCGCTGGCTGCAAGCTCCATTTCCGAAACGGACAGCATCGTGCGCGGCAAGGATGGACAGATTGTGGCAATCGGAGGATTAATGCGCCAGGCAAGCGCATCCGATCGTTCGCAACTGCCTGGTGCGGACAATGTGCCAGTACTGGGCGCTTTGTTAAGCAACAGGAATGAAGCGACGCAAAAACGCGAACTGGTGATTCTGCTCAAGCCTATCGTCGTGCAGGGCGAAAGCACCTGGACCAACAACATCCTGGAGACTCAGCAGCGTATTCAGGCTCTTGATCCGAAAAATCGTTTCAATGCGACGCGGTAAGCAGCATGTACCAGAATCATTTTGGCCTGCGTGAATTACCGTTCGGGATCACCCCGGATACGAGTTTTTTCTTCGCCTGTTCGGTTTACCAGGAAGCGCTGAATACCTTGCTGATCGCGGCGAGGAACGGCGAGGGCTTTATCAAGATTACCGGTGAAGTCGGAACAGGCAAGACGCTCCTGTGCCGCAAGTTCATGGTCATGCTGGATGACAGTTTCGTCACCGCGTATATTCCGAATCCATACCTTGATCCGCGCAGCCTGATGCTTGCCCTGGCCGACGAGCTGGAGATTCAACAGCCAAAAGATGTTGACCAGTACGAGTTGCTCAAGGCGATCAATTACCGCCTTCTGGTGCTGGCACGCGATGGAAAGCGTGCAATCCTGTGTCTCGATGAAGCGCAGGCAATGCCGCTTGAATCGCTCGAAGCCCTGCGGCTGCTTACGAATCTGGAAACAGAGAAGCGCAAACTGCTGCAGATCGTGCTCTTTGGCCAGCCGGAGCTTGATGCGAAGCTGCAGCATGAGTCGATCCGGCAACTGACGCAGCGCATTACCTTTCATTACCGGCTCAAGCCCTTGAGCAAGGATGATGTGGAGTTCTATGTGTCGCATCGTCTCAGCATCGCTGGATTTGCCGGCAGCAGGCTGTTTGCGCGGGACGCGGTCAGGATGCTGAATGCGACAAGCGGCGGTGTGCCGCGTTTGATCAATATTCTTGCGCACAAGGCGCTCATGCTGACCTATGGCGAAGGCAAGCAACAAGTCCGTGCGCGCCATGTCAAGGCCGCGGCAAAGGACACAGCGGCTGCACGTTCCTCCATTTTTCCGTGGATGTGGATGGGAATTGCTACGGTGCTGATCGCCGGAACCGGAATGGGATGGGTGGTTTTGAGATGAGCCTCATCAACAAGATGCTGCAGGACCTCGAGGAAAGAAAATCCGGATCCGAAGTGCTGGGAACCTTTCAGGGACAGGTACGGGCAGCGCCGGATTCCCGCTCGCGCGGTGCACCATGGCGGATTATTCTGGGTGCCGTATGCGTGGTCGCCGCGGGAATATCTGTGGGCGCTTGGTGGATGTATGGGCAACAGCATGAAAAAAGCATCATGCCTGCACCGCAGCCGGTTGCGCCGGATCTGTCATTAAGCCTGAAACTGGACCATGAGCCCCCCACGCTGCCGAGCTCAAGCAGCGAGGCAATGTCGGATCCTGCTTTGCCGGATGATCAGCTAGTGCAGGGAATTCCAGCAGAATTGCAGGATACGCACAAAGCGCCAGCCAGCCAAATAATTGCGAGTGCTCAATTATCCACATCTGTGCAATCCACGCAGACTGAGCCGCAAGCTGCCAAACAAGCGGGCCAAAAAGCCCCAGATGCCATGGCGCCAGCAAGCGAAACCTGGTCTCGCATGAATGCTGCGCCGGAATCAAGGCGGATTCAAGCTGCGCCTGCGACATCGGGTGTAAGTACCAAGCCGTTGCCTGAATCCAAAGAAAAAGCGCAACCGGCCGAGTCCTTTAATGCCATTGCTACTGATGACTTGATGCCTCTCAAAGTGAGCAAACAGCTACAGGAGCTGACGCCTCAACAGCGTGCCGAAAACGACTATCGCCGAGCTCTTGGATTGATAGAGCAGGGTAGAAATAAAGAAGCGATGAATGTTCTGGAACAGGCTTTGCAGATCGATTCCCGGCATGCTGCCGCACGGCAGACACTTGCCGCACTCCTGGTGGACGCAAAGCGTCCGGACGATGCAGTACGGAGACTAAACGAAGGATTGCAGGCAGACCGGACGCAAACAGGATTGGCCATGATGCTGGCCCGCCTGCAGGTGGATAGACAGGAGCTGCGTGCGGCAATCGAAACCTTGCAGCACACCTTGCCATATGCGGCCGGGCGGGCAGATTATCATGCATTCCTTGCTGCTCTGTTGCAGCGCGAGGCACGTCACAAAGAGGCGATCGAGCATTATCTTGCAGCCCTGAAGAAGGCACCAAACAATGGAATCTGGTGGATGGGCGCGGCAATTTCACTTCAGGCGGAAAACCGCACTCCCGAGGCGCGCGATGCATACACTCGCGCCAAAATGAGCGGCAATCTTTCGCCTGAGTTGCTGGCATTTGTCGAACAGAAGCTTGCGCAAATGCGCTAACCCGGTATCAGCTGCAACTACACAGGATGCCGGCAAGAATACGCGTTTGAAGCAAGCGCAATGATGCGACAGCCGAAGAAGGGGACTTCAAGAGTTTCTTGCAATGCGATGCCGCAGGCAAATCGTCCGTCATAGCTTGCATAGTTTTCAACTTGTTCTTGCAGCAGTGATGCAGATAAAGTTCGCTTTCTGACAGGCAAGCAATCCTCCACATTGATCAGTGCGCATTTGGCCGCTGCGGATTCTCATCCGCCGCAATTTGCGCTAGCATGACATTTTTGCCGAACTGCTCGGGATCTTCGGCAGCGGCGGGTTCAATTTAACCGCATCGCGTGTTTTGTCCTCCGGATACGCAATGCACCTCAATCCATTCATGCGCTCGTCTGTTTTCCACTGTTGATTATGGCCAAAAACAAATACGGCTTCACGACCAATATCTTGCATAGCGATCGGCAAAAGCCCATCGAGCACGGCTCGCTGCATAAGCCGATTCATACGGCGGTGGCTTTTGGCTACCGCGACGCCCGGGAATTGGCTGCGGTTTTCCAGGGCAGGCAGCCTGGATATCGCTATGGGCGCCAGGGCAATCCGACTGTTTCGGCATTGGAAGACAAGGTCAACCAGATGGAAGACGGGTTATCGACCATTTGCTTTTCGACCGGCATGGCGGCGATCGGCGCCATCGTTCAGGGATTGTTGCGGCAGGGTGATCATGTGGTGTCATCGGCATATCTGTTCGGGAATACCAATAGCCTCTGGCAAACCGTCGCAGCGCAAGGCGTCGCTGTGTCGATGGTGGATGCTACGGATGTCGCCAATGTCGAAGCCGCATTGACGCCATCGACACGCATCGTGTTTGTCGAGACCATCGCCAACCCGCGCACGCAGATTGCCGATCTCGCCCGTATCGGGCAGCTCTGCCGCGAGCGCGGAATTCTGTATGTCGTGGATAACACCATGACCTCGCCGTATTTGTTTCAGCCCAAGACGGTGGAAGCCGGACTGGTCGTCAATGCATTGACGAAATCGATCGGCGGACATGGAAACGCATTGGGCGGCAGCTTGACCGATACCGGGCTGTATGACTGGTCACGTTATCCGCATATCGCTGAAAACTATAAAAAATATCCAACGCCTCAATGGGGCATGGCGCAGATCCGTGCAAAAGGACTGCGTGATTTCGGTGCATCGCTGGGCCCGGAGGCTGCGCATCACCTGGCAGTAGGCGCTGAAACCATGGCACTGCGGATAGAACGGGAATGCGCGAACGCGATGTCGCTGGCACGTATGCTTGAAGCGGATGAGCGAATCGCCGCAGTCCATTATCCTGGCCTGCCTACGCACCCGCAGCACGGACTTGCCGGTGAACTGTTCAAGGCTTTCGGCGGCTTGTTCAGCTTTGAATTGAAGCCCGAGATCGACTGCTTTGACTATCTCAACCGTCTCAAGCTTGCCATCCCGGCCAGCAACCTCGGCGATACGCGTACGCTCGTTATCCCGGTCGCGCATACGATTTTTTACGAGATGGGGCCGGAAAGGCGCGCGAGCATGGGCATTGCGGAATCCCTGATCCGCGTATCGGTCGGCATTGAAGACACCGAAGACTTGCTGGAAGACTTCAGGCAGGCGCTTGCCGCCTGAACGGCGTGAATTAATTGGGCTGCATCACGGAACGAGCGTTTTTGCTTTTTCCTGGTCGGCCCACTTCGGATGATAGCTGGGCACATAGGATTTGAAACGGGCGAGCAGGCTGGAGGCGTCCGAATCGTGAAGCAGCAAGCTCGCCTGTTCCGGCTTCAGGAAACGTTGGTTCACCAGTTGGTGAATGAACCCGATCAGCCCATCGTAAAACCCGTCGACATTAAGCAGTCCGACAGGCTTTTCGTGTAGTCCCAGCTGGGACCATGTCAATGCCTCGAATAGCTCTTCCAGTGTGCCGATACCGCCCGGCAGGGCGATGAAGCCATCCGATAGCTCTGCCATCATCGCCTTGCGCTCGTGCATGTCCTTGACGATATGCTGCCGCGTCAGGCCGGTATGGCCTACTTCCTTATCTAAGAGCGCCTTTGGGATAACGCCTGTCACTTCTCCGCCGAGATCCAGGAACTCGTCTGCAATGACGCCCATGAGCCCAACCTTTCCGCCGCCGTATACCAGCGCGATATTGTTCTCGACCAGTTCCTTCGCCAAACTACGTGCCGCCTTGGCATAGACCGGCGAAGCACCGATCGATGAGCCGCAATACACGCACAGGGATTTGATGTGATGTGTCATTAAGTATTCGGAAAAATGCAGCAGACCAACGAATGATGGCAGAACGAAACGATGGTGTACAGATCTCCCAATGGCGGTAGCTTAACTCTGCGGCATGATGACCGCATCGATTTCATGGATGATGCCGTTGTCTGCCTGAAGATCGCTCTGCGTAACGTTGGCGCCATTTACCGTCACCTTTCCGTTGTCCGATGTCAGAGTGAGCGGTTCGCCCTGGATTGTATTTGTTTTGCCAGGTTTGATTTCTGTAACAAGAACTTTCCCCTGGATAACATGATAGGACAGGACTCTATTTAGCTTTTCTTTATCCTTCATCAGAGCATTCAGCGTTCCTGGAGGTAATTTTGCGAAGGCTTCATCGCTGGGGGCAAACACTGTGTAAGGACCGGCATTCTGCAAAGTTTCAGCCAGACCCGATTTTTTCAAGGCAGTAACGAAAACCTTGAATGTGCGCGCATTGTTGGCCGTATCCACAATATTTTCTGCCGTCGCGGCAGAAACGCTGATTATGAGCGCAGCGCCGACGAGCAATCTCTGGAAAAGCGATGGTTTCATGGGAAACTCCATGGCTATAGAAAAGCGATTGTTTAATAATGCTGTTTAAAAATTGGCAATTAGCTTTTTACAAGGCTAGGAATAGGTTGCTCAAACGTCAAAAAAGTTCATTCCATGGATAACATGAAGGACCTGTATTAACCGATGGCTAAGGTGGGAATTTCGGCTTTTTGGATAGCTTTACTATTGCGATACGCTTCCGTGTGCCGATGCTTCGTGCTGTGAAGCAAGCTTAATCTGCGCAATGACTATTTTCTGAACCTCGGGGTTCATTGCAAGCGAGACATGACCGATACCGGCCAGCTCGATATTTTCAGCGCCTGCAAGATGAGACGAAGTTTGAGGGGAAATGATATTGTCGTGGTGCGAATAGATTGAAACGAATAGGGAACGTATTGCAGTATCCTCGGACGCCTCCAGTTCCTCCAGCCATTGACTGGCTTTTCCTTGTCCTGCGCGCCCTTGCCACTGCATCTGCTGCGAGTTCAAGCCGGTGCCGAAGTTTGCCAGGCCGGTCCCACGGTGCGGCGTGCCTAAAGTGATGACTTTGGCGATGCGCGCGGTGCCGTATTTTCTTATGTAAGCCCTCGCCACCAATCCCCCCATGCTATGCGCGACGATAACGGCTTTTTCCTGGCCGGTTTCGCGGCATAGCTGTGCCAAAGCCTGATCAATGAGCGGCGCATACTCGTCGATGTCCGCAAAGACCGGCTCCAGATCGACGGCATAGTGAGTAATGTGCTCGGACAACAGTAGCCGGCTCATCGAATGCCAGTAACCGCTGTTGCAGCCATAGCCATGAATAAGAAGTGCAGGCAAGCCAACCGGCCTATCCGCGATGCGTTTGTCGAACGAGCAGAATGCCATTGTCCAGTGGGAACTCAGCATGCTGGCGAAGAACTCCGTGGCAAAAAGACGAAGGACCTGCTTCCATGTCAGCCGAAAATCTTCCGGCGCCACGCTGCGGTAACGTAATGAAATAAAAAAATTGTTCGCGATAATGGTCAGCCTGATGAGGATCACCAGGCCGATTCCAACGGTGAAAGCTGCAAAGACATTATTGACATGCCATATGTTGATCAGGGCAATGCAGATAAGCAAGGCAACAAGCAATTGCACTGCAATGATGAGACGTGTAATGCGGGTAATCATTAGAAGTCGCTGTGTCGCACCGATGGCCTCAGTTATCTTTCGGCAGAGTATTCAGCCAGCCTCCTCAGCAAGGCGATGAAGACAGTCCGGATTTATTTAATACATACTACGCGAACCTGCTTCACATCGGTAACGCCGGATAAGACGCTTTCTATTCCATCCATTTTCAGGGTCGGCATGCCGTCTACCAGGGCAACCGAGAGCAGTTGTGCGACTTGTGCGTGCTCCTGAAGCAGGCGCTTGACCTTGCAGGTGCCGATCATCAATTCATGCAAGCCCACTCGGCCCTTGTAACCTTTGGTACATTGGTCGAATCCGATTGCGCGATAGAGCGTAAAGCGCCCTTGTCTATCGGCGTAACGCTGGGTCCTGCGGGCACGCTTTATCGATTCACCGGCCATGCCGGCAAGGCAACGCCGCGAGTTCTTTATTTGGACGCAACCGGCAACTGGACCAGTCGGGTTCCCGCCAGTCGATCATGCAGGAAGTTGCGTTGTGGATCGGTGTAGGCTGCCAAGGCCCAGATCAGCATGTTTGCAAACGGAATCAAAACCAACGCCCATCCCTTGGCACCGATTGCCCAAGCCAGCGCCAAACCGGGAAGAAACCATCCCCAGGCAAACACGTAGCGCAGAATCGAGCGCCAGAAGGTGACGGGTAACCCTGCCCTGGATACAAGCTTGATTCGCCAGGTCTTCATGGCCAGGGTTTGCCCGCCATGGCTCCAGAACCAGCCGAAATAAGCAGCAAGAACAATGAACAGCCAGACTTGGCCCGCATTTCTGAAATGCAGTGCATGCCGCTGTTGCAGCAAGGTGGAAAACAACCAGTCGGCAATGAACAGAACGCCGAACAGCAGCATTCCTTCGTAAAGCATGGCAGCGAAACGCTTTTTAAGCGTAGGGGTATTGAAAGAGTCCAACGGTAAAGATTATTTTGTTTGAGGTTGAGAAGGGGACGTATCGCCAGCCGATGGCACTGCCGAGGGCGCAGCCGCACCCTGAGCCGCCGCTGGCGTGGTCGGTGGTTTATCCTTGCCTGCTTTCTTGGGCGGCGTTATTTGGTTCTTCTTTTCGGAAGGCGGAGGCAGATTCGCAACTCGATTTTTAGCTGCTGCTTCGGCCGCAAGCTTCTTTCTCGTTTCTTCCGGTAACTGCTGATATTGTTCCCATTCGGCAGATTTTCTGGACGGATCCAGTTTCTTGGCCTTTGAATAGTTTTCTCTGGCGGCGCGGCGTTCATCCGGCGTCAGTTTCACCCAGTCACGCATGCGCTCCTGCAGACGGACCTGCTGCTCCGGCGTGAGGGAGGCATATTTTTTGCTGATTACCAGCCACTTTTGCTTCTGGGTCTCATCAAGCCTGTCCCACTCCGACGCCAGCGGGCTCAAGGCCTGTTGCTGTGCCTGGCTAAGTTGCGACCATAAAGGTTTGGCCGGACTTGCCTGAGCACTTGTGGCAGGCTTCGGGATTTTTTGCGGAACCCGGTTGATTTGAGAAGACCGGCTTTCGGTCGGGCTTGCAGAACCCGAAACAGCAGGTTCATTGCCCGCCGGCGCACTTTGCGTCTGACCTATACTGGCGGCCGAAAGCATCGCTAATAAAGCAGCGAGCGCACTGTTACCAAGAATGTTGGAAAGCGCCGATTGGCGTGGCATGCTTTATTCTCCGCGTTCGGCCAGGTAAGCGCCAAAACCTCTATCGACATACGCATCTAACGGAAGTTCGTCGGCAAGCACCAGAGCGTCGATTTCTGCAATCTCGGTGATCCGTTCCTGTTGTTCGAACTGATAGATCCCGATGAGCCCGGCAGCGACGATAATTGCCGGCAGGACGAAGCTGGCGCGGGTAATCCAGGTAAGCGGATCACGGACGAAATGCTGCAGATGTCCGGCCGTGGCGCGATTCATGAAAAACTGGCGCAAAGGCGAGGATCTTTTCTGCGCGGACAATGCTTTTTTTCGCGCCGCTTCAAGTCCCTGCAGAGTAGAAGGAGGAATCTGCTCCAGGCTTTCATCCAGGGCGCGCCGGATTTTATAGGCGTAATTGAGTTCTTTAGTATTCATAGACTTATCCCTTTGGCTCGCAGAGCTTGAGCCAACGCATGCGTTGCACGTGAACAGTGGGTCTTGACGCTGCCCTCCGAACACCCCATCGCAGCCGCCGTTTCAGCTACATCCATATCCTGCCAATAACGTAACAGGAAGGCCTCCCGTTGACGTGCAGGCAGTTTTTGTACTTCCCCATCAATAATCGCTAAGACCTGTTCGCGACCGACTTTATCCTCGCTCGATTCAGCTGCCTGCGTACCTTCTTCCGCTTCATAAGTTTCCAGCAGGTCGAAGTCTTCCTGTTCGTCCGTATTTCCCTTCATTCCGGAAAACAGGCTCAACCAGGAACCTCGCACCTTTTCCCGTCGAAAATAATCGTGGATAGTGTTTTGCAGGATGCGTTGGAACAGAAGCGGTAACTCAGCCGGCGGCTTGTCTCCATAGTTCTGCGCCAGCTTGATCATTGCATCCTGAACAATATCCAGCGCCGCTTCGTCTTTACGCACCGCATAGACAGCCTGTTTAAATGCGCGGCGTTCCACATTTTCCAGAAAGTCAGAGAGTTCTTTTTCGCTTGCCATTCGACGCGGCGGAGTGGATGTTGGTGATTTCAGCGCGTAAGGCGCTTAAATCAGGATGCTTCTTTGCAAACAGTGCGCATGCTAGCAAAAAACTCGGATTTTTGCCCGTTTTTTCGCGAAAAGCGTTGATTTCAAACGGAAATTGTCGGATTTAACTTGACCAAAATGATGCGACGCATTAACGTATCATCCCTTCGCCATAACGAAGAATATGGTCTTTTCGCGCGCCGCGCATAATGCAGCTTTGCGATCAGACGCGCTTTGACAATTTAAAGCTGTTTGCTCCAGCCCGCGCCACAAGCGCGAGAAATGTCTCGCAGTACTTCAGAAACTCCGGCTGAACGAGTCGCGTTTAGCGTCTTTTTGAACCGCATCTACGGGTGTTGAACGAATCGGCGTGACCGCACGAAAAAGGAATGCCCAAGCACTGATGTACGAGACGATTTCGACAGGCAAGAGCATCCGATCAATTTCCAATGGACCTTGAAAGGACTTAGTATGACCACAGAAATCACAGGCGCAGAAATCGTTGTGCGTTGCCTGGCCGAGGAGGGTGTTACCCATGTATTCGGCTATCCTGGCGGCGCAGTGCTCTACATCTACGATGCAATCTTCAGCCAGGACAAGTTTCAGCACGTTTTAGTACGCCACGAGCAGGCTGCCATTCATGCGGCCGATGCCTATTCACGTAGTTCCGAAAGAGTCGGTGTCGCCATTGTGACATCGGGGCCTGGCGTGACCAATGCCATTACCGGCCTTGCAACAGCCTACATGGATTCGATCCCGATGGTGATCATCTCCGGCCAGGTGCCGTCGCATGCGATCGGGCAGGACGCATTCCAGGAATGCGATACGGTCGGCATCACGCGCCCCTGCGTCAAGCATAATTTCCTCGTCAAGGACATCAAGGACCTGGCGACGACCATGAAAAAGGCTTTTTATATCGCCACCACCGGACGTCCAGGCCCGGTATTGGTCGATATACCCAAGGACATCAGCAACCAGAAATACGTTTTCGATTATCCGAAAACCGTGGAAATGCGTTCCTACAAGCCGGTAGAGAAAGGCCATGCAGGCCAGATCCGCAAGGCGCTGCAATTGCTGCTGACGGCAGAGCGGCCGATGATCTATACCGGCGGCGGCGTCATTCTCGCTAACGCTTCGCAGGAACTCAATCAGCTGGTCGATCGTCTCGGCTATCCTTGCACCAATACCTTGATGGGCCTGGGCGCATACAAGGCAACGAGCGACAAATTCGTCGGCATGCCCGGCATGCACGGCACCTACGAAGCCAACATGGCGATGCAGCACTGCGACGTGCTGATTGCGATCGGTGCGCGCTTCGACGATCGCGTGATCGGCAATCCCAAGCATTTCTCTTCCTTCCCGCGCAAGATCATCCATATCGACATCGATCCGTCGTCGATTTCCAAGCGCGTGAAGGTAGATATTCCTATCGTCGGCAACCTGAAGGAAGTCCTGCAGGATTTGCTCGCTCAACTGGATACCGCCGAGACGAAGCCGAATGCAACGGCGCTGGCTGCATGGTGGAAGCAGATTAACCAGTGGCGCGAACGCGAATGCCTGAAGTACCCGACCTCGACCGAAGTCATCAAGCCGCAGTCCGTTGTCGAGAAGCTGTGGGAAGTCACCAAGGGCGATGCCTTCATCACGTCCGACGTCGGCCAGCACCAGATGTGGGCCGCGCAGTACTACAAGTTCGACAAGCCCCGCCGTTGGCTCAATTCCGGCGGCCTGGGCACGATGGGTGTGGGCCTGCCATACGCGATGGGCGTACAGATGGCGAATCCGGGTTCGACCGTTGCCTGCATTACCGGTGAAGCATCGATCCAGATGTGCATACAGGAACTGGCGACCTGCAAGCAGTATCACCTGACTCCGAAGATCATTCTGTTGAATAACCGCTTCCTGGGAATGGTGCGGCAGTGGCAGCAGATCGATTACGGCTCGCGCTATTCCGAGTCTTACATGGATTCACTGCCTGATTTCACCAAGCTGGTGGAATCCTATGGCCATGTGGGCATGAAGATTGAAAACCCGAGCGACGTGGAAGGCTCCCTGCGCGAAGCATTCGCGATGAAGGACCGTCTCGTATTCATGAATTTCATCACCGATCAAACCGAGAACGTCTGGCCTATGGTCAAGGCGGGCAAGGGCTTGACCGAAATGCTGCTCGGCTCGGAGGATCTGTAATCATGCGCCATATTATTTCCGTATTGCTCGAAAACGAAGCGGGTGCCCTGTCGCGCGTAGTCGGCCTTTTTTCCGCGCGCGGCTACAATATTGAAACCCTGACGGTCGCGCCGACTGAGGATGCGACGCTTTCTCGCATGACTATCGTCACCAGCGGCTCCGACGACGTGATCGAGCAGATCACCAAGCATCTGAACCGCCTGATCGAAGTGGTAAAAGTGGTGGATCTGACCGAAGGTCCTTTCATCGAACGCGAACTCATGCTGATCAAGGTTCGCGCAGTTGGCAAGGAGCGCGAAGAACTCAAGCGGACCGCCGACATCTTCCGCGGTCGCATCATCGACGTGACCGACAAGTCGTACACCATCGAGCTGACCGGCAACAAAGGCAAGCTGGATGCGTTTATCGATTCGATCGAACGTACTTCGATCCTGGAAACCGTGCGTACCGGCGGTTCCGGAATCGGCCGCGGCGAGCGCATCCTCAAGGTTTAATTTTTAAAACATAACTACTAACTGTACTAGGAATAACATGAAAGTTTTTTACGATAAAGACTGCGATCTTTCCCTCATCAAAGGCAAGAATGTCGCCATCATCGGCTACGGTTCCCAAGGCCACGCGCATGCACAAAACCTGAACGACTCGGGCGTCAACGTGACCGTCGGTCTGCGCAAGGGTGGCTCTTCCTGGAACAAGGTCGAGAAGGCCGGCCTGAAAGTTGCGGAAGTCAATGAAGCAATCAAGGCTGCCGACGTCATCATGATCCTGCTGCCGGATGAGAACATCGCTCAGGTCTACAACGAGAACGTCGCGCCGAACGCAAAAGAGGGCGCAGTACTGGCCTTCGCGCACGGCTTCAATGTTCACTACGGCCAAGTCGTTCCACGTGCCGATCTGGACGTCATCATGATCGCACCGAAGGCTCCAGGTCATACTGTTCGCGGCACCTACGCTCAGGGTGGCGGCGTTCCACACCTGGTCGCCGTGTATCAGGACAAGTCCGGCATGGCGCGCGATATCGCCTTGTCGTATGCAATGGCAAACGGCGGCGGCCGTGCCGGCATCATCGAAACCAACTTCCGTGAAGAGACCGAGACCGACCTGTTCGGCGAGCAAGCCGTTCTGTGCGGCGGCACGGTCGAGCTGATCAAGGCTGGCTTCGAGACCCTGGTTGAAGCAGGCTATGCACCGGAAATGGCTTACTTCGAATGCCTGCACGAGTTGAAGCTGATCGTCGACCTGATCTACGAAGGCGGCATTGCAAACATGAACTACTCGATCTCCAACAACGCGGAATACGGCGAATACGTCACCGGTCCGCGCGTTGTGACCGAGGAAACCAAAAACGCAATGCGTCAGTGCCTGAAGGACATCCAGACCGGCGAATACGCAAAGAGCTTCATCCTGGAAAACAAGGCCGGTGCACCGACCCTGATTTCGCGCCGTCGCCTGACCGCTGAACATCAGATCGAGGAAGTCGGCAGCAAGCTGCGTGCGATGATGCCCTGGATCGCCAAGAACAAACTGGTTGATCAATCGAAGAACTAAGCTTGCCAGAGTGCATCCGGGCATCACGCAGCATTCGCTTGCAAGCGAATGCTGCGTTCAGCCGGAAAGCTACACGCAGGTGTAGCTTTCTACTTCGGCTTCACGTGCCTCGGATCGCCAAGAACAAGTTGGTAGATCAGGGCAAGGGCTGATGTGGGTTCTGCCATCCGAAAGTGTGGCGCGTAACGAAAAGTTTCTTTGCGCTTGTTGATGCATGAATGGGGCTACGATGTAGCCCCATTTTCTTTGGAGACTGACATGGGTAATTTTCGAAAATTTACACTTGGTCTGCTGTTATGTGCTGCGGCGATTTCGGTTCATGCGCAAAACAGGATGGCAACCACAGGAACAATGGTCATTGTGCCGGCTGACGGCGAAGTCACGCAAGCCAACGATGAGGCACGCGTGATCTGGATGGTGGAAGAACAGGACAAGGACAAGGCACTTGCCGCTTCGCGCACCAACCAGAAAATGAAGCAGGGCATGGAAATCATCAGGAAAGAAGATCCCCAGGCGCAATTAAAGACTTACGGTTACTTTACATATCCTGTTTATCCCGAAGACCAGCCGCGTCCGCTTACCAAGGCACGCGTTCCTTCAAGCTGGCGTGTCGGCCAGTACCTCGAAGTGAAAACAGCTAATCTGCAGGCTTTGCCCAAGACGGTGGCATCTACACAGCGATTGCTGGCGCTGAATAATCTGCAGTTTGGGTTGGCCGATAAGACTGCGAGACAGCTTGATGCGCAACGCATTGAAGCGGCCTACGGCAATCTGACTGAGCGCATCGAGGCGATCGCAAAGGCAATGGGACGTTCGCCGAACGATGCGATTCTGGATACGGTGGACTTTGAAGGCTCCGGTGCCTATGCGCCGCAGGAAGCTGCGGCAACCAAAATGACCATGCGCGCGTCTGCCGCTCAAGATGCAATTCAAGTTGAAGAACCAAGCTTCGAGCCCGGTGAAACCACCTTGCATCTGCGTATTGTCGGAAAAGTGCGATTCAAGTAAGCAAGGCACGTGGATTGCTTTTGGCCAATGCTCGACTACAATAGGCGAGCATTGCAGAATCGGTCCGCAATTCAAAAACGATGTTTGTTCAATTTTCTGTTTTTGTCGAGCAAACGGTAGTCGACAAAACAACAATCAAGAGCAACACCGAATTCCGGCAGTTTCATACCGAATGAATTACAGATTTATTCCTTAAAAGTAATGGCCTAAAAAGGAATTTCAATGGTCGTGTTTAATCGTCGCAAGCCAAAAATCAATGCAAATGCACGCCGCAGGGCACCGCATTTCAACAAGAATATTTTGCGCCAACCCCCTTACGAAGAAGATATGGCGGGCGATGCGCCGATCAAACCGGCGGCTCGCAGGCGGGGAATTTACCTGCTGCCTAATGCGTTTACGACCGCAAACCTGTTTTGCGGCTTTTATGCCATCGTGATGGCAATGAATCTGAAGTTCGATCACGCGTCCATTGCAATATTCATAGCCATGATGCTGGACAGCGTGGACGGACGCGTGGCCCGCCTGACCAATACGCAAAGCGAATTCGGCGAGCAATACGATAGCCTGTCCGATATGCTTTCCTTTGGCGCAGCTCCGGCATTGGTAATTTATGAATGGTCGCTTCGGGGCTTGGGTAAGCTGGGCTGGCTGGCGGCATTTGTCTATTGCGCTGGGGCGGCATTGCGGCTCGCGCGCTTCAACACGAATATCGGCGTAGTCGATAAACGCTACTTCCAGGGCTTGCCCAGTCCTGCGGCGGCGGCGCTGGTGGCAGGGTTCGTGTGGCTGATGGAAGACCTGGGGATTGCCGGTGTTTCTCTCGGTGTCGTATCCTGGATTATCACCTTGTATGCCGGGCTGACGATGGTATCCAATGTTCCGTTCTACAGCTTCAAGGATATCAACCTGAGGAAATCGGTGCCCTTCATCGCTGCGCTGTTGATTGTGCTTGTATTTGTCGCCGTCTCCAGCGATCCGCCGAAAGTGTTGTTTGGCATGTTCGTCGTTTACGGACTTTCCGGATACGCAGTCTACCTCTGGCGTCTTTTCAAAGGTAAGCCGGTGAATATAGTTCAGGCCAATACTGAGCCGGACAATAAGGAAGCAGGCAATTCGCATTAATCACCCGTCGGTCCCGGTAGTGGGGCCGACCGTGGCGGCACTGCCCGTAATTCAATAGCGCTTGTCAGCCAATATCCGCCTCCCAGCGTGAATGTTAATTCATGGCAATAAAGGGGCGGTTCTGCATAATCTTTACTTGCATCGGCAAGCCTCATTGCACATTCATTGACCAAACAGATCACGCGCCTCGGCCTTACGCGAATAGTTAAGGCGCGAAGGCGCGTTTCCCCCATCATTTGCCGAATCTTTGATCGCTATTTATTGTCATATTGATTTTCGGCTTGAATATTCAGCTGTCATGCAGCATGCGCCGCGCGCAGGTTGTAGTGGCGCGGTCTTACGGTTATAAGGAATGCCGCCATGTCTGACAAACTCATCATCTTCGATACGACCTTGCGCGATGGAGAACAGTCGCCTGGCGCAGCAATGAGCAAGGATGAGAAAGTCCTCATTGCAAAACAGCTCGAACGTTTGAGAGTCGATGTAATCGAGGCTGGCTTTGCGGCGGCTTCGCAGGGTGACTTTGACGCTATCAAGGCGGTGGCGACGCAGGTCAAGGATTCCATCGTATGTTCGTTATCGCGTGCAAACGACAAGGACATTTCCCGTGCGGCCGAAGCACTGGCACCCGCCGCGAGAAAGCGCATCCATACGTTCATCGCGACCTCCCCACTGCACATGGAGAAAAAGCTGCGTATGTCTGCGGATCAGGTATGGGAACAGGCGAGGCAGGCGGTGCGCTTCGCGCGGCAGTTTACTGACGATGTGGAATTCAGCCCGGAAGATGGAAGTCGGTCGGACATGGATTTTTTGTGCCGCGTCCTGGAAACCGTGATAGACGAAGGCGCAACGACGATCAATTTTGCCGACACAGTCGGGTACGCTGTTCCAGAATTGTATGGAAATATGCTGAAGAGTTTGCGCGAGCGCATTCCCAATTCCGATAAGGCGATATGGTCCGTGCATTGCCATAACGATCTTGGAATGGCGGTTGCCAATTCGCTGGCCGGCGTCAAGATTGGCGGGGCACGTCAGGTTGAATGCACGATTAATGGCCTAGGCGAACGCGCAGGTAACACGGCCCTGGAAGAAATCGTTATGGCAGTCAGGACGCGCAAGGATTATTTCGACCTGGAGGTCGGCGTGGACACTACCCAGCTCGTTCCGGCTTCAAAATTAGTCACGCAGATCACCGGTTTTCCCGTGCAGCCGAACAAGTCCGTTGTCGGAGCCAATGCCTTCGCGCACGCATCAGGCATTCACCAGGATGGTGTGCTGAAGGCGCGCGACACCTATGAAATCATGCGCGCAGAAGATGTCGGCTGGGCCGCGAACAAGATTGTGCTGGGAAAGCTTTCCGGGCGAAATGCATTCAAGCAGCGCTTGCACGAGCTGGGTGTGATGCTGGACTCCGAAGCGGGGATGGATGCCGCGTTTGTCCGATTCAAGGAACTGGCGGACCGTAAAGCCGAAATTTTCGATGAAGACATCATGGCATTAGTCGCCGATGAACAGCACGCACATAAGCGGGAACATTTCAGGTTCGTCTCCCTGTCGCAGCATTCGGAAACAGGCGGGCGTCCCTCCGCTAAAGTCGCAGTCTCCGTCGACGGCAAGGAAATTGTTTGTGAAGGAACGGGCAACGGCCCGGTCGATGCAATCGTCAACGCCATCGAAGGACATGTCGCAAGCGGTGCTGAATTGCTGCTGTTTTCCGTCAATGCGATTACAACCGGGACGCAATCGCAAGGTGAGGTAACGATGAGACTTGCGAAGTCGGGACGTATCGTTAACGGTGTAGGCGCGGATCTGGATATCGTCGTTGCGTCCGCAAAGGCATATCTGTCTGCATTGAACAAGCTTCACGCAAATGCGGAAAAACTGAATCCGCAGCTCTGAATGCGTTTAACGAATGAGCGCTCTTGTCCGATCGGCATAAAACGGCTGACGGACAGCCTCATGCGAAGCTAATGCTTGGGTAACGGGATGTGTTCGGCATACTTGGCCTGTTCAGATACCCGCATCGCGCAAACGCCGGCTATAGACCGATCATCCCGAAGGGCCAGCGCCTGTCCGCATCGAAGCGCAAATCAGGGCCGCTCTGCAGGCTATGCACAATGCCTCGCTGATCGAAATGCACATGCATCACGGAATTCCAGGTGTCGCTTTCCTTATATGGATACGACCAGACTTCAAGGTTCTTGAGAGATAAATAAGAGGTTTCGCTGGGGCTTCCCACGCGCCGCAAGACATCGTCCTTTGTCGCACTGCCGACCGCGATGCTAGCAAATTTCTCATTGGTAAGCACCTGTTCATAAGAAACAAGCTTTCCGTCCGGCCCGATACGCGCAATATAAGTTCTTTGCCCCCAAGGTCCCGTCTTGTATTCAAGCAAACGAGACGTGCCTTCCTTGTAAATATTAGTCGGATTTCCAAGTTTGCTGATTACCTGGCTTTCGGATTCGCCGGTTGCGACTGCCCGGCTGCCTATGCCGGCGCAAGCGCTGAGGAAAATTCCCAAAAACGCGATCCATAAGGCCTTTTTCATAAATTGCATGGGGAAAACAGGTGGAAGATGCCTAAGTGTTTGAATCCGCATGATATTTCCTATATACTGCGCGTCTGGTCATTTTGACCGGTTTTTTTAATTGTTTGTTCACGGTGTACAGGGGTTGTGACTCCACGCACCGCATGTGAAAGGTAAATCATGTCAGTAGAAAAAAGCGCAAAAGCCGCGATTATCGCGGATAACGCACGCAGCACCAACGACACCGGATCTCCGGAAGTTCAGGTCGCATTGTTGACCGCTCGTATTAACGAGTTGAACGGCCATTTCAAAGCCCACGCGAAGGATCACCACTCCCGCCGCGGCTTGATCATGATGGTCAATCGCCGCAAGAGTCTGCTTTCGTATCTCAAGGGTAAAGATGCAAACCGCTATCGCGCCCTGATCGAGAAGCTCGGTCTGCGTAAGTAATTTCGTTGTTTTATTTCAGGTTATAGATCGGAATGCCTGCATCAGAAAGCTGATGCAGGCATTTTGTTCATTTGCGGTTTGAAGTAAACAAGGCAGTATTGCAATAAAAGATGGTCCGCTGTGTTTTGCGGCTATCCGTGGTGAGGTGAACGACAGCGCCTGAAACTCTGTCGGCAAAAATAGAAAGGAAATACCGTGTTTAATAAAGTCACCAAAACGTTTCAGTACGGTCAGCATCAAATCACCTTGGAGACAGGTGAAATCGCTCGCCAGGCAACCGGCGCAGTCATGGTATCGATGGAAGACACCGTCGTGCTGGCAACCGTTGTGGCACGCAAGGATGCAAAGCCTGGCCAGGATTTTTTCCCTTTGACCGTCGATTACGTCGAAAAGAGCTATGCGGCAGGACGTATTCCGGGCGGCTTCTTCAAGCGTGAAGGCCGTCCTTCCGAAAAGGAAACCCTGACCTCCCGTCTGATCGATCGTCCGATTCGTCCGCTGTTTCCGGAAGGTTACCTGAATGAAGTGCAGGTCATCGTCCATGTCCTGTCCGTGAATCCCGAGATCGATCCGGATATCCCTTCGATGATTGGCGCTTCGGCAGCCTTATGCGTTGCAGGTATTCCATTCAACGGCCCGCTGGGTGCAGCGCGCGTCGCCTACATTGATGGCCAATATGTGTTGAACCCGACCGCCTCGCAAATGACGAAGTCGCAGATGGACCTGGTTGTTGCAGGTACCGAGCAGGCAGTGCTGATGGTGGAATCCGAAGCCAACCAGCTGTCCGAGGAAATCATGCTGGGCGCGGTCGTATTCGGCCATGATCAGATGAAGGCGGTAATCGATGCGATCCATGACCTGGTCCGCGATGGCGGCAAGCCGGAAGTGCAATGGAGTCCGGCAGCAAAGAACGAATCCCTGATCGCCCGTGTGACCCAACTGGCAGACGCGAATCTGCGCGCAGCATATCAAACCAAGGACAAGCAGGCACGTACCGCCAAGCTGAACGATGTTTCCGCCACGGTTAGTGCTGCATTGGCCGCAGAAGCGGCTGCCGCGGGATCCTCGGCACCGGATTCAGCGGAAGTCGGCAGCATCCTGTTCGATCTGGAAGCCAAGATCGTCCGGTCGCAGATTCTTGAAGGCGAACCCCGCATCGACGGTCGCGATACCCGCACTGTGCGCCCGATTTCGATTCGCACCAGCGTCCTGCCGCGTACGCACGGCTCGGCCTTGTTCACCCGTGGTGAAACGCAGGCACTGGTGGTTGCGACCCTCGGCACTGCGCGCGATGAGCAAAAGATCGATGCATTGATGGGCGAGTACTCCGACCGCTTCATGCTTCATTACAACATGCCTCCGTTCGCTACCGGCGAAACGGGCCGTGTCGGAACACCGAAGCGCCGCGAAATCGGCCACGGACGCCTGGCCAAGCGCGCCTTGGCGGCTGCCTTGCCATCCGCTGAAGAGTTCGGTTATTCGGTACGTCTGGTTTCGGAAATCACCGAGTCGAACGGGTCATCCTCGATGGCATCGGTGTGCGGTGGCTGCCTGGCATTGATGGATGCAGGCGTGCCGATGAAATCGCACGTTGCAGGCATTGCGATGGGCTTGATCAAGGAAGGCAACAAGTTTGCCGTTCTGTCCGATATTCTGGGTGATGAAGATCACCTCGGCGACATGGACTTCAAGGTCGCGGGTACTGCCAACGGGATTACCGCACTGCAGATGGATATCAAGATCCAGGGCATCACCAAGGAAATCATGCAGGTTGCATTGGCCCAGGCAAAAGAAGGCCGTATGCATATCCTTGGCAAAATGCAGGAAGCCGTACCTCAAGGCAAAGCCGAATTGTCCAACTTCGCTCCCCGTATGATCACCATCAAGATCAATCCGGAAAAAATCCGTGACGTGATCGGTAAGGGCGGTGCCGTGATTCGTGCGCTGACCGAAGAAACGGGTACGCAGATCGATATCACCGACGAAGGCGTGGTAACCATTGCCTCCGTCGATGCGGCAGCAGGGCAGGAAGCCAAGCGTCGCATCGAGGAATTGACTGCTTCGGTCGAAGTCGGAAAAGTGTATGACGGCACGGTTCTGAAGCTGCTCGACTTCGGCGCAATCGTTCAGGTATTGCCCGGCAAGGATGGCTTGCTCCATATTAGCCAGATTGCCAACGAGCGCGTCAACGCCGTTGCCGATTACCTGAAGGAAGGTCAGCAGGTACGCGTCAAGGTCCTGGAGACGGATGACCGCGGACGCTTGAAGTTGTCCATGAAAGCAGCGGTTGCCGAGGAAGAGGGGCAAGCCGCGGAAGCGCAGCCTCAGTAAGTGCTTGTGTTCTGTATATCCGCGTGGAATGCCACGCGGATATATGGCCGGCAGCCCGGATGTGATCCGGTTCGTCAACTCCGATTGATGTGATTCAATCGAGCCGTAAAGAGGCAATTTGAGCCTACTCGTGAAATGGTTTTTCAGGAGATTTTATGAGGCTTGTCTTTTTATCCTTCCTCTTGGTTTGACCGTCCTGACAGAGGCGCGCTAAAATCGCGGGTTAATAAAATTTCGAGATGATATGCGTCGCAAACTAGTCGCCGGCAACTGGAAAATGAATGGCAGTCTTCAGGCAAACCGGATTTTGCTTGAAGAAGTCAAATCCAAACTTCAAGTCAATAATTGTGAGGTTGTGGTTTGCCCGCCTGCACCTTATCTTCAACAATGCCAGGCGATACTTGCAGGAACTGCTATAGGTTGGGGTGCTCAGGATATTTCCATGCATGCGGCCGGCGCATTCACTGGCGAAGTGTCTGCCGAGATGCTGCGGGATTTCGATTGTTCATATGTCATTGTGGGACATTCGGAGCGTCGCTCTTATCATGCAGAGCATGATGAGCAGGTCGCTAAAAAAGTTGTGCGTGCGCTCGCAAATCGGTTAACACCGATAGTCTGTGTCGGCGAGACTCTGCCGCACCGGGAAGCCGGCATGACGGCCGAGATCGTATCGGCGCAAATCGAAGCGGTACTTGGGCAGATCAGCCCCGAACAGGTGGCAGATATTATCGTGGCATATGAGCCGGTATGGGCAATCGGGACCGGCAAGACGGCGACGCCGGAAATGGCTCAGGAAATCCACGCTTTATTGCGTCGGAAAATCGCCGAGAAAAACGCAGGCGCGGCGGCTTCAGTCCGCATTTTATATGGTGGCAGCGTCAAGCCTGACAATGCGGAAGAACTGTTTTTCATGCCCGATATTGACGGCGGATTAATTGGCGGTGCTTCGTTAAAGGCAAATGAATTTCTGGCAATCATTCACGCTGTTTGATTGCGAGCGATGTGCTTAATCCTGTAATTCGATAGGAATCGATGTAATGAATACGTTTTTCACAATTATTGTTGTTGTTCAGGTGCTTTCCGCGCTTGCAATCATTGGCCTGGTGCTATTGCAGCATGGTAAAGGCGCGGACATGGGTGCGGCATTCGGCTCCGGCGCTTCAGGGAGCCTGTTCGGTGCGACCGGTTCATCCAATTTCCTTTCAAAGTCGACGGGTGCCGCTGCGGTCTTGTTTTTCGCCGCTACGCTGGCATTGGCATTCATTAGTAACCGTCCTGCAGAAAGTATAGGGGTGATGGATAGATTGCCAGCATCTGCGGCACCTGCTAATGCGCCGGTGGATCCTTCAATTCCTGTTCCTGCAAACCAGAATCCGGCTGGAACACAAGGCAAATCCGTGCCGTCTCAAGGTACTGCCGGGCAATCCAGCGAGATACCAAAATAAATTTGCCCGCCGTAATGAATTTACGCGAATTGTCCGTTGAACAAAGGTATTAAAGCGGAGTAAAATAGCGGGCTAATGCCGACGTGGTGAAATTGGTAGACACGCTATCTTGAGGGGGTAGTGGCGCAAGCTGTGCGAGTTCGAGTCTCGCCGTCGGCACCAATAATGAGAAAGCCAGCAGGGACATGCCTATGCTGGCTTTTTGTCGAGAAAGTATCGTTGAATTATTAATGGGTACCTCCTACTTCAATCAATAACGGCCAATCGTGAATCTCGAAAATTATTTCCCCGTCCTTCTTTTTATACTCGTCGGCATCGGCGTCGGAATCGCTCCCCAGGTGTTAGGTCGCCTTATCGGGCCGCATAAGCCGGACGTCGAAAAAACCTCGGCCTACGAGTGCGGATTCGAGGCATTCGAAGATGCGCGCATGAAGTTCGACGTGCGCTACTACCTCGTGGCGATCCTGTTCATACTTTTTGATCTGGAAACTGCATTCTTTTTCCCTTGGGGTGTCGCGATGAGGGAACTGGGGTGGATGGGTTTCATCACCATGCTGGTGTTCATTGTCGAATTCGTGGTTGGATTTTGGTACATCTGGAAGAAAGGTGCCCTTGATTGGGAATAAGCCATGGCAATTGAAGGCGTATTAAACGAAGGTTTTGTTACCACTACTGCTGACAAGCTGATCAATTGGACGCGTACTGGATCCATGTGGCCGATGACATTCGGTCTGGCGTGCTGTGCGGTTGAAATGATGCATGCCGGCGCATCGCGCTACGACCTGGATCGCTTTGGTGTCGTGTTCCGTCCGTCGCCGCGTCAGTCCGACGTGATGATCGTTGCGGGAACGCTTTGCAACAAGATGGCTCCTGCCTTGCGCAAGGTGTATGACCAGATGGCCGAGCCGCGCTGGGTGATCTCTATGGGAACCTGTGCGAACGGCGGTGGTTATTACCACTATTCCTATTCCGTCGTACGTGGATGTGATCGTATCGTGCCGGTCGATATCTATGTTCCTGGATGCCCTCCGACAGCGGAAGCGCTGCTGTACGGCATCATCCAGTTGCAGAACAAAATTAAGCGTACCAATACCATCGCGCGCTGATAGGTCGGCAAAAAAATGACAACGAAACTCGAAACTCTTGAAACCTCGCTGCGCAACGTTCTGGGCGAAAGCATTCAAGAACTGAAGTCCGCCCTCGGCGAGATCACGATCATCGTCAAGGCTGCCAACTATTCGGAGGCGATGCGTACGTTGCGCGATCATCCTGAACTGCGCTTCGAAGAATTGATTGATCTTTGCGGCGTCGACTATTCGCAGTACGGCGATGGCGCTTGGGACGGTCCGCGGTTTGCTGCGGTATCGCATCTCCTGTCCATCGCGCATAACTGGCGCCTGCGGGTAAGAGTATTTGCCCCTGACGATGAGCTTCCGCTGGTTCCCTCGGTAACCGATATCTGGCCTGCAGCCAACTGGTTTGAGCGTGAGGCGTTCGACCTGCTTGGAATTCTGTTTGAAGGGCATAACGATTTGCGCCGTATCCTGACTGACTATGGATTCATCGGTCATCCGTTCCGCAAGGATTTCCCTGTTACCGGATATGTCGAGATGCGTTACGACGCTGAACAAAAGCGCGTGATCTATCAGCCGGTAACAATTGAGCCACGCGAAAATGTTCCGCGTGTGATCCGTGAAGAAAACTACGGGATCAAATAATGGCAGAAATTAAGAATTACACCCTGAACTTCGGTCCGCAGCATCCTGCTGCGCACGGCGTGCTGCGTCTGGTTCTCGAGTTGGATGGCGAGGTTATCCAGCGTGCCGACCCGCATATCGGCTTGCTGCACCGCGCGACCGAAAAACTGGCTGAGCAAAGAACTTATCTGCAGTCGGTGCCGTACATGGATCGCCTCGATTACGTCTCGATGATGTGCAATGAGCACGCGTACGTGATGGCGATCGAGAAGATGATGGGCGTGGAAGTGCCTTTGCGGGCGCAATACATCCGCGTCATGTTCGACGAGATTACTCGTTTGCTGAACCACTTGCTGTGGCTCGGCGCGCATGCTCTGGACGTTGGCGCAATGGGCGTATTCCTGTACGCATTCCGCGAGCGTGAAGACCTGATGGACTGCTATGAAGCGGTATCGGGCGCTCGTATGCACGCAGCCTACTATCGTCCGGGCGGTGTGTACCGGGACCTGCCGGACTCCATGCCTCAGTACAAGGCGTCACTGGTTCGCAATGAAAAGGCTATCAGGCAACTGAATGAAAACCGCCAGGGTTCACTGCTCGACTTCATTGAGGATTTCACCAACCGCTTTCCGGGTTATGTCGATGAATATGAAACGCTGCTGACCGACAATCGCATCTGGAAACAGCGCCTGGTCGGTATTGGTGTCGTGTCGCCAGAGCGCGCAATGGCTATGGGCTTTACCGGTCCGATGCTGCGCGGTTCCGGCATCGAATGGGATCTGCGCAAGAAGCAGCCGTACGAGGTGTATGACCTTCTCGACTTCGATATTCCGGTCGGCGTAAACGGCGACAGCTATGATCGCTACCTGGTTCGTATCGAGGAAATGCGCCAGTCCAACGGCATTATCAAGCAATGCATCGAGTGGCTGCGCAACAATCCGGGTCCGGTGATGACCGACAACCATAAGGTTGCACCGCCATCACGTGTCGACATGAAGTCGCATATGGAAGAGCTGATTCATCACTTCAAGTTGTTCACGGAGGGTTTCCGTGTTCCAGAAGGCGAAGCCTATGTTGGTATTGAGCATCCGAAGGGTGAGTTCGGTATCTATATCGTTTCAGATGGTGCGAACAAGCCTTATCGCTTGAAGATTCGTGCTCCCGGATTCCCGCATCTGCAGGGATTGGATGAAATGGCGAAAGGTCACATGATTGCCGATGCGGTAACAATTATCGGTACTCAGGACATCGTGTTTGGTGAAATTGACCGCTAAGCCGGATCAATATTAGAGGCATACGAAATGCTGTTATCAGAGCAAGCATACAAAAAGATCGATCGCGAACTCGCGAAGTTTCCTGCAGACCGCAAGATGTCGGCATGCATGAGTGCGCTCTCAATCGCACAGGACGAACATGGCTGGCTGTCCCCTGAATTGATGCAGGAAGTTGCAGACTATCTCGACATGCCGGCAATCGCCGTGCAGGAAGTCGCGACGTTCTACAACATGTACAACACACAGCCGGTCGGCAAACACAAGATTTCCGTTTGTACGAATCTTCCGTGTGCACTCTCCGGCGGTGAGCGTGCTGCTCACTATCTGCAGAAGAAGCTGGGTGTTGGGTACAAGGAAACGACCGAAGACGGCCAGTTCACCTTGCTCGAGGGCGAATGCATGGGTGCCTGCGGCGACGCTCCGGTCATGCTGGTGAACGACAAGCGCATGTGCAGCTTTATGTCCGACGAGAAGATCGATGCCTTGGTTGAGGAGTTGAAGAAATGACCTGTCTGCACGATCGTCACATCAAACCACTGATCCTTGCCGGCCTGAACGGCAGCAATTGGCATCTTGCCGATTACGTCAAGCGCGGCGGCTATGAGTCGCTCAAGCGCATCCTGAGCGAAGGCATGACGCCTGAGCAGGTGATTGCGGAAGTCAAGGCATCGACCTTGCGCGGTCGTGGCGGCGCTGGATTTCCTAGCGGCTTGAAGTGGAGCTTCATGCCGAAGAACTACCAGGGGCAGAAATACCTGATCTGTAATTCCGACGAAGGCGAGCCGGGCACGTTCAAGGATCGCGACATCCTGCGCTACAACCCGCATGCGGTAATCGAAGGCATGACCATCGCCGCCTATGCGATGGGTGTCACCGTCGGTTACAACTATATTCACGGCGAAATCTTTGGAGAGTACACTCGCTTCGAAGAGGCGCTGGAAGAGGCGCGCGCCGCCGGTTTCCTTGGTGATCGCATTCTCGGATCTGAACATAGCTTCCAACTGCACGCGTTCCACGGGTTCGGTGCCTATATCTGCGGCGAGGAAACCGCCTTGCTGGAGTCGATCGAAGGCAAGAAGGGGCAGCCACGGTTCAAGCCGCCTTTCCCGGCCAGCTACGGCCTGTATGGCAAGCCGACCACGATCAACAATACCGAGACCTTTGCTGCTGTGCCTTTCATCTTCCAGGTCGGCGCCGAGGCTTATGCCGCATTGGGCAAGCCGAACAACGGCGGCACCAAGATTTTCTCGGTGTCGGGCGACGTTGCCAATCCTGGCAATTACGAAATCCCGCTGGGTACGCCTTTCGCTGAATTGCTGAGGTTGGCCGGCGGCATGCGCGACGGCAAAAAACTTAAGGCCGTGATTCCGGGCGGTTCCTCGGTGCCTGTCGTTAAGGGCGACCTGATGATGGCGACCGACATGGACTACGACTCGGTCTCCAAGGCAGGCTCGATGCTGGGATCGGGCGCGGTCATTGTCATGGATGAAACGCGTTGCATGGTGCGTTCGCTGCTGCGCCTGTCGTACTTCTATTACGAAGAATCCTGCGGACAGTGCACGCCTTGCCGCGAAGGCACGGGCTGGCTGTATCGCATGGTGCATCGTATCGAGCACGGCGAAGGCCGCGCCGACGATCTCGACATGCTGAACACGATCGCCGACAACATCCAGGGCAGAACGATCTGTGCGCTGGGCGACGCGGCGGCGATGCCGGTGCGCGCGATGATTCAGAATTTCAAGGAAGAGTTCGAGTACCACATCGAACATAAACGCTGCCTGGTCCCGGCGTACATCTAATCAAGTACGTTTGGCCAAATAACCGAATTTGAGGCAAAAAGCGAAGCCATGGTTGAAATTGAAATAGACGGCAAAAAAGTCGAAGTGCAAGAAGGCACGATGGTATTGGAAGCGGCCAACAAGGTCGGCACCTATATCCCGCATTTTTGTTATCACAAGAAGTTGTCGATCGCGGCTAATTGCCGCATGTGCTTGGTCGAAGTCGAAAAAGCTCCGAAGCCGCTGCCCGCGTGTGCTACGCCGGTCACGCCTGGCATGATTGTCCGTTCGCACAGCGACAAGGCGATCAACGCGCAAAAAGGCGTGATGGAATTCCTGCTGATCAATCACCCGCTGGATTGCCCGATCTGCGATCAGGGCGGCGAATGCCAGCTGCAGGATCTGGCGGTAGGCTACGGCGGATCGTCCTCGCGCTATGAGGAAGAGAAGCGCGTCGTCGTTCCGAAAGATCCGGGCCCGCTGATATCGATGAAGGAAATGAGCCGTTGCATCCATTGCACGCGCTGCGTACGTTTCGGCCAGGAAGTGGCAGGCGTCATGGAGCTGGGTATGCTTGGACGTGGTGAGCATTCCGAAATCACAACCTTTGTCGGCAAGACCGTTAGTTCCGAGCTGTCCGGCAACATGATCGACCTGTGCCCGGTTGGTGCAATTCTCTCCAAGCCGTTCCGTTATAAGGCACGCACCTGGGAGTTGTCGCGCCGCAAATCCGTGAGTCCGCATGACGGCCTCGGCTCCAACCTGCAGGTGCAGGTGAAGGGCGGCAAAGTCATGCGTGTTCTGCCTTTGGAAAACGAGGACGTGAACGAATGCTGGCTGACTGACAAGGATCGTTTTGCATATGAAGGCCTGGACAGCGCGGATCGTCTGACCAAGCCGATGATCAAGCAGGGCGGCGAGTGGCAGGAAACAGAGTGGCAGACCGCACTGGAATATGTTGCGCACGGTTTGCGCAACATTCGCCACGAACACGGTGCTGATGCTGTCGCGGCGCTGGCAGCTCCATATTCAACGCTGGAAGAACTGACTCTCCTGCAGAAAATCGTTCGCGGCCTGGGATCGGAAAATATCGATTTCCGTTTGCGTCAGTCCGACTTCGCATTGGACGGAAAAGTGACGCCATGGCTAGGCATGCCGATTGCGGAAATCAGTCAGTTGAATCGTGTGTTCGTGATCGGCTCTTTCTTCCGCAAGGATCAGCCGCTGCTTGCAGCGCGTATTCGCCAGTCGGTCATTAAGCGTGACGCTCAACTTAACGTTCTGCACGCTACCGACGATGATCTGGCCATTCCGGTGGCGAACAAGATTATTCGTGCGCCTTCTACCTGGCTGGCTGCACTGGGCGAAGTCGTCGCCGCAGTGGCACAGGCGAAAAATATTGGCGCACCCGCAGGATTTGAGAATATCCAGCCTTCCGCAGAAGCCAAGGGAACCGCGGCAAGCTTGCTTTCCGGCGAGTCCAAAGCAGTATTTCTGGGTAACGCTGCTGCACAGCATCCGCAGGCTTCCGAACTGCACGCCGCGGCACAATGGATTGCGCAGACCACCGCTGCCAAGTTCGGCTACCTGACCGAAGCTGCCAATACCGTCGGCGGCTACATCGCGAAGGCACTGCCTTCGAATGGCGCAAACGCACTGCAATTCTTTGATCAGCCGCGCAAGGCCTATCTGCTTTTGAATGCCGAGCCCGAGTTCGACTGCTTTGATCCGCTGGTTGCGAGAGCAGCACTGGAGCAGGCGGAAATGGTTGTCGCTTTGTCGCCATACAAGCACGCACTGGATTATGCGGATGTGCTGTTGCCTATCGCTCCATTTACCGAGACTGCCGGTACTTTCGTAAATTGCGAAGGCCGTGCACAGAGCTTCAACGGTACAGTAAAGCCGCTCGGCGATGCCCGTCCTGGCTGGAAAGTGCTTCGCGTACTCGGCAACTTGCTGGAACTGCAAGGGTTCGATTACGAAGCGTCCGAGGCGATCAGAAATGAAGTTCTCGGCGCAGCCAATCTCGCCGATGTCAATCTGCAGTCGCGCCTCAACAATTTTGCAGATCTGCAGCCGCAGATGGTGCAAGGTGGCGGAGCAGGGCAGCTGGAGCGTATCGCAGATGTGCCGATTTACTTCTCGGACGCCATTGCCCGGCGTTCGCCGCCTTTGCAAATGACACCGGATGCGGCTGCACCGAAAGCCTGGATTTCGCCAGTGCTTGCACGTCAGATGGACATCAGCGATGGCATGCAAGTCCGTGTAACACAGGGACAGGGCAGCGCAGTAGTCGCGGCAGGCATCGATCCGAAATTGCCGGAAACGGTCGTACGTCTGGCAACATCTCACGAATCAACCAAGTCGCTTGGCGGAATGTTCGGCGCTGTTAGTGTGGAGAAGGTTTGATGGATCAGTTGTTTACAACCGTTACTACCAATGGCGAAGCCGTATTCGGCTACTTCTGGCCCTTGGTATGGAATCTGGCGAAAATCATTGCGGTCGTGCTTCCGGTGATGGGTTGCGTTGCATACCTCACTCTGTGGGAGCGCAAGATGATCGGCTGGATGCATATCCGTATCGGCCCCAATCGCGTGGGTCCTGCCGGATTGCTGCAACCGATTGCCGATGCGTTGAAGCTTCTGACCAAGGAAATCATTTCCCCGGCAAAGTCGAGCAAGGCATTATTTTTCATTGCGCCTATCATGGTGATTATGCCGGCGCTGGCAGCCTACGCAGTGATCCCTTTCGGTCCGGACAAAGCCTTGGCCAACGTCAATGCCGGCCTGTTGTATGTTATGGCGATTACCTCTTTGGAAGTCTATGGCGTGATCATTGCAGGATGGGCGTCCAATTCCAAGTACGCATTCCTGGGCGCCATGCGCGCATCGGCGCAGATGATTTCCTATGAAATTGCCATTGGCTTTGCACTGGTGATCGTGCTGATGGTTTCCGGAAGCCTGAGCCTTACCGAGATTGTCAACGTACAGAACAGAGGCATGTTTGCCGACATGGGAGTGACCTTCCTGTCCTGGAACTGGCTGCCTCTGCTGCCGATTTTTGTGATCTATGTAATTTCTGGCATTGCCGAGACCAATAGGCACCCATTCGACGTGGTAGAGGGTGAATCGGAAATCGTCGCGGGCCACATGGTTGAATATTCAGGCATGTCGTTCGCCATGTTCTTCCTGGCCGAATATGCCAGCATGATCTTCATTTCGGCTCTGGCATCGGTGATGTTCCTCGGTGGATGGGCGGCGCCGATTTCGTTTGCGGCCATTGGCATGAACACGCCGGGATGGATCGTTGACACCATGTGGTTCTGGAACTGGCTGTGGTTATTCATCAAAACGTTCTTTGTGGTGTCTTTGTTCATCTGGGCTCGTGCATCGTTCCCACGGTATCGTTATGACCAGATCATGCGCCTTGGCTGGAAGGTATTCATTCCGCTGACCCTGGCATATCTGCTGATCGTCGCGATCTGGATCATGTCTCCCTGGAATATTTGGAAATAAAGCTTTAGGGCTGGAATAGGAAGCCAACATGGAAGCAATTAAGGATTTCTTTGGCAGCTTGATGCTGCGAGAGCTGGTAAAAGGGCTTGCCCTGACCGGTCGATATATGTTTGCCCGCAAGATTACGGTGCAGTTCCCTGAAGAAAAGACACCATTGTCTCCACGCTTCCGCGGATTGCATGCCTTGCGCCGTTATCCAAACGGGGAAGAGCGCTGCATCGCATGCAAATTATGTGAGGCAGTCTGCCCGGCGTTGGCGATTTCGATCGAATCAGAGCAGCGTGAGGACGGATCCCGTCGCACGACACGCTATGACATTGATCTTACCAAGTGCATTTTCTGCGGCTTTTGCGAAGAATCATGCCCCGTGGATTCCATCGTTGAGACCAGCGTGCTTGAGTACCACGGTGAAAAGCGCGGCGACTTGTATTTTACGAAAGAGATGTTGCTGGCAGTCGGCGACAAGTATGAAAAACAGCTTGCTGCCGATCGTGCAGCGGATGCGATATACCGTTGATTTATTAGCTGCGTAACTCTAATTTTGGTTCATATGGAATTTAAAACTTTCTTGTTCTACGCGTTTTCGGCAATTCTGGTTATTGCCGCATTACGCGTTGTTACTGCGCGAAACCCTGTCCATGCGGCGCTGTTTCTCGTCCTGTCTTTTTTCTCCGCCGCCGCATTGTGGATGCTCCTGAAGGCTGAATTCCTGTCCATCGTTCTGGTGCTTGTCTACGTCGGTGCAGTCATGGTGCTTTTCCTCTTCGTCGTCATGATGGTCGACATCGATATCGGCAAGATGCGCGAAGGATTCTGGAACCATGCGCCGCTCGCTGCCATAGTCGGTGCCATCATCGTGCTCGAAATGGCAGCGGTATTGTTCCGCGGTTTTCTTACGCTCGATACGGACGTGCCTGCGGCCTCTGCCAACATCGGCAACACCAAAGAGTTGGGCAAGCTGATCTATACGGAATATGTCTACGCGTTTGAAATCGCAGCGATTGTTCTGCTCGTGGCGATTGTTGCTGCGGTCGCGCTGACGCTGCGTCGCCGTAAGGACGTCAAATACTTTAGCCCGAGCGATGCTGTCAAAGTAAAGAGCAAAGACCGTGTGCGGATTGTCAGCATGAAAGCCGAATCCAATCGCACCAGTGCGCAGCAAGCCGGAACCCCGGCAGTCAAACAAAAATAGGGGAGCGTTGTGGCCTTATCCTTAGCACATTACTTGATTCTGGGTGCGATTCTCTTCGCGATCGGGGTCATCGGTATTTTTCTAAACCGTAAAAACATAATTGTTTTGCTGATGGCAATGGAATTAATGCTATTGGCGGTAAATATGAACTTCGTTGCCTTCTCTTACTTCCTGGGCGACGCAGCAGGGCAGATTTTCGTCTTTTTCATTTTGACCGTGGCTGCTGCTGAAGCTGCAATTGGTCTTGCCATCCTGGTTGTGCTGTTCCGTAATTTGGACACGATCAACGTGCAAGAACTTGACAGCCTCAAAGGTTAATCACAACAATTAATATCGATAAGGTTCATTATGGCGGGGCAACTCAACCCTAACCTTCTGCTGGTCGTACCATTGGCGCCGCTGGCCGGCTCAATGATCGCCGGCCTGTTTGGCACGAAGTTTTTCGGCAACAAGATTGGCCGCACCGGGTCGCATAGCGCGACCATTCTCGGGGTGCTGATCTCTTTCATCATTTCCGTCCAGACCCTGTTGGCTGTCCTGGACGGTGCGACGTACAACGATACGGTCTACACCTGGATGACGGTCATGGGCATGAAGCTCGAGATCGGTTTCCTGGTTGACAGCCTGACGGCAATGATGATGTGCGTGGTGACTTCCGTGTCGCTGATGGTGCATATCTATACGATCGGCTACATGGAGGAAGACGAGGGTTACAACCGATTCTTCTCCTATATCTCGCTGTTCACCTTTTCGATGCTGATGCTCGTCATGAGCAACAACTTCCTGCAACTGTTCTTCGGCTGGGAAGCAGTGGGCCTGGTTTCCTATCTGCTGATCGGCTTCTGGTATACCAAGCCGACCGCGATTTTCGCCAATATGAAGGCTTTTCTCGTAAACCGCGTGGGTGACTTCGGGTTTATCCTGGGTATTGGCCTGTTGCTGGCATACGCCGGTTCGATGAACTATGCAGAAGTCTTTGCCAAGCGTGAAGCACTGGCTCAACTGACCTTGCCAGGAACGGACTGGATGCTGCTGACGGTCGCCTGCATCTGCCTGTTCATCGGTGCAATGGGTAAATCGGCCCAGTTTCCACTGCATGTCTGGCTGCCGGATTCGATGGAAGGCCCGACTCCGATTTCCGCACTGATCCATGCCGCGACCATGGTGACCGCAGGCATCTTCATGGTGGCACGCATGTCACCGCTGTTCGAACTGTCCGATACGGCTCTGTCTTTCATTCTGATCATCGGTTCGATCACCGCGCTGTTCATGGGTTTTTTGGGTATTATCCAGAACGACATCAAGCGTGTCGTCGCGTACTCGACCCTGTCACAACTCGGTTACATGACGGTTGCGCTCGGCGCTTCCGCTTACTCTGTTGCTGTCTTCCACCTGATGACCCACGCGTTCTTCAAGGCTTTGCTGTTCCTTGGCGCCGGATCGGTCATTATCGGCATGCATCACGATCAGGACATGCGCAACATGGGCGGCCTGCGTAAGTACATGCCTATTACTTGGATCACTTCGCTGCTTGGTTCGCTGGCGCTGATCGGCACGCCGTTCTTCGCGGGCTTCTATTCCAAGGAAAGCATTATCGAGGCAGTACATCATGTAAATATCGCTGGCGCGGGATTTGCAAATTTTGCTGTGATGGCAGGTGTTTTCGTTACGGCTTTCTACTCGTTCCGCATGTACTTCCTCGTCTTCCACGGGGAAGAACGTTGGGGTAAATCGCATGATCACGAGCATCAGGACCATAGCCACGACGAGCACGCTGATGAACATCATCATGGCTTGGGGCCAGGCGACAAACCGCACGAGTCTCCACTGGTCGTAACCGTTCCGCTCATATTGCTGGCTATTCCATCAGTGATAATCGGTTTTATCGCGATCGAGCCGCTGCTGTTCGGTGACTTCTTCAAGAACGTGATTTTTGTCAGCGATGCGCACCCGGCGATGGCTGCGCTGAAAGAAATCTTCCACGGCCCGGTTGCAATGGCCCTGCATGGTTTCATGACGCTTCCGTTCTGGCTGATGGTGGCTGGCGTAGCGGCTGCGTACTATTGCTATATGGTCAATCCGCGTGTCCCGGCCTGGTTCTATCACAAGTTCAAGGCAATCCATACGCTGCTCGACAACAAGTACTACATGGATAAGTTCAACGATGTGTTCTTCGCAGGCGGCGCGCGGGTGCTCGGCAAGGGCCTGTGGAGCGTTGGCGACAGAGCCTTGATTGACGGCCTCATCGTGAACGGCAGTGCAAAATTAGTTGGCTGGTTCTCAACGATGGCACGGAGGTTCCAGACCGGTTATATCTACCATTACGCGTTCACGATGATCATTGGTATTGCTTTGTACCTGGGCTATCTGTTGCTCGCTCCATATTTCAAATAGCAACGAGTCACTAGAAGAAAAAACATCATGCAGTCAACATTTCCTCTTTTAAGCTTGGCGATCTGGTTACCGATCGCGTTTGGCGTGTTTGTCCTGGCTTTCGGGCGCGACAGTAATCCGGGCTTGGTGCGCGGCGCCTCATTAGTCGGTTCGATCGCCAGCTTCCTGGTGACTTTGCCGATCATCCAGGGCTTCGACAATGCGGCGCATGGCATGCAATTCGTCGAGAAAGCTTCCTGGATCGAGCGCTTCAATATCTTTTATTCCCTGGGCATCGACGGCATTTCGCTGTGGTTCGTGCCGTTGACTGCGTTCATTACCGTCATCGTAGTGATCGCAGGCTGGGAAGTGATCGAGAAGAAGGTTGCTCAATACATGGGTGCGTTCCTTATTCTTTCTGGATTGATGATCGGCGTATTCTGCGCGCTTGACGGCCTGCTGTTCTATGTCTTCTTCGAGGCGACTCTGATCCCGATGTTCATCATCATTGGCATCTGGGGTGGACAGAATCGCGTATATGCAGCAGTCAAGTTCTTCCTTTATACCTTCCTCGGCTCCCTGCTGATGTTGATCGCCCTGATTTATCTGTACTTCCAGTCGGGCAGCTTCGATATTCTGGCCTGGCACAAGCTGCCGCTGGCTTACACGCCGCAGATTCTGATCTTCCTTGCCTTCTTCATGGCATTTGCGGTGAAAGTGCCGATGTGGCCGGTGCATACCTGGCTTCCGGACGCTCACGTCGAAGCGCCGACTGGCGGTTCCGTGGTTCTGGCAGCGATCATGCTGAAGCTGGGCGGATACGGCTTCCTGCGTTTCTCGCTGCCGATTACACCGGATGCAAGCCATGCGCTGTCGGGATTCGTTATCACCTTGTCCCTGATCGCGGTAATCTACATCGGCCTGGTTGCACTGGTTCAGGCGGACATGAAGAAGCTGGTCGCTTATTCATCGATCGCGCACATGGGCTTCGTTACGCTTGGATACTTCATATTCAATGACATGGGCGTGCAGGGCGGCATCATGCAAATGATCTCCCACGGCTTTGTTTCCGGCGCAATGTTCCTGTGCATCGGCGTATTGTACGATCGCCTGCATTCTCGTCAGATTGCCGACTACGGCGGAGTAGTCAACTCCATGCCGAAATTCGCTGCATTTTTCGTACTGTTTTCCATGGCGAATGCCGGTTTGCCGGCAACCTCCGGATTCATCGGTGAATTCATGGTGATCCTGGGATCCGTGCAGTACAGCTTCCTGATCGGTATTTTCGCTGGCACCGCGCTGATTCTTGGCGCTGCGTATTCCCTGTGGCTGGTGAAGCGTGTCGTATTCGGCGAAGTAGGAAATGAAAATGTGGCGAAACTGCCGGATCTGAACACCCGCGAGTTTTTCATGCTCGGCGTACTGGCGATTGCTGTAATTGCGATGGGTGTCTACCCCGCGCCTGTGGGTGATGCGATCCAGGTTTCGGTTTCCGATTTGTTGAAGCACGCTGCGATTTCAAAGCTGCCTTAATAGACTAATACTGAATACAAGAATGCCAATAGAGTGGCGAAAATATGAATAGCATAAATTTAGCTCCTGTTTATCCCGAGATTTTTCTGGTCGTAGCGACATCGGCGCTTCTGCTGGTCGACATGTTTCTTCCGGAAGAAAAGCGCAACATCACCTACTGGCTCGCGCTTTTGTCGCTGGCCGTAAGTGCCGCACTGACCCTCGGCGACTTCAACTCGGGTGCAACGGTCTATACGTTCAATAACATGTTCGTGTCCGATCCGTTGTCGAACCTGATGAAGCTGTTCTCCTACCTTGCCGTGGCAATCGCCTTCATTTATTCGAGGCAGTACACGACCGAGCGGGGCATGCTGGGCGGTACGCTGGGCGGGGAATTCTATATCCTTGCACTGTTTGCGCTGGTCGGTCAGATGGTCATGCTGTCGGCCAATAATTTCCTGATTGTGTATCTGGGAATTGAGTTGCTGTCCCTGGCGACCTATGCACTGGTGGCCTTGCGCCGTGACCATACGGTCTCGACCGAAGCCGCCATGAAATATTTCGTGCTTGGCGCCATGGCATCCGGCTTCCTGTTGTACGGCATTTCGATGCTGTACGGTGCGACCGGCTCGCTCGATCTGCATGAAGTCGCCAAGGCAACCGCCTCCGGCACCGAAAACAAGACAGTCTTGGTATTCGGCCTGGTGTTCCTGGTTGCCGGCCTGGCATTCAAGCTTGGCGCTGCACCCTTCCACATGTGGTCCCCGGACGTTTACCAGGGTGCTCCGACGTCCGTAACGCTGCTTTTGGGTGCCGCTCCTAAGCTTGCGACTTTCGGTGTTTGCATTCGCTTGCTGGTCGAAGGTTTGTGGACGCTTGCGATCGACTGGCAGCAGATGCTGACCGTGCTTGCGGTGCTGTCCATGGCCGTCGGCAATATCACGGCGATTGCCCAGACCAATCTCAAGCGCATGCTCGCGTATTCCACTATTTCGCAGACCGGTTTCATGCTGTTGGGCCTGCTGTCCGGTGTATTCAGCGGCAGCAACATGGACTCTGCAGCCAATGCGTACAGCTCTGCTATGTTCTATTCGATTACCTATGTGCTGACAACCCTCGGTACGTTCGGGATGATCATGCTGTTGGCACGTTCTGGCTTTGAAGCGGAAAATATCGACGATTTCAAAGGTTTGAATCAGCGCAGCCCCTGGTTTGCCGCGGTCATGATGATTCTCTTGCTGTCGCTTGCAGGCGTGCCGCCTATGGTCGGTTTCTACGCCAAGCTGGCAGTTCTGCAATCGGTTGTTGCCGCAGGACAGCTCTGGCTTGCAATTGCTGCAGTCATGTTCTCGCTGATCGGTGCGTTCTACTACCTGCGCGTGGTCAAGGCCATGTATTTCGACGAGCCGGTCGATAATTCGCAAATTGCGGTCCACAAAGACATGCAGGTGACCATGAGCGCAAACGGAATCGCAATCATTGTCCTTGGCCTGGTCCCGGGTCCGTTGATGGCGCTTTGTGTTGCGGCGATCTCCAAAACCTTGGGTTCATAACCCAAGCGCACCGCAGCCCATCTTGTGGATGTTTCCTCATCAGCGTGGTTCGTAATTCTGTTGGCGGCGATTGCCGCCAACCTTCCGTTCATTAACCATAAACTGTTCGGCCTCATTCCGCTGAATCGTGCGGTAAAGCCGGTGTGGATGCGGCTGCTCGAAATGGTCGTGTTGTATGCGGTGACCGGCCTGATCGCATTCGGCTTCGAGTCGCGAATCGGCAATGTGTTTTCGCAAGGCTGGGAGTTTTACGCGATCACTGCCTGCCTCTTCATCGTATTGTCCTTTCCTGGCTTTGTATTCCGCTACTTGCGTCGCCGGCACGGTTGAATTAGCTCAACTTGCGCATCCTGCGCCTTGCAATAATGGATGCCTTACTCATTATGGAACGCCAAATGGATTTGCACTTGAAGGAAAAGCGCATTGCCGAAAGACTTGCATACGACGGTGAGTTTCTGAAGGTGCAATGCGACACAGTTCGTCTGCCGGACGGCAAAGAGACGACGCGCGAATACATCAAGCATCCGGGCGCTGTGGTAATCATCCCCGTACTGGATGACGGGTCTATTCTCATCGAGCGCCAATTCCGTTACCCGGTGAATCAGGTCGTAATTGAATTCCCCGCGGGAAAAATCGATCCGGGCGAAGCATCGCTGGATTGTGCAAAGCGCGAATTGTTAGAGGAAACCGGCTATACCGCAAGCGACTGGCAGTTCGTATGCACGATTCATAATGCGATTGCCTATTCGGACGAACATCTGGATATCTTTCTTGCACGGGGGCTGAAAGAAGGGCAGAGCAAGCCGGACGAAGGAGAGTTTCTCGAAACCTTTACCGCCTCGATCGGCGATATGCTCGCGTGGATCAAGGAAGGGAAAATCACCGATGTGAAAACGGTGATCGGCACATTTTGGCTGGAGCGAATTCTCCGCGGCGAATGGAAGCTTTAGTCCTGGCTCCGGCATCCCATTTTAAAAAGCCGCGAATGCGGCTTTTTACATATTGGGATAATTAGGTCCGCCGCCCCCTTCAGGTGTCACCCATACGATGTTCTGCGTCGGATCCTTGATATCGCAGGTCTTGCAGTGGACGCAGTTCTGAGCGTTGATCTGCAACCTTTCGCCGCCTTCTTCAGTCTTTACGAATTCATACACACCGGCAGGGCAGTAGCGCGATTCCGGCCCCGCATACCTGGCCAGATTCACGTTGACCGGCACGCTTGGATCTTTCAGGGTCAAATGTACAGGCTGATCTTCCGAGTGGTTGGTATTCGAAAGGAAAACGGATGAAAGCCGATCAAACGTCAGCTTGCCGTCAGGTTTCGGATATTGAATCGGTTGAAAATCCGATGCCGGCTTGAGGCACGTGTGATCGGGTTGGCTATGATGCAGTGTCCATGGTGCTTTTCCCTTGAATATCACTTGGTCGATTCCCACCAGCACCGTGCCAGTAAAAAGCCCCTTGCCCATCGCAGGTTTGAAGTTGCGTGCCTTGTACAGTTCATCGTGAAGCCAGGACTTCTTGAATGCTTCGGTGTACGACGTCAGTTCGTCATGCTGGCGCGAGGCGTTCAATGCCTCGTAGGCGGCTTCTGCGGCGAGCATGCCGCTCTTGATGGCGGCATGGCTTCCCTTGATGCGGCTGGCATTTAAAAAGCCGGCATCGCAGCCGATCAATGCGCCGCCCGAAAATGTCAGCTTGGGAAGCGACTGAAGTCCGCCGGCGGTGATCGCACGCGCGCCGTAGGAGAGCCGCTTGGCACCTTCGAAAAATTTCCGAATTGTAGGATGCGTCTTGTAACGCTGAAATTCCTCGTAGGGTGAGAGATATGGATTTTCATATGCAAGTCCGACCACATAGCCCACCGCGACCTGATTGTTTTCCAGGTGATAGAGGAAGGATCCGCCGTAGGTAGCAGAATCGAGCGGCCATCCGGCCGTGTGTATGACCAGTCCGGGCTGGTGCACGGCCGGGTCAATTTCCCACAATTCCTTGATCCCGATTGCATAGGTCTGCGGATCCGTTCCCTGATCCAGCGAAAATTTCTCGATAAGCTGCCGGCCGAGATGGCCGCGTGAACCTTCGGCGAACAAGGTATATTTTGCGTGCAGTTCCATGCCGAGCTGAAATGCATCGGTCGGGTTGCCTTCACGGTCCACGCCCATGTTGCCGGTTGCGACACCTTTGACCGAACCATCATCGTTATACAGAATTTCAGCTGCGGGAAATCCCGGGAAGATCTCTACACCAAGTTCCTCCGCCTGGGTGCCGAGCCAGCGCACGACATTCCCAAGGGAGACGACGTAATTGCCTTCGTTGCGGAAGCAATCCGGCAGCATCCAGTGCGGCGTCTTGTAGGAAGTGGACTGAGTCAGAAAGTAAAAGCGGTCTTCGGTGACCGGCGTGTTCAGCGGAGCGCCGCGTTCCTTCCATTCCGGGATCAGTTCCGAAAGAGCGATCGGGTCCATGACAGCGCCGGACAGGATATGCGCGCCGAGTTCGCCGCCTTTCTCCAGAATGCAGACTGAAACTTCGTTTCCTCGTTCGGCCGCCTGTTGTTTGAGCCGAATTGCCGCGGCTAGTCCTGCCGGTCCGCCGCCGACGATGACCACATCGTACTCCATCGCGTCACGCGGGCCATATTGTTCTAAAATGTCTTGTCCCAGGCTCTGCGTCATGGTTCTCCACTGAAATTTAGTCGTCAATATTGCGATTGTCCGGGATTTTTGCTCTGAATGCTAGCACGCTAGGCGGAACTATCGGCCGCGCATTGAGATGGCAAATTAGGAGCAAGTAGTCGTAATCGATGCATTTTGCTGTTCAAGCATGAGGAGGACGCAATGGGAATCGAAGTCAATTTCGAAGGCCGTGTGGCATTGGTGACCGGCGCTTCAAGCGGGTTGGGAACCCGGTTTGCCAAAGTGCTGGCAAAAGCGGGCGCGCAAGTGGTGCTGGCTTCGCGCCGAATCGAGCGGCTAAAGGAACTGCGTGCCGAAATCGAGGCGGACGGAGGCGCGGCACATGTCTTCTTCCTGGACGTGACTGATTATGCGAGCATCCGGTCCGCTGTGGCACATGCCGAAACAGAGGTCGGTGCGATCGATATCCTGGTCAACAATTCGGGAGTTTCGACTTCCCAGTCTTTGATCGACGCGACGCCCGAGGACTACGATTACATCGTCAATACCAACCAGCGCGGCGCTTTCTTCATGGCGCAGGAAACCGCAAAGCGCATGATTGCGCGCTATCGCGGCGATTGCTCCAAGCAGCACAGGATCATCAACATCGCCTCGGTCGCCGGACTGCGTGCCGTTCCCCATATCGGAATTTATGGAATGAGCAAGGCTGCGGTTATCCACATGACAAAAGCGATGGCGGCGGAGTGGGGCAAATACGGCATCAATGTCAATGCGATCTGTCCCGGTTATATCGAAACCGACCTGAATGCGCAGTTCTTCGAATCCGAGCAGGGAAAGAAGCTGACCAGCGCCCTGCCAAGAAAACGTCTGGGCAAGCCTGCTGATCTGGATGGGCTGCTCTTATTGCTGGCAGGAGAGGACTCCCATTTCATCAACGGCGCGATCATTACCGCGGATGACGGCATGCATGTCATGTAAGCTCAGCTGTGCCATGATTTTTCGCAGGCAAGTTTCTGAAGGATCGAACTATTCCTGAATTTGAGTTCAAATACTAGACAGCTATGGACAGCGGTCGTTTAGGCCGTTTCCGGCGCTTACCGCCGTACTTTGCCAATTCAACGGATCATCCTTTTCAAGAGCTTGAAATGAAGAAAGTTTTTCCGTCTGCCGCCAAGGCACTGGAGGGCATCGTAAAAGATGGGCAGATGATCGCCGTAGGAGGATTCGGCCTTTGCGGCATTCCGGAAGAGCTGATTGCCGCGCTGCGCGATTCCGGGGTGAGAAACCTGACCGCAATCTCCAACAACGCCGGTGTGGACGATTTCGGCCTGGGAATGCTGCTCGCGACGCGCCAGATCAAAAAAATGATTGCTTCGTACGTCGGCGAGAACAAGGAATTCGAGCGCCAGTTCCTGGCCGGTGAACTGGAAGTCGAATTTACCCCTCAAGGCACGCTTGCCGAAAAACTGCGCGCTGGTGGCGCCGGCATTCCTGCCTTCTTTACCAAGACCGGCGTCGGCACAGTAGTGGCCGAAGGCAAGGAGGTGCGCGAATTCGACGGCGAACAATATGTGATGGAACGTGCGCTGGTGCCGGATATTGCGCTGGTAAAGGCATATATGGCGGATAAATCCGGAAATCTTGTCTATAACAAGACGGCGCGCAACTTCAACCCGAATGCAGCGATGGCTGGAAAAATCACCGTCGCGGAAGTGGAAAAGCTCGTGGAGGTCGGCGAGATCGATCCGAACCACGTGCATACGCCGGGCATTTATGTGCACCGGATCGTCGTGAATGCAAACCCCGAAAAACGCATCGAGCAGCGCACGATCCGTCAAAAGAATACGTAATGCTGAGGATGGAGAACCGACATGGCATGGACCCGTGAGCAAATGGCCGAGCGTGCCGCCAAGGAGTTGCAGGACGGCTTCTATGTAAATCTGGGCATCGGCATGCCGACAATGGTCGCGAACTACGTGCCCAAGGACATGGAGGTTTGGCTGCAGTCGGAAAACGGGTTGCTGGGTATCGGTCCTTTTCCGACGGAAGATGAAATCGAGGCAGACCTGATCAATGCCGGGAAGCAGACCGTTACCGCATTACCGGGTTCTTCGTATTTCAGTTCAGCCGATTCCTTCGGCATGATACGCGGAGGAAAGATCAATATTGCCATTTTAGGAGCTATGCAGGTTTCCCAGAAAGGCGATCTCGCCAACTGGATGATACCGGGCAAAATGGTCAAGGGAATGGGCGGAGCCATGGACCTCGTCGCCGGCGTCAAGCACGTAGTAGTCCTGATGGAGCATGTCGCAAAATCAAAAGATGGAACGATTTCGCACAAGATCCTCAAACAGTGCGACTTGCCCTTGACGGGCGTGGGGGTCGTCAGTCGCATCATCACTGACCTCGGCGTGATCGACGTGACCAAGCAGGGATTGAAGCTCGTGGAGCTGGCACCGGACGTGAGCCGCGAGGAAATCGTGCAAAAGACTGGAGCGCCGCTGGATGTCAGCGCGGTCAATTAACCTAGCGTTAGCATAAAGAAGCTGCGTAGCGGCATGATTAAAAACGAGTCTAAGCTGTCAGCATGATGCTGTATCAGGTTTGAAAATCCGAACCTTCTTATCTGCACGCTTGCATCCGAACCTTGTGTGTTTTTTATGTTCGCATTAAGCCGGTATTTTTTTCTCACTGCGCAAGCCAGCCACCGTCCATATTCCAAGCTGCTCCACGTACCTGCGCGGCTTCCTCGGAGCATAGAAAAACGCTTAAAGCCCCGAGCTGCGCAGGGGTGACAAACTCTCCCGACGGCTGCTTTTCGGAAAGCAGGGCTCTTTTGGCCTCCTCGACAGAAATATCTTCCTGCGCAGCGCGGTCATCCACCTGTTTCTGAACCAGCGGTGTCAGTACCCATCCAGGGCAAATCGCATTGCAGGTGATGTTGGACTGCGCGGTTTCCAGAGCGACGGCCTTAGTCAGGCCAATTATTCCGTGCTTGGCTGCGACGTATGCGGATTTCTGAGCGGAAGCGACCAGTCCGTGCGCAGAAGCAATATTGATGATCCGGCCCCATCCTCTTGATTTCATCGCGGGCAAAACCAGGCGAGTTGTATGGAATGCCGAGCTGAGGTTAATTGCGATGATCGCATCCCATCTGTCGACCGGAAAATCCTCGATATTGGCAACATATTGAATTCCGGCGTTGTTGACCAGAATGTCGATATGACCGATTTGCCGGGTGCTTTCCTGGATCAAGTCAGTGATCTGTTCAGGTTTCGCCAGATCTGCAGGATGATGGATCGCCTGTATGCCGTATTGGCGGGTGAATTCGTCTTTCAAGGATGCGATTTCCTGGCTGTCCCCAAACCCGTTCAGCACGATATTCGCGCCTTGCGCGGCAAGAGCCTGTGCGATTCCCAGGCCTATGCCGGAAGTGGATCCTGTGATGATTGCATTCTTTCCTTGCAGCGAGTTTTTTTGCATGGCAATCGCTCCTCAAATATGAATGGCTTCCTGGACAGAATAAGCCATTTCCAGGCGCGATGGCATTAAAATGTCAGACCTGTTGAAGAATTCATCGATACGCTCATGCAGCCGCGCATCAAGTCGGTCCAATGCATCTCCCCTTGCGGTCCGCACACCATGGTTTACAAGGAATGGGGAAAGGAAAACAATCCCAATGTATTGATTTGCGTACATGGATTGACCCGTGCATCGGATGACTTTGACGCACTGGCGGATGCGCTTTGCGGCCAGTACCGGATCATTTGCCCCGACGTGGTTGGCCGTGGCCGTTCTTCCTGGTTGAAAAACCCTGCGTATTACACTCTGCCGGTTTACGTAAGCGATCTGCTGCACCTGATTGCGCAAGCACGCACAGAAACGCTTGCGTGGCTCGGGACCTCGATGGGCGGCCTGATCGGTATGATGATCGCCGCAATGGATGCAGGATATGTTCAGAAGCTGATCCTGAACGACATAGGTCCCGCATTGAATCCTGCGGCGATGTCACGTATCGGCGACTACGTGGGGCAGCAACACGAATTTGCGACATTTGAAGAGGCTGAGCAATACGTCAGGAATATTTCGTCTTCATTCGGTCCTCACGATGAAGAGCAGTGGCACAAGCTTGCCAGGAACGTATTGAAAACGAACGCGCAAGGGAAATGGATACGCAATCATGATCCCGGCATCGCCTTGCCTTTTCATTCGCAGATGGAGGGCGGCCGTCAGCAAGCGGAAAAATTACTTTGGGCGGCATATGAAAGCTTGTCCTGTCCGACCCTGCTTGTACGCGGCAGGGAGTCGGATCTGCTGACTGCGTCAACCGCAAGGGAAATGACTCGGCGCGGGCCGAAAGCGAAGTTGATCGAACTGGATGAAGTTGGCCACGCGCCCATGTTTATGCATGCTGAGCAAATCGAGTTGGTGACAAGATTTCTGAACTCCTGATGGGTGCAACTCGCATTGTCGGTGCCAATTGGCGCTTGCGCATGAAAACGGCCGGCAGGGACTTTCTCCATTAGAATAAGAGCGTCGTCACATCTTTTGTTCAGCGTGTATTCGGTGATCCGGCGTATCTCGAATGCCGCATGGCTTGCCGGCTGAGCAAAGGCATGGAATGCATTTACTGATGGATAGGAAAGCCGAACAGCATGGTTTCAACTGCAATTGCATCATCTGAAATCGATGAACAACTGGTTTCCGGATTGAGCCCGGAAGATGCAGGTCGCGTTGCAGATACGCTTGCATTTATCGAGCCGATTTATGCCGGCAACATTTTATCTACTGGCCAGGATGCGTTTGAGTTTTCCAGACGCCTGACTTCCGTACTGGCGGTACTGAATGCTGATGTGGACACGCGCATCGCCGGTTTGCTGTTTGAGTTGCCGGTTCTGCACCCGGAAGCTGCTCTGCAGATCGAAGCACGTTTCGGAAAAGAGATAGCGGATCTGGTATCTAATGTACGCCAGCTCATGCGCCTGCATGAGATGACGTTTGCTCAGCAGGAAACGGCGCGCGGCAAGAACGCGGCGCAGAAAGCATCAATCCAGGTGGAGACCTTGCGCAAGATGCTGCTTGCCATGTCCACCGATTTGCGCGCAGTGCTGGTCCGGCTCGCGTCGCGCGTCACGACGCTTCGTCACTTTGCCGAGAACAAGATACAGAACGATCTGTCGCAGCAGTATGCGCGTGAAACCTTTGAGCTGTACGCGCCACTCGCCAACCGGCTGGGCGTCTGGCAAGTCAAATGGGAACTGGAAGACCTGGCGTTCCGTTTCATGGAGCCCGATGCCTATAAGCAGATCGCGCGCATGCTCGAAGAAAAGCGCCTGGAAAGGGAAGGCTTTATCGCGACCGCGATCGAACGCCTGAAGTCGGAACTGGCGGCAGCCGGCATCAGGGCAGAAGTCTCCGGAAGGCCCAAGCATATTTACAGCATCTGGAACAAGATGCGCGGCAAGTCGCTGGATTTTTCCGAACTCTATGATGTCCGTGCGTTTCGGGTAATCGTTGACGATATCAAGACCTGCTACACGGTGCTAGGTATTGTGCACAACATCTGGGCTCCCATACCGAAAGAATTCGACGATTACATTTCACGTCCCAAGCCGAACGGATATCGTTCGCTGCATACGGTTGTGGTCGCCGAAGACGGACGCGCGCTGGAAGTACAGATACGGACTGCAGAAATGCACCGCTTCGCAGAGTACGGCGTTGCGGCGCATTGGCGCTACAAGGAAGCCGGCGGCTCGCAGGGAAGCAGCGCCCAGAAATACGACGAGAAAATCGCATGGTTAAGGCAATTGCTTGCCTGGAAAAGCGAAGTCGTCGATACGGTCGTGGGCCAGGAGGAAATCAAGCGCGAGTGGGTCGAGAAGCTGAAATCAACCGTGCTTGATGACCGGATCTACGTTCTGACGCCGCAAGCCAGGATCATCGAGTTGCCCAACGGCGCGACCCCGATCGATTTTGCATATCATCTGCATAGCGATCTCGGACATCGCTGCCGGGGCGCTCGCGTGGACGGGACCATGGTGCCGCTCAATACGCCTCTTAAGAACGGGCAGACAGTCGAGATCATTTCGGCAAAAGGCAGTGTGCAGGCCGCAGGTCCCTCGCGCGACTGGCTGAGTCCGGGATATGCCGTCAGTCCTCGCACGCGCTCGAAAATCCGTGCCTGGTTCAACGCGATCGAGCACCGGGAAACTGTCGCCGTCGGACGGGGAATGATTGAAAAGACCTTGCAGCGCGAGGGCAAAACTGCAGTCAATCTCGAGGAGCTCGCCCATAAGCTAGGATTTGCCAAGATCGACGACCTGTTCCTGTCAGTGGGCAAGGAAGAATTCAGCTTAAGGCATGTCGAGCAGGCCTTGCACGAAGATGAAGCTGGCGGAAAACCTGTCAACCCGGATGAACTGGTTGTAGCGAAAAAGAGCAAGGCATCCAGCATAATCCAGGGCGCAAAATCCGGAGTGCTCGTGGTGGGCACCGAAGGACTCATGACGCAGCTGGCAAAGTGCTGCCGGCCGGCGCCCCCTGATCCCATTGTCGGATTTGTGACGCGCGGAAAAGGCGTATCGATCCATCGCGCCTCCTGCAAGAATTTTGCGCAGATGCGCAGCAGGGCCCCTGAACGGGTCATACAGACAGCCTGGGGCGATGCCGAGAGCGAGACTGTTTATCCGGTCGACATTTTTGTCATGGCCAACGACAGGCAAGGATTGCTGCGTGATATTTCGGATATATTCCTGCGTGAAAAAATCAATGTAATCGGCGTCAGCACGCAAAGTTCCAAGGGCCAGGCGCGCATGGCGTTCACTGCTGAAATTCGTTCAACCTCGCAATTAATGAAGGCATTGAGCGTCATCAGAGAGGTGGATGGAGTAGTGGAAGCCAAGCGGCATTAAGAGCTGCGCGCCGGGTTGAAATATGGTCGGCAAGCCTAAACTTTCCGGTTGGATTGAAACGCTGGCTAATTTTGAAAAATGCCGCTATAATTTCGCTTCTTTAGGCGCGTAGCTCAGCTGGTTAGAGCACTACCTTGACATGGTAGGGGTCGTTGGTTCGAGTCCAATCGTGCCTACCAAATTTATTTAATAAAAATAAAACGTAATTCCATGAAGCCGGCTTGAATAGCCGGTTTTTTTTTGCCTGTTGGATCCGGGATTGCTGCCGGAGCAGTTTTGGCCTGGCCGCACCGTCCATGCCAGCCACCATGTTCCGCGCAATGCGCCTCGGCATCGTCTGCAAATCAGGCTCAAACTGCTCAACCGAAATGGCTTGTCAAACCTGGAATCTGAAGTCATGGTTTTTCAAGTTAATGCTGTCTTCATGAATCGAGTTAAGAAATGCGAAATCCACAACATGCGGCTTTGCTGATCGGGCTTGTTCTTTTTGCGCTGAGCGGGAATGCGCAAGCCGATTGGTCCCGGCTCGGAAATGACAAGGAATCTGTCTTGTACGTGGATCCGGATACGCTCAACAAGTCTGCCGGCGCGGCATCGCTTTGGATTTTGAAAGATTTTCACCAGGTACAAATCGGTCCGACGCACGAAAAATTCAGGTCCGCAAAAATTTATTACGAATTTAACTGCCGTGAAAAGCAGGTACGCCAAGGCTACCTTACCAGGCACTATGCACCCATGGCCGGGGCAGGTACCTTGTCGTCCGACCCGCAGTTTCATCCATGGATGGCAATCATGCCCGGTACTGAAAAGGCAAAGTTGTTCGAGTTTGCGTGCAACTAACGGTAAATCCTTTGACAGGCATTCAGCAGTTGAATTGACTGAGTGCCTGCATTAGTTGGTTGAGACTATAGGGTTTAGACAGGATGCCGACCTTGAAATCCAGCTGGACTCCAGCGGGCATCCCGTATCCGGAAGATAAAATGATCTTCATTTCGGGATGGGTGGCATGGATTTGTTTGGCGAGTTCAATGCCGGATATTCCGGGAAGAGTGAGGTCGGTAATGACCACGTCAGGCCTGCTGGTGCTCAGCGCAGTCAGAGCTTGTTCGGCGCTGGCTTCATTGCTCACGGAATGCCCCAGCATCCGGAGCAATTCGCACAGCAGTTCCCGGAAATCGTCGTTATCTTCAACGACCAGGATGTTCTTTGGATTTGATGAGCGCAATGCCATGTCTTAGCCGTGCAAATAATGATCGTTAATGAGTGTCGGGGGCCTAGCCTGTTGCGGATGCAAAATTCAGGAATTAAAAAACTATCCAAGACTATAGAAACCTTGTCCCGGACTCACGTACTTTCTTAGCTTTGGTTGATTTGCTTAAAGAGTATTGAACTCTTGCGTTTGCTCGAAGTTGGATTCGGTTGGCGTAAATCAATTCGAAGTATTTCCGCGGTGGAAACAAATTGGCTCCATGTTGCTGTCCGGTTTCTCTGGTATGATTTCAAAAATTTCGAGGCTTTTCAGCCGAATTTATCCTTTTCTATAAGAGCGAGAAAGGCATCCCGGTTATGACACCGCGAACTAGCAACAGTCAATTTTTCATGCAAAGCTAGCTGCCTTTTTGCCTATCGCAAAATGAGAGCGCGGTTAGCCCGCGTTTTTTTTCGCCCGATTTTTGCCAGACATATTAAAGATTCGGTGCGACAGCCGAAGTATGCAACGGCCAGATTATTTAAATTCGGAACACGATTACTGTTCGGCAGCCTTGCCGGAAAGATGGAGAAAAAATGGTTTCAATTCGACTTCCCGATGGATCTCAACGCCAATTCGATTCGCCGGTCACGGTGGCACAGGTTGCCGGCAGTATTGGGGCAGGGCTTGCCAAGGCAGCATTGGCAGGCAAGGTTGACGGTAAATTGGTCGATACTTCTTACGTCATTGATCGCGATGCCGAGCTCGCCATCGTTACCGAAAAGGATGCAGAAGGTCTGGAGGTGATCAGGCATTCCGCGGCACATTTGCTTGCTTACGCCGTCAAGGAGCTGTTTCCCGAGGCACAGGTCACCATCGGTCCGGTTATCGACAACGGCTTCTACTATGATTTTTCATACAAACGTCCTTTCACTCCGGAAGATCTGCAGGCCATTGAAAAGAAAATGGCGGAACTCGCCAAGAAGGACGAGCCGGTAACCCGCAAGGTATTGCCGCGCGACGAAGCGGTGGCTTATTTCAAGTCGATCGGCGAAGCATACAAGGCCGAAATCATTGAATCCATTCCTCAGAATGAAGATGTGTCGCTTTACAGCGAGGGCGGATTTACGGATTTGTGCCGCGGCCCTCATGTTCCTTCAACCGGAAAGCTGAAGGTATTCAAGCTGATGAAGGTGGCCGGCGCCTACTGGCGCGGCGACTCCAAGAATGAGATGCTGCAGCGGATTTACGGCACGGCATGGGCGAAGAAGGAAGAGCAGGAAGCCTATCTGCACATGCTGGAGGAGGCAGAGAAACGCGATCATCGAAAACTGGGTCGTGCACTTGACCTATTTCACTTCCAGGATGAAGCGCCCGGCCTGATCTTCTGGCATCCGAAAGGCTGGACTATCTGGCAGCAGGTGGAGCAGTATATGCGCGATGTTTTCCGGGACAACGGCTACCAGGAAGTGAAGGCGCCGCAAATCATCGACCGCAGCCTGTGGGAGAAATCCGGCCATTGGGAGAACTACAAGGAAAACATGTTCACCACTGAGTCGGAAAACCGTAATTACGCTCTCAAGCCGATGAATTGCCCCGGGCACGTGCAGATTTTCCGCTCCAATATGCATTCCTACCGCGAGCTGCCTCTGCGTTACGGCGAATTCGGTCAGTGCCATCGCAACGAACCGTCGGGTTCACTGCACGGCATGATGCGCGTGCGCGGCTTCACCCAGGACGACGGCCACATTTTCTGCACCGAAGACCAGATCCTTGATGAATGCGTAGCTTTCACTGCTTTGCTGCAAAAGGTCTATAAGGATTTTGGCTTCACCGACATCATTTATAAAGTGGCAACGCGCCCGGAAAAACGGGTTGGGTCGGATGAACTGTGGGACAAGGCGGAGAATGCCTTGATCGAGTCAATGAAGCGTTCCGGCCAGCCATATGAAATTTCGCCGGGCGACGGCGCCTTTTACGGCCCCAAGCTCGAATATACGCTCAAGGATGCAATCGGACGCATGTGGCAGTGCGGCACGATCCAGGTCGATTTCTCGATGCCGGTTAGGCTGGAGGCGGAGTATGTCGCGGAAGACAATACCCGGAAGACTCCTGTCATGCTGCATCGAGCGATTCTCGGTTCGCTGGAGCGCTTCATTGGCATGTTGATCGAAAATCATGCCGGTGCCTTGCCCTTGTGGCTTGCACCGGTGCAGGTTGCCATATTGAATATCTCCGATGGACAGGCTGATTACGCGCAAAACATCGCACAAAACCTGAAAAAACAAGGGTTTAGGGTGCATGCCGATTTGCGTAATGAGAAAATAACCTATAAAATACGCGACCATTCGGTTCAGAAGCTGCCTTACATCGTCGTTGTCGGCGATAAGGAGCGGGATGCCAACACAGTGGCCGTGCGAGCGCGGGGTAATGTCGATCTGGGTGTCATGACCCTCGACAATTTGGTGCAGCGTCTCTCGGAAGAGATCGACACCAAAGCCTGACCAGGAAACTGGAGCGTGGAAGCACGGCTTAGTTATTTAATTTTTAAAGGAAACGACGATAGCTACGGACAAGTCGCATCGCATCAACGGCGAAATTACAGTGCCGCAATTGCGTTTAACTGGGGTAGATAACGAGCCGCTCGGTATCGTTAGCTTGGCAGATGCCTTCCGCATGGCGGAAGAAGCGAATGTGGATCTGGTGGAAATTGCGCCGACTGCGCAACCGCCGGTTTGCCGCCTGATGGACTATGGCAAGTTCAAATACCAGGAACAGAAAAAAGCCCACGAAGCCAAGCTGAAACAGAAAGTCATCCAGGTTAAGGAAGTCAAATTCCGCCCGGGTACCGATGAAGGCGATTACAATATCAAGTTGCGTAATCTCATCAAATTTCTGGACGAGGGCGACAAGACCAAGATTACCCTGCGTTTCCGTGGCCGTGAGATGGCGCATCAGGAAATCGGCATGCGCATGCTCGAAAAACTGAGGGCGGACCTGGATGCTTACGGACAGGTTGAGCAGTTTCCCAAGATGGAAGGGCGCCAGATGGTGATGGTTCTGGCCCCCAAGAAAAAGAAATAAGATTCGTACGGATTGCCTGGCAATAGGTAAGAGGCTGGGCGGTTTGTGCAAATGGCGGCGGACTCGATTCCGTTGCATTACAAGTGAAAGCAGGCATCCAAGTGCAATGAAGTATTGCCACCTGCAATCATCTAAAAATGGAGCTGTCCGGAAGGACAGAATTTGCTATGCCTAAAATGAAGACGAAAAGCAGCGCCAAAAAGCGCTTTCGCGTACGTCCGGGCGGAACCGTCAAGCGCGGTCAAGCCTTCAAACGTCACATCCTGACCAAGAAAACCACCAAATCCAAACGTCAATTGCGCGGTTCGGCAGATGTCCATGATACAAACATGGTATCCGTCGCACGCATGATGCCGTTCGCTTAACCTCACACTCATCATTAAGGAGAAATCATGCCTAGAGTAAAACGTGGGGTCACAGCACGGGCCCGTCATAAGAAAGTCCTCGATCAAGCTAAAGGCTATCGTGGTCGCCGCAGTAAAGTATTTCGCGTTGCCAAGCAAGCAGTCATGCGTGCAGGCCAGTATGCCTACCGCGATCGCCGCAACAAGAAGCGCGTGTTCCGCGCTCTGTGGATCACGCGTATCAATGCTGCATCGCGCGAGCATGGCCTGACCTACAGTGTGTTCATGAACGGCCTGAAGAAGGCATCCATCGGTCTGGACCGCAAGGTGCTGGCTGATATGGCAGTCATGGACAAGCCGGCATTTGCCGCGATTGTGAATCAGGTAAAGGCCAACATCGCTGCTTAAAGCAGGTTCGCATGCATTGCGGAAATGCTGTATTTCATGAAGCGGGGCAGAGGTCTTAACCTGTGCCCCGCTTTATTTTTAGCGTAAGCGCGCCAAGCGAGAACAGCATCGTTTTCTTTAGTATGGAAAACGATTTCATTTTGCTTTCTTAAGAGAGCGGAACAAGCCGCATGAATTCCTTAGAACAATTAGTTATCCAGGCACAGGAAGATTTCGCCGCTGCCGGCGATGCCGCCGCGCTTGAGAACGCCAAGGCGAAATACCTTGGGAAAACCGGTCAGATCACCGAGCAAATGAAGGGCCTGGGCAAACTGGCGCAGGATGAGCGCAAAGCCCAGGGTGCCGTAATCAATGCGGCAAAAGAAAAAATCGAAGCAGCGCTGACTGCGCGCCGTGATGCATTGGCCGATGCACAGATGCAGACGCGTTTGAATGCCGAAGCGATCGACGTCACCTTGCCGGGGCGCGGCCGCGGATTCGGCGGCATCCATCCCGTCATGCGCACATGGCAGAGGGTAGAAGAGATTTTCGGATCCATCGGTTTCGATGTGGCGGACGGTCCGGAAATTGAAACTGACTGGACCAATTTCACTGCCTTGAACAGTCCTGAAAATCACCCTGCGCGCTCAATGCAGGATACGTTCTATATTGACGGCAAGGATACGCAAGGCAAGCCCTTGCTGTTGCGTACCCATACCAGCCCGATGCAGGTGCGTTATGCACGCTTGAACAAGCCGCCTATCAAGGTGATCGCGCCGGGCCGGACATATCGTGTCGACAGCGACGCGACGCATTCGCCTATGTTCCATCAGGTTGAAGGGCTCTGGATTGCCGAGGACATCAGCTTTGCCGATCTGAAGGGCGTGTACCTGAATTTCATTCGCGCATTCTTCGAGAC
>JAUYVH010000003.1:0-20316 GCA_030715135.1 Keguizhuia sedimenti | reverse complement strand
GGCGGAAATCGACATCGCGTTTGGCAGCGGCCCCTTGAAAGGACGCTGGCTGGAAGTCTCCGGCGCCGGTCAAGTGCATCCGACCGTCTTGCGCAACATGGGACTGGATCCCGAGCGTTACATAGGATTCGCTTTCGGATCCGGTTTGGAGCGGCTGACCATGCTGCGCTATGGGATCAATGATCTCCGTCTCTTCTATGAAGGCGACCTGCGTTTCCTGAAACAATTCAACTAATCGAACGCAGACTGACTGCGGACATCCATCGCACGATCGCGGTGCTCTTATATTGATAGCTGAACTATGCAATTCTCCGAAAACTGGTTACGTACTTTGACCGATCCGAACATGACATCGGATGAGCTGGCCCACTTGCTGACAATGTCGGGTCTGGAAGTGGAAGAGGTTGAGCCCGTTGCTCCGCCATTCTCCAACGTCGTCGTCGCCAAGGTGCTGGAAGTTGCCAAACATCCCAACGCCGACCGTCTGAGCGTTTGCCAGGTCGATGCAGGAACCGGAACCTTGCTCAATATCGTCTGCGGCGCACCGAATGTGCGCGCCGGGATGAAAGTGATTTGCGCCATGGACGGTGCCGTGCTGCCTCCGGGCGATGACGGCAAGCCGTTCGAGATCAAGGTCGGCAAGCTGCGCGGCGTCGAGTCGCAGGGAATGCTGTGTTCGGCGCGCGAATTGAAACTCTCCGAAGAAGGCGGAGGGTTGATGGAACTGCCGGATGATGCGCCTGTCGGCAGCAATATCCGCGATTATTATCAGTTGAACGATCTTAAATTCACGATCAAGCTCACTCCCAACAGGGCAGACTGCCTTTCGGTTCTGGGCGTGGCGCGCGAAGTCGCCGCACTGGCGCAAACTCCGCTGAAACAGCCTTCCTTTGCCCCGGTGCCGGCCAGCCTGAGTGAAAAATTGCCGGTTAAAGTAAGCGCAAGCGACTTGTGCGGCAGGTTTTCAGGGCGGATCATTCGCGGACTTAACGCCAGAGCCGTCACGCCGAACTGGATGAAACAGCGCCTTGAGCGCAGCGGACTGCGGCCGATTTCCGCATTGGTGGATATTTCCAACTATGTGATGCTTGAATTGGGCCGTCCAACTCATGTTTTTGATCTGGACAAGATCAATGGCGGGCTCGACATCCGCTGGGGCAGAAAAGGCGAATCCGTCAAGCTGCTGAACGGGAATACTGTCGAAGTCGACGAGTGGGTCGGCGTCATCGCCGATGACCAGGGCGTCGAGGCGCTGGCCGGCATCATGGGCGGCGACGCGACTGCGGTTTCGCTCGAAACGCAGAATATCTATCTTGAAGCGGCATTCTGGTGGCCGCATGCGATTCAGGGGCGCGGCCGCCGATTCAATTTTTCGACTGATGCTGCGCACCGGTTCGAGCGCGGCGTGGACTTTGCCACCACGGTGGAGCATATCGAGCGCATCACTGCGTTGATCGTTGAAATCTGCGGCTTGCCGGGGCAAACGCAGGTCGGAATCGTTGACGACCAGATTCTGAATCTCCCGCAACGTCATCCGGTCAAGGTGCGTACCGAGCGCGCAAGCAAGATCATCGGCATCCCTTTTTCCGACACGCAGATTGCTGAAATATTCAGTCGTCTGGGTTTGGAGTTCAAGCAGGAACCGGGATTGTTTACGGTCACTCCGCCATCGTTCCGCTTCGATATCGAAATTGAAGAGGATCTGATCGAGGAAATCGCGCGCGTCTACGGATTCGAAAACATTCCCGCTCTGCCGCCGGTGGAGGCAAACGAGATACGCATCGCACCCGAAAACCGTCGTTCCCTGTTTACGATACGTAGGCAGCTGGCGGATCTGGACTATCAGGAAGTTATCAATTTCAGCTTTGTCGAACAGCAGTGGGAAACGGACTTCGCGGGAAATGCTGAACCGATCCGGCTGTTGAACCCTATCGCAAGCCAGATGAGCGTCATGCGCTCGTCGCTTGTGGGCAGTCTGATTGCCAATGTCCGTCACAACCTGAATCGTAAGCTCAATCGCATTCGCGTATTCGAGATTGGCGCGGCCTTCCTGCGAGATCCTAGCCAGGAAGATGGTCCTCTCGCCATCGCAGGTTATCGCCAACCCAAGCGCATTGCCGCGGTCGCATATGGTCCAGTTGCAGAAGAGCAGTGGGGTCAGTCGACGAGGAATGTGGACTTTTTCGATGTCAAGGCAGATCTGGAAGCCTTGTTTGCGCCCAAGGCATTGCGGATGGTCCCTGTACAGCATCCCGCCCTTCATCCAGGGCGGTCCGCTGAAATCCTGGTGGACGGTACCGCAGTTGGCTTTATCGGCGAACTGCACCCACGTTGGCAACAGAAATACGAGCTGCCTTTGGCGCCAGTTGTGTTTGAGGTGGATGCGGCCATTCTTCAGCAACGGGAGTTGCCGGTTTATCAAGAAATCTCTAAATTCCCGGCAGTTTCCCGGGATATTGCATTGATCGTGAAGCAAAGCGTGCAGGCACAGAAATTAGTCGATGTGTTTGAACGGGAAAAACGCGAGAATCCGGCTTGCCGGATTTTGCAAGCCCTTGTTTTATTTGATGAATATCGTGGTAAAGGGCTGGAAAACAACGAAAAAAGTCTTGCTTTCCGCTTCACCTTGCAAGATACTCGTTCTACATTGCAAGACGAAGCTGTGGAGGCTGCAATGGCTGCATTGATTGCAGCAGCGACTAAAGCGCACGACGCAAGATTGCGCTCCTAGTAAATAAAAGCATAAATAGTATGAACAATGTGAATTCAGTCGAGTTTCAATCCATTCTCGCAGCCGATCTGACACGAGCCGTGCATGAAGCCCAGGCACGCTCCATGGCTGAGAAAGACCTTCCGACCTTGACCAAGGCGGAACTGGCGGAATTGCTGTTCGAGCAAGTAGGCTTGAACAAGCGTGAAGCAAAGGATATGGTTGAAACTTTTTTCGATGAAATCCGCAATGCACTGGAGCGCGGAGAGTCTGTGAAATTGTCCGGTTTCGGCAATTTTCAGTTGCGCGACAAGCCGCAGCGCCCTGGGCGCAATCCCAAAACCGGCGAAGAAATACCTATTACTGCGCGCCGCGTCGTCACTTTCCATGCCAGCCAGAAGCTGAAGGGTATGGTGGAAACCGCAAGCCCAAAGCCAACCGTACAAATTGCGTGAGGCATTGACTGACGATGAATGATCGCTCCCCCCGGATAGAGACGCTCGCTTTACCGCCAATTCCGGCGAAGCGTTACTTTACCATCGGCGAGGTCAGCGATTTATGCGGAGTCAAACCGCATGTCCTACGGTACTGGGAGCAGGAATTCACGCAATTAAAGCCGGTCAAGCGGCGCGGAAACCGGCGTTACTATCAGCATCATGAAGTGCTGCTGATCCGCCGGATCAGGGAACTGCTGTATGAACAGGGCTTCACTATCAGCGGAGCTCGCAACAAGCTTGAGAACCGGATTGCCGAGGATTTCAGCCATGCTGATTTACAGGTAGACGGCAACTCCTCACAGAGCATGGATACATTGTCCATACGTGAAGAACTGAGTGCGATTCTCGCACTGTTGAAACCTTAATCATCCTCTCATCCCTCGATTGTCTGGTCGCACACCTGGATGCGACCTTGCTCAGTGCCTGACGAACTCCTGGCGTCGTGCTCGATCCCCATCTGCCTCGGAAACCGAGCACAGAACTTTGCATTATTTTTTTAATCATATTTGTATTGCGTAGTGCGCTTTACAGGAGGTGAGCATGCAGGAGCAGCAAAAACCAACTAAAGAGGAATTGCAATGGCTGCGTTCGGGGCCGCAGCCCGGCGGAATGCCGGTAGACCAGGAACTGGTTGAAAGTACGATTGCAAAAGAGCTTGTCGTACGCAATCCGGATGGCAGCCTTAAGCTGACAGAAACCGGATTCAAATACATGATCGGTGGATGCTAGGTCGGTTCGCCTTCTTGGCGCAGGTCCAGCCAAGAGGGCTTCGCTGACGACAAAAACAGATCGATAAAACAAATCCGGCGCCTTCACAGAAAGGAACGCGCCGGTTTAAAAAGTCGTTTGCTCCGCAACTGACGATCAAATAATGCGTACTTGAACGAAAGGCCAATCCCTGAATTGGCCTTTCGTCCGTTTGGGGTAGAAATCAAGTATGTGGCATGAGCACTTCTTTTGTAAGCGCAGGTAAGTCGGCGCTAATGGCACGACTAGGATAAACTTTCCGATACGTCACATTGGCGATTACAAAGATACTGCCGCCACAGACCGTCATCTCCGCATACCTGGCTGATCCGAAGAGCGAGCCTGCGCGCCCAGTACGCTTGCTTCATATGCCTGCATCTCAAGTCCAAGAGCCCCTAGATCCATGCCGGACTGCTGCACCTTGGGAAAGAGCTGTTGCTCTTCACTTTCAACATGATGCAGGACCGAATCCGCAAGTTGACGAAACAATTCATCGCATTGCGGATGGGTGATATCGATGCTTTTAATCTGCTCCATCAATTGCCGGGCCTCATGATGTTCCTGTTCGCTGTGATCGATCAAACCCGGATCGATGCTGCGCACCTTTGGATAAAAAACGGCTTCCTCCAGATCGGCATGCAGTTCCAGTGCGCGGATAATTTCCGGGCCTGCCTCTCTTTTTATTTCGCTGTTCTGTGTGTTCAGGTAACGATCAAATAATTGTCTGACGTAACGATGATCGCGCTTCAATGCTTCCATGGGTTGATCGCTCAAGAGCTGGCCTGGGGCACGCGGCTGAATAGCATCCATGTTCACGATGATCTCCTTTGATTTATTCATGACTGTTCAGTTTAGAAGAAGGTGCGATGAATTCAAGCCAGGAATCAATAGGAGTTTTTACATGGAAAATTGCGCGCAACTTGCAGTGGCTCGGAGAAAGAAAGTAGTTTTGCGCTGCTGCGGATCTGATTTCCGAAAGTCATGCACGCAGATACTTGCCGAAATAAATATCCGTCCTCCTGATGTCGTAAGAATTGTTTTTAACAGGGCAATAATGACGGGAAAGAAACAAGATTTGCTGCTCGATCAGGACACAATTGAGATACTCGTTTCTTCAAGATGACTTGCAGATTTGAATCTGAATGGTTCGATGTGCCGATTTGGCTGGTCTCGTACTATACTGTTGCGGCAATGCAATAGACTTTTGTTCGCATACTTTCATGTAAATTGTCAGGCGCAATCTATGACCTACCGTCTCAGTTGTCTGAGTTATAAAGGGCTGTTTCTATTACTGTGGCTTTCTGCGGCAAGCGGATGCGGAACCATCAAAGCCATGCAAAATACTGGGCCCGGAGCAGGCGCGGAAGCCGTGCGCATGTGGGGAAAGTGGGTCGATTCCGAGGGCGATATCGCCGTCGCTACAACATGGGAGCGCAAAGTCAATCCCGGCGTAACAGTTCAGGAAATCGAGCAGGCGTTTGCCAGTGTCGCCGCCGAAGACAATGTAAAGATGGTGGGTGAGTTTTTTGTTTCCAGGGAACTGGAAGCAAGATCAGGAAAGCCCGAGCAGTTTTTAAAGATATATTCCTTCTGTAATCCGTTGCTCGCAAAGGAAATGGTTGCTTTCAGCCCGAACATGGCGGCATTCTTGCCATGCCGTATTGCCGTGCTTGAAAAAGAAGATGGGCTGTGGATCTATACCATGAACATGGACATGCTCATAAAAATGGGGCGGCAGCTTCCGCCTGACCTGGCAATGTCGGCACTCCGGATGCGGCAAACTCTCCAAAAGATGCTGGAAAAGGGCGCGCAAGGCGATTTTTAAAGATCCGGATCATTCAATTAAACAAATCTGGTTGACATTAATTAACTGCATGGTTATATAGTTAAGTATGCTTTTATGGTGCATGATGCCGGCTTGATAGGCGGGAATTGCCAAAACAAAACATATGTACACATCACTCAAAACTTGCTGGTCTCTTTTGGGCTTATTGCTGTTCCTGCATGCTTTTGCTTTGTCTGCATCAGCACAGGAGATCAGGTTGCAGCCCGTCAAAGTGGCGCCAAACGTCTATTATTTCAGGGGCGAGTCGGGTATGGCCAGCGCGGCAAACAAGGGATTCATGTCCAATGCCGGTTTTGTAGTCACCAGCGACGGAGTAGTGGTGTTCGATGCACTGGCTACTCCGGTTTTGGGTAAGGCGATGCTAAAAGCGATCCGGGAAATAACTGCCAAACCGGTGAAGCATGTCTTCATCAGCCATTACCATGCCGACCATTTCTATGGCCTTCAGCCCTTCAAGGCGCAGGGTGCCAAAATCTGGGCGCACGAGAACGAGAGGACTACACTGAATTCGGACTTTACATTGGAGCGGCTCAAACAGCGGCGTACCGATCTTTACCCCTGGGTCAATGACGATACCCGATTGATTCCGGCAGACCAGTGGCTTCAGTTCAAGGACAAAAAATCCATTCCCTTTAAGCTGGGAACAACGAGTTTCCGTGTCATAGATGCCAGCGGCGCGCATTCGCCGGGCGATATCATGCTGTTTGTGGAAGAACAGCGAGTCTTGTTCTCGGGAGACCTGTTTTTTACGGGGCGCATTCCCTTCGTAGGCGATGCAAACAGCAAGTCCTGGCTGGAAACGCTTGGCCATATGCTCGAAACCAATCCCCTTATGGTCGTTCCCGGGCACGGCGAAATGTCCGCGGACCCGATAAAGGACATGACGTTGACGCGCGATTATCTGCTTTTTCTCAGGGAGAAAATGGGAAAAGCAGTTGAGGAGATGGTGCCCTTCGAGGAAGCTTACCGGAATGTCGATTGGTCACCCTTCGCGAAATACCCTGCTTTTGAACAAGCCAACCGGATCAATGCCTATGGCACTTATCTGCTTATGGAAAAGGAAAGCTTGAGCAAAAATTAAGAGTTTCTGATAAAGGCGCCTCTGCGCAGCCGTGTGCGTTAAGCTTTTTGGCAGATGCGTCGGAAGCTTGCGATAAGCTGTGCAGCACATACGCGGGCGTCCCCTGAAGAAATGTCGACTCGCTTGCTACGTTCTTCCTGCTGAAAAGCAGGACTTTATTAACCTTCTGTCTCGGAGATGATCATGCATATGATACGCGCTGCTTTCCTGCTGGTTTTATTTGCGTTCAGCGTTGCCGCCGGCGCAGCCCAAAAAGAAGAAAAGGTCGTCTATCATATTAACGACAGCACCAATGCTACCGTAGCGCTTCAGAATATCCGCAACCATATGAACGCCAGTCCGAAAGCGAAAATTGTCGTTGTGACGCATGGGCCGGGAATAGATTTTCTCCTGGAAGACGCCAAGGATAAAAATGGCAACCCATATGACATCATGGTCCAGCAGCTTGCGGATTCGAATGTTCAATTCCGGGTTTGCAACAACACGCTTGAAGCGCGGAACATCTCCAAAAAACAGTTGCTGCCCGAAGCTACAATTGTCCCCTCAGGCGTGGCGGAAGTGAGCCGTCTGCAGGTCCAGGAAGGTTATGCTTACATCAAGCCATAGTTCTACATTCATATGAACCCTGAGCGTAGAGGCCGGCGTTAATTTGACGCATACAGAAAGTCGCCCGTCAAATATGCAATTCGATCGATAATATTATTTTCCGGTATATTACGCCCTTACTTTTGTACGGGAATCACTGTTATGGACATGAACTTCAACAAGCAGCAGATGGGAGTGGTTTTCGAGGAAGTTGCAAATTATTTCTCTTTGCTTTGTGAGCCGACCCGGCTGAAAATTCTATACGCCGTCTGTAACGGCGAGCGAACTGTCGGTGACATTGTCGCGCAGATTGAATCTACGCAGGCCAATGTGTCCCGTCAAATCAATATGCTCTACCGAGCAAAAATCCTTGCCCGTCGCAAGGAAGGCACCCAAGTCTATTATTGGATTCACGACGAAAAGACTATGGAACTGTGCAAGTCAGTTTGCGGCAGAGTGTCGGAAGAGGTCATAGGGCATACGCAAACCACCAAGCGGCGTACTGCGACAACGAATCAACGAAAATCTGTTTAGGAAAACGCTTGATCTAAATCAAGCTCGCAGTTATTATTCATGCGCATATAGTTATATAGTGAATTAGTATAACTAAACCAACTTTGCATTTGGGAGAGCGCATGAGGGATGAAGGAAGAAAAAATGGGCGCATCATACGCGCCCCGGAAAATTTCGTGGACCCGGCTTTGGTTCAGGAGATTTCTGAAAAAGGGCTGAACGAAGAACGTAGGGGATTCTTAAGGCGAGGCTTTCTTGCTGCCGGTGCGGCACTGGCAGGCGGCACCGGTATTGTCCATGCTGCGACTGCATCAGGATCCGGCGGAGATCCGGAAATCCTTACCTTGCCCGAGCATTCTAAGACCTTGGGTAAGCCTGTTGCGGCAAATCCGTATGGAGTACCGTCCCGCTTCGAAACCAATCTTGTTCGTCGCGAGTCCCCCGGCCTTACGCGCGTCAGCGCAGCCTCCGTTTCGTTTGCGCCTCTTCAAGGCTTGTTTGGAATCATTACCCCTAGCGGCCTGCACTTCGAAAGACATCATCAAGGCTGGCATGACATCGATCCTGCCAAGCATCGCTTTATGCTGAACGGCCTCGTCAAGAATCCCAAGGTTTACACCATGGATGACTTGATGCGCATGCCTTCCGTATCACGCATGCATTTCATCGAGTGCGGAGCAAACACCGCCATGGAGTGGGGAAATGTCGCCGTACCAACGGTGCAATATACCCATGGCATGCTGAGCTGCAGCGAGTTTACCGGTGTGCCGCTGTCGGTCCTGCTGGAAGATTGCGGATATGACAAGAAGAACGGAAAGTTCATTCTGGCCGAAGGCGCCGACGGCTCCGGCATGACACGCACCATTTCAATCGAGCGCGCGCTCGACGACGTGCTCGTCGTATGGGGCATGAATGGCGAAATGCTCCGCCCTGAAAACGGTTATCCCCTGCGCCTGGTCGTGCCCGGCGTGCAGGGTGTCTCTTCGGTGAAATGGCTGCGCCGCATCGAAGTCGGCGATAAGCCGTATGCAACCAAAGATGAGGCGATCCATTATATCGACGCTATGCCCGACGGCATGTACCGCCAGTACACCTCAATCCAGGAATGCAAGTCGGTCATCACCACGCCTTCAGGCGGACAGCGCCTGCTGGATAAAGGCTTCTACAACATTACAGGCCTCGCATGGTCTGGCCGGGGAAGAGTCAAGCGGGTCGATGTATCGACCGACGGAGGCAAGAACTGGCGCACGGCAAGGCTCGAGAATCCGGTGCTGCCGAAATGCCTGACGAGGTTCAACATAGACTGGGTATGGGACGGCTCACCTGTGGTTCTGCAATCCAGAGCCATCGATGAAACCGGCTATGTACAACCGAAGACCAATGAGTTGCGCGGAGTGCGCGGCACAAAATCGATTTATCACAACAATGCTATTCAGTCCTGGAAAGTTGACGTCACGGGAGAGGTATCCAATGTCCAAGTATATTAAGGCCATCTCGTGGATTTCCCTTGCACTGACGCTATCGGTTGCCAACGCCCAGAATTATCCCAATGTCGGCCGTACCGCGACCGAAAAAGAGATTGCCGCCTGGGACATCGATGTACGTCCTGACTTTAAAGGCTTGCCGAAGGGCTCCGGCACGGTCGCCAAAGGCATGCAGGTATGGGAAGGAAAGTGCGCTTCATGCCATGGCGTCTTCGGTGAGTCGAACGAAGTGTTCACTCCGATCATTGGCGGCACAACCAAGGAAGATATCAAGACAGGAAGAGTCGCTGCACTATCCGACAACAGGCAGCCGCAACGCACCACGATAATGAAAGTCGCTACGGTCTCCACGCTGTGGGATTACATCAATCGCGCGATGCCCTGGACTGCGCCAAAGAGCCTGACAACGGAAGAAGTCTATGCGGTCACTGCATACATTCTGAACATGGCCGAAATCGTGCCCGACGATTTCACTCTGTCAAACGAAAACATTGCAGAAGTGCAGAATCGCATGCCCAATCGTAACGGCATGACAACCAGCCACGGCATGTGGGATATCAAGGGCAAGCCGGATGTGCGTAGCGTGGCCTGCATGAAAAACTGCGCAACTGACGGTCAGATCAAGTCGAAGCTGCCGGATCAGGCCCGAAACGAACATGGAAACCTGGCACTGCAAAACCGTACGTTCGGACCGGTAAGAGGAATCGACACTACGCAACCGCCAGCGACTGAAGCGGTGGGATCAGGCAAGCGTCCGGCTGAGATGAAGCTTGCTTCAGCGGCTCAGACCAACACGGAAGTGAAGAAGCCGGCCCAGGCTGATCCTGCATCGCTGGCAAAGCAGAATGCCTGCCTGGCCTGCCATGGCCTCACCAACAAGATCGTCGGTCCGGGATTCAATGAAATCGCAGCCAAATATAAGAATGACGCGGATGCAGCTTCGCGCCTGTTCGGGAAGGTGAAGAACGGTTCGAACGGAACATGGGGCGCTGTTCCGATGCCGGCACAGGCACACGTGAAGGATGAGGATATCAAGGCGATGGTCAAGTGGATCTTGAGTGGCGCGAAGTAAGCGCGCCGTCATAAATGCGTCACTTCAAGAAGAAAAAGTTGTGCTACAGCAATGTTGCGTTGAATAAATACACGTATATACAAGTTTGGAGACGAGATGAAGAAGTTTGCTTTTGCGGCTTTACTGTCAATGATATCCATGCCGCTGCTGGCAGCGGAGCATCAGGTAAAGATGCTTAATAACGGAAAAGATGGCTCGATGGTTTTTGAACCGTCATTCCTGAAAATCGAAAAAGGCGACACAGTCAAATTCGTAAAGGGCGATGCATCGCATAACAGCGCATCCGTAATCGTCCCGGCAAATGCAAAGCAATGGAAAGGCAAGATGGACGAAGAAATCGTGGTGAAGCCTGACCAGGAAGGCGTTTATGTGTATGTATGCGATCCGCACAAGATGATGGCAATGGCCGGCGTTATCCAGGTAGGAAAAGCCACGAATCTTGAGGAAGCAAAAAAAGAGGCAGAAAGCCTGTCGAAGACATTCGTCATGAACAAGGACCGCCTGTCCAAGGCGCTTGCGCAGGTGAAGTAGAGCAGCACATTACTATTTTGGCGGGTCATCTGGCCCAAGTATTTTTTAGGAGGAGAGTTTCATGAATCAAAGTCGACGTGATGTACTGCGCATCAGTTCAGTTCTTGGCCTGGCATTTACGGCAGGTCTGTTAAAGCCTTCCGATGTATTCGCAGCGGATTGGAAGGCCAATGTCTTCGAGGCTAAAAGTCTGGAAGAAGCAGTCAAGGCGCTTGGCGGCGACAAGTTCACCGTCAGCAAGGATGTCAGCATTACGGGTCCGGACATCGCAGAAAACGGCGCGGTCGTCCCTGTCTCCGTGTCCAGCGCAGCGCCCAATACCGAATACATCGCCATACTCGTCGAGAAGAATCCTACGCCGTTGTCAGCGACATTCAATATTCCGGCGGGCACGAATCCTGAGATCAGCACACGGGTAAAGATGGGTGGCACATCGAATGTCCACGCGCTCGTAAAGGCCGACGGAAAGTGGCTGATCGCAAGCAAGGAAATCAAGGTAACGCTAGGCGGATGCGGCGGCTGATCGCCGCTTGATACCGCTTTATTCAACAGTTTAGTAGAGGAGAACATTATGGCGAGTCCAATGCGCATTCGTGCGGGTGTAAATGGCGATATGGTCGAGGTGAAGGTATTGATCCGCCACGACATGGAAACAGGTCAGCGCAAAGATGCATCAGGGAAGGCAATTCCGGCGCACTTCATTCAAACGCTGGTCGCAAAGAGCAATGACAAGGTCGTGCTCGATGCACAAATGGGGACTTCGATTTCCAAAGACCCGTTTTTGTCGTTTAAGTTCAAAGGTGCCAAGGGCGACAAGATCGTCATCACCTGGACCGACAACAAGGGTGATACGCGAACAGACGAGGCAGTCGTCGCCTGAATTTCAATTAACGGACAGACCTGGAAACGGATCTGAAAAAATAAGTGGCGCAGACCAATTTTTTAATAAAAGGAGACGTAATGAGGCGCATGCACCAGTATGTTTTTGCGGCCATCGCAGCGGGCACATCTGCTCTTGCATTGGCACAAAGCTCTGCCACCGATGAGATTGCCAAATATCGTCAACTTCTGGCAGATGGAAACCCCGCGGAACTCTGGGAGATGCGCGGAGAAGAATTATGGAAAACCAAAGCCGGGCCCAAGCAGGCGACATTGGAGAAGTGCGATCTCGGTAAAGGTCCTGGCGTAGTCAAAGGGGCCTATGCAGAGCTCCCGCGCTACTTCAAGGACACCGACAAAGTAATGGATCTGGAGCAGCGCCTGATGCATTGCAGGATGACTCTTCAAGGCCTTACCAAGGAAGAGGCAACAAAGAGGCCATTCGGTTCTGCGGGCAATCCTTCTGACATCGAGGCGATCGTATCCTACGTTACCGCCGAATCGAAGGGCATGAAGATGGCTGTTCCAATGAGTCATCCGAAGGAAAAAGCGGCGTACGAGATCGGCAAGAAGATATTTTTCCATCGTGCCGGAGCCTACGATTTCGCCTGCGCCACGTGCCACTCAGTCGATGGACAGCGGATTCGCCTTCAGGAACTTCCCAACATCCTGAACAAGAGCAACGCGCAACAAGCTTACACGACCTGGCCCGCGTATCGGGTATCGCAAGGAGAAGTGCGAACCATGCAGCATCGCCTGTATGACTGCTTCAGGCAGCAACGCTTCCCTGAGCCGGTATATGGTTCGGACCTGATTACCGCGATGACCATGTTCCTGGCAAAGAACGCGGACGGCGGTGTGTATAACGCTCCGGCACTAAAACGATAAGGAGAGACGGCCATGAAGAAAATAGTGATCGTGCTTGCTGTGGCTGCGGTTGCGGCCGGTTGTGCGACCGTCGCGACCGAGACGGATTATGGAAAAGCTGCCCTGGCATTGATGAAATCGGATTTCAAGTCCAAGGGGCCCGCAACGGTCGAAGGCGTCCTTAACCAGGATGAAGCCCAGCGTTTGTGCAGCGAATATCCGACGGAGCGTCCGAAGGAGGTTGCTGCAAAAATCGAAGCCGAACAACTGAAACAGGTCAAGTACCCGTCTGACGGCAAGTACTTGGGCAACTGGCAGGAGGGCGAAAAAATTGCGCAGAGCGGACGCGGCATGCAGTCATCCGACAAGATCGGCAGTCCGAACGGCGGCAATTGCTATGCATGCCATCAGCTGACGAAAGCAGAAATTTCGTTTGGAAACATCGGGCCTTCGCTTTATCAGTACGGAAAGATACGTGGGCAAAGCGAAGAGATGCTGAAGTACACCTGGGGGAAGATATATAACTCTCAGGCATTTACTGCATGCTCGAATATGCCGCGCTTCGGGCACAAAGGCATTCTTGACGAGAAGCAGATGAAGGATGTCATGGCATTGCTGCTCGATCCTAAATCGCCTGTCAATAACTAAGACGTCACCGACAAAGACGTCAATGGCGCCCGGGAGGAATTTTCCGTCTGGACCGGGCGCCGCTTTATGAAAATTTTGCGGCACCTTGCCGAAGCTTTGAAATAATTGAAGGAAGAAAAATGGGGTTGAACCGTCGTGAGTTCATGCAAGTACTGGGAATTGCCTGCGCTAGCGGGATGGCGCTGAATTCGAAGGAGGCTCTGGCGGCTCCTTCCGCGGACAAGCTATATGATGTGCCGCGCTACGGCAACGTTCATTTCCTGCACTTCACCGATTGCCATGCACAGCTGCGTCCGATTTACTTCCGCGAGCCGAATGTCAACCTTGGCATCGGCGAAGCGTATGGACGCATGCCTCATCTGGTTGGCGAAAAATTGCTCAAGCAAGTCGGCGTCAGGCCGAACACGGCTCAAGCCTACGCTTTCACCTATCTGAATTTCGAAAAGGCTGCGCAGAATTACGGAAAAGTGGGCGGATTTGCTCACCTTGCTACGCTGGTCAAGCGCATGAAGGCGTCCCGTCCCGGCGCGCTGCTGCTTGACGGAGGCGATACCTGGCAGGGATCGGCGACAGCGCTGTGGACCAACGGCCAGGACATGGTGGATGCCTGCCTCGCGCTTGGCGTGGACGTCATGACCGCACACTGGGAAATGACACTCGGAGACAAGCGCGTCAAGGAAATCGTCGAGAAAGATTTCAAAGGCAAGGTCGATTTTGTCGCGCAGAACATCAAGACCACCGATTTCGGCGATCAGGTGTTCAGCCCTTACGTCATGAAGGAAATGAACGGCGTTCAAGTCGCGATCATCGGCCAGGCCTTTCCATATACGCCGATTGCCAATCCGCGCTACATGGTGCCCGACTGGAGCTTCGGCATCCAGGACGACAATATGCAGAAAGTCGTGGATGAGGCACGCTCGAAAGGCGCAAAAGTAGTCGTGGTGCTGTCGCATAACGGCATGGACGTGGATATCAAGATGGCTTCCCGCGTAAGAGGCATTGATGCAATCATGGGCGGCCACACACATGATGGAATGCCCGCGCCGGTCATCGTCAACAACGCAGGTGGAAAGACCCTGGTTACCAATGCCGGCAGCAACAGCAAATTTCTCGGCATGCTCGACTTCGATGTCCGCGGAGGAAAAATCCAGGGCTTCAAATATCACCTGTTACCGGTATTTTCCAATTTCCTTCCGGCCGACAAGGAGATGGACGCGCTCATTACGAAAATCCGCGCACCGTACGAATCCAAGTTGAATGAGCAGCTTGCCATGACCGAAGGCACGCTCTACCGCCGTGGCAACTTCAACGGAACCTTCGATCAATTGATCGTCGATGCCTTGATGGATGTAAAAGATGCAGAGATTGCGTTTTCGCCGGGTTTCCGTTGGGGGACTTCGCTACTGCCTAACAGCCCCATCCTGATGGAACACCTGATGGACCAGACTGCTACCACGTACTCGTATACGACCCTGTCCGATATGAGCGGCGCGACCATCAAGACGATCATGGAAGACGTGGCGGACAACCTGTTCAATCCGGATCCGTATTACCAGCAAGGCGGTGACATGGTGCGCGTCGGCGGCATGAGCTATACCATCGATCCGAAGGCAAAGATGGGTGCCCGCATCCAGGACATGCGCCTGAACGGGAAACCGCTCGATGCGAACAAGACATACAAGGTTGCAGGCTGGGCTCCGGTAGCAGAAGGCGCCAAAGGCGAACCGGTTTGGGAAGTGGTCGGGCAATGGCTGCGAACCAACAAGACGGTCAAGCCACGCAAGCTGAATACGCCAAAGATCATAGGAATGGAAGGCAACCCGGGTATCGTCGTATAAGGCCGATCATGACAGCGAAAAAACACTTGCTCCAGCTTGGCTTCTGGATATGCTTAAGCAGCCTTTCCACGAACGTACTTGCGCTGGATGCCGCAAATGTGCCGCCAATCAAGCAAACCAAGCTTCAGTTGTATGTCGATGCGAATGAAGCATACGGCCTCAAGCAAAAACTTGGCGACAAGGCATTTTTCGTCGATGTGCGTACACGCGCCGAAGTTGCCTATGTGGGCATGGCATCAGCGGCCGATGCGCACATTCCCTATGTCGAGCATCCCTTTGAAGCTGCATGGGACGAGAAGAATGGGCGATTCGTGCTGGATGTGAACAGCGACTTCGGTCCCGAGCTGGCGCGCCGCATGAGCGCAAAAGGGCTGGGTAAGGACGATACCGTCATTCTGATGTGCCGCTCCGGCGATCGCAGTGCCCGTGCGGCAAACCTGCTTAAGGAGCTCGGCTACAGCAAAGTCTATTCCGTTGTAGACGGATTTGAAGGCGACCTGGCCAAGGACGGCCCGCAAGCCGGACAGCGCGTTATCAACGGCTGGAAAAACGCAAAGCTGCCCTGGAGCTATAAGCTGGACAAGACCAAGCTGTATTTGCCCCAGTTTTAATCTTTGCGAACAAGCTCAACATGAACCGCGTCCTTCTGCACAGCCTGATTTGTCTTCTCGTTCTTTTTCAGGGTATTGCGCACGCGGCGGATGTGCAAGTTGGGCAACGCCTGACGCTCCCCGCGATTACCGTCATGGACGGCAAGCAGATCAAGCCAGGCGACTTGCGCAACAAAGTGATCGTCCTTAGCTATTTTTCCACCACCTGTCCGTTCTGCATGAACGAAGCGCCCAAGCTTCAAGCGCTTCAGGAAAGCAGCTCTGCCGACCTGGTGGTCATCGGCGTCGATATCAACCATGCCGATCCGGAGCAGGAATCCAAGGTGATGAAGTGGCGCGACAGGTTCAGGCTGACTCATCCGATAACGATCGACTACAAGCGCATTGAATCGGCGCTCGGCAAGCCAAAGGGCATTCCCTCACATTACATCATCGATAAAAATGGCGTGTTGAAACAGATCGAACTTGGTGAGATGCATGATGAGGACTTTGAAGACATCGCGCGGTTCGCAAGGAAGAAGTGATCATGTGCACAATGATCCGGCGAATCCTCATTGCGCCACTCGTTCTTTTTCTGCCGCTTATGCATGCCTATGCGAAAACCGATCAGGCAAAGCTTCCGCCGCCGGTCAATCTGCAGCACGATGGCATACGAGCGGAGCGTGAAGGAAAGCCGGTAGTGATCCTCTTTACGCTGCCGGATTGTTCCTATTGCCATGTCGTCAGGCGGAATTACCTGGCTCCTCTGCTTAGAAACGGGGAGCAGCCGATCATCAGGGAAGTGACGCTCAACGGAACCGCTTCATTCCGGGGATTTAATGGCGAGCCGCTCACTCACGGCCAGTTCGCAAGATCCAACAATGTGCGCTTCGTTCCGACGGTCATGTTTTTCGGGCCCGCAGGAAAACAGCTCACGGATCCTTTGTCAGGCGTCGACAGCGCAGGATTGTACGGCGGCCTTTTGGAAAACGCCTTTTCAGTGTCGGAGAAAAAATTGTCCGGATTGTCCCCTAACCAGCAACGCAATGTGAAGGAGTAAGCGATGATAAAATTCTTTAAAGGAATTCTGCTCGTGGCATTGGCTTCGACGTTCAATGTCAATGCGCAGGCAGCTGAAGCCAGTTATTCGATCAAGCTGATGACACCTGAAACGGCGTTGAAGGCAGCTCTCGCTACGCTCAAGAAATGCCGGGACAGCGGCTACCAGGTAGGTGTTGCAATCGTCGATCGCACCGGTCAAACCCAAGTCGTGTTGCGGGACCGGTTTGCCGGCATGCATACTCCATCGGCTGCGGTAGACAAGGCATGGACCGCGGTTAGCTTCAAAACCAATACCACTGAATTCGCCCAGGCAACGCAGGCCGGCAAACCATCGAGCGGTATTCGCCAGATTCCAAGAGTGCTTGCAATCGGCGGCGGAATGATGATCGAGGCCGGCGGAAACCTGTACGGCGGAATCGGTGTCTCTGGTGCACCGACGGGCGAGATGGATGATATGTGCGCCAAAGCCGGTATCGCAGCCATTACCGAAGACCTGGAGATGTAAATCATTTTTCAGAAGATGATGCGGATAAAGAAAGCACTCAGTATCGGAGCCCTGTGCTTCTTTAATTTGCATTCGGCCTGGGCGGCAGAAGCGCCTCCGATTGCCGCCGCTTCGGATCTCAAGTTTGCGCTGACCGAAGTGGCCGTGCAATTCAAAAAGGATACCGGACAGGACGTGCGGCTGTCTTTCGGTTCGTCGGGGATATTTAAAACCCAGCTTGAAAACGGAGCCCCGTATCAGCTCTTCCTGTCCGCGGACGAGAACTATATTTTTTCGCTCAGGGACAAGGGGCTGACCAAAGATGGCGGGGTGCTTTATGCAATCGGGCGCATCGCTTTTTTTATCCCGCATAACTCCGGCGTGACGGCGGACGGCGAGCTGAACGGCCTGAGGAAGATGCTTGCAGACGGCCGGATCAAGCGCTTTGCCATTGCGAACCCCGCACACGCGCCGTACGGCAGGGCGGCCCGTGCTGCACTGGAGCACGCGGGCTTGTGGCGTGCAATCGAGCCCAAGCTGGTGCTGGGCGAAAATGCTTCGCAAGCAATGCAGTTTGCCGGATCCGGATCGGCCCAGGGCGGGATCGTGCCGCTTTCCTTATCCAGAACTCCTGAAGTAGCCCGCCTCGGCACATTTGCGACCATACCTGCCGCCTGGCATTCCACTGAACCGTTGAAACAGCGCATGGTTCTTCTCAGGAATGCCGGGACTGTCGCAGAGGAGTTTTACCGCTACCTGCAGAAACCCCCGGCACGGGATATCCTGAGCCGGTATGGCTTTGCGCGGCCGGGAGAAGCGGTGAAGTGATGGATTGGGAATCTATTCGGCTTTCGGCGCAACTCGCGGCGGTTACTCTGGCTATCCTGCTGCCTTCCGCTCTTGTTGTATCGCGTTGGCTGGCGGTCAGTTCCTCCCGTATCAAGCCCTGGATCGAAGCCTTGCTTGCTCTGCCGCTGGTTCTGCCGCCAACAGTGCTTGGGTACTATCTCCTGATTGCAATGGGAAGCCATACGGCACTTGGGCAGTGGTATGAGCAGTTGTCAGGCCACTCTCTTTCATTCAGTTTTACCGGACTTGTCATTGCATCGGCCATCTTCAATATCCCGTTCGCGGTGCAGCCGATCCAGCGCGCATTCGAGGGCATTGCGCCTGATATTCGCGAAGCCGCCCAATGCTGCGGGCTGACGTCCTGGCAGGCTTTCCGCCTGATCGAATTTCCGCTGGCATGGCCGGGTATCGTCTCGGCGGCAGTCCTGACCTTTGCGCACACGGTCGGAGAGTTCGGCATAGTCTTAATGGTCGGCGGGAACATTCCCGGAGAGACCCGGACCATTTCAATTTCCATCTATGACAAGATGCAATCGTTCGACCTTGCATCCGCGGGCGCAATGTCGCTTCTGTTGCTGCTGGTTTCGCTTGCTACGATTGCCGTGACATACGGCGCGATGAACAGGCTGCTTAACAAGAGAAGAACGGCATGAGCCTGTTACTGAGCCTGGGCCATAAGGCTCCCTTCCTTGATTTCGGTGTGGAGCTGCCTGCAGACACTATAAGCGCCCTGGTTGGTCCCTCCGGTAGCGGAAAGACATCCATACTTCGCGCGATTGCAGGACTTTTGCCTCTCAAGCACGATCAAGTCAGTTTCTCGGGCGAAGTGTGGAGCGACAGCACGAAAGGTTTTTACCGGCCTGCACGATCGCGTCCCATTGGCCTGGTCTCGCAGCACTACGCATTGTTTCCTCATTTATCCGTCCAGGACAATGTCGCCATTTCATTGATCCATCTTCCGGAAAAAGAGCGCACGGCCCAGGCTCGGCACTATCTGGACCTGGCGCATATATCGGGGCTGGAATCACAATATCCGCATGAGCTTTCCGGCGGACAGAAGCAGCGCGTGGCGCTGGCACGAGCGATTGCCAGGCGGCCAAAAGTGCTTTTGCTGGATGAGCCTTTCTCGGCCGTCGATCGTACCACCAGAAAACGGCTCTATGTCGAACTGCAGCGTTTGCATGAGCAACTCAGAACGACTGTCGTCCTGGTTACGCACGATCTGGACGAAGCTGCACAGCTTGGCTCGCATATAGCACTCGTTCGGCATGGAAGATGTGTGCAAAGCGGACCCGTTTCGCAGGTTCTGACGCAGCCGGCCTCTGAAGAAGCAGCGAGGGTACTGGACATTCCCAATGTTTTTGAAGCGGAGGTTCAATCCAGGCTTCCCAATAACATGCTTCTGCTTCAGTGGGGGCCTCATTCGATCACGGCATGCGGGTCGGCGCCTTCCGTCGCCGATCGCGGCCTGAAGTTCGCGGTGTTGCCGCAAAACGTATTTTTGGTAAGGCCGGATACCCCGCCAAACAGCCAGATTGACAACCCCATTCCGGCTGTAGTGGAAGAGGTAATTGTGCTCGGAAACGAAGCGCATGTCTGGCTCTTGCCGAAAGGCCTGTCGAGTTGCCGGCTGCAGGTGCGCTTGCCGGAACGGGCTGTCAGGCGCTATGCGGTGAGCAAAGGGAAAGAGGTAATCGTCAGTTTGCGGCCGAGCGATGTTATTACGTTTGGGGTTTAGCCATGCGCATGAAAAGGAAACCGATAGACCGGTTGACCATGAATTTATTACGAATTTCTAACAGATCGGCCGGCTAAGGCGCCGATCAATCACACATTTCATTTAACCGGAGGAGACGTATGAAAGTTGCAATTGTAGGAGCGGGAGCGATCGGCGGCTATGTTGGCGTAAAGCTGTCTTTGGCAGGCGAAGATGTCACATGCATCGTGCGCGGCGCCAACCTGGAAGCCATCCGCAAAAACGGCATGAAGCTGATCATGGAAGACGGCACCGAGCACGTGGCCAGCAATGTCAA
>JAUYVH010000029.1 GCA_030715135.1 Keguizhuia sedimenti | reverse complement strand
TCTTCGGTGCGCGAGGACAGGTCCAGGTTGCCCGTGGCAATCTCCGAGGATGCCGTGGCAATCGTGTCCGTGCCGGTGCGAACTTCGCTGACGAGTTTGACCAGGCCTGTTTGCATTTTTTTCATTGCGGAGAGCAGGCTGCTGTGATCGTTTGGATCCGTGTCGATCGACAGTGTCAGGTCGCCTTCTGCAATCTTGCTGGCAATCTGCACTGCATAGGCAGGTTCGCCGCCTAGCTGCCGCTTGATGTTGCGCATGATGAATCCGGCAATCACGATGCCGAACAATACTGAAACGGCGCCCAGGATGATCAGTGCGGTTTTCGATTCGCTGTTTTGCTTTTTCGTGTTGTCAGCCATCTGATCGATCAGGGTTGTCTGATATGCGTTCAGCTTCTTGATGCTGGCGACATAATTGTCGAGTGCCGGTTCAAGCTTAGCCTGGACCAGTTTGCGCGCATTTTCTTCGCTGGTCTTTTTCTCGTTGAACACTTCGTCGCGGGCGGCAATATAGATCTTGCGGTTGTTTGCCACCTCGTCGAACATGGCTTTTTCAGTATCGTTCTTCTCGAACTGGTCCAGCTGCTTCTGGATTTCGCTGATCCTGGCGCTGGTTTCCTTGATTTTGGCCTGGATTTCCGCTTGTTTTGCCACATCGGTCGATTCGGCAACGGTGATGGTGCGTGCGCCGTTATTATAAGTGTTGGCTGCCCATTCGCTGAACAGCCTCTCTTTGGCCATGACGTCGTTGACCATGGTGGTCACGACATTGCTGACGCCCTCCATGCGCCACGAGGCAAACAGCACTGCAATAACCAGCATGGCGACCAGAATTGAAAAGCCGCCTGTCAGTTGTTTTTTGATTGTCATGTTCGCAAAGCTCATTGATAACTCTCTTCAATTCAATTCATTGTGACGGGCGACGATGTCCGTCGCGTCCCGGAATTTGTTAATGACATGGGTAGGTTGATGAAGCGGCTTTCAATCATGATGAAAAATTGAATCCCGCCCCATAGATACGCGTACGTAAATAACAAACAGTCTTGCCGTTACCGGCATATCTATGCGTTCAGCATTAACGGCCGCTGCATTCAAAACTTGAATGAATCAACTATAAGCGAACAGGAAACGATTCAGTTGCCTTAACAAACGGGGATAAGGGAGCTTAATTAACAAAATGGATTACTTGCGCGAAGACCGGATTGAACTTAATGAAAAGAAACTTGTCTGTAAGCTAAAGATGGAAGAATTTCTGTCGTTAAAAGAAAGGCAAATAGAAGGCAAAAATTTTTTGCGTAAACCCTAAATTGCGGTGTTTCGTGGCCGATAACGTATTTGCGTAGACGAAATGCAACAGATTTTTCTCGGTGAAACAATGGAAAAGGGAAAAAAATACGCTTTGATTTTGATATTTGTCAAATAGGCTGAATTTGCCGCCGCGGTTTACCTACTGTGCGCAAAGCCGCGCCAATACTAGCTTTCCGGCCTATCCATCATTTCGCATGTCGCCTCATTCTCGGGACTTGTAAGACAAATTCTTACAGGTCCTTTGTCGTCTTTGCGGACGAAAAATATGACGTTTTGCTGATTTCTCTTGTTCTGCCTGCGCTCCAGAATGGAATCGCTGAAACAAATTGTTTCACTTCGTTACAAGAGGAGACACCATGAACATGAACGACATGATTGCCGAAATCCGCGATGCCAACCTAAGTTATCTCATGCTGGCGCAGCAGATGATTCGTTCTGACAAGGCGACGGCTATTTTCCGTCTTGGTATCAGCAGCGAGATTGCTGATTTGCTCGAAGGCCTGAACAATTCCCAAATCCTGAAACTTGCCGGCACCAATATGATGCTCGCCCGTTTCCGTTTCGATGACAGCGCCATTCTCGGCATGCTGACCAATTACACCAAAGACCGTGCGCTTGCGCATTCGCATGCAGCCATTCTCATGGCTGGCCAGCCGGTTGAGGAAATTGCCTAAGGATTGCCTTTCCGGCAATGGTTGGAATCGATACGAAGAGGGCGGAAAAATGGGCAAAAAAAGCGTCGTGACGGAAGCGCAGGACATTCAGCTTGCAATTGAACTGATCAGCCTGGGCGCGCGCCTGCAACTGCTGGAATCGGAAACTTCCCTGTCGCGCGAGCGGCTTTTGAAGCTCTATAAAGAGCTGAAGGGCGTATCTCCGCCGAAGGGCATGCTGCCGTTCTCGACCGACTGGTTCATTACCTGGCAGCCGAATATCCATTCTTCCCTGTTCATCGGCATTCATAAATACCTGGTCGAGCATGCGCAGATCTCCGGCATCCAGGCGATCATGAAAGCCTACCGTCTCTATCTGGAGCAGATCGAGCTGGAACCGGGTGAAGAGCCGGTCCTGTCCTTGACCCGCGCATGGACGCTGGTACGATTTTTCGAGAGCAAGATGCTGGCGACCGCCTGCTGCGAAGAATGCAGCGGCAATTTCGTAGTCTATAAAGACGATTTGAATCAGCACTATACCTGCGGCTTGTGCCACATGCCGTCGCGCGCCGGGAAAACCAAGCGCGCCAAGGAAGCTGCGGCGCTGCACGCTGCGTAACCGTGCCATCGAATCAAGCCAGGCTGCCGTGTCTCTGCCCACCGACTCCTGTTCGCCTGCAGTGCGCGACGCACGCAAGCGATTTCCACCAGCGATGCTGGCCCTGCTCATCCAGGGCGCGGCATTTCTGGTGACCTTTCTTTCAGTATCGATCGCCGCCGACCGGTGGCAGCCCGTTCCGATTTTATTCGCATTGATACAGGGAGCGCTGGCCGCATGGCTGTCCAACAAGGCCGGTCTGGCACGCTGGTGGCCGCCTATCCAGTTTGTCTTCCCGGTTGCGGCGGTACTGGTCCAGACGCTTGCAATTCCGCCGGCGATTTTCCTCGTGTTATTCCTGCTCCTGCTGGGAATTTTCTGGACCACGTTTCGCACGCAGGTTCCTTATTACCCGTCTGGCATGCCGACCCGCAGCACGGTTGCGGCGCAGCTTCCGGCTACGCCGATCCGATTCATCGATATCGGCAGCGGCCTGGGCGGACTGACCCTGGAACTGGCGCGGCGCAGGCCAGAAAGCAGTTTTTCCGGGATCGAGATCGCGCCGTTGCCATGGTTGCTGAGCATGCTGCGCGCACGGCTGATGCGCAGTGATGCGCGATTTTTGCTCGGCGATTACAACACGCTCGATTTTTCCCGGTACGACGTGATATTTGCCTACCTGTCGCCGGCGGCCATGCCCGCGTTGTGGGAAAAGGCGCGCGCGGAGATGCGACAGGGCGCGTTGTTGCTGAGTTATGAATTCCCGATACCCCAGGCGGTTCCCGATTTCTCGGGCAGCCCCGATGTGCTGGGCCGCCGGCTGTATGGCTGGCGAATGTAGGACAAATACGTACTCAAGTTTTGGCGCCGCAAGCCGTTATGCAGAAGAGGCGGCCTTGCGGCCCGTAAAACATGAAAAAGAATATCAATGCCGCGTTGCCGCAAGGCGGCGCGGCTGACTGAATAGCGGGGATCACGAAATTGTTAGTAATTTTCGGATATATCATTGTGACGGCCTCCGTGTTCGGCGGCTTCGCGTTAGCGGGCGGTCATCTGGCAGCCTTGTTTCAGCCGGTCGAACTCCTGATGATCGGCGGCGCGGCGGTCGGCGCTTTTTTCGTAGGTAACAATTCCAAGGCGATCAAGGCAACGCTGAAGGCACTTCCCAGCCTGTTCAAGGGATCGAAGTATACGAAAGCGCTCTACATGGAGCTGATGACGCTCCTCTTCGAGGTGCTCACCAAGGTCAGGAAGGAAGGCCTGATGTCGATCGAGGGCGACATCGATAATCCCGAAGAAAGCCCGCTTTTCGGTAAATACCCGAACGTGATGAAAGATCATCACCTGACCGAGTTCATCACCGATTACCTGCGCCTCATGGTGTCCGGCAACATGGATCCGTTCCAGATCCAGAACCTGATGGACAATGAGATCGAAACCCATCATGCGGAAGGCGAAGTGCCGGTGCACTGCATCGCCAAGCTCGGCGACGGCATGCCCGCGTTCGGCATTGTCGCAGCCGTCATGGGCGTGGTGCACACCATGGGATCGGTCGGGTTGCCGCCGGCTGAACTGGGCATCCTGATTGCCCATGCGCTGGTCGGAACCTTCCTCGGAATTCTGCTTGCCTACGGCTTCGTCGGGCCGCTGTCTACCCTGCTTGAACAGAAGCTGCATGAATCCTCAAAAGCATTCGAGTGCGTAAAAGTTACCTTGCTGGCCAGCCTGAACGGTTATGCGCCTTCGCTGGCTGTGGAGTTCGGCCGCAAGGTGTTGTTCTCTCCGGAGCGGCCGTCGTTCGCCGAACTGGAGGAGCATATCAAGCAGTCGAAATCGAAATAAGCGAAACCAGGGCATGAGCGAAAGCGGACATGGCTGACGAAGACCAAAGACCTATCGTCATCAAGAAAGTCAAGAAGAGAGGCGGCCATCATGGCGGCGCCTGGAAGATTGCGTATGCCGATTTCGTAACCGCGATGATGGCGTTCTTTCTGCTGATGTGGCTGCTTGGCTCGACGTCCAAGGGCGACCTGGAAGGCATATCGGAATATTTCAACACGCCGTTGAAGGTCGCGATGTCGGGCGGCTCCGGCAGCGGCGATAGTTCCAGCGTCATCAAGGGCGGCGGCAAGGATCTAACACGCACTGAAGGCCAGATAAAGAAAAGCAATGATGAAATCCCTGACAAAAGTTTCAATTTGACTGCGGCGAAAAAGGAATTGGAGCGCCTCGAGCTGATGAAGCTGAAAGCGCTGAAGGCACGCATCGAAGCCGCGATCGAGAACAATCCCATCCTCAAGCAATTCAAGAAACAGCTCCTGATCGACATCACCAGCGAAGGCTTGCGCATCCAGATCGTGGACGAGCAAAACCGCCCGATGTTTGCGCTGGCCCGTGCCGAACTGCAGCCCTATACCAGGGAAATCCTGCATGAGATCGGACGCATGCTCAATGAAGTGGACAACCGGGTCAGCATTTCCGGCCATACCGATGCGAAGCCTTATGCGAATGGCGAAAAAGGCTACAGCAACTGGGAGTTGTCGGCGGACCGGGCCAATGCATCGCGCCGTGAACTGATCGTCGGCGGCATGGACGAGACAAAAATCACGCGAGTGGTCGGCTTATCGTCCGCCGTGCTGTTCAACAAACAGGATCCGTTCAATCCGGTCAACCGGCGCATCAGTCTGATCGTGATGAACAAGAAAGCCGAGGAATCGATATTGAAGGAAGACAGCGCCCGCGTGGATATCGTCAACGAAGAAGAGGCGCAATCGGAACTGAACAAGTTAAGCGTAAAACAAATATCGCATTAGGAGCATCTAACAAAATGATTCTGAGGTGTTGCGCTGAGCCGCCGAGGCCGCCTTGCCGTACAGCTGTAAGGGGCCGCCGAGCCTGTCTGCGGCGACGCGCCTGCTCGGAACCGCTTCGCTTCATTTTGTTAGATGCTCCAAGCGGCGCGATGTCATTCTGGAAAAGTTGATTGCAATGAGTGGGGCGACAGTGTTGGGATCACAACTGAAAGAATTGCTCTCCGGGCTTTCCGACCACGGTCATCGTCATTTGAGCGAGGCGGAGAAAGACCTTGCGCAGACCACGGTCCTGCTGGGCGAAGCCATCGAGAAGTTGGGTGCCAGTTTCATGGGCATCCATCAAGCGGTATGCCGGCAACAGCACGAGATCAATCAACTTCTTGCCAGACATCCGGAATCACAGGAAGCGGCCGAACGGCTCAAGGCGATGCAGGAAGAGATCGGCGCGCACGTCAATGCAGCAGTGACCGGATTGCAGTTTCAGGACATGACCAGCCAGCTCATCGAGCGTACGTTGCGCCGGGTCGGCGGTATTCGTGCGGCGCTGGACACGTTGGGAGCCAGCGGACTTGCAGGGCTGCAGGGTCACGATTCGACGGAAATTTCCGCTCTGCTTGCAAGCATCAACCAGGCATTGAGCACACAGAACGCAAGGATGCAGGCGCTTTTGCAGAAATCGGTTTCGCAGACGCATATGAATAGCGGCGACATCGAACTGTTTTGAGCGACGTGAGGGTAAATGAAGGAAAAATGAATATTCGGCAGGAGCAATTATGAGTAAATCGATACTGGCAGTGGATGATTCCGGATCATTGCGGCAGATGGTCGTATTCAGCCTGATGGCGGCCGGCTACAAGGTGACCGAGGCGATCGACGGCCAGGATGGCCTGGAAAAGGCAAAAAAACAAGTGTTCGACCTGGTACTGACCGACCAGAACATGCCGCGTATGGACGGCTTGTCTTTCATCCGCACGCTGCGCACGATGACTTCGTACGAAAAAGTGCCGATCCTGATGCTGACCACCGAGTCGAGCGACGAGATGAAATCGAAGGGCAGGGCGGCCGGTGCCAACGGCTGGCTGGTCAAGCCGTTCGATCCGCAGCGCCTGACCGAAGTGGTGAAGAAAGTCATAGGCTGATCCACAAATCATGAGAGCTGAACAGGGCATGCTAAGCCGTAACGATGGAGCGCAGTCATGACGATTGATATGAGCCAGTTCTTCCAGGCGTTCTTTGACGAGACCGACGAACTGCTGGCGGAAATGGAAAAACTTCTTCTGGCGATCGACGTCAGTGCGCCGGATTCCGAAGACCTCAATGCGATTTTCCGTGCCGCCCATTCCATCAAGGGTGGCGCGGCAACCTTTGGCTTGACCGACCTTACCGAAGTCACGCATGTGCTGGAGACTTTGCTTGACCGCATCCGCAAGGGCGAAATGACATTGCTGCCGGAGCATGTGGATGCATTCCTGATTGCCAAAGACATTCTCAAGATGCAGCTCGACGGCCATCGCCTGCAGACTCCCGTCGACGCCGACGCGGTGGCGGACGTGCGCCGGACCCTGGATGCACTGGCCAAGGCCATGCCGGCCGCTGCCGGACCCGCTTCCGCTGTTGCCGCGCCGGCTGCTGCGGCGCCGCAGACAATCGTCGTCGATCCGGCTGTCATCGAACAACCGGTTTCAGCGGGCGGAACGAAGCGATTCCGCATCGAGCTGCCTGAAGTGGCCATGCGCGATGTCGATGCGCTGGCTGCTGAACTGGGGTTGCTCGGCCAGATCACCAAGTCTGCGCTGGATGAAAAGCGTTTCGTCTTTCACCTCGATACGGCGGAAAGCGTGGACGACATCGTGGCGATCTGTTCGTTCATTCTCGATCCCGACGACCTGAAAATTACCGAAGAGGCGCAACAGCAGGCTTCAGCCAAGCCTGCCGAGGATGCGCAGGGCTATGGTTTCTTTACGCCGCTCCCCGTTCAAACCGAGCAAGACAGTCCGCCGGCTGCCGAGCCCGCAGCCGTCGCGCATGTCGAAACTGCACCTGAGGCCATGCCTGCAGTAGCCGATGAAGCGGCAAAAAAACCTGCCGTCAAGCGCGAACCGGAAAAGCCTGCGGCAAACAGCGAGTCGTCGTCGATCCGCGTCGGCGTGGAAAAAGTGGATCAACTGATCAACCTGGTCGGCGAGCTCGTGATCACGCAGGCGATGATCGAGCAGCGTGCCGGCACGCTCGATCCGATCCTGCATGAGCGGCTCCTGAACAGCGTCGGCCAGCTCACGCGCAATACGCGCTCCTTGCAGGAAGCCGTCATGTCGATCCGCATGATGCCCATGGATTATGTGTTTTCGCGCTTTCCGCGCATGGTGCGCGACCTGGCCGGCAAGCTCGGCAAAAAAGTGGAGTTCATTACGCATGGTGCCGCGACCGAACTGGACAAGGGGCTGATCGAGCGCATCGTCGATCCCTTGACCCATCTGGTGCGCAACAGCGTCGATCACGGAATCGAAAAACCGGAGGTACGCAGGGCTGCCGGCAAGCAGGAGGCAGGACGTCTGTCGCTGTCGGCGGCGCATCAGGGCGGCCATATTGTCATTGAAGTCAGCGATGACGGCGGGGGGCTCAACCGCGACCGGATTTTGACCAAGGCCAGGCAGCAGGGACTGGACGTCAATGGCAATATGCCGGACAGTGAAGTGTGGCAACTGATCTTTGCGCCGGGATTCTCGACGGCGGAAGTGGTCACCGATGTGTCCGGGCGCGGCGTGGGCATGGACGTGGTCAAGCGCAATATCACAAGCATGGGCGGAACCGTCGATATCCGTTCCGCCAAGGACCACGGCACCACGATTTCAGTATCGCTGCCGCTCACGCTCGCCATACTCGACGGCATGTCGGTGAAGGTTGGAGATGAAATCTATATTCTGCCGCTCGGTTATGTCGTCGAATCCCTGCAGCCTGCCGCAGGTGATATCAAAGAGATCAGCGGCCGTGGCCGTGTGGTCAAGGTGCGCGGCGAATACCTGCCGCTGGTTCCGCTCTTCCGTGTATTCGATGTAGAGCCTTTGTGCCCGGAACCCTCGGAAGGCATCCTCGTGATTGTCGAATCCGAAGGTAAAAAGGCGGCACTCATGATCGATGAACTGGTCGGCCAGCAGCAGGTCGTGGTGAAGAATCTTGAATCCAATTACCGGAAAGTATCCAATATTTCCGGCGCCACCATCCTTGGGGATGGCGGGGTGGCATTGATCGTCGATGTGTCGGCATTGTTGCGTTCCGCGGCTAATCTGGCCGAGGACCAGGCGGTGTTGACATAAGGCAGGCCAATGAAAGCGTTAAAGGCAGGCCAGTGATGTCTGGAGATTAGAAAGTTTTTTACCGGAATATCTATTTTCCATTTTGCCGTCCGTTATTCATGAAGCAGGAAGCGATTTTCCGGCCGCTTGTCTGAATTGCCGGTCCGTTCGTTTATTTGGAAATCAAGAATGCTAAACAATCTCACCATCAAAACGCGCCTGATTTTCCTGATGGGCTTTTTATCCGTGCAGCTCATCATCGGAGCTGTCATCGGGCTGGTCAGTCTAGGCAATTCAAACGACTCAATGAGATCGATCTACGACGACCGGCTTGTTCCCCTCGGCCAGCTGGACAGGATTATCCGCCTCTTGAATGTCAACCAGTTGAACGTCACAAAAGCCATTGTCAGCTTTCCGCAGGATACCAACCGTTATGTCGAAGAGACGGAAAAAAACATGCAGGAAATCGGCAAGGCCTGGGATGCCTATATGGCGACCAGCCTGACGCCGGAAGAGAAAAAGCTTGCCGAAGCTTTTGCGATGGAGCGCAAGCAATATCTCGATCAGGCGCTGAAGCCGGCTGTTGCTGCATTGAAGGCGAGTGACATCCAGCTGGCCACTGAACTGATGAACGGCAAGATGGTGCAGCTTTTTTCGCCGGTCAGGGAAAATGTCGACGCATTGATTAGATTGCAGCTCCAGGTTGCGAAACAGACTTACGAAGAATCCCAGCGTATCTACCAGATCGTTTTCTATGCTTGTTCCATCGGCATGCTGCTCGGACTGATCATGGCGTTTATCGCGGGCATATGGATTATCCGCTCGATCCTGGGGCCGCTGGAATCCGCGATCAAGGTAGCGGGCAGCGTCGCTGCGGGAGACCTGACCCAGCAGATCAAGGTCGAATCGACCAATGAGATCGGACGCATGATGCAAGCCTTGAAGGATATGAACGACGGCTTGCTCAGGATCGTCGCGCAGGTAAGAACCGGCACGGACACGATTGCCACGGCATCCTCGGAGATTGCCACGGGCAACCTGGACCTGTCCTCGCGCACCGAAGA
>JAUYVH010000028.1 GCA_030715135.1 Keguizhuia sedimenti | reverse complement strand
GAGGGTCGGCCGGGATTACGGTTTTTTTCGCCAAAATGCACTTAACTGATTGATTTAATTTGGAAATTATTGGCGAAACATCGATGTGAATGCTTTGGTTCATACATACAAGTTTCACCCTATTTCGACACATTTTTTTTGCAGTTTTCAAAATGCGAGAAGTTTCCTGAATTGGCGAAATTTCTGCTTGTTGCCTGTGTATATAAGCTAAATATACTTGTCTCTCCAATCTTTGAGCGTAATACTCAACTTTTCGTTAATTGACAGAAAAGCAAAGATTCAGCCATCATTTTAAATAAATTATTTGCCAAGCACCCGGAACCTATACCTACTGCTCCCATGCTGCTTTTTTTGGACACGGAATTCACAGGACTGAATCAGTCCAAGCCAGATCTCATATCGCTTGCCTTGGTCAATGAAACTGGAAAAGAGTTTTATGCAGAACTACCAGAGTCTAATTGGACAGTCCAATGTACCGAATGGGTGCATTTCAACGTCTTGCCCCACTTATGGGGTGGTGAATATGTACAAAATAAAGAAACAATACGGGAGCGCCTTACGGAATGGATCGAGAACATTCCAGGAGAAGCAGTCATTGTCACCGACTTTGCAGAGTCGGATTTCTTTAAGCAACTCAAGCCTTTATTGACACCATGGCCGTGTAATCTCAATCCATGGCCGATACAGTTTTCGGCGTGGTCTTTGGGTGATGATCGGGAGCCGGAACTGAGAAAAATCATCAATGATTACCATACCCACGATCGGCCTGCTCACCATGCGCTGCATGACGCTCATGCGTTGCGATTAGCGATGATGCATGCAATGGAAGATGGCTGGCGACCAATGACCTTCCAAACTCTGTCACAGTTAGAATAGCTATCGACGATCATTTTTTTCAACATTGGCAGGTGCGCGGCTATAGCCCTATGGCATCGCCACCAGTTGCATTTTGCTATCCCTGATTAAGGACAAAAGAGAAACGGCTGAAAATGACTTACGTTTTTCTTTTAGTAGACTGTTTTGTCGCACGCGACTTTGCAGAACAATACCGTGCGAAGCCAAAGCCGCATAAAGTAGGATGTGTCGTAACGAAACGCCACCGTTGGCCAAGTCTGACTGGTCGTTCTCGCATACACGCCCACGGGCCGCTCCCGCAGTGACAGACCTATTTCAAACGATGCGTTACGGGTTTCCAGAAGCGTGCTGCCGTACAGAACACGCGATTCATCGTCCGGATCATCTGCGTCCAATTGCGGGATCGATAGCAGCGTGCCCGTGCGCATGACGTAGCCGTAGTCGGCAAGCTGTACCGAATGATCACACAGGCTCACAACATTGAGGAACTCACCGGGAGAAATTTGGGGCGAAATCAAATCGCAAGCGACTTTGATTTTGTCGGCCTTCTCACGCAACTTCCACCACAGGTTCAGCATACTGGCAGCGGCCGCCAGGACCGCGGCGATGAGTGTTACCCATTTTTGCGTTGCCTCGATATCCCATGTCATCTAATGTTCTCCCCTTTTTTGCGTCGGCATCGCCTTACAGGCGATTGCGCGTCACGTATTCTGCTTCGACCTGCGCAATTCAAGGCACCGCGTCGGTGGATGCGCCAAAGTCGCTCGACAGATCATTTTCCAGTTCTGGAAACAAGAGGCAAATGGCTTCGTCGTAACCAATGTAGCGGCGATACGTCGCTTCTCCTGCTTGAATGGAAGTCTTTAATTTGTGGGCATAGTCTATAAGCCATTGACGGTGCCGCGCGGTCATTGATGGGGCATAGCGCTTGTAGGCCCAAAGATACAAAATGGCATAAGCATGTTGTCCTACCCCGTGGCGTCCGGTACGAAGGCCAGCCTCCATCACCTGAAATACCGAGAAATTTTTGCTGTATCCGATCGATCGATTCATCCGAATGGATAGCAGCACCGGGAGAACGGCGTGATACCCGTAGAACCCTTCATCGGCCAAGCATTCGAAGCCACGATGCCAAAAGGTATTCTCTGACAGTTGGTCCACCACAGTGAGCAGCGGCGCCTGTAGGTTGTCTGCATAGTCCGCGTCGTAATACCGCACGGCCGCGTCAAGATAGGCTTGAATAGTGTGATGCCACGCTTCTTTTTGTTGTTCCCGCCACGCCTCGAGCTGGGCACTGCGTATTTTTTTCAGTTCTGCATCGTAGTCAAAAAAGTATGGCCGCAAGGTGTCATTCGGAAACATGACATCCGAGAGCTCAACATACTCACTTGTCCAGGCATCGAGAATGTGTTCGTCAACCAATGTAGGCACTTGCCGAACGCCGCTAAATGTCAGGCTCTGGCGTTCTGCCGTCTGCTGCATCGCCTCTTGGTCCAACACAAAAAGATTGCGGCGATTAAAAAACGCTTCGTCCGTGACCACCGCGCGATTCAGTTCAAACTTGGCGAACACCCAAATGATAAAAATGCCTTCGCGTCGATAGAATTCATCGCGGGCGATGACATCCGATAAATAGGTATAGGAAAGCTGAATTTCAAAGACCAAGGGTGTACCACGATACGAGCATTTGACATCAGGCCGACGCCATTCGCCTTTGACTACCGCGCCAAACGTCGTCTGCTCTTGGCAGATGTCCGATACCAACGGATCTTTTGCCAACCACGTGGCAATAAACTGCTTCATTGCGCGGTGCGGGGCACCTTCCTGTTGGCCGCGATAGATCAGGGCCTTTGTTTGTTCACGAGTAAGGCGATTGCCTTCATACCAGGGACACTCCTCTGATTTGCCATCGTGCACAAACCAACGGTTTTGAACGCCACTCATGCGCCGCGAAAGGTATACAGGATGACGACAGATTGCGCATTGAAAGCACTCGGCGTGTCCGCCTTGTCTACGTACACCGCGTGCTGTCATCGCGGCGCGACGAAGCGCGGTAAATTCAACTTCTGACAGTGCCAATAAGGCTTCGGAGGCAATGAGTTCCTGCGTGGCGCAATCAATTGCCAGCTTGACCGTTTGTTGCGGCTGCACTATGAAATCAACTTTCCATGACGGACAATCATCGGCACCTCAGCCAGCGTCGCAATACTGTGCTCGGCTTGGCTGGGCCCTTTTCGGGCCAAATGCAGGCTCGGCATGCCGATTGCGCGCGGACCTTCATAATCGGCTGCCAATGTATCGCCGACAAACAACGTCTCGTGCGGTACGCAATCGAGCTGCTGGCACACGGCACGATAGATGGCGGGATCAGGCTTGACTGTTCCAAGTTCAAAGCTCCACGCATAGGCTTCCAGCGTAAAGGGCAACAGTTCGAGAACCGGCGTGGCATAGGGAGCCGCCAGGTTGGAGCATACGCCAAGTCGAATGCCGGCCTGGCGCAGAACCGTGAGTGTTTCGATGACATCCGGATACAGGGCAACGCTCGCGAGTTCGGCAGCCAAATCATTTTCCAGCGATGCAAGCGCCGTGGCCGATAGTTCTACACCGAACAGTCGCGCCGTTCCAGCCAAATCACATGCGGTGGACATCAGACGCCTGGCATCGCTTTGGCGCGGCACACGGCCGGATTCAGCCAGCCATTGCAACAGCCTGGCATAGGGGCGGCGGCGGTCGCGGATCTCGACTAATGTGCCATAGACATCGAATACGACCGCTGTAATGCGGCCGTTTCCCTCAGGCGAATTCATGTCCGCTCGGCTGGATACCGGACAAACTGCTTGTGCCTTCGTCTTTCGTGAGCTTCATCGTCAACGATTATAGGCAACTTCAATACCGATTTGGTACAGGCATCGCCAGCACTTACGCGGCATATTTACAATAGCAATAAACAAATTGCTGCATAGCGCCCCAGGGAGTGCAGTGATTTTCTTCTTCATGTGAAACAAGCTCGAATGCTCCTCCAAACTGTGCATGCAGCTCGTTCGCGTCATACCTCACTACGTCTAGCCCACTGCATTGCAGGGGCCCATTCGGACCGAATGTCGCGACGATGACATGGCCTCCATGTTTTACAGCTTTTTTAACTTGTTCAACATAGGCCGCCCGTTGCCTTTGATCTGTCAAGAAATGAAATACTGCCCGATCATGCCAGACATCAAATGTACTCACAGGCAGCTCTATATTTGTAATATCGCCAGTAATCCAGTTCACCGCACTTCTTCGGTCTTGCAAGCGGTTTTGCGCCACCTTTAATGCAGCTTCTGAAATGTCTAAAACACTGACATGGCGATAGCCCTGGTTCACAAGGTCATCAACCAATGTCGCTTCACCGCCACCAATATCGATGATATACGCGTCTTTATTCGGCGCAGCCTGCATTACCAAGTTGAGAGAACGTTCAAGGTGAGGAGCGTACCAGCTCACCTCATCAGGTTGCTTGGTCCGATAAACACGGTTCCAGTGGTCATGGATCGACATTTCTACACCTTTATAAAACGCCACTCATCACATTATAGTCAGCGCAGAGTGTATCAATAAATCCTTTGCCGGCGGCAGTTAGCGGCCCTGTGCCTTCTCGCCACGGCTTATTGCGCCCATTGCGGTGATCAGAGCAATTGTCGGTGTTCTGGCAATGAACGGCAAGATCCATGGGTAAGCAAGTGCGTTATGTCGCACCGTTTGCAGGTTGACTTGCTTGGCTTTGCAGGTCGGCGCGCCACTGGGCAAGGATGGCTTGCTGCGCTTCCAGCTTTGCGTCAGATGCCGTCAACGCGCGCTCCAGGGCATGGAGTTGTTCACCATGCGCTTTCTTTTCATCGAGCAGCTCGGCGAGCTGCCCCTTGAGCGCGTTGAATTGCGCCTCTTTATCGGCCAATTGCGCTTCCAGGATGGCCGCGCGCTGCTGCGCGGCCGGCAATGCGTCGAGCTGCTGCACGAGCCGCCGAGTAGTGGTTTGCTCGTCATACAGGGTTTTCTGCAGATGCGACAACTCCGACACCAGGCGCGCTCCATCCTGGTTCAAGCGGGTGACATCCTCTTGCTTGACGACGATCGTTTGCTGCGCCTGGCGCAATTCTGCCTGTAGCTGCTGCACCTGCTGCTCGTGCCGGCGCTGGTCCTGGTCGCGCTGCTCCTTCACGGAACTTCGGTAGTGTTCCAGCGCCTCGCGCGCGTGCCGGTGCTTTTCTTCCAGCGACTGACGATGTGCCTCATTTTCCGCCAGGCGTTCTTTGAGCCCGGCTACCTGCTGTTCGGCCGTATGGCGGGCGATGGTTTCACGTTGTAGCGATTCCTGCGTGCGGCCGTGCGCTGCCTGTTCCTCCTGTAATGCGGTTTCCCAGTGCTGAAGTTGATGCTGCAGGGTATCAATCGTTTTTTGTAGGCTGGCTGTTTCCTCGGCATGCTGCCGCGCTTGCTCAAGCTGCTGGGCACGCACGGCATCGATTTGGCGGGTGGCCTCGTCCTGCAGCTGGGACGCTAAGCGCGCCACCAAGTCTTGCAGCGCTTCACTGATGGATACAGTACGGCCATCTGCATTGCCGCTTTCTTCTTCCAGCTCTTTGAGATACTTGTGAATCGTTGTTTTGGAACCGGTATTGCCCAAGGCAATGCGCACCGCATCGACCGATGGATGCTTGCCTTGACCGAGCAAGGCGTCGCGCGCCTTTTTGACTTCCGATTTGTAGAGTCCACTGCGCGCCATCGTTTCTCCATATATCGTAATGTATTACATACCACGTAATTACATAATATATTGACGCATTTCGCAAGCCTTCTTTTCACCAAAACTAGCGCAGAATAACAAAGCGTTATCCTGTCTCATATTTAATTTCAGGCTAAAATCGCGCAAACACCGCCGTAATGCGTTCTCACCACCTACAAAACACCGATGTCCAAAATCGACGCCTATTTGCATGCCGCCACACGCGCCAATACCCGCCAAAGCTATCAAGCTGCAGTGCGTCACTTCGAAGTCGAATGGGGTGGCTTTCTACCGGCCACCGCCGATAGTATTGCCCGTTACCTTGCCGATCATGCGGACACGCTGGCGACTAACACACTTAAGCAACGGCTGGCCGCCTTAGCGCAATGGCACATCGATCAGGGATTTCCGGATCCGACCAAGGCGCCCGTCGTGAAGAAGGTGTTCCGCGGCATCCGTGCAGTGCATCCCGCGCAAGAAAAGCAAGCCAAACCACTGCAATTGGACGACTTGGAGCGGATCGCGAACTGGCTCGACGGCGCCATCCGCACGGCGCGCCTTGCAGGCAGCCGCGGAACCGAATTGCGCCATCGACGCGACAAAGCCATTCTCCTGTTGGGCTTCTGGCGCGGGTTCCGCGGGGATGAACTCATCCGACTGCAGGCCGACCATGTCAACGCTGTTCCCGGCGAAGGCATGACGTGCTATTTCCCGCAAACCAAGGGAGACCGGCGATACGCAGGCACGACGTTCAAAGCGCCTGCCTTAGCACGTCTTTGTCCGGTTGAGGCAGTCGTCGATTGGATGCAAGCAGCGCGCATTACGACAGGTCCGCTGTTTCGCGCAATCGACCGCTGGGGTCATGTGGGGGACGCCGCCTTGCATCCGGACAGCCTAGTGCCGCTTCTGCGCGCCGTTCTTGCCAACGCAGGGATAACCTCAGCCGAGCTCTATAGTGCGCATTCCCTGCGCCGCGGCTTTGCCAACTGGGCTACCTCCAACGGCTGGGATATCAAGACTCTGATGCAGTACATCGGATGGAAAAACGTGCAGACAGCCGTTCGCTATGTCGATAGTGCCGATCCGTTTGCAAAACATCGGATTGTGCAAACCACGTCCGCCAGCTTACCGTTGCCGCGAGAGTGACTGCCGTTTTTCCGTAGCGATCCGAACGACCGTTACTACAGTCTGGACAATCAAGTACGGTCCATCCTTTTCGTGGCTGCTAATTAGTTGCGCTCAACGCTTATGGTAGCAGCTGTTATCACTTCAACAATGCAACATGACGCTGTCTATTCCTATAAAGGAACCCCAGTAGAAAAATAGTGCAATTCATTGTTGTAGCAACTTCGACATTTATGTAAGATAAGCTACATGAACATGTGGCTTATTCTTATTATCAGCTTACCAACTGAAAATGCTACCGCCCGCATGCGCGCTTGGCGCGCCTTGAAGGCGTCCGGCGCAGCCGTCTTGCGGGATGGCGTTTATCTTTTGCCTAATCAGTCCAGCTGCCGTTCCACGTTCGATGCCGTCGCAGCCGATGTAATTGCAAATGGCGGTAGTACTTATGTGTTAAGCGCCGAAGAGCCGTCTGACGCCCATTTTCAAGAGCAGTTCGATCGCCGTGACGAGTATGCACAATTGCTGGTAGACATCCAAACAGTGCGCAATGAGCTCACTGCTGACACAGCGTTGAGTGTTGCCAAACAAATCCGCAAATTGCGCAAGGCCTTTGCCACGGTGATGGAAATCGATTTTTTCCCCGGCGAGGCGCAAAAACAGGCCGATGCCGCGCTTGTGGAATTGGAAGTGGCCGTCAATCGCGTCTTGTCCCCCGATGAACCGCACCCCGTTACCGGGCAAGTCCCGCGCTTAAAGCTTGCCGACTACCAAGGCAAGACATGGGCGACTCGCCACCGGCCTTGGGTAGACCGGTTGGCCAGCGCCTGGCTGATCCGCCGCTTCATTGACCAGAATGCCACCATTCTCTGGCTCGCCCATCCTGTGGACTGCCCAACCGAGGCGTTGGGCTTTGATTTTGACGGCGCCGTCTTCAGCCATGTCGGCGCCAAAGTAACGTTTGAAGTCTTGCTCGCCAGTTTTGGGCTGGAGCGTCCCGGCCTGCAGCGCATCGGCGCCTTGGTCCATTACCTGGATGTCGGCGGCGTACAACCCGTTGAATCCGTTGGAATTGAAAGCGTCTTGGCTGGGCTGCGCGAAACGATTACCGATGACGATCAACTCTTAACAATGGCCAGCGGCGTGTTCGATGGCTTACTGGTTTCTTTTGAAAAGGTGCAAACTAAATGAGTAATACCACTGCCGTGACCGACGATGCGCCACTGACTAGGCCAGCCGATGTCAGTTTTTGGGAAGCATTCCGGTTATGGCTAAAACTGGGCTTCATGGGTTTTGGCGGACCGGCCGCACAAATCGCGCTCATGCATCGAGAACTGGTTGAGCAACGACGCTGGATCAGTGAGCGGCGGTTCTTGCATGCGCTGAACTATTGCATGTTGCTCCCCGGCCCGGAGGCGCAGCAGCTCGCGACGTACATGGGGTGGTTGATGCACCGCACCTGGGGCGGCATTGTTGCGGGCGTCCTCTTTGTCTTGCCGGGCCTGTGTTTCCTGATCGGACTGTCATGGCTTTATATCGCCTATGGGGACGTTCCCCTGGTGGCGGGACTGTTTTATGGCATCAAGCCTGCTGTCACCGCTGTGGTGGTGTACGCGGTGCATCGCATTGGTTCGCGCGCATTGAAAAACAATGTGCTGTGGGCGATTGCGGCCGCCGCATTCGTAGCGATTTTCGCGTTCAACGTCCCGTTTCCAGCCATTGTTGCGGCCGCAATCGTGATTGGCTATATCGGCGGGCGCGTGGCACCCGACAAATTTGAAGCCGGGGGCGGCCATGGTAGCGCCAAGCAGTCGTACGGCCCGGCGATCATTGACGACGATACGCCCACGCCAGCACATGCCTTGTTCCGCTGGTCGAAACTTGCGCGCGTATTGATCATCGGCGCAATCCTTTGGTCAGTGCCTATGGCCTTGTTAAACATGGTTTATGGCTGGGACCATACCTTCACGCAAATGGGCTGGTTTTTCACCAAGGCGGCGCTCCTGACCTTTGGCGGCGCGTATGCCGTGTTGCCCTATATTTACCAGGGAGCCATTACCAATCATGGCTGGCTCACACCGACCCAGATGATCGATGGCCTGGCGTTGGGCGAAGCCAACCCTGGTCCGCTGATTATGGTGGTGGCCTTTGTCGGCTTTGTCGGCGCCTATGTCAAAGCGCTGTTCGGCCCGGATATGCTGTTTGCCGCCGGTGCCTTTGCTGCCGTGCTGGTATCGTGGTTCACCTTCCTGCCTTCGTTCATCTTCATTTTAGCCGGCGGTCCCTTTGTCGAGACAACCCATGGCAACCTGAAGTTTACCGCGCCGTTGACGGCCATCACCGCAGCAGTGGTCGGCGTGATCTTGAATCTGGCCGTGTTCTTCGCGTATCACGTATTGTGGCCCAAGGGATTTGCCGGATCATTTGATTGGATAGCGGCCCTGCTCGTCGTGCTCGCTGCGGTCGCTCTCGTGCGCTATAAGCGCAATGTCATGCAAGTCATTGCAGCCAGTGCTTTGATTGGACTGCTTTTAAAAACTGTCGTCAACGTTTAAGTTGGGAGAATCCAGATGCCGTATGAATTATTGCCTTTGCCAATCGACGCCAAAACCTTACATGGCTTGTCCCCGTCCTTGATCGAAAGCCATCATGCCAATAACTATGGCAGCGCGGTCAAGCGCTTGAACCTGATTCAAGAGCAATTGGGGGAAACCGACTTCGACCAGGCGCAGGGATTTGTGCCCAATGGCTTAGCTTGAAAGGAATGAAGTATGAAATGGGTTACCCGAGAACGTCCCAAAATTGACCGGATTGCCTGTCCATGGCTGGTTGCCCGTTTCATCGATTCCAAAGCCGAATTTTTATATGTGCCGTCGAAAGAAGTGCTGAAAACAGCTGAGGAGACCGGGGCGATTCCGTACGATGTGCCAGGGGTCGAGCTGACCCATGATGGAGAGCTGTGTAGCTTCGATGCCATCCTCAAGAAGTATCAGCTAAACGATCCGGCGCTACAGCAATTGGCTGCCATTGTGCGTGGCGCGGATACCGACAGACTTGACCTGGCGCCGCAATCGGCCGGCTTGTATGCATTGTCGTTGGGACTCTCGCAAAATTTTACCAATGACCATGAAATGCTCAAGCATGGCATGGTCATGTATGACGCCTTGTACGCCTGGTGCAAGCAATGCCAGCATGAAACGCATAACTGGCCGCCCCAATAAGGAAACATCTTGCCGTTCTCTAAGGAAAATTCGACGCTTCGTTGTGGTCTTGTCAGCTTGGCTGCGAGCCGCAGACGTCCGTGCTTGCGGGAGTGTATCGCTGTTGCTCTAATCGAACTGAACCGCACCAAATTAAACTGAACTTGAGGAGACCTACCCCATGGACCTTCTGATCCAACCTTTGCCTTTCGATGCCACCGCCGTGTCCGGCCTGTCGGAAAAGCTCTTAACCAGCCACCACGCCAACAACTACGGTGGCGCGGTGAAGCGCCTGAACGCTATCCGATCTGCATTGGCCGAGCTGCCAATGGCTACTGCGCCCAACTTCCAGCTCAATGGCTTGAAACGCGAGGAATTAATCGCCACCAACTCGATGTTGCTGCACGAGCTTTACTTCGATTGTCTGGGTGGCAATGGCGAACCACGCATTGAGATGAAGCTTGCGCTGGCGGCAAACTTCGGGTCCTTTGATCGCTGGCAGGAGGAATTTGTGGCCATGGGTAAGGCACTGGGCGGCGGCTCGGGCTGGGTGCTGCTGACTTTCCAGCCGCGCGAGGGCACGCTGGTCAATCAGTGGGCAGCAGACCATACCCATGCCGTGGCAGGCGGCATTCCGATTCTGGCACTGGACATGTACGAGCATGCCTACCACATGGATTTTGGCGCGAATGCCGGCGCCTATGTACAGGCTTTCATGAAAGTAATTGACTGGAACAAGGTCTACGACCGTTTCCAGCGTGCGGCTGAATCCGCCAGCGCCCATCTTGGTGTGAAGGCAGATGCGGTCAATGGTGAGCTGCTTGTGCTGGATGTGCGCCGCAAGCGAGTATTTGAAAAAGCAAATTCAGTGCTGCCGGGTGCACAATGGCGCGACCCGGACCGGGTGGCCGACTGGTGTGACACTATTCCAAAGGATCGGCCGGTGATCGTTTACTGCATTTATGGTCATGAAGTAGGAAGGTCCACCGCACTGGCGTTGCGCGCAAGAGGCGTCGATGCGCGCTTTTTAGAGGGCGGCATTGATACCTGGCAGAGCGCAGGCTGTCCCACCGATGCCAAAGAGGTCTTTGCCTGATGAAAAGGGACGTGCGGGCGTCCCCAATTGACCGGGTTGCATAGCCAGACTGGTTGATCGTTTCATCAATTCAAGAACACAATTTCAGTGCGTACCCACCAAAGACGGCTTGAATGTTTTTCCATGCGCATCGTTTGATTGCCATTGCAATCAAAGTCCTAGAAACTTTCCAATGGCTGTGACGGCGCCGGGCGCATGGTCTAAGCCTGACTCAAGCAGTTTCATGGTCAAGTGTTTGGTCGCGTCGGCAGGAAGGGTGCGTAGCGCATCGATCCAACGCTTTTTTTCCGGGTCCGACAAAGTGGATTGCTCAATGCGTTGGGCAATCACTGCCTTCAAGGTCGCGTCATCAAATCTTACTGTGACCATGCCCAAAATGGCGCTTAGGCCGCCATCGTCCTCCAAAAAATCAATCCCGCGTGCAGTAATCTTGGCGCCGGAATACATGTATTCGCCGCTCAATCCCTGACGCAAGCCCGATTCAATCAAGCCATGTTCTTCCAGGTACAAAAGGTTCGCCACAACCTGGTTTTCCCGCTCCTCATCACCGTTCTTAAAAAGATCATTGTGGCGCGCGGGATAGCGTATGGCTAACTGCTCTAGCAGCGCTCGCTGCAATGAACGGCTTATTTTCATGGTGCTCTCGGTTTTGTTTCTTAAAAGATATACTTATATTGTAATTTTGCATACAATTTTTCGTGGCGCTTGCTCCTCTCGCACGCGTTGCGTCGGTGGCGTTAGCTGTTCGCCCCAACGTAAATACTGTGCCCCAGGGCGCCGGCAAAAAAATGGCCGGTTCTGTGATTGATATCGTTGCTTGAACTGCTGAAGGCGAAGAATTCCGTCAAAGACGGAACATGACAATAAAAAATGCTTTTTCATGACTACCATTCACGAAACCGCCTATCCACGTCTCAAAACCGAGCTGACCGAGCAGGAACTGATCGCAATCTATTCGCCCACGCCCGCCGAACTCAGATACGTCAATGCCCAATATCGGCAAGCGTCTCAACGGCTCTTTATGCTGATCCAGCTAAAGCTGCTACAGCGGCTCGGCTATTTTGTCGCACTATCCACGGTGCCAAAGCCGATCACTGAACATATCTGCTCGCGTGCCCAGGTGCGCGTGCCGTCAAAGGATGCCATTGCCCGCTATGACCATTCTGGCACGCGCCACCGGCATCAGGCTCGTTTGCGCGATTATGTGAAGATCAAGCAAATGGACAAGACGGCCGAAGCATGGCTGCAGGAGCAGGCGTTGCAGGCTGCTCAAACCAAGCAGGAACTGCCCGATATCATCAATGTCCTGATCGAGGAACTGGTTCAGCGCCGTTTTGAATTACCCGGTTTTACTTATCTGTTTCGCTTGGCGCGCACCGCGCGGGCAACGGTCAATGACCGGATCTACAAGGCGGTGGCGGGCTCGCTTCCACCTGCGCTGATTGACCGCTTGGATGCAATGTTAAAACCTGTGCAGGGACGCAGTGTCTGGGACAGCCTAAAGCGCGAACCCAAGCAGCCCAACGTCAAGGAAGTGACGGATTTTTTACAGCATATCGACGTGATGATCGGATTGGCTGACGGTTTGCCCAACACCGACGATATTGCCGCAACCAAGCGCGAACAATTGGTGATCGAAGCACGGGCATTGGATCTGAGTGAAATGCGCGCGTTGAAACCGTTGAAGCGGTATACCTTGGCGGTGCTGTTAATTCAGACGCAATTGCAAAAGGCAATGGACGATGTGGCTGATATTTTCATCAAGACCATGCGCAGCCTCCACAATGTCGCCGCCGAACGCCTGCGCCAGTACCATCTGCAGCAGGCCGAGCAGGTCGAGCGCTTGATCGGCCAGTTTAGAGAAGTGCTGACTGCTTTTGGCGAAAACGGTACCGCCGACCAGCGCGTGGCACGTATCGATGACTCTCTAGACGGCGATATCGAGGGCTGGATCAATGCCTGTGACGAGCACATGGCCTATGCCGGCAATAACTACTATCCCTTTATGCTGGCCGGCTATCCGAGCAAACGCAGCCTGTTGTTCAAATGCCTGGAAGCGCTGAATCTGCGCTCCAGTTCACAAGACGATACCTTGCTCAGGAACGTGGCACTGATTCAGAAATTCCGCTCAAGCCACCGCGAACAGCTGTCCCTGGCCGAAACCGGCTTGGATATTCTGGCGCTGGACTGGATGCCGGAAAAGTGGCGGCATCTCATCTTCGGCAAACGGCAAAGTACGTTACCGTCCCATTTCCATCGCAAGTATTTCGAGCTGGCAGTGTTGTCCGAAGTGATGGATGAACTGAAGTCGGGCGACTTGTATGTGGAGCATAGCGGCGACTACGACGACTATCGCAATCACCTGGTCAGTTGGGAAGAGTATGACAGGGAAATCGAGGCGTTCGGCGAACTGGTCGGGCTGCCGACCGAGCCAAACGCATTCGTGGCGAAAGTCCGCGATGACTTGCAGGCACTGGCGAAAGACGTCGACGGCCGTTTCCCGGAAAACGGCCATGTCGACATCGACAGCACTGGTATCGTCATACGCCGCGGGGAACGCGCCAAGCCGTCGCCGGAACTGCAAGTCATTGACGAGGCGATTCGCGAGCAGATGAAGGATGCCAGCATCCTCGATGTCCTGACCGAAACGGAAAAATGGCTGGATCTGCATAAGCTATTCGGGCCACTGTCAGGTTTCGAAGCCAAGGTGGACGATCCGCGCAAGCGCTTTATTACGACCTTGTTCTGTTACGGGTGCAATCTGGGGCCGACACAAACCGCGCGCTCGGTGAAAGGATTGAGCCGCAAACAGGTGGCATGGCTCAACCTGAAGCATGTAACCGAGCAGCGCCTGGACAAAGCCATCGTCAAAGTCATCAATGCCTATAACCGCTTTGCCTTGCCACGGTATTGGGGCTCAGGAAAAAGTGCGTCAGCGGACGGCACCAAATGGAACCTCTACGAAGAAAACCTGCTGTCGGAATACCACATCCGGTACGGCGGCTATGGCGGTATTGGCTACTACCACGTGTCGGACAAATACATCGCCTTGTTCAGCCATTTCATCCCCTGCGGCGTCTACGAGGCGGTGTATATCCTGGACGGTCTGATCAATAACCAGTCTGATATCCAGCCCGATACCTTACACGGTGACACGCAAGCGCAAAGCACGCCGGTATTTGGATTGGCACACTTACTTGGCATCAATCTAATGCCGCGCATTCGCAATATCAAGGATTTGCTGTTCTATAGGGCTGACAGAGGGGACCGGTACGAACACATCGACAGTCTGTTCCGTGGGTCAATCGACTGGGACCTGATTGCCCGACATCTGAAGGACATGCTGCGGGTGGTAATCTCCATCAAGGCAGGCAAAATTGCACCGTCGACGATTCTGCGCCGGCTTGGCACGGCCAGCCGCAAGAACCGTCTGTATTTCGCATTCAGAGAGCTGGGTAGGGCAATTCGTACTCAGTATCTGCTTAAATACATCAACGATGCCGAGCTGCGCAAGACAGTCAACGCTGCCACCAACAAGAGTGAAGAATTCAACGATTTCGTGAAATGGCTGTTTTTTGGTGGGGACGGCATCATCGCGGAAAACATCCGCCATGAGCAAAGAAAAGTCATCAAGTACAACCATCTGGTCGCCAATATGGTCATTCTGCACAATGTGCATCAAATGACGCGCGTTTTAAAGTCGCTACAGGCGAAAGGCTATGCGCTGACAGAGGAGGTACTACGCGGCACTGCACCGTATCGGCGTGAGCACATCAACCGCTTTGGGGAATATCCGCTGGACTTGGACCGGGAAGTGGAACCCATGAATTACAAACAGAATTTTGTCTTGTAAATCAATTATTTAGATGTTTTTTGGCGAAAAAAGCCGTAATCCCGGCCGACCCTCAA
>JAUYVH010000027.1 GCA_030715135.1 Keguizhuia sedimenti | reverse complement strand
TCTCCCTTGCTGGGCGAGCACACCGACGAAGTCCTGGCTGAATTCGGCTTCAGCCAGAGCGAAATCGAAGAACTGCGGGAGGAAAAAGCTCTATAGAACTGAAGCCGGCAAGCGGAAACCACATCGGCAATCAAGAATGCACGCTGGCTGAATGATGCGGTTGTATGGGGAGACAAGCTTTTATAAGGAGGAAGGTATGAAAATCGATCTTATCCCTTGCCCTGAATGCTGTTCGCCGGCGGAGATAAAACACTTTTTGTTCCTCGGGACAAGCCAGCCGTACAGCTATGTCCACTGCACCAATCCGACCTGCCATCTCTTTAGCCATAATCCGCACTTCACCGGGCACAGCCCGGAGGAAAACGATGAGAATGCAGCCTTGTCATGGAACGAACGCTATGCCGAAACCGAACCGTGCAAAGTGCATCACTCGGTAATTCAGGACGCAAAAGTTACTGACTCTTCCTTGGGGCTGAGAGCATAAGGCTTTGGGTTGGAGTCATCTGGAGGGATATGTTCCGGGAAATTTTTCGGAGAATACAAACCGGAGAAGTTTTTGATAATGCGAATATTCAGATTATGTATGTTCCATAAAAAACGGATCGGAATATGAAGTCTATGAGAGAGAAAAAGAAGGGCGGTGGAAACTGCTTCTTCCATTTATGAAACAAGCATAGTCGTCAGGAATTCATGTCGTGACGCGGCGATAAGCGATCGGCGACTAAGCGTGGACTTTCGCACGGGATGGAGCAGATCACAAATGATTCTGTGCGAGAAACGCACTACGATTTTCGGCGCTTGATGTTGATTGGATGTACGGAGCTGGACTTGGAAATCACATTCCAGCGTTGAGACCAATCCGGCTCTTCTTTTACCAGGCCGCGCAGAATTTCGAACGCTTTCTGCATCGCTTCCGACTCGCGGTTTCTGGAGTACACAAGGTAGACCGGATACGAGAATTCCGGAGCTGACTTCACTTTGGTCAGCAAACCTTTATTGATGTACATCTGGACGACGCGTGTTCTGAAATATCCTGAACCGCCTTTCTGCAGAATGTATTGAAGTGCCAGAGGTCCGAGATTGAATGAAAGCGCGGGATTGGTGTGTTCGGGCAGGGCAATATCATGCTGCTTTCGAAAGGCCGGACCCCAATCGACATAGATATAGGGATCGGCTTGTGCGACTGATGAAATCTGGATCAGTTTTTCTTCCATCAACTGCTCGACCTGCATGCCAGGCCAGTATTCCGGACGATAAACCAATGCTGCGTCCAGCACGCCGCGTTCAAGTTTTTCCTGAAGAATTCGCCCGTCTGAAACGTCGATATGAATCGCGTGCGTAGGAATATCTTCTTTAAGCCGGCACGCCCAGTTCAGCATCAGAGGTGTCGACAAGCTGACTTCACCGCCAAAAGCGAGGAGCTCGTTGAATCCAGAGGGCAAAGGGAAATGCCTCCGGGCTGCGTCCCAGGTTTGAACGAGCTGGCTTGCATAGCCCATGAATCGCTCTCCGTCGTCAGTAAGCTTGGCGCCGGATCGGTTGCGAACAAACAATTTGCAATCCAGCTGTTCTTCGAGATTCTGGATTCGGGCAGTGACAGTAGTCTGTGTAATGTGCAGCCGCTCGGCAGCAGCCATGAAGCTACCCGTTCGAACAATATCTAAAAACGTCCGTGCCAGTTCGATGTCCATGGAATAGCTTCTGAAAGTTTGGTTAATCGGTTTTACTTTGTCGAATCCGCATGAACATTTTCGAAAACTTGTTCATGTAAGCTTCGATACATCTGATTCACCTTCACAATTTTTACATATGTTCCCGGAGGGGTTTCCTCGACCGATACATTCGGGCGCTGATTGGCAAAATTCAGGCTGGCGTGCGCCGGTGTGCCTGATGAAGCACAGCCGGCACAGTGGAAAGTTTCCAATCCTACAGACGCGTATACGCATCTCCGCTGTTATTGATTTTAAAAGTGCCATCAGGCTGAGGTACTGCGATTCTGTCCGAATACTTCACGCGGTAACCTTGGAAGTTGCGTGGCAAATGCGTATTCCCAAAGTCAAGATAGCTTATTCCTGCTGTTACGTTCTGCAGAATGACTTCGTGTCCAGCTGCGTTCCTGATCTTGAATTCCTCAGCGATTCTCATGAGACCTCCTGAATGGTTGGGAGTTGTAGTAATAACCCAATGAAAAATTGATCTAGGTTAGTTTTTCATTTAAGTTGCATTAATTATGCAGATTTAAATGAGTTTTACAAAATGAATTTTATCGCTGCTTATTATCAAAATATTTGAACTCAATTGAGCACCATTTGTTTCCCATTTTTATTCCTATAGATCCTTATTTCTGCGAATTGCGGCTAATTGTGTCTAAACATCGGGAAATTTATAGTTTCTTCAGGGGTTTTATATTCCAGGCAATATTTTTCCGTCGTTCGTGGTTTGAGATGCATCAAATGCATGAATCAATAAATGCTTTGTCCAAGGTTTGAGTATTCCTAAAGAAGCTCTATATCTGCTTATGAATTTAAGCAATTAACTCGCTGGTGGCCAAAAGAAAGGAGATGAAAATGTCCCTCATCATGAGACCCGGAGGATATTTGCTGGTATGCAGTGCGCTTTATTTTTTCTTGTCGCCTTCTATTGCCCAGGAAGACTCGGGCTCTCAGTCAGCACCTCCAGGTACACCCAAATCCGCAAAAACGAAAACCCTTGAGGCCGGCGCAAAGGCATTGCAGGGGAATGCTCCGCTCAAACCGTTCGACGTATATCTGAACGGTTTTCATCCAATGAAAGATAAACCGGATATGCAAATGGAAGCGCATCATTATTGCAATCAGGTGAATGAGGACTTTGCGCAGTGCGTTTTATTTGACGGGAATACAGGGAACGCCAATCTGAACGGAATCGAGTACATCATTTCCGAAAAATTATTTGCGACGTTACCTCCTGAAGAAAAAAAGTTCTGGCATCCGCATAACGGCGAAATTTTGTCCGGACAACTTGTGGCGCCCAATATCCCGGCACCGGCTGAAAAATCGCTCATGAAATCCAAAATGAACAGCTATGGTAAAACCTGGCACGTCTGGAATACCGGTCATGAAGGCACGCCGTCGGACAAACTGCCTTTAGGTCCTGCGATGCTGGCATGGTCGTTCAACCGTGAAGGCGAGGCCAGGCCCGGATTGGTAGAAAAACGCAACGAGCGAATGAAGATCGATCAGGCAGAAAAACGCAGGCAGCGCGCAGACTTGCAAAAGCTCGCCAGACCGCAATCCGGAGTGGACGATCTAAAAGGAAAATTTGGACGGCCCACGAAGGACATACCTGGCGTAGTGGATGCACAAAGCGCCGGGCCTGCAGGCCGAGGACAAAATAAAGCGCTTGAGCAGATCTTGATCGGTTAACTGAAGGAGGCAACTATGGCGATAACGCCTAATGTCGGTGGCTTGGATAAGACACTTCGAATTATTGCAGGTATCGCGCTGATTGCTTTTGCTGTGCTGGCAAGCGTTGATAATGTGTGGAAAATTGTCGCGGGTCTGGTGGGCGCAGTCATGCTGATTACGGCCATGGTCGGATTTTGTCCGCTGAATAGCCTGCTTGGGATAAACACCAGAAGGCACGAAGCCTGAAGTAATACGGTTTGGAGCCGGTGTTCGTTCTTATTCCTTACCATAAACGGTAACGTGCTACTGCGCGGATATGTAACGCGCAAGCATGCAGCGGAGCGAGCATCCGCTGCGGCCTGGTTATTTGTTGCGTGCGCTCTATCCGAAGCACAAAACTCTTTATAAAGCAGCGACGACGCCTCATTCGATCAGTGAGTCTTTGATCGAATGATGGCGGCCAAGCATTCGGCTCGGTCGAGCCCCAATAAGCCTTTATCCGAACTTGGCGACAGGCTGTCAGGGCATAGATCTTCAGTGAGTCCGCAGGAGTATTTCCCGTCGACTCACTTCGGATTCACATGCAGTGGTTCATGTAACCTTCGGTACGAATGTAGATATCACCGCTATTGCTGAGTTTAAACGTACCGTCTTGTTGAGGTTCCGCGGTCCTGTCAGTGTATTTGACACGGAAACCCTGAAAGTCGCGCGGGAGATGGGTATTTCCAAAATCCAGATAACTTATTCCCGGTCCTACATGTTGCAGGATGATTTCATGTCCTTTTCCATTGCTGACTTTAAACTCTTCGGTGATTTTCATAAAACCTCCGTCATGGCGGGTGGATAACACGTTCAATGAATGATTTCTCTTCCGAGTTTCATTCATCATTTGTTTCGCTACAGTGGTTCCATTATGGACTCGAAGGCCACATTTTAAAAATGAAACTTAACGCTGTTTATCATGAAAAAATTTGCATTAAATTTGAGCGGTTAAGGCAGAGAAAAGTAGATTGTATTCACATAAGGTGAAGCGAAGGGGTAGGGCATTGATGAGTACCGCTGCATGACTTGGACCGCCTTTACTTGAACTGCCTTAAGCGACGTACCAAACTTTCACTGCAAGAAAATCTTTCCGAAGCAAAAATGAAAGATTTCGGCTGCCCGGGTTTTCGCACGCGGCATTTCCAGGGTTAGTTTTATTCACTTGACGACAACTTTTTGCGTCACTATAATTGAGAATCATTATCATTTAGCCAGCGAAGTGAAGCGCCGTTCCACTAGCCAGCCGCAAACATCTTGTTTATGGGGGTTAGTGTGTCGCATCGCTTATCGTTCAAGCTTAGTCCGTTATCGGTCGCCGTTCTGACGGCCATCTTTGCCTTTCCAGCATTCGCACAACAAAAACAATCCATGGACGGCGAGCCGGCATCCGCTGCATCTTCCGCAGCGGATGGGGTCATGCCTACCGTGACTGTCATAGCGGACGGTCTCTCATCAAGAACTGAAGGCACTGGTTCCTACACGACGGGTACGGTCAATACCGCTACACGTTTTGACATGTCCTTGCGCGACACGCCGCAATCAGTGTCCGTTATCACCCGCACCCAGCTGGACGACTTCGGCGTTCGTGATATCAACAGCGCACTCGAAATGGCCACCGGCATCAATGTCGAACGGGTTGAAACGGATCGTACTTATTACACGGCGCGCGGATTCGACATCCAGAATTTCCAAGTGGACGGAATCGGGCTGCCGCTTACATTCGGCAACGTCGAAGGCGACCTGGATACGGCGATTTACGACCGGATCGAAGTGGTGCGCGGCGGCACCGGCCTGATGGCCAGCATGAGCGATCCTTCGGCAACGATCAATTTCGTGCGCAAGCGTCCTACAAAAGCACTTCAGGCTTCCGTCGGGGTGACGGTGGGATCATGGAACTATCGCCGGGTGGACGCGGATGTTTCCACGCCCTTTAATGAATCGGGCAGTGTGCGCGGCCGGCTGGTTGCCGCGCATGAGGACAAGGATTCCTATCTCGACCGCTATGCGCACAAGAAGTCGCTCCTGTACGGCGTTGTCGAGGCGGATCTGACTAAAAACACGACACTGGCAATCGGACACAACGTGCAGCAGAACGATGCGGACAGCCCGCTCTGGGGTGCCTTGCCGCTATACGATACCAGCGGCAATCCAACGCGTTATGACCGGTCAACCAGTACGGCAACGGATTGGGCGTACTGGGATGGAAAAAAGACCGGCAGTTTCATGGAATTGTCGCATTTCTTCGATAGCGGCTGGCAGGCCAAGGCCATCCTGACACGCAACAAGACGACGGAAGACAGCGAGTTGTTTTATGTCTATGGCACGCCGAATCCGACTACGCCGGGTTCGGACCTGTTCAGCTATCCCAGCCAATATGAGTTCGTAAACCGTCAGACGCTTTTCGACGTGTATGCCAACGGCCCGTTCACACTATTCGGCAGAGAACATGAGCTGATGTTCGGAGCTAACTGGGCAAAGTCCAGGTCGGAAAATGTTTCCAATTACGGCGTTGGCATCGGAACAGAAATTCCGGCTCTGGAAGATTGGGATGGTGATTATGCAATCCCTTCATTCACCGCTGCAGTCGATGGATCGAAGTTCACAGACGAGCAAACCAGCCTGTATGGCGCCGTCCGTTTGAACGCGACGGATCGGCTCATGCTGTTGGCCGGCGCTCGCCATACCGACGTTGAAAGCAAAGGCATCGCGTACGGAGTCGGGCGCAGCAAGGATTCCAACAAGCTGACGCCATACTACGGCGCAAGCTACAGGCTCAACAACACGTATTCCGTGTATGGCAGCTATACCAAGATTTTCAGGCCCCAGACGGAAACCGATATTTCGGGTGCCCGTCTGGATCCGGTAACCGGGAAAAGTTACGAAGCGGGTATCAAAGGCGAATTCTTCGACAAGCAACTCAATGCAACGTTTGCCGTGTTCCGATCCCGGCAAAAAAATCTTGCGGAAATAGCCGGGATGGTGCCCACCAGCCATTACGTGGCATCCGAGGGTATTTCCAGCGAGGGTTATGAGTTCGACGTGTCAGGCGAAGTCCTTCCCGGGCTCCAGCTTTCGGGTGGATTTACCTATGTCGATCTCGAGGACTCGGAAGGGGAAGAGGCAAGGCCTTACGTTCCACGCAAGAGCGCCCGCATGGCCGCAAGCTACCGTCTTCCTTTCATGAGCCAGATGAAGATCGGCGCGCACGTCAGATGGCAGGACGACATCTATAGGATTGCCGATAACACGCCAACAACCGGCTCCAATGCAGGAAGCGAGATCCGGGTCAGGCAGGATAGCTATGCGCTGGTCGACCTGATGGCGCGCTACGAGTTCAGCAAAAACCTGTCAGCTACGCTGAACCTGAACAACCTGACCGACGAGAAATACATCACCAGCCTGTATTGGGATCAGGGATTCTACGGCGCAGGACGCAATGCCACCGTCGCACTGAACTGGACGTATTGAACCGGGTCTTTGTGGCAAGCATTGCCGGATTAGGAGAAAACCATGCGAAGTCTCTTTGTGCTGCTGCATCGTTATGCCGGCTTGGCAATTGCGGCTTTTCTGTTTATCAGCGGCGTGACCGGCGCGATCATCTCATGGGATCATGAACTGGATGAACTGCTGAATCCGCATCTGACGGAAGCGCGGACAAAAGGGCCAAGCATGCCGGCGCTCCAACTGGCGCGGCTGGTGGAAGAACGCCATCCCCAAGTGCAGGTGACGTTTCTTCCGATGCATACGGAAGAAGGGCATTCCCTGGCAATCGGCGTCAGCCCGCGCGTGAATCCCTCAACCGGCAAGCTGTACGAGCCCGGGTATAACCAGGTCTTCGTCGATCCGGTCAGCGGCGAGGAGCTTGGCAAACGCGAGTGGGGATCGGTGTGGCCGATCACGACGGAAAACCTGGTCTCCTTCCTCTACGTTCTGCATTTCAGCCTGCATTTGCCGGAAATGTGGGGCATAGACCGCTGGGGCATCTGGCTGCTGGGTGTGATCGCCATCATCTGGACCATCGACTGCTTTACGGGTTTTTACCTGACGCTGCCCGGGCGCCGTCGTGCAAACGGCGCGCCGTCTGAAGCGGCGGGAGCTGGCGTCTCCGGCAGCGAAAAGTCTTGGTGGCAGCGCTGGAAGCCGGCATGGAAAGTCCGCTGGAGAGGCGGAGCATACAAGCTCAATTTCGACCTGCACCGTGCCTTCAGCCTGTGGACCTGGGGCCTGCTTTTCATCGTGGCATTTACCGCCTTCTCGCTCAATTTGTACCGCGAAGTGTTTTTTCCGCTGATGTCGACCGTATCCAAGGTGACTCCTTCGCCTTTCGATCTGCGAGCGCCGACCGGTCCGCATGAACCGATGGTGCCGAAACTGACCTATGCCGAGGCGATACAGCGCGCACAGGCATCCGCCGCTCAGCGGGGCTGGACCAACCCGGTCGGCAGCGTTTTTTATGCGGAAAACTGGGGCATCTACGGCGTTGAGTTCTGGGAGCCAGGCGAGGATCACGGCGTGGGTGGAGTCGGCCATGCCCGCATCTATGTCGACGGCAAGGACGGCGGCCTTCTGGGCGAAAGGCAGCCGTGGACGGGCACCGCGGCAGATATTTTCGTTCAGGCGCAGTTCCCATTGCATTCCGGGCGTATCCTGGGTATTCCGGGCCGTATCCTGATTTCTCTCATGGGACTTGTGGTTGCCATGCTGAGCGTGACGGGCGTGTACATATGGTGGAAGAAACGCCGTTCCAGGCTTGCGGCTACCGTCAGGAGCGTCGAGGCAATGACACAGAAACCATTCAAGTTGCCGGCGTAAAAATATGCCAACTCGATTGCATCCGGATAGTCCCGGATGGTGATGATTTCAAATCCATTGCACTGCATGTCCGCATGCCTCGTCCGACAGCAGCGAGGGATCTTGGATTACTATGCTCGTACACACCTCTTTTTATTGATCAAATAATGAAGTTGCCGCGTTTCGGAATTTTTCGTTTGATTCTTGCACTATGTATAACCTCGGTGCTTTCGTCTCCCTGTTTTGCCCAGGACAATGCGACGGAGGGAAGGGTAAAGCAAATCTGGCAAATGCTTGACTATATCGCGGTCGATTATGTCGGGGCCGTCGAAAAAGGAACGGTTATCAGCAAGGACGAATATGCCGAAATGGTGGAGTTTTCGCAGAGCGTCGAAAAGCAGATGGCAGAGTTGCCGGAAACCGGCGGGAAAAAGAATCTGCAGGAGGCCTCCATAGCGTTACGCGAATCCATTCAAAACAAGTCCGCAACGGAAACGGTTGCAAGCCGTGCGCGCGCGCTGGCGGCGTCACTGATCGGAGCATATCCGATACCGGTTGCGCCCGCTGCCACGCCGGACCTGAAGCTCGGTGCAAGAATCTATCAGGCGCAATGCGCGAGCTGCCACGGTGCGGAAGGAAATGCGGAAACGCCTCTCGCGACCAAATTGAATCCTCCGCCGATTGCTTTCTCAGACGCACAGCGTGCACGCGAGCGCAGCGTCCTGTCGTTATACCAGACGACAACCCAGGGCGTGCAAGGGACGTCCATGCAAAGTTTTTCTTCCTTGTCCGAAGAAGAGCGCTGGGCCGTTGCCTACTTTGTTTCCACTCTTTCGTACACGGAATCGGAGCGCACGCAGGGTGAAAAGCTCTGGAAATCCGATCCTGCGCTCAAGGATGAGATTGACGGCATCAGCAGCCTGACGCAGAGCTCCGAGGCAAGCTTGTCCGAGGAGATCGGCCCCGCTTTCGCGCGAAACCTCCTGGCTTACCTTCGCAGCAATCCCGCTGTAGTGGAAACCAGTCAGAAGGACAGTATCGCTGTCGCGCAAATGAAGCTGAAGGAGAGCCTTGCCGCACTCAAGAACGGCGACCGTTCGAACGCTGGCAAGCTGGCCATCTCCGCTTATCTGGATGGATTCGAACCGGTCGAGCCGGCCTTGGCTGCAAAGAACCATGCCCTGTTTGCACAAATTGAAAAATCGATGGGCTTGTACCGTTCCGCCGTAAATGAGGGGAGCATCGAGGCGGCCGGCAACATGGAAGCACAACTGCAATCCTTGCTGACCGAGGCAAAGAGTGCCCTGAATACTGACGATGCCGATCCCGTTTCGACATTTTTAAGTGCTTTGCTCATCCTGTTGAGGGAAGGACTGGAAGCCCTGTTGATTGTCATTGCGATGATTGCCTTCCTCAGGAAAGCCGAACGCAATGATGCGTTGCCTTATGTGCACGCCGGCTGGATCGGTGCGCTTGCGGCCGGCGGCATTACTTGGGCGGTCGCGACATATCTGGTGGATATCAGCGGTGCCAGCCGTGAAATAACAGAGGGCTTTGCGGCAATCTTCGCTGCGGTTGTGCTGCTTACGGTCGGCGTATGGATGCATCAGAAAAGCCTCGCCGGCCGCTGGCAGGCCTATGTCAAGGCAAAAATGACACATGCTTTGAACAAGCGATCCCTGGCGTTCCTGTTCATCCTGTCCTTCGTTACGGTTTACCGGGAAGTGTTCGAGACGGTTCTTTTCTATGCTGCGCTTTGGAATGAGAAGAACGGCTTTTATCTCCTGCTCGGCCTGGGAACCGGCATCGTGATCCTGGCGGCGATTGCCGTGGTGATGCTGCGCACCACCAGGAGGTTGCCGATTGCCAGGTTCTTTGCAGTGAGCTCTGCGCTGGTTACCGTGCTGGCAGTTGTGCTGATAGGAAAGGGCACGGCCGCGCTGCAGGAAGCGGGCATATTGAATGTGACGCCTGTTTCCATGCCGAGAATCGACCTGTTGGGCATCTATCCGTCACAGCAGACGCTCGTGGCGCAATTGATCGTACTCGCTCTGATCGCTATCGGATTCGCGCTCAACCTGAGAGCGCAAAAAACCTTGCCAAACAATAGGGCTTAGTGAATAGGGCTTAACGGCAACCGGACTTAGTGGCAGCCGCCACCGTGCGTTCCCAGCTTGGTGGGCACCACGTCGTCGGTGCTTGCGAGGCTTTGCATGATTTCGCAATCCCTGGCCGCCTGTGTCGTGTGGCACAGGTTCCGGAGGGCTTCAAGCTGCTTTTGCAAGTCCTGCAATTCCCGGATTCGGCCGGCAACATGACCGATATGCTTATCCAGTAATTCATTGACAACTTCGCAGCTTTCTTCAGGACTATCCCGAAAAGCCAGAAGGCTGCGAATTTCATCGAGCGACATATCCAAAGAGCGGCAATGCCTGATGAACTGAAGCCTTTCAAGATGCGATGAACCGTATAAGCGGTAGTTTCCTTCAGAACGCATCGGTGCGGGCAGCAATCCCTCCCGTTCGTAGTACCGGATCGTTTCTACCGGCGATCCGATGCGCTTTGCCATTTCGCCAATTTTCATGAATTGCGGCGCCATTGGTTACTTCCTTTCAACTCAAGCCGAGAATTCTCTTGACCTTCTAGTGGCTACAGGGTTTCTAATGTCGGTATAGATTAAAGGAGTATTGTGATGTCTGCTTGCTGCTCTGGAGGTTGCTCCACTGACAAACCGCCTGTCGACGCGAAATACCGCCGCATCTTGTGGATTGCGCTTTTGGTCAACGCATCCATGTTTGGCATTGAACTGCTGGGCGGATGGAAAGTAGGTTCTGTTTCCTTGCTGGCTGACGCCGTCGATTTCTTCGGCGACGCCACCAATTACGGCGTTTCCTTGTTCGTACTGGGACTGGCGCCGATCTGGCGGTCGAGAACCGCCCTGGTCAAGGGCCTGACAATGGGCGGATACGGCCTTTTTGTGCTGGGCGCCGCGGCGTGGAATCTTGCGGCAGGAACGATCCCGAAGGCTTCGACCATGGGCACTATCGGTTTCCTGGCACTTGCCGCAAACCTCTTCGTCGGAATTCTGTTGTTCGCTTACCGCAATGGCGACTCCAACATGCGCTCGGTCTGGCTCTGTACGCGCAATGATGCAATCGGCAATGTGGCCGTGCTGCTCGCAGCACTGGGCGTATTTGGCACCGGTGCGGGTTGGCCGGACATCCTGGTTGCGACAGTAATGGGTGTTCTCGGATTGACCGCCGCACGTACAGTAACAACCCAGGCGCGTGCTGAAATGAAACAAGATGCTGCTCCGACCGGGCTTTCGGCCCAACCGGCTTCTCATAAGACCCGGATACACGAGTCGCATTGAGGCGTGTGCATGATTCGTCCGGGATACCAAAAACACACGTGCAGCGAAGTGGTGATTTCTGATGCGGTGATTTAAACTACACGAAACAGGCAAGCAGGTTCCTTCATGGCGCCTGTTCGAAAAATGAACCGGTGTAATGCGGTGAGTTTGAATAAAAATATCTATGTTTTACGCAGCCATAACTGCGTAGAAAAAGGAAGGATGGTAGCACAGAGATATGTCGATCAAAGAACACTGGAACCGGGTATACGGAACTAAAAAGCCCGATCAAGTAAGTTGGTTCGCCCCTCATCTTGATCGCTCCTTGAGCCTTATCACGCAGGCCGCCCCCAATAAAGGCGCTGCCATCATTGACGTCGGCGGCGGTGAGGCCACTCTGGTGGATGACTTGCTGGACCGGGGATATACGAACGTCAGTGTCCTGGATATTTCCGACACCGCACTGAGAGTTGCTCAGGATCGCCTTGGCGAGCGGAAGAGCCTGGTCAAGTGGATTGCGGGGGATATCACTTCGATTAGCTTGCCCGAGAATGTGTTCGACGTATGGCATGATCGCGCCGTTTTCCATTTCTTGACCGAACCATCTCAGCGAGCAGCCTATGTTGAACAGGTCAGGAAATCGCTCAAACATGGCGGCCATGTCATTATCGCGACCTTTGGTCCAAAAGGCCCTTTGCATTGCAGCGGACTGGACGTCGTTCGTTATGATACAGATGCACTGCATGCGCAATTCGGCGTATCGTTTCAGATCGTGAGTCACGGGGAAGAAAATCACCTTACGCCGTCGGGAGCGGTACAGCAGTTTGTTTACTGTTACTGCAAGTATTCTTAGGTGAAGGTCCGTGTGCAAGGAAATAAGACCGTACAGGATGTCCGGAATAAGTTCACAGTAAACATTGAAGCGGCTGCGCAGAAAGGGGAACCATGTCGTACCCGAACTCGTTGATAATCGAATGGGTAAATATTGTCGGCTGTCTTTTTGTTTTTGTGCTCTACGAAATTTACCTGGGCTGGCTCATAAAGCGCGCACCCATGAAGACGGCGCGCGGCGCGCATGCAGTGATCAGAAGCAAGTGGGTCAAGTCCGTCATGAACCGGCCGGGTTCCGAAGTGCTGGCGGTCCAGACCTTGCGCAACTCAGTCATGGCAGCGAGCTTCATGGCTACCACGGCAGTGCTGGCCTTGTCGGCTACCCTTACCCTGAGCGGCATCGGAAATGAAGGAAATTCTTTATGGGAATTGACCCATGCCGCCGATCCGAAATTCAATATCTTTGCAGTCAAACTCTTGCTCCTGGCCGGCAGCTTTTTCATTTCATTTCTGTTCATGGCGATGGCGGTGAGGTTTTTCAACCATGCCGGCTACCTGATTACCGCGGAGGGGAGCGCAGAAGAACTGTTGCGCTCGCAATCGCTGGCAATCGCATATCTGAACCGCGCCGGTAACCATTACAGTTTCGGACTGCGCTCATTCTTCACCTGCATTCCGTTTCTGGCCGGATTGTTCAGTACTTATTTAATGCTGCCCGGCGCGGCATTGCTCATTCTTGTCCTTAACTGGTTCGACCGCATTCCTTACGATGAGCAATAGAAAAGCGCCTTGCCGGCGTCTGCAGAGGAAAGAAAAGCGTTCTCCTATCCCGGGACCGTGAAAACCTGGCTTCCCGTCCAGGATTCGCCAGGCTGCAGGGTAACCGGCCTGGCGGCACAGGCGGCTTCCACGCAAAGCATGTGCAGCCAATCTCCGTCGGGAAAATCCGGTAGGGCGCGTGCCTTTTCAGGACCGGGATTCCATACGACCGTATCGAAAAATCCTTGCTGTTCGATGATAAGCGATGGCTTGCCGCCTTCGTGCAAGCTGAGTTTTTCCGGTGGGTTGAGGTAAACGCGGTCCGTCTCATCCGGAATCTGCAATGCTTCTTCCTGCTGAACCGATTTCTGCATCCCTTTTGTGGCATCCTCAAACATCACGCCCTGCAAACCGAAAAGAGAGGTTTGGCGAATATCCGCAACGCGTAGATACGTATGCAATGCGACGGTGAATGAAAAGGGCGCGTCACCCGGGTTGTCGACCTGCAGACGTATGCGCAACTGGCCCTGGCCGATTTCTGCATGCAATTGAATGTTGAAACAATGCGGCCAGTGGGCACGCGTTCCTTCGTCGTCGGCAAAACGGAATAGCGAGGACGACGCGCTGTCCGCAGTCGATAATTCAGAACCATCCGCCGTGTCCCAGATACGGCTGCGGACAAAGCCATGCTTCATCAGCGGACCGCGATCCGAAAACTGAGGAAAGCATACCGGCACGCCGCCACGTATAGCAGGGCCAAATGATTTATTTCCCTGTGCCGGGTCGAGATGCAAAGTTTGCGGCGACAAATAAAGACGTTCCCGGCCTTGCGGATCCGTCCAGGACAAGACTTGCGCGCCTTGTGCGGCGATGATCGCTTGTTCTTCCTGGCTTTTTATCCGCATGGTTGGAATGCCGTAGATCTCCTCGTTAGATGAGGCCATGTTTTGCAGAGTCGGAGGATTATTCATTGTTCAGTAAGTGAAAGATAGGCCGCGCATCGGTTTGAAGCAAACGGACAGGCACAGCTTCAAACGAGAAATATCGACACGGCATTTTAGCGGAGTTGCCATAGGATTATCCCATGGCATGCACGATACATGCAGGTCACACCAGTCCCTTGAGAAACCTTCTTATGACGTCTTCCAGGTTGCCTTCCGCGATTGGCGCGTTCGCGAACTGAAAACGTTCCCGCTTGCCGTCGCGCTCAGCATCGAAGCCAAAACAATCGATGCCTAAAAGGCGAATTCCCTTCGGAAGGTGAGCCATCATCGCGTGGCAGAGATGTGCATCCTGGTCAAGAGACAATGGTTGGACATTTTCCCATTCCATCCCTTCCGACCAGCCCATTTGACCGAATCCGGCAATATAGTGGGCCCGCTTTGGAATCAGGCGAAAAAACAGGAAATCACCCAGATCGAGATATTGCTTTGCGTCCGGCTGATATCGCAGATAGTGGTTAATCAAACTTTCCGTCGCGGCAAACCGCTCTGCATCGCCAACTATCGTGATGCGCGCTCCTTTTAAGACTTGTTGCCCGCTTGGTTCGGAGAGCAACAGGCTGCATCGCTGGTCTGACATCAGGTTCTTGGTGTGCTCGGCGAGTGCACTTACCAGAAAAACCGGCCTGTGCAGTTCGTCCAGAACGAAGGGAAGCGTCGTTGCATAGGGATATCCTTCAATTTGTCGTGAGTGCGTGGCCAGGACACCGCTCGGGCAGGAATGCAGCAGGGTGATGACGGAACTGAAATCGATTTGCATAGTTGGGATTCACATTGAAGCTTAAAAAATTCACCTGCGGCTCTCGGCAAGGTCCTGCTTTCGCCGTTGGGAAAACAACTAGAACTCATTTCATAAATACCGGTCTGCTCGAATTTCAGGCAAACCGGGTGCTGAAATGGCGAACAGGAAACGACTTACTGATGAACAAT
>JAUYVH010000026.1 GCA_030715135.1 Keguizhuia sedimenti | reverse complement strand
ATGGACAAGGCGTGGCAGACAGTTCCGGCAAACTCGCATGATGCGGCGAAAATTGACCCCGGTCAATGATAGGGACACGGACATCTTATCAAAAGATGCGCCTTAAAGCATGACGCAAGTCGTATCGCTTCCACCGCGCACCTCTTTTCGATGACCGCCATTAGGCTGCTGCCATCTCGGCATGCCGCGTCAAGTCCAGGCCGCGGCGCGGTCGCGCCATATCATGCAGGCCATCCGGTATTCTGGTTCATTTAGACGCGCAAAAGAACGACCCTGCGGCTTGTGCTGAGCATGGCCTAATCGCTTGATCGGCAACCGTCAGCAAAATCAAGCGCTCCGCATGAATTTCGGCAGCAATTCATGTCGGCCATGCCCGTCCTCTTTTGGGGCATCAATTTCCGCCACGAAACCCCTATGGCCCCATCCTAAACTTAGCCTAGGTCAAGATACGCGAGTTGATCCGGCCGGATGCCTTGACATTAATCAGCTTACGGAATTAGTATTAAGAACTAAGCTTTAAAACTCCAAAAATTTGGATAAATTCGCCGGCCGCAAAGCCAGCGCCACTCCACCTTTCACAGGTGGTTTTTCACTTTCTGAGAGAGCCTTTTCGGCGCCTCGTTTCAGAGCCAAGTTAGACAATTGATAAGGAAAACTAGCAATCATGACTAAACCATTAGAAGGCATTAAGATCATTGACTTCACGCACGTGCAAGCAGGTCCTGCATGTACCCAATTGTTGGCCTGGTTTGGCGCTGACGTGATCAAGGTTGAGCGTCCAGGTTCGGGTGACGTAACCCGTAGCCAGTTGCGCGATATTCCTGGCAAGGATGCTCTGTATTTCACCATGCTGAACAGCAACAAGCGTTCGCTGACTCTGGATACCAAGACCAAAGAAGGCAAGGAAGTTCTGGAAAAGCTGATCAAGGAATCCGACGTTATGGTCGAGAACTTCGGTCCTGGCGCATTGGATCGCATGGGTTTTACCTGGGAACGCATCCAGGAACTGAACCCAGGCATGGTCCTGGCATCGGTCAAGGGCTTCTCCGAAGGTCACCACTACGAAGACCTGAAAGTCTATGAGAACGTTGCGCAATGCGCAGGCGGCGCTGCTTCCACCACCGGTTTCTGGGACGGCCCACCGACTGTTTCCGCTGCTGCACTGGGCGACTCCAACACCGGTATGCACCTCGCCATCGGTATCCTGACCGCCATCATGGGCCGTCAGAAGACCGGTAAAGGCCAGAAGGTTGCTGTTTCCATGCAAGACGCCGTGTTGAACCTGTGCCGCGTCAAGCTGCGCGACCAGCAGCGTCTGGATGCTGTCGGCTACCTGGAAGAGTATCCACAATACCCACACGGCAAGTTCACTGATGTCGTTCCTCGCGGCGGTAACGCAGGCGGCGGCGGCCAGCCAGGCTGGGTCCTGAAGTGCAAGGGCTGGGAAACCGATCCAAACGCTTACATCTATTTCACCGTGCAGGGCCATGCTTGGGAGCCAATCTGCCGCGCATTGGGCAAAGAAGAGTGGATCAACGATCCTGCTTACAACACGGCACAAGCTCGTCAAGACAAGATCTTCGATATCTTCGCATTCATCGAAGACTTCATCAAAGACAAGACCAAGTTCGAAGCAGTGGACATCTTCCGCAAGTACGACATCCCATGCGCACCGGTATTGTCGATGAAGGAACTGGCTAACGATCCTTCCCTGCGCGCTTCCGGCTCGATCGTTGAAGTTGAGCACAAAGACCGTGGCGGCAAGTACCTGACCGTCGGCAGCCCGATCAAGTTCTCCGATATGAAGCCGGAAATCACCGCTTCCCCATTGCTGGGCGAGCACACGGACGAAGTATTGGCCGAACTCGGTTATACCAAAGAGCAAATTGCTGCAATGCACGCTGCAAAAGCTGTGTAATTCGGCTGTGCGGCGGGCTTGCTCGCTGCAGTCTCAATAAAAACGGCGCCTCGGCGCCGTTTTTATTTGCCTATTCGATTTAGATAGCGGCTTTCCAGTGCGTCTTTTCTCGAGTTTCAGGTCTCATTCTTCCGCCCCTCTCTTTCAGATTTACACCCCTGCGCACCCTTTTTTTGGATTAAGCATCCAATTATTCAAATCTGCGAGCATAAGAATAAATTCGATTGCCGACGTCTTCATTTAAATACCGGCTTGTCCATGGTGTAGCTATTAACGGCTTGACAGCAATGCATTACTTGTATGCAACAAGTTGTCCTGATATAGTCTGTTTCATAAAATTGCTTTTTATCAAGCACTTAAAGAAAAATTAGCGAGGGGACTGGGAGGAGATATGGATATCCATTGGAAAAAGCTTTTGGCTTTTGCACTGTTGTGTTTAAGTTGGCAGGCATCTGCTGAAGATGGTGTTACCGATACGACGATTCTGATCGGACAAACAATCGGCTTGACAGGCACCGTCGCCGAAGCGGTAAAGGAAATGAGTGAAGGTGCGAATGCGTATTTCGCGAGTGTGAACGGCTCGGGCGGCGTGCACGGGCGAAAAATTGAATTGCGCGTTCTGGATGATAAGTTTCTGCCTGAATTGGCCGGAAAAAATGCTGAAGCTTTGCTGAAAAAAGACAAGGTCTTTGCACTGTTCCAAAGCCGTGGCACGCCGCAGACACAAGCGATCTTGCCGCACCTGGTCGCCGAACGCGCACCCCTGATTGCTCCCAGCACCGGTGGTCAAAGCTTTCACTCACCGGTCCATCCTTTCGTATTCAATGTGCGCGCGAAGTACCAGGATGAGGTAGTGAAGGCGATCGAGCATTTCAATACAATCGGCATGAAAAAGATCGGCTTGCTGACCTACGAAAAAGACGATCCCTTGGGCTTGGATGGGGTCACAGGCTTCGAAAGGGGAATGTCCCTCTATAAGCTTACTCCTGCATTTATCAACATCTTCCCACGCCTGAATCCGGACTTTGATGCGACTGCCGCAAAAGTTGTCGCAGCCAATCCGCAGGCACTCATCATCGTCAGTTCGGGAAAAAACACGATCGAAATCATTAAAGCGATTCGTGCACAGGGCGGCACCATGCAGATCATGGTGATGTCCAATAATTCGTCGCTCGGATTCATAAAAGATGTCGGCTCCGCCGGTGCCGGCGTGATCGTTGCCCAAATCACTCCACCGCCCAATCTGATTACCAGCCGCCTTGGAAAAGAGTTCCAGGCAGCCGCCAAGGCAACTGGTGCGACCATCTCGTATGCTGCGATGGAGGGGTTCGTTTCGGCGAAGGTGCTGGTTGAAGGATTGCGCAAGGCAGGCCGCAATCTGACACGGGAAAGTTTTATACGCGCACTGGAATCCATGCAGAGAGCTGACATGGGAGGATTGCTGGTCACGTATAGCCCGACCGACCATTCAGGCAGTGAATTTGTCGAACTGACGCTTCTTGGCAGGGATGGCAAGTTCTTGAGATAGGCCACGCCATTCGCGCTATCTTCCGGGTACTTTGAAGATAGCCATGTGAAAAGAAAAAGCGGATTATTCAGAAATGAATAATCCGCTTTTTTATTACTGCGGCTCGCCGCGGCTTTAGCAGCGTGCCCATGGTACGGGCACAAAACTGCGGCTGCTGGCTTATGCCGAGATTTCGGCGATACGCAGCAAGTTCGTCGTACCCGGCTGCGCGAACGGCATACCTGCTGTGATGGCGATCTGGTCACCGGGTTTCGCAAAGCCTTCTCTTACTGCCGTCTTGCATGCTGCTTCAACCATCTCGTCGACGCTATGGATATCCGGGCTGACGGTGGAATGCACGCCCCACACGAATGCCAGACGACGCGCCGTGCTCAACCTCGGCGTAATGCTGACGATAGGCGCCGTCGGCCGCTCGCGCGCTGCACGCAAGCTGGTGTGGCCGGAGGTCGTGTAGGTGACGGTCGCAGTTGCACCGATGATCTGGCTGACGCTTCTCAAGGCTGCGCAGATCGCGTCGCCACGATTCGGCAGCGGACCTTCGTGCTGCGCATCAATCAGGTTGCGATACAGCGGATCTTTCTCGACTTCGCGGATGATGCGATCCATCATGGACACCGCCTGAACCGGATAGGCGCCGCTTGCGGATTCGGCGGACAGCATGACCGCGTCGGCCCCATCGTAGATCGCGCTGGCCACGTCGGAAGCTTCCGCGCGGGTCGGCGTAGGCGACACGATCATCGATTCCAGCATCTGGGTTGCCACGATGCTGGGCTTGCCATGCAGGCGGCATGCGCGCAGGATGCGCTTTTGCGCACCAGGTACACGCTCGGGAGGCATTTCTACGCCGAGATCGCCGCGGGCGACCATGACGGAATCGGACAAACGTACGATTTCGTCGATGCAGTCCATTGCCTGCGGCTTTTCCAGCTTGGTCATCAGGTTGGCGCGGTCACCAATGATTTCACGCGCTTCGATGAGGTCTTCCGGACGCTGTACGAAAGACAGCGCCACACATTCCACGCCGAGCGACAATGCGAATTCCAGGTCGCGACGGTCTTTTTCGGTCAGCACAGGAATTGGCAGAATGGCGTCCGGGACGTTCACACCTTTACGGTCGGACAAGGGGCCGCCGGTCACGACGCGCGTGCGGATGCTCTTGCCATCGCTGGCCAATACTTCCAGACGCAACTTACCGTCGTCCAGCAACAATGAGTGGCCCGGCGCAATCACTTCGAACAGTTCAGGGTGCGGCAGGCAGACGCGCTGCGGCGTACCTGGTGCCGTGTCGCGGTCGAGCGTGAACTCGGAGCCGGCAGTCAACATGATCTTGCCGTCGGCGAAAGGTCCGATGCGCAGCTTGGGGCCTTGCAGGTCAGCCAGGATGGCGATCGGACGGCCGACGATTTGCTCGACCTCGCGCACCGTGTCGTAGCGCTTCTTGTGATCCTCATGCGAACCATGGCTGAAGTTGAACCGGAAGACATCGGCGCCGGCTTCGAACAAAGCCTGGATGGCTTCCTTGCTCGAGCTTGCCGGACCTAGTGTCGCGATGATTTTTGCATTACGTTGACGTCTCATTTAATTTCCCGAATGATGTAATTGTTTGGGCCGATAGGATTCTATTCCGCTTGCAATTGCCGTGCTACAGAATCAGCACAGCGCGGAAATCGTTGACGTTGGTTCGGGTAGGCCCGGTTACCACCAAATCGCCAAGGGTACTGAAAAAAGTATAGCCATCGTTATTTTCCAGCATGGCGCGCGGACGCAAGCCTAAGTCCGTCGCGCGCTTGATGCTGTCCGGCTGATAGATGCCGCCGGCATTGTCTTCGGAACCGTCGATGCCGTCGGTGTCGGCGGCAATTGCATGTATGCCGGGATAGCCGTCTAACGCGACAGACAGGCTCAGCAGAAATTCCGCGTTGCGCCCGCCGCGGCCCTTGCCGCGCACGGTCACCGTCGTTTCGCCGCCGGAAATGATTACGCAAGGCTTGGCGAACGGCTGGCCGCGCTCGGCAACCTGCCTGGCAATGGCTGCATGCATCAGTCCGGTGTCGCGCGCTTCGCCCTCGATACCGTCGGAGAGGATGTACGGCGTGATGCCGGCCGCACGCGCCGTGGCTGCGGCCGCTTCCAGCGCCTGCTGTGCCGTCGCAATTACGTGATGGCTATTGCGTGCAAAGCGCGGATCATTCGGCTTGGGCGTTTCGCCTGCACCGGACTCCAGATGCTGGCGCAGATTTGGCGGGATTTCGATATTGTATTTTTCCAGGATGGCCAACGAATCGGCGCAAGTCGTCGGATCGGGCAGAGTCGGACCGCTGGCAATGATGCCAGGATCGTCACCCGGAACGTCGGAAATCAGCAAGGTAACTACGCGCGCTGGCGCGCAAGCCAATGCCAAGCGGCCGCCTTTGATGGCCGACAGATGCTTGCGCACGCAATTCATTTCCGAAATCGTAGCGCCGCTGCGCAGCAAGGCTTTGTTGATCGCCTGCTTTTGCTCCAGCGTGATGCTGTCCGCAGGCAAGGCCAGCAAAGCCGAACCGCCACCGGAGATCAGGCAGAGCACCAGATCATTTTCATTCAGGCCTTGCACCATTTCCATGATGCGCCCGGCTGCCTGGCGTCCGGCCGCGTCCGGCACCGGATGTGCAGCTTCAACGACTTCAATGCGCTTGCAATCCGCGCCGTGTCCGTAACGCGTGACAACCAGACCGGAAATGTCGCCTTCCCAATGGTCTTCCACCACTTTGGCCATAGCGGCCGCGCCTTTTCCGGCGCCGATTACGAGCGTGCGTCCATTGGGGGATGGCTTGGGCAGAAAAGCCGGCAGACACTTTTGTGGGCTGACTGCTTCCACAGCACTGGAATATAAATCGAGCAAAAATTTGCGAGGGTCAGTCGCGGCCATACTGGCACCTTTTCTTCAAGCGACCGGGAATGATGCAAACGAAGCGGTCTTCGCCCATATCAATGAAATACCGATCAAAAACTTTAACTGTTCCACATGTCCTGATGTCAGGACATAAATTGCATCAGGCTTCCATTCCCTGAGGGAAAGGAAGCCTGGCTATGTTGCACGCTACGTTTATTGTGCGATCTTGTGATTCGACATCAGTTCAATCGCCTGGCAAAGTGCCGAGTGGTCGAGGCCGCTCATGCCGTTTGCTGCACAGGCGTTCATCAATTCCTGAGTAGTTGCCGTGTTCGGCAGGGACACGCCCATTGCCTTCGCTCCTTGCAGTGCCAGGTTCAAATCCTTCTGGTGCAATTCGATGCGGAAGCCCGGATTGAAGGTGCGCTTGACCATGCGCTCGCCGTGTACTTCCAGAATACGCGAATTGGCAAATCCGCCCATCAGCGCCTGGCGAACTTTTGCCGGATCGGCGCCAGCCTTCGATGCAAACAGCAGCGCCTCGGAAACGGCCTGGATGTTCAGTGCAACGATGATCTGGTTAGCCACTTTGGTGGTCTGTCCATCGCCATTGCCGCCGACCAGGGTAATGTTCTTGCCCATCAGTTCGAACAGTGGCTTAACCTTGTTGAAGGTTTCTTCCGAACCGCCGCACATGATGGTCAGGGTTGCCGCTTTGGCGCCAACTTCGCCGCCGGATACCGGCGCATCGATGTATTCACAGCCGAGCGCATTGATTTTCTTGGCAAATTCCTTGGTCGCCATCGGGGAGATCGAGCTCATGTCGACTACGATCTTGCCCTTGGACAGGCCTGCAGCGATGCCGTTTTCGCCGAACAATGCGGACTCCACGTGCGGAGTATCCGGCACCATGGTGATGATGATGTCGGCATTCTTGGCGACTTCCGCTCCCGATGCGCAAACCTTGGCGCCAGCGTCGGTCAATGCTGCCGGTGCAGGTTTGATGTCGTAGACGTACAGTTCATTGCCGCCTGCCAGAATGTGACCGGCCATTGGGGCACCCATGATGCCCAGTCCGATAAAACCAACTTTTGCCATGTTTTTCTCCTGAATTCCTTTTTGTAGTGAGAAAGCGGCGTGAACCACGCCGCTCCGCTTTGCAACCTGTGCTTACAGACCGTGCATTATAGGCCGTGAGCTTGGCGCCAGCTCAAACCTTCTACCGTACCGGCTTTAGGCTTGTACTCGCAGCCGATCCAGCCGTCGTAACCGATCTCGTCCAGGAACTTGAACAAGAAGTGGTAGTTGATCTCACCGGTGCCCGGCTCGAAACGGCCCGGGTTGTCGGCCAGCTGCACGTGCTTGATCTTGGGCAGGTTCGCCTTGATCGTGTTGGCCAATTCACCTTCCATGCGCTGCATGTGATAGATGTCGTACTGGTAGAACAGGTTGTCGGAACCGACCTTGGTGATAATGTCCAGCGTCTGCTTGGTGCCGCACAGGAAGAAGCCGGGAATATCGAAGGTGTTGATCGCTTCGATCAACAGGGGGATACCGGCTGTCTTCAGCTTGTCGGCAGCATATTTCAGGTTCGATACGAACGTTGCTTCGGCCTGTTCTTGCGACACGCCGGCGGGCACGATACCAGCCAGGCAGTTGATACGCTGGGTGCCAAGCACCTTCGCGTATTCCAGCGCCTTGTCGACACCGGCCTTGAACTCTTCAACACGATCCGGATGGCAGGCGATACCGCGCTCACCACCGGCCCAGTTACCGGCCGGCAGATTGTGCAGCACCATCTCCAGCTTGTTGTCCTTGAGCTTCGCAGCGACGTCGGCCGCCGGGAAGTCATACGGAAACAGGAATTCCACACCCTTGAAACCATTCTTTGCAGCTTGCTCAAAACGGTCCATAAATGGAACCTCATTGAACAGCATCGTCAGATTAGCAGCCAGCTTTGGCATAGTCGCTCCTATTCCTATTATTTAACGTCGAGAACGTCGTTGAACTCGTTGATCGCGTCGATATCGGTACCCATGGCGATGTTGGTGACACGCTCGAGGATGACTTCGACAACGACCGGCACGCTGAATTGCTTCATCAATGCACGGGCTTTTTCGAATGCAGGAATGATGTCTTCCGGCTTGAACACGCGGATTGCCTTGCAGCCCAGGCCTTCGACGACGGTCACGTGGTCGATACCGTAGCCTTTTGCGCCTTCTTCATTGAAGTTGACGTTCTCAAAGCCCAGCTGAACGCAGTAATCCATATCGAAACCGCGTTGCGACTGGCGGATCAGGCCGAGGTAGGAATTGTTCACCAGTACGTGGATGTACGGCAGCTTGAATTGCGCGCCGACAGCCAGTTCTTCGATCATGAACTGGAAATCAAAGTCGCCGGAAATTGCCACGATGTCGCCAGTTGGGTCGGAAGTACGAACGCCGAGCGCTGCGGAGATGGTCCATCCCAGCGGGCCTGCCTGGCCGCAGTTGATCCAGTTGCGTGGCTTGTACACGTGCAGGAATTGCGCGGCAGCGATCTGCGACAGGCCGATCGATGCAACGTAACGGGTGTCCTTGCCGAAGAACTTGTTCATTTCTTCGTAGACGCGCATTGGCTTGACCGGCACTTCGGTGTAGTCGGTACGACGGTGCATGGTGCGCTTGCGCTCCTGGCAATCCTTGACCCATGCGGAGCGGTCTTTCAGCTTGCCGGCAGCTTTCCATTCTTTCGCCACTTCGACGAACAGTTCCAGTGCGGCTTTGGCGTCGGACACGATGCCATAGTCAGGGCCGAAGACACGGCCGATCTGGGTCGGCTCGATATCGACGTGCACGAACTTGCGGTCCTTGGTGAACACTTCGACGGAACCGGTGTGACGGTTGGCCCAGCGGTTACCGATGCCCATGGCGAAGTCGGAAGCCAGCATGGTGGCATTGCCGTAGCGGTGGCTGGTCTGCAAACCGGCCATGCCTGCCATCAGCGGATGGTCGTCAGGAATCGTGCCCCAGCCCATCAGGGTCGGGATAACCGGCACGCCGACGGTTTCAGCAAACTGGACCAGCAGGTCGGATGCGTCGGCATTGATGATGCCGCCGCCGGCGGTGATTACCGGGCGCTCTGCTTCGTTCAGCATGGTCAGCGCTTTCTCGATCTGCGCGCGGCTTGCTTTCGGCTTGGCTGCACCCATCGATTCGTAGGTTTCCGGATCGAATTCGATCATGGTGGTTTGCACGTCGAACGGCAAGTCAATCAAGACAGGGCCGGGACGGCCGGAGCGCATCAGGTAGAAGGCTTGCTGGAACACGCGCGGAACCAGTGCGGGCTCGCGAACGGTCACGGCCCACTTGGTGACCGGCTTGGCGATCGATTCGATATCGACGGCCTGGAAGTCTTCCTTGTAGATACGTGCGCGCGGCGCCTGACCGGTGATGCACAGAATTGGGATGGAGTCGGCGGATGCCGAATACAGGCCGGTGATCATGTCGGTGCCTGCAGGACCGGAAGTACCGATACATACGCCGATATTTCCCGCCTTGGCGCGGGTATAGCCTTCGGCCATGTGCGATGCGCCTTCAACGTGGCGGCCGAGCACATGCTTGATGGTTCCACGCTTTTTCAGGCCGGCGTAAAGCGGGTTAATCGCCGCGCCCGGTACACCGAAGGCAACCGTGATGCCTTCTTTTTCCATTACGTGGACGGCCGCTTCGGCCGCAGTCATTTTTGCCATGATACTTCTCCAGATGCAATTTTAAGGATCAATTTATTCGGACGGCATTATATTATAGATAGACTGGATGTTTGATAAGAACATTAAAGATCGCTTTATTCGATACTGGAAGTACTGGTTGAAAAATGGACAAGTTGAAGCAAATCCAAGCCTTCGTCAGTGCCGTGGATAAAGGCAGCTTGGCCAAGGCAGCACTCACGCAAAATGTAACGCCGGTGATGCTGGGCCGGCGTATTGACGCATTAGAGAAGCGTTTAGGCGTCAAGTTGATGCACCGTACAACCCGCCATTTAACGCTTACCGAGCGCGGCGCGATTTTCCTTGATCATTGTCGCAAAGTATTGAGTGAACTGGAAGTTGCGGAAAAAGTCATTTCGGAGGGCCGCCACAAGGCGACCGGCCATCTGATTGTGTCTGCTCCGGCTTCGTTCGGACGGCAGCATGTAGCACCACACGCACCCGCTTTTCTCTCAGCCAATCCCGAGGTCCAACTCTCCTTTAACCTGACAGACCATGTAGTAGACCTGGTTCGCGAAGGCTACGATATGGCCGTTCGCATTGGCGGCCCCATCGATCCCAATTTTGTTGCCGTAAAATTGGCAACCAACCAACGCGTCGTGTGCGGCACACCCGCGTATTTCGAGCGTTACGGCTTGCCCAAGAGCCTGGATGACCTAAGTCACCACAATTGCCTTGCATTCAACGTGCAGGGCGGACAGCAGCGCGGATGGCATTTCCAGAAAAACGGCAAGCCGGTCACGGTGCGAGTCAACGGCAATCTCGACTGCAACGACGGCGAATTGCTGCACCGCTGGGCTTGCGAAGGTTTGGGGCTGGCTTGGCGCTCCACATGGGAAATCCAGGCACAGCTGGCATCCAGAACTCTGATCACCGTGCTCGATGAATATGCACTGCCCCACTACGACATCATGGCGGTCTATCTTCAACAACGGCATTTGCCCGCAAAAATCCGCTTTTTTATCGATGCCTTGAAAGCGATTTACGCACAACCGGGATATTGGACTCGGCCCTCGGGGAAGCTCTAGACAGATTTATACGAGCGCGTCAATTGCGGTCTCGTATTGCGGCCTCGATCAGTTGCGGCTCATAGGTCAGTCTTTCCTTGCCTGTGAGCATCAGAAAATGCTTGCCGCTACAGCGAGCGAACAATGACATGTTAATTTTTTCGGCGACTGTGTGGCCCATTTGCGTCGTGCCGGAACGCGACAGCAAAAACGGTATGCCCATTTGCGCGCCCTTGATCACCATTTCGGACGTCAGGCGGCCGGTGGTGTAAAAAACCTTGTCTTCGCCTGTCACATCGTCAAGCCACATTTTTCCGGCAATCGCATCCACTGCATTGTGGCGCCCGATATCTTCGACGAAATACAGCAATTCCCCGTCTAGCGAAAACAGCGCGCATGCGTGGACCGATCCCGCTTGCTTATAAATTGATTCATGCACGCGAACCGTGTCGATAATCTTGTAAAGCATGGATTGCTTGATGCGAACATCTGCAGGCAATACGATCGAATCGACTTCATCCATCAGCCCGCCGAATACCGAGCCCTGACCGCAGCCGGTGGTCACCACGCGTTTTGAAGTCCGCTCTTCGATATCGAGGATACCGGCACGCGTCACCACTGCTACAGCATTCACTTCCCAGTCGACCTGTATGGTCGCCACGTCTTCGAGCGAATGCACCAACCGCTGGTTGCGCAGGTAGCCGAGGGTCAATGCTTCCGGTTCGGCGCCCAGCGTCATGAGCGTCACGAGTTCGCGTTTGTCGACGTAAACCGTCAATGGCTGCTCGGCAGGAATGGAAATCACGGAGCTGCGGCCCCGCTCGTCGAGCACTTCCACATCCTGGGTCAGCGTTCGGGTGGCATGACTTAAAACCGGCCGGTGGTTCATACGCAATATATTTCGATAAAAAGCATCAGATGACAGTAACTTACCATTCTTACTATACGCGAGAAAAATTTAACATGCTGCTTCCTACGAAGTGGCTTGGCGATTCCTAACAACACGTGGCTCAAAAAAAAAGTCCCGGTGATCAACCGGGACTTTTTAGCGGATTGTGCTGCCTTAAACTGCTGCAGCTTCCGCAATCACTCTTTCCAGAGCCTGGCCACCACCGTAGCTGCTCTGTACCGGTGCTTCTCCGCCTACCGTTACACGGATTGCGCAGTACTTGAACTCCGGGATCTTGCCAACCGGGTCAAGCGCCGGGTTCGTCAGCTTGTTGATTGCTGCTTCGTAGTACGCAAACGGCACGAAAATGGCTCCGCGTGGCGAACCGTCATCGGCACGCGCATACAGCGTGACTTTGCCGCGGCGCGATTCGATCGTGATCACCTCGCCCGGCTTACCGCCCATTTCGGCCAGGTCCAGCGGGTGAATCAGAGCTACCGGATCCGGCTCCAGAGCGTCGAGCACGGAAGCGCGACGCGTCATGCTGCCGGTATGCCAGTGTTCCAGCTGGCGACCCGTGATCAATACCATCGGGTATTCCGTGTCAGGACGCTCGTTCGCAGGAATGATATCTGCAGGAACAAAACGTGCACGGCCGGACTCGCGCGGGAAGTCGTCGACAAACACGACCGGATCGCCAGGATCGCCTTCCTTCACGCACGGATAAGTCACGGCGTCTTCACGCTCCAGACGATCCCAGGTGATGCCGGCGATGCTCGGCATGGTATGGCGCATTTCATCGAATACTTCTGAAACGTGCTTGTAGTCCCAGTCCAGGCCCAGTCGCTTGCCGATTTCCTGAATGATCCACAGATCTTGCTTGGCGTCGCCCGGCGGGTTGATTGCCTGGCGTCCCATTTGCACGATACGGTCGGTATTGGTGAAGGTTCCGGTTTTTTCCGGGAAGGCACCTGCCGGCAGGATCACGTCTGCAAGGTAAGCGGTTTCGGTCAGGAAGATATCCTGCACGACCAGATGGTCCAGCGATGCCATGGCTTCGCGTGCGTGTCCAGCGTCCGGGTCGGACATGGCAGGGTTTTCACCTTGCACATACATGCCGCGGATCTTACCTTCCTTGATTGCATGCATGACTTCAACCACGGTCAGGCCTGGCTTGTCGTCCAGGGTACCGGGTTGAACTCCCCATGCCTTTTCAAAAGTTGCGCGGACTTTCGGATCGCTCACATGCTGGTAATCCGGGTACATCATCGGGATCAGGCCGGCGTCGGAAGCGCCCTGCACGTTGTTTTGGCCACGCAACGGATGCAAGCCGGTGCCCGGACGTCCGATCTGGCCTGTCATCAGCGACAGCGCGATCAGGCAGCGCGCATTGTCGGTACCGTGCACGTGCTGCGATACGCCCATGCCCCACAGGATCATGGATGCCTTCGAAGTCGCGTACAAACGCGCGACATAGCGCAGCGTATCCGCGTCGATACCGCAGACAGGCGCCATCTTCTCCGGGCTGTAGGCTTCGATGTTCTTTTCCAGTTCTTCGTAACCGATGGTACGGCTTTCGACGAACTCCTTGTTGACCAGGCCTTCCTTGACGATGACATGCATTATCGCGTTCAGCATCGCCACGTCGGTATCCGGCTTGAACTGCAGGTAACGGTGGGCATTGCGTGCAATGTCGGAACGGCGCGGATCCATCACGATCAGCTTGGTGCCGGCCTTGGTTGCATTCTTGATCCAGGTTGCGGCAACCGGGTGGTTCACCACCGGATTGGCACCGATCACGATCACAACTTCAGATTTCATGACGTCCATGACCGGATTGGACACGGCACCGGAACCGATGCCTTCCAGCAAGGCGGCTACCGACGATGCATGGCACAAGCGCGTGCAGTGGTCGACGTTGTTGCTGCCGAAACCGGTACGGACGAGCTTCTGGAACAGATAAGCTTCTTCGTTGCTGCCCTTGGCGGAACCGAATCCTGCCAGTGCCTTCTTGCCATACTGGTCGCGGATCTGCTTGAGCTTGCCGCCAGCCAGATCCAGCGCCTCTTCCCAGGTCGCTTCGCGGAACACTTCCATGACATTGTTCGGATCCATCACGAAGTCGCCGCGTTTCGGCGCATCGGCACGGCGGATCAGCGGCTTGGTCAAGCGATGCGGATGATGCGCATAGTCAAAACCGTAACGGCCCTTGACGCACAGGCGCTTTTGATTCGCAGGACCGTCGCGTCCTTCGACGTAAAGAATCTTGTTGTCCTTGATGTTGTAGGTCAACTGGCAGCCAACGCCGCAATACGGACAAACCGAGTCGACTTTCTTGTCTGGCTCGACCAGGCCTACATTGCGTGCCGGCATCAACGCGCCGGTCGGGCATGCCTGAACACATTCTCCGCATGCCACGCAAGTGGACGCACCCATCGGATCGTCCATGTCGAACACGATTTTTTCGGCGCTGCCACGGAAGGCCATGCCGATAACGTCGTTGACCTGCTCGTCGCGGCAGGCGCGTACGCAGCGGGTACATTGAATACAAGCATCCAGGTTTACTGCCATTGCAGGATGAGAAAGGTCTGCCTTGACATGCTCGCGCGGAGCAAAACGAGGCTTGCCGACTTCCAGCTTACGCGCCCACTGGTCCACTTCGTTGTCCAGCGTGTAGTCAGCTTCCGGCATGTCGGACAGCAGCAGTTCCAGCACCATTTTTTGCGATGCGACTGCGCGCTCGCTGTTGGTGGTCACTTTCATGCCATTGGTTGGATAACGGCAGCAGGACGGGGACAGCACGCGTTCGCCGTTGATTTCCACGACGCAAGCACGGCAATTGCCGTCCGGATCCATGCCTTCCATGTAGCACAAGTGCGGGATTTCAACGCCTTCGCGCTTTGCAACCTGGAAAATGGTTTCGGTGGCTTTACCACTTACATCCTGTCCGTTGATCGAGAAGGTAACGGTAGGCGCATCGAGTTGCGCCAATTCATTTCTGGTAATCGCATTCATGAGTAAGTTCTCTCCGCCTTATCAGGCCAATTCCTGCGGAAAATATTTGACGACGCAATCAATCGGATTGGGCGCCGCTTGTCCGAGACCGCAGATCGATGCATCGCGCATAACGGTCGACAGGTCTTCCAGCAATGCCAGATCCCATTTTGGTTGATTGATCAAATCGTACGCTTTTGCTGTGCCTACGCGGCATGGCGTGCATTGACCGCAAGACTCGTCTTTGAAGAAATGCATGAGGTTCCGCGCCGCATCAACCGCCGTGTCCTTGTCGGACAGCACCATCACCGCAGCGGAACCGATAAAGCATCCATACGGCTGTAGTGTATCAAAATCCAGCGGAATGTCATTCATGGTTGCCGGCAATATGCCACCCGATGCGCCACCCGGCAGGTAAGCGTAAAGCTTGTGACCGTCCAGCATGCCGCCGCAGTATTCATCGATCAATTCCTGAATCGTGACGCCTGCGGGTGCGAGCTTTACGCCTGGATTCTTCACGCGACCGGATACGGAATAGGAGCGCAGACCTTTGCGGCCATTTCTGCCGTGGGAGGTGAACCACTCGCCGCCTTTTTCCAGAATTTCACGTACCCAGTACAACGTTTCGAAGTTATGTTCAAGTGTAGGACGACCGAACAGACCGACCTGCGCCACATAGGGCGGACGCAGGCGCGGCATGCCGCGCTTGCCTTCGATGGATTCGATCATCGCGGATTCTTCACCGCAGATGTAGGCTCCGGCACCGCGACGCAGATGGATTTCCGGCATGTTGGAAATCGGAGGATTGGCTCTCAGTTTTGCCACTTCCGCTTCCAGCATCGCGCGGCACCCATGGTATTCGTCGCGCAGATAAATGTAGATTGTCTCGATTCCGACTGCCCATGCCGCGATCAGCATGCCTTCGAGGAAGCGGTGCGGGTCGCGTTCGAGATAGTAACGATCCTTGAAGGTACCTGGCTCGCCTTCGTCGATGTTGACTGCCATCAGGCGCGGACCGGCTTCGCCGCGTACGATGCGCCATTTGCGACCGGCCGGGAAACCTGCTCCGCCCAAGCCACGCAAACCGGAGTCTTCCATGGTCTTGATAACTGCTTCCACGTCACGCTGGCCGGAGATACAGTTTTTCAGCAGCTGGTATCCACCGTCTTTCTGATAAGCGGCGTAATCAATGATGTCTTTTTCCACATGCGTCGTCTCGTTTGCCTTTACTTTGGCAGCGACAGATTCGCAAGTGGCTTTAGCGACAGGATTCTGACCAACGACTGCGACCGGCGCTTGTTCGCAGCGTCCTACGCATGGCGCAGCGATAACGCGCACTTCCTTGCCAAGAATTGCAGGCAAGCGCGTCAGCAGATCCTTCGCGCCTGCGATATCGCAGGAGAGGCTCTCGCATACGCGAACAGTCAATGCCTCAGGCGCATTCTCGCCTTCTTTGACGACGTCGAAATGATGATAAAAAGTGGCGACTTCATATACGTGCGCCTGCGGCAGCTTCATTTCTTCGGATAGCGCGCGAAGATGGGCCGCGGACAGATGACCAAATTTATCCTGAATCTTGTGCAAATGCTCAATCAGCATGTCTGCCTGACGGGATTCCGTACCCAACAATGCTTGAACTTCAGCCAATGCTGCAGGATCAACTCGACGTCCTTTTGGGGCTTGGCGTTTACGTTCCTTTGTTACGCCTGGCGCTACGATGGGAATGATTTTTTGGTTCATTGATATTCCTAATCAGCTTACTAAGTACTGGAATCGCTATCTTCGGCCTGCATGAGGTAGACGTTTACTCAGCCTTCAGGCTCGTCTATGCGGCTTTGCATCCATGATGTTTTTTAGATGCAAAATGCAGTTGAACATAGGTATTTTTTATAACCCTTCATCATATACGGACACCACACCTATGTTCAAATAGTTTATGAAAAAATTTTCAAATTCTTTATACAGGTCAATTTTTTTCGAAGAATTCCCAGCATGTTTATAAAAAACTTTCAATTGATGACAAATATTCCTTGGTCTTTCAATTGACGATATTTCAAATCCTCTTTACCGCAAACAAGGCATTTTAATTTTATACACGAGTCATGTGCTTTCAAAAGCAGACATAAAGTCAGATGCCGTGTTTTATTACTTTATTACGTGCCTGAAGCTAAACACGCTACCAAGCACGCACAAACGCGGAGCTACTGCATTCTCCGGAAAAAAAACGCCCCGGCAGGGGCGCTTAATCGTCCGTCATCGTGCCAACTAGATTGCCTTCTCAGAACGCAGTTCTTCGATTTCGCTCTGGCTGAAGCCGAATTCAGCCAGGACTTCGTCGGTGTGCTCGCCCAGCAAGGGAGA
>JAUYVH010000025.1 GCA_030715135.1 Keguizhuia sedimenti | reverse complement strand
TCCAGTGCGGCCGTGATGTGGTCCGCATGCACATGCGTGTCCACCGTGTAGGCCAGCGTCAGCCCCAGCTTTTGCAGTTCGGCCAGATCACGGTCCATGGTCGCGATGACCGGGTCGATCAGAATTGCCTTCCCAGTCTCCTTGCTTCCAAGTAGGTATGTATACGTGCTGGAAACTGGCTCAAATAACTGGCGAAATATCATACATGCTCCAATGAAAGGTTCGACCACCTCTTAACAGCACGCAATCAGCGTCGCGACAAAAACTTAAAGGATAAAAAATTCTACGTGTAGACGGTCAAGTCCTTGCATCCTTGGGTTTATCGCCTTTTGGCCAGTCTTTGGATTTTCCTGCGAAATCCGGGCGCGGCTGATGCGTGAAGTATTCCGACACATCCACAGCTTCCTGATCGGTAAGCGTATTGGGTTGTCCAAGCGGCATGTTGGACTTGACGAAAGCGGCTGCGGTATAAGTGCGCGCCATGCCGGCGCCGACATTGAAGGAGTCCTTGCCCCATAAGGGCGGGAAAGTATAGGTTCCTTGCGCGGTTTTCATGCCTTCGCCATTTGCGCCATGGCAGCTGGCGCACTTTGCCGCATATACTTTTTTGCCGTTTTCGGCGTTCGGTTTCAGCTCACGGTTGATTGGTCCGAAGCCCCTTCCCTTCACGCTCACTCCGGTGGGGACACTGCTTGACAGCCAATGCATGTAAGCCAGGATGTCATTCATCTCTTTTGAGTCGTAGGCCAACGCCTTGCCGTTCATCGATCGTTGGAAGCAGTCATTTATGCGCTGCTGCAGCGAGTTGATCCGGCCGCTGCGGGCGCGGTACTCAGGAAAGACCCCCCATATCCCAACCCATGGAGAGGCATTGGCTACGGTGCCGCCGCCGAGGTGGCAGTTCGCGCACGTCAGCTTGTTGCCGACATTGTTAGGCAACCGCTGGTAAGTTTCGGTCAGCAGAAGTTTGCCGTTGCGTATGGCGTCGCCCTGGGGCCCGGCAGGTATCGTTGATTCAGCCGGCGGCTTGAACTCCGCTACGGGCGGTTTCCCGGCCCCTTGTGCAAACGCACTGGAAATAAGGACTGCTCCTCCGATCGCTGCTGCGGCTAATTGTGTCTTTACCATGATCGTCTCCTGAAATACAGCTGCCCCTAATCAAACTTTATTTTTTCGCCTTGGTTTTATTTGATGGGGTGATCCAACCCCATTTCTTGAAGATCGCTGCGCCATCGCTTGATTTCAAAAAAGGGCGACAAAGTGTTTTGCGGCAGCTGTCTGCTCGCCTTTTTTAGTCAGGACAATGCCGGTATCACGATAGATGACATAATCCTTTTCAACTGGCACCACATCAGCGAGAGTGGGATTAGCCACTTGCCAGATATTCCAGATCAGCCAGGCATCCAGCGAAGGATCGTTGATCCATTCCTGCTTGGCCAAGGCACTGTTCTTCGCGTATTTGACAATATTTTTACGCAAGGCCCGGACAGATTCGATGTCACCTTTCCGGCCTGCCGCATCCTCCCAAACGCCGTTCTGGCCAGCACCGTTGACTACCAGCACACGGTAGCCAGGCTTAAATAAGTCATTAAGCCCCGTGATTTTCTCGGGGTTGCCTGGGCGGACCAGGATCGAAAAAGGCCGCAAGTAAAGGGGTTCCGCCTTGGCCTCATCGAAGCCGCCCTCCATTGCCTGCGCAAAGTCAGTCATCATAGTTTCCGAGCCGCTATAAATGACGTCCGCATCGCTTTTTGCGTTTTGAATCCATTCCGGCGTCGGGCCGGCAGTGACCACAACAGGCGTACCTGTTTTCTGTTCGAATACCTTGGCTGCTTCTTTCATTGCGGGAGCCGGCCCTCCTGGCCCATAGACCCGAAGCCCTGAACCGGTCTGCGCAAGCGCGGAACTCAAATTCAGGATGCCCAACATTAATAGCGTTATGCCGGCAAATACATACTTGACTGCTTTCATGAATGCCCCGATTTCAAAGATAAAATCGCCATCTCGTCAACGGACGGCAAGCTTGTCCGCGCATTGCCTTATTCAGGAGGCACAAACTTTCAACGAAATAATATTTAAGAAAACATAATATATATAATTTGAAACTATGACTCCTTCTTATTGTCAAAAGTTCTGTCATAACAGCTGATTTTCTTTATACCTATCTACATATGATGCTACCTGTTGAAGAAATTGATTTGGAGGGTATGCAGGCTGCAGCGCTGCAAGCAACCGGGTTGTTGAAAGTATTGGCAAATCAAGACCGCTTGCTTCTTTTATGCCAAATGACGCAAGGGGAATATTGTGTTGCGGATTTGGAGGAACTGACCGGCGTTAAACAGCCGACGCTGTCGCAGCAACTGGCTATTTTGCGGCAAGAGGAGTTGGTCAATACTCGGCGGGAAGGCAAGCAGATTTTTTACAGCATTGCGAGCGAGGAAGCCATGGCGATGATGCAGATGCTGTACGAACTCTATTGCGGGCCGCACAAAAGCGGCAAAGAAGGCAGAAAGTGACGATCGACTGAGCAAACTTTACGATATGAGCCTCTCTGGCCGGAGGATTGCTTATTGGCTTGGCGACCGTCATGTTCCAGTTCTTTAGCGGTTGCATGGCGGGAATTAACGCCATTACTGACGGCCTTTTGCATCCCGTGCGAGGTGATATGGCGTGGAGCGTTGCTTTTTTTGGGGATCGGTCGTTTCGCCATTTTTTTCGGCATGGCAACCCCCTTGCCCGACGTACAAATCGATGCGGAAACAGAACGTTGGTCGCGACAGGCCTCTTGGTCGGTAGCCGTGCGCGTCTCGGCTCGGGATGTAAAAACGGACATCGTGCGCGTGGCTTATCGCGCCGTTCGCCGCGCCCAATGGCTGCCACGGTCTCATTCATGTTGGGTGGCTTTGCGACAGTCTATCTATCTCTTAAAACCTCGTAATTTGAACCTGCGCTTCGTTGATTAACGAATGGAATCATAGCTTCCAGTGGAGTTGGGCGAATCCGTGAAGCCCGACCTGCGCAGCCAAAGGCCTCAAAACGAAGTCGGCAGATGTCTTTAGCTGCATGGCGCGCAGCCTGTAAAGCCTTACGAGGGTCGAATTCAGTGGGCTGCTGAGCAAAAAGCTGGCGCATCGCCCCGGTCATGGCCAGGCGGATGTCGGTGTCAATGTTGACCTTGCGTACACCACGTGCGATTCCGCGCACAATCTCTTCCACAGGTACTCCGTAAGTTTCCTTGATATCACCTCCATACCGGCGAATGATAGCCAGCCACTCTTGAGGAACACTGGAGCTGCCATGCATTACCAGGTGCGTATCGGGAATCGCTGCGTGGATGTCCGAAATGCGTTCGATCGCCAGGATTTCGCCGGTGGGCGGACGAGTAAACTTATAGGCGCCATGGCTGGTGCCAATCGCGATTGCCAGTGCATCCACGCCTGTCTGGTTCACAAAATCCTTTGCCTGCATCGGGTCAGTCAGCATTTGTTCGTGGCTGAGTTTGCCTTCGGCGCCCACGCCATCTTCCTCGCCGGCTTCGCCTGTTTCCAGCGATCCCAGGCATCCCAGCTCGCCTTCAACCGAGACGCCCACGGGATGGGCCATTTCGCAGACGCGGCGGGTGACCGTGACATTGTATTCGTAGCCCGCAGGTGTCTTGGCATCTTCCAGGAGCGATCCATCCATCATGACGCTGGAAAAACCCGACCGGATCGATTGCTGGCACTGCGAGGGTGAAGCGCCGTGATCCTGGTGCAGCACCACCGGAATGTCAGGGTGCGTTTCGATGGCAGCCAATACCATATGCCGCAGATAGGCCTCGCCCGCATACTTCCGCGCACCGGCAGAAGCTTGCAGGATGACCGGGCTGTCGGTGGCCTGAGCAGCTTCCATGATGGCCTGCACCTGTTCCATGTTGTTGACGTTAAAGGCTGGCACGCCGTAGCCGTACTCGGCGGCGTGGTCCAGCACTTGGCGAAGGGAGACTAAAGCCATGGTATTTTTCCTTTAAGTGTGAAGAATCAGTTTTGCGCGGCGCGCCGCATAAGAATTTCCAGGGCAGGCAGCGTCTTGCCTTCGAGTATTTCCAGGAAAGCGCCCCCGCCTGTGGAGATGTAGCCCACATCCTTTTCGATGCCGTACTTGGCAATGGCGGCCAGGGTATCGCCTCCGCCTGCAATGCTGAAGGCATCAGAATCGGCAATCGCCTTGCTGATGAGCTTGGTGCCGTTTTCGAAGGCAGGAAATTCGAACACACCCATCGGCCCGTTCCAGACAATCGTGCCGGCTACCTCGAGTTGGGCGGCGAGCCTGGCTGCAGTCTCCGGGCCGATGTCCAGAATCATGTCGTCGTCGGCCACTTCTGTGGCTTGTTTGACGGTGGCCAGTGCCGTAGCGCTGAATTCCTTGGCAACGACCACATCGGTCGGAATCGGCACATCCGCACCGCGCGCTTTCATGGCCTCTATCACCGCCTTAGCCTGGCTCACGAGATCAGGCTCAGCCAGGCTTTTGCCGATCTTCAGGCCGGCGGCGAGCATGAATGTGTTGGCGATGCCGCCACCGACGATCAGTCGGTCCACTTTTTTTGCTAGATTTTGCAAAATCGTGAGCTTTGTCGATACCTTGGAGCCGGCGACGATAGCGACCAACGGATGCTCCGGCGCAGCCAGCGCCCTGCTGACTGCGTCGAACTCGGCCGCCAGTAAAGGGCCTGCGCAGGCGATGGGCGCATATTGCGCGACGCCATACGTGCTCGCCTCCGCGCGGTGCGCGGTGCCGAATGCATCGTTCACATATACATCGCACAGCCTGGCCATCTTCTGCGCCAGCGCGGGGCTGTTCGTTTTCTCGCCCTTGTTCACGCGGCAGTTTTCCAGCAACACCACTTGTCCGGGCGCGACGTCCACACCGTCCACCCAGTCCTGCTTCAGCGCCACCGGCATGTCCAGCAATTCGGACAAGCGCCTGGCAACCGGCTCCAGGCTATCCTCCGCGCGCAACTTGCCTTCTTCAGGACGGCCGAGATGGGAAGTCACCATTACGGCCGCACCGGCCTGAAGCGCTTGCCGGATCGCGGGAACGGAAGCACGGATGCGGGTGTCTTCGGTGATATTGCCGGCATCGTCCTGCGGCACATTGAGATCGGCGCGTATGAATACGCGCTTTCTATCGGCAAAGCCATTGCACACCACGTCGGAAAAACGCTGTACTTTCATTGCACGTCTCCAGTTATGTAAATTGTTGCCCCCTGAAGCAAGCTTGCATGGTCTTACGGAGACCGTTGCCAGGCTGCCGACGCCCGCAGGTCATCGGTGCCGCTGTCTTCACTCCTCATAATTGCGCACTGCGTTGGAATCCCCGCGGCGCTGCTTTCAGGATTTACTTTGTTTCTGGTGTCATAACACCTCGGAAAAATCCTCGATCACGCGGTCAGGAGCACAAGACTGCACCGGTTGGCCCATGTTGTAACCATAGGGAAGCAGCCAAACCGGCACGCCGGCATTGCGCGCGGTAGCGGCATCAATAGAGGAATCACCGATAAACAAGGCTTCTGACTTGGACACACCCCATAGCGCCAAACCATAAAAAATGCCTACGGGGTCAGGCTTTTTGTTACTGAAGGTGTCGCCACTGATGACCAGATCAAACATTTCCTGAAGGCCGTGCGCACGTAATACGGCGTGCGTGTAGCGCTCTTCCTTGTTGGTGACCACGGCCAGGCGGCATCCCTGCTCGCGCAGCGTCTGCAGTGTTTCGCGCACATGCGGGTAGAGATGGCTGCGCGTGCCGCAAGTTTTCTGATAATGGCGATCGAAGATTGGCAGGGCTTCTTTCAGGTCTGCCCCGGAACGGACTTGTGCGACCGTTTGTTCGGTCACGCAGGACAGTGCCAGAATCAGAAGCTCGCGCGTACCCTGCCCGATCCAGCCATCGACCTGCGCCTGGGTAACTTCCGGCCAGTTGAAGTGGCGCAGGGTGGCATTGACTGCGTCGGCGATCTCGGGCGAAGTCTGCACAAGCGTTCCATCCAGATCGAAAAAGCATGCTTTCCAGTGAGCAGGCATAGGCTCTCCTTAGTTCATTGAAGGGACGACGTGCTCAGGCAGCATGCCTTCAGACTGCTTTTTACAGCCGCCGATCAGGTGCCGGACCGCCTCCGCTACCCGCTCAGCCGTAATGCCGAAGTGTGCATACAGTTGCGGCGCGGGCGCCGATTCGCCGAAGCTCGCGATTCCGATCACTCTGCCGGTGCGGCCGACGTACTTCCGCCAGAAGTCGGGATGTGCCGCTTCAACGGCAACGGTCGGCAGTGCCAGTGGCAGAACCATGTTCTGATATGCCTCGCTTTGCCGGTCAAATACATTTGTGCAGGGCATCGATACAACACGTGTAGCAATACCGAGTTCCGCCAGATCGGCCTGCGCTTGCAGCGCGATAGAGGTCTCCGAGCCGGTGCCGATGATCACCGCTTGCGCGCTGGGCATATCGGACAGGATATAGCCGCCCTTGCGCACTTTGTCTTCACTGTCTGCTTCCTTCAACAACTGCGGCAGGTTCTGGCGCGACAGAGCCAGCAAGCTGGGACCGTCCCGACGTTCCACCGCGCAGGCCCAAGCCACCGCCGTTTCCAGTCCGTCGGCCGGGCGCCAGACGTCCAGGCCCGGGATTAACCGCAAGCTCGGAATGTGTTCCACGCTCTGGTGGGTCGGACCATCTTCTCCCAGGCCGATGGAGTCATGCGTCATGACATGGATAACGCGTTGCTTCATCAAGGCTGCCATGCGGATGGCGTTGCGGCTGTAGTCGCTGAACGTAAGGAAAGTTCCGCCATACGGAATGTAGCCTCCATGTAGCGCCATGCCGTTCATGATGCCGGCCATGCCGAACTCACGCACTCCATAAGACAGGTGGTTGCCCCACTGATCGCGCCCGGCTCGCTTGCAAGTCTTGAAGTTGGTCAGGTTCGAGCCGGTGAGATCCGCGCTGCCGCCGAAGAATTCGGGCACCATCGGTGCGAGCGCATCCAGCGCATTCTGGCTTGCCTTGCGCGTGGCTACGCTATCCGGATTCGCAACAATGGCGGCCAGTGTCTTAGAAAGCCCCTGGATATAAGCCTTGCCGAGTTCACCGCGCATGCGCCGTTCGAATTCTGCCGCTTCCTGCGGAAAGCGGCTGCGATATCTTTCAAAACGTTCGTGCCATGCACGCTCGGCGGCCATTCCCCGTTCCTTCGCATTCCACGCGGCAGCCACATCCTCTGAAACCACGAAAGACTCATGATGCCAGTTCAGGACCTCGCGGGTCGCCATCACTTCGGCTGCGCCCAGTGCAGCACCATGAATGTCGTGTGTCCCGGCTTTATTAGGAGAACCCTTTCCGATTACGGTCTTGCAGCAGATCAAAGTCGGCTTTCCATCTGCCCGTCTTGCCTGAGCCTTTGCCGCCGCAATGGCCGCATCGATTTCCGCCGCGTTGTGGCCATCCACATTCTGGATCACCTTCCAGCCGTAAGCTTCAAAACGCTTGGGCGTATCATCGGCAAACCATCCCTCGACATGGCCGTCGATTGAAATGCCGTTATCGTCGTAGAGTGCAATCAGCTTGGAAAGGCGCAATGTGCCGGCCAGCGAACAAGCCTCATGGCTGATACCTTCCATCATGCATCCGTCCCCGAGGAAAACGTAGGTGAAGTGGTCGACGATGGTGAAGGTCTGCCCGTTTTCTTCCTTGTTGAATTCGGCTGCCAGCAGCTTCTCCGCCAAAGCCATGCCTGCAGCGTTGGCAACGCCCTGCCCCAGTGGGCCTGTAGTGGTTTCTACACCAGGCGTCATGCCCACTTCGGGATGCCCTGGAGTCCGGCTGTGCAGCTGGCGGAACTTCTTGAGCTCTTCGATCGGCAGGTCATAACCGGTCAGGTGCAGAAGCGCATAGAGCAGCATCGAGCCATGCCCATTGGACAGGACGAAGCGATCGCGGTCGAACCATTGCGGGTTGGCAGGGTTATGCCTGAGGTGCCTGTTCCACAGCACTTCGGCGATTTCAGCCATCCCCATGGGGGCGCCGGGATGCCCGGATTTTGCCGCTTCCACGGCATCGATGGCCAGCATGCGGATGGCGTTCGCCATTTGACGCGCCATATCGGGGGTCGGTGCAGCAAACATGTATTGTCTCCTTCAGGTCAGGTCCATGGCGCGCTTTTTGCGCTCCAGCATGCGCCAGACAAAGGGTGTGAAGATCAGCTGCATTGCCAGTTCCATCTTGCCTCCCGGGACCACGATGGTGTTGGCACGGCTCATCCAGGCATCGTGGATCATGGTCAGCAGATACTGGAAGTCGATGCCCTTTGGATTGGCAAAGCGGATTACCACGACGCTTTCGTCGGCTGAAGGGATGTCGCGGGCGATAAAGGGATTGGAGGTGTCCACCATCGGCACGCGCTGGAAGTTCACATGCGTGTGCGCGAACTGAGGAACGATGTAGTTCACGTAGTCGGGCATGCGGCGCAGGATGGTATCAGTCACCGCCTCGGTGCTGTAGCCCCGCTGGTGCTTGTCGCGCCACAGCTTCTGGATCCATTCCAGGTTGATGACGGGCACCACGCCGACGCGCAGGTCAGGGTACTGAGCGATATTGTGTTCGGGCGTAACGACTGCTCCGTGAAGCCCCTCGTAGTACAGCATGTCGGTATTCTCGTCCAGTTCCTCCCAGGGCGTGAACGTGCCCGGATCCAGCTTGTAGGCGGCCGCTTCTTCTGCGGTATGCAGGTATTTGCGCGACTTGCCCCGCCCGCACTCGCCGTAGGTACGGAACAGATCCTCGATTTCCCCGAACAGGTTATTCTCGGCGCTGAAGTGGCTGAAATGCTTGTTGCCCTGCTGTTCGGCTTCGGCAGCCCTTACCTGCATTTCCTTGCGGTTGTAGCGGTGAAAGCTGTCTCCTTCGATGACCGCTGCTTTTACGCCCTCGCGCCGGAAGATATTGGAAAAGGTGCGGGTGACCGTACTGGTGCCTGCACCGGACGAGCCGGTGATGGCGATGATGGGATGACGTTCGGACATGTTGCCTCCTGATGTTGAAATTTTCTGTGCATCCTGCGTTAGCACCGGAACAGGCTGCGCTCCGCGAACAGCGGGGCTTCCGCTTCGGCTTTGGACGGCTCGGCGTGGTAGCGCTCAATGCGCTCAACCTCGTTCTTTGAGCCGAACACAAGACCGACGCGCTGGTGCAGGCTGCTTGGCTGTACCCGCAGAACCGGCTTGCGGCCGGTACTGGCGCGGCCGCCTGCCTGCTCTATGATGAAACCCACCGGATTGGCCTCGTACAGCAAGCGCAGCCGGCCGGGCTTACTTGGATCCTTGGTGTCGCGCGGGTAAAGGAACACGCCGCCGCGCATCAGGATGCGGTGCGCATCGGCCACCATCGAGGCAATCCAGCGCATGTTGAAATCCTTGCCGCGCGGCCCGGTCTTGCCGGCTAGGCATTCGTCCACATAGCGCTTGACCGGAGCTTCCCAGAAACGGGCGTTGGAGGCGTTGATTGCAAACTCCTGCGTGTCGTCAGGCACCCTTAGGTCGGGATGGGTCAGCATGAACTCGCCCATCACCGGGTCCAGCGTGAAACCATGCACGCCCGTGCCCACCGACAATACCAGCATGGTGCTCGGACCGTATAGCGCGTAACCGGCCGCCACCTGCTCAGTCCCGGGTTGCAGGAAATCCGTTGCGCTGAGGGGTGCGCCCTCCGCCACATGACTCGGGGCGCGCAGCACGCTGAAGATACTGCCCACCGACACGTTGATATCAATGTTGGACGAGCCGTCCAGCGGATCAAACGCCAGCAGGTATTTGCCGCGAGGCAGATGCGACGGGATGGAATACGGCCCCTCCATCTCCTCCGAGACCATGCCCGCCAGGTGCCCTCCCCACTCGCTCCTGCGAATGAACAAGTCGTTGCTGAGCACATCGAGTTTTTTCTGCGTCTCGCCCTGCACATTAATGCTGCCGCCTTCTTCCTCTTCGTGGTTGCCCAGTGTGTCCGTCAGGGCGCCGTAAGCAACCGATTTGGCAATCGCCTTGCAAGCCATGGCCGCATCCAGAATCAGCGCATTGAATTCTCCTCGCGCATCAGGGAAGCGCCGCCGCTGCTCGATGAGAAACTGGGTCAGGGTTGAAGCCGTTCTGAGAGTAATAGGCATGAAGGTCTCCGATTTTAGATATGGGTCAGCATGCAGCGCGCTTGAGGGCTTGCATCACGCCGCTATAGCCGCCATCCGGATCAGGAGCACTGAATACTGCGCTGCCCGCTACGCAAATATCGGCTCCGGCAACCATGATCTGCGCTATGTTGTCTGTCTTGACGCCGCCGTCGACTTCCAGTGCGATACGCTGGCCGCCCGCCGCGACATGCTCATCGATCCGGGCACGCGCCAGACGCAGCTTGGCCAGAGTAGACGGAATGAATTTCTGGCCGCCAAAACCCGGATTGACGCTCATGAGCAGCAGCAGATCAAGCTTGTCCATGAGGTGGTCGATCCAGTCCAGGGGCGTGGCCGGGTTGAGCGCCAGGCCGGCCTGGCAGCCCTGGTCACGAATGAGTTGCAGGCTCCGGTCCACATGGCGGCTTGCTTCGGGATGGAAAGTGATGACGTTGGCACCAGCCCTGGCAAACATCGGGATCAGCGCATCCACCGGCTCCGCCATCAGGTGCACGTCGATAGGAATCTGCACATGCGGTCGGATCGCTTCGCACACCAGCGGCCCGATGGTCAGGTTGGGCGCATAGTGGTTGTCCATCACGTCAAAATGCACCCAGTCGGCGCCAGCGGCTTCGATGGCGCGCACCTCCTCGCCCAGACGAGCGAAGTCGCACGAGAGGATGGAAGGAGCGATACGCACGCGTGGATTCATGAAAGGCCTCCGCAATTGGAAAGGAAACAAGGGACGGCCATGCCCCGGGCATGCCATTCGCGCAACTGGGCCAGGCCCACGCCGTTCAGATCCGGAAGCACGCGCATGGCGCCGGTGAAATCGTGGTGGGCGGTGAACGAATTGGGCGTAACCAGCGTTGCCAGTCCGGCGGCGCGCGCCGCTTGCAGGCCATTGGCCGAGTCCTCGAAAGCCAGGCAGTCTGTTGCGGGCACCCCCAGGCGGGCCAATGCCTGGCGGTACACCATGGGATCGGGCTTCTTGCGCGGCGCGGTGGAAGCATCTTCGATCACCGCGAACCGACTTTTCCAGTCCGGACCGATCCAGCGATGCAGCAAACCGGCGATGTTTGCAGGCGAAGTCGTGGTGGCGATTGCCAGTTGCAGGCCGGCTTCCAGCGCCTGCGCCATCAGTGTAAGCACGCCCGGACGCATTTTTACCGCGCCTTCCATTACCGCCTGTTCGTATGCCTCAGTCTTGATGTGGTGGATGCGTTCGATCAGTGCGTCCGCCCCCCTGTCGTGGACGCCGCCCCAAGGTATGTCCGTCCGTGTTTCCCAGTAGGCGCGGATGCGCTCCCTGCCGCCCGATACTTCAAGCAGGCGTGTGTACAGCGGCACGTCCCAGTGCCAGTCCAGCCCTACTTCACTGAAGGCATGGTTGAAAGCAGCCAGATGGGCCATCTCCGAGTCGGCGAGAGTGCCGTCCACATCAAAGATCAGCGCCTGCAAACGGGTGCGGGAGTTCATGGGTGCGCCTCGGTTCATCTAGATTCCGCCCTGGAAGACGCGGCTGGCCAGCAGATCTTCAGGCATGAGGGTGGAAAGATCGTCGGCAGTAAGTTCCCGGTCACGCTGCGTATACAAGCGGCTCGCCTGCCGCAGGCGCGCCCGCTCGAGTGCATTGCGCACGCTGCGCGCGTTGGCAAAGTGCGGCTGACTGAGGCGCCGCTGCAGATATTCCTGCAGCTCCTCCGTCATTCCTGCGCCCATGCGATAGTTCTGCGCATCTAGAATCTTGTGGGCTATCTGTAACAGCTCCGGCACGCTGTAATCCGGAAAATCGAGGTGATGGGCAATTCGGCTGTTCATGCCCGGATTGCTGCGGAAAAAGGTATCCATGCGGTCCTTGTAGCCTGCGAGGATCACTACGAGGTCGTCACGGTGGCTTTCCATCACCTGCAGAAGGATCTCGATTGCCTCCTGCCCGTAGTCGCGCTCATTCTCGGGTTTGTAGAGATAGTAGGCCTCGTCGATGAAGAGCACGCCTCCCATCGCCTTCTTGAGCACTTCTTTGGTCTTGGGCGCGGTATGGCCAATGAACTGGCCTACCAGATCGTCGCGCGTCACGCTTACCACATGCCCCTCGCGCACGAAACCGAGGCGATGGAGAATCTGCGCCATGCGCAGCGCCACCGTCGTCTTGCCGGTCCCGGGATTGCCGGTGAAGCACATGTGCAGAGAAGGCGTCTGCGCCACCAGGCCGAGATTGGCGCGCAGACGGTCGATCACCAGCAGCGCGGCCATGTCGCGGATGCGGGCCTTGACCGGAGCCAGCCCCACCAGCTCCCGGTCCAGCTCGGCCAGAACCTCCTCGACCTGGGTCTGCGCCAATACCTCACCTACAGTGCGGGCCTCGATGGCGCGGCCTGGCTCGGGACCGGCCGCCGGAACCGGAGCAGCCGCAGCCTGAAGCTGTCCCGGAATCCTGTACTGTGATGCTGTCATGCCATTCTCCTGACAGGGTTTTGCTTCGTGGGGATACCAGGCTTTAGTACCGTTCGCTCTCGGGCCGCTGGGCAGCATACCCGCGGATGGTGTAGCGAATGGACCGGCCCTGCATTTCCTGGCGTTCGAGCATGAAGCCGGACTCGGTCTGGGGACGGTTGACGATGAAGCTCATGGTGATGGACTCCACCCCGCGCGTCGAATCAAACGCCATCAGGCGGATGTAGTGGCGCGGGAAGGCCGCTCGGCAAGCATTCATTTCCATCAGCACGCCGGCGGCGTCCTTGAGATCGAACATCGGCATGTCCCACATTTCCCAATAGGTGTTGCGGGGATGCGGGTCGTCGGTGTACTCCACGCTCCAGGCATAGCCCTTGGACAGGCCATACCGCACCTGTGCGGCAATCTCTTCGTCGGTCAGCTCCGGCAGAAAGCTGAACTGTCCTTGCGTGAGTCGGCCGGTTGGATTGGTCATCATGATTAAGTCTCCTGTTCTGGGTTCGGTCAGGCTGCGACAGCCGGGGTGGTCACATAATCGCTGCTATCGGTGGACTGATAGTTGAAACTGATATCTCCCCAGGTATCGAGAGCCGCCCTGAGCGGACTACAGTGCAGTGCGGCACGGCGCAGGATGTCGGGGCCTTCCTGCAGGATGTCCTTGCCTTCATTGCGCGCCTTCACCATGGCTTCGAGCGCCACGCGGTTAGCCACCGCTCCGGCCTGGATGCCCTGCGGGTGGCCGATCGTGCCGCCGCCGAACTGCAGGATCACGTCGTCGCCGAACAAGTCGATCAGCTGGTGCATCTGGCCGGCGTGGATGCCGCCGGAGGCCACAGGCATGACCTTCTTGGTGTCGGCCCAGTCCATGTCGAAGAACAGGCCGCGCGTCAAATCGGTCCTGGTGTAGCTGTCGCGGCAGACGTTGTAGTAGCCCTGAACGGTCAGCGGATCGCCTTCCAGCTTGCCTACCGCCGTTCCGGTATGGAGGTGGTCGCAACCGGCCAGGCGCAGCCATTTGGCCATCACGCGGAAACTTACGCCGTGGTTCTTTTGCCGCGTATAGGTGCCATGACCGGCGCGGTGCATGTGCATGATCATGTCGTTCTTGCGGCACCACTCCGCCATGGACTGGATCGCGGTCCAGCCGATCACCAGATCAACCATCACGACCACGCTGCCAAGCTCCTTGGCGAATTCGGCACGCTCGTACATTGCCTCCATGGTCCCGGCTGTCACATTCAGATAGCTGCCCTTGACTTCGCCCGTGGCCGCGCTGGCCTTGTTGACGGCATCCATCACGTACAGAAAACGGTCACGCCAATGCATGAAGGGCTGGGAGTTGATGTTTTCATCATCTTTCATGAAGTCCAGCCCGCCCTTCAGGCCTTCGTAGATCACGCGGCCATAGTTGCGTGCGCTCAGACCGAGCTTCGGCTTGGTGGTGGCGCCCAGCAGGGGACGGCCGAACTTGTCGAGACGCTCACGCTCGACGACCATGCCGGTCGGCGGACCTTTGAAGGTTTTCACATAGGCAACTGGGATTCGGATATCTTCCAGCCTGGCCGCCTTGAGCGGCTTGAAAGAAAACACGTTGCCAATCAGCGAAGCCGTCATGTTGGCAATGCTGCCTTCCTCGAACAGAATCAGGTCGTACGCCACCCAGGCGAAGTATTCGCCCGAACGGCCCGGCACCGGCTCAACCTTGTAGGCCTTGGCGCGATAGCTGTCGCAGGCTGTCAGCCGATCGGTCCAGACAACGGTCCAGGTTGCGGTCGAGGACTCGCCGGCGACGGCGGCAGCGGCCTCTACCGGGTCCACCCCGTCCTGGGGCGTGATGCGGAACAGACACAAGGTGTCCGTATCCTTAGGCACGTAATACGGGTCCCAGTAACCCATCTGGCGGTATTTCAGCACTCCAGCGCTATAGCGCTTCTTGCTGTCGGTAATCTGGGTTGTAGCCGTGTCACTCATGCAGATCTCCTCGTTGGAATATGGCGGAACGCGTGGTCAAACTGGAATATCGGAAAGCTTTGGATTGAATATAACTACTTAACTAAATAAGGTATATTCAGTTTTTATTGAGATGATCTTCAGGAGTTGCTTAATGAAGAACGCGACGTTCCGCCAATTGCGGGTGTTTTCCGAGGTGGCGCGGCATTTAAGTTTTGCCCGCGCCGCCGAAAACCTGCATCTGACTCCGCCGGCCGTGACGATGCAGATCAAAGAGCTCGAAAGCCATGTGGGCCTGCCGCTTTTTGAGCGCCAGGGCCGTCAGATAAGCCTTACTACGACCGGCGAATACATGCTGGTGTATGCCCGGCGCATTCTGGCAACGCTTAAGGACGCCGAAGATGTGGCCGCCCGGCTGCAGGGAGCCGAAACGGGAATGCTTAAGATAGGTTTTGTGAGCACCGCCAAGTACTTCATGATGAAGATGATTGCGGATTTTCGCGATTTGCATGAGGGCGTGGACTTGCATTTGCAATTGGGAAACCGTGACGAACTGGTGTCCCTGCTGCAATCTAACGAGGTGGACATCGCTGTTATGGGGCGGCCGCCCCGGGAAACGCAACTTCGCGCGGAACCATTCGCCGCGCACCCGCATGTCTTTGTTGCCGCTCCGCAGCATAGACTTCTCAGCGAGAGCCGCCTGAGTGTCGAAGACTTGAGGCTGCAGGATTTTATCGTGCGCGAGCCTGGCTCCGGCACGCGTGCCGCCATGCAGAAATTTTTTGACGATGCACGCATCACCCCTCGCTTCAAAATCCAGTTGCATAGCAACGAAACCATCAAGCAGGCCGTCATGGCCGGATTAGGAATTGGATTTTTGTCTATGCACACCATTGGCATTGAACTAGATCAGGGCCGCATCGCGATGCTTAATGTGGAAGGTACACCGGTGGTCCGGGCCTGGAACCTGGTGCATACGCATTCAAAGACGCTTTCTCCGGCAACCGAAGCCTTTCGTTACTTTATCCTTGAGCGTGCCGAGGCTTTTTTGGCTCGGCAGTTCGGGCATCACTGGCAGGAACAGCTATAGAGTAATTTTAGCTTGACTTTGTAGTCTATAGTTCGCCTTTACTGTCAGCCTATTAGCAAAGACATGTTCATTAATTGGATCGGTATCGTGCCGGCCAGCTAATGCAAGAAATAATTTCGTTATTAAAAAATTTTATTAAAGAATGGAATAAACCGGGTGGATAAACGTATACCTGTATGCCAGCTGTGAATCCAGCTGAGAACGCCAATCATTACTGGCTATTTCTTAATCCAACGGAGCATTTCAAATGAAAAAATTAATCGCCGGCACAGCGCTCGCCCTGGGGCTGATCGGCTGTGCATCTGCTGATGGTAAAGGCGTGAAAAAAACTGGCGGCACCTTGGTCAACCAGTCCGGCATGACTGTTTATACCTTTGACAAGGATGCGGCCGGCAGCGGAAAGAGTGTTTGCAACGATCAATGCGCAAAACTCTGGCCGCCGGTTGCAGCGCCAGCCGGCAAGGTGTCGCCGCCCTACTCCGTGGTCACGCGCGACGATGGCAGCAAGCAACTGGCGTATAACGGCAAGCCGCTTTACCTGTATGCGGCTGACCAAAAGCCGGGCGATCGCAATGGCGAAAATTTTAAAAATATCTGGCACGTCGTGAAGGAATGACGCCGCAGCATCGCAATCATTCGAATGGATAAGATTTGATAGATGACGAAAGCAGAGCGCTGATCTCCTGCATTCCCCGCCTGCGCCGTTACGCGCGGGCGTTGGTGGGCGAGCGCACCGATGCAGACGACCTCGTGCAGGATACGCTGGAGCGCGCCTGGGATAAATTGTCCACATGGCGGCGAGGTTACGACATGCGTGCGTGGCTGTTCGGCATCATGCATAACCTGTACGTCGACCGAGTCCGCAAGCCGACATTGATGACGACCGTTCTCGACGAGGATACGCCAATACCTGCGGTGTACCCAGCGCACACCGACAAGCTGGAAATGCGTGATATGGAAACTGCACTAACAATGTTGCCGGCCGATCAGCGTGAAATCCTGCTGCTGGTAGCGCTGGAAGAAATGACTTATGAAGAAGTGGCTGCGACCTTGCGCATCCCGGTGGGCACTGTCATGTCACGTCTTGCACGAGCCCGCGAAAAACTGCGGGAGCTTATGGAAGGCCGTACCGTGGCTCCCTCATTGAAGGTGGTGAAATGAATTGCATGCCCATAACTGAAGCCGATTTGCATGCGTATGTTGATGGAGTGCTGCCGCCAGCGCGCCATGCCGAGATTGAGCAGTATCTGGCCGAACATCCGGCAGAGGCAGAGCGCATACGTATTTACCAGGCGCAACGCGACGAGTTGCGCGCGCTATTCAATCCAGTGCTGGATGAACCGGTGCCGGCGCGCCTGTCGCAGCGGTCTCGCCAAAGTGCCCATCCGGTTTATCGGCTCGCCGCCGGACTCTTGATTGCGCTGACAAGCGGTACCGCCGGATGGGTGCTGCATGGAACCCAGACTGCGGCATTGCTTGACCAGTCATCGCATTCCACGTCTACCAACCCGGAACTGCAAGCCAGCGGGCTGGCACGGCAAGCCGCGATTGCCCATGTTGTTTACAGCCCGGACGTGCGGCGGCCGGTTGAGATCGGTGCCGATCAGGAAGATCAATTGATCGCGTGGCTGTCCAAGCGCATTGGCGCCCAAGTCCGTCCGCCAAAGCTCGGCAAACTTGGTTATGAATTAATCGGTGGACGCTTGCTGCCAGGCCAGAGCGGTCCAGTCGCGCAATTCATGTACCACGATGCAGCAGGCCAGCGCTTGACTTTATATGTCTCGACCGAGCAGGCACACAATAAGGATACCGGCTTTCGGTTTGCGCAAGAAGGCCCGGTGAATGTCTTTTACTGGATTGACGGCAAATTCGGCTATGCACTGTCAGCTGGCGTCAGCAAATCCGACCTGTCGCGCATTGCCACGGCCGTTTATGAACAACTAGAACTCATTTCATAAATACCTGCGAAGCAAGATCATGGAACAAGCTAGATGGACGAAGCCCGTAAATCGTTGATCGTCGTACTCCCAACGGGTCACGATGCGTCTGAATTTATTCAGCCAGGCGAACATGCGTTCAATTTTCCAGCGGCGCTTGTAGCGTCTGAGTTTGCGTCCATCCTGCGTAGCGGGCCGGACGCGATTGCACTTGTGCGGCGCGATCAGCTCAATGTCATCGGCTGCGAGCCTGTCATCGAGCGGATCACAGTCGTAGGCACGATCCCCGACAAGTCGCCTGGGTCGTCCCACCGTGACGGTTTCATTGACGGTAGCTTCGACAAGGGTGATGAAATAACGGCTAGCAGAAGCCGTGTGCAGGGCGACTGGAAGACCTGCAGCGTCCGCAATTGCCATGAGCTTTGTACCTTTGCCCCGCTTGGTCTTTCCCACTTTACGCC
>JAUYVH010000024.1 GCA_030715135.1 Keguizhuia sedimenti | reverse complement strand
ATGATGACCTGCAAAATATTGTTGAAGTCATGCGCCACACCGCCGGTCAATTGACCGATCGCTTCCATTTTTTGCGACTGATGCAACTGCGCATGCGCACGCTCGAGCTCACTTGTTCGAGCAAATATGCGTTCTTCAAGAGTGAAATTTAACTGGTGCAAGGCATGGTTGGCCGCTTGTCCCTTCAAGACCAAGAAAGCAATGACTGCGATCGCTGCGAGACTGATCAGGAAACGGCCAAAAGCCGGCCCGAACAAGTCCAAGCCATGGCCGATGATATAGGCGGCTACGGTGAGCATCATGCAAAATATCGTCATCGTTATGACAGCGCGGCGCGACCAGACGGGAGATACCATCAGAATTACAATACCGTACAACACCGCAATCGCTATGCTTAGCGGCGTAAAGGCGTCTGCGATGAAAATACTAATTGTAAGAATGCCAGCTATGACAGATAGCAATGACAAGCGTTTAGGAGCCAGCGTATTCAATGTTGCAGCGCTCATTTAGGGAGAATGCCAACGGCGGTGAATTGAAATGAAAGGCATTATATCCATTTGTTTCAGCAAATCCGCAAAACACTTAACCTGAGCAGTCGTACCGAAGCCAAACAACGAATTGTTTGCAAATGAGAAGGAGGCCATATACAGACATTTATAGCCAAGCAATGCTCATCTTCGGCTGCCTAATTTGCAACTTACTATGAAATTCAAAGCCATACAGTCTGAAAAGACGTCTTGTACTCCTTCGGCTGCCGTTTAAAGCTGGATGAGTTGTCTATCGTTTATATGAACGGTTGAATATAAAGGTAATAATGGCTCTCCAATTTGACCAATTGCTTGACAGCAGCAAACAATCCGCCCTTGCAGAAGAAATTGTGAGCGCAATTGTGGCCGTGGTCTCCAATGCATCCGCGCCTGATTTTGCTGTGCAAACATTGGAAAAAGGGCTTTCTTCAGACTTGTCTATAGAGCAACGCGACGCTGCTGTTGCTTTGCAGGTTCACGCGGTCAAGTGTGCTAAAGGAGTTTTGACCTCTGCCCTAGATGCTACGGCGGCAGAGCGAGCTGAGACACTTAGATTATCTCTAGAAAAGAATTGTTCTGATAGCGCACTTTCAACTTTGGAGGAGGTGCCGCAGGCAGCAGCTGATTTCAAAGCTGCCATGTGTCTTTCAATCGTAGGCAAGTGCGCTGATCTAACCGCAGCCGAAATGGACAGGCTTAAAAAAGGAAAAATTACCATCCTCAATGAGGAGGACCAAAGGGTGTTCGATCAGCAGCATGAACAGCATCAAGAAAAACAAATGCAGGCGATCACTGCATTCTTGAGTTCTTTGCCGCAACGCTATCCTTCTTTTGGCAGATCATTATTCAATAATATCCGGCAGCATGTACAGCATGATATCGAAGAGAGATACAAAAGCCCGGACATACATGACAAGGTAGACTCCCTGTTCAGGGATGCACTCTCCACAATGCCTCCAGATGCTCACGATCATCCTGCACGCCCCGTCTGACACCGTCATAACACTAGCGGTAACAGGCACAGAGAATTTTATGAAACGCTTTCAGAACGGCAGTTGATTTTATCGGAACAACGTAACAATCATCGTCTGTATGACCGCTATCCATGGGATGGACGCCTCCACCCGAAACGGCATCGGATGTGCCAAAGTGAAAGTGTCGAGCAACCACTTAACCGAGAGGGACGTCATCATGAAGATTACGACGATTGGCATTGATTTGGCAAAGAGCGTGTTTCAGGTCCATGGCGTTGATTCAAGTGGAAAGGCCATTCTCAAGAAGCAACTCAAGCGTAATCAGACGACGGCTTTCTTTGCTGCCCTGTCACCCTGCTATTGGCAAGGAAGCCTGCGGCAGCGCTCATCACTGGGCACGCAAACTCATGGGCTTTGGCCATACCGTGCGCTTGATGGCGCCACAGTTCGTCAAGCTCTACGTCAAATCCAACAAAAATGATATGGCGGATGCAGAAGCCATTTGTGAAGCGGTTGGCCAGTCCACTATGCGCTTTGTGCCAATCAAGCATGTAGAGCAGCAGGCCATTCACTCCTTGCACCGATTGCTCAGGCAGACATGACGTGATGGCACAACAGGTAAGACCGTAGCTGAAAAAGCCCGCTTGGATCGTAGCATGAGAAATGCGTGCTATCGATTGGGCCTCAGCTAGCACATCCCATTAGGGACCGCGGCATTTTATGCCGCAAGAAAGTCCGGATGTACGGATGCAATTTTTATTTCTGAACCATCATGAAATGAAAAGCTTGGCAATCCGGGGACGTCCATGTACGACCCAAAGCAGCCATACACCAAGAATAATAACTAGGACAGAAATCAATGCACATCACCCTATCTTTAGCCAATAACGTCTGGACTGCGAGTTCAATGAACGTATCGCTGCACGAACTCTTGTTCCGGCAGTGGCATTGAAAACAGGAAACCTTGCGCATAATCACAACCGAAATTCTTGAGCCAATCCCGTTGCTCCTCTGTTTCAACACCCTCGGCAATGACTTTCAAACCTAGCTTATGTCCCATGGCAATAATGGCTTCGGCAATTGCCCTGCTACTTTCGTCGCTTGTCATGTCATGGACAAACGATTGATCGATTTTCAGATAATCTATATCAAATTTTCTTAAGTAGGACAGCGAAGAATAGCCAGTGCCAAAATCGTCAATCGCCAATTGAATGCCAATCTTCTTTAAATCAGCAAGCCTCTCCATTACATTCAGCTCCTCCGAGTTCAGGAAAACGCTTTCTGTGATCTCGATCGAAACGCTATTACTATCCAGGACAATATGCTTGAAATACTCTATCCAGTTCAGCCCATGTTTTCGTTCCATGAATTGAAAAGGCGAAATGTTAACGCTTATTTGAAACTGCCCTCCTAATGACTTCCTCCATTCTTCTGCGTTGCTCACCGATTTGGTGAAGACCCAATTACTTATCTCAGAGATGACGCCAATTTCTTCCGCCAAACCAATAAATTCTCTAGGGGGAATCCAGCCCATCTGAGGATGTTGCCATCGCACGAGCGCTTCCGCTTTGCTGGTTTTTCCATTTGTTAAATCGATAATCGGCTGATAAAAGACTGCTAACTGATTTTGCGAAATTGCCTGGCGCAACTCCGTGATTAAGCGAAGACGCACCAATGCACCCTTTTGCATCTCATCAGTATAAACGGCGAAGCAATTGCGCCCCGCATTCTTTGCTGCATACATGGCCTGATCAGCATTTCTAATCAGGTGCTCCGTCGTGCTAGCGTCCCTGGGATAAAGCGTGATGCCAATGCTGGCGGAGAGATGAACATTTTGCCGCAATATTGAAAAATTTCTGGCCAGCTCTTTCAGGGTCTTCTTGGCTACGGTCTCTACGTCTGCGAAGTGCTCAATGTTTGCCAGGATGATTGTAAATTCATCGCCCCCTAATCTGGCGACGGTATCCTGTTTGCGGATGCACGTATGTAAGCGATCAGCTGTTTGACGCAACAGAATATCCCCGGCGTCGTGGCCAAGCATATCATTTGCCTCCTTAAAGTGGTCGAGATCAATGAATAGCAATGCAATCATTGATCCGGTACGTTCAGCATGGTTTATCTCTTGCTCAAGTCGATCATAAAATAGGCGGCGATTCGGCAGACCTGTCAAAAGATCGTAATTCGCGCTGCGCCAAATTTCCTCATCCTTTGCTTTGCGCTCAGAAATATTGCGTGCCGCACCCGTGATCGATTCCACTGTGCCGTCTTCTGCCAAGACAGGGAAAAATATGTATTCGTAGGTGCCAGGTCGATCATGGAACGACAATTCTGTATGAAGCGATTGCTTAGTCTGAATTATCTGGCAGATCTCGTGGTAAAGCTGCTCGGGGCTTTCCGTGACAAAATCAAAAAAATATTTACCTTTGAGTGCAGATAAAGGTAAGTTCAACATGAGTTCCATCGCACGATTGGCGTATATCACCCTGCCGCTCAAGTCCAACACGCAACTGTGATCAGGCGCAGACGAATGAATCGATTCAAAGAGCCGAGCCTGCCGTTCCTTTTCACTGACATAGCTGCTGATAGACTCGGCCAACGCTTGATCGATTGCTTCGTTAAACCGGTACATATCCGCAAAATCGGACTCCACCGTGCCAGTACGCTGTGCTTTCTGCCAGCATCGAAGAACGCTCGCGCGAAGCGCCCGGAATTCAGACACTAATCCTTCGATGCCAAATCCGCTCTGTAGCCGCCCGAGTCCATGCTGACTCGCCGATTCATCTCGACCAAACGAATGCTTCCGGGTGAAATCACGTAGTCCCCTGGACTTATCGAATTTCTGCTGTTCTGACTCGGGAAGCTCCAAATCATTAGCAATGGCTCGGAGCATTTCTTCTGCATGATCCCGCAATTCATTCCTATTGAGCCCTATCGGGGAATGAATGGTTTTAGCATACTTCTCCCATTCTTGAAGGAGGGTTTCAAGATCATTCCGGATATAGTCCGCCAATCGCATAATGATTTTTTCTTTCCACGCACAAAGAATTTACGCAAATGATTTTTCCTTTTGGTTCAATAGAAATGCGGCTTTACTCTGTATAATTCTAATATTTAGAGCATCGTTTTAAAGGTGCGTTCTCGCACGTATCGCGAGCTTAATATTGAGTGTCTGCTTCCGACCGATTCTGTTGAAATACTCGCTTGAAGGATGAGGGGTTGATCGCTAAGGTGAAGCAATTCACTGGAAGCGGAGGCCACCATGATGGGACCTCAAGTTGCAAAGCGGGAACGGATCACCGCCTTTCGCCTGGACGACTATGTTCCGGCCACTCATCTTCTGAGGTCCATTGACCGTTTCCTGGGCTTCTCCGGCTTGCGCCATCGCCTCGCTATCTTTTACAGCCATACAGGGCGCCCCTCTATCGATCCCGAGCTGATGCTGCGCATGCTCGTCATCGGTTATTGCTGCGGCATTCGCTCCGAGCGACGCTTGTGCGAAGAAGTACCTCTCAATTTGGCCTACCGCTGGTTCTGCCGCCTGGGCTTAAAGGATCCGGTACCTGACCACTCCAGCTTTTCCAAGAACCGGCTTGGCCGATTTCTTGAGTCAGATACCTTTCGCCAGTTGTTTGAACTGGTGCGCTCCCAATGCATCGCGCAAGGCCTGGTCGCAGGCGAAGGATTTGCCGTGGAGCGCGGCACCCGGTGGCCCGGCCTTCTTTGCTTACTCTACCAATTATTCTTTTGGATCTGCAGGCCGGCATTATCGTGGATGTCGAAGCGACACCGGCATTTCGTCCCGACGAAGTTAAGTCAACCCGCCTGATGATTGAACGGGTGGAGCAACGTTTCCAATCAAGCACCAGCACCTGGTCGGTGATACGGCCTATGGCACGGCATCGCTGTTGGGCTGGATGGTCCATGACAAGGGCATTGCCCCGCATGTGCCGGTATGGGACAAGTCTGAGAGAGCAGATGGAACGCTTGGCCGACGTGACTTTACATTCGATCCGGTTCATGACCGCTACCTCTGTCCGGAAGGCGGCTATCTGTACGCAACGGGACGTGTGACCGGTGGGGACACGATCCTTTATCGGGCCAGCAAACTGATTTGCGAACGCTGTGATTTGAAGCCGGCATGCTGCCCCCATACGCCGGCCAGGAGGATCCCTCGCAGCATTCATGAAGATGCACGGGAAGTGGCAAGATCGATGAGCCCTACACCGGCCTATCGGGATTCACGCCGTCACAGAAAGAAGGTGGAAATGCTGTTTGCCCATCTCAAGCGCATATTGAAGCTGGATCGTTTGCGGCTGAGGGGATTAAGCGGCGCACAGGATGCGTTTGTGCTGGCAGCCACCGTGCAGAATCTGCGGCGCACGGCGAAGAAGCTTGTACTCCTGCCGGGTAAAGGAGATGCTTTCGCCACATAACTCTGCAGCACTGCCTGGAAAAGCATGCCCATCATCCCTATCCTTGCAGCCCACCAATAAAAATATCACCCCATCCCGCCAAAGCTCGGTTGCTCCAGAGTTTTTCAACAACATCGGCCGATAGCGACACTGCCTATCCGGCATTAGAGGTAAATTTAACGAGCAATTCGTTCGTCAAAATCGTTTATCGGAAATGATGCTTCCACAGACTAATTCCGAGCTGGCCGGCCCAGGCAGCAGAGGCTGCGCCAGTGCGCCGTGGAGATCCGGGCTATGGCCTGCATCTAGACCGTGACAACGGTGGAATCGGTTGTGAGCCTTATCGGGGTCGTTGCTAGGCTCCACCCAATCGATTATTTCAACCCGAACTGCTTTGCGTGATTTAATTCAAGGGCGGTGTTCTCGATATCATCTGGCTTCCAGGGGCAATTCGGCTTCGGTGTCGGCATCTGTTAAAAAGCGGTGTTCGCGGACGAAATTGAATAAAGTCATCGAAATCGATCAGGTTATTGTTGCTCCTAAGCGACAATATCTGGCTTAGTTAGTTGCGCTGGATCAAGCCAAAGACGCGGATTTGGCTTTAAGGCGCAACAGATGCGTAATGCAGTGCTCCGATTGTTATAGCATTTCTCTCGCAGGGAACAAGAGCAATAAATACCCTGCATTTTTTATATAACAATATGAGAGACAATTTTATGGCAACAGGTACCGTCAAGTGGTTTAATGATTCCAAGGGCTTTGGCTTTATCTCGCCGGATGATGGTGGCGAAGATTTGTTCGCGCATTTCTCCGCAATCCAGGGCGGCGGTTTCAAATCCCTGAAAGAAGGTCAGAAGGTTATCTTTGAGGTAACCACTGGTCCTAAGGGCAAGCAGGCATCCAATATTCAGCCTCAGTAACCCGTCCAACAGGGACACCAGGCGTCGCTAAATTTTTATGCTGTCAGCCTATCTTCAGCGTTAGCAAACGATAATTCGTTGATCGATTTTTTTACTGCTGCTACTTCTTTAGAACGTGATTGAGAAGGTGGTAGGCGACGCAGGGTCTTCAGTGTCGCCATGTCTTTCAGGATAATGGAACGTCCCTCCACCGCAATGTAGCCGATACGGTCGAAGGCCGACAAGGTGCGGCTAACGGTTTCCAGGGTCAGGCCCAGGTAGCTGCCGATTTCCTGGCGCGTCATGCGCAGATTGAATTCCTTGCCGGAGTATCCCATTGCTGCATAGCGTTCGGATAATGCCACCAGGAAGCGCTCTACCCGGGCTTCTGCGCTGAGCGAGCCCAGCATGCTAGCCATGGCATGTTCACGGGCCAGTTCACGGCTCATGACACCATAGAGAGACAGTTCCAGCTCGGGATATTTTCTGCCCAGGGAAGAAAATACCTTGAACGGAATGACAATCACATCGCAGCTGGAAAGCGCCACGGCTTCAGACATGTAGCAGTGTGCATGAATACCATCCACACCCAGCACATCGCCCTTCATTGGGAAACTCAGTACCTGTTCGTTGCCGGCATCGTCGATTAAAACAGTCTTGAGAAATCCGGAGTTGACCACATAAATCACATCAAACGCCTGGCCGATGGTGAACAGGCGCTGGCCTGCTTTCAATTGAATGTGCTGGAAAACCACGTCACTGGCAGCAGTGGCGGCAGCCGTGGGCGTTATCTGAAGCAGATTGCAGACATCGGCCAGACTCGACCAAAGTTGACCGGCACGCTGGCGGCCGGCTACTGGTTGGTTGATGGTAACAGATGGAGCAATACGCGATTCAGCAAACATGGTTGACATAATTTCCTCTAAGAACTTTATTTTTTAGCTTGAGCCAAGACGCTTTCTTGAAGTGCGCCTTGCATTTAGGTGAGGTGAATTATGTCAATCCGGAAAGGAAATTGATATCAGCGCTCGCTGATAAGAAACGTAGGAAGCGGCAAGAATCGGCTAGGACGATTCTTAGCTAAAACCAGTAATAGGCGTATCACTTTGTTTCAATCATTGAATCGAATTCAAATCCATAGTCGGAAGCTCCAGCTTATATACATGACGGGTTGATTTACGTGCTTATAGTTATCGTCCTTCTTTTCCTTAGGCCAATTACTTTCGCTATTACAACCAATGTATAAACAGGTTTTGAAAAGTACAGGGTATTGTCAAGAGCGAAACAACTTGCGAGGTCCTGCGTTTCAAATTGACAAGGCTAAAGTAATTCACTGTTGCAGCCCTTGGAAGCCCAAGGCATCGATGGAGCTGGCTATGCTGGAATGGGTTTCATGGTTTAACCACCACTGCTCACTCACCCTATCGGGTATATGCCACCGATATGCCATCGGCTGAGGCGGAATCAAATTATTACCGGCAACTGGCTGAAAAGGCCACTGTCGACGCCTAATTTAAACCACCCAGCCTCCACGGAAGGAGGGGATGTTCACTTGTCTCTTGCACAAGAATAATAATGGGACGCTCTTCTTGCGGAATTGCGGGTTCTATTTATAAATGAGAACTTATTGCATCCTCATATCAAAAACACAGATTTATCAAATCTCTTACTGTTCTCTCTTTATTTGTACGGAAAGCAGGCATATAACAAACTAGAGTGCTGACGATTCAGAAACTCAAATTTTTTGTTGCAAAGCAAAAGACATTGTTGCTCTGCATGAAGCCGCTAGTGCGCAGCATCAGGATCCCAGGACGACTTATTTAAACGCCTATTGCGTATAGGTACATACTACGGAACTACTCGCGCGCTCCTGCGACTGTCCGTTACGGTAGCTATACAGGCTTGCACGCAGAGTCAGAAGGAGTTTCAAATGCCAAAATATCTCATTGAAGTTAATTATGTCGGCGAAGGCATAAACGGGCTGCTCAAAGAAGGAGGTACAAGACGACGCGCCGCTGTTGATGATTTATTCAAATCAATGAATGGAACACTTGAAGCTTTTTATTTTGCCTTCGGTGAAAAGGACGTTTTCATCATTGGCGATCTTCCAGACAACGCCGCCGCCACTGCTCTCGTACTGAGGGTAAACGCTTCCGGAGCAGCCCTGTGCAACACGAAGGTGTTGATCCTGCCTTCAGAAGTCGATGAGGCCGTGAAAAAGACCTTCACTTATCGACCACCCGGATATGAAGTTGATCCAAACGAAGTTGCCAAGTGGGACAATGAGGGCGGCCACCTTCCACAAGAGGAGCGCGGTATTTTTGAGCCAGCCAGCAATCTGCTCCGGTGAGCACTGTAACTGGAGTTTGCCGGCCACCATGCGCGCCAAGGCTGGATTGGCTGCCAGCTTACCGCCTTTAGGTCGGTGGGCGCGATCCTAGGCAGCTTGATTAGCCTGGCTTGCCCGGTAGCCTTCTCAGCCGCCATTGAGATGGGATCTCGCGGCTGACGGTGGATGGCGCTCGGCCAAGCGAATTTGCGATAGAACTTATTGGGTGGCCGGCAGCCAGTACGGATTCAATCGGTAGATGCAACGAATTGATAAAATTGTGTTGTGCGGGCGTTTGGTAGGGGTAAAGTCTTCCTAGAACACTCATTCAAACGCCTTTCCACTGCATTGAGCTAAGCCTGGGTATAGGTCGACAAATCAGCGCCCTTGGGGAAATACTGCCGTAGCAGTCCATTCGTATTCTCGTTGGAGCCACACTGCCAAGGGCTTTTTGGGATTCGCTTGGATGTCAGTGGCCAGTGTGAAGCGCCTGTGGTCCGCTATCTCTTTGCCCCGGCTTCAGGTCAGCGGTTAATGTAACTCAGATGGCAACTTTTATTGTGCCGAGCCGTACGTTATGCGGCGTGTCGTTCGAGCATGCCGAGAGCATGAATATTCTGACCGCCGGCGGAAAATTCACGTCATCGCTTGGTGTGCTGCGATGCAATATGAAGCACTCGTCAAGGCATTCTGACGCTGTATGCAGCGTCAGGCGAAGCGGTCAACAAACTACAAGCCGGACTTACTCACACGTCTGCAAAAGCCCCTGACAAAGTCCCGACGTCTGGCGTTGATTGGATCCAGCTTGACAAAGCGCTTGCCACTGAAATATCCGGCATTGATGGCACCTTGCGGCCCACGTAGTCCAACGCTCCACTTTTCTGGTGGCTGCATTGCTTGCCGCGGCCAGATTGTATTTCTGGCAGATTCCTGCTTAATTAAAGGCGGCGCAACCGGCTTGAACTGCAGTTGCTACCCCATCTAGGCCCACAGCTTTTCCGGATTGGCAAACTACATGTCCGAGAATATGAACGTTCCATATCCCAATCTTCTCTAAATACTTGGCATCTTTTCATTGGCGCAGGTCATGCCCTAATGTGCCACATCGGCGATCCTCAGATGAGGAGAAAGATAGGGCATTAGTTCTTCTTGGAGAGCAAAAATGATTATTGCACGCTGGACCATCCATGCCCGTTTCGGGCACAAGCAGACTGTTACCGACTCTCTCCTCAAATGGCATAAGGACATAGGAAGCGCCATAGGCTGGAAAGACTTCCGCATACTTACGGGCTCTATTGGCGCTGCAGAATCTACGGTGCAATCCGAAATTGTTTTAAACGACATCAGCGAACTTAATGATTCGTGGGACAAGCTCGCGACAATCGATGCGCACAAACAGTGGAGCAAGGACTTGGAGCCCTATGTGGTGTCAGGAACACCCCGCTGGGAAGTTTTCCGGATCGTTGCAGACAAGGGAACTAGCGCAAACTGAGCAGGGCGCTGGTAAAGTCTAATGATGGATTAGGATGAGGTAGAGCTGAAACGAACCAATCGTTAGACCACTGATAAAATGCGCCTGGCATAAGTGTTGGCAAACCGTGCCACCGTTTTTGTTAGACGCTCTTAGTTATGTATTCTTGCTTGATCGGCTAGCTAAGTTCTAATTCGACAAAGCGTCATATACAAAGGTAATCGTATGTACTGCTGTGAAAAAGGCGAATCAGGAAGTACGGTAAGCGACTTGAGTACTTTGGACGTTCCGGTTCAGGCCCGGCGGGATTAATTGCTAGCCGCAACCTGTCGCCAATTGCCGCTCCGGCTTAGGGATGACATCATCCATGACCAGTTTTTGAGCTATTTTCCAAAGTACTCCGGCAGGAAGCATTGATCCAAGTAAGTCTTAAGAAGAGGCGCGGGGATCTGACTCCTCGGCTGACCTGCCCCCTCTAGTCGAGCCAGAAGTGTTTAGTGCACCTAGGGGCAGTCCAGTCCATATACGGACATTTTTTCACCGCAAATACCCCAAACATTACTGATCAATATCAACACAACGTACATTTAGGAAATATATTCTCGCCCCTTTCCATAGTTTTGTAAGGTTTCATAGGCATGTCCGGCAACCAAAGCTCATTCTCATTTGACGGATATTTATCCATTGGCAAAGCTGCTGAAATTCTCAGTGTGACGAATGAAACGTTACGCAATTGGGACCGTTCCGGAAAACTCAAGCCGGTACGCCATCCAGTCAACGGTTACCGCTTATATAAACGCGCCGACCTCGAAGCGTTGATTGGCCAGATTACTCAACCTCAATCTCTTCAGCCTTTACCGGAGAAGCCATGACATCATCCTGTAAGGTTTTGCTGGTTGATGATCAACCGGCCAATCTCATCGCGCTCAAGGCGACGCTTGGCGAACTGGATTGCACATTGGTCCTGGCTTCCTCGGGCGAAGAGGCATTGCGGCATGCCCTGACATCGGAATTTGCCGTCATTTTGCTCGACCTGCAAATGCCGAGCATGGACGGCTTTGAGGTTGCCCGTTTTATCCGGGAACGAGAAAACTCTAAACGCACACCCATCATCTTCGTGACTGCCACCGGCCCGAATGACTTCCCGGTGGAAGAAGCCTATGCATTTGGCGCGGTAGACTACATGACCAAACCGCTCAATTCCACGGTTCTGCTTTCCAAGGTTAGCTTTTTTATCGACCTTTACCGTAAAAGCGCTGAACTGGCCCGCATTCAGCAAAAAGAGCATGCCGCAGCCTTGGCGGAGAAAAATGCCCGGATTCGCCTGATTCTCGACAATGCCAGGGATTATGCCTTCATCATCATGAATAATTCAGGGCAGATCATGGAATGGGATGGCGCCGCGCAAGACATCACCGGCTGGCAAGCTTCCGAGGCGATCGGCAAGGATGTTGCTATCCTGTTTACGCCAGAAGATCTGGCCATCAACCGGCCTCAGACTGAATTGGAGTGCGCAGCCAAGACCGGCAAAGCCAATGACAAACGCTGGCATCTGCGCAAGGATGGAACACGCTTTTATGCAGACGGGGTGATGATCCCGCTCGAAGATGAGCAGGGGAAGCTTCATGGTTTCGCTAAGATGTTCCGTGACGACACCCAGCGCAAACTGATTGAAACCGAACGCGAACGGCTGCTCAGGGAAGTTCAACTGGCCAATGAACGGCTGACAGACATCTTTCAGCAGGCCCCGGCCTTCATGTGCGTGCTGCGCGGGCCAGATCATGTTTTTGAAATGGTAAATGACCGCTATTTGCAGTTGGTGGGGAAACGCGACCTAGTCGGCGTGCCGGTTCGTCAGGCACTGCCGGACGTTGAAGGACAAGGCTTTTTTGAAATGCTAGACGGCGTGTATCAGAGCGGCCAGCCTTTCATTGGTTCGGACCTGCGGATTACACTGCAGGAACCGGATGGCCGCATCACCGAACGGTTTGTCGATTTCGTCTACATGCCGTTGAGGGATGAACAAGATGCTATTTCGGGCATCCTGGTGCATGGCATCGACCTGACCCAGCGCAAGCATGCGGAACAGGCGTGGCGTGCAAGCGAAGAGCGTTATCGAACCGTCATCGAGTCCATTGACGAGGGTTTCGGCATTATTGAAGTGATGTTCGACCAGGACCAGAATGGCATCGATTACCGTTTCCTAGAGGTCAACGCGGCTTTCCAGAAACATACCGACCTGGAAAACGTGATCGGAAAAACCGAGAAGGAACTGGTACCGGACCAAGACCCGTTCTGGTCCGCCACGTACGGCAAGGTGGCACTGACAGGACAAGCTGCACGGGTGACGAGCAAAGCAACGGCGATGGGACGCTGGTTCGACGTCTATGCAACCCGTATAGGCAGCGATGGCAGCCACAAGGTGGCGATCCTGTTTACGGACATAACTGACAAAAAGAGAGCAGAGGAAGATCTACGCCGCCTGGCTGCCGAACTATCCGAAGCCAACCGCCGCAAGAGCGAATTCCTGGCAGTTCTGGCGCATGAGTTGAGGAATCCGCTTGCCCCCATTCGAACCGGCCTGGAGCTGATGCAGCTCGGCCGCGCCAATCCGGCCAGTACCCAGCGAATCACGGATATGATGGAGCGGCAAGTCACACACATGATCCACCTGGTGGACGACCTGCTCGATATTGCCCGTATCACCACAGGAAAGATTGACATCAAAGTGCAGCGCCTGGATCTGGCTACCGTGCTTTCTGCTGCAGTGGAAGCGACCATGTCCTCTATTCAGGCTGGTTCGCATGAATTGACGATGAACGTCGCCGACGAGCCGCTCATGATTGACGCCGATTCGACCCGCATGGCGCAGGTCATCAGCAATATTCTGACCAATGCCGCCAAATATACGCCCAGTGGAGGAAAGATTTCGCTTTCAGCCTATCGGGAAGGTGAACATGCGTTCGTCACCATTGCCGACAATGGCATGGGCATCCCGGCCGAATCTCTGCCCCACGTTTTTGAAATGTTTAGCCAAGTGGGCCGGAACATGGGCAAGTCTCAAGGGGGGCTGGGAATCGGCCTATCGCTGGTCAGACAACTGGTAGAGCTGCATGGCGGCACCGTCACGGTGAGCAGCGAAGGAAGCGGAAAAGGCAGCGCCTTCACCATTCGACTGCCGCTGGCGCAAGCCGCATTCGACAATAGGCCAGCTGGCCTTAGGTTAAGCAATGCCGTTCATGCTCCAGACAGGAAATTCCGCATCCTGATCGCTGACGATAATGTCGATGCGGCCAACTTGCTTTCCTCACTTCTGGAAATGAATGGCCACCTGACGGCTACCGCCAACGACGGACATCAGGCGCTCGAAATGATGCGGGAATTTGCGCCGGAAGTTGCTTTCCTGGATATCGGCATGCCTGGCTTGAACGGGTACGAGGTGGCGATACAGGTGCAGCAAGCCACCGACCTCGATCCCGTCGTCCTGGTTGCCTTGACCGGATGGGGTGATCAGAAAGACCGGCTCCGGTCACAAGAAGCGGGATTCGATCACCACCTCACCAAGCCGGTCAGCCTCATTGCCATCAATAAGTTGCTGTTACAGTTGGCAGAATTGCAATCTGCCATGTCAGGCTAACACGCTTTTTCCTATCGTTATGCAACTTGAATTGCAACCTGTATGCTGAGTCATATAAACACTTTTACCCCATATCACTCAGCTGGAATAGGCGAATCAAAGGATCTAATAACGCTGCATTCACGCTTTCTCCTTGATCCGCTTGGATTTCGAGGACAGGCCATAGCCAGCCCGATAAGTCTGCTTTCGGTGCCACAGACGGCCTGCTACTTCTTCGCGTACCTAAGCTCGAGAAAAGTCAAATAATCCCGCTCTCGCCTTCATTAGGTAACTCAGCATCATCAACTTCTCAAAAACACTGGACGAGCGTGTAAATTAGAAACATAATTCGCGCCTTTTTCTCGACAGAAAATGTTTGCTTGCTAAAAATATTTGTCGGTCCTTACTTCGTATTCCCTTCCTGATTTTGTTATCGCGACGCGGCATGAATGCCTCGGATTTCTGTGCGTTTCGTCCATAGCAATCAGGCATTGCGGCATCCCTGATGCTGTGATTTGACAATTGAACAAAACTTCTTTTTCGATGACTCAAAACGCTAAAACCCTGACATTGACTGCAAGACCCACGCTTGCCGGGCTGCCCAAACCGACGCTGCCAGACCAGGAGCGCACGCTCACGCATGCCGCCGACCCGGTACAGGCTCCTACCACCGTCAGGGTGATTACTAAGCGGCGCTCCCGGCTCGCCGATAATCGGCCTGACGCGGCACCGCTTAGTGCGCCGCTTACTGGCATTGACGTTTCGCCCGCCATGCCAGCCGCTGCAGCGCGGCCGAAAGCCGTCGTATTAAGAAAGCCCACGGAAACACCCGCCGCAGCAATTGAGCCTGGCGAGCGAGCACTTGCTGTTCCCGCGGAGCCTAAAGCAGTTGCTGGGAGTAAGAGCGCGGAAAAACCTGCCGCGGCAAACGAACCCGGCGAGCGAGTGCTTGCCACAAGTATAGTGGCGACCACCGACGCAAGCACCTTGGCAGCGATCGATACCAGCAGTTATGCGCTGCCGGCTACGAAGGTGGCGGCACGCCGTGGGCGCCGGCCAGCAGAGTTTCAACCCGAGGATGAGGAAATCGCCGCACTGAATGCGGTAGAACGGGTAGAGATGCGAGCTGCCTCCCGCAGCAAGGCCAGACAAGGCACCTGCAAAAATGCCGACGAATCTGCCTTAACAGATAACGAGAAAAATAACCTCGAAGCGCAGCGGGAAAAGCTCAGTACCCTCATCGGTGTCGGACATAGTCAGGGGTATCTGACCTACACCCAGATCAATGACCATCTGCCGGACGAGGTCACAAGCAGCGATGCCATCGAAGGCCTGGTGGCCAGCTTAGCTGAGATGGGAATTACCGTCTATGAACAGGCGCCGGATGCGGAAGCCTTACTTCTGTCAGAAAACGCCATCGCCACCGCCAGCGACGATGACGCGGAAGCGGCCGTCGCTACCGCCTTGTCGGCAGTTAACCCCGACTTTGGGCGCACCACCGATCCGGTGCGCATGTACATGCGCGAAATGGCCTCCGCGGCGCTCTTGACGCGCCAGCAGGAAATCGACATCGCCCGGCGTATCGAAGACGGATTGAAGGACATGATGCAAGCGATCGCGGCTTGTCCGGCGACGATTGCAGAGGTACTGCACCTGGCACACAACATTGAAACCGGCCAGATGAGCATCGAGGATGCGGTCGATGGCATTGTCGATGCGCAGGCCGCCCTGGTTCCCGAGGGACTGGCCGAGGAGGCATCCAGCGAGGAAGACGCCGATCCGGCCGAAGAGTTGCCCGAGATTGATGACGATACGCCCGTCGCCGGAGCAGCCGGCATGTCGGAAAAAGAGATTGCGGCGCTGCGCAGAAATGCGCTTGCGATATTTTCGGGCATCGAGCGCGAGTTCGGCCACATGAATGCGGCTCGCGCACAGGAGGGCTATGGGTGCGCGGACTATCTGGCAGCGAAGGAAGCGATCATCGGTGATGTGCTGAAGGTGCGGTTCGCCGCCAAGACGATTGAAAAGCTGTGCAATGCCCTGCGCGAACGGATGGCAGCGCTGCGGCAAATTGAAAAACAAATTCTCGACATTGCGGTGAACAAGTGCGGCATGCCGCGCGTGCGTTTCATCCAGGCCTTCCCGGGAAATGAAACCCGGCTCGGCTGGGTAGACGCCGAAGTGGCGGGAGGCCATGTCTATAGCGCGACGCTCGCACGCCAATCACCCGCCATTCAGGCATTGCAGAGCAAGCTGATCGAACTGGAAAAACAGGTGCAGATGCCGCTGGCCGACCTGCGCAAGATAAACCAGCAGATGGTGACCGGCGAAATGAAGGCACGCAAAGCCAAGCGCGAAATGACCGAAGCCAATCTGCGTCTGGTGATCTCGATTGCTAAAAAGTATGTCAACCGGGGGCTGCAATTCCTCGACCTGATCCAGGAAGGCAACATCGGGCTCTTGAGAGCCGTCGACAAGTTCGAATATCGGCGCGGCTACAAGTTTTCCACGTACGCGACCTGGTGGATACGCCAGGCCATCACGCGTGCGATCGCCGACCAGGCACGCACTATCCGCGTACCAGTGCACATGATCGAGACGATTAACAAGATGAACCGCATCTCGCGCCAGGTATTGATGGAAACCGGCAGCGAGCCCGATGCGGCCGCGCTCGCTGCCAAGATGGGTATCCCGGAGGCCAAGGTGCGCGAGGTCATGAAAATTGCGAAGGAGCCTGTCTCGATGGATGTGCCGGTTGGAGATGACGGCGATGCGCTGTTGGGCGATTTCATCCAAGATGATGCGACGCTGGCACCGGACGATGCGGCCATGCGCGCATCCATGCATGCTGTCATCAAGGAAGTGCTCGATTCACTGCCGCCGCGCGAAGCGAAAGTGATGCGCATGCGTTACGGCATCGATATGGCAAGCGATCATACTCTGGAAGAAGTCGGCGCCCGGTTCAATGTCACCCGCGAGCGCATCCGCCAAATCGAAACCAAGGCTCTGACCATGCTGCGGCATGCGTCACGTTCGGACCGGTTAAGAACGCTGCTGGATAAAGGTTGAGCATAGGCGTTTGGCGAGTTGACCAAGCAGCTGTCCTTGATCGCTTCAGCTCAATAAGGATAGCGTTGGAAACCTACAATAAAACTCCGGAGAACACGCCTAAGCACACAGCCAGTTTGTTCGCTGAATATTGCTTGCAAAGCGTCCCGGGCTTAACGTTGAACGGCGGTGTGTTTTTTTGTCGGCGAGCGTCCTGTCAACAACGCCAATGAGGCTGAGATTGGTGGTTATACGACATTCTCTCTCGGCGGCCTGCTCGGCGGTGTCTGCATCGCGACCAGTTTCATCTTCTTTGTCGAAAAGCGCAAGAAGCAGCACGCGAAGACCGGCAGCCAAGGCATCCGCGTGGTCGCCGCACTGGCAGTGACAACCGTCACCGGCATGGTGATTGCTGCAATAGCAATGCTGGTAGCCAACCGCTTGCTGCCTGACGACATGGCGGGTAAAGGCGACTGGGAGAAAGCAGCGTTCTGGAGCAGCTGGCTGCTGGCAATGGCGCATGCGTTTTGGCGCAGTGCGCCGGTAGCACGGGCGGGCCTCAATCCTGCATGGCATGAGCAGTGCTGGACAATCGCCTTGCTGGCAATCACGGCAGTGGTACTGAACTGGGTCACCACGGGCGACCATTTTTTCAAAACTATCTTTATGCAGACGTACTGGCCCGTGGCAGGAGTGGACCTGAGCCTTCTGGCAACAGCCGCGCTATCGGTCGTCGCGGCCCATGCCGCAACGGATGAGCTGACGGCTGCACGGAAGGCAACGCATGGATAAATCGATGATTTTGGCCGCGGCCGCTGCATGTGCGCTCACCGGATTCGCGTGGCTGGCGTTGGCAATGGAGGAGCACTGGACTCAAGTATTCAGCAAGCCGCCTCCTTCGCCAACGCCTCAGGCAGTCTTGCGTGCGCTGGGCCTAACCGGCCTGGCTGCTTCCGGGGCTTTGTGCTTTGTGGCAGACCGTCCTTCGATGGCGATATTGGTCTGGATCCTGTTCATGGCAGTCGGATCGATATCGATTGCATTGATGCTGACGTGGAAGCCTGCGCTCCTGCGCCTTGTTTTTCCAAGATGAGTTTCCGGGCTGCAAGCCGAGTCCCCATCAACGCGGGGATTTTTCCAAATCGGGCCTGTTGGAAACCGGCGAAATTCATATGTTTTAGCGAATCGTCACACTTCTGTAACAAGACAGCTATACGATTCAACATATGCCGTTCTTAACAAACGCATCCACCGTAGCTGGCGGTTGGCTATAATTCCAGCACCAATTCCAAGCCCTCACATTGCGGCTACCCGTTCTAAAAAGGTGTTGGTGAAGCCTTAGGCGCGTTTCGATTGAGAGGCCCCCAAACCCGATAGGTTTTG
>JAUYVH010000023.1 GCA_030715135.1 Keguizhuia sedimenti | reverse complement strand
AGGACATAATCGGCGGCATGAATGGAAGAGGTGACTTCTTCGGCATACACGCGTGCCAGGTTGTACAGTTGCGTTTTGGCGTTCTCGGCGGAGCGATGATGCAAGCGCTGCAAGTCATAGGCGATCAATGCCCACAGCAACAGGAATAAAAAAGTTAAAAATAAATAAACTTCAACTGGATACAAGGTGCGCAAAAACAGGAAGAAGCGTTTGCGCATACCGTATCTTTGCGAAGAGGAATGTTCGATAATTATTAGGCCTTAATTCTTTATAGGCGATTCATTATATAAGTCAAAATGTTTATATGTGTGAACATCATTGGCTTTTATTTTGGATTGTGAGAATGACTTACCTTAGACATCGCACCTATTTATCAGGATCATGTTGGCTGGTTCGTATAGCCTATATCTCGTGTCGACCTGCTTACATGGCGGCCTGTGTTGTCGCCTCGCTTGACTTCTATCAACAATGCTTGGAGCATGCTTCAGTATCCTGTTGGAATGCTGAGTTTTGTTCTATCACTGCTGAGTATTGAGTTGAAATACAAGAAGTACCTGAAGCTCGCCGGTTTTCTGCTGGTCTTCGGCTATATCTCCCTGCTAGCCTTCGTATTTGTCGCGTTCAATAAGTACGACACTACGCAAAGCACGAATGCTTCTACGCATAGGGAGCGCATGCCTGGCATGACGTAATCTTTGCTAGAGAACATGCCCTCTTCTCCATCGAGATACATGGCAGCCTGCGATATCCGGTTGTTCCCTTTACAGGACTGGAACCTGTTGATCTTTGCTACATCGACCACCTCGACCGCACCCCGATAGCACGTGACCGCTCGCGGATGCTGGAAAAGAAAAAGCCCGAGACTGGAAATCCGATGTCGGCTAAGGCTTTCAAAAGTGGACAGTGAGAAGTCTTAGCTTATTTCCCTCTTTATTGAATTACTGAACAAATACATCAGCTAACAATTCATGCACATTTCCTGTGGACAAAATTGTTAGCAACTCATGGATCTATTATCTAATGCATTGATTTATTAGGAAACATATTAACCTGCCGCTTTATTCAGCAAACTTTCCGTACGGGCACAAATAAAAATTCCCGCCGGCGCGGCGGACCGCGTTTATTCGCTGTAGATAGCTTTGTGCTGCCATCATGATTTAGCTGTTCTGACTGGACGCAAAATGCACGGGCAATCTTGGCTGGCTGAATAATCCATGGCGGCGTGTCCGCGCCACTGTGCATGCCACGTATGTCGCCCGTCTCCTGCAGCGAAATCCAGTGAAAAATGAATGTGACCCTAAGCAGTACTCCAGTGACTAAGACAAGGTGGCGTAGGCTAGCTTGTTCGGTGGCCTTCATGCGGCGATTCATTTGAGTAAGGCATGCGCCGGTTAAATGTCCCAAGTGAGTCACTGTCCGTGTCGTGCGAGTTTTCCAGGTTTTTTCTTCCTGGTCGACTTCATTACATATGCTTGGCCATTTTCATGTTCCTTCAATGTTTAGGTATTCCGGGATCGCAGAACGGAAGCATTCCGACATGGCAAACTACGACGTGGCACACACCTAAGGGAGTTCATCGCTCTGGGACTTGCTTAGTGTCCTGTTTGGTCCTTACGTCAATGCATCTCCGCCTTTGATCTACTTCAAAGCGATTTGACATAGCCTAGTACATTCACTCTTCCAAACTAGATTGACTTTATGGAGCGCCCTACCGTGCACAGCAAAGTCGTTTCGTGTCTTCCAGCAAACTGGCGCCACGGCGTTACGCCAGCGATGATTGTTATGGCCGATCAGGAGAGATGATGAAATTCCGCGCGCTTTAGTTTGTTCTCGCCATGATTTTCATGTCGGCATGCAATGGCAACGGTGGCCGGCACGCGTATGTTGCGGGGCATTGACCGTTTCCGTTCGGAAGCGTTGCTGAGCAATTCTTGCTGGTAGAAGTCTTATTAACGTAGCCAAGGAGAGAAACGATGAACGTGTTCACCAGAATGGGCGTCTTTGGCTGCCTCATGGCTTTCGCGTTTCTCATCAATCTCGATCTCGCTCATGCACGGAATGTAAAGAACTGTGCATGGCCGATTGAACTATCGCCTGAGGGATACGGAAACGCAACCGGGCCTGAATTGTTGGCTCGGTATTTCCTTATTCCCTTCGACGCGCAATCCGAGTCCCTGGTTATCAAGGGAGCGTATCCTCACGCCCGATATTTTTCCTACGTGGTTTACCAGGATCAGACCCCTACAGCCATCGTCGGCGATCTGTACGATGCGCAAATTGCGCCTGATCCGGGCAGCGTGAACCCATTTGTCCGCTCCGAGGACAACGCTGCTCAAGCCCGGCCGACGCAGCAACCGGGTCACGGCACGTACACCATTGTCATTTCGCATACCAAGCCGTCTGCCGGGAATACCATCGGCGTTGCTCCAGGCCACTTCGCCTGGGTCATGCTGCGGATTTACATACCGAGTGCCGATCCCGCCTTGAGTGGCCACAGCCTGACAGGGTCGGTACCGCTACCTACCGTATCGGTGACGCAGGGGGGAGCGAGCCAACCGCTATCGCAGTGCTCACCAGTCAACGACCTGCGCGACGTGAACGCCTTGCTGCAAGATCTCTTCGGTGGTCTTGTCTTGAATAATGCCGTAGACATGCCATCATCCGATCGGTTGTGGTTCGCACCGCTGCGAAACCCGCCAATGAGGTTATTCCCCAACCCGCACAACAAATACGTCGCCATGCTGCCAGGCGATCGATACCAGCCGGGCCGTATTGTCGTAATACACGGTAAGGCGCCCGGCGCTCCCAGAACCTATGACGGCTCGCCGATTTGGCAACCGGCTCGAGGTTTCAAGACTGTCGATGTGCGGTATTGGGCGCTTTGCAGCGTCAATTTCGAGTTGCCGATAACGAGTGTCGACTGCACATCCGATCTGACAGCCAACCTCGAAAACGGTGACTACACGGTCGTCATCTCGGACGATCTATTGCGTCCCGACTGGTTGCCGCCCACTGTCAATTGGATGCGATGGGGAGATGAGCAGTATCCCAAACTCCTGTTCTTCCGGAATATGTTGCCGGAGCCGGACTTCCCCTACTCGATACAAAACGCTGTTGCAAAGGGCTGCACCTTTGAATTGACCTTGCCGAATGTCCCGAACAGCGATGCTACGATAACCGCGGGCGAATGTGCACAAAAAGTGATGGGCGATTATTACCCCGTGGCAGCCTGGTGCGATAAATCTACCTTTGTTGCAGGAGGCTGGCAGGCCTGCATCAGCAGGCGATGACAGGGAGCAGCGAGCTTCAGTGAGGCAAAAATCGCAGGGATTACTCACATGGTGAGAGAGATCGTGAAGGAAGGTATTACGGCACTAAATTTGGCGTGCCTTTTATGATCACTGCTCGTGCTGTAGCGGACTTTTTTCTCCGATGTTAGACAGACAGCTTCCGGCCGATTCTGTTGGCTATAAGCTTACGTATCGCCGAAGGCATTTTTGGCTGATAGCTCCGCATCGCCTATCAGTGACGCTACCGTGGTAGCTGCCTGCTTCGCCATCCCCGTTGAAAGCAATTTGCAGTCTTCCATCAGACACGAGGAATACAGTCCAATTCTTATTCGATGTGATACGTGAAACATGCAAAGAGTTGGCTTATTTCCCGTATGGGAATTTGATACCTGAGTATTGGGAGCTCTCGTATCATCGCTCCTCTAGGCTGGATGGAATGGCTCCGCCCTGAATCCGGCTCCGAAAATCGTGAAGGGATCTCAACGAATAGGACCGCGGCAGTCAAAGATATCAGAGCACGACGTTAAGGCCATGATGCGACAATCCATTCTCGGAGATTTTGCCAGATTGCCTGACCGCCCATACTCATTTTTTATATGACAATAACGAAAGCGACATTTTCAGCTTGCGCGCGGCCTTTGGCATCAGTCTTGAGTTCATGTTTCACGCTCTCATCGCCAACCGGCCGACTCTGCCGCCCCATGAAGTCCTTGATATGGCCAATACCTGATTGTTTCCGGCGTTTGGAGTAATGAATCCACACCCCTGCTCGTCTTTCCAAATGGTGAATTTCCCTGATGGCGCATACAGATTTTTAGATTTGCGCGTATAAATTAAATTACTCGATTGTTTTACGCCGATAAGAGAGCTTCGCTTGAGAAACCGGGCTGATACAACTATGTGGAAGCGGTATCCAATTATTCGCCACGCAATGGAAGCGAATGCTTAACCATCCTGATTTCTTTTGTTGCCCTGACAATCTGATTGCGTCCCATATGTTTTGCAGCGTACAACGCATTGTCTGCTGCATGCAGCAATTCTTCCGGCAACACGTAGGTCAACGTTCCATCTTTATGACTTGCCAAGCCGGCAGAAATAGTCATGTTGAATGTCGCATCGCCGAATGTATGAGCAAAGGACGCAATGACTTCTCTTATGCGAGACAGCACAATCCAGGCAGCATCTGAATCCATGCCGGGTAAAAGAAGGACGAACTCTTCTCCGCCATAGCGCGCAAATATATCCCCGTTGCGAATTTGAGTCGAAATCAAGCGCGACAAAGTAACCAATGCATTGTCGCCGGCAGCATGGCCATACGTATCATTGACCTGCTTGAAATGGTCAATGTCAATGAACGCTACGGAGAGCGGCCATCCATGTCTGCTGGACGCAGCAAACTCCTGGTTGAATGCTTCATCAAAATACTGACGGTTATGTGCGCCGGTCAGCGCATCGCGCTGGGCCTTTTCCTCCAGTTCGCGCAGCTTGCCGAGACTGGCAATCATGACCAGTTCCTTAGCCTGATCGACAATCGCCTCGGCCTGTTCAACTGCAATAAGCGGTACATCGAACAAGTCTTCGAATTCCTTGGCACTGCCGCCCATCTTCTCCAGTACGGCAGCAGTGCTGTCAGCATCCATGCCGAGCCATCGGGATGCTGCATTCGTCACCTTCTGGACAGCTCCCGTGTCTTTTTCTTTGATGAAAACATCGGCAAAGTAGCCGGACACTGCCACGCATCCTCCTGGAGACGGTGGTGTCTCGCCGGTAGAGGGCGCCACATGGCTGGCGATGCATGCCAGTGCAAGATGGTCGGGAAGCCGCCATTTCTTTAACAGCCAATAGCCTACTTCATCGTGACCGGAGCCAAATTTCGCTTTTTCAGCTTCCAGCAGAGCTTCATCGTCCAAAGCCATTGCATCTACAGGATACTCATCTGGCATCGTCGTCTGCAAAGCCAAGACGCCGATATTCTGCAAAAGCCCTGCCACCAGCAAGTCATCCGGATTAAAGCCAAACCGGCCCGCAAGAATACGGCACGCCAATGCCGAAAGTATGGATCGCTTCCAGAACAGCAATTCCTCGTCGTTTTTGTGCGTTCCGCTTAAGTTGCGTACTAGTGAAAACGACAGGGCAACGGTGACAGCGGCATGTGTTCCCATCAGATTGACAGCCTGTCTTACATTCGTGGCCGTGCGGCGCGTGCTGTAAAGCGGCGAATTCGCAACTTTCAGCATCTTGACGGCTAACGCAGGATCGAAGGCTACACAGTCGGCAATTTGAATCAAACTTGTATTGGGATCGTTAACCAGGTCAATGAGCTTGACCGCAGTGGACGGTGGTGTCGGGAGACTGGTGCAAAGCTGTAAACGCTGCAACAGTGATTCATGGATCGGCATGCTGTTTTTTCATTGTTTCGCTACAGAAATAATAACAGAAGCCTGGCCTGACTGGATATGGCGCAGCCAGTCAAACTTGGCCAATTAAGCGCTGCATTTGATCTCCCGTCGAGGACTAACGCAATGGTGATGCTGATCTTTCGACTCCAATACGCTGTTCCAGACATGTTGGCAGAACCCGCGTATGCCAGCTTGTTTTGGTCGACCAGGCCTTGCATCACTCTGCGCAAACACGCTTGCATCATACCGCCCTTCTTGCCATGGACTTCATCATGCGGATGCAATCCCTGGCAAACGACGGCGCCTGCACCGCTTTCACACTTCCAAGGCGGTGTACGCGCCGAGCCTGATTGACCGAAGTGTTCGGTTTATGTATAGTTTGGCCATGGCAATTTTCGTCTCATCATCTCCTTTTTCAGAGAAAGCTCAGGCATTTCGACCCGAGTCGCATTCGTTCACGGAAAAATTGCCGTTTATTGCCAAGATCCCCCAGCCGGCAGCAGATTCCTAAGCCCGGCGATATACCCCTCTTCTTTTTAGCGCACTTTCTCTATCGCCGGGCTTAAGCCAAGCGCTCTAGCGGCCGATGCATTTCCACGTCCGGCCGAGCTCTGGGGAGCCAAGGATGCTTACCTTCGTTCGCAGTAAGCGTGGCCAGAACACGCTTATGCCAATTCATTTGTTCTATCGGAATACGTCGCCGTGTCGCTTGTTGGCGGCGGGCGTTATCAACCATGTCCATTCTCATGACGAGTTGGCCGGTTGCCTCGGATCAGTGATGTTCTCACATCAAGATCTCATTCACGCCGCGTATGAACACCCGACGTGCGCGGACCATCGTGCCATGTACCGTTACGCGCGCGGATTACAGAGCTGAGGGGTAGAAATGGATCTTAATAAAAATTTCATCAAGGCCAAGGGACCCTGTACTGACGGATTCCGATGGTTCCTGCGCAATTACCAGCAAGGCAGCAACTACCAGCCCCTTCTGGACAATCTGGTGAAGGCAGGCAGGATTGACGATGCCTGCTGGCTCCTGAGCCAATTCGGCCCCACTGACACAATTCTGGAGATCGACGAGCTTTGCGATGAAGCGATCGTTTTCTCCGGATCAATCCATGTGCGCGGCAGTATCGAAGTCACTTCGCTTGTGCGGGCGGGCCGTGAAATTCGCGCTGACGGAGGCATTCGCGCTGGCCGGGCAATTGTTGCAGGAACGGGGATCCGTACAGACGGAAATGTTCGTTGTGAGGGTGTATTGACTGCCGGCGGCGACGTGCGTACGGCATGGGGAATTGAAGTACAAGACAGCATACATTGCGGCGGTGACCTACGGGCCAATTGGGGAATCCTCTGCAATGGCGATCTCTATGCCAGCGGCAATGTCATAGCCGGGCAAGACATAGAAATTATGGGGAAACTCGAAAGCGGCAAAGGGATACGTACCAGCGGAGCGATCACCGGTTCTCTCGGGATCAGTGCGGGGCACGGGATTGAAGCCGGCGCAACTATTTCCACGCAAGGCCACATTGAAGCCAAATGGGGAATCAAGTCGGGCCGCTCTATTATTGCGGAAGGCGCGATTCAGGCCGGAGAAAGCCTTTACGCCATTGAGGAAATCTGCAGCGGAGATGGCTACGGAATTTATGCCGGCTTAAACATCCGTGCGGATGCCTGGGAAGCCAACGCGCAAGTTCGGTCACGCAAAAAACCAGCCAGGTTGATAAGCGGCTGGTGGGCTGAACGTTGATTACCCACAAAGCTTTTAAGTTAAGCCGAGAATTTATTCCACACCATGAATTAAAAGGAGGTTCGCTTGCGTAGCCTTGCTATGTCTTTTCCTTTTGCGTATTGGTATGCCCGCATTGTTGAGCTGCGTATCGATGTGCTTTTGCGGCCGGATGAACTGGAAAATGAGCTTGATGCTCTTTATGAGCGGCTCAATCAACCAGCTGATCCGCTTTTCGATCTTCCGGCAATTGATATTGAAATGCCTGGCTTTCGCTTTCATCACCGAGTAGCCGATGGCGAACATTACATATATGTTGAGGACACAGTACGCAGACGACTCGCTGGATATACAATTTTCAATCGCTTGGTCGAATTGAACCGGCAAAGTGACCGATATCTGCGCGCTCCGCACTCGAAATATGCGCTTGCCTATCAACGGCGCGGTATTGCTGCCGCTATTTATCGCTGGTGGTTGGACGGCAATCGCTGCTTGATTAGCGGTGCGCGCCAATCTGCCGGAGCCAATGCACTATGGAGGTCGCTGAGTAACCGGTACAACTTGGCATTTGTCGATTTACGTGACAAAACCTTACGCTACTTAGGGTCTCAAGTTAACGAAGAGACGCTTGGCAGTTTGCATACCCGGATGATTCTGATGGGTTGCGGATGGGATTTGAACACACTTTCCTCGGCACTGAAAATGCGGTGACGAGGTCAGAAAAACAGAAAGCTTCTTCTCTCTGCTCCTGCAGTACTTTAGATTGTTTGAGTGCAAAAATTTAGAAGTGACCAATAAACATCGACGCAGACTGATTGACATGAAAACATAGGAACGTTCATCGTTTCAGGAATCCGTAGTGAGCATCTCTCACCGTGACGGACTGGACAACACGCATGATCACCGGCTAAACACGCCAGGCTACAAGCATCCATCAGATTGGTTCGGTGGAACTGCTGCATAGATACCTGGCGAGACACCATGAAGCTTAAAATTTAATGCGCTTTACTCATCGCTGATATTTCACATGCAGAGACTTCCCAGATCAAAGCTGTCCGGCACTTCTTTTGAAATCGGCGAAGAACTGGGCCGTTTGTCCAAGCCGATATTGAAGAAATATCTTTCTCATCCTGTATATTCCCGTCAAGCCAACGCATGGAAAAAAACCTATCCGATTCCGGAGCTCATGACAGCAGCCGCGCAGAGCTTTCCCGACTGCTGGGAAGAATTGCGCGGTCTTAGTACTGGATGCGGGATTGATCTGGACGACGTGTACATTTGGAATTGCAAGCCAGATTTTGCGAAAACGCAGCACGACAGCAGCACATCGTTCGCCGTAAATCGACTGGCAAACCGCTTTATTGTCCAAGAGATATGGGAAGATCCCTGCTTGAGACCATATTGCCATCTTGTCGACGTAAGGCCCATTAAAAGACCAGGTTTTCTGGCACTCTATACGCCAGGGATGCTACCTGGAAACTCGTTTTCGACCAGCAGGGCCGGCCTGGTACAAAGCGTCAACCTGCTGGACATCCCTGCTGTTTCCAAAGGGGTTCCCAGTTCCATCATTTCCCGCAGCGTTCTAGGATGTGGCTCACTTCTCGAAGCAATCGATTTACTGATGTCGGCTCCTCGCATAGGCGGCGCCCATCATATCCTGGCTTGGTCCGGCGAATTTGTCATGCTTAGCATTGAAGCGACCGGATTTAAAGTAACGGTCGTGCCGGTTTCGAATAAATACGCCCATACCAATCATACCGTTCATAACGAGCAAAAAAATCCATCTCAAGCACAGAATTTACTTTCAAGGCGACGATACGCAGAAGTGCTCGAGGAGCTCGAATTGCTCCCGGATTACCCAACCGAAGCAGATGTTCTGGCTTGGCTTCGGAAAAGGCCAGGCATAGCTGCACCAGTCAGCCTGGAAGCCGCTGCAGAGAAGCTGAATCCCAGCATGACGGTCTTTTTACGGTGTGTTTCTTCAAAGATTACAGTGCAGATTTTCAGCTCGGGACAATCCGAGCCAGAAAAATTCTCTTTCTCGGTCGTGAAATAAACCGCGGCATTTATTCAGTCGGTTCAATGCCTTTATGCAGTTTGCTTGGGATATTAGATCCTCCCTTATTGTGTCGCCTATAAAAACGCGATGTATGCCAATAGTATGATTTCACGCAAGACTGCCATGCTTCATGAGTTCAAGCAGCACGGACGGGTTGCAAGAAGCCTGGTCAGGCCAGATGCTGATCATCGACATTAATATGCAACCTCTTTTGAAAGAGCTGAAGGTATAGGTATTGACGAAAAAATTTACCGGGCTATACTAAGCCTTGGTTTTATCTAAATGCTCCTATCACCAAAAATGATGACTTTTCTCTCCCTGACAAAAAGCCGCGCCTCTTCGAGCGCAGGAGAGGCATCATGCTGCGCGCCAGCATTCTCTTTGGTGAAAAATTCTTCCTGCGCATTCCAATCTCCGTGCCTTGAACGGGATCTCGCCTGCCTCAATTAGGCTCGGCGAGTGAACTAAGCCACCAGCTTTCATTATTCACTCCCGAGCCACGCAATCACTTTTAAGCTGAAATGTTGCCGCAAGCCTTATTTGGTGCTTGCGCAGCAGCTCCTGCTTGTCTGACCAGAAGTTTGTGCCAGAGATCTGCCAAATGGAGATGAGAGAACATTGAGCCATTCCGCTAACTTCAAAGAAATGTGTGCAGGTGCCGAGACCGATTGCCTTCAACAGAAGCTCGTTGAAGCAGAAGCACGCCTGAAGCAATTACATGACGCTTACCTGGAAGCCAGCGCAGATTTGGCGTACGTGCGCCACCGGGCGCAGGAAGACATAGCGCACGCGCATAAATATGCAATCGAAGGATTTGCTCGGGCATTGCTTGCCGTCAAAGATAATCTGGAAACTGCGCTTCGTGTAGAGACAAATGACCAAGATGCATTTAAGGTAGGCGTCACTTTGATATCAAAGCAGCTTGCCGCCGCGTTTGAGACATTTGAACTCTATGAAATTTGCCCAAACATCGGAGAGCCGTTCGATCCTAGCAGACATCGCTCAGCAGCACGCATTTCCAGCGATCGGCCACAAAATACAGTGGTAGAGGTACGTATGAACGGCTATCGAATTGGCGATCGTTTACTGCGCCCCGCATTGGTAAGCGTTTCGCAGCCGGACGTAAATGACGCGCAATGAGGCCGCGACCCTCAATATTTTTTTCCATGGAAGGATAAGCACGCGTTGAAAGAATTTTTAACAATAGTTGATGAGCAATGGGTAATTCTCTTTTGGCTAATATGCGGCATCATTGTCACCTGCTTGACAAAGAACCGGTGACATTAGCGCTTACCATTTCCGCCCTTCCACGTTAATTGAATGTGCAATTTAATAGTTTTTATGCACGGCACTTTACCTGCCATTGGCAGACAACAAATCGGAACACGAGTGTTGAAATAACTTTTGCAGACTATTGATAACAAGTGACTACACCTGCCCTCCTTCTGAAGCGTAGCCTCACTGCCCTGAACAAGGGAGGACATCGCTCGTCCTTATCTCTGGTTCCTCATTTGCAGTTTCGCGGCAAAGCACCCACGGCCTTTGTCAAAGCGAACTGCACTCAACCATCGACGCGAGACCTCGCTTGCCTCCCTTAGGCTCGGCGAGTGATTAAGGGCGGATCAAAAAGAGCCCATCACTCCCGAGCCGCTCCGGTTACATCCAAAGTGCTGTTAGGCCGTGCGCCTGACAATGTATGAATTCACTTAGGCCAAGTTCATTGAACAAGGCTATGGAGTTGTATTGCCGTGAACAGTCAACATAATTTCAAGCAAAACGAGTATGTATTTCCCGCTCTGTTAAGTAAGCGAACAAAAAGCAGACCAAGCGAAACCCAACAAACCGGCAAGCGCTTGTTTGCAATGCAACTTGTCGAGAAAGGGTCCCGCAGGCGCAAGGCAAGCTGTTTGATTCTTGGCACTATGCTCGCTCTGGCTGCACTGGTTTTGCCGCTCGATTGAGAAGTGATGGATTTAAATCTGCTTTTATAGATGGCCGCACACATGGCGGCCATTGGATCAAGACGTAGCGCGTCGGCCACACGAAAAGGAATTGAAAGTATGGAACTTACACAAAACATGAACCGATATCTGACACAACAAGATGCAGCGCTGCTAAGCAGGCTCGCAGAAAATCTGTTGCGTGAGCTTGATGTCAAATTCAATAGGGGCGAGCGCCTTGTAGACATTCTTACTTCCGCGATCCTGCTGCCAGAAAACGTTAGGAGAGATGACTGCGTTTCATTGTACTCGAAGGTTTTGTATCTTCGTCTTGATACAAACGAATGCCATACCGCCACGATTGTCTTCCCTTATGAAGCATCTCCTGCACTGGCACATGTCTCTGCCCTAGCGCCACTGTCACTGGCATTAATCGGCCGGGAAATAAACAGCATAGCCGAGGTCGAGTTGCATGACGAACATTCCTACGGAATACGAATCGTAGCTATAAACAATATTAGCCGAACAGTCGTCGAATCCCCGCCCGAACAAATCGCGCCGCTGATTTAACAGCATCGCCGAATGCAAGAGTTTCTTAAACTCTTGCACCGGGCGGCGCAGCGCCACCCATTAAGCGGGAATACAAATAATTTTTATTGAAAGTTAGCCGCATTACTGCGGATCGCTATAAATCTATTCAACGAGGAGAAAACAATGTTGATGGAACAAGACGGGCTACGGGCACTCTCGCCACCATCCGAACGAATGCTCGACTTGAAAGACCTGGTTTTAGCGCAATGGGAAGCCACTGTGCGCGGCACACAGGGCGCACCGAGGACATTGCATGATTACCTGGCGAGCGACACATTCTCAGCGCTGTATAGCGAAATCGCGAAATCACTTACTTTGAAATTTGATAAAGCCTCGCTTAATAACGCTGCCTTTGCAGCCAGCGCTCATGGAATAAAGCGCGCCACGCAGCATGATTATTCCGTTTCGGCGCTAGTTGGCGAGTATCAGGCGTTCAGAAGAATTATCTTCGATGTACTTAAACATAATTTTTTACCCTTGGACCATGCGCAAGGACAGGGTATCCACGATTTCATTGATGGGGCGATTAAAGAATCCGTTAACGCATTTGTTAGCGTCCGATCGGCGTGGGGAGAGAGAGTAGCCGTTTCCATGGTACACGACATGCGTGGGCCAATCGGCGCTGCAATGATTGGTGTCGAATTAATTGCGAAGCACTCAGACAGTCAAAAAACTTCTGATCTAGCTGAAAGAATTGCCAAATGCCTTGCGCAATTAGAGGAAATGACCGGGACATTGCTTGATTCGATCGTCTTCCCGGATGGCATGAGACATAGTGACAAGATAGAGAACTTCAATTTGCAGGATCTTATCTTCGAGATCGTGGAGCAGCTTCCGACAATGCAGGCCTCCCGGATAAAATCGACCATGCTGCCAACCTGCGGCTGGTGGAAGCGCCAATCCGTTCGCCGTGCGATCGATAATCTCGTCGACAACGCCATTAAATATGGGGACCCGAATAAGCCAATCTCAATTACGCTCGATCACGACGAACAGTTTCTCATGCTCTCGGTTCACAACAAAGGAAATCCTATTCCCCTTGCTGACCAGGAAAAGATATTCCAGATATTCAAACGAATGGCTGGCACTAACACGGAGCAAAAGCAAGGATGGGGAATTGGATTGCCGAACGTCCGAAGTATTGCAGAAAATCACGGCGGCCGAGTCTCAGTATCCAGTTCAGCGAGGTCTGGCACAAGCTTTACGATCTACTTGCCACTTGACGCTCGGCCGTACCTGCTCCGTCAGCAGCACTACGCGTAGCCAAGCCGCGTTGCTGCATTTCCATATTGTTAAAGCCAATAGGATGTTGAACAGAGTTTCTCTATTTAACGAGTCGAGGAAAATTGTGTTTCGAAAGATATTACTTCCAGTCGTGAATGCCAATCTCTCCAGGAGAACCGTTGAGTACGCAGTGAATTACGCGAAGGCGGCCCGTGGAGATATCGTATTGTTGTCTTTAGTTCCTACAAAACCAGTTCATCCGGCCGCACACGACATCTGCACCGTCGGCGTTCAGATGAATGCAATGCCGATCTGCGACCGCGCAAGAATTTCAGAAATGGCCCTGGAAACAGCAAGACGAGCCGGTGTTCACTGCGACACGGCATATAGCAATTCTTCTTCCTTGACCGATGCGGTCATCGAGTTTTCCAAACGATACTGTTGTGACGTGATTTATCTGGAGGAAGATAAAAATTCCAGCTTGGTTGAACCGTCAATTTCGAGTGCCGCGATCACTGAAGTCGTAAAGAGAACATCGATTTCGGTTTTAGTATTTCGCTGAGTGAAAGCTTGTCCGAATCGGATCCTGTATCCTACACACTGACGAGCCGACCGATCCTCGCTTCTTATCTTTTATCAGTTTTAGTCTGGGCGAAACAGGAAGGTCGTGTGACAAAAGATGCCCGGGAAGACGAACCTGCATGATTCCTGGAAACAGGCAAATCGCCCGCCTAGAGACCAAAGCGCGTTCTGCACCGGGGTGGAACAAAACCGATTCGCAGAATGACCGTCGTGCTTATGGCGTCAGAACGCCTTGCAAATATGCACAAATAAAGCATATAGGACCAGATATACTCCTCAACCCAGGGAAGATGCTTTACTTGGCTGAAGAATTTCCGGATGTGGGTGCTGCCAAGACCACATCCTCATGCCTGATGATTGTGGTCTTTGAGCTTATTGAAGAAACTAGACGACGCCCTGAGCCAGCATTGCATCGGCGACTTTCACAAAACCTGCGATATTCGCTCCGTCTACATAGCTGACTATACCATCGGGACGTTTTCCGTATTCTATGCACGCTGCATGTATGCCCGTCATAATCTGCAGCAGTCGCTGATCGACTTCATCCCACTGCCAGGAAAGGCGCATTGCATTCTGGCTCATTTCGAGACCGGATGTTGCAACGCCGCCGGCATTGCTGGCTTTTCCGGGGGCATACAATACGCCAGCAGCTTCAAAGGCTTTAACCGCATCGATTGTGGAAGGCATATTTGCGCCTTCCGCGACGCAGCTTACGCCGTTTTTGATCAGCCTCTCGGCATCATCCCTATCCAGCTCATTTTGAGTTGCGCAAGGAAGTGCCACATCGACGGGTATATGCCAAGGACGCATATTAGGTTCGAACCGTGTGTGCGTCTCCGTGGCATAGTCGCTCACGCGCGCGTAACGTTTATTTTTTACGTCCTTCAAGATAAAGAGTTTTTCCGGCGTGAAGCCATCTTCGTCAATGACGGTTCCGCTGGAGTCCGATACGGAAACGACTTTTGCGCCTAGCGCCATCGCTTTTTCGACCGCGTGCTGAGCCACATTGCCGGAGCCCGACACACTAACGCGCAATCCTTCGAACGAACGTCCGCGGGTTTTAAGCATCTCTTCCGCAAAATAAACAGTGCCATAGCCGGTCGCCTCCGGACGCATCAACGACCCGCCGAAACTCAAGCCTTTTCCTGTGAACACGCAGTCCGCCCGGTTGCTGAGTTTTTTCATCATTCCAGCCATGTACCCTACTTCGCGTCCGCCTACGCCAATATCTCCCGCCGGCACGTCGGTATCCGACCCGATATGTCTGAACAGTTCGCTCACAAAGGCCTGGCAGAATCGCATGATTTCGCCCGGGCTTTTTCCTTTGGGATCGAAGTCTGACCCTCCTTTTCCGCCGCCCATGGGCAGTGTCGTTAATGCATTCTTGAATGTTTGCTCGAACGCGAGGAATTTTAATACTGAGAGGTTCACTGATGGGTGAAACCGGACACCTCCCTTATAGGGACCAATCGCCATGTTATGTTGAACGCGATATCCGCGATTTACATGGACCTGACCGCGGTCATCCACCCACGATACGCGGAATATGATGATTCTTTCAGGCTCGATAAGTCTGTCGAGCAAACCTTGCTCAGCATAGCGCGGATGCTTATTAATGTACGGCCACAAACTTTCGAATACTTCTCTCACCGCCTGCAAAAATTCCGGCTGGCCCGGATCACGCTTTGCGACTTGTTCAAGGAAATGGTCAACAGTAGGATATTTCATGTCAGTTGCAGTAGCCAGTGATGTTTAGGAACGACAACATCATCTCATAGCTTGATGACCTGTTTCAACCAGCAGTGGACTGCTCGAATCGCCGGACATACTGCCTTTTGATACAAGCATAGCAGGAAGTGAATGATCAACCAGATCCGCACTGGATTACACGGGGAAAGCATAAACACAATCAGGCGAGCTGGTCGGGCCTGTCACCTTGACGGATCGGCCCGGCACTGCCGAGCATGGTCTGCACAAAAGAGATTCGGTGAAAGCCAATTGGTACGAAGAACGACCTGTATTACTGATTAGAGAGGACGAGTATTGCGCTTACGTGCGCAAATGATTCGCCTGTTTAAAAGGAATGACCTGCCAAATGACGCGCTGATTTGGAAACGAGCATCGCTGCCTTTTCTCCATCGTCCTGACGTCCCAGTATTCAGCTTATGATGCGCGCTTGTGGCCCTTGCTTGCATGGAATCTTTCCAGACTTATCCTTGAGGAACTTTACGGTGCTGCATAGGTGCAGATGGGTGCATTTGAATCACACCATCCCTGCCAGGAAGATCAAAGGATTACAGCAATAGAGTTCTATTCTCTTCTTGACCACGTAGCGTCTCGCTTTCGGAATCTTCCAATCTTCGATCCGGTCCCTGCGCCCTTACCTACAATACCCGGAATACGGCCATTGAAAAATGCGCAGACCGGAATGCAACGCAGCCTGCGCCGATTTATCACCAGCGCTGAGATAATTAATTACCTAATGTGCCAGGTTCCATTCGCGCGCGGGCATTACGACAATCTCCCGTGCGCCTGCACTACCTTCAGGCACATTAAACGCACTGACGCGGGCTTCAAATGGCCCGGCCGGCAAGGAATTTGTATCCAAGGTCAGATATGCATAAGTCCCTTGAAAATTGACGTAAAATTTTCCGTGCCTTGGCGTGTATCCATTGGCAGGCAACAGCTCGACATTTTTAAGCCCTGTACCGCGAACTTCCAGCAAAATAGTACCCGTGATATTGGAACCATGCGGCGGGGAGGTAGAAATTGTTGCTGTAAATAGTGCGGTTGAAGAAGAGCCATTGCTAATGGTCCAGTTGCGCGGCCGCATCGCAATGATTTCCGATGCTCCTTTTTGTCCGGCCATGACGTTATAGGCCGCGATACGAATGTTACGAACACCATCGGGCACAGACCTCGAGTCGAAATCCAGCCAGGCATAGGTTCTGTCCGCCGACACGTTAAACACGCCTAATCTCGGCGTATAGCTGGAGCCGGGCAGCAGTTCTGCATTGGCAATGCCGCTACCGCGTATCTCCAGACGGGCTATTCCGCTGATGGCTTGACCGTTGGCGGGAGCGGCGGTCACCGCGGCGCTAAAGCGGATTGAGGGCGTGCTCGAATTATTGATGTTCCACGTCCTTGTGGTCATGGCAACAATCTCGCGCGCTCCCGTTCCGCCGGCCGGTTTGTCGAACGCACTAATGCGTACGGTAAAAGGACCGTTCGGCAGCTTCGTGGTATCGAGATCCATCGTCGCGTGCGAGGTGTCGTTGTTTATCTTGAAAATGCCATGACGCGGCAGATAACCGCTGGCAGGCAACAGCTCTGCGTTCTTCATAAAATTGCCATCGATCTCCAGCCGCACAACGCCGCTGATAGTAGCGCCATCAACAGGTGCGGTCCAGACACGGGCACGAAACGGCGCATAGGGATTTCGGGAACATAGCGGTTCGTCGCTGCAACTGTTATAAGCTCGCCCGTCGGAGGTAAAGGTAGTCGGGCGCAATTGCGTAGTATCGGTGCCGTCAGCCATTTCGGCTGTGCCATTTGCGTCACCGTCACCGCCACCGCCGCAGGCACTCAACATGGTGGTCAAGACGAACGATAGCAAGACCTTGAAACTTTTCTTCATGATTTTTTCCGATTAAAGGCCTACGCGCCCTTGCTGAGGATGAAATAAGCTAACAAGGAGCGTATCAATGATTTTTATGCCATCCTCTAATCAGCTTGGAGGAGAAACCGATAGTCAAGTTGTTTGAGCTGAAATAAGAATTTTGAGATGGATCAAGCGGGAGAGCTGAATTGCATTCTTTCCCGTATTATTTTTATTGAGAATCTCGGCAGGATTAAGCCAGCCACATAGAACGGCGGCTGTGTTTTAGCGTGATCTATAAGAGGTCATGTTCGAATCACACCGTGCGACCAGGAAAATAAAAGGGTTACAGGCTTTTGGCCCGTAACCCTTTTTCGTTTGAACTTGATAAGCTTAATTCAATCTTCTGAGCTTGTCCCAGCCCGGGATGCGGGCGGATTACTCGTTCTGAGTAATGACGACACTTTCGTTACCGCCATCAATTGAAACCGAGGTACCGTTGTCATCCGTTCCGCCTGCTGCTCCTCCTCCAGCGGCATCATTTCCCTCCACTCCGGTTGGGTCAGTACCGTTATCGGCTCCCTGTTCGGCATTGATATCCAGATTTTGCAGTGCTTGCACACGAACACGGGCGACATTGCCTACGCCGGCTTCAGTGCTGGTCTGAAGAGATTGAGCAATCTGCAGACTTTGCGATAATTGCGTATTAATAAGACTTTGGATCTGCTGGAGGTTCAAGCCGGATGTCTGCAAAAGCTGCAGAGCTGCCTGTACCTGCCCTGGCGGAATGACAAGAGGAATTTGTGCATTCTGCTGCTGGGCCACCTGCACCAACTGAGTAAACGATGCCTGGTTTTGCTGGATGATCGTCTGGCCAAAATTTCTTCCCTGATCATCCGTGCTGCGGGTCTGCGCGATCTGGGCCAGCTGAAGTTCTGCCACCAGGCTTTGTCCCAATTGATAAACCGCGCTCGGCTGGAGGCTGGCGGAAATAGTCAGTGCCTGCTCAAAATGCTCCTGAAGCAAAGGCAAGGTCTGTGCAGCGAACGCCTTGATCTCGACGTCGGTGCTCTGCTCCGCTACAACGGTCGTCTTGGCTATATCCTCAGCATGCTGAAGCACGTTCCTGTCCATATACGCTTTGTCAAAGTCTGCGCCGGAAAATGCTGAGATAGTCGTGGCAATTTCCTGTTTGTCAGGACCGAGTTCCGTAGGCAAGGTCACGCCTTTTTGTGCTGCCAGCGCGGTGATCTGAGTATTCAATTGCGTATGCTCATCAATCATGGTCTGCGCGAACTGCTTCACTGCGTCATTGGTGGCTTTTTGCAGCGCAATCCTTGCCAACTCAATTTCCAGAAGGCTGTCTTCAAACGCACCTATCAGATATTGCGGTGGTTCCAGCAGGCACAAGGTTTCCTGGGCGGCAGCCAGGCGCTGTTGGATCAGCAGCACGTTGGCGGCGGCGTTTTGCCTGATCTGAACGTCGCCACCTTCTCTCGCCTGCTGCAATGTCAATGCGAGCAAACGCTTCACCGAAGTCACAAGATTACGCAAATAAGCCCGGTCGAATTCTGCTCCCGACAAACTGTTTAGATTGTTTATTTCGACTTTTTGCTCGTTGGTCAGCGTGTTATTGACGGTGACGTTGCTGCTCTGTGAAATATTTGTGATCTGCTGATTGATGATGGTAATTTCATTATTAACTTGTTGTGCGAGCTCCCTCACTGCGGGATTGGTTGATTTCTGCGTGGCAGCTTCGGATTGTTGGGCCTGGCTCTGTCCTGTCTGATAGGTTTGGGTCAAGTACTCTGCACCGCCGCTCGATACAGCGCCTGACTGGGGTGTGGAGGAAGGATTGTTGCTAGGCGTATCGTCATCGTCCCCACCACCTCCACCGCAACCCGCAAGGGCCAATCCAAACATTATTGCCGCAATCGCTTTAAATTTCGTTCCGCTGTTCATGTCTTACTCCAGTTCAAAACATATGGTTCTCAATTGAGCTGGATGTGAGTCGAACCTGTCGTGATAAATCCCGAAAGAACTATCTAGCCACAGTGACTATGAGGAATATCAAAAGTCATCGGATACAGGATGTCATTTGCCCCCCTTGTTTTTAGAAAACCGCCAACGAGTTTTTTTAATCGCTTGAGAAAGATAGGTAGGCAAAGATTGATTGAGTGTATTTAGTTGATTGCTTTTCCATCCTGTTCAACTTCTATATGGAAAATATTGCTATACACATGACGCACTTCAAAACGGGAAACCATTTGTCATTGCGTTGATCTGAGTGAATATTTCCGGCATACAGCATGTGGGACCTTCATGACTTTGTCCGCCAAGTAATGAGCGGCATCAGGTTTTATGTATTCATCATGGGCATACAATGACTAACAACAACGTTCCCCTCATGCAGCAAGCAATCGAACCGGCATCTGATACACCATCGCACCCCACTTCATTCAGCGCGGAATTTCATGACTCAGCGATTCCTGCACATGCGGAGCAGGCGCTTCATTCCTTGTACGGAAACGTGTACTCGTCCATGCCACATTTTCGTGTATACGGCGGCCTGGATGGTGCTAATACTTTCATCCTTCGAAAGGGGCAGGTGCCCGTTGCAGTTTTTCTTTTCCGTCTCACGGAGCACAGCGCGCACATATTAAATGAAGGAATGGACGTCGATGACTTGGCGATTACGCAGTTTGCGAACTTCGTTTTCCAACGGTACGAGTCCGTTGACTTCATTGCCTTCAAAGGCGTAGCCCATTCGATCAAAAACCTCGCTTATCCGTTTAGCCAATGCTCCTGCACGGACGACAGCGTCATCAGCTTGCCAGAATCAAGCGACGCCTATCTGCAAGCGCTGGGCAAAGCAACGCGGAAAAATATAAAGCAATATCTGAATCGTCTAAAGCGCGAGTATCCGACTTTTGATTTTCACGTACACGACGGGCGTACCGTTGACGAACACCTGATAAGAAAAATCATTGCTTTGAATCGGGTCCGTTTCGAGAAAAAAGGAAAAGTCTCAGGTGTCACAGCGGAAGAGGAAGAACGAATCATTCAAATGATTCGCGCATGCGGCATCGTCGGCGCGATATCAATTGACGGCGTGCCATGCGCGGGGTCGCTCGTCTATTGCATAGGCGAACATTATCACTCCTGGTTAAAGGCACACGACCCCGCCTATGACGATTACCGGCTGGGGTTGGTTGGGAGTTTTCTCATGATCAGCGAATGCATCCGCCGCGGCGGAAAAACTTTTCATCTGATGTGGGGACGGGAGCCGCACAAGGCGCTGCTGAATAGCGAGTTGCGAACGTTTTCAAACCTGACGGTTTATCGCAATCATGCCGCCGCATTACGGAACTGCAGCGTGCTATTTAGCCAGGTTTATCAACACAGCATGAGACAGGGAAAATTGTGGTTGCTGGAAATGGAACGCGGCTCAGGAAAAATGTCGTTTCCGATCAAGGCCGGATTAAACGGCATGCGCAAAATAAAAACATGGCTGCCGCATAGAAGCTGAACCAGTCGACACAAGGGCAAGATAGCTCCGCTGGGCGAAGATCATGCTTCGCCCAGCGGTATTGATATTGCCGGATTTCTTGCCAACCTATGTATTGACTGGTGCCTTACTGTCATCCTGAATTTTTGCACTGTCGGCTGGCGAGGATTCTTCTCCCTTGATCCCGTCCTTAAAGCCCTTTACCGCTTTGCCGAGATCGGAGCCGACCGTGCCGAGCTTCTTGGTGCCAAACACGAGCGTGACCACTACCAGAACTATTATCCAGTGCCAAATACTTAATGAACCCATTACGTCCTCCTTACAATAGTACTTCCATTCAATCTATCTGCTTGGTGGAGCCAAGCTCCACCGAAGGCAATTAGGCTGCTTTACGCAACTGCACCTGGCCTTTTTCTTCGCTCATGCTCTTGGCGAGCAGTTTGACCAGTGCATAGACGGTGTCGATATGCGGGGTTGGCGTATCGGTCAGGCGGCCCAGCTCAATGAC
>JAUYVH010000022.1 GCA_030715135.1 Keguizhuia sedimenti | reverse complement strand
GGTATGCCCGTCGGATTTGCCGGACAAGCTCGCACAGTATTGCCGGCAGATGACTGAAAGCCCGCAAGGCTAGTTCATGAAACGGTGAAGCATTGAAAGGATAGATCATGCATAAATTCAAGCGTCTGGAAGACAGCATGCTGTTAGGCCCGCAACCGACGGAGCAGGATCTGCAGCAGGCAAAGGAGCATGGCATCAAAACAGTGATTGACTTTCGCATGCCGGGTGAAACGCCTGATTCGAACGCTGAAATGGCGGCCAGGCATGGTTTCGATTACGCGAATATTCCGGTGAGCAAGGCCAGCCTGTCTGCAGACCAGATCGACGAACTGGAGCGCATCATGGATGAGAAGGAAGGGCCATTCCTGATCCATTGTGCAACCGGCGCACGTGCGGCAATGTTGCTTAGCCTTAGCAAGGCGAGGAAGGAAGGCTGGGATGCCGAACGCACGTTTCAGGAAGCAAAAAACCTGGGATATAACCTGCAAGAATCGTCTGAATTTGCCTCGTTCATTCAGTCGGAAACCTCCCGTTGAGAATTAACCGTACTCTGATTCAGGTATTAATTAAAGCAGTGTTTTGAAGAACAAATTTAAGAGCATCTACAAATGTAATGCGGGCATATGAGATTGCTGAACCAGGCATAAACAGCGCATCCATGATGAAGTGGAATGCATAGTTCAGCATCTAGGCGAGGCGATAGGAAAGCGCAAATTACAGAGCGTTGAATACATTGGATTATAACTTGGAGGCGGAGCGAACCTTGCGGCAGCAGTGTCAGAAATTATGCGTGAGAAGGTCGGTTAAAAAATCCTACTGTAGGTCAGATAGCGCGGCTTGCTGGCCGCATCATTGGTCGGGAAATGCCACCGCGGCACTTGCTGATCTTCCTAAACTGCATATGCCTGCTCTCCATGGCATTTGTCGTATGTTTTTTGGCGAATCTATCTGAAAGAAGTCATGATGCATAACTTCTTTGTCTTCAAACCATCAACTTCTCTGTCGAGGTAATTAAAAAATTACTGTTAACGTTAATTTAATGTATCAACGCTACTATCGCAGTCCTGCCTCTCAGCCTCCTACTCTCCTGTAGGTGTTTGCCCGCCGCTTCGGCGGGCTTTTTATTTTTCAAAGAGCAATAGCTCACATTAACTCCCTGCATTTCGTGGTGGCTCATCGAATTCGGATGACCGAAGGCGGCAAATATGTCCGTATTGCCCAATTCGGGATTGCATAAATGAGCCTCAATTCCTGACAAGCCGTCGATGTAAGCGGTTTTTTCCGGCCGCAGGCTCCAACAATTATCTGGTCGTGTCCAGGGACTCGCTGAGCGCTGACAAATCCGAGAATGATCGGACGTCAGGTTCTTCTGATTCGTTCTTGTAAATGAAGGGTTCGCTCGTTTGTGACATGCTGTCCATTCATATGGCTCCCCTGCGAATTTAGGAACTTACATGACGTTTATTTATCAATTGAACATGTTGCCGGATTGGTGCAACCGGGGCTTTATCTTTGCGACGGAAACGCTTGATGAATGCTTTCGGAATTTCGCCTCCTGCCGAAAGGATCAAATCATGGCTGTTCTATGTAACGTAGGAGGCGCCGACAAGGCGATTCGCATCGTAGCAGGTGTTGGCCTGGCGGCTCTGGCGTTTTTTTCCGACGTCGATACTTTATGGAAAATCCTTGCTGGCCTAGCTGCCGCCATTGCTCTGGTCACCGCTACAGTAGGCTTTTGTCCGTTGAATAGACTGTTGGGCGTCAATACTTGCAAGGCAACCCGATAAAGTGATTCAAAAAAATGATGGATGTTTCGTCCTGGCGAGACAGGAAGCCCCTGTCCCGCATATGCAACCCAAGAGTAATACCTCAGTTCAATAATTTTTGAAGAGGCCACTATGCTTTCAGAAACCACGCAACGGGTCGAGATCAATACCTCCCCCGCTCTTAATCAGCAATTCGACAACCAACTGCAGGAAAACCTGTCATGCTATCTCGATGCGGACCACGCTACTATCGACCGCCGTCTGGCCGAACTTGACAGAGAGTGGAACGTAGAGAGATTCATCGAAACCGAGGCGCCTCTTATGATCGGTTTAGGTATTGCGCTGGGGCTTACGCGTAGCCGGAAATGGTTCGGATTGTCGGCCATGGCGGCGGGTATGGTGATACTCCATGGCGTACAGGGCTGGTATCCATTGCTGCCAGTATTCAGGCGCCTTGGGGTGCGCTCCCAGAATGAAATTGAAGAGGAGCGCGCAGCGCTCAGAGTTTTGCGTGGCGACCACGAAGCCTATCGCACCACCAATTATCATTAGGAGGCGAACATGATTGCTGATACTGCTACCAGCGTTTCACAAAACTCCACGCCGCAGGCAAATGCCAAAATCCGGCAAGACATGGAACAACGCCTTGCCGCGTTCCGGAGTGATGACAAAAACGAGCTGATCTCAAAACGGTTGCAGGAACTGGATCGCGAATGGGATGTGGAGCGGACGCTTCAAACCAACTTTGCAACCTTGTCCCTGGTTGGCTTAAGCCTTGCCACGCAACTCAACAAGAAATGGTTTGCCCTGGCGCTGGGTGTACCGGCGTTTATGGTCCAGCACGCCCTGCAGGGATGGTGTCCGCCGCTGCCGGTTCTGCGCAAGCTCGGCGTTCGTTCAGCCAGAGAAATCAGTGATGAGCGTTTTGCGCTGAAGGCAATGCGCGGGGATTTTGATGAGGCAGCACAGTCCCGCAATGCCGATGCGCTAATCAAGGCAGTAAGATCTTAAGGCGTTCAAACATACGGGCGGCGCATTTCGGCTTTCCTGCATCTGTACAGGCCACGTGAAGGGTGATGCAGGATATCCTGACATCGAACAGCCCGTTTATTGTTGCAAGAGTTTTGATTACTATCGGAGAATTCGATAGTGCATGCATGCTCCTTACCGTTATTCGCGCGTTCGTTTTCGTTCGTCGAAGCAGAGCAATGAGGAACGCTTTGTGCTGAAAGGCTTGCAAGGCGATTTCCAACAAGCCGGGCAATTCGATCGCGCCGAGCCTCTTCTAAACGCCGTAAGGAAGTAATTCCCGAGAAATCAGGAACCAGAATGCGAGCATCCTGATGTCTTTTCCCTGCCGCAGGCGAAGGCTTGCATGCCTGCCCGATTTGCCGGAGATAATACCTGTCGTGCCGAAGGCAGCACTGCGCCTTCGGCACGGCATTCGGACGCGTTCTAGTCCAGTGCGAATTGAGCCTTTACCCAGATCGTTCGACCAGGCTCATTAATGCGGTCGGTCTGAGTGTATCCGGCCACCATCGCGCCGCTTCGACTCAGGTGTTCCGCATAAGTGCGGTCGAACAGGTTGTCGATGCCGGCCGACAGCAAGACTTCTTTCCTCGGTTTCCAGCCGCCATTGAGCGAGAACACCGCAAAGCCGGGAGTACTGCCGAGATCCTGTCCAACGATGTTGCCCTTGTTCAGATCGAACCGGTCCTGTTTGGCGACCACGCGCAGCAGGGAACCGAAGGACCACGTGCCGTCATCGTAATTCAGGCCGAAACGCGTTTCCAGCGGCGGAATCTGGGCCAGAGGCGTGTCGTCGCTGTCATTCGTTCCGCGCACATAGCTCAGGGAGCCGTCGAGTTTCCATCTCGTAGAGAGCGCGTACTCGACGCCTAGTTCGCCGCCCCAGGTCGTGGCATCGATATTGCGCGCAATGACCACGTTGCGCATTCCCTTGGCCACGTTCGACTGCGTCAGGATGAAATCGTCGACCTTTCCATAGAAAGCAGACAGCGATACATGCAGCTTCTGCGACTGGTAGATGGCGCCGATGTCCAGTTGATCGGTTTTCTCCGGGCGCGTGTGGAAGGCGCTCAGGGATGTCGCGCTTTCCTTCGAGATCGCTTCCCAGTAATCCGGAAAGCGCTCGCTGTGGCCCAGTCCTGCATACAAGGTCAAGGGCATCGTCTTGAGATCGCGTTCAAAGCGCGCAAACCCGCTTTCGAGCGTTTCGTCGCGTGTCGCGCCGGCGGTCGGATTCGCCTGCATGGCGACCATCGCGCGTGAATCCTTTGCATGCCAGCGATCCGCGCGTAGTCCCGCGATCAGCCTGTCGTCGTTTTGAAACTGGTGCGTCAGTTCGCCGAAGATGCCGGCATTCCGGAATTCCGCATCCTCCGTTCTTGCCTTGTCCTGATACGGCATTGCCATCTGATTCATGCTGGTACGCAGCGTGTGGGTATTCTCCTGGATATCGGCTCCCAGCACCAATTGGTCCGCCGCGGAGGGCCGAAGTGTGGCGGCGATCCGTCCGCCGGTCGTCTTCCGGTCCGGATTGCTCACCATGCGCATGGCGCCTGCAGTCCGCAAGCTGTAGTTGTCCATGACATGGTCGATATAGTTCCGGAAAATGTTCGCCTCCAGCTTGTAAACTAAGGGCGAAATATTGCGCTTCTCGAACTTGAAGCCGATGTTTTCCCTTTCGAATTTCACTCCGTCCATGCTGCGGTCGGCATAGGCCGCTTCGCCGTCGCTGCGTGCCGCCGACAATTCCAGCACGGTGTTGCGGTCAGGCGTGATGCCGATTGCCGCTTCCGTGTTCCAGCGCTCGTAACGGGAGTGCACACGCTCGCCGTCGCCGTCGAGGTAATCGTCGGCTTCGGAGCGGGACGCGCCCGCCCGCAGATACAGATTCGGATTGCCGTACATCGCCTGGGCAACGCCGTCCTTCCGGCCGAAGGAAGCCACTGTCGCGCTCGCGTCGGCACGCACCTCATTGCCGGTAAATCGCGGCACCGCGCGTTCGAACAATACGGTTCCGGCCGAATTACCGGGCCCGTACAGAACGGTCTGAGGGCCTTTCAGCACGGTGATCCGGTCAAACGTTTCCGGAAATACATAGGCCGTGGGCGGATCCATGCGCGCGCCGCAGCCGCCGAGAATCTGCTGGCCGTCGACCAGGATATTCAGGCGCGAGCCGGCCATGCCGCGCAACACCGGATCGCCGTCGGTGCCGGCCTTGCGGATGACGGAAAAGCCGGGAATGGTCTTGAGATAGTCGGCGCCGTCGTGCGCCGGCACAGGCTGGCGCGGCGCTTTCGGGTCGGACTCCACGGTCAGCGGAGCGGACATTTTCTCTGCTGTGACGACTACTTCAGGCAGTACTGCAACTGCCTGATTGACGGGCAATGCGGAATTGTTGTCCGCCGTCTGGGCGAGGGCCGCATTGCATAGGATAGCCGTTGCGCACGCAACGGGGGTGATGGCAAATTTAAACATGTTCTCTCTGAAATACGAAAGCTCAAACTGAGCACGCGCCTGCCGTCGCATATGCGACAGCGAATAGAAAAAGGCGCAAAAAGGCGTGCCCGCACAGGGCTATGCATGTGGCTTTAGTGAAAGCGGAGCGCAGGTGGCCGGGCGACGCGGATCGTGAAGGGCTTCAGGAGAAAAATGGAGGTGCCTGGGAAGGCGGGCGTATGCGGTGCAGCTGTTCTGAAGGCAATGCAACTGGCTGCTCTTGAAGAACGTATCTCTGCCGGGCGGGAAACGGCAATGCTGTCGAGTCAACAGAGGATGTGCTTGCTTCCACATGGACGGCGCAGAGCTGGCAATGCCCGTCGTGAATCAGATTCGTTTTCTGCTCGTCCGCGTCGTGCAGCGCGATGCGTTTGATTCCTGAGACGGTACAAATCTCGGTGAACTGAACCGAATCCGCATTCGTATGCATCGCCGCCAGTGTGGGAAGGGCGACATTGAACAAGACCGCAAACAGGACGGCCCAGCTCAAGACGACACGAAGCTTGCGGGTGAACGACATGGCGATATTTTATAGATGGACATGTCGCAGGGCAACCATCTTGCTGGCATCGGCAAGCCCAGGAAAAATCGCAGGATAACTTCGCAGCGCGGCCGGCATGCAAAGTTGTGGTTAAGGCATTGTTCGTTTTCCGGTGACCGATGGCAGCCATGCCAGCGCCGCGTGCGACGACTCCATTGCGCCGGAATGCACCTTGCCTGCGGTCAGGGAGTAGTTCGTCCCGAGCCTCTGCCGGTACCCGAACCGGGACCCATTCCCGGACCGGCGCCCGAGCCTCTTCCCGTGCCCATCCCTGGACCCATGCCAGGTCCCGAACCGGGCCCCATTCCCGGCCCCATGCCAGGCCCGCGTGCCGGAGGAACCTCGGGCAATGTCACGCCGCGCTCGCGGGCGCGCGCCTGCATCGTCTCGTGGTGCTCAGTTCGAATTTTCTCCCGCTCTTCGAGCGTTTTTGCCTCGCGCATTTTCTCCCGGTAAGCGCTTCTTTCCTCCGCCGTCATCAATTGGCTGCCGTAAATCGGCGTGGTCGCATCCTGTTGGGATGCCGATGCCGTACCGCGCGCGGCGCCCCTGGGCGGCGAATCGCCTGCGGCAAAGACGTGCGATGCGCCAAGAAGCAGAATCGCTGCCGCAGCGGCAGAAAGGGGATGAGAAATCGGACGCGTATTCATGAGAAGTCTCCGAAAGAAGGGAAGTGTCCAGCCCCTCAAGAATGGAATAACTGGAGTCAGCTCGCTTGAGCTGCATCAAATCGGCTGGGAATCGGCAGACCGGATGGCACTTTTCGTTGCAGGCAGTTTTTTACTTCCGCGTGCTGTCGCTGCTTGCCAGTTAGTCACTCAAGGCTGTTTCCGCGATGCGCGGAAACCGGATTTCTGCCCAAGTGCCGCCTTCAGAACGATTGTCGAGCTGGAAACGCCCGCCATACCGGTTGACGATTGCCTCGACGATTGACAGGCCCAGTCCGCTTCCCTTGCCGTTTCCCTTGCGCCAGAAGCGCTGGACTGCCTGGCTGCGCTCCGCATCGTTCAGGCCGCTTCCTTCATCGGTCACTGCAAACGAAATGAAGTTCGCGCTTGCCGAAACGTCCACCTTGACAGGACGGTCAGCGGGTGAGTACCGCAATGCATTTTCCACCAGGTTACGGAGTGCGGTAGCAGCCAGTATCGCCGGCACAGGAACCGGAAGGTCGCCAGCCCGGTTATCGATCCGCACGCGGTTCTTGTCCTCCGGCGGCAGTTCATCCATCACCAGCCTGGTGATGGCCGGAATGGAGGAGGCATCACCGGTTTCAAAGGAGAAGGGGCCTTCGACGCGCGCAAGCGTGAGCAACTGCTCAAGCGTATGCTGCAGGCGCTGAACTCCTTTTTCGGCGTTGTCCAGTGCGTTGACGGTTTCATCATTGCCTGCCGTCATCCGCGCGACCTGCAGATGAGTCTTGATCGCTGTGAGCGGGCTGCGAAGCTCGTGAGCCGCATCTCCCGTGAAGCGGCGCTCGCGCTCAATCGCGTTTTGCGTGCGCCCGAGCAAGGAATTGATGGTCTGTACCAATGGCGTCAGCTCGGACGGAACGCCGGATGCAGGCACCGGCTGCAGCGCATCGGGCTTTCGGTCGGCGAGTGCCTGGCGTACCGATTCCAGCGGGGCCAGGCCTTTGCGTATGCCGAGCCACAGTACAAGCAGGCTGCCGATCATGGCTACCAGAAACGGCACCACCGTGGCGAATACGATATCGCTTAGCAGGGCGCGCCGCTTTTCGATACGGTCAGCCGTGGTCACGCGCCGGCCGTTTTCCTCAAGGGTATAGCTGCGCCATTGCTGTCCATCGATGGTGCGCGTGTTGTATCCGGACTTGACCAGTCCCAGACCTTGCGGACTGCCTTGGGTGCGCGCAAGAATGCCGCCGCGCGAGAGGCGGATTTCGCACGCAACGCCGTCTTTTGTCACGTATTCCAGAGGAACCGGAGGCGTCGCCGAAGCTTCGGCAGGAGCGGCCGGCATTTGCGCGAGAAGGTTGTGCACCATGCGCGCGGAGGCGGCGAGCCGTTCATCCAGTGCATTGCGGAATTCGGTGCGCACATCAAGCAGCATCCAGACCGAGGTTGCGCCCCACAGGATACTGAACGAAACGCCGATGATGAGCATCAGCCGCAGGCGCAATGTCATTTGCCTGCCTCGCCGAGTCGATACCCAAGTCCGCGCACCGTTTCGATGATTTTAGGCCCGAGCTTGCGCCGCAAATGATGGATATGCACATTGACGGCATTGCTTTCCACGTTCTCTTCAAGCCCATACAGGCTGTCCTTCACCTGCTCCGTGCTCAGCACGCGATTGGGATTCTGCAGCAGGGCCTGCAACAGCGACAATTCGCGTCGCGAAAGATCAACCACTGTGCCATCCAGCGTGACCTGCAGGTTGGCAGGATCGAAACAAAGCGTTCCATGCCGGATGACATTCGTGCTGCGCCCTGCCACGCGGCGCTGGAGCGCCTGCAGGCGCGCGATCAGCTCTCCGAGATCAAAGGGCTTCAGCAGATAATCGTCCGCGCCTGCCTGCAGGCCGGCCACCCGATGCTCGATCGCGTCGCGTGCGGTGAGAATCAGAATGGGAATTGAGACGCCCGTTGCGCGCAATCGTTTCAGAAAGCTCATGCCGTCTTCGTCCGGCAATCCCAGATCGAGAATGAGCAGATCGAAATGGCTTGCTTCAAGCGCCAGCCGTGCTGTTCTTGCGCTTTCGACATGGTCGACCGTTACGGCATGAAGCTTCAAGCCGGAAACAATCCCGCTTGCAATCAATGCATCATCTTCGACCAGTAAAACATGCATGAGCTTTAATGCCTCCAAAAAAAGTCAGTATAAATTTTTGCGATTAAGTGCGCGTTAACGTTGCCTTAATCGCCGAAGTCTAGCATCGCGCACAGAGAAAATTGCCCAGTACAAAGACATCACCGGCCGATCAGTGTGGCACTTCGACTTGGCAGGCGTGGCGAATTGTTTTTCCGTTATGGCGCAGCGTGCTTTAGCTTTTTTCAGCTGGATCCCTGGCATCTGGCTGTGACTTAGAAGGCAGCGAAGCCAGGCCCAGGTATCACGGCAATTCCAGCTCTCTTCCTCCAGTATTAATTGAAAATTTATCATGCCAACAACCATCGGTTTGCTGCTGACCTTAAGTTTTGTCGCATCATTATGCGCACTCGGCTTCCTGATTTGGGCAATTGCCAAGCGTCAATTTTCATTGACGCAGAGTGACGCCTCCACCATCTTCGAGGAAGGGGAGAGGGGGCAGCCTGACGATCCAACCGCCTTCGGCCATCATGCTGCCGGGAGCAATGCTCATTATTATGATGCGATCAGGGCAGGCATCGACAAGGTGGGAAAAGCGCCGATCCTGCTGATGGTGGCCGCAGCGACATTCTGGCTGCTTCTCGGCTCCGTATTCGGGGTGATCGCTTCGCTCAAGCTGCATATGCCGGACTGGCTCACGGCTTATGCGCCGCTGACCTTCGGGCGCGTCAGAACAATGCATTTGAATCTGGTGGCATACGGCTGGTTGTCGGTGGCTGGTATCGCCCTTGCCTTGTGGATCATTCCTCGTATTTTCCATACACCACTGAGGCTGCCACGCCTGGCGTATTTCGGCGCCGTCGTATGGACCGTGGGTGTCGCGCTCGGTGTGACGGCAATCGGATCCGGATGGACCCAGGGCGTCGAATGGCTGGAAATCCCCTGGCAGATCGGCCTGCTGCTGGCACTGGGCGGCGCATGCATGGCGATCCCCCTGGTGGTCACTGCAAAACACAGGCAGGTCCACCATATCTATGTCACCGGTTGGTACTTCCTCGGCGCGATGCTGTGGTTCCCCATTCTTTATGTGATCGCGAATTTCCCGGGGCTGCATAGCGGCGTACAACAAGCAACCGTCAACTGGTGGTTCGCACACAATGTACTTGGATTGTGGCTGACACCGCTGGGTGTTGGCACCGCTTACTATGTGATCCCGAAAGTGATCGGCAAGCCGATTTATTCGTACAGCGTTTCGCTTCTGGGATTCTGGGGCCTGGCCCTGTTCTACAGCCAGGTCGGCATGCACCATCTGATCGGCGGGCCGGTGCCGACATGGGTCGTTACCTTGTCGATCGTGCATAGCGTGATGATGTTCGTGCCGGTCATCGCTGTTGCGATCAATCAGCACATGACGGTTGCGAAGAATTCCTGGGCATTCAAGCAATCGATGGTCCTGCGCTTCGTTTCGACCGGCGCCATCATGTACACGCTGGCGTCCCTGCAAGGCTCGATCGAATCGCTTCGTTCCGTCAACAACGTCACCCATTTCACGCACTATACCGTCGGGCACGCGCATCTCGGCGCATATGGTTTCGTGTCGCTGGTCATGTTCGGCGCCTTCTATTACATGCTTCCGTACGTGACCGGCAGGGACTGGCCGTGGCCGCGCCTGCTTAAGCTGCATTACTGGCTGGTGCTGGGAGGATTCGCCGTCTATTTCTTCGGCCTGTCGATTGGCGGCCTCGTGCAGGGCATGGGCTTGCTTGAAGCAGGAGAATCGTTTGCCGACATCACGCGCTCCACGCTTCCGTATCTGGAGGCCCGTTCTCTCGGTGGAATTCTGATGACGCTGGGGCATTTTGTGTTTGCCTTCCATATTGCGGCGCTGATGCTGGGCAAAGGCGCAACCAGGCCGGCAACGATGCCGGCAGCAGCTCCGCTGCCTACCGCCGTTGCCGCAGGAGTTTGACATGAATCGTATCGTTCCCCTTTACATCGTTGCATTTGCCATTCTCGCCTTCGCAACCCTGATGCTGGTGATCGCGCCGGGTGCGCAGATCAGGCAGCAGCAGCCGGCGCCCGGGCTGAAGCAGTACACCGCGCAGGAACTCGCCGGCAGGGCACAGTACGTCAACATGGGTTGCGTCTACTGCCATAGCCAGCAGCCTCGTTCGCCGAGCCAATCGCTTGCAGATTTTTCCCGGGGATGGGGACGGCAATCCACTGCGGCGGATTATGCCTATGACACGCCGCATCAATTGGGAACAATGCGCACCGGGCCTGACCTTCTGAATGTCGGCGCGCGTCTGCCGAGCAGGGACTGGCATCTCACGCATCTTTACCAGCCAAGAGCGATCTTCGACTGGAGCATCATGCCGGCATATCCGTTCCTGTTCGAGCATAAGGAAAAAGCCGAAGCGGGCGACGTCGTTGTCAAACTGCCTGCGGCATTTCAGCCGGCCGGCCAGGTCGTCGTCGCAAAGCAGGAAGCGCTCGATCTGACTGCTTACCTGCAAAGCCTCAATCGGACCTATCCCATCGACGTCAAGGAAGGGCAGTTGCAGGATCAGGGATTTGCATTGACTCAGGATGCTAAAAAATGAGCAAGAAAAATTTTGAAAAAGTGACGCAGGCCCAAGCCGCACCGGCAGACGAGGCGTTTGATCCGTGGGAACAGGGTAGGCCCATCCCCTTATTTGTGTTCGCCGTCGTGTTCGCACTTGGGACATGGGGCGTGTTGACCTACTTTTCCGAACACAAATCGCAGGAAAAAAGTGCTGCGGTCCGCACCGAGCAAAAGGCCGGCGAAACATCTCACATGCAAGCCGCTCTTGCAGCGGGACAGGCTCCGGACTCCATCAATCCGGCCGCCAAAGCGAGCGGCCTGCAGAACGCCAGTCCCGAGACGCTGGCAATCGTCGGGGTTGGAAAGGGCCAGGCCTGGAGTTGCGCATCCTGCCATGGCGAGGCCGGACAGGGAAACCTTTCTACCCCGCGCCTGGCAGGTTTGCCTGCCGAATATATTGTGAAACAGTTGCATGATTTCTCGTCGGGGCTGCGCACAAACGAATCCATGCTCGTCGTCGCAAAAGGCTTGTCATCGACCGAGATTGAAGACGTTGCCCGCTACTATGAGCAGATCGGTTTGCCTTCGACTGTCAGTCCGGGCATGGGCGGTGAACTGGAGCGCGGCAGGATTCTTGCGCAGCAAGGAGACTGGAAGTCCAATGTGCCCGCATGTTTTTCCTGTCACGGCATGAGTGGCGAGGGTGTGGCGCCTGGATTCCCGGCGCTGGCCGGCCAGCAGCCCGATTACATTTTTGCGCAGCTGGCGGCATGGCAGGCCGGTGAAAGAAAAAATTCGCCTCAGTCATTGATGGACGGCATTGCGAAGCAGATGAGCGTGCAGGACATGCGTTCGGTTTCCGATTATCTGGCCACCTTGCCCTTGCATCCGAAGAATGAAGCCGAGCGCGCAGCCGTTCTGCGGTCCGATTCAGGAAAGTCGCAATCGCTGCCATCCGGCGAAAATCCGTCCAAATCCTAAGCCATACCTCGGCCATGTAAACAGGTGTAGAGCATGAACAATTCAGATAATTTGCAAGATAACAGTGAAACCGACTACAGCAAGAATTACAGCGTCAAAGTCACGACGCGCAGGCTGGTCGCAGGTGCGGCAGCCGGACTGGTGCTGTTTGCATTCGGTGCGCTGATCCATCAGTCCGGCGTATGGGACAAGATGTATTCAGCGATGGGCGGCAAGGACGATAGCCTTGCCAGTCGCAACAACGCCGAAGACGGAAAGGCGCGCCAGGCCATGCTGGCCGCCCGCGCAGCTCAGAAAAAGGATCCGAGCGCACCCGCTCCGCTGCCTCCTGTCGGGCATGACGGCTATTTCGAGCCGCCATCCGAAGCGGAAATCCCCAAGGGAGCGCTGGGTGAGGCGATCAAGCGCGGCCGAAATATTTTTGTCGACACGCCCAAGTATGCCTCGCAGTATGTCGGCAACAGCATGGCGTGCGCCCAATGCCACCTGGATGCGGGGAGGCGCGAGAACTCCGCACCCATGTGGGCTGCTTATGTCCAGTACCCGAAATTCCGTTCGAAGAACAACAAGATCAATACGCTTGAGGAACGGATCCAGGGGTGTTTTACGTATTCGATGAATGCACAGGCGTCTGCCGCCGGCAAGGCACCTGCACTGGGCGACGAGGTCTACAAGGACCTGATGACTTACATGTACTGGCTCGCCGACGGTGCGCCTACCGGAGAGAACATGCGCGGTGGTGGCTATATCAAGGTCAAGGCGACGGAGCAGGGCTACGACTGGAAGCGCGGGCAAGCCGTCTATGCGCAGAATTGTGCCTTATGCCACGGTGCCGATGGACAAGGGCAGAAGGATGCAAACGGAAAGCTTCGTTTCCCGCCATTATGGGGTCCCGAAGCCTATAACTGGGGTGCGGGTATGGCGCGCATCGATACCGCTGCCGGCTTCATCAAGGCCAACATGCCGCTCGGCAAACCGTATAGTCTGACGGACCAGGAAGCCTGGGATGTCGCTGCGTTCATCGATAGCCATGAACGGCCCAAGGATCCGCGCCAGAGCGGAACCATAGAAGAAGCGCGCCAGAAATTCCATGCCGACGAGAAGAGCTACTACGGCAAGGAAGTGGACGGCCAGATTCGCGGCGTCGGTGTGTCGCGCGGCAATTCGGCAACCGCCGTAGCCAGCGCGACTGTCCGATAAGGATGCACGGTAAAGACAATGCAAGCGAGCGCCGGATTCGAAGGAATTGACCGCGAGTCGCTGCGCCGCGCCGGCCGCATGGTCGCTAGCGTCGAAGGCATGTGGTGCGGCAGTTGCGCCATGGCGGTCGAGCGCATTATCGCGCGCGTTCCCGGCGTGACCGGCGCCAGCATCAGTTTTGCCGGAGGTTCTGCGCTGATTCGCTGGGATCCCGCCAGGTTCGACCTTGACGAATTGCTCTCTCGTGTGGAGCGGCTCGGCTACCGCATGGTGCCGCTGATCGCTTCCGACGAAATGGAACAACGCATCGACGCAGAGGCTCGTGCGGTATGGCTGCGCCTGGCGGTAGCGGTTTTCTTTGGCATGTGGAGCATGCTGGGAGCGATTGCGCTCTATCTGGATCCTGAGCTTGCCGGGTCAAGGGAAGGCTGGTGGATTGCCCTGATAGCCAGCCTGGCAGCGATTCCGGCTGTGACCTATTCTGCATGGGCTTTTTACCGGGCGGGATGGCGCACGGCAATTGCCGGCGTGCCCGGCATGGATGCTCTGGTTTCGCTCGGCGTGCTGGCGTCCTGCCTGTTATCCGCGTGGCAGTTGAGCCACGGCAGCGCGCACGTGTATGTTGATACCGCGACCATGCTGGTGACGTTTCTTCTATGCGGCCGGCTGATCGAACTGTATGCGCGCCGGCGCAACTCTGCAGCAGTTAACGCATTGAAGCAGGCGGTTCCGGAAACCGTGCGTATTTTCGCGCAGGATGGCACATGGACCGAAGCGCGTGCTGACGAAGTGCGTCTCGGCGACCAGGTTTTGATCTATGCGGGTGAGCGGATCGCCGTGGACGGAACGGTCATCGATGGCGAGTCCGATATCGACCGCTCCCTTGTAACCGGCGAAGCGGCCCCGGTTGCGATCCACTTGGGGAGTGCCGTGGAAGCCGGCTGTATCAATTTATCGTGCCCGATACACGTGCGCGTGGAAAAACTGCACGGTCAGCGCTTCATCGATCGTATCGGTATGCGCATGCTTGAATTGTTCGGCGAAAAAAGCGCCGTCGCCTTGCTGGCGGAGCGCTTCGCACGCTGGCTGATCCCGTTTGCCATGGCGGTCGCCGCACTGGCATTCGTTTACGCCTATGCATCGGGCGGTGATGCCATGGATGCCACCTTGCGAGCCTTATCCGTACTGGTTGCTGCCTGTCCATGCGCCGTAGGCCTGGCACTGCCCCTGGCTTATGCAACATCTGCTGCATCGGCTGCGCGTGAGGGGATTCTGTTTCGCGATGCCGCATCAATGGAATCCCTTGCCCAGGCAAAGGAAATTCTGTTTGATAAAACCGGCACTCTGACCACCGGAAAACTGGAAGTCGCGGAGATTGTCGCAGCAGGTTCCGATAGCCAAAAAGTCTTGTATTGGGCGGGATTGGCAGAGACAGGCATTGCGCATCCGATTGCCTCTGCAATTCGCAACGCAGCACAGCTTGCACACGAATTGCCCCCGGAATCCGATGCGACAATACAGCGGCATGCAAGAGGCAGCGAATGGCAAAGCGGCGACCGGAAAAATACGGTTCTCGTAGGCGCCAGGTCCTGGCTTGAGAGCCGTGGCGTTGAAGTACCCGTCCGGGCAGAGCGTTCCAGCCGCAGCGGAACGAGCATTGAAGTTGCACTGAACCGTCAGTGGATAGGTACGCTTTTTCTGCAAGATACCGTTCGCGCCGGCGCAGCGAATGCGATCACCATACTGCAAAAGAGTGGATTGAAAGCGAAGCTGGTCACGGGCGACACACTCGGCGCCTCCCGTGTGGTTGCCGGTACCGTGGGCCTTCGTCCGCAGCAGGTATTTGCCGGATGTACGCCGGAGCAAAAGGTAGACGTTGTCGAGCAATCCTGCAAACCGGTCGCATTTGTCGGTGACGGCGTAAACGATGCCCTCGCTCTCGCTGCCGCCGATTGCGGCGTGGCAGTCCCGGGCGCATCGACTGCCGCGGTCGCCACGGCAGGCGTCGTGGTTACCGGCGGCGGAATGGAAAATGTCGTTGCGGCCTGGCGGCATGCGCGCAGGACGATTTCCGTCGTGCGCCAGAACCTCGTCTTTTCTGTCATCTATAACGCGGGAATCCTGGGATTCGCCGCTTCCGGCATGGTGCCACCGGCAGCTGCGGCTGCCGCCATGCTTGCAAGCAGCCTCAGCGTCATGGCTAACGCTGCTCGCCTTGCGAAGTATCGTTGAGCTGCACTGCTAACACGGCAGGCGCACAGTATCAGTAGCTGATTTGCCAGCCGTTGAATTCGGAACAGTCATGCTTGCGAATTCAGCGCATCAATCTTATGGCGCTGCATGGTCTCCATCGTTGACGCACGCTCCTTGAGCCGCAATATCGGCTTTTCGATAAGACGCCAGGACAGCCACGATAAGATTACGGTGATAAAAAAATTCAGTGGCACATCCACGATATAAATCCAGGCTGAAAGCCCCATATCGCCAAATAGCATCCGTGCCCGCGTACCGGTCGTCAGCGAAGGCACGAGCGCATGGTAGAGATAGAAACCGTAACTGATGCGCCCCAGCGCAGCCAGCCATCTCGTCTCAAGCAGGGAGACCAGCAATGAATGTCGGTTGCCGGCGATCCAGCATACCAGCACGGCGATGCATAACCCGTAGCAAGCCTGCGCCAGTATATACACGCCTGGCCCGTTTTTCCAGGAGCTCTCTGAAGCATACAGGACGATGATCGCGGCGGCGGCTGCAGTCGGGATGAACGAGTGCATCATGTTGATGCGCCCTGACGCCACGCCATAACCTGTCAAATGGTAACCGAGGCCGCCCAGTGCAAACAGCCAGAAGTTGGTCAGCGGATGCGTATAGATGAGGATTTCCCTGGCGCCGGCACTCTTGGAAAACCATAAGGACGACAATCCTGCCAGGATAAAAATGACGCAAATCTGCCAGTGCCGTCGAACGTGAGTCGCAAGAAGCAGGGGAGCGAACAGCAGATAAAACTGCTCTTCGATCGCAAGGCTCCAGAAATGAGAGAACGGCCCTTCCCATTCCTGCTTTATTTGTCCGATCCATATGTTCGACAAATAGGCAAAATGATAAGGGAGTCCCGCGCGGTACTCCTGACCAAGAAATCCAATCAGGACACAGATGCTTAAGAAGCCAAGCACCAAGTAATAAACCGGGAAGATACGGATGGTCCTGCGGAACATGAAGTAAGACAATTCCCGCATGTAGCGGCTTGCGCCGGATTCGATGCTTAATCGCTGTTTCGCAAGAATTCCGGCAATAAGAAATCCGCTCAACACAAAGAACATCCACACGCCAAGGTGCCCCGGGCCGAACCCCGCTTTGTGCTGGAAGAATACCAGGAGCACGGCAATTGCCCGCACGCCATCGAAGCCTTTGATCCGTGAGCTCATGCAGAGACCTGAGCAAGTTTTTCCTGCGCGCGCATTCTCAATACCTCCGGTTCGGATATCTGAATACGCAACATAAATTGCCGCAGTTATGGGACCGTTAACGCGACGGTCGCCATTCATGCCATTCAGGCACTCTCTGCACAAGTCTTGAGCTGCCTCTAGCCTTAAACAGGAAATTCACCGGCGGTATTCAATGCCGGCGATCCTACAGCCGGAATATATTCAATATGAATGGCAGTTCGGGTTTGTTGCGCGCGTGAGAAATTCTGGCACTCGGCGGACATGACCATTCTCGCGGTTAGCGCGGCTCCGGAAAAATGCGGCAAGACCAGGCAGTGCGGAGCCGTCAGAGACGGCACGGCGGCATTGCCGTGCCGGTAGAAATTGGGACGGGTCAGAGTTCGCCGTAAGAATGCAGTCCGGACAAGAACATGTTGACGCCAATAAACGCGAATGTTGTAACCAGCAGGCCTGCGATGGCCCACCAGGCAACAGTTCGACCGCGCATATTCTTTACGAGGCGCATGTGGAGCCAGGCTGCATAGTTCAGCCATACGATCAGGGCCCACGTTTCCTTTGGGTCCCACGACCAGTAGCCGCCCCAGGCCTCGGCTGCCCACAATGCGCCGAGAATCGTGGCGATTGTAAAGAATGCAAAACCGACTGCGATTGCCTTGTACATCACGTCATCGAGCACTTCCAGCGAAGGCAGCCGGTCGCTGAAAATATTGTAGGACTTGAACAAGTAGGCCACCCCGACCATCGCTGCAAGCGCAAACGTTCCGTATCCGACGAAGTTGGTTGGAACATGGATTTTCATCCACCAGCTTTGCAGGGCTGGCACCAAAGGCTGGATTTCGCCTGCACCCCGGCTAACCGAGTACCAGAGCAGGAAAGTAATCGATGCGGAGATGATGAGCAGAACAAAAGGACCTAGCTGCAGCGTTTTGTATTTTTCTTCATAAAACAGGTAAAACAGCGCGGTAATCAAAGCAAAAAGAACGAACACCTCGTACAGGTTGGAGACCGGAATATGCCCGATATCGGCGCCCATGAGGTAAGACTCGTACCAGCGCACCAGCATCCCTGCAGTTCCCAGCACTACCGCGGACCAGCATAGTCTGCTCGCGAAACGGCTGGAGAAATGTGATCTGGCGGCGAATCCAAACCAGTAAGTCAGGGTGGAAAGAAAAAAGAGAGTACCCATCCATAAAATTGCAGACTGGCTGGACAGGAGATACTTCAGGAGGAAGGATTGTTCGGCCATTTTCACATCGCCCGCGTACAGGGCGATCGCAAGGAGCGTCAGAGCTGCGACCGACACGCTCAGAAGTCGCAGCGGCTTCCATTGCGATCCCAGCCAAACCAGCATAGGCACTGTCAGCAGCAAGATTGCCTGCTCATAAAAATCCATATAAGAGCTGAAGCGGTCGAAGGCATACAGAGCGCCGATTGCCAGTACGGCAGCATATAAATAACCGGCAGCCGAATTTTTTCGCCATCTGCACGTTTTCGCGGCAGGACAGGCGTGGCTGCCTTTTTCCAAGCTGAGATTAGAAACGGGAATATCCGCGTTTCGAGATGCTGTTTCGGGTATGCCCATTGTAAGTCGCTCCCTAAGTAAACCGATCTTGCCAAAGTTGGGTCGCCGTTCCGGCGTCTTAGCGTAAAGACACTTGACTCGCATGCGCCGATTTGATGCCCAATTAAGGCAATGCTTATAGCAACGGGATGCTACGCAGTCCAGATTACGGCAGCATTAACAGTAGTGATGAAGAGAGCGGACAATGACGAACCGGAAAATAGATTTCCGGAAGAGGGTTTTATACTGTTTTTTTCAAAATATTATGAACGGATGTGAACTGGCTGCAGAAAGAGTCTGAAAGTGCAACTGGCATGCAGTGATGCATCGAAAAAGACCTTAACGATGCCTTAATCGGCATCAGTTAGGATGTAAGTCATTAGCACAAACCGGAGCTGTTCGTTTCTTGTGACTGAGCGATCCTGCCGCGCGTAAGGATGCCGCGCCTTACCCTTCCCAAAAAGGAAAGTATCTAATGGATGTCCTCACTGTCGGACCGTTTGCAATCCCGTTCGGGCCGCTGATCCTGATGGCAACTCTCTTTATCGGAATCATGGTTGGAGGCGTCGTAGCGCGTTCGCGCAAGCTCGATGTCGAGCCGCCTCTCTGGCAAGTGATGCTGGCAGGAATCATCACGGCACGCATTGTATTCGTAATCAGCCACTTCGATGCATACAGCGCACGCTGGTGGACAATGTTCGATATCCGGGACGGCGGCTTTACCACTTCTGCCGGCGTTGCTGCGGCAATCGTGGCGGCGATAGTGATATGGTGGAGAAAGCGTGACCTGCGCAAACCATTTTTGGTGTCAGTCCTGGCGGGCGGTCTCTTCTGGACGCTTAGCACCGTTCTGATGATGGCGTATCACGTCGAGCCGATGCAACTGCCTGAACTTGCATTGCCGCGTCTTGACGGAGGGGCTGTACGCGTGGACACGCTGGCCGGAAAGCCGGTGGTAGTTAATCTGTGGGCAACGTGGTGCCCGCCGTGCCGGCGCGAGATGCCGGTGCTGAGGGATGCGCAGGAAAAGAACAAGGACATCACCTTCGTGTTTGCCAACCAGGGGGAGTCGGCTGCGATGGTCAGCAGTTATCTGAAACAGGAAAAGCTCGCTCTTTCCAATGTGCTGCTCGATCCCGCCATGCAGTTCAGCGGAAAACTGCAATCCACGGCATTTCCGACCACCTTGTTTTTTGATGCGCAAGGAAAGCTTGTGGACAGGCGCATGGGCGAACTGTCGGCGGCAACGCTCGCAGAGCGCCTCGAACAATTGCGCGCGAAATAGGCTGAATTAACCGTTCACGCATCAACGTCAGTTCAATCTGGAGAAATAAAATGGCAAATACCGATATGCATGTCGACGTCGCGATCGTTGGTGCGGGCACGGCCGGTTTGAATGCAATGAAAGAAGTGCAACTCGCAGGAAAATCCTTTGTCCTGATCGATCATGGGCCGCTCGGCACAACCTGCGCGAGGGTGGGCTGCATGCCATCCAAGGCTGTACTGCATGCCGGGGCAGTGTGGCAGGGCTATACGCTCCCTGCGATTGGTCGGGGAGACGCGATAAAACACGAAATAAGCGCGAACGATCTCTGGAGCAAAGCGCAGCAGACACGCACCATGCTGTACTCCGGCCTTGCGGACCGCACCCGCGCGTCGGCCGGCGACAGGCTGCTAATGGGACATGCCCAATTCGTTTCGCCCGATGCCATTGAAGTGGACGGACAGCGCATCCATGCACAGGCATTTGTCATCGCCACAGGCTCGACCCCGGTCCTGCCTGCGTTCCTGGACCGTGTAAAAGACCGCGTGCTGACGACCGATTCCGTATTCGACCTGGATGTACTTCCCGAGACGATCGGAATCATCGGTTTAGGCGCAATCGGGCTGGAGATCGGCCTCGCCCTGGCCCGCCTGGGCGTACGCGTGATCGCAGCAGACAAGCAACAGCAAGCAGGGGGTATCAGCGACCCCGAGATTTCAAAACGGGTACTGCAACGGTTTGGCAGGGAAAAAGGACTGACCATGTGGCTGGGTACGGATATTTCAGTACAGCCATCGGAAGACGGTGTTTCTGTTTCTATATCTAATGGCGTGACAACGGAGAAGGTCGAATGGCTGTTGGCTGCAATGGGAAGAAAGCCGAACCTTGCCGGACTGCGCCTTGACCTCGCTGGTATCGATTTGAACGAATCCGGCAGACCGGCGGTCGACCCGCATACGACGCGTTCAGGACAGTCGGCAATTTATTTTGCCGGAGACGTCGCCGGTATTCGGCCCCTGCTGCACGAAGCGGCTGACGAGGGCCTGATTGCTGGATGGAACACGGCCCGCCATGGACAAACGACTGCGTTTCATCGGCGCGTTCCATTCGCCATTGTTTTTTCAGACCCGGATATTGCCGCGATCGGCGTTCCTTTTCATGAACTTGATCCGGATCACACGATCATTGGTGCGGCATTCGGCCAGACAAACGGGCGTTCGCGCGTCATGGGCGCGGAAGAGAATCTGGTGCGCATCTACGCCGATGCAAACAGTGGTGAATTGCGCGGCGCAGCGGTATTTGCTTCGCATGGCGAACATATCGCATATCTGCTCGCATGGGCAATACAGCGCGGGGAGACGGCGGCAAGTCTGCTTGAAATGCCTTTTTACCATCCGACCGTCGAAGAGATGGTGCAGGCTGCCCTGTTTGACATCGTAAAGCAGCAAGGCAAACCACATATTTGTCCGGTCGGTCTGCGTCCAATGAAGCATAGGGCCTGATTGCAAAATTTTTGTCATTGCATATGAAATCTGAATCAACCGGATCGTCTCTTCGCATATTGATCCACGCGCCTACTGCAGGCGCAGTGGAACGCGCCCGAAACAATGCCGCAAACCTGAAGCGGGAAATGCCGGCTGCGCAGGTGCGCATCGTCGCCAATGCCGAGGGCGTAGCCGCCGTCCTGGATAATCCCCGCGCCGACACGGATCCGCTGACGCTGGTGTGCAGCAATACGTTGAAAAAGATACAGCGGGATGCGGCAGCACCGCTGCAAACCGTTCCGGCCGCCATCCTGGCAATTGCTTCCATGCAGCAGGATGGCTGGCTTTACGTCCGGGCCTGATCAAGCAGTTCTAGGAGCGCCTAACAAAATGAGCAAAGCGGTCTCTGGCAAGGCGCGCCGCCGCAGACAGTACATCCAGTACGGCAAGGCGACGCAACGCAGTCAGAGGCATTTTGTTAGACGCTCTAAACGATTTAAGGATCACATGTTGACTACAAGCTTACGTAGCCTTTCCATTTTCCGGGCGATCATTGTTGGCGCACTGATTCTGGTCTCGCTTGTTGCGCTGTTTGGCACCGCTCCGGCACGCGCCGAGGAAGACTACCTCGCACCGGAAAAGGCGTTCCAGTTTTCGGCACGAATGGCCGACGCCAATATGGTGGAAGTGAGCTATGCGATCGCTCCCGGCTATTACATGTACCGGGAGCGCTTCGGCTTCAAGGCTGACGGAGCAAAGCTTGGCGAGCCGCTTATCCCGAAAGGGAAAATCAAGTTCGACGAGACGTTTCAGAAAGACGTCGAGAGCTACAGGGAATCGGTCACCATACGAATTCCAGTAGAGGCATCCGGTCCGTTTGAGCTGACGGCGACAAGCCAGGGATGCGCTGATGCGGGATTATGTTATCCGCCAATGGATTCGGCTGCTTCGCTGGACCCCGCCGTAATCACCGGGCCAGCAACGCCGGGCGGAATCACATCATCATCGAGTCAGGACAGCGAAATGGGCCGGATCGAGGCATCGCTGCAGGGCGGCAAGCTGCTAGTGATCCTGCCATTGTTCCTGCTGCTTGGTCTCGGGCTTGCCTTTACGCCCTGCGTGCTGCCCATGGTACCGATCCTGTCCTCCATTATTCTGGGAGGGAAGGGCAGGGTATCGCGCGGGCGCGGCTTCCTGCTTTCGGTGGTGTATTCGCTGGGCATGGCGATCGTCTATACGATGCTGGGCGTTGCGGCAGGCCTGGCTGGAGAAGGTCTTGCGGCCAGCCTGCAAAATCCCTGGGTACTGGGCGGGTTTGCTTTATTGATGGCCTTGATGTCCCTGTCCATGTTCGGAATGTTCAATTTGCAGATGCCTGCATTTATCCAGGCGCGACTCGCCCAGGTTTCGGAAAAGCAGTCCGCCGGGAAAATGGCAGGTGTGTTCGCAATGGGCGCCTTGTCGGCATTGATTGTCGGGCCCTGCGTTGCGGCGCCCCTGGCTGGAACGCTTGTTTATATCAGCCAGACGCGCGATGTCTTCATCGGCGGCAGTGCCTTGTTTGCCATGGCGGCCGGCATGAGTATTCCCTTGCTGCTGGTGGGCGCATCGGCAGGAACCTTGCTGCCGCGTTCCGGCGCCTGGATGGAATCCATCAAGCGTTTCTTCGGCGTGCTGATGCTGGCAACGGCCTGGTGGATGGTTTCTCCGGTTATTCCCGCTGCGGTCCAGATGGCCGGCTGGACGATCCTGGGTCTTGGCTACGCAGGCTACCTGTTGTGGCCGGGGCGCGGTGCATGGATATCCAAGACCGCAGGCCTTGCATTTGCCGCTTTCGGCTTGCTGCAACTGGTCGGCGTAGCTACGGGCGGCCGTGACGTGCTCGCACCGATTGCACACCTGCGCGGTGAACCGGTGCACAAGACGGAGTTCGTGCGCGTCAAGTCCGTTGAAGAACTGGATGCCTATCTGGCAGGCAACCGCGAGAAAACGGTGATGCTCGACTTCTATGCCGACTGGTGCGTGTCCTGCATCGAGATGGAAAAGCTGACTTTCACTGATCAACGGGTGAAGGATCACTTTGCCGGTATGGCGCTGCTGCAGGCAGACGTTACGGCTAATAACGCCGACGACAAGGCATTGCTCAAGCGCTTTAGCCTGTTCGGGCCACCCGGCATTATCTTTTTCGACCGGCAGGGCCGGGAAATCGCAGACAGCCGCGTGATCGGTTACCAGAGCGCCGACAAATTCCTGCAATCGCTTTCGCGGGTCAATCCGGCGCGAATTGCCTCGACGACAAATTATCCCAAGTGAAATGAGAAATGATGAAAGCTTTAAGACTCAATCTTCCCGATGTAAAAAAGTTTGCCATGACGAGCATCGCATGCGTTGCTTTGTTTGGCTCTGCAGTCGATGCATTGGCTGCCAATGATTATCCGAAAGCGATCCAGGGGGCAGTCAACGCCGGCGTGAAAGTCGTCAAGCAGTTTCCCGCCGCATCGGGCCTGACCGGGTGGGTACTGTCCGACCATGGTCAATATTCGATCATTTATTCGACTGCAGACAAGAAAACAATTATCGCAGGCGCCCTGATCGGCGAAAGTGGAGAAAACCTCAATGAGATCTATGCCGGGAAACATTTCCCCAAACCCGACCTGACTTCCCTGTATCAGGAATTGGAAAAATCCGCTTATGTAGCAGAGGGGGCTTTAACTAATCCGAAAAACATTATCTACGTCTTCGTCGATGCAAACTGTCCTTATTGCCACTACACCTGGAAGGCGCTGCAACCCTATGAAAAGGCCGGCCTGCAGGTGCGCTGGATCCTGGTGGATACCCTGGGTCCCACCAGCATGCCCAAGGCAATAGAAGTCCTGGCTGCGCAAGACAAAACCGCGGCTTTCCGCAAGATGGAAGAAAACCATGGCAAGCAGTGGAGCGCCGTCAAGGGCATGACCGCGCAGGAAAAGCCGGCGATTGCTCAACGCATTGCACAAAATGGAGAGTTGATGGGACGGTTCGGCCTGAGAGGAACGCCTGGCCTGGTCTGGAAAGACAAGCAGGGGAAAATCAATATGAAAGGCGGCATGCCGCGCCTGAATGAAATTCCGCTGATAACTGGTCTGCCTGAACAGAAGATCGATGATCCGGCTCTGAACAAATTCAGGTAGGCCGCGACATTTCATCAAATGAACCTGTCTGAGGGCGGTTAACGCAGCAGGGCACACGGCACTCTAAGATTTGATTACTTTATAGCTTATGCACCTAACGTTAATTTAGTACGCCGGGCCATAGCGTGCAGGCGTGCGATAGGTCTTCGCATGTAGGACAAGCCTAAGTCCAACAGAAATGCGTCGTATGCATGTGACTGAAATGCTGCCTCGCACGCCGCCCGTCTCCTGCACAGTCATTTGCAACTCCTTCGCCGTGTTTTTCAATGCCGTGATTACTCATTTTATTGATGCGCATCAGATAATTAACCGGCATTTAACTTCCGGCCCTCTATAACCCTAAGTAACAATTTACAATTATTCGGCATCGTCGGAATCGATTCGTATTTATATCGGTTTGGCCATGCAAGATCAGAACGGGCGGGAATTCTGTGCGGTGCAGTAAGAACTTGTTTCGCATCATTCACCCAGAGTAAGAGGAGAACATGGTCGTATTACTTCCTGTTGATGGTTCTGAATGCGCGCTCAAAGCAGTGCGCTTTGTCGCGGACTCCGCCAATTGGTTCAAGGAGACACCGCAGATTATTGTTATCCATGTCGACGAAATCGGCGTTGCAGTAGAGGGGGCACGGCGACGGTTGGGCAACGAAGCGATCAACAATTATTTTCAGGAAAACGCGAAAACCGCCTTGGAGCCGGCAGAGCAAATTTTGAAAGCCAAGGGTATTCCATACCGGACAATCTATGCGGGCGGCGATGTCGCTGCGCAACTTCGAGCGCATGCAAAAGATTGCAAGGTCGACATGATCGTCATGGGCTCCCATGGAAAAAGTGCGGTTGCCGGTTTATTGCTCGGTTCGGTTACCAGTAAGGTACTTGCCATGACGACCACACCAGTCATGATCGTTCGCTGAAGAAAGGGCGGCAGAGTACGTACGGTTTTGCGCGGCCGGTAACCAGGTTGTTCCCGGAATTTTTCTGGATGCCGGCTCTTGCTGCGGCATCCAGAAAACCTTGCTTGCTGCAGCGTTTCCAAGGCGCAGAATTATGCGCGACGCATGTTGATTCGACCACCAGCGATAATGTTCATGCAGCACATCGCTCAGAAAGTTGCATGCATCGTAACGGTCAAGCACTCCGCCATGCTTTTGGTATCTGTTATGCGAACTGCATAGAAAGCCGCGGCACTCCAAGGCAGTGCAGTCGGATCAAGGACAAATCGAGTTCTTACGAGCCATATTCGCTCTTTATTGATGGGTATTATGTGCATCCTTATAGGCGATGCCATCAGGATACTGTACAGTGGCCACTTTCGGCCAAAATAGTACGATTGCACTTGGCGCTGCTGTAGATATCGCCATGGCGCATGAAAGCTTGCTGCACGTTCCAGCCACCTCCTGCGCAATGGCGATCGTCTGCCAAATTCTCCGTACGCGGCAGCGATCGTAGCAGGCATCGATTATTACAAGCCGCCGGGCTGGCAACGGATAATAACGGCCACATCATTTTTGAGCACCAATTTCGGAATTCTCCCATGGAAATTAAGGTCAATTTTCTCGACAAGCTTCGTCTTGAAGCCAAGTTTGATGATTTCACGGTGGTGGCCGACCAGCCTATCCGCTATAAGGGCGACGGGTCGGCACCCGGTCCCTTTGATTACTTTCTGGCCTCATCGGCCTTGTGTGCGGCTTACTTCGTGAAGTTGTACTGCAACACGCGGAACATCCCGACCGAAAATATCCGGCTGTCGCAGAACAATATTGTCGATCCGGAAAACCGTTACCAGCAGATTTTCAAGATTCAGGTCGAGTTGCCGGCGGATATTTCGGAATCGGACCGCCGCGGCATCTTGCGCTCCATCGATCGCTGCACCGTGAAAAAAGTGGTGCAGGAAGGACCCGAATTCGTGATCGAAGAGGTAGAGAACCTCGATGCCGATGCGCAGTCCCTGCTGACCGTGAAGCCGTCTACCGACGCGGCCACCTATATCACAGGCAAGGATCTGCCGTTGGAGCAAACCATCGCCAATATGTCGGGCCTTTTGGCGGGCTTGGGCATCAAGATTGAAATCGCTTCGTGGCGCAATATCGTTCCCAATGTGTGGTCGCTGCATATCCGCGATGCGCACTCGCCGATGTGTTTTACCAATGGCAAGGGAGCGACCAAAGAAAGCGCGCTGGCTTCGGCCTTGGGCGAATATATCGAGCGACTGAGTAACAACCATTTCTACGCCGGGTCGTTTTGGGGCGAAGACATTGCCAATGCGGCATTTGTACATTACCCGAACGAGCGCTGGTTCAAGCCTGGTCCCGAAGATGCGCTGCCGGCTGAAATTCTTGATGAATACTGCCTGCCCATTTACGATCCTGAAGGCGAGCTGCGTGGCTCGCACCTGTTCGACACCAACTCCGGCAATGGTGAGCGTGGCATCTGTTCACTTCCCTTTGTGCGAAAGTCGGACGGCGAGGTGGTGTATTTCCCGTCCAACCTTGTAGAAAACCTCTATGTCAGTAATGGCATGAGTGCCGGTAATACGCTGGCCGAAGCGCAAGTGCAATGTCTGTCCGAAATTTTCGAGAGGGCGGTCAAGCGTGAAATTCTGGAAGGTGAAATCACCCTGCCTGATGTGCCCCAGGAAGTGCTGGCTAAATATCCGCGCATTCTGGCAGGCATTCAGGGACTGGAAGAGCAGGGCTTTCCGGTGCTGGTGAAGGATGCGTCGCTAGGCGGGACCTACCCGGTGATGTGCGTCACCTTGATGAACCCGCGCACGGGCGGTGTCTTTGCATCGTTCGGCGCGCACCCAAGCTTAGAGGTAGCGCTGGAACGGAGCCTGACGGAATTGCTGCAGGGCCGCAGTTTCGAAGGCCTGAACGATTTGCCCAGGCCCACCTTTGCAAGTGAAGCCGTGACTGAGCCAAACAACTTTGTCGAACACTTCATCGATTCCAGCGGTATCGTGTCGTGGCGCTTTTTCAGCGCCAAAGCGAGTTTCGATTTTGTCGAGTGGGATTTTTCTGGCCAGGGCGAAAATTCCAATGCCGAGGAAGCCGCGACCTTGTTCGGCATTCTTGAAGACATGGGCAAAGAAGTGTATGTCGCAGTGTACGACCAGCTGGGCGCCATTGCATGCCGGATTTTGGTACCCGGCTATTCGGAAATTTATCCTATAGAAGATCTGGTCTGGGATAACACCAACAAGGCTCTGTTGTTCCGCGAAGATATCTTGAACTTGCATCGCCTGGACGACGCACGCCTGGAAGCACTGCTTGAGCGCTTAGAGAACAATGAGCTGGATGAACACTCCGACATCGCCACGTTGATCGGCATCGAATTTGACGAGAATACGGACTGGGGGCAATTGACGGTTCTCGAGTTGAAGCTGCTCATTCATCTCGCCTTGCAGCAATTTGAGGCAGCGCACGAGCTTGTGGGCGCCTTCCTGCAGTACAACGACAACACGGTCGAGCGCGGATTGTTTTATCAAGCATTGGACCTGGTGCTGGAGGTGCTGCTGGATGACGATCTGGAACTGGACGATTACGTGGTCAATTTCCGCCGCATGTATGGCAATCCGCGGATGGACGCAGTGCTGGGCTCAGTGGACGGCAGCGTGCGCTTCTTTGGCCTGACGCCGACCAACATGAAACTGGAGGGGCTCGACAGGCACAGCCGCCTGATTGACAGCTATAAAAAACTACATATGGCGCGGGCCAAGGTGACGGTTAATACAGACCAGAGGAACGGCTATAAATTCGCATAATTTATATTATGTAAAATACGCCGTTTAGAAAAACAGGGAAAACTGATAGTGTGCTCAATTTCCAGGCGCTGGTTGTCCAGCATCTGCTCTGGCGTCGAAACACGGTCGTATGCGAACGTCGCCATGATTGCCCCGTCGAGCAAGGTGGCTCGATCTACCTGCATGTTGGAAAGCTGTTACGCCTATTTTGCTCACGGCTTTGCAATCATGTTTGCGGCAGGCCGACAAACGGTCGTTTCCCACCATGGCGATTGATCGAAAAATAATACTGTTGCCCTAAGTCTGAATACCTAGCCTTCAATGTGATGGCTAAATATCAATTATTGGCATCACGTTCGAGGCCATGACAACCACATCCATATTTCCCTAGCCAAACCTTCGGCTGGCAAAGGCTTCATAACGATTGGTGCTCGTTTGGATGTTGGTGTTGCCAGATGGTTGGAAATCGCAAATGTTAAAGCGCTTGCACAACTGGTCGCGCATGTCATTGATATCTCTTTTCTGGGATTCAACGATGCCTTCGCAATAGTGTTTGAGCTCATCATGATTCAGATCGGACTTGACCTGGCAATCCAAACTTGGGACAAGAGCGCCGTAATGGTGATTGCTGAAGTTTTCCAGAAAAGCACGGTCAAATGAGGGTCGGCCGGGATTACGGTTTTTTTCGCCAAAATGCACTTAACTGATTGATTTAATTTGGAAATTATTGGCGAA
>JAUYVH010000021.1 GCA_030715135.1 Keguizhuia sedimenti | reverse complement strand
TCAGCGCTGGCGGCCGCCGGCCTGATGGGAATACCGGTAATCGGTTATTTGTACCGCGCAGGTGGGTTGGTTCAGATGGTTTCCTCATCGGCCGTACCTTTACCCGAAGCGATTCTGTTCATTGTCCTGGCGATCGGCTTGCTATGTGCACGGCCCCGTCATCGGCTCATGCGCTTATGGAACAGCAACACGCCGGGTGGCCATCTGCTGCGGGACCTATTGCCAAAGAGCCTGCTGTTGTTGGTATTGCTTGACCTTCTTGTCGAAGGCGGTGCCAGGAGGGGAATATACGCTCAGGAAAACGTCTCGTCGCTTGTGGTCCTGCTCACCACTGTCTGGTTGACCGTTTTGTTTTGGCGCGCCGCGTCATTATTGAATCGCGAGTACGATGTACGACGCAAGGGCGAAGCTGCCTTGTCCGAAACAAGTGCATTGCTGCACGCAGTCAGCGACAACACGCCGGATGCCATCTTCGTGAAGGATCGCACCGGCCGCATCATTTTCGCCAATCCCGCAACGGTAAGCCTGCTGGGCAAACCTGTCGATCAGATAGTCGGTCATACCAGCAATGAGATCTATTCCGATCCGGCAGATGCACAGATCGTGGAATCCAGCGATCGCAGTGTAATGGAAACCGGCAAGGTGGTAATTGTTGAAGAAACGATCCGGTTTCCAAGCGGACAGCGTACGATTTATTCGACGAAGGCACCGTGGACGGACGAAAAGGGAAAAATCCTCGGACTGGTCGGTATCAGCGTGGATATTACCGAACGCAAGCGCATGGAAGATGCGCTCAAGGAGCATGAGACACAACTTGAAGAGCTGGTCGCAACACGCACCGCCGAAGTGAGCGAACTTATCGGGCATCTTGAAACGACGAGAGAAGAAGAGAAGAGAAAGATTGCAAGGGAGCTGCACGACGACCTGGGCTCCGCACTGACAGCCCTGAACATGCACCTGGCGATCCTGTTCCAGCAGATGCCGGAAGATCCGCGGCTGAACGATCGCTCGTCACAGGTAAAAGCTTTGCTTAGTACCGTAACCCAGACTACAAGGCGCATACAAGCCAGTCTGAGGCCTGACAAGCTCGATATTTTCGGCATCAAGACCGCGATCGCCGAACAAGTTCTCGAATTCGAGGATTACACCGGAATCAGCTGTAGTGCCTCACTGCCGGATGAGGACGTCGCCTATGCCCCGCAAATCGAGATTGCACTGTTCAGAATGGCTCAGGAAGCGCTTAACAACGTTGCCAGGCATGCCAAGGCCAGCCATGCCGACGTGGTGCTGGATGATAATGATGATTGCGTCACGCTGACCGTGCGGGACAATGGCATTGGTATGTCGGCGACTCAGGCCGTGCAAACCGCAACGCATGGCCTGCGCGGAATGCGCGAGCGAGCCGGATATCTGGGCGGCGATGTGCAGATCGTCAGCACGCCAGGAAAGGGGACGAAAATCATCATTACGCTTCCCAAACACGCCAGGGAAAACACCGTTTCAACGCCGGAATGTGATCGGGAGGAAGAGAAGCGCCTTGCCTGACTGGCGATTCCTGGTCCTGAAACCGACACGCAAACTGCCTTGCGGTTTTCAGCGGCACGAAGAACAGCTGCTATTCAGGTTGCACTGCCGGGCGGCGCAATCTCTTCAGCAATGCATGCAGTTCATGCAGCTCGAACGACTTGTCGAAGAAGTACTGCACGCCGTATTGTGCGCCGGCCCGGCGATAGGCATCGCACACATTGTTGCTGAAGATGATCTTGAGAGTGCCGGCATGCATGTCGGTTTGCATCAGGCGGCGCAGAAGGCTCATTCCATTTCCCTGCTTGAGTTCGATGTCCACGATCAGGATATCGTTTTTGCTATGCTTGAGTTGTTCGATTGCGTCGTTCTCGGAATCGGAAAATCCGCACCATGTAATTCCATCCACATCAGCAAGGCTCGCGACAATGAGATCCCGGACGGCGGGCACATCCTCAACCAGGAAAATGCGCAGCGCCTGCATCGAGGGCTGCGTAATCGGGGTATGTGTGGAATTCATCTCGGTTGCCACTTATCAAACGAAACTAGCTTTGCGTCAGGGAATTCCCCGGGCATTCCGGTGCAGCGAAACGCACCGGTCAATCGACGAGGTTTTGCTTGATCGCATAATAAATAATGTCTGCATTGCTGGTCATGTTCATCTTTTCCAGCACGCGCGAGCGATAGGTGCTGACTGTCTTGACGCTCAGACACAATTCATCGGCGATCTTGGTTACGCCTTCACCTTTGCCCAGCTTGTAAAAAATCTGGTATTCGCGAGCGGAAAGCAACTCGTGCAGAGGTTTTTCCGATTCGGTGCTTGCAGGATCGGCGGTAAGCAGGTCGGCAACGGTAGGGCTGATGTATTTATGACCACGCATGATCGTATGGATGGCATTGACCAGTTCCGTGGCAAGAGCTTCTTTCTGCACGTATCCGCTCGCTCCGCTGCGCAGTATCTGTACGGCATAGCGATTCTCGGGATGCATGCTCAGAATCAGTACGGGTAGTGCCGGCTTTTCTCGCTTGATCTGCTTGAGAACCTCAACGCCGCTCTTGTCCGGCATCGCAATATCAAGCAGTACGATATCGTAGTCATTGCTTCGGATAAGGCGTATGGCCTCCTGCGCTGTGCCGGCTTCTCCGGCAATTTGCATGTCCGGCATGTTTGCCAGGAAATAATGTACACCTGCGCGCACAACTGCATGATCGTCAACTACCAGGATCTTAATCATGTTGAACATCAAACTCCAAAATTCGTCCCGCAAGGCGACTGCGGAACCGTGGGGTCGTTAATGAGTACCTTAGACTGATATTCGTTCAATCGGTTGTACAGTGTCTTTAAGCTGATTCCGAGAACTTCGGCAGTCTGCGTCTTGTTTCCTCCACAGTATCCAAGAGTGGCGAAAATCAACCGCTGTTCCGCGTCCGCCAAGCGACTGCCGAGAGGAAAGCTTATACAATCGCTTTCCATGGGGGCAACCACAGGCCGGATCGGTCCTGCCGCCGCCGCAAGATCGAGTTCGTGGTCGGAAAGAATGAATGCACGGTAGACTGTATTCTTCAATTCCCGTACGTTGCCGGGCCAGTGATAATCATGCAGAAAGCGGCGCGATGTTCTGGAAAAGGCCTTGTTTTCGCCCTCCTCCTCGTTCAGCCGTTCCAGGAACAACTCGGCCAGTAATTCGACATCGTCCTCGCGGTCCCGCAGCGCAGGTACGGCAATCGGGAAAACAGCCAGCCGGTAAAACAAGTCGCTGCGCAGCATGCCGGAATCCATGGCTTGCCGCGGGTCACGATTGGTGGCGGCAATCACCCGCACTTTGACATGCAGTTCCTCATCGGCGCCGACACGGCAAAAACGTCCTGTTTCAAGAACGCGCAAAAGCTTGATCTGCATGTCGGCTGACATTTCGGTCAGCTCGTCGAGAAACAGCGTTCCGCCATTGGCGCGCTCAAAGCACCCTTTGTGGGTGCGAACGGCCCCGGTGAAGCTGCCGCGTTCATGGCCGAAGAGTTCCGCCTCGATCAAGTGAGGAGACACGGCGCCGCAATTGAGTGCGATGAAGGGTTTTTCCTTCATCATGCTCTTTTCATGGATTGCGCATGCCGCCAATTCCTTGCCCGTGCCGCTTTCACCCGAGATCAGAACGCTGGCGCGGGTAGGCGCGACTTTTTCGATCAAATGGAAAAGCCCTTGCATTGCATGAGAAGCGCCGAAGAGCTCGCCGCAGAGGATCGGTTGCGATTCTGTTGTGATGCCGCTTAGAGGATTGCCATTGTTCCCGATCGAATCGGAATTTGGTGCCTCAACTCTTGCCATCGCTGTGCCGTGATAGGTATTCATTTCATGATTCATGGGTAGTGGACGCCGATGACAGTGAAAGTTTTCCATACCATCTTTAAAGGAAGGCAAAAATATGAATACCCGTTTTTTCCGATTTCCTATAAGTCTGGAGTGACAAGCGTTCTATACATCAGTCAGAAATGCACTAACCGATATCTTCGTATACCTTGAGAAAAATGTCTTGTGGTATCACAGAGTTATATGGAGTTCGGATCGGCTTACCGTAGAGTAACGCAGGATTTTACCGAACAGCTGCGTGCATGCCCGCGAAGCGATCCTGATGGTGCAAAATTTTCTCTTTAACGTTATTTGAACATTTCCTCACACGGAAAATGTATCAGGATCAAGCCGCCAGAATCCATTTGCGCGATATCAAATATATTTTGTTCAGAGTGTTCGAAGATGAACTCACTTGTCCGCCATCAATCTGATAGGCAGGCGTTCATACAGGAACAACTTATACGCCATTGTTACTAATCAACATGATGTCTAAGCGAATATCAACTTACTAAAGGATCTTGAAATGAACCAACTCAACAAAAAATTCGTATCAGTACTGGCGATGAGTGTCTTGATGGTGGGCCTGACTGCTTGCCAACGGGGCGGCGAAGGCGGCGACGCCGGCGGCGGTGCAACCAGCGGTGCAACCGGTTCGAGCGGCTCCAGCGGCACAGCAGGCTCGAGCGGTTCAAGTGGATCCAGCGGCTCTTCGGGCATGTCGGGCAGCGGTGCAGGCGGTGCCGGCAGCTCATCCGGCTCTTCTGGCTCTCGCTAAGTCAAAGGCAGCCGACTCTCCGGCTCAGAGTTTTCAACGAGGGCAGCGCATTCATACAATGGAATGCGCTGCCTTTGTCGCATTTGTTGCCGTCATATTCGTGACGACCTCCTGCAAGACCCTTACGCGCGCCGTTTGCACTTCGCCGGATTTTTATGCAAAGCGCAGGAGGGCATCAGAATCCGCCGAAAAACAGCAGCAGGAGCAAGGTCAGTACGACCGAGATAAGGATAGAGCCAAGACATCCCAGGCGATTGGAAAAGAATAAAAACACAGTTTACCTTTCGTGAGGTTCAGGTAGCCATTAAGAATCACCAAGTAGAGTAGTAAAAAACGTTACGCAAGTAATGCTTGCTCACTGTTCCCATCCCCGCTTGCTCAATTCGCATTTTTTGCTCGCAGCGCTTACGGACAACGATTTTGCCGGTTACCTGTTTCCTGTTCTGACCGTACTTTGGAGTTTCAGGTTCGCTGTGTTATTCCCGGCCAAGTATTGTGAAGGTCTGCTCGATGCTGCTAATCGGACCAAAATTCTCCTGGCATGAAACTACTATGCTGCTTCCGGACTCGAAGCCAGCCCGTCAAACTGCTGCTTGATTTCTATGCGCTCCCTTATTCGTCTTCTCCGCTCGGGAATCTTGTCTGTACCGGTTTTTTTCTCGCCAGGCTTGTCGGCGCAGGAGCCGGCTGAACGCGCAGCCCGGGCAGATGCGATTCTTCTGGAGCAGGTATCGGATTTTCTCGAATATTTTATTGATGCGCAGAAAACGCCGGCGCAACAGGCGGCCCTGTTTGCGAGCGATGCGCAATATTACGAGCACGGAAAGGCCGGTAAGGCGGCGATCATCCGCGATATTGAATATTTCGCGCGGCGCTGGCCAAACCGGAATTATCGTTTGAAGGCTATTCATTACATCACCCCCGATCCTGCATTGGGCAAAGTATTCGTCAGCTATGAAATCGATTATCGGGTCGTGAACGACTCCAGAAACGCTTCCGGCAAAGCATTTTACGGCGCAGTCATTGCAGATCTCGACAGTTCGCCGAAAGTAGAATGGATCAAGGAGAGAATCAGCAGGTAAATTGCGTGTGCTGGCAACATATTTGTTCATTTTGTTTATGGGTGCCGGGGTTTCGTTTTGCCGCAGCGTTTCCCGTTTCAAATTGCGAGAGTATGTCGAATTTCAGTATTGCAATAGAAAGTGGTCGGCCTATATCGCTTTAGCAGAACCTTAAAATTTTTCCAATGTCCTAAAGTGACTGTTGCGTGAATGATGCCTTGTTTCCGTGCTAGGGAAGAGCGTGCATGGAGCAGGGTCGTTTTCTTTTAACGGCAGTATCGATAAAGCAGCATTACACCGTTGCCGGATGGAAGTGTCACCGGCTATAAAGAATCAGCTCAACTCAGAAAGGAATCGAACAATGCTAAATAAAATCGTTACAGTCGCGGCACTTGCCGTCGGCGGAGTCATCCTGTCAAAGCAGTTGAAGAAGTCGCGTAGCTATACCGGCATGGGTTCATCGGTTACCGAGTCCCTCGATGTCGATGTGCCCGTCAGCACCGCCTATAATCAATGGACGCAATTCGAGGACTTCCCTCAATTCATGGATAGCGTGCATGAAGTCAGGCAACTCGACGATACCCATTTGCACTGGCGCGCCACTGTGGCTGGCAAGGAAAAGGAATGGGACGCCGAAATCACCGAGCAGATTCCGGATGAGCGCATTGCGTGGCGAAGCATCGGCGGCGTGAAAAATGCAGGAGTGGTAACGTTCCACCGCTTGTCCGATACGCAGACGCGCATTACCCTGCAAATGGATTACGAGCCCGATACGGTTGCCGAGCAGGTGGGTGACGCTATCGGAGGAGTCCGCATGCAAGCCAAGAATAACCTCAAGCGCTTCAAGGAACTGCTGGAAAAACGCGGAGCCGAAACCGGCGCCTGGCGCGGCACGGTTCAGTAAAGTATTGAGGAATCCTGCAGCAATTGATCCGGATTCGGGCCGGACAATGGAAAAGCTGTGCTGAAAACGCATGAGGCGGTCGCATCACGTTCGGCCGCCTCATGCATCCAGGCAGAGCATCTGCAGAGCCTTGGCGGGATCGCTTACTAGGCCACTTACAGGCCAGTTTCGCCTGTCGCAGTATCCGGCATCTCGTCGATTTTCTTGTCCACACGGATTGCCGCTACCTCAACCGGTCTGATTAACCCCTCCGCAGCGGCATGCGTTGCGGCGAATTCGCTGTCCGGCACCACGATGAGCTGGGTTCCCGTCGGACGCACTTCTTCAATGAGGCGGTCGATTGCCTCGACACGCGACGGGTCCGGGTTGACATTGCGTATGTAGATGACCCGCACGGCTTTTGGGTGCCGCCTGACTACTTCCGCGTAGATTTCCGGATCCTGCTCGCCGCTGTCGCCGATCAGAATGAACTGGAGCTGTGGATACATGCGTATGATTTGTTCGACCTGCTTCAGCTTGTGGCTGTGATGCCGGTCTGGTCCGAACATCTTGCGCAGCCCCATTTCCTTGAGCATGAGCGGGCCGACCGGTATTTCCTGCATGCGCAGGAAATCAAGCAAGGGCTCGAACAGGTGCCATGGGCTGCTTGAGACGTAAAAGAAGGGGTTGCACTCATCTCCGCTCGGTCCTTCGTGCAGCGCGCGGTAAAAAGCCGCCACTCCCTTGAACGGTTTGCGGGTGTGCGCATTCGAGCGAGCGAGCATCAGCATCATGTTGAGCTTGTTCGTCACATTCGTCCATAAGACGGTATCGTCGATATCGCTGATGACGCCGAAGCGCGCGCTTGCGGGCGGGATCAGCACAGACCCGGTCGAACCCACGGCGCTTCCATCTTTCGGTGGCGGGTCAAGCAGCGCAATCTCAACCGTATGCCATCCGGCTGAATCAAGCGGCCGCGGGAGATGGAACTCGGCGGAAAAATACCCGCCCGAGTCTGTCGCCGCTTCTCGCTCAATGTCCTGAAACCGTATCATGACGCGCGCACCCGGAACCTGGTCGGATTCCAGTCGCCTGTACAGGCCGATCAGGTTTTCCCATTTGCTTGCGTCTTGTGCCAGAGGGTTCAATCCCTCATCCTCAAGCACGCGCCCACGTATCCTGATCTGGTGCGCATTGCCATATCCGAGATAGGGAATGACGAGCAGCTGCTTTCCGGAGGAACGCAGTTTTCGAAGCTGGAAGAATGCCTGCGATGCGCCTTCAAGCAACTGCTCGTGAAACCGTTTGCGCTCGGCGGCCGTCGAATGAATCGCTGTTTTCGTAGGGGCGGGCTTGGCTTGCGTGGAAATTTCCACAGGGCGCGTTTCCAGCCATACGGGCTCCGAGGACTGCTCGGCAATCAACCTGATTGTTTCTTTTATGTCCGCTTCGGCTTGAGGATCGACGGAGCGCGGCAGAAGATGCACATCGATTCCGTCCTTTTTCAGGACAGCAATTTCTTCCGCCGATACGATGCCGGGGTTGATATGAATCGATGTTCCCGGCAATACCGCTTTCTTTTGCAGATCCAGAAATCCACCGTGCGTCAAAACCAGAAAAGGCATGCATTCTCCAAAATAGCTTAAGCCAGATCAGGGTAGGGTTCCGACTTCGAGAGCGAGGAATGTACAGGCAATCAATGGGGTTCGTGAACCTTCTCCGGCGACACCGGTTCAGCATGGATTTTTTCTTCGCTTATTTCCATGTCATGCGCGTTTGCGCTCAGCCCTTCCTGTTCCTCGACTGCGCTTTCATCATAAATCAATTCCACCATAACAGGAAAATGGTCAGAGCCGAAGGCAGGAAGCCGCTTTATGAATGACAGGGTGAAATGGCTGCTATGGAAAAAATGGTCGAGAGGCCAGCGCATGAACCAATGGCCGGCATGAAAGGTATTGAACATCCCGCGTCCGACGCGCGGGTCGAGCAAGCCGCTGATTTTCCTGAACAGCCGCGTCGTGGCTGACCAGGCCACATCGTTCAGATCGCCGGCGACGATGACGGGAGTATCCAGCTTGGTCACGCTCTTGGCAACAATCAGCAGTTCCGCGTCGCGCTGGGTCGACTCGTCATTTTCAGTCGGGCTGGGCGGGGCGGGATGAAGGAAATGCAGGCGTATCCTTCTTTGCGAGGGAAGGACAAGCATGGCGTGCATGGATGGAATATCGGGCTGTACCAGGAACTGGGTGGCGCAATCTTCCAGCGGATACCTGGAAAAGACATGCATCCCATAGAGATTCTCCAGCGGACACTTGATCGTATACGGGTAATCCTTTTCGAGCACGGAAAGTTGCTCCTGCCACCAGTGGTTGGTTTCCAGGGTGACGACTACATCGGGATTATTTTGGCGGATAAGATCGATCAAACCCTGCGCATTTCTGTTCGGCTCCAGGACGTTGGAAGAAAGGATACGGATCCGTTCTCCTTTTCCTTTCAGCGTACCGACCTTGACCTCGCTAGGAAAAATTCTTGTGTAGGGCAGGATCCAGAAGAGCTGATAGATGAGACAAGCCAGGGTGACAAGGTTCAGTACTCTATCAATACGCTCCTCGAGGCCGAGAACCAGCCACTGAAAAAGCAGAACGGAGAGCGCAAAAATGACGATTTGCAACCGGGGAAAATCCATATCCCGCACCCACCATGCCGGGTACCGCGATAGCGGCAGCAAGGTCATGATGGCGACTAATGCAACAAGCGTGGCATTGATGGCAAATAACATGCCTAAATTGTCGCGGGGAATGAAAATAGGGTCGTGAGCTTGCGCAAAACTATTTCAGGCTTGACCGTCCGTTTGTCCTGTTCTCCAAGCAACCTGACCATTTTCGGAGTCGAATCGACGAATTTCCAATATATCGCAAAATATCCAGCATCAAAAAATTGAATATAGGAAATAAATGAATTTTGGTCTCACATAGGAAATTTCGCGGCAGATCGGCTTTTCGAAACGCGTGCTATGAAACCTGGGCGATTCGCCATGGCTAGTAACCGATTTGCCGCACCGAAGTTTATGATCTATGGAGATCCAGGACCTTCGCTTATCCCAGCGAATCAGGAACTTCGATATGTTCCGGAATCTTCGCGGCCAGAACATCGATTTTTTCTATCGTAGGCGGTTTCTTCAGCAAGGTGGGCGCAATGGACTTCAGCTCTTCCGCAATCTGCCCCGAGAGATGCGCCTCGCGGCCGGATTCGTCAGGGAACGCGTCAAAAATAGCAAAGGTTCGCGGCCCCAGGCGCATGGCGAACCAAGCCGTGGTTTCAGGCTCGCCCTGGGCGAATGCCAACTGGTCGCGCAGAAAACTTTCCACATCCACTTCTTTTCCGGGTTTGGCTTCCAGGCGAACCATCAATCCGACATGGACCATGTAAACCTCCTATATAGAATTTTTTATCAAAAGCGTCTTCACCGGGAAGGTGCGCCATGTTTCTATTTGACTCCGCCCGGCAATCGGGGTTCTGGAGCTTCGTGGCAAAAAGTTTTCAATATCCCGCAAGTGTCGTGTGGAAAGAATGTGATCGCTAATTCCCGCCTGGTGCAGCGCACGTAAATCGCGAAGGAGTCTGGCGTGGCGTCAATTCTGGTTGATCTTAATTGTTTAAGTGGAGCTGTCGGCGCGAACCGAAATGGAGTTGAGCGGTCGCAGTTTTGAACAGGCAGAGTTTTCATGCATTGGATGCAGCAACGGATACAGACAAAAGGAAAATATGAGGCAAAAGCGCACCGTACAGTTCGAGATTTACCGCTACGATCCAGACAAGGATCAAAAGCCCGCCATGCAAAAGCTCTCGGTCGATCTGGATGAACATGACACCATGGTTCTCGATGCAATCACCCGCATCAAGTACTTCATCGATGACACCCTTTCATACCGGCGCTCCTGCAGGGAAGGCGTATGCGGCTCGGACGCCATGAATATAAACGGCAAGAACCGGCTTGCATGCATCACGAACCTGAACGAGCTGGAAGAACCCATTGTATTGCGCCCATTGCCCGGCCTTCCAGTAGTGCGCGACCTCATCGTGGATCTGACCCAGTTCTGGAAGCAATATCATTCCATCAAGCCCTACCTGATCAACGAAAGCATTCCGCCGGAAAAGGAGAGATTGCAATCGCCCGAGGAACGTGATGTTCTCAACGGTTTGTACGAATGCATCTTGTGCGCATGCTGCTCTTCTTCCTGCCCGTCATTCTGGTGGAATCCTGACAAATTCGTAGGTCCGGCCGGATTGCTTCAAGCGTATCGTTTTATTTCAGACAGCCGGGACGAGGCCATAGGCGAGCGCCTGGATAATCTGAAGGATGCATACCGCCTGTTCCGCTGCCGCACCATCATGAATTGCACCGACGTCTGTCCCAAGAACCTGAACCCGGCGGCAGCGATCAGCAATATACGAAACCTGATGGTTCAACGGTCCGTGTAAGGGATGAAGGTGGAAAAAGACAATAGCAGTTCGGCGCCTTTGGATTGCCTGATCATTGGGGCCGGTCCGGCCGGATTGATTGCAGCGACCTATCTCGCGCGGTATCGCCGCAATATTAAAGTCATCGACGCGGGAAAAAGCCGAGCATCCTTGATTCCTGTCTCGCATAATTATCCCGGGTTCCCGGACGGTATCAACGGCAAGGCGCTACTTGCCAGGTTGCGCGAACAGGCACAAAACTATGAGGTTGAGATCGTTCAAGGAGAGGTGCAGCGCCTGGAGCGCCGGGAAGACGGCATTTTCACGGCACATTATGGCGGCAAATCAGTGCAGGCTAGGACCGTGATCCTGGCGACCGGCGGCGTAGACATTGAGCCGGAGCTGCCGAATGTAATCGACGCGGTCAGGCAAGGATACGTCAGGCACTGCCCGATTTGCGACGGATACGAAGTAATTGATCAAAAGGTGGCCATTGTCGGAGCCGGAAAGAAGCTCATGCGGGAAGCACTGTTCATCCGGCATTACACGCCGCATCTCACGGTGTTCGCGCTAGGGGGAAACCATAATCTGGACGATGAAGACCGTGCCGCCTTGCGCGAGCACAATATCGAAATTATCGAAGAGCCGATTGAAGAAGTATTCATCGAAGGCGGGAAAATCGTCGCCTTGAAAGGCAAGAGCGGCAAGGCACATCATTTCGATACCCTCTATTCGGCGCTCGGAACGAGAGTTCGGTCGGATCTGGCGCAGGCGCTTGGTGCAGAAGTCGATTCAGACGGCGACTTGCTGGTTGACCGCAAGCGCTTGCAGACTTCGGTTCCCGGCCTGTATGCGGCAGGCGATGTCGTAAGCGGACTCAGCCAGATCAGTGTCGCCGCAGGTCACGCTGCGATTGCATCGACCGCAATTCATCATTATCTGAACAAGCAGCAGGGAAATTATTGATGGTCTGCGTGGACTTGCGGAAGCGGTGTTCCGGATTCGGCCACGTCTCATTCATCTCCTTCCGTAGTTTCTGTCGCGGCATTTATTCGTCAGCCGGAGGCGGTAAGAGTATTTGTTTATCCGGCGACGGTCAGGCGCGGAAGGTCACGGAAAACTGCGATTCAATGCGCCTGGCGCGAAGAATAGTCTGCTCTCAATTATCAAAGTCGCGATAGCTAGGCTGCAGCTTAAAAAGTGCTTGCCGTGCTTGTTCCGAAACCGCCGGTGCCAAGTGCGTCAGTCGTGTTTCCCGAGGTGGCAGGATTCATGCCGGTCCCTATGGAAGGGACACTGGAAGTGCTGCCGGTAAAACCTGTGCTGGTACCGCTCCCGATATCGATTCCGATTCCGCTTCCGATTGGGTTTCCAAAGGTCGGAACGCTTGAGTCGTTGAAGCTCGTGCTGGTTCCGCTTCCTATGCCGCTGCCGGCAGGGTTGCCGAATGTCGGCACGCTTGCGTCGGAAGCGCCTGTTATAGTGTTATCCGTGTCGATGGTTCCTGTAATCGACCCCGGAACGAAAGGATCTGTCGTGACACCTGCAGGCGTCACGGTCCCGGTACCGCGCGAGCCGGCTTCACTTGATCCGATTCCGAAGTTGCCGGTGCTACGGCTCGCGACAATCTGCCCGCGGATTTCACCGTTCGGAAAAGCTGTCGTATGGATATCGAAATAATAGCTTCCGCCTGCAAATGCGTTGAGCTGAGACTCGGAAACGGCAAGACGGGCTGCCCATATTCCGCTGCCGACGGCAGTTTCATTCAGTGCAAAAATGACCCCGCCGTTCGACCCGCTTGCTGCCTGGTGGATGTGGGCAGAAATACCGGAAATTCCGATGGAGGTAATGCTGGTAACCATTGTCTGGCTTGCCGGATCCACGATGGCTACGCCGATGGCGACCGCGTTGCTGCCGCTTGCCGGAACTTGCTGGGTGCCGGTCAATACATTCACAAAAGTCGTGCGTCCGGTGATCGTGCCGGGTGAGGCTGCGTTGCCGATAGTGCCGCCGGTATCAAGGCCGGCAGGTCCGATTGTAGTACCGGTAGTGATGGCGGCAGGAATATTGCCGCCAGTTGTGCTGGTCGGATTCACCGCACCGGTTATTCCGGTGCCGCCGTCGATGAAGCTTCCGTTACTTACGGAATTGGTATTGATTCCCGTGCCGCCGGTATCCGTTTCGGTATTCGTGACGGAATTAGTAACCGTATTCTTTATGCCGCTGCCGGGAAGTTGCCGCACGATCTGGCCGCGGATTTCCCCTTCAGGAAAAGCAGTACTGCCTACGTTGAAATAATAATTTCCATTGCGAAGCGTAGTAAGCTGCTCTTCGGTAAGCGTCGCCTGCATTGACCAGATACCACTTCCTGCAGGTGTCTCGGTCAACGGAAATACAATCGGTCCGGCTGTGCCGGTAGGAGCAATGCGGATATGCGCGGCGGTTCCGGCAATGCCTGCGGTGGTCAGCGAAGCGCGCATCATTCTGCTTGCCGGATCGATCATGACAACACCGATTCCCGTAGCGGTGCTGCTGTTTGACGGTATTTGCTGCGCCGAACCGAGAGTAGCGGTAAAGACATTGTCGGGAACGGTACTGTTGGCGACAGCCACCGGATCGTTTGTGCCAAACGCATCAGTATCCTCCTCCCCGCCACCTCCGCCTCCACATGCAAACAGCATGAGACTCATGGCATATGGCAGCCACCGTTTCACAAGCGGATAAAAAATGCCCATAACACCTCCTGGGGCGATGCGAAACCTTGCTCCCTGCTTCTAAAAGGCTTGCATGGAAGCTTATTCGTGAACACTCCCCGAGGAGCGTCCCGAACGTCCCATTTCTTGTTGGATTTTTTCTCTGCGTGGCAGACAAGACAGTCTTTCGTGCACACAGAGACATATAGTGTGATGCCGGCCAACCTTTTCCATAAAGCGATGCATGCATCGTGCCTGCCGTAAATTTCATTGGAAAACAATCGTTTTTCTATGTTGGGCCGACCTGGCAAGCTCTACCTTTTCTTCAGGAGATAACAGAATGATTTATGGACACCTGAAAATTGGGGCATGAAATTTTTCCCATTTTTGAAAAATATGCGCGGCACGTTCATCCCTGGTGAATGAATTGCGTTTTAAAACCGGCCGCATCGAATTGTACGAGTGGGACGATAGGGAGATCGCTAATTTGCTATGATCTCAATCGCCTTTCCAGGCGCTGACGAACGTGTAGCGACAAATCGGGATTTCGGGAAGGTTTTTACGGACAGGAAATTTAGTGGGCACTATGCATGAAATTAGAGAAGGACAATCCATCGAGCTTCTGAAAGAGCTTCACATTCTGACGCGCGATGGAAAAATGAACCAGGACAGCCGCCGCAAGCTGAAGCAGGTTTATCATCTGTACCAGTTCATCGAGCCATTGATGAAAGAAGTGCTCGAGAGGAAGCAGGCCATCCAGCTGGTTGATCATGGAGCCGGAAAATCGTACCTGGGTTTTATCCTGTACGACCTGTTTTTCAAAAACCTGCCGCCGGGTTCGTGCATATACGGAATCGAAACGCGGGATGAACTGGTTGCCAAGTCGCGCGAACTGGCTGCCCGACTGCAGTTTTCCAACATGCAGTTTCTCAAGCTTTCCGTCGCAGAATCGATCAGTTCGCCACTGCTGCCTGAGAAAATCGATATCGTGACGGCCTTGCATGCATGCAATACTGCAACCGACGATGCAATTCGCTTCGCATTAAAAAAACAGGCGCACTATATCGTGCTGGTGCCTTGCTGCCAGGCGGAGGTGGCTTCAGTGCTTAAGAAAAACAAGGGGAAATCGCTGGCAAACAATGTACTGACGGAAATCTGGCGACATCCTCTGCATACCCGGGAATTTGGAAGCCAGGTGACAAATGTTCTGCGTTGCCTGCAGCTGGAAGCCCACGGTTATCAAGTCAATGTCACTGAACTGGTCGGATGGGAACATTCGATGAAGAATGAATTGATTATTGCCACTTTTAAAAATTTGCCGCGTCGGCATCCTGGAGAACGTTTGCAGGAAATACTGCGCAGCCTGGGCCTCGAAGAAATGCAGGAACGTTTTTTTGTTCCGGCGTGACCGGAATTTCCATGCTCAGAATTTTTTGAGGATTATCATACTGCTAGAAATTGAAGAGGCAGCAAGGGGATATGCAAGGCGGCGCAGTCAAGAAATACTCTTTGGTTAGGCAGCATTGCGCAATTGTTTGCTTGATCTTAAAAGCGATTTAGCCAGAGCATCATTACCTTGAGTCAGAATAAATACATTCTTCATGCTTTTATTTAAACTGCTTTCATGAACTGAATGCAGCAATATCTGGAGCATTGCTGGCCCGATGCGGCAGTACATGGCGGGAACCAGCCTTGTCAGGAACTTTGGATGCGCTGAGCATTCAGGCTGACTAATGCAATGGCGATTGCACATGATCTCGTGATGCAGGCACCTTGCCTGAAACCTTGGGGAATGAAGGAATGCGACTGACCTTGAAAGCAGCGAAAGTCACCTTCCCATTTGTATTGCAGTTGCGCATTTCCCGGGTTACGGAAAAGATTCGGCGTCTGACCTCTTTTCCCGAGCCCGATATGAATCTTGCGACGGAACTGGAATATGTCGGATTCTGGCCGAGGCTGGCGGCTGCTTTCGTTGACCTCATTTTGTTAAGTGCTTTGGCCGCGCCTCTACTGCTTCTGTTTTATGAGCAGAGTTTTCTGGTCCATTCTTCTAGCAACAGCATACTGGTTCAATTATTTATCCTTGGCATCGTTCCGCCGATAGCAATCACGACTTTCTGGATACGGCGCCATGCCACGCCCGGAAAAATGGCAATCTCGGCAATCATCATTGATGAGAAAACCGCCGGTCCTCCAAGCGTCTGGCAACATGTGGGAAGATATTGCGGCTATTTCGTCTCGGCTCTCCCACTCGGCCTTGGTTTTTTGTGGGTCGCCTTTAGTCCTAAAAAACAAGCCTGGCATGACCGCCTTGCCGGTACGCTTGTCGTGCGCATTCGCCAATGACACGGTTTGATCAGGATGATGCTGCGGCGCACGCGCTGTTCTGACCGATTGTTCTTTCCTTGGTCGGACTTCATTCTGCAGCTGGAGTAAGATCGCTTTGCCGGTAAATGAAAGCCGGAGATTTCAATCTGAGATTCCAGAGGCAATGAACGTGAAACAATTCTCCGAAGCATGCGAACGCAACCGGGAGCCGATACTCGCGGTTTTAGAGACTGCGCTTGCGGATAAAAAGAAGGTTCTTGAGATCGGCAGCGGGACTGGCCAGCATGCTGTTTACTTCGCGCAGCATTTGCCTCATTTGTCCTGGCAAACCAGCGACCTGCAGAGTAATCATGCGAGCATTGCTGCATGGCAGGAAGAAGCCGGGCTGTCCAACGTATTGCCGCCGATCGACCTGAACGTCGGAGGCGAATGGCCCGGACAAGCGTTTGATGCGGTGTTTACTGCAAATACCTGTCACATCATGGCTTGGCCTGAAGTCGTCGCGATGTTTGCAGGAGTAAGCCGTGCGCTGACAGCCGGAGGTCTGTTCATCCTCTACGGACCGTTCAACTACGGGGGGCAATTTACCAGTCCAAGCAACCAGCGATTCAATGAATACTTATTGGCGCAGGCGCCTCACATGGGAATTCGTGATTTCGAGGAAATTCAGAGACTGGCAGAGAAGGAGCACATGACGCTATTGAGTGATCATGAGATGCCGGCCAATAATCGCTTATTGATCTTCTCGAAATCAGCTTGAATGCGGTCATGCCGGTCAGGAGCGCACGAAAGAAGATTGTGAATCGGTGCTGCGGCTGGCGGGATGAATCAGCGGAAGAAAGAATGTTGGAAGATGGCTATCACTGCAATCATCAGAAAATTGCAGTGATAGCCAGAGCAGTGCCGGCCTGACGGTTCAGGTCAAGCCAACACCGTTCCATTCATATCAGCGAATGATCAGAACAGGACAATGAGCCATTGCCAGGACTTTGGTCGCAACCGAGCCCATGACTACATTAGCCAGCGCGCCATGACCATGGGAACCCATGACAATCATGTCGGCGCCGACTTTACGTGCGTGGTGATCGATTTCACGGGCGATATCGCTGCTGACGACGTACTCGGAGCGGAAAGGAATATTTTGCTCAGTAAGGACTTTCTCAGCGGCTGCCATTTGTGCCTTGGACTCCTCGCGATAGTGCTCGTCCACCACGGCATCGCCTGCAATTGCGCGCGCACGACTGACCGCAACGCCGCCTGGGATAGGGTGATGCACATGCACCAGCGTCAGTTCCGGGCTGCCCTGAAACCAGTTGAGGTGCTTGGCAAGATACTCGACAGCTTTTACAGAGCAGGACGATCCATCGATTGCGACAATAATTTTCATTTTCTTCCCTTATAGTTGTGAGTAATCGAAAATACCAGTTGCATTGCGCATACAACAAAGCTTAACTCTGATATCGGTCAGGCACTTGATCCAAATCCGATCGCAGCAGCTTTGAAGTCACTTTATCTCCTTGGCAGGAAAAGCAAGCAAGCTGACAAGGCTTCAATTAGTGCGCTCATCATGATTATTTTACGCACGGCATTCCTTGATTCAAATCAAAAATGCTTGTATGGATGATAAGCGAATTGAGCCATATACACAAAAGCGCGAAAAATAAATGGTCTTTATCCCGCCTTTTCTGTTGGTTCCATATTGAACTTACATGATTCCGATTAGGCGTTCGGCAAGCAATACGGAAAAAGCGGATCGATTGTTCCGGAATACTTGATTGAGGCACGCGGTTCGCCGATTCTGCTTGATAGGGAGACTTTATCCGCAGTTGAAAGAGAAAAAGCCCATGGAACCATGGGCTGGAGAATTAATACAGGAATGAGAGATCGACTATTGAAGCGGCCACATGCCTGTATTCGACATGTCCTGCTACATGTTCGGTTACTTTGGCGATGGAACGCTTTCCGCTACTGAAGACAAGGCATTCATCTGTACCGGTGAATCATCGGTCCAGACAACGTAATCATCTACCGCATAGAGCTTGCAGGCTTGCCCGCTATTTTTCTGGCAATTCGCGAGGACACGTTCCACGGGGTCGTCGCCTTCTTCAGCCCAGCTCCATCCTCCATTTGCTGAAATTGCAAATGCCCGGGGAAATGATTTTCCGAGGAAGGTGCGATAAGCTTCCCGTCCTTTGTCCTTCACATAGGGAAGGGCATCGACATTGTCGATCATGGCGTAATCGCTTTTCGGTATGGCGGGTGTTTCGGGCAAGGCAACGACTTCGTCGGTCGGCATGCCCAATTGCTGCAGGAATTTCTCAGTTTCCGGCCACCATATTTTTACGCCGTCCCGGCTTCCTACCATTGCATGCGCGTCGTGCTTGAAAGGGCCATACGCAACCAGTTTTGCGTTTCCGCCGTTCTGGACATAGGCTTCATGCATTTTGCGGGCAATGTCGTGATTGAAGAAGGTATCGTTCTCGCCATAAAACCACAGGCTTGGCAAAGTGCTCTTGGTGCCGTAATCCGCAAAGGCGTCTACCAGCGATTGCTGCCATTCGCATCCGCCTCCGGTACGCAATCCGCCCGCAAAATTAATGAGCCCTTTCACACCGGGATAATTCCGGGTACCGAATGCCATGGTAGCCAAACCGCCGTAAGACTGACCTGCGACGATGATACGATCTTTATCCACCCAAGCCTGGGTCCGGAAATAATTCAGCACGTTTTGCAGATCGTTTGCTTGCAACTGACCGTTGCTGGTCATATTGCAGTTGTATTCCATGTACTCGCCTTTGGAGTTGGCAAATCCCGTCCGCATCGGAACGACGACTGCATAGCCGCGTTTGACGAACTCTCTACTGAGAGCGAGGAACCGGTCGCGATGCTGGAATTTTGGATTGCCGGGTTCCTTCCCGTGATTCATGATCACTAATGGAAAAGGGCCGGTTCCGGGCGGTTTGAAGACGGTGGTTTCGAGTTCGACGGCAGCTGCCGGTGACGCCATCACCATCATGATTTCTTCATTCAGACTGCGGTCCAGTGAGAATTCCTGGGCAAAGCTGGTCGGGCTTGCAAGACTTGTGCTGATCAAACCCAGGCACGCAGCCAAATTGGTTTTCCAGTTCTTTCCTAAGATGCTGTGCTTCGTAAAAAACTTTGCCATCTGCTGCTTCCGCAAAAATCTTTGAAGGGCTATCCGTATCGCAATCAAATTGAAAGAACGAAACGGTAATAGCAGGAATCAAATTGAGTTACCTGGCGGGAAGGAAAGCAAAATTTCCTATATGTAAAGGAGAGGCTGCCTGATGGCTTACGACTTTTCCTCTGCTTTATGCAAGGCAACGTTGCCCATTCTAAACAGCGGATTTCTCAAGTTCAATACGATACTGTTAAGTTTCAGAAAGAAATGTTCTGCGTAATACACATTTCCTTGTGCAGTGGAATAATCGACAACACGTATGTGATCGATAAAGAAATAAAGCGCATAGTCAGCGCTAAGATGTGCACGGCACTATTCGTTTGGGATGAGTGAAGGAGGAAGGAAGTTGAACGCTAACTAAATGAACAGATGTGGTTTATCGGTCTACCGATTACGATCTTGGTTTTTATATATTTTCTGAGACCTATAAACTAAAGGACAGTAAGCTCTGCATTTGTAGGCCGCGATTTGCTGCTGCGGAATAAAGAGGCGTGCTGTTTGAAAGTTGTTATAAAATACATTACGTATTTACAGAAAGACAAATCACTTTGTGATATTTTATACAAGCCTGTACTCTGAATGATCTGTGATGTCTACTAGCTTTCGATTCGGGGAAAACTGTTGCTTCGTTAAGATTATTGCAAAATATCAAACGTGATTTAACTACGTGTCTTTCCTTTCTTATAAGAAAGGAAGTATTCTTTAAAATCATCATTGTTTTGTTATACTTGCTCACTTATTCTGTAAAAATGGGTCCATTGCCCACGCTGTTCACAAACCGTCGAGCAGCATCTCCATATTGATCTATTTGAAGTATGAACATGCAATCACTTCCTAAAGAAAACAGCGGCAAGACCAATGCGTCGGCGATTGCATTTCATGTCTTGATAGTCGAGGACAATTCGGACTTGGCTAAGCTGTTCTCCGACCTGTTCGGCGTGATGGGTTGTACAAGTGATATTGCTCTGAATGCCAAGTCAGGATTTGAAAAGGCATTGCAGAATCCGCCTGACCTGGTATTTAGTGACTTGCGCTTGCCGGGCGATAAAAACGGCTTTGATCTGGCACAGGACTTTCGTGCGCACAAGTCCTTGTCCGGCACGCCCCTGGTTGCCGTCACGGGCTCCTGCGAGCCGGAAGATTTCGTTCGTGCCGAAAAGGCCGGCTTTGACCGGATTTTCACCAAGCCTTTCAAATTTGCTGAAATTCACAAGCTCCTGCGGGATCTGCAGGAAAAAAAAGCGCAGGCTCAATAATTGACCAAGCTTTTCAAATCCTGCTCCGGCTGAGTAATCTGCTGCCTGTCCGCTTACTATTCATTCTCTTTCCGGGTCGATTCTTAAGGTCTTTCCCAAGCATGCAGAAGCGGTTCGCCGCTTCGGGTGATGGATGGCGGAAAAGGGAAAGCCTCCGCATCATGCGCAAAGAGCATACCGATATCGCTGCGTTCATTTCTCTGGAAGTTAACCGTTCTTAAACCAGCTGATACTGACGGCTTCGGAAAGCTATTGATCGCGGGTTTTGTACTTTGAATCCTGGTCTCCCGAATCCCGCCTCCCTGCAGATTCATATCCCTGCTTTCGTCTGAAGTGCATCCCGAACTTGATGCGCTGGGATTGTAAAGGCTTGAACGCCTCACCAATCAATTGGCCGGTATAAGTCCAATGCCGTATTCGCTGCCTCCAAAACCGATTTTGTTTCGGCCGATGCATCAGGAATGCGCACTGCATTGGCAATCCGGGGTGGCTGTGAGAGCAGTCTCGCAGCAAAGATTATCGGGGACCAATGTAGGTGTTTTTTACAACACTTCAAGCCTGATTGCGCTTTTTAGTTTCAAGGAATCTGGTTAAGATTGGTAATCTTTTTATGCGTATGGCAATCGATGGCGTCGCTTTTACAGTATTTGGCTGAAATGACCGCCCACCGGGACCATACCTTGCTGGATGTTTCCGTGGTGTCTGCATTGCACCAGCTTACGCACTCCAGGGACGTACGCCTGCTTGAGATCTTCCAGTTTCGCGACGCATTGTATCTTCGGCCCAAAGTCTGGACCCGGGCGGGAAAAGTATGGTCGGCCGAGGAGGCCGGTGACTCCGAGCAGCCGAAAGAGCCTTTGGCAAATTATCCGCTGCTCATGGATTGCATAGAGCAGCGTCAGCAGGGCGTTGAGAACAGGCGTGCCGACGGTTCTGTCGTGTTCTGGTTTCCGATCTGGCTGAGCGAGAAAGCCATTTCCTGCCTTGAATTGCACGCGCCTCTCCCATTGACGGGCGAGGCGCGGAACATCGCAGAAGGCATTCTCCAAGTCTATCGCAATTATCAAAGTCTGCTTGATTACAGCGAGCGCGATTCGCTGACCGGTCTTCTGAACCGCAAGACATTCGACGAAAAATTTTCCAAGATCGCTTTTTCAATGCAGCCCGGCGAAGAATGCGTCGTATCGCAAGACGCAAACGAACGCCGGGGATGCATGGAATCAACCGAGCAATGGCTGGCCGTCATCGACATCGATCACTTCAAGAAGGTCAACGACGAATACGGTCACCTGTATGGCGATGAGGTGTTGATCCTCGTTGCCAATATACTGAAATCCTCATTCCGGACGCAGGACAGGATCTTCCGGTTTGGAGGCGAAGAATTCGTCGTGTTGCTGCGGTCCGTAACACTGACCAATGCGCGGAAGATCTTCGATCGTTTCCGCAGGAAGGTCGAGGCGTACCACTTTCCGCAGGTGGAGCGGGTGACCGTCAGTGTCGGGTTCGTAGGTATCTCAAGCAATATGCCTGTTGTGATCCTCGGGCATGCGGATCAGGCCTTGTACCATGCGAAGACGCATGGGAGAAACCGGGTGTGCTTTTACGATGATCTGGTTAGCCAGGGACTGCTGCATTCCGAAACGTCCAACAGCAGCGTCGAATTCTTTTAGACGCGGCGTAGCGCAAATTATTGCGCGAAAAGTTTGCAAACATAATAAAAATACAGGAACTACCTCATAAAAAATCAGGAATGGTCCTCGCGGATAATCAATCGATGGCAGCCGGTTCCCGGCGTCTGCATGGCTCATTTCGAATGTGCACTTAAAACTCGGTGCGCAGCCCCACAAACAGGCGGCGGCCAGGAGCAGGCTCGAAAAAACGCCCGTTGCCTTCGTTGACGATGACGGAGGCGGCGTAGGACTTGTCGAATAAATTGTCGATTCTCGCGGTCAAGCGCAGTTTGCTCTGAGTTGTCTTGATCACATATGCAGCACTCGCATTCATGATGAGGTATCCGGGCGCAGCATCGCTGTTGCGATCATCCACATAGGTTTTGCTTTCCGCGAGGAGTTCCAAGCCGGCTGTCAAAGCATCGAACGGATTGTATTCGATGCCGGTGGAAAGGCTATGCATCGGCACGCCCGGCAGCCGGTTGCCATTGTCGATGCGCTCGCCGCGTGCATTCTGGAACGCTTGTCCAAAGCGTGCATCCAGCAAGGTATAGCTGAAATGGCTCCGCATCGCATTCCAGTCTGAACGCAGGGAAATTTCAATTCCCCGGCGCCGCAGGTCGTCGACGTTCTGATAAATGCTGCGTCCGTTTTCCACCGCAAGCGGAACGATTTCATCGCGGGTCTGGGCGCCGAAGTATGCGATGTCCAGTGCATGGCGTCCCTCACGTACTTTCATGCCCAGCTCATGCTGCAGGCTGACCGCCGGTTGCAGGTCAAGGTTAGGGCCGGTGCCGCCCAGACGGTAGGCTGACTCGGCAAGCGTAGGCGTTTCAAAGCCGCGGCCGATATTTCCATAGAAGTTGACGGCATCCGACGCATGCCATACAAGGCCCGCAACAGGGCTGGTATTGCGAAAGCGGACCGTTCCACTATCGTCCGGACTCGACTCCGTGATGTAGCGGTCATCGACGGAAAACCGGACCCGGCTGAAGCGCAATCCAGCGGTCGCGCTCCATTGCGGATGCCATGCCCACTGCGTCTGGCCGAACAGGTCGAAATTGCCGGCCCTGTCCCGCTCGTAACGTCGCAATTCGCCTTTGCTTCCTCCTTCATTGACGAAGCCGCGGCGCGTCTCGAAAAGTGTGTCCGCCTCGATCCCGGCGGTCCATTGAAGCGGCAAGCCGTTGATCCTGGTTTTATGGGTCCAGCTCAGGCCTGCGCCGCCATAGTCTCGGTCGAGTTCAATTGCGCCGCCGGATGAAGTGGGTGCGCTGCCGGCGAATGCGAGCGTCTGATCAAGTTGCCGCTGGCCCGCATAGATTCGGGCGGTGAGGGAATTTTGCGCGGAAAGATCCTGTTCCAGGCTAAGCCCAGCCTGATTCTGCTGCACTGATTTCCGTGTATTGAATTCGCGTGACAGGGGTATGGAATAACGCGGGCGGCGCTCAAAATCTGCGCGCTCCAGTCCCAATGGATCTTCGGCACGCGGCTGGTCGAAGCTGTCGAATACCGCTGTCGCCTTCAAGCCCGATTCCGCTTCTGAAACGAGCTTTGCATGCAGTTGACGCCGCTCCACTGCGCTATGTTCACGGTAGCCGTCACTTGTATAAGCGGAGACATCGCTCGTCAATCCCCAAGCCGAGGTCGCGGTATCCAGGCCAAAACCAAGCTGGCGCTGATTGTCATGCCCGGCGCCCACGGTGGCATAAAAGCCGCCCGGCGCGCCGAATGAAGGTGGATCCCTGGTAAACACCTGCACCACGCCTCCGGCTGCGTTTCCATACAACTGTGCAAGCGGCCCGCGCAATACCTCGATACGCTGAGCGGCCGACAGATTGATCGAGGACGCCTGCCCCTGCCCATCCGGCATGGTGGCCGGTATACCGTCGATCAGGATCCTCACTCCGCGGATACCGAAGGTCGAACGGGCGCCGAAGCCGCGTATCGACATTTGCAGATCCTGTGCATAGTTTTGGCGGTCCCGGATCTGGATCCCAGGTATTTCCCTAAGCGCGTCAGGCAGGCCTACCAGCGGTGAAATCGCCCCCATGGAATTCAGTTGCACGGCATTGACTGAGGCGGGCGCGTCAAACTGGCGCTGCTCACTTCGGCCGGCGCTGACGACAATGCCTTCAAGCTGCACAATCGATCCATCCGACGCAATCAGCGTATCCGATTCCTGAGCGCAGGCATGCAGGGCGGCCATGCCGGCGCAGGGAATGACTATCCACGCCAGGGCAAGACGGCATGATTGATGTTTGGGAGGTCGCATCATAATTGAAGCACTATATTCAAGAATCCACCTGCGAAGCATGCACGGCATCACGAAATGCCTGGCCGTGTTCAATAAGGTAAACAAATTTGTTGAAAATTGACTGGCTCGCCGGACGCAAAACTGCGGGTTTCTGGTGAAAACTCCGCAAAGCCTAACAAATGCAAAGAAAGTCGGCTTGTGAATAAGCAAATCCTTGGAGAGGACGTGGCGGGCGATAAAGCTCAGGTCGCGGCTAATTTACGGACCGGCGCACGTCGATTGAGGCTGCTCGGGTCTCAGGGTGTCGCGATACACAGTTGTACGGAATCTCTACCTGCCGCATATCCGCGGGCGCAGAAAAGATGCATTGATTGATAGTGTTTAGAATAGATGCATTGCCCATTTCAATGAGGAAAATCATGCCAATGAACAGAAATTTTGCGGCACAGGAGCCTGCACGTACCGAGGTGGACGCATACGAAGGGCCGACGCTGCTCGAGTTCGGGGCGCCATGGTGCCCGCATTGCCAAGCTGTGCAGCCGCTCCTTGAAGAAGCGTTCGCGCATCATCCTGGAGTCAGGCATATCAAGATCGAAGACGGCAAGGGGAAACCTCTGGGCAGGTCGTATCGGGTAAAACTTTGGCCGACCCTTATCTTTTTAAGCAATGGCACTGAAGTTGACAGGCTTGTACGCTCAGGAGATGGCGAAGAATTGCGGCGAGCGATGGAAAAAATCGACCCGACAGTCCGGTAGCCGTGCGCCATTTTCCGCTCAAGATGTCACGCACGATCGATACAGTCAAAAAAACAATCTCTCCGGTAATTGGCTCAATTTGCATTGCATTCATGCTGGGAGGTTGCAGTGTGATGAATGCCGCCAAAGCGCGCCTGGAGCCGCGCGACCGGTTCATCGAAACACCGCTGCATGCGCAAATCCGCTATTACAAGGAAGCCGAAGGAATGGCGCAGCGATTGGCTGAAGCGATGGATGCATCCGTGCAGAAAGTAGAACGGATGAACGGCAGAACATTCCTTGATCCGCCGAAGGTATTCGTTTGCGATGCCGATTGTTTTTTTCAGTTCAGCACAATGCAGCGCACAGTACCCGCCGGACATTTCATGGATTCGGTATTCATGAATGATCCGGAATTGCGCAGGAAAGAGCAGCAGTTCAGCATGGCGCCGGAAAACTTCCTGGTCCACGAGCTTACGCATCTGCTTTTCTATCAACATGCCGGCGCAATCGCCTACATGCGTACGCCGGCATGGTTCCGGGAAGGATGGGCAGTTGTAGTGTCAGGCGGAGCCGGTGCCCAGGCATGCAGTCCGGAAGAGGCAGTGCGGCATCTTCTTGCAGGTTCTTCTTTCGATCCGGCGGAAGAGGGTAGCCTGTTCCGGAACAGGACGGCGTCCAGTTATGCTCTTCCCTATCCCGTGTTCTATCGACAGGCCGCAATGTTTGTCGACTATCTGCGCAAGTCCGATCAATCCGCATTTCAGGATGCGCTCCATAGCTTATTCGACGGGGATGATTTTCAAAAAGCCTTCGAGCACGCGTATGGCCGGCCTATTGCATCACATTGGCTGAACTTTAAGGCGGGCGTTCAAATGATGGCGGTTCCTAAACATTTAGAAAGATGACCACACTGTATATACGCTTCACAAGCATCGCCGGTAAAGCTGAAGCGTATCCACAATACATGGTTAATAATTATTAAATGCCTATTTAAGCTTTGGTTTTTGACTACAATCCCGGAAGATTATCTTATAAAGATTGACACGCTTTATTCGCCGATTTAAAAAATAAGAATCTGATCAATCAATTGAATTACTAATCTTTGTATACGTATGAGTGCTGATTTGCCCGACCGGCAGAACCCATTAGTCAGCTTAGTGGGAAGAAGCGGAGCTGCTTCTGACACTGAGCGCGATCAGGCGATCGTGCGAATGAGGATAATCGGCTTTGTATTGTTATACGGTACGGTCGCGTTTGGCCTGAATGGTTATACACCATTCGAAATGATCACTCTTATTTGGGGGGTGATATTCCTGGCGATTGCAGCAGTCGGATTTTTCTTTGTCCAACGCTATCCTGGGCATTACGTTGGCCGGAAGCTGGTCATGATTACCATAGACATATCGAGCACCACATTTTTCATGTACCGTGGCGGCGACGTATGTGCCGTAATGTTTCCCATATATTTGTGGGTAACTTTAGGGAACGGATTCAGATACGGCAAAAATTATCTTTATATTTCACAAGCCTTGAGCTTGGCGGGTTTCGCTTTTCTTTATTTTAATGTGCCGTATTGGAATCGTTCCGAATCCATTCTGGTTTTCACCATGATCCTTGTGATCATCCCCCTTTATGCCACGACGCTTATCGGGAAACTGGTGAACGCTGTTGCGCACGCGGAAGCGGCGAATGAAGCGAAATCACGGTTCCTGTCCAATATGAGCCATGAAATCAGAACCCCTTTGCATGGAATTATTGGCATCGGTGAACTGCTTAGCTTGCGTAAGTACGATGCGGAGTACCAAAAGCTCTGCAATGCCTTGTCCAAGTCGGCGCGCGTATTGCTGCAGTTGGTTAATGATGTGCTGGACATTGCAAAAATCGAGTCCGGAAAAGCCGAGATCAAGAAGGCAGGCTTTAATTTGCATGCATTGCTGCGTGATACCCTGGATATCTTTTCGCATCAGGCAGAAGAAAAAAAACTTGAGACGGAACTGCTAATTGATCCTCAAACTAACCGGTACTGGATCGGCGACGCAAATCACATCCAGCAAGTACTGGTGAACTTAATAGGAAATGCAATCAAGTTCACCGAGGTGGGAACGGTTACCGTAAGAGCTGCTCTACATGAGCGACGTGATACGGAATGTCTTATCCGGTTTGAGGTATCCGACACAGGAATTGGAATCTCTGAAGAGTTTTTGCCACATCTATTTGAAAGGTTCTCTCAAGCCTGCGATTCTTCACATGCAAAGTATCGCGGAACCGGGTTGGGAACAACCATTGCGAAGCACCTGGTGGAGGCAATGGGTGGCACGATTGACGTTTCCAGCCAGGCTGGTCGGGGCAGCACATTCTGGTTTGATTTGCCGCTCGGATTTCTTGATGACACGATTATCGGTAAACCCGAAGATGACGGGCAGGAGCGGCTTGTTTCCATGTTTGATGAGGGACATGACTACCGTAAGCATTTGCGCATCCTGGTTGCGGAAGACAATCCGGTCAATCAAATGATCATAAGACTTATTCTCGAGAAAGCCGGATTTTCATGCCGGATTTTTTCGGATGGGCGTGAAGCATTCGAATTTTTGCGAAATAGCCCGGTAGATGTAGCAATTCTTGATATGCAGATGCCGGGAATGTCAGGCATCGAAGTACGCACGGCATTTAAGGCTGCCAATCCGGAACATGGCGCCCCAATGTTCATCATGCTCTCCGCCAATGTTGGTAATGAAGACCGAGAGCTGGCACTGAAAACCGGATTCACGGAATGCCTGCCTAAACCCTTGGAGGCAGCACGTCTAATTCAGCTGCTTGATACGCGGGCCGGGGACCTGCAACTCGCACAGTAGATGGGCTCGAATGCTGAATGAGCGATTTTTTTGTCGTTCGGTTTTGCCGCGAGCTGAGAAACTGAATTTGTGCTGGCAAAGTATTTATCAGGCTGGGAACATGGATAATATTTCAAATCCATTATTACTCCACGTCCTTCCTGCGCGAAATGACATTTGTCCTGTCAGTGGTAATGCACGCTGGCCCGTCGAAAGAACTTGGCGGAGAAAATCCCGGACCGATGGAAAGTGTGCAATGGGGATCATGCAGGATGCAGCTCAATTAGCCTGAAGCCTGAAAAGGCTGCCGTTCAGGCATTAAGGTGCTGTGCGGGCAATTTGGCATTCGATGTATTGGCGCAATACCTTTCGCCAATACATCGAGATTTTTCACGAAAGCAGTATGTTGCGATCGACGTTTTTAATGTCGGTATGGCCGCAAAAGGCCATGGTGATATCCATTTCCCGGTGAATCAGTTCCAGGCATTTGGTCACGCCCTGTTCACCCAAAGCGCCCAGGCCGTAGAGAAATGCGCGGCCGATATATACGCCCTTGGCACCGAGCGCAATTGCCTTCAATGCATCCTGGCCCGAGCGGATTCCGCTGTCCATATGGATTTCGATGCGATCACCGACGGCATCCTTGATGATGGGAAGCATGGAAATGCTGGAGGGCGCGCCATCCAGCTGTCGGCCGCCGTGGTTGGACACGATCAGCGCATCCGCGCCGCTATCCACTGCCAGCCGGGCATCTTCTGCGTCCATTATGCCCTTGATGATCAGCTTTCCTCCCCAGAGCTTCTTGATCCATTCCACGTCATTCCATGACAAGGCAGGATCGAATTGCTGCGCCGTCCACGAAGAGAGCGAGGACATGTCGGTGACCGATTCCGCATGGCCGACGATATTGCCGAAATGACGCCGCTTGGTCCCGAGCATGCCCAGGCACCAGCGCGGCTTGGTCATCATGTTAAGGATGTTGGGCAGCGTCAGCCTGGGCGGGGCGGACAGGCCATTCTTGATGTCCTTGTGCCGCTGACCCAGCACTTGCAGGTCGAGCGTCAGCACGAGCGCGGAGCAATTCGCAGCCTTGGCGCGCTCGATCAGCCTGACGATGAAATTGCGGTCCTTCAGCACATACATCTGGAACCAGAACGGCTTGGTCGTATGCGCCGCAATGTCCTCGATCGAACAGATGCTCATGGTGGACAGGGTGAAAGGCACGCCGAATTTTTCCGCTGCGCGGGCTGCAAGGATTTCGCCGTCCGCGTGCTGCATGCCGGTCAGCCCGGTCGGCGCGAGCGCGACCGGCATGGTGACCGGCTCGCCGACCATGGTGGTTTGCAGCGTGCGGTTTTCCATATTGACTGCCACGCGCTGACGGAACTTGATGGGAGCGAAATCATCGCTGTTTGCGCGGTAGGTGGACTCGGTCCAGGAGCCGGAATCGGCATAGTCATAAAACATGCGTGGCACACGCTTTTGCGCCAGTACGCGCAGGTCTTCTATATTGGTGATAACCGGCATGAGATCCTTATTCCTTTGCTGTAAGACACGTTATTCTCTTTATTTGCAATTCCTAGCGTCCGCCGCCCAGATCAATAAAAGTACCCGTCGCATAGGACGCTTCATCTGACAGCAACCACAAGATGGCATGGGCGACCTCTTCAGGCCGGCCTCCACGCTTCATAGGGATGGCATCCTTCAGCCTGTCCACGCGGCCCGGTTCCCCGCCACTCGCATGGATATCGGTGTAAATGAAGCCCGGACGCACGGCGTTCACGCGTATTCCTTCCGCAGCGACTTCCCTGGACAAGCCGATGGTGAGGGTGTCGACGGCCCCTTTGGCAGCCGCATAGTCGACATATTCGCCCGGCGATCCGAGCCGCGCCGCAACGGATGAGACGTTCACGATAGCGCCGCCCTTGCCGCCGTACCTGGTTGACATGCGGCGAACGGCTTCCTTTGAGCAGAGAAAGGCGCTGAGGATGTTGGCGTCGAAGATGCGCGTCAGCCGACCCGCATCCATCTCATCGACGCGCATCTGTTTTTCCAGTATCCCTGCATTGTTCACCAGAGCAGTGACAGTGCCGAGCTGCTGTGCAACGGTGTCGAACAGGCGTATCACATCCGCTTCCAGACTGACATCTGCGGCCACGGCAATCGCCTTGCCGCCTGCCGACAGGATGTCGGATACCACGCCATCTGCGGCAGCTTGGTTTTTCAGATAATTGACGCATACTGCATAGCCTCGCGCAGCGGCC
>JAUYVH010000020.1 GCA_030715135.1 Keguizhuia sedimenti | reverse complement strand
GGCGTAAAGTGGGAAAGACCAAGCGGGGCAAAGGTACAAAGCTCATGGCAATTGCGGACGCTGCAGGTCTTCCAGTCACCCTGCACACGGCTTCTGCTAGCCGTTATTTCATCACCCTTGTCGAAGCTACCGTCAATGAAACCGTCACGGTGGGACGACCCAGGCGACTTGTCGGGGATCGTGCCTACGACTGTGATCCGCTCGATGGCAGGCTCGCAGCCGATGACATTGAGCTGATCGCGCCGCACAAGTGCAATCGCGTCCGGCCCGCTACGCAGGATGGACGCAAACTCAGACGCTACAAGCGCCGCTGGAAAATTGAACGCATGTTCGCCTGGCTGAATAAATTCAGACGCATCGTGACCCGTTGGGAGTACGACGATCAACGATTTACGGGCTTCGTCCATCTAGCTTGTTCCATGATCTTGCTTCGCAGGTATTTATGAAATGAGGTCTAGTTACAAGGAGAAGCCTATGCCTGAATTTGCACTTGCAACTGAGAAAGAAATTCGCGCTGAATTAGCACTGCGGTTGCGTAAACGGCGATTAGCCAAGGGATTATCTTTGGAGACGCTTGCAGAACGTGCTGGCATAGGGCGCACGACGCTGCAACGGTTGGAAACCAAGGGCGACTGCACCTTCGAGAACTTTATTCGAGCAGTAGTGGCGTTAGGGTTAGCACAGGAACTGCAAGAGCTTTTCGTTTTGAAAGCCTTCTCAATTGCGCAACTGGAAAAGCAGGCTGAGCTGTCCAAGCGTACTCGAGCACCTCGTCAACCCAGCCTAAAAAAATAAATTATGCAAAAAATTCAGGTTCAGTTCCGCGGATGGGGGCAATCTTGGCCTCTGGGAGAACTGGCTAGCGAAGGCTATCAAGTGTTATTTGAATATTCACCCGAAGCACGCACAAAGGGTATCGAATTTTCCAACATACGGATGCCGCTTACCGCCGACGCCTATCAGGATTTTCCGCGAGAGCAGCTTCAATTGCCAGGCTTGATTGCTGATGCTCTGCCGGATGGATGGGGGCTATACTTGATGGACCGATTCTTTCGTAAGCATTTCAATAAACAACCTCATGAAATTTCGGCGCTCGACCGCCTGGCATTTATGGGCGACCGTACCATGGGGGCATTTACCTTCGCTCCTGCGACAGATGTTGTCTTAACTCCACAAGACATGGCACTTACGGAACTGGCCAACGAGATTCAGCAGGTGGTTGCAGATAAAGATACGGCCGCGTTAAAGGAGCTATTGTTAATCGGCGGCTCGCCGCATGGCGAGCGGCCCAAGGCGCTGGTCCAGTACGACGCACAGACCGAGTCCATCAGTACTTTGGCAGATGCACCCGGGATGCCCTGGCTGGTCAAGTTTCCTGGAGCACGGGAACATAAAGAAGTCTGTGCCATTGAATATCTTTATTCAGAGATGGCACGAAAGTGCAACTTGGATATGCCGGCGACCAAGCATTTTGCCCTTGGGGCAAAAACGGCCGCTTTTGGCATTGAGCGATTTGACCGGTATGGGGGCATGCGTGTACCTATTCACACACTTGCAGGCGCACTGAACATTAATTTCCGGATACCGAATTCAAGCTACCAAACGCTACTTCGAACGACCCGTGCCTTGACGCTTAGTGAGGTTGAAGTGTTTAAGGCCTACGAGCGCTGTGTATTTAATGTGGTTTTTAATAATCGCGATGACCACACCAAAAATTTCTCATTCAGAATGAACAATGCGTGGGCCTGGGAACTCTCGCCTTGTTATGACCTGACTTTCTGTCCGGGTCCGGGCGGCCAACATCAAATGGACGTAGAAGGAGAAGGGCTTCACCCGGCCAAAAAGCATCTTTTGCAGTTAGCCACTAGCAATGGCATTGCCCGGACTTCGGCTCAGGAAGTAATCGAAAGAATCGTAGCTGTAGCCCTTCAGTTCAAGAATGTAGCCAAGAACCATCCGATTCGACCGGCTACGCGTAACGAGATTACGAGAGCAATCAACGAAAATTGTGGTCGCATGGCATAACCAAGCGCTTTTTCCCGCTATTAGCCAGCAGTAATTCAAGCTGCAAACTCATAACACCCGTTGAACAGGAAAATTCCTCAAATCCTCTACGGGGAATGTGAAAACTAAATCGTTCACACCAGCGAAGTTGAGAGTGAACGAGCATGCTAAACAATTTAGGCAAAACTTGAATGGACCCCAACATAGCTGGAGTTCCATTCGCCTGATGCCAGGTCTGAATGGACTTGAACTGATTTGGGTCTGTTCGAAGGAAAATGGGGATGCGGACAAAATCTTGGACTACTTGGGAGTGGTCCATGTATTCATACGAAGAACGCCTACGGGCGGTAGAGCTTTACTTAAAATATGGCAGGCGCATTCAGGCGACCATCCGTGAACTGGGTTATCCGACCAAGAATTCGCTCAAGGCTTGGTGCGCAGAGTTCGAAGCGAGGGGGGATATTCAGGCGAAATACGTCCGCTCGAAACCGAAGTACTCGGAGGAACAGAGGAAAGCCGCCATTGAGCATTACATCAATCATGGACGGTGCTTTGCTTTTACTCGGCAAGTATTGGGTTATCCCTCTCGACAAAAGCTTTCCGAGTGGGTCGGCGAGCGTTATCCGGAAACCAAGAAATGCGTTGGTCGCAATGTGGGCAAGCCGGTAGCTTCCTTGGCGTCCAAGCGCGCAGCCGTGTATGAGCTGTGTACGCGAGAAGGAAGTGCACAGGAAGTTGCTTCAAAGCTGGACGTCGCCCGAGTAACCCTGTACAACTGGAAGAATCAGTTACTTGGCCGAGAGGCCCCGGCATTCATGAAACGAGACAACCACTCGCCATCAGACACGGACCGGGATGATCTGGAGCGGCAACTCGAGGCGCTACGACGCGACATTCGCAATTTGCAGCTGGAACACGACCTTCTCAAGAAAGCGAATGAACTCCTAAAAAAAGATCTGGGCGTCGACCTACAACTCCTGAGCAACCGGGAGAAGACGGCGCTGGTTGACGCCCTGAAAGAGGAATATGCCATGCGAGAGCTGCTTGATCGGCTCAATTTGCCGCGCAGCTCATACTTCTACCATCGATCCCGAACACGCATTGCCGATAAATACGCGGAAGTACGTCAGGCGGTCACCGAAATCTTTGAGAATGCTCATCGCACCTACGGCTATCGACGGATTCAAGCAGCGTTGAACAGGCAGCGCGTATTCATTTCGGAGAAAGTTGTGCGGCGCCTGATGAAGCAAGGAGGGCTCTGCGCGGCCAGGCCAAAGCGGCGCAAGTATCGTTCTTATGTTGGAGAAATCAGCACCGCCCCTGAGAACCTCATCAATCGCGATTTCCAGGCGACCGCTCCCAACGAAAAGTGGCTTACTGACATCTCGAAGTTCCAGATCCCAGCGGGAAAGGTTTACCTGTCGCCGATGATCGACTGCTTCGATGGCATGGTCGTCAGCTGGTCGATTAGCATGAGCCCTGACGCAGAGCTTGTGAACACCATGTTGGATGCGGCTATCGCGACCGTGAGCGAGAACGATAAGAAACCCATCGTCCATTCTGATCGTGGCGGCCACTATCGATGGCCGGGCTGGTTATCGCGCGTTGCTGATGCGCAGCTGACCCGATCAATGTCGCGCAAAGCATGCTCGCCTGACAATGCGGCATGCGAAGGGTTCTTCGGCAGGTTAAAGACGGAGATGTTCTATCCAAGGGACTGGCGGTCGACGACGATCGCGCAGTTCGTGGGGGCGCTCGATGACTACATTCGCTGGTATAACGAAAAGCGAATCAAGAGCTCTCTTGGCTATCTGAGCCCGATCGAGTACCGTGAAAGTCTGGGGTTAACGACGTAAACCAGTCCAAGAAAACGTCCGCATCCCCGTATGCATGAGTTCATGTCAAAAAAATACCTGTGGCTGCGGCGCACCTGCCGTGCCCATCACGTCCGCTCCATTGCTGGGTAACCGCTCGGATGTGCTGACGGTGCGCATCGACAAAATAGATTGCCCAACGGAAAAGACACTACTGCGCAAAAAAATCGGCGTGCTCAGTGGTATTGAGGATATGAGCTTCAACCTCATGCAGCGGCGCTTGACTATCAAGCACCAGTTGACGGATACGACCCCGATTCTTGCGGCAATTGGTAGCCTCAACATGGAGGCCGTCGTTGATAACGCTTAACTACTGCAATAAACTCAAATCACCTGCATTAATTCCTTGCTATAGGCTATTGGGTTTTTCTATAGGGAAAATCCCAGTTGCTTCGGAGGCAGCCATGAAGCGCTCCAGTATACTGGCATTAGCTAGGCTGGCATTGGCGCCAAGTTCACCGGCACCATCCTTTGCGCATTGCGACACGCTGGACGGCCCTGTGATCGTGGCTGCGCGCATGGCGCTGGATTCCATTCATTTTCCTACAGCCTATTGCAGGGATAAGCAATGAACGAAATTTTTGGTTTTGATGCCTTTTCCCCAAAAGAGATCGCTGAAAAAGTAGAGAACGTTGGTGTAGCGAAGGCGAGGTTGCCTCTGCTTTCCATGCTGATGCTTGCCATATTGGCCGGTGCATTCATTGGCCTCGGTGCCTTGTATTTTGTCGTTGTGAAGTCCGATCCGACGATGGGCTTTGCAGCACGGCAGGTACTGGGCGGTGTAGCATTTGCACTGGGGCTAATTCTGGTTATCATCGCGGGGGCGGAGCTCTTTACCGGGAATAATCTACTGGTCATGGCCTGGGCGGACCGGAAAATTTCGACTTTTGAATTGGTGCGAAGTTGGTGGATTGTGTGCCTTGGAAATTTCATCGGTGCCATTGGCCTAACTGTACTGGTATATCTTTCGCATCATCCTGATATGAACCAGGGTGCAATCGCCCGCGAATATATCAGCATCGCCGGAGCAAAGATCAGCATGCCATTCTGGACGGCTTTCTTCCGAGGGGTACTTTGCAATGCGCTCGTATGTTTAGCCGTATGGATGGCACTGGCCGGCCGCAGCGTGGTCGACAAGGCCGTGGCGATTGTCTTCCCCATCTCCGCATTTGTTGCGGCCGGATTTGAGCACAGCGTTGCAAACATGTATTTGATTCCGATGGCCATGCTTCTACAGTTTGGCGGCGCGACACATGAAACTGTCGCATCCATCACATGGCTGAATTTTCTGGACAATCTTTTGCCGGTTTTGGCGGGCAATCTGATAGGCGGCACAGTCTTCGTGGGGCTGGTCTACCACATCATTTATCACCGAAACCAAAACTTTGGTTAAGCTTTGCGACCTACCTCGATTTCAAAATGATGCAGATTAGCTCGTTTGATTTTGTGATTATCCGCTATCACTATGGATTCGACCGATGGAGGCAATGGGTTGATGGAATCGCTTTGCAGGTGTTTGGTAGTATAAGTTTTCCTGGGATGCTCGTTCAATCGCATTGCCACCGCATTGAGCTGGGCTTGCGTATAGGCGGACAGGTTGGCGCCTTTGGGGTCGGAGTGGATTGGCTCGGTATCCTTTAAGTGCTTTACCAGCAACATAAAGTTGCCAGATTTAAACATTTATTAATTATCAATATATGCAACTAAATTTTAGTTGCATAATAGTGAAACTGACTAGATAATCCAGTGTCTAAAAAAGAAAAATTGCTACAACGGTTTCTGGCCACGCCGCCAGTGAAAGACTTTCGCTGGGATGATTTTGCAACCTTAATGGATCAGCTCGGATTTGACCTCAGAGAAAAAAAGGGTGGGTCATCCCATAAGTATTTTGAATTCCGGGAAGACAAAAATGTGGTGATCGATATTCACCGCCCGCATCCAAGTGGCATTCTTTGGAGCGTGCAAATCAAAGCAGTACGGGAAAAATTGAAGGAATTAGGAGTACTCTAAGCATGGCAAACGATTTACTGGAGTACCGCGGTTATCACGGTTCTGTCGAATTCAGCGCAGAAGATGAAATCTTTTCAGGCAAAGTTTTATTTATTGACAGCTTGCTTATGTATCACGGCACGACTGTTGAAGAAATCAAAAAAGGATTTCAGGAAGCCGTCGACGCGTATTTGGAATTTTGCAAAGAAAACGGCAAGGAACCGAACAAGCCCTACACGGGATCATTCAATGTCCGCACGGGCCCAGAGTTGCATCGGGCAGCCGTCATTGCAGCCAAAAAGGCTGACGTGACATTAAACGAATTCGTCAAGGCAGCGATTCAAGAAAAGGTGGATAACGAAAACTCGCCTGCCACAAAAGAAAAGCCAGCCGAAAAAACCTATTCACGCGACTTTATGGTGGTGGAATCGTTTTCCGCATCTACACGCGTAGCAACCAAAGCAGGGGCCACCATGCGGATTGAGGAGTCCCGGGAAGCCCGAGTGGTGGCGGAAGAAGCGACGACACCAGGCAAACCGACCGAATTACAGTTTCCGCTCCATTAGAAATATTTTCCATGCCAAGTCAAGTTAGCTTTATCAATGCCAAACTCAAAGGCGTGCGATTAATTCGTGAAGCCTTGCATGTAGATGAAGATTTGATTCGTCCTGGACTGAATCTTCAAATGCATGACAGGACCAGTATTGAAGCGCGCTGGGAAAATACACCGGAAGGGAAAGAAGAATTAGTCATCGTTTACAACATCGATACTGCTTTTTCTGATGAACAAGGCAATGAGATTGTCGCGTATGACGCATGCCATCATTATGCATTCACAGTAAAGGCTTATACTGGTTTTACGCCAGCCCAGGATTTGCCGAATGACGCTATCGAACCTTATCTTGCAATTTCATCTTGGCTGTCCAGAACAAGGGCTGCAGGGTCCATTCGTAGCATGGGACTGACAACGTTTTCGTGGCCTGCTGAAGCGTCGTCTTCCACGCCAGATGAAACGCCGCAAGCAGCGAACGAGCAGCAAACCAAACAGACGCCAAAAAAGCGTAGTAAATCAACAAAAAAAAATCTACGTGAAACTGAGTAGTCTTGTTGGCTTTCAATCTGCTTATTCAAGTTTCTTAAGAGCGTCTAACAAAATGAATTTTTCAATGTGCGCCAACAGATGATGGCACGCCCAAGCCGGAGAAACGCCTCATGAATCGAAGGCAGGCGCTCATATCGCACGCGCAATCGGCGAAACTGGTGCAGACAGGCGATGGTGCGTTCGACCACCCATCTAGTCTTGCCCAGATGACTGCCGTGGGCAGTGCGGCGCTTGGCGATCTGGTGGCCGATTCCCCGCATTTCCAGTGCCAACCTATGCTGCTGGCTGTCGTATCCACGATCGGCCTGCACACACCTGGGCTTATGAATCGGTCGTCCGCGCTTGCCGGCAATGGGAGCGACTCCCTCTACCAGCGGCATGAGTTGGGTGATGTCATGCCGGTTGGCTTTGGTCAGAATCACGTTGACCGGGACGCCTTGCGCGTCGACGAGAAGATGGTGTTTGCTCCCCGTCTTACGGCGATCGGTTGGGTTCGGTCCAGTTTTTTCCCCCATGGATGGCGCGCACCGACGAACTGTCGGCAACCACGCGAGAAAAATCCAGTTGGTCTGCTCCGCGCAGCTTGGTCAACAGTACCCGATGCAGCTGGGTCCACACGCCGGCCTTTTGCCAGGCACGCAGTCGCCACCAGCACGTCATGCCCGAGCCGCAACCCATTTCCTGCGGCAGCATTTCCCATGGTATGCCGGACTGCAATACAAACAGAATGCCCGTGAGTACGCGCCGGTCGTCCAGTCGTTTGCGCCCGGGATGCATGCGGCGACGGCGCTTGGCCGGCAACAGCGGTTGTACTATTTCCCACAGTTCATCATTAACCAGTTCGTGTGCCATCTCATCCTCGCAATAGAAAATAGCAGCAAGGAATAGGACCACTTTTATTTCATTTTGTTAGACGCTCTAAGTAAAGCTCTACCGCCCATAGGCGTTCTTCGTATGAATACATGGACCACTCCCAAGTAGTCCAAGATTTTGTCCGCATCCCCACTGTATCAGTATTCAATTGCCGTTGACAGCCGCGTCTGTTTGGGCGGGCTGCTGTCCCTTCCGTTGCCTTCGCACCCAGTTGCCCAGCGTTGCTACCGGCACTCCAAGCCGGCGTGCAGCCTCATGCTGACCGACAGACTGGGCCAGGCGTGCCACTTCCAGCTTGAACTCTTCCGTATACTGCCGTTTCGGTACTGACTTCTCTTCCATCGATTCCTCCATACACACAAGAAATTATCAAACTTCCTGCTGTACGTAAAAGCGAGGCAGGGTTGCCTATCGTCGCCACTGTTACCGAAGAAACTGGGTGCTGCCGGTGGCCGTAGCCGCCTGTTTGAAGGCGTGCGCGAAATGGGAGATGTCGTGCGTACGCTCTTTTTGCTCAAATGGATTTCCGACATCAAGATGCGTCGTGAAGTGACCGACGAAACCAACAAGATGGTGTCCTACAACGGCTTTGCGAAATGGCTGTCGTTCGGTGCGGACGTGATCGCGCAAAATGATCCCGAAGAGCAGCAAAAGTGCCTGCGCTACAATGACTTGATCGCGGCTGCCGTGATCTTGCAAAACACGGTTGACATAATGCGCGTGCTGCAGCAATTGATAGCGGCAGTGACCTGCCCACGATATCGATGTATCGGATGTCGGCTATCTCAGCCCCTATATGACCGCGGCGTTGAAGCGGTTCGGCGACTATTTCCTCAATTTAAAGCGTGCGCCGGAGTAATGGATCCGCGACACGCTTTTTAGAAAAGCGGCCACGGACGCGCGAGCGCACCATGCGGAAGGAAACGCTTAAATGAACCGCCTATTGCCGACCGTATCCACGCCATACGGCATGGTTGACAAAGCTGTGCTGGAAAACCTGCGCGACGATTACTCAACTGGCCAGCTCTTGCAATGAGTCGACTTCATCGACGCTCTCCGCGCCAGGATATCCGATCCTGACGGCGTGCCTGCTGACCTATTGCGCCTGCATGCGATGGCCCACGCCATCCTCCATGGCGCGGCACTCACCGTGGCGCCAAACGAGACTGCGGTGTGGGAGCTGGCGGACGAGCTCGCGACCGAGTTCCGGGATTGGATCGCCTTGTTTGCACGGCTGTGGATCGACTCGCGCCTCTGGCGGAATTGGTGCCCAACGAATAACGTGACGCATCAATCGGCAAGGCAAAGGACGAATTAATGATTGTCGTAGTTCCTAGATGAGCCGCGATCATGGTTGCGGCTTTCCCGGTGGGCGCGGCGGTCGTCGGATCGTGCATGACGTCCTTCGCCATGGGATGCCACGGTGTGATGGCGCGGAGCCTCATGCCGGTATTGCGCAGCATGAGTGCGCTGGGCATAAGGCTGTCCGTGCTGCTCTTGCACCCGGATGGGCTGCGGATGACTTTGCACGGTGGCATACACGGGAGCAGGCATGCCGATGGCAACCGCCACATCGACATTGCTTGCCATCGCGGTCCCCGCCGCAGCCGTTAACCAGGCCAGTGCTGACAGTGCCAATAATCGCTTCATATCCTTCTCCTTTTGTGCTGGTTTGTCTACCGTGATCGGCACCGACTGCCAATCGACGAATCCAGTGTAAGCGACCCTGCGTTCTCTCGCTATCAGAAAAGTGTGAGGAGTGTAACGGTTTGTAAATGGCAACTTCCATTGGCCTGCAATAGAGTCATTTGGCTGAAATTGACTTCCGTTTTTAAGACGCAGATGCGCAGTAACGGCATACAAGCGTATGCCTATTATCAATACCATTGGCCTGGGGATGTGAATCAATGCCTCTTCAGTCACTTGTGAGCAGGCGCCTCTTGCAACCTACTCCTCGCTTTCCAGCCGAACCGCACGGCGGCGTTTGGCTGCATGGCGGCGCGTGAAGTTCTCCCAGCCCGGCATATGATGCAACACCAGCATGCCGTAAATAAGACCGGCAGTCAGCGCAGCCAGCACGTACATGCCGAATGCGCAGGCCATGCCAACAGCGGCGGTCGTCCATAAGGTGGCGGCCGTGGTCAGCCCGGCAATGCGGCCCTTGACCTGCAAAATGACGCCTGCACCCAGAAAGCCTGTACCGGCGACAACTTGCGCGGCAATTCTGGCCGGATCACTGGCCGATATATGCCAGGATATCAGGCTAAATGCGCAGGAGCCAATCGAGATCGTCATGCACGTGCGCACCCCCGCGGCGCTGCCTTGCCGCTCCGGTCCCAGCCGATCAGCGCGCAGAATCGTGGCAAACAGGATGCGCGCGGAAAAGAGCAGCTCCAGTTCCCAATCCATTCTTCGCTCCTAGTGCCATGACGATGGTCTTGATGCAGCGCGGGCAGTGCCGGGCAATGCCTGGCTCACGCAAGGCGGCCAGGCTGCCTAATCGAACAATCGCTTTAAAAAACTCTTATGGCCTGATCCATGACCGTGGCTTGATCCATGCTTGCTGCCGTGATGGCCAAACTGGCTTTCCCCGTACCGGCCATCCTGCCGGGGATAGCCGTCGGCAGCAGGTTGCGGCGGCGATGCCGCTGCGCTTTCCCGTTCGCTGCGCTCGATTAGCTTGTCGAGTTCGCCGCGGTCAAGCCAGATTCCGCGGCATTGCGGGCAATAATCGATCTCGATATTCTGCCGTTCCGTCATCACCATGTGCGTTTCCTTGCAGACAGGGCATTTCATCGCAAGTCTCCTCATGTATTACCCAACTTGGGCGTGACAGCGTGTGGTCACGCCGTCGATTCATTGCTCTCGGCGCTTAAAGGCGGCAGCTAATGGTCATGTCATACGATGGATCGTATAGCTTGGTTTTGATTCCCAGGATGCCCAAGACGGAATGAAACAGGTAATCATGGTTGAATGGCTGCTGCGCCTTTTGCTTCATGCACTCCTTGTTGATCCAGTGGCTCGACACAAAGCCTTCCGACATCCACATGACCATCGGCACCTCCTTTTGCTCTTTCGGAGCGATCGCATACGGCAAGCCGTGCAGGTAGATGCCTTTTTCACCGAGCGACTCGCCATGGTCGGAGACATACATCATCGCGGCATGGTGGCTGGCCTGGCGCTTGAGCTTTTCAATGGCCTGACTCAGGAAATAGTCCGTGTACAGCAGCGCATTGTCATAGCTATTGACGATTTGCTCGCGCGTGCATTTTCCCAGATCGTTGGTATCGCAGGTCGGCGTAAATTTCCGAAAGGAAGGTGGGTAGCGCCGGTAGTAGGCAGGGCCATGGTTGCCCAACTGGTGCAGCACAATCACCACGTTGCCGTTGGCATGCTGAACTTCGTCGTCAAGATTCTCCAGCAGGATTTCATCGACGCACCGCTCGCCATCGCATAAGGTGGCATGCTTGCTGTCGCCGATCCGCTGCAGTTCCAGGCCTTCGCACACGCCCTTGCAGCCGGACTGGTTGTCGCGCCAGCTGACGTGAAAGCCGGCTCTTTGCAGGACATGCAATAGCGACTCATGCTGGCGGATGGCTTTCTCGTCATAGTCCTTGCGCCCGAACGGCGAAAACATGCACGGCAGCGACACTTCCGTATTGGTGCCGCACGACGTCATCTTCGGGAAGTTCACGACATCTTGTCGCGCCAACCTGGGCGTGGTCTGGCGTAAATAGCCATTCAAGCCCCAGTTCGCCGCCCGTACCGTCTCGCCCACCACCAGTACCAGTAACGTGGGCTTGTTCTTTTGCGGGGCGCGCTCGTCGAGTTGTGCATCCATGCCGATCGGGATCTTCTTTTTCTGGATGGAAGCGGTGTCGGCCGTCACGACCCGCACCAGTCCCACCATATAGTTGGCAGGCGTGATCAGGTAGCGCACTTCCTTATGGTTGCGCATCAATGCGGAAAAATCCTGGAACACCATGGCAACGGAAGCGGCCGCCACGACCAAGGTTCCGGCAATGAAGGCGCCGCGCATGAGAATCGCGCGCCGCCACGGCCTGCGCCGGATCTGCACACGCCATATTAAGACGCTTGGCAAGGCGCTATACAGCACGACGAATACCAGCATATCCCATGACAACAATTCGCCGGCTTCCTTGACATCGGTATAGAGGACGTTGCGCAGCATGGACGTGTCAAAAAACACGGTGTACTGCTGCATGTAGTACACTGCCAGCGCGGTGACGATGAATACGACCGTCAGTACCGGCTTGGCAAAGCGCCGGGTAATTAAAAAAGCTAAAAGAAACGCATGAATTGCCACCAACAAAACGAACAGCGCCACGGCGTACAGCCAGGTACCGGCATCCGTTGTGAGGTGGCCATTCAAGGCTGCCGACCAGAACCTGCTGTTGTAGAGCGCGGCAAGCAGGACGCTGGCGGCAAGGATTAGCGGCTCCGTGCCGAGTACCGGCATTCCTTTGCAACGCCATAATTGGGCAACGGTCTTTGTTGTTCCTGCACTTTGATTACGGTGTTTCATCTTAACTAGCTATTTCACAACATTACTTCGGTTTTGCGTATCGGACCAGGCTTGCCGCTAAGCTTTGAGCACGCCGTATTTCTTCAAGCTGCGCACCAACAGGTACAGCCCTAGCCAGACCCCGATCCCGCCAATTAACTGCCGCACAGACGGCAAGGCATCGCTTCCAATCAACTGGTATTCGCTCCACAGCTTCATCAAGGCAAACGCTAGGATCAACAGAAAGGCCGTGTTGTATTCCTTGACCACGACCCGCTTCCAGTTGAACTGCATGCCGCGGATGGAATCTGCCCAGTTGGCCCAGTTCGGCCACCAGCGATTCACATGCCGGCAATAGTCCCGGTATTCATCGCCGAACTTCCTGGCGAGGAAGGCTTCTTCGGCCGCCACGATGGCGACATAGGTAAAGGCAATGAAGGGCAAGACCAACAGATAGAACAGGGCGGAATGGATCACCAGCGCCAGCCCCAGCGCGATCAGAAGGTTGCCTACATACAGGGGATTGCGGCAATGGGCAAAGACGCCGCCTTGTACCAGTTTGCTGGCATACACCTGGCGGTGTTTGCCGCCGCGCTCGATATATTCATAGCCAATGGTCAAGATGCGCAGGCCCAGTCCCGTGTAGGCGATGACCACGCCCGCCAGATCGAATACCACATTGAGTTCTGGGCTACCTAGCGGGTAACGCGGTTGGCCGAACACCAGGGCCAGGAAGAAAACCAAGGGACCCAAGAGATTGCGGTACCGGAAAAGGAAGTTGCCGATGGCGACCATCATTGGTTGGCCTTTTTTACGGCCACGATGCCGGCAAAGTTGTACCACTTGAAAAACGTGTCGGCCGCGGCAAAACCATTGCGGGTTAACAGCTCAACATTTTCTTCTATGCGATACGGAATCAAGACGTTTTCCAGCGCTTCGCGCTTTCTTGAAATTTCCGTATCCGAATAACCATTGCGCCGTTTCATGTCGTAATACAGCTTGATGAACAGGCGATTCAAGAACGAGTCGCTACTTAATACTTTTTCCACCAGGATCAGGCAGCCATTGTCGTCCAAGCCGTCGGCAATCTGGCGGATCAAGCGGTCCCGATAAAGCGGACGGATGAACTGCAGCGTCAAATTCAAGACCACCACCGAGGCGTTCTGAATCGCGCACCCGTGATTCAGGTCGGCCAGTGCCAATACCGGACGTTCCTTGTCAGGCAGCGCAGCAAAGCGTTCTCTGGCCCGGTCGAGCATTGGCTCGGAATAATCCAGCCCGACTAGTTGGACCGGCTTGCCGGTTGCGCCAATGGCGTGCCGGATAGTGTCGAGCGTGATGCCGGTTGAGCAGCCCAAGTCATAGACCGCGGTATTGGGCTGGCTAAATTCAGCGGCGATTTCACCCATCATCCTTTGCAGTTCGCGGTAGTGCGGGATGCTGCGGTCGAGCATGTCGTCAAAGACGGCCGCGGTGGTTTCATCGAAATTGAAGTCGTCGATCGTTTTGGACTCATCGGTGAAGAGTGTGTCTATGTTAGGCATGTTGGTCCTTTCGTCATACAAAACCCTGTGACAGGGCATCCTTGCGCTTATTTGCGCCGTTTTCTTTTACTTTTGGCGGGGCTTTTGTGCTCGGGGCGTTGGTTCGGCGGCTTTTTTCGGGGCGGCTTTTTGATGGGGCGGCTTAGCAGATAAAGGGCCAGTAAGATGATTCCTGCCATGATGAAAGATCCAATCAACACGACGTTGAATACATTCTCCGGCATGTAGGCTCTACCAAAACGCATGGTTGCCCCCCAAATGAAACCCCCTCCAGTCAAGCGTCAGGTTGCGGTTCAAAAAGCCTGCATGCTGCACACGCCGACCACGCACGCCATGCCGCGCCGTCACCATAACGGCTCCCCGCGCGCCGCGCGTTGTATCATATCTTCCAGAAAAGCATGGGAGCCATAACCCAATGTCTCGCCTTTCTCTTCATAAAAATAAGGAATGCCGGTCCGCTGGCTAAAATGCATCATCCATTCCAGCATGGCCCCATCGGGGTCGCGTCCAGCAGAGACCAACCGATAGGCTATTTGGCCACGCCACTTGATCGGCAAAAGAATCACGCCGCTTCGGGTCGGTTTGAATATTTCCGGAAATGGACTGTTGGGTAGGATCCAGCCGCACATGAACTGACGGCACGGCGTCACCGGGCGCTGGTCGTAAATGCTGCAACTGCCTTCGCGCACAAAATGGCACGGGGTGCCTGGCTTCATCTCATGCCCGTAAATGGTGGCGCGCAGCCACCCATCGCAGCAGGCCGTGCAGTCGCCGCATTGGCGCTCTCGGACCGGCGTCACGCGAACAGCGGGCACAATCGGCACAACCTGACCACAGCATTTCTTGTATTTTTTGCCGCTGCCGCACGGGCAAGGATCGTTTCTACCGGTCATTGGCATAAAACGCCTCCTCTTGGCTGGCGGCGGATGCGTCAGGCAGATTGGGCAAGGCTGCGCGTTGGCTGCTGCGCACCAACCGCTGGCCGGTGGCTGGATCGAGTACCTTAATCGTTGCAACGACGGTATTGAAAAATATGGTCAGGTCGTGCGCGATAAAATAGGTCTGCCCCGCTGAAAACTCCATGGTGGCGTCCGAGAGAGCGTTCGTGCGCATTTGCAGACGATGCCCGCCGGGCGCAATGTCGAGCATCAGGTACGTTCGCGGCGCCAGCTCGGCGAAGGCGTTGCCATCCATTGCCACTTCGGTCTTGATCGTCGGTTCAATGGTGTACGGGCGCACGATATACAGCCGGGCTTTGTCATGTGGCGCTGGCGCAAATTGCTTGGCCAGGGCATCGTCGCTGCGGCTAGCCATTATCACGGTGACGCATTGCGCTTGTCGTGCCGGTGGCCCGCACGTGAACGGCGCAGCCGGATCCAGACTTTGGCAAGCTGACAGGAAAGCAACCAGCACAGTACACAGGCAACGGGGACTCATCGACACCCTCCGGCTTGCATCAGTCGGGCTGTCGCGAGCCACCCTGGCAAAGTAGAAAAATAGGTCATCACTTGAAACATGGCTGGCATGGCTTTTGAAAAGGGTTCTGCGCCGCGTAGCTGCCCCGAACCCTTGTCCATCCGTATTACTTCAGTGCGAAACGCACATTGATTGCGCTTTGACCGGGCATGGTTACCACAGCCATTGCCTTCGTGCCCGCGCCGACTTTGAAGTCGCCCGCCACGGCCAGCTTGTTGCCGCCAACGGGGGCAAGCTTGGCTTCTTCCTTGCCTGACGCGGAGAGCAAGGTCACCGTTGCCGAGGCATTTTTCACCTCAACCGGCTTGCCATGGTCGGACACGTACAGTTCCAAGCTCGTGGGCTTGGCAACCAGTTCATACTGAATATCCTGGGCAACGGCCACGACGCCGCCCTGCATTGGCTTGGCCTCGTCCTGATGCGCCGCGCCGGTCTTCTTGCCGTGGTTATGCCCCTCGTGGTCGTCTGCGGCGTAGGAGCTGGCGGACACGGCAATGATGCTCGCTGCAATGGCCATCATGGTTTTACGTGTGTTCATAATTTTCCTTTCAAGAGGGGAAAGTAATCGGTAAAAGCGGCTTTTTATGCAATTGCAGTGGCTGAATTAACACTGCACTTGTTTTTGCAAGCAGCGCGTTATTAATGATGCGACGTATGCTGGTAGGGTGACGCCGTCATGACGCAATGCCGCCAGGGATCGGTGTCGCGTTTGAAGCCGATTTTTTCGCAGGAAGCGCCATACGTCTGTACCCGGTACTCGAAATTCTGCTCGAATCGGGCGGCCTGCTGGGCAGGGGTTGCGCAACCGGCCAAAAACGTCGTGCCCAGTGCAAGGGCGATAGATGCTTTCATGAGATTTTCCTTTCAAAAAGAGATGGAATCAGTGCATGTCATCCGGGTTGATCGTGGCCACGCAATGGTCAATGCCGATGCGCGCCGGGGGCCAACTGAGAGGCCGGTTCGAACGTATGCAGGTCGGTCGCCTGCTCGCAGGGATGGTCTTCCAATTGCACGGTGGCGTGGTGGATATCGAACCGGTCTGCCAGCATGGAACGGATGGCTTTCAATGTCTGCGGATAATTGGGCGTATCGCCCGTGCACACGGCATGGACGGTCAAGCTCGTCTTGCCGCTGGTGATGGCCCAGACATGCAATTCGTGCACGCACGTGATGCCTGGCACGTCAGCGATCGCCTGTTCCACTTCAGCCAGACCGATGCCTTCGGGTACGCCTTCGAGCAAAACGTTCATGCTGGTTTTTAACAGCGTCCAGGTGCGCGGCAAGACCCATAGGCCAATGGCCACTGCAATGGCAGAATCAACCCAGCTCCAGCCGGTGAAACGGATGATCAAGGCGCCCAGGATTACGCCGATGGATCCCAGCATGTCGCTCCAGACTTCCAAATACGCGCCCTTGACGTTCAAGCTTTCATTTTTTCCACTCGATAAAAGCCGCATCGAAATCAGGTTTACCACCAGTCCCAGCGTAGCCACCACCAGCATGCCCATCGACTCGATCTCGGGCGGATTTTTCAGGCGCTGGTACGCTTCGAACAGGATATAAATCGCGACTAAGAACAGCAAAATCGCATTTACCGCTGCCGCCAATATTTCAAAGCGGTAGTAACCGAACGTGCGGCGCGTGTCCGCCGGACGCTTGCCAATGCGAATCGCTACCAGCGAAATGGCCAGCGCCGCGGTGTCGGTGAACATGTGTGCGGCATCTGAGATCAGCGCCAGGCTCGCGGTTAAAATGCCGCCCACCACTTCGGCCACCAGAAAGGTGGACGTCAGCAGCAAGGCAATCCACAGCGCGCGTTCGTTGCCTTGTCCTGGTTTTACATGCGAATGTCCAGCTGCCATCATTAGCCTCCTGTTAGTCAATTAGCCTATTCACCTCTTCCAGAATGCAAGCCGCTTGACCCACGCTGCTCGGGTGCCGGGCATATCGTCTACCTCTTCATCACGCCGGTGCGCCATCTGGTACAACAGCGGCAATACCAGGAGAGTGAGGATGGTGGACGACAGAATGCCGCCAATGACCACAGTGGCCAGCGGACGCTGCACTTCGGCGCCGGTGCCGGTTGCAATGGCCATTGGCACAAAGCCCAGCGAAGCGACTAGTGCCGTCATCAAGACTGGCCGCAGGCGGGTCAAGGCGCCTTCATGGATGGCTTCGTTCAATGTGCGTCCTTCTTCACGCAAACTGCGGATGAAAGCAATCATCACCAAGCCATTCAGTACGGCTACGCCTGACAAGGCAATGAATCCCACGCCTGCGGAAATCGATAGCGGAATATCGCGCAGCCACAACGCCACGATTCCGCCCGTTAAGGCAAAAGGCACGCCGGTAAAGACAAGCAATCCATCCTTGATGTTGCCGAACATGGCAAACAGGAGCATGAATACCAACAACAAGGCAAGCGGCACCACGATTTGCAGGCGTTGCGAGGCAGACTGCAGTTGCTCGAAGGTGCCACCCCAGCTAATCCAGTATCCAGTCGGGACCTTCACAGCCTGCGCTACTTTTTGCTGCGCATCCGCCACAAACGAACCAATATCCCTGCCGCGTACGTTGGCAGTCACAATCACAAGCCGCTTGCCGTTTTCGCGGCTGATCTGGTTCGGTCCCGGCGCTTGTTCTAAGGTGGCAACGTCACCCAGCTGTATATAGGTTGCGCGGCCATTATCTGCACTGTCGCTATTGCCCAGGCGAATGGGAATTTGCTTGATGGACTCCGTATCGCTTCGCAACTGATCCGGCATGCGCACGATAATATCGAACCGTCGGTCTCCCTCGAACAGTACCCCCGACTCACGACCTCCTACCGCAATCGACAGCGCATCCTGAATATCGCCTACATTGACCCCAAGGCGAGCTGCCTTGTCGCGATCAATTTTTACCGTCAGCATGGGCAGCCCTGTGGTTTGCTCAACTTTCACGTCTGCTGCACCCGCAACACCGGTGAGAACGTCGGAGATCTGGTCGGCTGTCTGGTTCATGACCTCCATGTCGTCACCAAATATTTTCACTGCCACATCACTTCGCACGCCGGAAATCAATTCATTGAACCGCATCTGGATCGGTTGCGTGAACTCGTAGTTGTTGCCAGGCACTTTGGCCACCGCTTCCTGCATGGCAGCCACTAAATCTGCTTTGGTGCGATTTGGGTCTGGCCACTCTGATTGCGGTTTTAGCATGACAAAGTTGTCGGCCACATTGGGCGGCATGGGGTCGGTTGCAATTTCGGCTGTGCCAATCTTGGCAAAGATCTTGTCGACTTCGGGAAATCCCTTGATGGTGCGTTCCAGCTCGGTCTGCATTTCAATCGCCTGCGTCAGGCTGGTTCCGGGAATGCGCAGCGCATGCAAGGCAATGTCACCCTCATTCAAGCTGGGGATGAATTCGCTGCCCATGCGGGTAAGCAGTAAGCCGCTTAATACCACCGCCACGCCTGCGCTGGTCAATACCAGAGCACGGCTCGCTAATGACCAATTGAGCATCGGTTCATAGCGCCGCTTTGCCCAAGCCATGATGCGGTTTTCTTTTTCACCTACTTTACTGCCGATGAACAAGGCGACTGCAGCGGGTATGAAGGTAATGGACAAGATCATGGCACCCACTAACGCGGCCACGACGGTAAAAGCCATGGGATGGAACATCTTGCCTTCCACGCCGGACAGGGCAAAGATCGGCAGGTACACGACCATGATGATCAATTGGCCAAACAACAGTGGCCGGCGCGCTTCTTTTGAGGCGGCAAACACTTCATGGAAACGCTCGGAACGCGTCAGTGGGCGTCCATGGTGAACTTGAGCATGCGCGAGTCGCCGCACGCAGTTTTCTACAATCACGACCGCGCCATCGATAATGATCCCGAAATCCAGTGCCCCCAGGCTCATCAGGTTGGCGCTGACCTTGTTGGTCACCATTCCGGTGAAGGTAAACAGCATGGACAAGGGAATCACCATGGCCGTGATGATGGCGGCACGAATGTTGCCCAGAAAAAGGAACAGGATTGCGATTACCAACAGGGCGCCTTCAATCAAGTTCTTCTTGACGGTGTTGATTGCCTTGTCAACTAAAACAGTGCGGTTATAGACGGGGTTGGCGATGATGCCTTCAGGAAGCGTCTTATTCACTTCCTGCATTTTCTGATCAACGGCGGCCGATACGGTCCGGCTGTTTTCACCCATGAGCATGAAGACGGTGCCAAGCACGACCTCCCGACCATTTTCAGTCGCCGCGCCGGTGCGCAGTTCCCGACCAATGGCAACTTCGGCCACATCGCCGATGCGCAGTGGCACGCCTTGGCGGGTACTGACAACGATATTGGCAATATCATTGATGTTTGACACTTGGCCAGGAGCGCGAATCAAATACTGTTCGCCACGCTTTTCGATATAACCTGCGCCGACATTGTTATTGTTGCGTTCCAGCGCCGTGATGAGGTCCTGCAGCGCCAAGCCGTGTGCACGCAGCCTGTCTGGAAACGGCGCCACTTGAAACTCCTTGGCATTGCCACCGATAGTGTTGATTTCCGTGACACCCGGCACATTGCGCAACTGCGGTTTGATAATCCAGTCCTGGATTTCGCGCAAGTCGGTTGGCGTGTAGGGTGTGCCATCCGGCTTCTTTGCGCCTGGCTTGGCCTCCACCGTCCACATGTAGATTTCGCCCAGCCCAGTGGAAATTGGGCCCATCGCAGGTACCACACCTGCGGGCAATCGTTCCTTGGCTTCCTGGATGCGCTCGTTGACAAGCTGGCGTGCGAAATAGATATCGGTGCCTTCCTTAAAAATCACCGTCACTTGTGACAGACCATAGCGCGAAATCGACCGGGTCTGCTGCAAGCGCGGCAAACCGGCCATCACCGTTTCAATCGGAAAAGTAATACGCTGTTCAGCTTCCAGCGGCGAATAACCGGGCGCGCTGCTGTTGATTTGGACCTGTACGTTGGTAATGTCCGGCACGGCATCAATGGGCAGCTTTTGGTAGCTAAAGACGCCAAGGGCCGCCATACCCAACACCATTAATAGAACTAGCCAGCGTTGATCAATGGCAAAGCGGATGATTCGTTCAAACATGAATATGTCCTTCGGCTAGGTGGCTGCGTCGCCACGCTCGTTGGTGCGGATCCGCACGATGCCTTCCACATCGGAGACGGCAATCAAGCCGTCGCCTGGGTTGCCGGTATAAGCAGCAACGCGAATGGCTTCGACAGCAGCTTGCGCAATATCGTCCGGACATAACATCAGCAGCACCATTCGATCGTGCATGTCGGGATTCCATTCGTCGCCGGTAAACACATGCTGTTCGCCATGTCCGCGCGCATGGCCGCGCGCGGGAAACAAGGTAAAACCGGGCAAATGGCTGAGCTGATGTAATGCGTCTTCGACCTTCTCGACCCGATGCGGCTGAATAATGGCAATAATCTGTTTCATGGCAGTCTCCTTAATGGTCGTGGCTGGCACTGGCCTTGCCCAGCTCCGCTTTGATCAGGAAACTGTTCTTTGCCGCATACTGTTCCCCGGCATTGAGCCCTTTGATCACTTGTACATATTTGCCGTCGCTTTGGCCCAGCTCGAGCGGGCGCGCTTCCAGGTAATTGCCATAGCGGCCAAATACAACTTGCCAGTCGCGTACCGTTTGTACGCCTTCCATGGCAACGGCCACCGGTACTTCGATCTCTTCAGCGACAACCGCCACATTGACAGGCAAACCAGGCCGCCAGATGCCTTTGGGATTGGGTAAGACAACCCGTGCAGTTGCCGTGCGATTTTGTTCGCCGACGACGGAACCGATGTAGGAAACTTTCCCGGTTTCCTGCGCGTTAAATGCGGTCGCCTTCACGGTGGCACTCTGTCCAGCCTTAACGACGTTGAGGTCCTGCGCCCGAACCGTCAGGTCGACCCAGACGGTCGACAAGTCAGAAACGGTAAAAATATCGGCATCCTCTTTCATCGCGGTTCCCACTGAAATACGCTTGTCGGTGACGATGCCGTCAATCGGGGAGCGGATTTCATAAGTGGTCAAATTGCCTGAACCGGCCTTGCTGCCGAGTGACGCAAGCTTTTGCTGGGCACTTTGCACGGCGATCTGCGCTTCTTCCATGGCGGTTCTGGCCTGCAAATAGTCCTGCTCTGCTGAAATTTTTTCTTCCCAGAGTTTTTTCTCGCGCTCGTAAGTCGTGCGCGCCAACGAAAGCCGCTTTTGGGCGGTAATCAACTCGCTGCGCTGTTCAGCCAGCGACTGGCTTGATATCACGGCAAGTACCTGCCCCTTGCGTACACGGTCTCCTGCGCTGGCCTTTACCGATTCGACGATTCCCGCCAGCCTTGGAATAATATGGACGGTGCGGTCTTCATTGAGCCGGACTTCGCCAATCAATTGCAATGCGGTCTGGATGCGGGCAGGTCCGGCCGTCAGAATTTCCACGCCACTTTGTTGCAGTTGCTGAGGGGTCATGGTGACCCGTGCTTCTTCCTGCGTGTACGCGAAGAGGTAAGGCTGCTTGTTATGCAGTGCACTGACGGTGACGGTAAAGGAATGCGGTTCTTCGACCACCACATCGCTTTTGAAATAGTCTTTTTCTTTGGTGAACGTGAACTCTTGCGGCTTACGGCCAAGACGCTCCAGGGTCAAACTTATCTGACTCTGACTAGGGTCGAGCGGCTTGCCATTGAGATACGTGTAGAGACGAAACTCCGGCGGGACATCCTGTTCAAAAATGGTGACTTCAACGCCATAGCCGTTTTCCGTAAACAATTTGCCGCCATGCGGTCCTTTTTGCGGTTCTGCCTCGTCATGGTGCTCCTCGTCGGCATGTTCTTTGGCATCTGCATGCTTGGCGTCGCCTTTTTCGCCATGGTGTTCATCGTCGGCATGCCCCTTGGCTTCCGCATGACCATGTCCTTGCTCTGCGCCGGATGGCTGTGCCTCGTCCATACCAAGGATCAAGCCCGCTAACAGAATGCCAATTGCGATGATGGCAATGATGAAAATTTTTTGTTTTTTAGATGGATTGGTCTTCATGATGGCCTTTTATTGCTGAAGTGCTTGAAGGGGTTCACCGACAATGCGCTCAATGTCCGCGGCGGTGCGGTGTGCTTCAGACAGGGCGCGCAAATATTGCGCAGTGGCCTGGAACAGGGTGCGCTGCGCGTCAAGCACGTCCAGGAAGCTGAATTTGCCGAACTCAAAGCCCTTGGTAGCGGCGTCATACGCACTTTGCGCGCCGGGCAGGATTTCCTTTTGAAAGAGTTCGGCTTCGGTGCGCATGCTGCGCAGCCGGGCATACAACTGGGCCAGTTCGCTTTCCAGCCGTACTTCGGTAGCAACCAGTTGGTCTTGCGCCTGATAGGCGCGGCTAGCGGCTTCCTGCACATTGCCCTGATTGCGATCGAATAAGGGCAGCGGGATGGAGATGCCAAGAATGGCCTGATTGCGGCCCAGTTGCTCATCGCGCATGGCGCCGACACTGACCGTGATGTCAGGTATCCGGCGCGAGCGCTCCACCCGCGTTAACGCTTGGCGCCGGTCAACTTCGATTCTGGCGCGCTCCAAGTTGGGAGAGCGCGCAAGCCGCGTGGCGAGTTCATTCCAGTCTCGTAGAAGAGGCAAGTCATTGACGCCCCCATCGACCCGCTCAAAGCGCACTTGCCTTGCCCCCCAAGTGGCAGCCAGCCGGTTGCGTGCGGCAGCCAGTTCGCTTTCGGCTTGTGCCAATTCCACGCGAATGCCTGATTCGGCTACGCGTGCTCTTGTTTCATCCACGGGGGAGACCTTGCCGGCTGCCACGCGCTTAGATGTAATGACGGTTGCGCGCTGGGCCAGGTCGACCGACGCCTGCGCCAGGCGCAGTCGCTCTTGGGCGCTTAAGACATCGTAAAAAGCCGCAGTCACCGTGGCCCGGATATCGGCCCGCTTGGCGTCCAGTTCAGCAATGGCCAAATCATGCGCGCGGTCAGCTGCGGCAATCCGGGCGCTTCGCTTGCCGCCCAACTCCAGCGGCTGGTTGATTTGCACGGTGGTCGTGCGCGTTTCGCGATACCGCGTGTCTTCCACCGAAGTAACCAATTCCGGATTGCGGATAACGCCGGCTTGCCGGATGGCACCCTCGGCCGCTTCGATTTCATGGATCGCCACGGCAATCTCGGGATTGGCTTGCAGCGCCAGTTCCACCGCCATGGCACGGGTAACCACGCCGGCGGCATTAATCGGGCGTTCAGGATTAGGATGCGTGTTCCCAGCCTTGGCGAAGGGTTGCGCATGAACTACCAAAGGCATGGATAACAAGACCGCCATGCCGAGCGGCAACAACAACTGAACCATCGAATTCTCCATGTTGAACGAACAAAGGAATCCGGCAGGTCGTGCTAGTCGCTAACTAAACAGAATAGGAAGAAAGGAAGAGCGTCGTGCCGGACTAAGCGGCACGCACCCATTTTGGCCGTTCGGGCCGATCGGGTCGGTAGGATGATAAGAGGTCGGTGGACATCCAGTTCAATTCGACTTGGGGCTGGAGTGTACCGATAGAAACGGAAGAAATACTGGTAAAACCAATGCCACCGAACTGGCAAAAGCCACAGTCGCCATCAAACTTGAAACTGGGACTGTCTTTTTTGCCATCCTCTTCCTGAGACTGATGTTGATGCTCATGATGGCCAAAATGCTGGGCAGTGGCACCGGATTCATGCTTGCAATACGCCGACACGCCTGCCCAGGTAATCTGGACGGGCAGTAAAAACAGCATGAAAATGATCAACAGGCGGCGCATGCGGCGGATTGTAGCGGCTAATGAAGCAGCGTGCAATGATAAAAGCCATGAATTTTTATGAGCTACTGTAACCGCATAAACGGCTTGACTCTGTAGCTGCTAGAGGGTGTCTAATTGATTTGTACTTACCTCATTGAGGAGTTTTTATGGATTCATGCGAAAAAAATACCTGCTGCGCTGCTGCCAATGCAGTTGAGCCAGAGAATGGTATGGCACCAACTCAGCCAAACCGGTTTGATGTACTTACCTTGCGCATCGAGAAAATGGATTGCCCGACCGAAGAAGCGCTCTTACGAAAAAAGATTGGCGGTATGCCTGGAATAGACGATATGAGTTTTAACCTGATGCAACGACGCTTGACGGTCAAACATCGGCTTGCCGATCCAACGTCCATCCTGTTGGCCATTGAAAGTCTGGACATGCAAGCCGTGGTGGAAGAAGACACGCAAATCCAGGCTGCCGAGGTAGCCGTTTTTACCATTGACAACATGGATTGCCCCACCGAAGAAGCACTGATCCGCAAAAAGCTGGGAACCATGACGGGTGTGACCTCGCTGGACTTCAACCTCATGCAGCGCAAATTGACGGTATCGCACAATCTACCGGATAGCCAGCCTATCCAGGCAGCCTTGCATGCCATTGGCATGAATGCCGTTGTCCAGTCTGAACAGCATCCTAAAGCAGAACAGGTGCCCAGCCATGGTCTGTCGAAAAAGACTTGGTGGAAAATGGGGATTGCCGCCATGTGTGCGCTCGGTGCGGAAATCGTGGCCTATTCCACCGGCAATGAAACGTCGCCTGCCGTGCTGGCTTTGGTATTGGCTGCCATCTTGTTAAGCGGGTTAGATACGTACAAAAAAGGCTGGGTCGCATTAAAGAACCGCAATCTCAATATCAATGCCCTGATGTCGATTGCGGTCACCGGCGCGATTCTGATCGGGCAATGGCCGGAAGCGGCGGTGGTCATGTTTTTGTTTACGCTGGCCGAAGCGATTGAAGTGCTGGCGCTCGACCGGGCGCGCAATGCGATCCGAAGCCTGATGGCCATGGCGCCGGAACGCGCGACCGTGCAACAAGCGGATGGCTCCTGGCGCGACATCGATGCCGAGCAGGTCGGCATCGGCATGATTGTGCGCGTCAAGCCGGGCGAGCGCATCCCGCTCGACGGACAACTCACGGCAGGTCAGTCGGCCGTCAACCAGGCGCCCATTACCGGGGAAAGCATCCCCGTTGCCAAAGCAGTAGGGGACGCCGTCTTTGCCGGCACGATCAATGAAACCGGTTCGTTCGAGTACCGGGTGACCTCCGATGCGTCGCACTCTACGCTGTCGCGCATCATCAAGGCCGTGGAAGAAGCACAGGGCAGCCGGGCACCCACGCAGCGCTTTGTGGACCAGTTTTCCAAGGTCTATACCCCGGCGGTGTTCCTGATCGCGCTGCTGGTGGCTGTGGTGCCGCCACTGGTCTTTGGCCAAGACTGGATGGACTGGATCTATAAAGCCTTGGTGCTCCTGGTCATCGCCTGTCCGTGCGCCCTGGTGATTTCCACGCCGGTGACGGTGGTCAGTGGCCTGGCAGCTGCGGCGCGGCGCGGCATTTTGATCAAGGGCGGGGTCTATCTGGAAGAAGGCAGAAAACTCAGGTCCTTGGCATTCGATAAGACTGGCACCATTACCCAAGGTAAGCCGGCCGTGACCGATGTCGTGCCATTGCAAGGCGAAAAGCAGGAAAGCTTGCGCTTGGCCGCGAGCCTGGCCAGTCGCTCCGACCACCCTGTATCGTCGGCCGTGAGCGTTTACTGGAAGGAGCAGGGGGGCGGCGAACTTGCTGACATTACCGATTTTGCCGCCATTACCGGTCGAGGCGTCAAAGGACGCATTGGCGATCAGTGGCTTTATCTGGGCAATCATCGGCTGGTGGAAGAGCTGGGTATTTGCAATGCAGAGACGGAAGGCGTCTTGGAAAAGCTCGAAGCCGAAGGTAAGACGGTGATCGTTATCTGTAGCGAAAAAGCGCCACTGTTGGTCGTGGGTGTGGCCGACACCGTGCGCGAGACAAGCCGCCAGGCGATCAAGGAGTTGCATGCGTTGGGCGTGCGCACCGTCATGCTCACTGGTGACAATCCGCATACTGCCAAGGTGATTGCTGCGAATGTGGGCATCGACGATGCACGCGGCAGTTTGCTGCCAGAAGACAAGCTACAAGCCATTGAAGCGGAGATTGCCGCTCATCACTCCGTTGGCATGGTGGGTGACGGCATCAACGATGCGCCAGCCTTGGCCAAAGCACAGATCGGTTTTGCGATGGGCGCGGCGGGAACGGATACAGCGATTGAAACGGCGGACGTGGCCTTGATGGATGATGACTTGCGCAAGATCCCGCAATTCATCCGCCTAAGCCGGCAAACGGGAGTGATTCTGAAGCAGAATATTGCTTTAGCGCTGGGAATCAAGGTCGTATTTTTTATCCTTGCCTTCATGGGCGTGGCCACGCTCTGGATGGCGGTTTTCGCCGATATGGGCGGCAGCCTCCTGGTCGTCGCCAATGGCTTGCGCTTGTTGAAAGTGAGGTTCGAGCATACCGAATACACGTAATTAAACAGGTTTTTCTAATGATGCATACACGGCAATTATTTCAGTGTTTTATTGTGATGGTGTTCGGATGGGCAACGTTCGCCCATGCTGAGCCAAAGCTGCTGGAACCGGAGCAGGCTTTTCAGGTAAAGGTGCGGCAACGGCATAACGATAATGTCACAGCCCACTTCACCATCGCGGACAATTATTATCTTTACCGAGACAGGATGCGTATTGCGGTCAAAGACACACCCGGCGTTGTGATCCAGTCCGTGCATTTTCCGGCAGGGATCATGAAGCAGGATCCCAACTTCGGGCGCATGGAAATCTATAAAAATGCGGTTGCCGTCAATATTGTCTTGAAGCGCCCCGCTGGTACGCAGAAAGTGACCTTGGTAATAGACTACCAAGGGTGTGAAGAAAAGACCGGTGTCTGTTATCCGCCTATGCAAAAGGCGCTTATGTTGACACTAAAAGACTAAGCAAAGCAAATATGAATATGGCACAGACCAAACAGTCGTTTCTCTGGTTGAGTATTGCAGCTGTTCTGGCAGCGGTCGATCAGCTTTCGAAGGCAATTGTGGAAACGCTTTTGCCATTGGGCGCAACCCATCCGGTTAATGCATTTTTTAATTTCGTGCATACCTTAAATCCTGGTGCCGCCTTCAGTTTTCTGGCAGACGCCTCTGGCTGGCAGTGGTGGTTTTTTACCGGCATTGCGATTATTGTATCGATGATCTTGGCTAGCCTGATCCTTCGGCATCCAACTTCCAGAGAAATACCCGCGTATGCGTTGATACTAGGCGGGGCTGTCGGGAATCTGATTGACCGGCTGACACGCGGCGCGGTCGTGGACTGGTTGGACTTTTACTGGAATGCGATGCATTGGCCAGCCTTTAATCTGGCCGATGTCTGGATTGTGACCGGAGCGGGCTTGATGCTTTTGAAAAGCTTTCAGCCACAGGTTAAAGACAGCCGAGCGTGGTGATGCGAAAATCACCGTTAATGTGTAGCGGATTTTTTTATTTTATCAGCGGGCCGGTTCTTTCATGAGTACTCCATTGCGTATTGGCGACTTGGCGAAACTCACTGACTGCCAAGTCGAAACGATCCGTTTTTATGAACGGCAGGGATTGTTACCGGCGCCACTGCGTTCAGAAAACAACTACCGCCTATATGGCGATGAGCATGTTGAACAGTTAACCTTCATTCGGCATTGCCGGCTGTTGGGCATGGGACATGGCGAAATCCAGGCGCTTTTGGACTTTCGTGAACGGCCTGATGCAAACTGTGCGGGCGTCAATGACATGCTGGACGAACATATTGAGCGTCTTGCCAGCCGCATTGCTGAGCTAAAGACCTTGGAAAAAAACCTAAAGCAATTGCGCAATCTGTGTGTAAAGGCCGACAAAACACAGCACTGTGGAATTTTGCGCTCGATTGCTTCCCCCACCGTGCCCGATGAGGCGTCACCTGGAAAAAGTAACACGTTTGCGCACGAAAACGGCGACGTCCATTCTGGTTTTACAAAATCACGCAGGCCAACTGTCAAAAATAGATCTTGAGCAAACGCATGGCCAAGACGACACTCGCCCCTCATTCAGATCGTTAACAACGCATCAACCACATGATACTGTTTCCATCCTAATTGATGGTACTGGGCACTGCAGCCTGTAAATGAACCAGTCGTGTAAGGTCACTGTGCGCCGGCCACTTGTTACCAGCCAATCTTGTGTTTTTTTGGTCTGACGATAGCGCGTCATTGGTTCAGGCCGTAGGCCGTAGCCAGTGCTCCGAGGCTTGAAGAATACGCGCAGCCTTGGTTTCGTGTTGCGGTTCGCGCAGCCTTACTCTGTCGGCCGTCTTCTGGAATATTTCCTTGACCAGCAGATACACTGCACCACGGGTCATGGAGCGGTGCTTGCCGCAAATTGGCAATAGCAGAGGAGTCGCTTCGTTTGGAACCGGAAAAGGTTCCATCCCAAGCGCGCGCCGGTAGCATGCCAGTTCCACCATCAGTGCATTCGTGGCTGGCACGATCCGCGCTGTATCCTCGTTTCCCACGACTTCCAGCCACCAGCGTTCTCCTCCATCTGGATCACGCCGGCAAAAAAATTTGCCCATCTGGTTGCGGACAACTTCGGAAATACGCAGTTCACACACATAGAGCAAGGAGAAGAGCCAGCGGGCACGAAAATAATGCTCGCGTTCGCGCCGTGTTTCCTTTGGCATCTGATCGATGGTCAGGTTCACTTCCTGCCACAGTTCTTCGTCGAGGTAATGGTTCATGCGTGGTTGCGATGTACGGTTACTTTATTATAGCGAGCCATAAAATCAAAAAAACGGAATGCTGCAATCCGTAATTTATTGTACTACTTACAACCTAAACCATCATCTTATTTGGTGGAATGATCATGGCTTGCACCGCTGAACAACTAGTGTGCATGATTGTGTGGCTGCGTTTGAGTATGTTTATGCTCTTGACTCGCCATGCATGCTTCACCTTCCAGCTCAATATCGACCGTCACGTGCTCAAAGGTTTTTTTATCCAGCATGTCGCGCACCTGGTTCTTCGTTTCAATGATTTCATCGCGGTCGGCGTCCTTTTGCATGACTAGGTGGGTAGTCAGGACATGGCTCTCGCCGTCGATAGACCAGCTATGCGTGTGATGAACTGATGTGACCTTAGGAAGGGCTAACACCGTCCGCTCGAACTGATTAACGTCAAATTCTTTGGGAGTGCGTTGAAGGAATACGGTAAAGAACTGCCGCAGATTGCGAAGAACGTTCCACAATACAAAAAAGGAAATCCCAATGGAGAGAATCGGGTCAATAATTGGTAGGTCCCAAACGGTCATGATTCCAGCACCCACCAGCACGGCAACCCATCCAAGCGTGTCTTCCAGCAAATGCCAGCTAACGACTTGTTCGGTAAGCGACGATCCTTTTTTTACTTTCAATACTGCTGCGCCGTTAAACACAACCCCGACTACGGCGAGCATCATCACGCCGGGCGCATTGACCGGTTCCGGAGAAAATAGCCTGCCTACCGCATGCCAGAGAATGAAGGCCAGTCCGGCAATCAAGACGACAGCAGTGATTAGGCCGCCCAGCAGGGAATATCGGCGGTAGCCGTAAGTGTTTTTTGCATTGTCTTCGCGTCGGGACAGGCGATCAAAGTACCATGCAAGACCAAGTGATAAAGAATCCCCCAGGTCGTGGACGGCGTCGCTCAGAATAGCAACGCTATTGGTCCAAAGTCCGCCAAAAATCTCGATGATGGTAAATGTCAGATTAAGGAAAAACGCTGACTTTAGATTGCCCGTACTGCCATGGCTGTGCGCGCCATGAGAATGTCCAGAACTCATCTTCCCTCGCTTTTCTCGACTGTCAGCAAATGAAACGTTTTTGAACACTTAGTTTCTGGCTTGACAAGGAAATAGTGCAGTTAGTTCATATGGTTTGTCATAGTGTAAGGTCACAGAAAAATTCTAGCGCAAAGACGCACGAACTAGTATGGTGTCCCGCAAATAACTTTATATAAGTTGAGGTGTCTATTGGCTATGCTGGACAAACAGGAGACTGGCCATGGAACGCGGACGTCCAAAGAAAGTACAGATCACGCTATCGGAGCAGGAACATGCCGCCATGCAAGTGTTAGCGCACTCGCGTTCCTTGCCTCATCGTGTTGTGCGGCGCGCCCAGATGATCCTGATGTCGGCTGAAGGTTGCTCCAATACCGCCATTGCCGAGCACTTTGGTTTGACGTTACCGAGCGTTGGTCATTGGAGAAAGCGTTATCTCAGCCAAGGTATTGCAGGCCTATATGATGTGGCGCGTCCCGGTCGGCCTCGCAGCTATGACGACGATCAGATTGCCACGCTGCTCAACAAGGTGCTCAAGGACAAACCAAAGCGAGCGACCTATTGGAGCACCCGGCTGGCTGGCGAAGAAACAGGCATTTCCAAGAGTACGGTACAGCGATACCTGCATCTATTTGGCGTGCAACCTCACCGCAGCAAATCATTCAAACTCTCCACCGATCCTTTCTTCGTCGAGAAGGTGCGCGACATTGTTGGCCTGTACCTGAACCCGCCTGACAAGGCATTGGTACTGTGCGTGGATGAGAAGAGCCAAATCCAGGCCATCGAACGCAGTCAGCCTGCAATGCCGACGGGTATGGGAGCAGTTGAGGGCATTGCACATGACTACTTCCGTCACGGGACGACGACCCTGTTTGCAGCACTGGACGTGGCTAGCGGCGAAGTCATTGGGCAGTGCAAGGCACGCCACCGGCATCAGGAGTTCCTGTCATTCCTGCGCCATGTCGATAACAACGTCCCAGCATCGCTGGATGTGCACCTGGTCATCGATAACTACGCACGCACAAGCATCCAAAAGTCCGTGCCTGGCTGGCGCAGCGCCCGCGGTATCATGTGCATTACACACCTACCTACAGTTCCTGGCTCAACCAGGTAGAGCGCTGGTTTGGCCTGCTCACGCAAAGAGCGCTGAAACGCAATTCATTCAAGACCGTTACAGAGCTGACACGCAAGATTGACAGCTTTGTGAAGCAGTACAACGCCCACTCTCGACCGTTCGTCTGGACTGCAACCGCCGACTCAATACTGCAAAAAGTTGAGCGGCTTTGTAAAGTTATTTGCGGGACACCACACTAGAACTCATTTCATAAATACTGGTCTGTTCAAATTTCAGGCAAACCGGGTGCTGAAATGGCGAACAGGAAACGACTTACCGATGAACAATGGGCGGTACTGGCGCCTTTGATTTCACCGCTGACACGGCGTGCGGATGGACGCGGCAGACCCATTGAGCATGATGACCGGGCGGTCATGGATGGCGTGTTGTTGGTTCTTCGTACCGGTGCTGCCTAGTCGGATTTGCCCAACGAGTTTCCTTCATACGCTACTTGCTTTCGGCGTTTCAGCGGCTGGGTCAAGGATGGCACGCTGGCAAGATTACTGGAGGCGCTGGCGCAAGACCTGGAAGCCCGAGGTGACATCGATTTATCCGAATGCTTTATCGACGGCACCTTCGTGGTGGCGAAAAAAGGGGGGGCAAAGTGGGAAAGACCAAGCGGGGCAAAGGTACAAAGCTCATGGCAATTGCGGACGCTGCAGGTCTTCCAGTCGCCCTGCACACGGCTTCTGCTAGCCGTTATTTCGTCACCCTTGTCAAAGCTACCGTCAATGAAACCGTCACCGTGGGGCGACCCGAACAACTTGTCGGGGATCGTGCCTACGACTGTGATCCGCTCGATGACAAGCTCGCGACCGATGGCATTGAGTTGATCGCCCCGCACAAGTGCAATCGCATCCGGCCCGCTACGCACGATGGACGCACACTCAGACGCTACAAGCGCCGCTGGAAGATTGAACGGCTGTTCGCCTGGCTGAACAAGTTCAGGCGCATCGTGACTCGCTGGGAAGTCGATGATCAGCGATTTACCGGCTTCGTTCATCTGACTTGTTCTATGATCTTGCTTCGCAGGCATTTATGAAATGAGTTCTAATTATTTTGAATGAATCTAAATAGCGAATCTGACACTCAGGTTTTCTCTGGATTGCCCGCTTCATGAAAATGGAGCGGAATTTTTTGTCAGGTTTGGACTCCGTTTCCGCTAAAGAGGCTAATTGATAGAAAGCATGATTAGCGCCAGAATGCTCCAGAAATACTTTCCTCAAATTTCCCTCATTGAGTCCGATATTACCAGCACGCTTAGTACATGTCCTATGGGCAGAGCAACTGATTAGGTCAGCGATTGGAATAATTCAGCCATATCCTTGTATTCGCCAATGGCCTTTTGCAGCGTGAACTCGTACATCAAGGCACTGTGCGCAAAGGCGGCGCGCTCCACATCCATATCGACCGTGTTGTTGTCGACACCGGGCTGGACAACGGTGCGGTACAAAGGCTTCGCTAGGAACGGCTTTTCCTCGATTGGCGGATTTTGAGAGGGCGTACCCAGGCCGGTTGCCGTTACTGCAAGCGATTGCAAGAGCGCTTTCTTGAAATCGATTTCGCGGGCTTTGAAGTTGGGCGTGTCGGCGTTGGCAATATTGGACGCGATGAGTTCTAAGCGCTGCGCGCTCAGTCGCAATGCGTTTTCCCAAAACCGGTCGTCGCGCCGTGCGGGTGCAGTATTGTACGTCAAGCTTAGTCGATCGGCTTTGATTCCATCCATGGGGCGGGCACGCTGGAAAGTCGGGAAACGCATGAATCGCAGATCGATAGTATCCGCATTTCTCTTTTCCATTGCGCGGAATAACCGGGAAAAACGCCCTTATTTTCATCCGTTGTGCATTGCTTTCCCGGGGACTTTTGATGTGCACCGTCATGTAGCCTGGTGCCGGTAAGGCTACATGACGGGTTGCATGATTTCAAAAAATCTAGGGCTTACGTATGGCGCTCAGTCGCATGCATGTCGCACTCGGCCGCACGCCGTTCGCAGGCTTGTTGACACCGGGCACAATGGTCGTACTTGCTGGCATGCGGAGCGCAAGCCTGCGCACATGTTCGGCAAAGATGGGGGCGCAGCGCGCAAAAGTCGCCGGTGCTCCGAGCCGCGCCAATGCACCTAAGGTGGCGCTGCAGATATTGGCGCAATCCAGATTAATCAGGGCACGTTTGCGCCGCGCCACCTTCCCGGATATCGGCGGCAGCGCACTCCAGGCATGCATGCAGCGCTCTTCACAGGCTTCGATACAAGTAATCAAGTCCTCGTTTTCCCCGACAGTCGCCATGTTGTTTCCTTTTATATTAAATGATGGAAGAACTGGCCAGGACACCGCAAGTGGCGGGCCATAAGCCAATGTGGCTTACTCAACAGAGCCTTCAGATGATTTGGCAAAACGACAAACGTTCAATGTGAGAAAAAAGTTTGCGTGAAATAGCCGGAAAACGAAGAAATATATATCAAAACTAACCGGCTCATTCCGACAAGCAACTTCACGGAAGGAAGAATCTTTTCTGAAAAAAGGAGTGGCTTACTTATGCGGCGTTGTTAGAGCACAAAACAGACTAAACCGCATAACGTAGCAGCAACGCATGTGCCTTTTAAATGGCGTTGGTTAGCCACATGCAGGTGGGGCAAGCTCAATACTGCCGATCGGTTGCGCATCGTCGCTTTGGTATTGATAGGTGACCGCTACCCCATTCTTTAAAAGCATGGTCACGTTTTGATCATGGCACATGGCATTTTTCAAGTCAGGCATTATCACGGTGTCAAACTGCGTCCGATTACTTTCCGCGCTGGCGCCATTGAGCAGGGTATACTGCCGGATAAAATGCTTCCCGGGTTGTGCGACAGTCTTGTCCAGCCGCATTTCTGCATTGACCATGCGCGGCAATTGGCGGTTTTCCTGCTCGCTGAGTTGATTTAATACTTCGTCTATCCCCATGCCGAGGCGGTCGGGTAAAGCGCTTAAAGGGACAGAGGCATGTCGGCCAAAATCCAGTACGTGGCCCAGTTCAACCGCGTGAGCACTAAGCGTGATGGTCAAAAACAGAAGTGGCAAGACAGGACGTGACATCATGGCAGGTCGCAAGTTAATTTTCATGGGAGACGGTTTTCTACGGAATTTCTTTTCTGAACTACCTATTTAACCATAAGATGGTGTCCTGTGACAGACCGCTAATTCAATATTAATCAGCATAAAAATAAGCCATTGCGTTGGCAGGCCACCTGCATTCTCCCGGAATTGGTCTACTTGCATTCTATCTTTTCCCTTCCTGATTCCCTACTGAGAAGCGCCGTGCTCCAAGCAGGGGCGCGACCTAAGACATCTTTTTGAATTGCATGTAGAGTTTCCACTTCCATCCCAACGAGATTCTTTGCGAAAATTGCAATTGACAGAAGCGCGACGCGAATGGCAAACTTTAAACAAAAAGCCGGGCCAGTACCTAGAGGTCGCTTCCGTGCGTTTCCCGAAAAGCCGCCGCTCGATGGTTGCTGGTATCGTCGTGTCGCTGTTGCTTCATGCGCTTGGGTCAGGATTAGTGCTGGATAACGATACGCCAATAGACAAGCCGCTACAGGCCAATGCCGAAAACAAAGAATTGCTGTAAGTCTAGTCGAACCTTCTGCTTCACATGTTTCGGATCCATCGGAACTTATACAGCCTATTCAGCCATCGCAAATGAAACCCTCGCCGGCTGCCGCCAAGAAACGACAACGGGTAAAGCCAATTGCAACAGCTGATAAACAAGCAGCGCTGCCATCCAAATCTGTTCCGCCGGGCCGAGGCAGCCGCACAGTCTGGGTTGCCTGAAGTTGTCTCGGAACCGGAGCAACCCGAATAAGCAGACAACGATCAAAATGTTGCGCTTGCCAACATTGAATTTTCCCTGCGTCGTGCGTGGTGCACTAATCGGGAGGACGTCTGCGGCGTCTTTCAAGTGCGCAGAGTCGGATACCAGGATGCCGAATTTATCTTTCGAGGCTGGAGCGAACGTTCGCAGGAATGCGAAAAGGCTCTTTAATGTTGAAAAGGGTCCCAGTGCGGATATCCAAACGGCGTTGATCAAGAAGGTAATCGAGATCATTCGCAAAGAAAAAAAGGGAGACTTTCTGTGGGAATCGAAACGCCTCGGCAAATCCATTACCTTAAGCGCAAGGCTGCAAGACAACGACGAGCTGGAGCGGTTTTTGATGCGTGAGTTTTTCCCGTAATATGTAATAGTTTCGACTTGATCGTACAGTAAGGCCTTGCCAAAGGTGGGGTTACCCGGTTTGATAGAGGTGCGAATCTTTATCAATCTGCGCTAAATGCGCCAAGGAGTAACCCCATGAGTAGTGTTCCTCAGAACGTCATCAAACACAAGTTTGGCTTGCTGAATCTGGCTGCCGAGCTTGGCAATGTGTCCCGCGCCTGCAAGGTGATGGGCTTTTCCCGCGATACCTTTTACCGCTACCAGTCGGCCATGCAGACTGGCGGCGTGGATGCCTTGATCGATGCCAACCGCAAGAAGCCCAATCTGCGCAACCGGGCTGAAGAAACCACCGAAACGGCGGTGGCTGCTTTTGCGCTGGAGCAACCTGCCTTCGGGCAAGTCCGTGTTTCCAACGAGCTGCGCAAGCGTGGCATCTTCGTGTCAGCCTCCGGTGTGCGCTCGGTCCGGCTGCGTCATGACCTGGAATCATTCAAAAAGCGGCTGGCAGCGCTGGAGCGCCATGTTGCACCGAGCGGGGAGGTGCTCACAGAGGCCCAGATTGCCGCGCTGGAGAAGAAGCAGGACGACGACATTTCTCATGGCGAAATCGAGACGGCGCATCCCGGTTGTCTCGGCAGCCAGGACACCTTTTACGTCGGCACGATGAAAGGTGTTGGCCGCATCTATCAGCAAACCTTCGTCGATACCTATTCCAAGTGGGCACCTGCCAAGCTCTACACAACCAAGACGCCGATTACGGCTGCAGACCTGCTCAACGATCGCGTATTGCCATTCTTCGCTAAGCAAGGCATGGGTGTCATCGGCATTCTGACCGACCGTGGAACGGAGTACTGCGGCCGGCTCGAGCAGCACGATTACCAGCTCTACCTGGCCTTGAATGACATCGAGCACACGAAGACAAAGGCGAACCATCCGCAAACCAATGGCATTTGCGAGCGCTTCCGCAAGACGATCCTGCAAGGGTTTTACCAGACGGTATTCCGGCGCAAGATTTACCGCACCATTGAAGAGCTGCAGACTGATCTGGTGAATGGCTGGCTTACTACAACTTCGATCGCACACATCAAGGCAAGATGTGCTGTGGCCGAACCCCGATGCAAACATTAATGGATGGGAGAAAGGAGTGGCACGATAAAATCACCATATTGAACAACTGAATTTGACCTGGTAGGAGCCTGTCAGATTTTTTGTGTGCCAGAGGTCATGAGATGATACCGAAAGGGAAGCACCATGACCGAAGTGATGAGC